>NZ_JAGKRG010000004.1:1184580-1508365 GCF_017939565.1 Aeromonas sp. SrichE-2G
ATTTTATCTGTTATTTGATGAAAGAGATACAGGGAATGAAAATGATTACAGTGCTGATGCATTGCGGCTTCCCAGTGGTAATTACGACTATCCCTTCAGTATTGGTGATCGGCGCTTTGATTCCAAAGGTATGCTCTATTACGATCAACTTCACCCAGAAGGTGTGTTGGGGGATAAAATTATCATCAATGGCCACATAGAGCCGGTTTGGGATGTCGTTGGAAGAAGGTACAGGATGCGCTTCCTGAACTCTGGTCCTAGCCGGTTTTATGATCTGGCTATCGTGGATAAATACAATGTAATACAGAGCTTTACCTATATCGCTAACGACGGCAATCTGCTTAAGTATCCGCTGATGAATACCAAGAGCATAAGATTGGGAAGTGCAGAGCGAGCCGATATCATCATGGACTTCAGTCGTTATAGCACGCAGGGTAAACCTGTGGAGCTTTATCTTGTTAATCGACTGGAACAAACACAAACTAGTAAACCCGGTAAGGTTAGAACCCCGGGCCAACGGATAATGAAAATCATTGTTTCTCCCGGCATTGTTGATGATCCCAGTGTGGAACTTAAAGACGGCATGTTATTAAGGAATTTACCTGGGAAGTTCAGCAAGACAGAGGATGAATTAAGAAGACTAAATATACCTGTGCGGCGTTGGGTATTCGAAAATAAAAGTGGTCTGTGGGTGGTCAACGACAAATTATTTGATGCAACCAAAGCGGCAGTGACGGTTAAAAAGGGCTCCTCAGAGATATGGGAATTTGTAAATCCCTCTGGCGGTTGGGCACATCCTATCCATGTTCACCTTGAGGAGGGGCGTATATTGAGCAAAGTTATTGATGGAATCAAAGTACCAGTCCCGCCCCATGAGCAAGGGCGCAAGGATGTTTATGTGTTGGAACCAAATTCAAAGGTCCGTGTCTATCTGGAGTTTCGTGATTTCACTGGCAAATATGTTATTCATTGTCATAATCTAATTCATGAGGATCATGTGATGATGGTCCGTTGGGATGTTATTTAATGAGAGTGATAAAGTTTTATTGTGACGGATAGCATTGTTATATTAATGACTAAGGAGTCATAAGATGAATCTTGATGGCTACAATAGCAGCCTACGGCGTCAACTTTTATTGGGTTTGGGTGCTGTGGGAACCATGGCAAGTTTGCCATTAATTGCCGTTACGCAATCTAAAACCACCAAGGTGCCTTATCTTGGTCCGAGTAAGATACCGAATGTTTCATTATTGACACACGAGGGAAGGGAGGTGAAATTTTATGATGACATCGTAAAAAACAAAATTCTGGTCATGAACATGATGTATGTTGACTGCGTGAGCTCATGTCCATTGGCTACTAGCAATCTCATACAGGTTCAACGGCTAATATCAAAGAAAATGCAAGGTGCCCCCGTGCAGATGTGTTCGTTAACCATAATGCCGGAGCAGGACACCGTATCCCACCTGTCTCATTATGTTAGGCAGCATAATATACCATCTGGTTGGTTATTTATGACCGGTGAGCCAGAGTTGGTGGATTTAGTACGCTACCGTTTGGGGTTCTATAATTCTGATCCTGCTATTGATGGGATCGTTGCAACGCATACCGGCATGTTAAGAATTGGCAATGATAAAATTTCTCGCTGGGGCATGATGCCAACTCAGGCAAAACCGGATCAGATTGTGAAAATGATTGAACATGTAGCCAGATGGCCCACTGTGTAACCTTTAGCTAGGTAGAGCTTTTTCCCGAAACGTGTTTGAGAGTCTTTTAGGGACTGGCGTCCAGGCAACCCGGTTTTCATGCCTAAAGGTCGCCAGGGCAGTACGACCGGGTAGTCCGAATCTTCTGGTGCGTGAATTTGCTCCCCCGCAGCCCAATCAGGTGTGGCAATATCATTTACGTGTGGGTCGGTGGCATGACTTGGCGGCGGTGCTTGACCTCCATACCCGGCGGGTCAATGTCTGACAGACCTGAGGCTGACTTGGTAGTGAAAGTGCTCGAGATGGCGTATCAGCAGCGGGGGAATCTGTCAGGCGTGCTGCTTCACTCCAATCAGGGGAGTCAATGCGGCAGTATGGTCGATATCGCTATCAGGCCTGGCGTCCAGCTCCGACGCATTGCTCAGGTTGGCGTGGTGCGGGTGAGGTTGCGCTTGAACTGTTCCCGTATCACGTGCCGGTTGATCTCGCCAAGCAGCGTCTCCTTGTTGATGGGCTTGGTGATATAGCCGTTCATCCCGTGGGACAGATAGTATTGCTTCGATTCGGGCATGGCATCGGCGGTCAGGGCGATGATGGGAATGTCGGCCCAGGGCTGCTGTGAGGCCCGGATATGGGTGGTGGCCGCCAGCCCGTCCATGACCGGCATCTGCACATCCATCAGCACCAGGTCGAAGCTGGCTTGTGCCAGTTTGTCCAGGGCCTCTGCCCCCTGTATCGCCAGGGTGACCTGGTGGCCGACCGAGTCGAGCATGGCGCCGATCACCTTGCGATTGGTGGCATTGTCATCTACCAGCAGGATGCGATAGCGCTCCTGTGCCACGGGTTTGGCAGGGAGGCAGACGATGGAGGGGGTCGTCACCCGGGCAGGCCAGCTGTAGGTGAAGGTGCTGCCACAGCCCTCCTGGCTCTCGACCGAGATATCCCCTCCCATCAGGCGGGCGAGGTTGCGGGAGATCTCGAGGCCCAGCCCGGAGCCGCCATATTGCCGCGTGATGGAGACATCGGCCTGGGAGAAGCGTTGGAACAGATTCTCTATCTGGTGGCGGCTCATGCCGATCCCCGTGTCCTGGATAGCGATGCGGATGGCATGGCGATCCTTGTCCAGAGCTTGGCTGTCCACCCTGATAGTGACGGCACCCTGGTGGGTGAACTTGATGGCATTGTTCAGCAGGTTGAACAGGATCTGGCGTACCCGCAGAGGATCCATCATCAGCCATTCCGGCGTGTCAGGGGCCAGGGTCAGGGAGAGCTGGATCCCTTTTGCGCTGCAGTTGTTCTGCATCAAGGCCCGGATGTCTTCCAGCAGCTTGGGCAGATGGCAAGGCACCAGCTGCAACTCGATGCGACCCTCCTCCAGTTTTGAAATATCCAGAATGTCGTTGAGCAGCCCCAGCAGATGGTTGGCCGATTCCCTGGCCGTCTCCAGATATTCCCGTTCTCTGGGCGCCATGGTGCGGTCAGCCAGCAGTGACAGCATGCCGAGAATGCCGTTCATGGGGGTGCGGATCTCGTGGCTCATGTTGGCCAGGAAACTGCTTTTGGCCCGTTTGCCCGCCTCGGCCTCGCGGTTGGCCTTGAGCAGCTTCTCGTTGAGCTGCTGCATCATCTTGTGCTGCAGGAAAGAAAGGTTCATCTGCCGCCAGATCAGCAGGGCAAGCACAAACAGCAGGGAAAACTGCAACGCCGCGATCAGGGTGGTGATGATGATCTGCTTGCGCACGCCGTCACGACGGGCCAGGTCGAACAGGGTTGCCTGCTCGTTGACCTCCAGGGTCAGCCGATGGAGCTGGGGCAGCAGCTGCTCCAGCCCCTGGATCAGGGTTTGATGGGAGTCTGGATCCAGCGGTTTGTCCTGCTCAGGCCCGAGCCAGAGATCGGCCAGGGCAGTGAAACGGCGCATCTCCTTGCTGGCCTGCTGGTAGATGGGCGTGTGTTGCAGCAGGTTGCGATCCTTGCTCTCCAGCACCAGGTCCATCCGGCTGACCAGGATGTCGTATCTGAGCTGGAATTTGGCTTGCGAGTCATGGCGCAGCGCATTTTGAAAGCGCAGTGCCTCGTTGTAGAGCTGGAAATAGTTCCACATGACGTTGTCTTCCCCCTGGCTGGTGCTGCGCGGCAGCTCCTGGAATTGCCGGTACTGGATGGTACTGATGCCGGCAAAGGCCAGCAGCAGGACACAGAGCACCACCAGCAGGGAACGTTGACTCGCTGCCATGGATTTCATGGGGTCTACTCCACCTTGATCTGGCTGATCTGCCAGATGGCGCGGCCGTAATAGAGCTTGTTGCGAAGCTCCGGGTACTGGTCGAACGGATAGATGAGGAACAGCGGCCCCTTGTCACGCACCGACAGCGGTTTGCCATTGATGCTGCGGGCCAGGATCACCTGATACCGGGTGGCATCGCTGGTGGGCACCTGGATCGAGTAGTCGTTGAGGGCGGTGATGGTCAGCTGCGTGCCGGTGGCGCCCACCTTGGCCAGCAGGTCGCTCAGACGGGGGCCACGGAAGACCTTCTCCTCGTCATACCAGGGGGTGTGGGTCTTGATCTCGTACTCGGGGAGCGCATCCAGCATGGCCTTGTCCCACAGGGCAGACTGCTGGTAGTTGGGCTGGGTGATGGCGCCTTCCACCCTGAGCTGCGCACTGTCGGGATCGGGAGTCGCCTGGGCGGTAGCGCAAAGAATGGCCAGCAGGGGGGCTATATAAAAATTGAGTCTCATACCTTCCTCCATGAATCCGTTCGACGCTGACACCAGGAGAACCACAGGTGTCGGTATCAGAAGCAGGGGCAAGAAGCATGCCGAAGAAGCAATGCCGCGATTTTCGGGGCCTGAGCACCGACATTCGGGGTGTGTCGCGCTTTTTCATCGCATTTTGCGAGGAAGGTATCGGCGTCATGTTGCAAATTGGTAACAATTTCCCGAAAAGAGAGGTCGCCATGGTGCCCCCTGGTGAGGGATAGCGAGCAAAGGATGGAGTCAGCTGGGTTCGGCATAGCTCTTGCAACGCTCTCGGTGTCATGGCGATGAGCCGTCTTGCAACAGCACAAGGAGCTTCAACATGGAAAGCATGACCTACACCCTGAATGACACCCAGGTAGTGGCCTTGGAAAACGAACTCGATGCGATGGCTGTCGGCGAGCTGCGCCCCTTGTTCGAGAAGTTGTCGGAGTATGCCGGGGATGTGCTCGCCGATCTGCGAGACGTGCATTTCATCGACTCGTCCGGCATCGGTGCCCTGGTGTTTCTGCACAAGCGCCTGGTCATGAATGGGCATCATTTAGAGCTCATCTGTGGCCCGGGCCAGCCCTATGACCTGCTGGAGATGCTGCACATCAACCGCTCCATCCCCTGTCATGAGAACGTAAAAGCTTACATGCTCGCTTCCGGCATGATGGCGGCGACATCATGAAACTCGGGTGCATCCTCTGGATGTGCGTGCTGGCCTCGGGCTGTACCCAATGGCCCCCGGAGGGCAGGGGAGGGATGGCCGAGGTGAGGCCCACCCGGTTGCCGTTAAATGAGGGTGAAGAGCGCCTGCTGTCGGGTTATGATGAGCGTCAACAGAGGCTCGATCAGCAACTGGCCGACTTGCAGCAGGCCCACCTGGGCGACTGCATGCCAGCCGGGCTGAAACTACTACAATCTCAACGAGTTGACATCGTTCGGGATATGCATGGCCGGCTCTGGTCAGAGGTCGCCTGGCGTCAGGCTATGCTGGCACAATCATTACAACAAGCGCGTTTGCAGCTGGAAAAGACAACCCGTGGGGGTTGTAGCGGTAACTGGTCTGGACTCCCCTTGCGGCAGTGGGGGCAAACGTAGCGAACAAAAAGGATCTCTATGGTTCGGGGCGCTATCAAAGGATTGATTGGTCTTGTTTTCTTGCTGTTTACCCACCCCTTGCTGGCCAGCACCCTGTTGGCACCCGGGGACAGGCTCTCAATCGTGCAGCCGGGGGAGGCGGCATTTGATCAGCCCTTCCAGATCAACAAGCAGGGGCAAATCACCCTGCCCGAGGTGGGGGACGTGGTGGTAGGGGGCAAGACGCTCCCCGAGGCCGAGGCCATCATCCGCACCGCCCTCAATCCCGTCTACAACAACCTCTCCCAGTTGACGGTGGCGCTCCTGGAAAAACGCCTGCTGGTGAGCGTCATGGGCTATGTGAAAAAGCCCGGCAGCTATGATCTCGCCCCCGACGGCAACATACAGATGGCGCTCGATGCCGCCGGCGGCCTGGTGCCGGGGGCCCAGCTCAACAACATGCAGGTGCGCCGCGGCGACAGCGTCTCCAGCTTCGACTACAAGCGCTATCTCGATACCGGCGATGCCGCCCTGCTGCCCCCGCTGCAATCCCTCGACGTGGTGTTCGTGCCCGCATCCCCCCTCATCGGCAACGTCCAGATCGATTTCGATGCGGCCACCCTGGCGGCCGGGGGCGATGGCGACACCGGCAAGGCGATCAAGGTGTTTGGCGAGGTGAACAGCCCGGGAGCCTTCAGCTTCAAGAGCGGCAACTCCATCGTGGATCTGCTGATGCGGGCCGGTGGCGTGACCCGCTTTGCCGGGGTGGAGCGGATCCGGGTGATCAACGGGGACGCCCCCGAGCTGTTCGATCTCAAGGCCTATCTCGATTCCGGCAACAGCAAGCTGCTGCCCGCCCTGGCTCCCGGTGCCACCATCTTCGTGCCCAAGGACGAGGAGCAGATCAAGCGGGGGGCGCGCACCATCTACATCATGGGGGAGGTGTTCAAACCCGGCGCCTACGAGGGGCGGGAGGGGGACTCCTTCCTCGATATCCTGGCCAACGCAGGCGGCCCGACCCGCTATGCGGAGAGCCGCCAGATCCGCTTGCTGCGCACCGACGGCACCGTCGAACCCATCGATCTGCAGGCCTATACCGAGGGGATGCAGAAGGCGCTGCCCCAGATAAGGCCGGGGGATGCCATCTTCATCCCCGAGAAGACCGACATCAACGAGAAGTCCTGGCTCAAGGTCGCGCCGGGGCGGGCGGTGATGGTGATGGGGGCGGTGCGCATTCCCGGGCGCTATGAATGGTCTGACGAGATGTCCCTGCTCGATCTCATCGCCCACGCCGGCGGTCCGAGCGAGCGGGCCGACATCGCCAAGGTGCAGATACTGACGGCGGAGGGGGGAATGGCGACGCCCACCGTCTTCGATCTCGACAAGTTCCTCCATCAGGGGGGGGCCCTTGGCAGCCTGCCCAGGATCCACGCCGGCTTCACCATCATGATCCCCGAGCTGCCCACCGATCCCAGCGACAACAAATCCCAGTGGGTGCGCCAGTCACCGGAGAGCTCCATCTACATCTTCGGCCAGGTCGGCGCCCCTGGCCGCTACGCCTTCAACGATCAGATGGGCTTTATCGACATCCTCTCCGCCGCCGATGGCCCCACCGCCGCCGCGGATTTGCGCAACGTGCGCATCGCCCATCGCAACGGCAGCACGGCGCGGGTGAGCAAGCTGGATCTGGCCCTCTACTTCGAGACCGGCGACGAGACCCTGCTGCCGAAAGTGCTGCCGGGGGACTCCATCTACCTGCCGGAGAAGAACCGTCCCTGGCTCGACGAGCCCAAGGAGAACACCATACGGGTGCTGGGGGCCATCTCCCGGCCCGGCCGCTATCGCTTCAACTCCTCCATGACCCTGCTGGATCTGCTGGCAGAAGCCGGCGGGCCGACCAGCTCGGCCTACATCAAGAAAATCGTGGTGATCAACATGGCGGCCAGCGGCCAGGGGGATCAGGCGCGCACCTTCGATCTGGACGGCTTTGCCAAGGAGCCCGATTTCAGCAAGCTGCCGGTGCTGAGGGCAGGGGACACCGTCTTCATCCCCGACAGCAAGAGCAGCAACTGGGCCATCTTCATGGACGGGATGCGGGACATCCTCACCACCATCTCGGTCGTCGCCCTGATAGGAACCCTGTGAGATGAGCATCCCCATCCAGTACCTGGAACTGGAGTCGCTCTACGCCTCGACCCTGGCGCGGGGGATCCGCTCCCTGGCGGTGACCTCGGCGGAAGGGGGCGAGGGGGTCAGCACCATCTGCGAGGCGCTGGCCAGGCGCGCCGAGGCGGACGGCCTCAAGACCCTGCTGGTGGATCTCAATCTCTGCCATCCTGGCCGGTCTGCCCCCCTGGCCTGGGGCCCGAACGACGTGCCCGAGCCTCTGCATCAGGGTCAGACCCTGGCGGTGCTGCCGGCACCCGGCAAGGATCTGATGGCCTTTCGCAACAAGGAGACCCTGCGCCAGCTGCTGGTGCGCTGGCTCGAGCATTATGACGTTGTGCTGTTCGATACCTCCCCCCTCAATGCCCTCAACCGGGGCAATATCCCGGCGGATCTGGTGTGCGCCGCCTGTGAGGGGGCCCTGCTGGTGGTGCTGGCCGGGGTGACGCCGACCACCATGGTGCAGAGCGCCGTGGAGAAGTTGACCCGGGCCGAGGCCAACCTGCTAGGGGCCGTGTTCAACGACAGGGTCAACCCTGGGCTGGCCAGCGAGATCCTGCGCGAGCTCAACCGGCTGCCGAGCAACCGCCTGACCGAGTGGCTCAAACGCTGGTGCCGGCGCAGCGCCCTGCTCAATTTCCGGATCTGAGGAGACGCGATGGAAGAGTGGCTGCGATCCGCCCCCGCCACCCTGCAGTCGGTGCGCGACCTGCGTGCCCGCCTGGCTCAGGGGTTGGCGCTGTTTCAGGTGCCTCCCCGGGAGCAGGCCAACTGGCTGCTCTGCTTTAGCGAACTCGCCACCAATATCGTGCGCCATGGCTCGCCGCCGGCGAGCCAGCTCTGGCTCACCCTGCAGCAGGATGAATCCGGTCTGAGCCTGCTGCTCGACGACGATGGCGGGCCCCAGCCTGCACTGGCGGCGACACCCCTGCCGGACGAGCCCCAGGAGGGGGGCTATGGTCTGGCGCTGGTGCACCGGCTGTTTGACGAGGTGAACTTCAGCCGGGAGGGGGATCGCAACCGGGTGAGGCTGCGAGCCCGGGGCAGTGCCAGTCAGGCGCCCGTGGTGGCGATGATCGACGATGACAAGGTGATGCGCACCCTGCTCACCGGCTATCTGCACGAGCACTACCGGGTCGAGAGCTACGCCGACCCCTGCGCCGCCCTGCAGGCGCTCGGTCGCCAGCCGCCGGCTCTGGTGCTCTCCGACATCGAGATGGAGGGGATAGACGGCTTCGCCCTGCGCCAGCAGCTGATGAAGGATCCCAAGATGCGCGGCGTCCCCTTTATCTTCCTGACCGGCCATCAGGATCAATGGACCCAGAGCCGGGCCGGTGCCCTCGGCATCGACGATTTTCTGGTCAAGCCCATCACCAAGCAGGCGCTGCAGCAGGCGGTCTTCAGGGTGCTGCAGCGTTCGGCCCAGCTCAAGGCCCAGTGGGGGGATCAGCTGGATCAGCGCATGACCTCGGCCCTTCGCCCCCTGCTGCCGGCCAACCAGCTGCACGGCTATCAGCTGGCGCTGCAGACCCGCGCCGCCGCTGTGGGCGGGGGGGATTTTCTGCTGGTGCGGGATCGGGTGCTGTGGCTCGGGGACGTGATGGGGCACGACGCCGAGGCCAAGTTCTTCGCCCACGCCTATGCGGGGTATCTGCGCGGCCTGCTGACCGCCCAGAGCGAACAGCGATCCCCTGCCAGCCTGCTGACCACCCTCGCCACCGCAGTCCACAGCGATCCCCTGCTGGGGGCCACCCTGCTCACCACCCTCTGCATCGAGCTGGGGGAGGCAGGCTTGATCCGCTGGGCCAGCGCGGGGCACCCGGCGCCCTGGCTTGTCGGGGCGGACGGCATGCGCCAGCTCGGTGTCACCGGCCCCTTGCCAGGCCTGAGGCCGGATCCCCACTACGAGACCTGCGAGCATCAGCTCCAGCCCGGGGAGCGCCTGCTGTTCTGGACAGACGGCCTCCTGGAGAGCCGGGATCCTGCCGAGCGCCAGTCGTGGGAGGCGCAGCTGCAACAGATCTGCCTGGCCCCCGAGCCCGAACTGGTCCGGCTGGCCCAGCAGATCGCCACCTGGTTTGACGAGCGGGCCGCCAGCGCCCCGGACGACATGACCCTGCTGCTGGTCGCCCTGCCTGCCGGCTGAAAGCACCCCATCTCTGGCCCGCTCTATGCAACCTCCCTGTGGTATCTGGTCCGATACCACGAGAGGAGTGCGCATATGTTGCCAACACATCAGATCTGGCTCGCCATCGATGCCCGCCAGGTCGGCGGGATCGAGGTTCACATCACCCACCTCGCCAGCGATCTGCTGGCCAGAGGGCTGGAAGCCACCATAGTGCTGGTGGAAGACCACGGCATGACCCCTTTTGTCGCCCTGCTGAAGCAGCAGGGGCTGCCGTATCGCGTCTGTCGCAACAGCCGGGACTTCGTGCGGGTGCTGGCGAGCCAGCCCGGCTTCGTGCTGCTGCACACCCATGGCTACAAGGCCGGGATCCTGGGCCGCCTCACCGCCTGGTGCACAGGTACCCCAGTGGTGTCGACCTTCCACAGCGGGGATGAGGGGGAGGGGAAGCTGAAATTCTACAGCTGGCTCGACCGGATCACGGCGCGCTTTGCGAAGTGCATCGCAGTGAGCGAGCCCATCGCTCGCAGATTGCCGGTGCCAAGCACCGTCATCAGCAACTTCGTGCCCATGCCGGCAACTCCGGCGGCGGTGGCGGGCAATCGCATCGCCTTCGTCGGCCGCCTCTCTGACGAGAAGGGGCCCGAAGCGTTCTGCCAGCTGGCGTTCCTCTGCCCCCAGGGGGAGTTTCACCTCTACGGCGACGGCCCCCTCATGGGAGGGTTGCGCATGCAATACGGGGACAGGGTGGCGTTTCACGGTTTTCGCCAGATGGCCGATGAGTGGCAGCAGATCGATCTGCTCTGCATCACCTCCCGCTTCGAGGGGCTGCCCCTGGTGGCCCTGGAGGCCATGGCCCATGGCATCCCGGTCTGCACCTTCGCGGTGGGGGGGCTGGTCTCCCTGATCGACCACAAGTGCAACGGCTGGCTGGTGGCGCCGGGCCAGGTGCAGGAGATGGCGGCCGTCGTCAACTACTGGCTGCACAGTGACGCACGGCTGCGTGGTGCCATGAGCCGGGCAGCCCGCCAGACCATCACCCGGGGCTACAGCGTCAACCACAGGGTCAGCGACATCCTGGCGGTCTATACCGCCTGATCCCGATCCGCAAACAACCAGCAAGCCCAGCGAGTGGCCAGGCCACTCGCTTTTTATGGCCTCGTGCCAACTCTACCGCCCGTGTTCTCTGCTCCCCTGTCATCCTCCCGTTGGCGTCTCTGCCCCTCTATCCGGCGAAAGCCAGGCTGAACGGCAGGATGGCTCGGTTCGCGAGGCACCCGGCCTCCGGGCGGCACACCGAAGGCACCAGGAACCGCGACACCATCACCTTGCCAGAGAGCGGGTCGCGGGGTCTGTGTCCCCGTTACAAGAGTCAGGGGCGCCGTGATGGCTGCGGCGCCAGCCGCCCCGGGGGGAACATGGCCGCCTGTCTGGTGAGGGGATGTGTGTGAGGCAAACCACGGGCGCGGCTTGCGGTCGGCAATGAAAAGGGGGGCAGGATGGGAAAAGCAGGGGGAACGTGGGGGAAAAGCATCGGGCCACCGCCAGGGCAGTGGCCCGCAAACAGACCAGGGGGGGATCAGCGCCCCTTTCGGCCCACCATGATGGCGACCGTCTTGCCGATGATCTGCACGTCCTGCACCAGCCAGCGCCAGGGGTGGAGCAGGGCGAGGGAGTAGGCGAGATCGAAGGCGAGCTTGCTGCGCACGTCATCCAGGGATTCGTCATAGCCCTGATTGACCTGGGCCAGCCCGGTGATGCCGGGAGTCACCTCATAGGTGCGCTCGATAAAGAAGGGCACCGCGTCTTCCAGCCGGTTGGCGATGCCGGGGCGCTCCGGCCGGGGCCCGATGAGCGACATCTCCCCTTTGAGCACATTGAGGAACTGGGGCAGCTCGTCGAGCCGGGTCTTGCGCAGGAAGTTGCCGCTGCGGGTGATCCGGCTGTCGGCCTTGCCACACCAAACCGGCCCCGTGCCCGCCTCGGCATCGGCCCGCATGGTGCGAAACTTGATCATGAAGAAGAGCTCGGTGTGGCTGGCGTGGCTGCGGCCGATGCGCAGCTGGCGAAAGAACACCGGGCCCGGGCTGTCGAGACGAATGGCCAGCATGATGAGGGGCCACAGGGGCAAGGTCAGCAGCAGGCCGAGGCTGGCGCCGACCAGATCCATGGCGCGCTTGATCACCAGGGTCATTTTGGGGATGGGATGTTTCATGCTGCTTTCTCCTGTGCAGTGGGGCGTGCCCGCATCCGCAGGCCGTAACGCAGGGTGCCGATGCCGTTGTACCAGTGTCCGAGCACCAGATAGTGGATCTTGCGAAGCAGGTTGGGCCAGGGATGGACCGGGGCGAACTGGATCAGCATCACCAGGGCATAACCCAGCAGTTGGGCGGCCAGCAGCGCCATGAACAGGGGCGAGTGGATGGCGAGCGGAATGGCGCACAGCCAGAGCAGGGTCAGGCACAGGGGCATGAGCACCCGCAAGCCCTTGCCGCTGGCGAAGTTGAATGCCACCCAGCCGAATCTGGGGTGGAGCAGGGGCAGCAGTCTGAGCAGCTGCTGGGTGTTGCCGGCGCCGATGCGCTGCCGGCGTACCGACTCCAGCATGGCATCGGAGACTTCCAGCTCCAGGGCGGCGCAGCGGTTGTCGTACACCGCCTTGTAGCCCCTGGCGATGGCCTGCATCGGCAGGATGAAGTCATCGTTGATGGTGTCGGGCGGCAGCGGGGCCAGGCAGTCACGGCGCATCACGTAGAAGGCGCCGTGGGCTCCCAGCATGCTGCCAAGGGCGGATTCGCACAGCTTGATCTGGCTCTGGTAGCGCCAGTAGCTCTCTTCCCCCTGGGAGCCCGGCTGCCAGAAGCGATAGGCCTCGCCCACCACGCCGATGGCGGGATCCTGGAAGTGGGCGGCGGCCAGCAGCAGGCTGTCGATGGGCAGCAGGGCCGACACATCGCTGAAGGCCACCAGGGGAGTGTCTATCTGGGTCATGGCCTCGTTGAGCACCGCCACCTTGCCGCGATTGCGGGAGTGATCGAACAGCCGGATCCGCAGCTGCTGCAAGGCGGGATCCCCGAGCTGGCACAGCGCGATGGGGTAGCTGTCGTCGGTGCAGCCATCGAAGTGCAGGTGCACCTCCAGCTTGTCGGCCGGATAGTCGAGGCTGGCCAGATTCTGCAGCTTGGCTGCCAGGGTCACCGCCTCGTTGTAGACGGGCATCACCAGGGTGATGGCGGGCAGGGCCGCGTCGTCAGGCGCCTGCCGAAAATCGCGCTGCCTCGGCGCCGGCCGGTGAAGCTGCGCGCTGGCCCGCTTGCCGAGGCAGCTGAGCAGCAGGGGATAGCCGACATGGTGGTACACCACCAGAGCCGCACACAGCCAGAACAGGATCATGAGCCACTCCATGGGACACTCCTTTGTTACTCGTTGACGCGCCTTGGCGCTAGGGTCGATTCAACGGACATACAGCGCCTGATAGGCTTGCGCCATCCGGCTCAGGCTGCCCTGCTCGCAGACAAAGGCGCGGGTGACGGCGCGCAGGCCATGGGAGTCGAGCAACCCCTGTGCCAGAAGTTGCGCGAGCAGGACGGGATCCCGTTTTTCGAGCAGCTGGCCGCTGGCCGGGCAGACGATATCGGCGGCGGCCCCCACGGCGCTCATCACCACGGGCACGCCGCAGGCCTGGGCTTCCAGCACGCACAGGGGCATGCCTTCCGCCAGCGACGGCAGGCAGAAGAGATCCAGCCCCTGATAGAAGCGGGGCATCTGCTCCACCAGACCGAGAAAGTGGACCCGATGGGCTATGCCCAGCTGCTGGCACTGCTGCTGCAATGCATTTTGCAAACTGCCCACCCCGGCCAGTGCAAGATGCACCTCGGGGGAGAGGTGCGCCATGGCCTCCAGCAGCAGGCTGTGGCCCTTGACGGTCTCCAGGCGGGCGGCGCAGCCGATGAGCCTCACCCCCAGGGGCAGTCTCAGGGCCTGGCGTGCCAGCTCGGCGGGGCCGGGGGCAAAGCGTCTCTCGTCGATGCCGTTGGGGATCACCAGGGGGGAGAGATTGCCGAGGCGGGCCTGCAGCTGGCTCGCCACCGGCGCGGCGTCCGCCACCAGGGTGGGCTTGAAGGTGCGAAGCCCGATCCCGGCCAGCTGACGCTGGCGGGGATCGTCGAGATACCAGGCGTCGTGCTCGGTGTGCACCAGGGTCGGCACCCGGGCCAGTCGGGCGGCCAGCCCGCCATAGAGCAGCGGACCCAGATGGTGGGTGTGCACCGCTGCCGGGCGCAGCTGGCGCAACAGGCGGATGAGGCGATAGAGGGTGGCCAGCGACCAGCCGGCGGGCTTGTCCAGACAGTGGATCCGCGCGGCGAACGGGGCCAGGGCGGGCCAGGCGGCGAGCAGCGCCTCCTTGCTCCCCTCAAGGGAGACGATGTGCATGGGCTGGTAGCACTCGTTGGCCTGGCTGAGGTTGAGCACCATGGTCTCCAGCCCCCCGGGCTGCAGATGCTGGACGACTTGCACGATAGCGGTGCTGGCAGAGACGGACATTGGGATTGGCATGGTGCTCTCCTCTGGACATTCGCTGGGCCATCCTGGGCGTCGGAGCCTGGGCTCCGTGACCATGGCTATGCGAATCCTGTACCACCCGCGCCGGAGTGCGGCGTCGAACGGTGCTTGATGTCTGGCATTGCCCTTGCAGTGCTCCTGCCTGTGGCGCTATGCCATGTCTGTCTTGTGGGGAGTGACGCCATGCCGGTCCAGTTCTACTACAACCTCCATATCATCCTCTTCGCCGCCTGGCGGCGCCGTTATCTCATCCTGATGCCGGCGCTGATAATGCCCCTGGTGGGGATGGCGATCGGTGTGCTGAGCCCCAAGGTGTACGAGAGCCGCACCACCTTCATGGTGCCGCAGGACTCCAATCAGACACCGACCCTCAAGGATCTGATCACCCAGGAGAGCCTCAAGGATCGCTTCGCGGTGCTGGAGGCCATGCTGCGCAGCCGCTACGTGATGGACGGGGTGGCGCGGGACCGCAAGCTGGTGGATGACAACACCCCGCCCGCCAAGCGCGACGCCATCATGGACTGGCTCTCCGCGTCCGTCTCCATTCGCCTTATCGGGGACGAGGTGATCGAGCTGAAGGTAAAAGCCGACTCGGCAGAGAGCAGCGCCGGCCTGCTGGAGGCCGTGTCGCGCCGCTTCTTCTATAACCTGCTGAACAAGGGGCGCCAGTCGGCCGAGTCCTCCGAGCGCTTCCTGCAAAGCCAGCTCGACAGCCGGCGCAGCGAGCTGCAGGGGGCCGAACAGCTGCTGGCGGATTTCAAGCGCGAGCACGCCAGCGCCCTGCCGGATCAGCAAAATGCCAATGCGGCCCGGCTCTACGGCCTGAAAGAGCGCCACGCCGAGAGCCTGATCCAGCTGCAGCAGGCCAAGGCCCGGGTCGAGCAGCTCTCCCGCGGGCAGGAGGGGCCGACGGCTCGCAGCCTGGAGGAGAAGCTGCAGCAGATGCAGACCGAGCTGGCGCTGCTGCGGGTGCGCTACAGCGACGAGCACAGCAAGGTGCAGAGCCTCCTCTACCAGATTGAGCAGCTGCAACAGGAGCTGGCGCGATTCAAGAGCCAGCCCGAGGCGGCCACGGGCCCCGAGTGGGAGCAGGCCAGGGCGCAGCTCGCCGAAGCCGAGCAGACGGCCGCAGGGTTGAAGCGCCAGCTCGACGAACTGACCAGGGTAGTGGCCTCCCAGGGGGAGACGGAGAGCCAGCTGGCAGAGCTGGAGCGGGACCTAGAGGTCAAGCGGGCCCTCTATCAGGATCTGCTGCTGCGCTACGAGAAGGCCAAGGTGACCGGGGCGCTGGGCAGCTTCGAGCCGAGCGAGCGGATCAAGGTGATCGACAAGCCCTTCGCCCCGAGCAAGCCCAGCAACTACCCGCTCTGGCTGTTTCTGATTGCCGGCGTGGTGGGGGGCCTGGGGCTCGGCTGCGGTCTGGCCCTGCTGATTGAACTGGCGGATACCAGCCTGCGCCGCACCGATCAGCTGGCAGCCCTTATCAAGGCGCCGGTGCTCAGTCGCATTCCCTATTGCGAGCCTGTGCATCCCCACACTAGCCAGGTAGCCCATGCCCAACCGCCACTGGTGGAGGTGCCGGGTTGATAACAGCCCATGGCCATCAAGACAGGTCATTGTTCTGGACCCGAATATTTCTAATAAGGCCTCGTAATGAGGCCTTTTTTTATGTCACTCAGGCAGCTTCTTGACTGTGATTTATCACGGTGATACAAGTGAAACCGTCATATGTCATTGAAAATACGCTTATAAATTAGAGGCTGGTTGGTAATGCGGATATTAACCTACAAAAGAACTCACATAGGCGATCCAAATTCTGCGGGTGAATTCGGAATAAACGGCTGCATGGGCCGCGTCCGCAGCTGGAGCTTTGATGCTGTTATCGGCGTTGGTGGTTATGGCAGCGAACCTCAGTCTTATGGAATTGCGGGGCGAGTCAATTGGGTTGGCGTAAGTCCCACATGGACCACACATCCACAAGGTCACGGACTCTTAGTAACGTTTGAGTCATTTTCTCTTTTTGAAGATAAGGGGCCAATGCTCCACGAACTTGCACCTCTACTTGCAAGGCGCATGTACGAGAAAAAGGCTCGAGTCCTATTCAAGTCTTACTCGCCACAGGAAAAAGCTGAGGCTGAAGCATTAATTCACTCACTTCTTGGCCAGCCCTCTGTCGTAGTTACAGCTAAGTTTCGTCGCTCTAAGTGTCGTACCAACAGAATATGCAAGCCCTGTCGGCCTGCAATATAAATATTCATCCAAGCTAACGCCTTAGGCGCCGCTTAATTCCAACCTTATAGGTATCAGCTTAGAGGGAGTTTTATGCAGTTATTTTTCCATGATGTTGGTTTAAAAGGAGCTAACGCAGACTTCCCTAAAACAATATTTGGCGATGTTGCTGTTTCAGATATCGTTGAACATAGCCCGGTTCATCTTAAAGCAGAGATTAAAGCTAATCTAATGGCTGAGTTTCCGGACGGTTGGTGTAATGTCTGGGGGGTTCCAGCCGGCGCGAAGAGTGTCATTCGTCAACTGAAAGCTAATGATGTAATGCTCCTCATAAAAACAACTGGCGGGAATGAGGAGATTCCCGCTCTTTGTCACGTGAAATGCTTTTGGAAAGAGCAGTTATTGGAGTTATCAAATTTCTTATGGGGTAGCACTCACTTCCCTTATGTCTTCTTTTTCAAAACACAGTCCATTAAACTTACTTGGACCCAGTTTAAGCAAGATGTTCAATATCTTCCGAAGTTTCGACCTGCAGGAAATGTTTATCGGGTGAAAGGTGAAAGGCTAGAGCATTTTGGTGGCCCAAGTGGTTATGTTCATCACCTTCTCCGAGAGGATTATGAGGCTTATGCTTATAACAGCTATCAAGTTCAGGAAAACTCTCCTGAGCAGGAATACGCTGAGGGTGAACGGCAGGTTCGAGAAGCTTCTTATTTTAAACGCAATTCACAACTAGTAAAAGATGCAAAGGCGAAATATGGCTTTATATGTCAAATATGTGAGTTTGATTTTGGAGCTGTATATGGCGATGAATTAGGAGCAGGTTTCATTGAATGCCATCATAAAAATCCGTTGGCTGAAAAAAATGAAACATATCACAGTACGCTAGATGATGTTTGCGTAGTTTGTTCTAACTGTCACCGTATGCTTCATCGAACTAAGCCAGCGCTGCTTCCCGAAAAACTGAAAGCAAGATTGCGTAAGTGAGGCGTATAACAAGTTGTTTAAAAGGATGTAAGTTGCTTAGCTTGAGCTCGTTCGCCGCTGATGATTGCATTGAAAGTGAATGGGGTGCCACAATTAATATCTATGACCCGGACGGAAGTAGAGTAGGTATTCGCGATGAGTTAAGTTTTAAAACGTACATCAAGTCTAACTAACGCATCAAGTGAGACTTTCAATATTCGGCGTTTCCAAGCCTTATGTCCGTGGTGCCATGGTGGCAGCAATAAATCAGGGAGCATCAGCTCCCTAATCTCTGCACTCGGGGTGACAAACTAGCCGATGACCGGCATCCGTTGCCATCCGACGTTCTGCTGGTTGCGGCCTTGAGTGCGACGCTGATAGCGCCAGGCCAGCAGCAAGGGCATGCCGAGCAGCAGCTGGGCCGCCAGCGGGATCTCCTCGATGGGGGCCGCCAGCGCCCCCTCCGGGATGATCCCCCCCTCAATCTCGGCCGCGAGTTTCAGCTCCAGGGCGCTGCCAAAATCGGCAAAGGTGGTGGCGTTGATGACGAAGGCATCCTCGCCGCCGGCGATATTGTTCAGATACCAATCCTGCAGCACCCCATCGGGGTAGTCCTGGCCTATGGTGATACCGTTGATGGTGTCGATGCCGGAGGCGAGCAGCTGATCCCGCACCGTGGCGGTATCGAGCCCTGCATTCTGGATCCCGTCACCGGAGACATCCATCACCTGGCGCGTCGCGGTAAAGTCGTTGGTATCGAACTGCAGGGCGCCGAATTGCATGGCCGAGCCCGGCGCCGTCATCCCCGAGTAGGGGCGCACCAGAGCGTCCAGGGTGGCGGCAAACTCGTTGATGGAGGTCATGTCATAGAGGTAGAACCAGTCGGTCATCACCGCCTGCTGGGTGGTGCCGCTCCACATCACCATCTGGACCGCGATGGAGCCCAGCTTGCCATCGCTGGTATCCAGGATGGCGTCTTGCACCGCCTGGCTGTAAAAGGCGTCCACATAGCCCTGCAACTGCAGGTTGAACTCGGACGCGCTGACGCTGCCCGACACATCCATCAGCAGTTGCAGCTCGGTATCCACTTCAGTCAGGGCGTAGGCGGGGGCGCTGACCAGCAGCATTCCCACCAGCCCAGCCAACGGTTTGAGTCTCATCGCTCGCTCCTTCTCCTTGGGCCTGGAACTCAGTGCCGACCAGAGTAATGAATAAAGCGTGCCACTTTGCAGGCGGTCCGAAGCGGGCATGGAACTTGCGGTCTCCAGCCAGGATGCGTGTGCAAGAGAGCGGGGTGAGGCGATGGAGATCCGTCCCTGGCAGTGGGCGCCCAACTGGTTGCTGTTGGGGCTGGTCAATCAGTGGGCCATGGTGTGGCTCAACACGGGGCAGTTCAACCTGCTGGTGGTGTTGCTGATCGCCAGCTGGTGGCAAATTGCATCGCGGGTTGCAGCGCACTGGCAGCCTGGCCGTGCCAGCCTACTGTGCTTCTCGCTGCTGAGCGTGATCCCGAGCGCCAGTTGCAAGGCGCTGGCCTGCCTGCTGCTGGTCGCGAGCCTGTGGCGGCGCAAGCAGGGGGCAGACGAGCGTGCCGTGCTGCACATAGTGGTGGCTTTCACCCTGGCCGTGTTGTGGGGGCAGCAGCTCTTTGCCCTCTTCTCCGGCCCCGTACTGGCGATCGATGCCTGGGGAGTGGGCCAGTGGCTGCAGCTGCTGGGGTGGGAGACGGTGCAAAGCGGCAATCGCATCGAGCGGGTGGGGGGGCATGCCCTGATCGTGCTCAAGGGCTGCTCCTCGTTCTCCCAGCTCTATCTGGTGGCCCTGGCCTGGCTGGTCTCTTCCTGCTGGCTGGCCCCCGGGCGGGCCCTGCATCGCCAGTTGCCCCTGCTGGGGCTGGTCCTGCTCTGCTATATGGGCAGCAACCAGCTGCGTCTGGTGCTGATGAGCCTGGATCTGCGCTGGTACGGCTGGCTGCATACCGGCACGCTTGCCCAGCTCTATCAATGGCTGGTGATGCTGCTGGTGATGACACTGCTGTTTATAAGGGGGCGCCATGAAAGGAGTGCCTAGGGGGTATCTCTGGCTGCTGCTGGTGGCGCTCGCCTCCACCGGCGCCATGGGGTGGCGCTATCAGCACCGCCAGCCGGTGGATGGTACGCGCCAGATGCTGCGCGAGCTCAGCCAGCTCGGCTGGCAGATGCAGGGGGCGCGCCCCGTGCTGGGGGGCACCTATGTGGGCTACCGGCTGCGCCACCCCGATTGTGACGGTGTCTTGCAGGCGATGGCGGTGGCCCCGGATCGGGAGGCCATGTCGGTGCGGCTCGCAGGGGCTGGCCGGCTGCAGGGGGTGATGTTCGAGGGGCGCTGGCACTCTGAGCCGCCGCTGCTGGCCTATCGCTTCCATCAGGGCTGGAACACGTTGTGGGGAAACGCGCCAGCCCCCCTCTATCGGGTCGCGCTGCCCGGGGCCTGCCTTGCCCTTATTGCGCCTGGTGAGCCTCGCTGAGAGGGCTCGCCGCGTCGGTGGGCAGCACCCGGATCAGCAGGGTGTTCGGGGCCAGCATGGGGTCGTAGCGCGGCTCTATCTCGATGGCGCGGGCACTGAGCAGGCCGGTCAGCTTGCCAAGGCGGCTGCTGGCAAGGCGCGCACTCTCCAGAAGGTCGGTCTGCGGCCCGGGGCCGCTGATAAGGGCTATCTTCGCCGGATCCCGCTGGCCGAGAAACTGGTGCAGCTGCTGCTCCTGATGCGCCGCCAACATCACCGCTTCCTCCTGATAAGTCAGCGACAGCTGGGCCTGCTCGGCCAACTGCTGCTGGCGCAGTTGCGCCAGCATGGGCAGGGGATCCTCGGTGGGCGTCTGGCGGGCACAACCGCCAAGTAGCAAAGAGAGCAGCAAGCCAGCGGCAAGCTTGATGTGACGGGGACGACGCCCGGCACTCTGGCGCCCGCAAGCCTTTATGTTGGTGACGTTCTGATGCGGCATAAGCTGGCCAGTCAGGGGGATGAATGGGCTCCAGTTTGCAATGTTTTCAAGCGCTTGGCCAGTTGTTCAATCTCGCCGCGAAAGCTGGCCCAGCGGTTGGCGGGGAGCGCTTCGGCCTGCTGCCAGCGGGTGGGGACCGCCTCGCGCAGCCGCTGCAGCAGCAGGGCTGCCTCCACCTGTTGGCGCGCCGCCTGCTCGAGCCAGGCGAGCCAGCGCAGATCCTCGATGCCCTGTTGCAGCAGCAATAGATCGTAGGAGAGGCGATGGGCCTCGCAGGCCTGCGGGCCCAGCAGCAGAAAGTCGCTCTCGCGCCCGTCGGTGGGGTCATAGGGCAGGGCGGTGGGCATGCGCCCGTGCCACTGCAGATAACCCTCGGCCCCGCTCTGCCAGAGGTAGAAGCCGGCGGCGCGCGGGGTGCCGAGGTTGTAAAACCAGGGGGTGGCCCCGGCGGCCCTCACCCGTTCCACATCGGCCTTGTCGGCGCCGAAACCTGCGTTGACCAGGGCTATCTCCACCTCGGCAAGCAAGGGCGCCTGGGCTGGGTGGTTGAAGTGACCGGCCCGCACCACGGCAGGATCCCGGTGTTTCATCTCGCGGGCCATGGCTTGAATGGCGGGCAGGGTGGCGAGGTCGGGTTCGTCAAACAGGCTCCAGGCCAGGGGCGGCAGCCCCTGGGCGCGAAAGGCCGCCTGGCGCTGCTGCCAGGCATCGAGCCGGCTGTTGGCGTCGCTGCCCCAGCGCTTGAGGGAGGCGTAGGCCAGCAGCGGCATGTGAAAACCAAGGCCGATGGCCTCCTCCTGAGTGGTGCCCATCCCGGCTTCATCCTGGGGCAGGGCGGGGGCCACGCCGCTTATTCCAAGCCCGGCAAGCCGCGCCAGATCGCAGCGACTGGCGGCCAGCTGGGCGCTGGCCAGCTCCGGGCCCTGGCCGAACCAGCCAAGGTAGGGGGGCGTGTCGAGGTAGATGCCGACCGGTTTGCTGGCGGCGGGCAGGATCAGGGGCAGCACCTCGACCTCTAACGGCAGCTGTACCAGCTGCTGGTGGCTGAGCAGCTGGATATTGCCCTGATAGCGCCCCGCCGGCGCATCTTTCGGAATGGGAAGATGCAGCACCAGGCGCCTTGGCACCCGGCGCTTGAGGGTGAGCCCCGCTACCCCCTCCACCAGCTCCTGATCCGAGGGGAGCAGCAGGGTGCCGCTCGCCTGGGGGCGCACCAGATGCCACTGGCCGTGGTAGGGGGTCAGCGGCAGGGTAACGCCGTTGGCCGCCGGCGGCTGGATCACCAGCAGGGGGGCGGCGTCATCCTCGGGCGTTTCGATGACGAACTCCAGCAGCAGCTGGCTGCTCCGGGCGGCCAGTACGGGAGCGGCGGGGGCTGCCGGGGTGGCCCTGGCACTCAAGGTCGGTTGCCCCTGGGCGATGGGGGTCAGGGTGAGACGAGCGGGGGATTCTGGTTGCGAATAGGGGGCCAGGGCCCACCTCTTCGTAAAGAGCTGACGCTGCTTAGCCAGCACCCGTCCGGTGGCTTCGGCCAGCACAGGAGCGTCCGTCTTGGCGTCAGCCTGCTTGTCCGCCGCCGGATAGGGGGCCAGCAGCAGGCCGGCGAGGAATTTCGCATCCGGCGAATTGCCTCCCAGGGTGAGGGTGAGCGGGCCGCCCGGGTGCTCAAGCACCAGGCTGACCGGCCCCCCCTGGCGGGCACCGAACAGCTGCCAGGGATCGGGATTGGGCAGCGCCTCCTGCTGCTGGCCGGCGAGATAGCGCCGGGCCAGCCACTCGCCCGGCTGCAACCGCTCGGCCCAGACCGGTTCCCCATCGATCAGCACGCTGCGCTCGAGGGGGTGGGGCAGGTACTCCCACTCGCCCGGATCGTCGAGCCAGAGGGTGAGCTGGTAGCGTCCCTTGGGCACCTCCAGTCTGACGCCGTCGAGGTTGCGCAGCCCGTCGCGGATCAGCGCATCGCCGGAGGGGCGCAAGACCGGGCTGGGGTGGCCCAGCAGACGCGGATCCCCCGGCGCCAGGGTCTCGAAACCGGTGAAACGGGGGGCATCGCTCGCCCCCAGATCGAGGGCAATGGTGCCGGCGGGCAGGGTCAGCCCGGGGGACCAGTACCAGCGTGTCAGGGTGAGCGGCGCCGCCCCGTCGGCCATAAAGAGATAGAGCCTGGTGAGCCGGTCGAGGGCCAGGGCCCTGGGCTGGGCGGTGCGCCAGTCGCTTAACGAAAAGCGCAGGGTAAAAGGGCCCGGGGGGATGATCCGCTCCAGATTGACCCGGCTGCGGTAGTTGACCGAGGCGGCGTCGTCGACCCGCAGGATCAGGGTCTGGGGGCCGGCCGCGGGATTGTGACCCTCGATCACCAGTTCGTCATCCGCCCCGACAGGCCAGGGCAGGCGCTCGAAGGTGAGCCGCTGGGGCGTCTGCTCGCCGCTGAGCGGCAACGGGGTGGGGCCATCAAGGCGGCTCGCCGCCAGCACAGCACTTCCTGTTAGCAGGCTGAGGGTGAGCAGGCCGAGTACCTGCAGCCAGAGCGTCTTGTGCAAACGCGCCGCCAGCCAGCCCATCAGGCCAGCCCCGCCAGCCAGGTTTTCAGTTCATCGGCCCTGTGATCCCAGCTCTGCTGCGCCACCGCCTGCTGGCGCTGCGCTTTTCCCTCGTGGCAGGTCAGCGCCTCCCACTCGTAGCGCAGGAACCAGTCCTGCCCGGGGGCGTCGAGGGCGGCGCGCTGGATGGCCTGGGCCAGGCTGTCGCCCGGGCGGGGCAGGTGCACCAGCGCCCGATAGCCGTCCAGGGCCGGAAAATCGGTGCTGACCACGGGCCGGCCGGTCGCCAGATACTCGCGCAGCTTCAGCGGATTGCAGGCACGGATCTGGGCATTGTCGACGAAGGGGAGCAGGCTCACCTGCCAGTGTTGGGCGTAGGCGGCCAGGGTGTGGTGAGGCCTCGGGCCGAGCAGGTGCACGTTCGGCAATCCGGCCAGCGGGCTCAAGTCAGTCTGCCTGGGTCCTATCAGCACCAGATCCCAGTGGGGCAGGGCGCGGGCGGTGTCGGCCAGCAGGGGAACGTCTATCCAGTCGCTCAGGCTGCCGTAAAAACCGGCGATGGGGCGTCCGCTCGGCAGATCCGCCGGCCTGGGTTGGGGGGGCATGAAGAGCCCGAGATCCACCCCGTGGCTCAGCAGCCGGGTCTTGTGGGGGGGGAAGCGGCTGGCCAGCGCCGGGCTGGCGGCCAGGATAAGGTCTGCCTTTTCTACCAGCCTGGCCTCGCAGCGGGCGATGGCGGCGTGATCCACCCCCGCCAGGGCCGAGAAGTCGTCGCCGCAGTAGTAGATCACCGCCCGCTCGCCGAGCTTGCCCACCAGATCCACCGCACTTGGCAGAGAGAGCCAGAGCAGCGGCCTGTCGAGCTCGGGCAGCTGGCGGCGGATCTGGGCCGCCAGCCAGTGGCCGTTGATCCGCCCCGCCAACGGGCTGCCGGGCAAAGGCAGCGCCAGCGGAGGCATCACCTGGGGCGTCGGCTCTTCCTGGGGGGCGAGGGCAGGGGACTGCTCCTTGGCCGGGCGGCGCAGCACGGCCCCCAGCTTGCGGCCGAGGCGGCCGAGGTCGCGCACATTGAGGCGGGGGCGGCGCAGGCCGATGGAGTTGACCCAGAGCACCCGATAGTCCGGCAGCAGGCGCTTGATGAGATGCTGGGTGCTGGAGGGGTGCTGGCCCCAATCTTCCCCCAGTACCACCAGTTGGGGCTGTGCGTTAGACGGCTTCATGGCTGCTTCTCCTCACTCAGGCGGCTGGCGGCACTCTCTGCCAGCGCGTCGCGGCAATCTTGCGCATCGAGGGGGCGCAGCACCCGGGCCGGCACCCCCGCGGCCAGCACCCCGGCGGGCAGGCTGTGGGTCACGATACTGCCGGCGGCGACCACGGTACCGGCTCCTATGGTGACCCCCGCCATCACCATGGCGCCGGTGCCGAGCCAGACGTCGTGTTCGAGCACGATGTCGCCGACCTGTTCGTCCCGATCCGGCAGCCCCCGGGCCCGCTCCTGGGCATCCAGCGGGTGGCCCGGGTAGCCTGCGAGAAAGGCGCGCCCGGCGATGCGCACGTTGTCCCCGAGCACCACCTGGCTGCCCACCGCGATGGTGGTCTGCCAGCCGATGCCGACGTTGTTGCCAATCCTGAGTGCGGGGGCCTTGCTCGAGGGGCGGCCGCTGATGGTCATGGCGGC
Organism: Aeromonas sp. SrichE-2G; assembly: GCF_017939565.1. Classification (NCBI taxonomy): domain Bacteria; kingdom Pseudomonadati; phylum Pseudomonadota; class Gammaproteobacteria; order Aeromonadales; family Aeromonadaceae; genus Aeromonas; species Aeromonas sp. SrichE-2G. Next base: position 1,209,363 of record NZ_JAGKRG010000004.1, read on the forward strand.
GCTGAGGCGACAATCCGCCCCCACCTCGATCGACACCGGGCCGCTGATAAAGGGGATGCCGCCATAGAGATAGAGGCGGGGGGCGGGGGCGCGCAGGCGGGACTGGAACAGTGGCGTCCACCAGAGGGTGCGGGCCAAGGTGGCGAGAGTCTGGCTTGCCAGCCGGTAGAGGCGATAGAGCAGGCCGTGCAGGGGCGGAATGAGCGGGAAGCTCCAGCTGCGGGCCCCCTTGGCGAGCCGCCACACGAGGCGGGCCTGGGCTGACTCCCCCTGCTTGGCCCAGGCTTTCATCCGATACAGGCTGATGCTGTTCATGGCGTCCTCTCCTCTGGCTCTGCTGTCGTGATGGCCGAGCGTCACTGTCGGCGACTAGCCGGGATCTAGCAGGGATCGGGCCAACCGGCTCTCTGCATGCGCCGGCCACCCGCAGGAGCGTCTTGCGGCGGTGCGCGGTGCAAATTGCGCCGACGGGGCTGCAAAACGCAAAAAAGAGTCTCATTCTGAACCTTGATTCTTGCCGTGCGAGTGCCGCAGGTGCAAAGCGCGGGGCGCCGAGCTCCGTGCCCGGTGTCTACCCTGGCTGGCGTGCCCCTTGCATTGACGGGTAACAGAGTAAGCACGATCCGTTGCCCGGTGGCTGGGAGGCCCTATGAGACTCGGAGTGAACCAGATAGCCATGCTCTATTACGCCGCCGGCCTCTTGCTGATGAAGGGGATCTCCCTGCTGATGCTGCCGGTGCTGACCCACCTGCTGGCGCCCCGGGAGTATGGCCAGCTGGAGGTCTTGCTGACCATCATCAACCTGGGCTCCCTCATCCTGGGGTTCGGGCTGGTGGATGCCCTCTATCGCTTCGCCGGGATGGCGGCAGATGAGAGCGAGCGCAAGCAGGTGGTGGCGTGGGTGTTCGGCCTGGTCTGGATCATCGCCCTGGCGAGCCTGGTGCTGCTCTGGTGGCTGGCGCCCCTGGTGCAGCGGCTGCTGCCAACCGAAACCCGCCTTGCCGATGTGCGCTGGGTGCTCTGCGCCCTGCCGTTCGAGGGGGTGATCGGGGTGCCGCTGGCCTGGCTGCGGATGCGCAATCAGGCCCGTCTCTTCTTCGTGGCCACCGCCGGCAAGGCGGTGATCCAGTCCCTGCTGACCGCCTGGTGGCTCTGGCTCGGCTGGGGCGTGAGCGGGGTGCTCGCCTCCGGCACCCTCACCTGCGTCGGGCTGGCGCTGCTGCTGAGTCTCTGGCAGTGGCGCGATGGCGGCATCCGCTTTGACTGGCAATACTATCGCCCCCTGCTGCGCTACGGCCTGCCACTGGTGGTGAGCGGGCTGGCCGGCTTTGCCCTGAGCGGGCTGGATCGCTGGCTGCTGGCCGAGCACGTCGGCGAGGCCCTGCTGGCCTACTACGCGGTCGCAGGCAAGCTGGCGCTGGCGGTGGGACTTTTGCTGCAACCCTTCGCCCTCTGGTGGTATCCGCGCCGCTTCATGCTGCTCAGGGAGCCGGACGGCCTGCGTCTCAACGCCCACTACAGCGTGCTCGGCTCCGTACTGGGGTTTGCCACCGCCGGGGTGGTGGGGCTCACCGCGCCCCTGCTCATTCGCTGGCTCACCCCGGAGAGCTATCACGGGGCCATCGCCTATATCCCGCTGCTGGTGCTGGGGATGGCGGTGCGCAACGTATCTGATCTGCTCAACGTCGGCTGCTTCAGCGGCGAGGAGAGCAAGGCCCAGATGATTATCAATCTGGGATGCAGTCTGCTCGGCGTCCTTGGCTTTTTGCTCGCCATTCCGCACTTCGGGGTGGCCGGGGTGATCTGGACCCTGCTGCTGGTCTACCTGGTACGGGCGCTCGCCTTCTATCTGGTGAGCCAGCGGTTGCTGCCGCTGCCTTACCGTCTCTCCATGCTGTGGGCGAGCAGTGCCGGCTCCCTTGCCATGATGTGGCTCGGCCAGTGGTGGGCAGGGCAATGGGCCGCCTGAGCCACGCCCTCTGGGGGCTGGCCGCCACCCTGGTGGTGGCCGGACTCTGGTGGCGGCTGCCGCACCCGCTGCTGCTGCCGGTGCTGGGGCTGGCCATTCCCGCCATCTGGTTTGCCCTGCGCTGGCCGTTTCTGATGGTGCTGGGGTTCGTCACCTTCTCGTTTTTCCGGCTGCACGAGGTGTTTCCCCAGCTCTATCCCCTCAAGATCCCGCTGCTCTTCTCGCTGGCGGCGATCGGCGCCCTGATATGGCACACCCTGCTCACCGGCCGCATCAAGCCCTACTGGAGCCAGCCCCTCAGCTGGTTGACCGCCTTCTTCGTGATGGTTTCCATCGGGGTGCTGTTTGCCAGCAACCGGGGGGAGGCGATCGCCACCTGGACCGGCAGCTACAGCAAGATCTACCTGATGACGCTGGCCACCGCCTGGCTGGTGAGAAGGCCGGAGGACTTCGCCCTGGCGGTGCGGGTCTTCGTGGTGGCCGGCTGCATGGTGGCCCTGGTGGCGCTCTACAACAAGAGCAGCGGCATCGGGCTGGTGGAGGGGACCCGGGTCACCATAGGGCGCGAGCTCGGCTCTGTGCTGGGGGATCCCAACGATCTGGCGCTGGTGCTGCTGTTTCCCGCCGGCTTCTCCCTGAGCCTGCTGCTCAACCGGGGCAACGGCCTGGGAGGGCGCATTCTGGGGGCGGTGGGGTTCGTGCTGGTGGCCGCCGCCATCATCGCCACCCAGAGTCGAGGCGGCCTGCTCGGGATCTGCGCGGTGAGCGGCCTCTTTGCCTGGCAGCGGGTGCAGTCGAAAACCCTGCTGATCCTGTGCGGCACCCTGGCGCTCCTGGTGCTGTTCGCCGCCGCCGGGATAAGCGACAGGGCCTCCGGCGGGGCGGCGGAGAGCGGGGTGGATGCCTCGGCCATGGGCCGCCTCTACGCCTGGCAGGCCGCCTGGGGCATGGCGCTGGCCCATCCGCTCATCGGGGTGGGGCTCTCCAACTTCTACTACAACTACTTCTTCTACAGCCCCCACTGGGACGGCCTCAACCACGCGGTGCACTCCACCTGGTTCGGGGTACTGGCGGAGACCGGCTTCGTGGGGCTGACCCTGTTTGTCGGCATGGTGGCGGTGACCCTCTACCGGGCGTGGCACTGCCGCCTGGATGGCATGCCTCCTGCAGTAGTCACAGCCATGCAGGGGGTGATGGCGAGCATGGTGGGGTTCGTCATCTCGGGGTCCTTCCTGACCCAGGGCTTTACCTGGCCCATCTATCTGGAGCTGTCGCTGGCGGTGGCAGCCATCAAATATGTCCGGCAGGCCAGGGAAGCGGAAATGGCCATGGCCGAGGCGGAGCGGGATAAACAAGAAAAGGGAGCAGAGTCATGAGCGCAACCCCCATTTTGCTGGTGCATTACGGCGAGAACTGGATCCGTGGCAGCGAGCGCTGCCTGCTGGATCTGCTGGCCCACCTGGATCGCAGCCGCTTTGCCCCCCTGCTCTGGTGCAACAGCCAGCAGCTGGCAGAGGAGGCCGCCCTGCTCGGGGTGAAGGCGGTGGTCGAGCCCTTCTCTCTGCTGCTGGGCTGGCAGGCCCCCCGCTTCGATCTGGCCGCCCACCGGGCCCTGTGCCAGCGGGCGCAGGCGCTGATAGGCGAGCACGGCATCACCCTGGTGCATGCCAACAGCGCCGCCCCCTGCCAGTGGCTGGCCGGGGTGTGCCGCAAGATGAAGGTGCCCCTGGTGTGCCATCTGCACGCCCGTTATCAGCCCAGAGACAGGTTCACCCTGCGGGTGCATCAGGCCAACGTGCTGATCGGGGTGAGCCAGCCGGTGCTGGCCCCCTGGCGGGAGGATGGCTGCGAGCACACCCGGCTGGTCCACATCGCCAACGGCGTGGACGAGATGCGGCTCAATCGGGGTGAGCCCTGGCCCGTCAGCAGCCTGCCCGGGCTGCCGGCGGGGGAGCTGATCCTGGCCACCATAGGGTCGCTGATCAAGCGCAAGGGGGTGGACCTGCTGATCCGCTCCCTGGCCGAGCTCTGTGCTCAGGGGGGCAAGGCGCAGCTGCTGGTTGTCGGCAGCGGCCCCGAACTGGCCGCGCTCACGGCATTGGCCGCTGAGCTGGGGGTGGCCGAGCGGGTGCACTTTCTCGGGGAGCGGCCTGACAGCGCCGCCATCCTGCGGGGCGGAGTGGATCTGCTGGTCTCCGGCGCCCGCGAGGAGGTGTTCGGCCTGACCCTGGCCGAGGCGGGCATGCTGGGGCTGCCGGTCAGCGCCTATCGGGTGGGGGGCATCCCCGAGGTGGTGGAGCACGGGATCACGGGCCTGTTGGCCGACCCCGGCAACTGGCGCCAGATGGCGGCCCACTGGCAGCGATTGAGCGCTCCGGCCCTGCGCAGCCGATTGGGGCGGGCGGGGCAATTGCGTGCCAGCCAGCTGTTCACGGTCAAACGCTATGTGGAGAAGGTGAGCGAGCTCTGGTCGGCGACGCTGGCGGGGCGCTGGGACAGCCCCGCGCGCGCCCCCTATGGCCGCATGGTGCGCTGGGTAGGGCAGCGTCTGCTGGCCAGGGTGGGTCTTGCGGGGGAAGGTGCGCTGGCCGGGAGCCGGAGCCTCACCATCCCATCGGACGAAGGAGTGCAATCATGAATCAACGTCATGAGCCGGCCGCCGCAATGGCAGGCATGGGAGCGCGGTCAAGCGCGACGACAAAGCTGGTGCTGGTGGATCCCATCCCGTTTCGCGGGGGCTCCAAGGTGGCGACCGAGGCGATGCTGGAGGCCCTGAGCGAGCGCATGCCCGCCATGGAGCACCATGTCCTGACCGCCGATCATGGCTCCTGGCCATCCTGCCGGCACCACCACCTCCGGGTGCCGGCCCTGTTGCGGGGGCGCGAGTCAGGCGTGGGGTATCTGCTCAAGCAGGGGTGGCAGACCCTGATGATCCTCTGGCTGATATGGCGTCTGGGGGAGGTGCGCGGCCTGCTGGCGGCCTCCGGCCCCGGCGTGGATCTCTGCTGCTACTGGGCGGCCCGGTTTGCGGGGATCCCGGTGGTGCAGCTGATCCACGGCCCCGTTGGCGGTTCTCGCCTGTCAGCCAGGGCACTGTGGCGTGCAAGCCAGGTCTTCTATCTGGAGGCTGCCCGCCCGTCGCTGCTGGCCTTGATGGCGCACCTTGGGCAGCAGGATATCCCGGTACACTGGCAGCCCTTCATCAATGGCCTGAGGGAGGCCGACTGGCCGACGGCGACCTCGGGCGGGACCGGCATCTTGTGGGCGGCCTCCTTGCTCAAGTGGAAAGGGCTGGAGACCATGCTGGCGGCGCATCAGCAGCTTGCCGAGCCCCGTGTGCCGCTGACCGTCTGCTATCTGCAACCGCGAAACATACTGCAACCTTGCAGCAAACCCCGGCCAGATCTGCCCGATACCCGCTGGCATGAGAACCCCGGCAATCTTGACGAAATACGGGCCGGGTGCGGGATCTTCGTATCGACCAGCCACCACGAGCCCTTCGGGCTCTCCATTCTGGAGGCCATGGCGGCCGGCCTGTGCGTGGTGATCCCGTCTGACGGGGCCTGGTGGGATCGCCACCTGGTGGAGGGGGTTCACTGTTTCAAATACCAGCCAAACGCCCCTGATGATCTTGCCCGGGTGCTCAGTGAACTGAGTGACGCCCCAGAGGCGGCCGGCGAGGTGGGAAACGCTTCACGTCTTCATGCCATGGCGCACTATCACGCGGCCGATGCCTATCGGGGCATCATCGACCACATGGCGGGGCTGCTTGGTGAGGAGGAAAACCCCCACCTGGGCCGGCCCCTCTACCGATGAGTGAGCGCAGGCGCGACAGGGCGTCACGCTCGCGCCCCAGCCGCAGCGCCATCAGCCAGCGTTTTTCACCCGAGCGTCCTCCTTAGGTGCCCCCATCCCGAGCGGTGCGGGGCATTTCTCTCCTTGATCACTCTGGTGACCACCGCGCTGATCAGCCTATCTCGGCGAGGCCCTGCCCATGGGCCTGGCGCAGCTCCTCGGCGCCGAGCACGAACTCCGGGTTGTCGGTGAGGCGCTCGACCGCCAGATCGATGAAGCGGCGGACCCGGGCGGGCTGGGCGGCGCGGCTGCCGTAATAGAGGAACAGGCTGTAGACGTCGATCATATGCTCGAGCAGCAGGGGCACCAGGCGACCGGCCCGAATGTGCGCCGCCGCAGTCGGCCCGGCGAGCTGGCCGATCACCTCACCAGCGAGAACGGCCCCGAGCTCCACCATCTCGTCGTTGGTGGAGAGGGCGGGGCGCACGAGGTGTTCCTGTATGTTCTCCCCGACGTTCACGTGCCAGGGAACCAGGTGGCCGGTGCCCGCATGGCGAAAGACGCTGCAACGGTGCAGGCCGAGATCGTGCAGGGTGTGGGGCACGCCGTGCTTGCGCAGGTAGCTGGGGGAGGCGCAGATGATAAGCTGCAGGGGGAAGAGGCGGCGCGCGATCAAGCCCTCCTGGGGCGAGAGGCCGATGCGCAGGCCCACGTCGACCCGCTCCTCCACCCAGTTGCCGATGCGATCATCGAGCTGCACGTCCGGCTGGACTTCCGGGTAGAGCCGGCTGTATTCGTCCAGGACAGGCCCGATGACCCCCTGCACCACGGAGCGGGGTCCGACGATGCGCAGCGGGCCGGCGAAGGCCTCCCGGGTCTGGCGCGCCGCCGACAGGGCCTGCTGCAGGGCGAGCAGGGCGGGCTGGGCGGCCTCCAGGAAGCGTTGCCCCTCTTCGGTCAGGGACATGCTGCGGGTGGTGCGATGAAAGAGGCGCACCCCCAGATACTCCTCCAGCTGTTTCAAGGCCTTGCTGGCGGCCTGTGGGGAAATCTGCTGTGCCTGTGCCGCCTTGCTGAGGCTCCCCAGCTCCACTGTGCGCACAAAGATGGTGATGGATCGCAAGTCGCTGATCATGGTTTATCTCACCTATTTACATCATTTAGTTGTAACTGATTCATCCATTTGCCGTCTAGTTCGATGTCTATCGCACATTTATAGTTCGCTCCATCGACCAAGTGCCCTGCGTCAGAGCCTTGTGCAGAGAGACTACAAGATGGATAACTTCAGCTTCTGCACTGCGGCCCGTACCATCACTGTCCGTTTCACTTAATGCGTGGCCCCGTGCAGGGGCCGGCCTTGATTCACCAGACACAACACCGTCAGGAGTGTCATGAATGCAGAACCCGTCTGCATCTTCCCGCGCCCTCCCGAGGGGGCGCCGTTCTCTGTGGTTGCTCAAAGGAGCCCTAATGGTTGGCATGATCGCATCTCTACTCAAACCGGGCCTGCCTGAACACCCGGACTCCTCGCAATATCGCGGGGGCCAGTTCAACAATGCCGTGACACCTCAGGCGCGAAGCCTCTGGGAAGGGGCCCGGCTCTGGTGGGACTTCCTGTTCGCCAAGCCTGAGGGCACGATGCCGGATCGCGCCATCCCGGTGCAGGCCATGACCCTGGAGGGGCTCATCGCGGCGCCGGATAACAGCGTGTGGCGCCTCGGCCACTCCAGCCTGCTGCTCAAGTTGCAGGGCAAGTTCTGGCTGACGGATCCCGTGTTCAGCGAGCGGGCTTCGCCAGTGCAGTGGTTCGGTCCCAAACGCTGGCACCAGCCGCCCATCACCCTGGAGGCGCTGCCCTCCATCGAGGGGGTGATCCTCTCCCACGATCACTACGACCATCTCGATCACGGGGCCATCCTGGCGCTGCAGGAGAAGGTCGCCCACTTCATCACGCCCCTCGGGGTAGGGGCGCGCCTCAGGGACTGGGGCATTGCGGCGGAGAAGGTTCGCGAGCTGGACTGGTGGCAGCAGACCCGGGTGGGCGGCGTCACCCTGGTGGCGACCCCGGCCCAGCACTTCTCCGGCCGAGGCCTCGGGGACGGCAACCAGACCCTCTGGGCCTCCTGGGTCATTCGCGGGGAGGGGGTCAATCTCTTCTTCAGCGGAGACAGCGGCTACTTCGACGGCTTCAAGGAGATAGGCAGGCGCTACGGCCCGTTCGACGTGACTTTCCTCGAGACGGGGGCCTACGACAAGCGCTGGGAGCTGGTGCACATGCACCCGACGCAGACGGCGCAGGCGTTTCACGATCTCGGGGGGAAATGGCTCTATCCGGTGCACAACGGCACCTTCGATCTGGCCATGCACCGCTGGAACGATCCGCTGGAGCAGATTGCCCGCCTGGCCGCCGAACAGCAGATCCCCTTGACCACGCCTGTCATGGGAGAACCTCTGGAGGTGCTGAGCCCCCATGAGGGCAGCCCATGGTGGCGCGACTGAGCGAGGCAGGCTATCAGGCCCCCGTGCCCGGGGGCAGTTCGCCGGAGTCTGAGTGCGAAGGGGGAGGCGTGAGCCGGAATGCCTTGAGCCCCTGGATTACCCCAAGGGCAGGTGTCACCACCGCCGAAGCGGGTGGCAGAGAGAGAAACCGACCATCTCCATGATCCCGATGGCGTTCGACAGGGGTACCAGGGGCCTGAGGACGAGCATCATCGTCAATCTGTGATGACACAGAGAGTGCGCAACGGATATCCGGACAGGGGGAGTGCTGCACAACGTGAAGAGTCGGCCTTGTTCAGCCTGTTTGAATGTGGCCTCGGCGTCACAGTGCTTCGTGGTCGATGGCCACCGTCCTGTTGCGTCCTGCATATTTGGCGTGATACAGGGCCTTGTCCGCTCTGAGTAGTGCATATTGGAATCCCTCACTGCATGTTAATTCTTCTGTGGTCAATGCAGTCACACCGATACTGGCAGTGAAAGGAATATGCTGTTCATTGAATGAAATATTCAGAGAGACGAAGCTTTCGCGAATTCGTTCGGCGACTTCGATGGCCGAGGTGAGGGTGATATTCGGCATGGCGATAACGAACTCTTCACCACCGAGCCGGGCCGATATGTCATGCTCCCGTAAATCCGCTTTCAACCGTTCAGCCACTGCTTTTAATACTTCGTCTCCGGCGCTGTGGCCGAAGGTATCGTTGATTATTTTGAAATGATCGATGTCGATCATTGCCAGGCACAAGGTATCGTCCTGACGTCGTGCCAGGCTGCAAGCCTTGTGTGACCATTCATCAAATAACCGACGATTGGCCAATCCCGTGAGCGGGTCTCGTCTTGCCTCCTGAACAAGCACCTCACATCTGCGCTGGTATTTGGTCCGCATATATCTGAGTTGCATCCATTGCAGGAAGATCATTGAAACAAGAAAAGAAGTAACCAACATGGATAATAAGTACCTGTCAAAATGCAAGGGATGGCATCGTCACTGTGGTCATGATATTGCCTAAACCATCTATGGTGCACCCCGTAAGGGGGCTGTTTTAATACTGCAAATAAATAATTATGGGGCAATAGGTCATGATAACGATATTGAATGATGTGTCAGTGCTAAATAGCTTCTGAACGTATTGTCCTTGCCTCGGCTGATTGCATGAGATAAATCGCGTCAGGCTCAACTCTGGCGAGGTGTTTTTTTAAACAGGCCACTCGGCATGACAACAAGGAAGAGTACAAGTAAACCATGCAAGCCATTGAAGAGATCCTTGCCATGCAGACCCTCGCTGAGTATCGGGGTACAGGTAGAGATCAAGAAAACAACAGAGAACAGGAACAAATATCTCCCCCGTAAACCAATGTCACGGGCTCTCATGACGGCCAGATTGATATTCGCATAGCCGACCAATAAAAATAACGCCACCATGCCTGCTATCAGTGGTATTGCCATTTTTGCAATGTTGCTGGCAATTAAGTCATGTGCCAGGGTACCTGTGCCCAAGGTAGTCATTAATGCGGAGAGAACAATAAAAATTAACAGGAGCATGTAGCCAATATAGCCACGCCTCTGCAAACGCTTGTTCATCAAGCCGGTAAAAAGTCTCGATAACATGAGGTATATCCTGGTGGTGAGAGAGAAGAGACCCCAAACATAGGGGCACTCGCATGCCCCATCTGAATGAGGATGATCAATCGTTCATGATTGCGCGAACAGTGCCATCTTCTTCGACGGTGCAGACGGCAACATTGCCATTATCACCCCGCATCTCAACGTCGAACATGCCATCACCAGTGTATTGGGCACGACCGGCTTCCACTGCCTTGGGGCTGACCTCCCACTCTGCGGCAGTTTCATGAACACAGTTGCTCAAGGCATGGCGGCCCAGGGTTCGAGAGGATGGCTTGTTGCCGGGAAGTGGGTTGACCAGAACATCCATTAATCCCCCCTGGCTATCCAGGACACAGTTGAATTCGAAGCGATCGCCATTGCTGCGTGATAGCTGCCCGGTGACGGAGGTGCCTGAGCGGGAGTCCATGATCTGGACTCGTTTTTGTACGGCATCGCCATATCCACGGTCGCTGAGTGCGTCGTTACAGGCGGCTTGAGGATTGGCATTGACGATGGAGGACGTCAGCAAGACGCCCATCAATAACGCAGTTGTAGTCAATTTCATGTTCAGTTCCTGCAGAGTAAGGGAATTAATAACCAGACAGGCCGCTGGTATCTATATCACGGGTGGCCTCTTGTTCCATTTTTCGATAATAGTCATCCTGTCTTTTGTCATGAGGCTGTTTCTTTGTGGCTTTCTCCGCATCTTTTATGGTTCTTTGCATATTGGCTTGGCAGATATTAAATCCATCACGCCATGCATTGGCATAGTCGGGCTCTTTACGAAATTGCGCATCGTTCTTGGTATAGGTATCCAGATAGCTGCCTGCAGCCTGATTGCCACTGTGGCAACCATCTTCATACCCTTGCGCATAGGCTTGGCTATAGCCTTTAGACCTCATTTCGTCATATTGACTGACGCAGCCTGCCAAGAGGGTACAGGTCAGGCTGGTCAGGAGGATTATATGTTTCATCGGAAGGATCCTGCATGTCAAAAGTGATAGTTAACACCAATATCAAAACCATCCGCATCGACGTTCTTACCTTGGACAGGGGATGCATCCATATAATTATAGCTGGCACTGATTTCCAGGTTTTTTGTGATTGGATAACCTAACGTCAGGCCATATTCTATGGCGGAGTTTGTCTGACCATGTTGATCCAGTTTCGCGATCCCAATGCGTGGCATAACAGATAAGCCGGCAATATCAAACCGATGGCCTATCCCCAGATCCATGAAAGAGATATCTGTCTGGGTACTGTGTATATCTCCTTGCATATCAACATAGCTGTGTCCACTTCCTGTCGTTTTCCCTGTGCTGACACTGATATCCATCAGCCCAAGGTCATATCCTCCTTGAATGAAAAATCCGTAGGTATTTTTACCATCTAGTTGGCTATGAATATGCTGGAATCCACTACCGATATAGGGTTCAGCACTTGCACAGGGCGTCACAAAAAGCGCACTCGTCAGGATGCTGTATAATACTTTATTCATTGTTTTTGCCTTTTTAAGATATGGCTATTTGAGGCTTATCGAGAGTTGGTAGGGAACTCGTTTATCTATGTTGTCCCCCATATTGAAAACGTGAATGATGAAATCACCATCATAGGGCAATAACAAGCTGGCACTGTTGCCTTCACTGGAGCCGTCATAAAGACTGACACCGTCAAGCGTGGTGATATTGAAATAGGTTGCTTCCTGGTCCCTCAAAGACAATCTGACTTTCAGTCTCTGTTCTGCCCTGCCACGCAGTCTGTAAGTGTTGGCATCACGTTTAATCACTACATCTTGATACGATATCCCTGTCGTACCCTTCAAGAAATGCACATCGTAGGTTTTATCTGCGGCAGATGCGTTGTTCATGGACATGGCCAACAGTAAAGGCAGTGCGAGACGATAAAAAAGCATAATTTAAATCCGTATTACCAGACGATGTAGATGATTATAAATGCCATCTCAAAATGGGCTGTCAATTCTGATCAGGAGCGCATTCAATATGGCCATGCCATTCCTGGCAACTATTACCGCGGCTTGCCATATCACTGTGTCTGGCGTTATGGGCCCGAGATTTATTATGTTCTGCACGGTTAGCCCGTTCGCTCTCTTGTTCTGCCTTATGGTTTTTATGAACACCATAGGCTATTCCACCCACGGCCGCAGCAGCAGCGGCACCCAACAAGGCTTTCTGGCCAGTCGACATATGATCGATGTCCGCGCATCCGGCCAGGATGAGAGAGCATGAAATCATGGAGACGCAAAGTAATTTTTTCATGGTATATCCTATCAATTCGGTACGAGTAGTAGTTAATTCACATTTTATGTGTGACAGTCGGTTATTTTGCCGTCATGCGATTCAAGTTTTTTGCGAACTTTCTGAACGAGTCTTCATAGGCAGGGAATTTATTTTTTCCCAAGAACACATAGTCATCCAGTTCAATATTGCCATGCCAGTAGAGCTTGGTAATATCAAGAAACCATTTTTGGACCTCCGGGCTATCCAGGGGGATCCTGTGATAACTATCATCGGCCAATGTTATCTTTGTGGCGGAGACCATATCCGACTGGAATTGATTCACAATGGCGATGTTGCCAAAGTCACTTTCCAGAACCTCTACAGGAGTCTTCTCTGCTGCGTGAGTCACTGGGCTCATCATCAAAAAGACAGGCAGGAATATGGTCATTAAATAAATGTTTTGTTTCTTCATGTTGTTCTCAAATATTGATGCTTTATCAATGGTCAGTAGAGATAGAAATGTTCTTTCGAGTTATCATGGTATGAGCGTGGCACTGCTTGATTATCAGCCAACTCATGCTACGCGTTTCGTATTTCCATGTTACTCTGCGGGATAGACTCATTCCCGGAAAGGGCTGTCATTATTCATGGCGATAGTTGCCATCCCGATCCTTGTAAACGCGACCGTGTTGTATATTGCCATGTTGGTCAACATATTCATGCTGGGCATTATCATGTGGATGGTGAGCCGGAGCTGTCATACCGGCGAGGATCGCTCCCGTTGCACTGGATAACAGGAATCTATCGGTTGCAGACATATTGTCAGTCGAAGCGCAGCCAGACGCTGCGATGGAAAACATGACTGACACGGCCAGGGATAATGTAGACGCTCTCATGATATCAACACCTCATAATGGTATTTGCTACTCCCACCTCCCTTGTGCTGGCTCATCCTTATGGGTGACCTCGATGGACCCTGCCACCGCCTTCAGCTACTTGAGAAGGGACATCACCTGTTATGTGTATGATAGGCAGGGTCAGGGGCTTTCCATAGTCATAAAAAGCCATAAAAATTTAGCAAAGCACTGATTTTAAAGGGTTTTGATTTTAACTGTAAAATGGATGCCACTTCATAGACGCGAAGAGGTGGGAAAGAACCCCGAGTGTGGCGCGTGGCCAGGGGGTAGAGAGGGGCTGATGGCGGGTCAATTCGTCTGCAAACCTGCGACGGTCAGGTGGGAGAGGTGATGATGCATGTGGGCGCGTAAAACACGCAGGCCGTGCTTGAGCGGCCGGAGAGTGGAACAAGGATATAGAGGTCACCTGGGGTTGAGAAACCAATGACCGATTTTTGTCGCAGCCCCCGTGAGAGGGAATATCAAGGCTGCGACAAGGGGGAAGTAAATACTGAAAGAGAACAACTCCGTATCTGGATAACATCTGAGAAGGGCAGAGACGCACCCTATTTATTGCCAAGCAATGGTGTGGCAGGAAACAACCGATGGGAAAAACTGAACCAGCCGTTTTGCTGTACCAGGATAACGTCATGGTGCGGCGTTTTTTGGAACATGGCGATATGGCTTTTTGTGAGTGGAACCCAAGTGTAATTCACGATGGTATAGTCTGACTGGAGCTGGTTGTAATTGTTAAGTGCTGAGTGCTGGCCATTTCCCTTATTCAACAGTCGTCTCTCAGAGACGAAAAAAATAAATTGATTCATGAAAGCAACCTGCCAGCCGTCTACCTGCCACTTGGCTTTCGTCGCCGGTTCTTCCTCAATGATGCTGAGCATGCCCCAGCGACAGACTCCCTGATAATCTATACCTGCGGTGTTCATCTTCATTTCATAATTACAGCCAAAGCTGTCAATTGAAATGGCGGTGACAATCAACACGAGCAGGGTGAGTGGTAACCAGAGTAGCCAATGGGATATTGCCTTAGTGACTTTATTCATTTTTCTCTTCTCGTAAATTGAGAATGTTTCGCTGACTCAACTTTATCTTAACCGGACCTGAAATAAGCCAAAGCGTGTCACCGCTTTCATCCAGGGTAAGTTGATCTCTTGTCTGGGTTTGCTCGGTATCCAGAGCACAGATGATATTGCCATTATCATCCTGACAATCCACCGTCAGCCATTCGGATGCGGATATTAATCCTAATAATGCCAGCAAGGTGAGCGAGAGCACATTGACAGACAACAGTACTCTCTTAAACCAGAAAGTAGATTCCGGTAGTCGAGATGCAGGAGAAAGTGTTTCCTGAGCGCTTGGGGCGGATATTTCATGCTCGGGTTGGGGAGAGCGCTCGAGGGGGACCATCAGATTCAGAATATAACCCTTCTTGGGAATACTTCTGATCTCCAGCTCCATGTCCAGTCCCAGCAAATGGCGACGAAGATTGGCAATGGCAACAGTCAGCGAGTTGGGGCTGATCGGCCGCCCCTCCCAGCCTATGAATAATAGATGTTCTTTATCGTGAAGCTCCCCGGCATGCTCCAGCATAAAAGCAAACAACAGCGTTTCAGCACTGGGCAACCGGATCTCCTTCGCCTGATCGTTGCGTTTGAGCGACCGGTGGAGGCAATCAAGCTGGCAACTGCCAAACCAGAGTTGCTTGGGGGCAATGTATTGTAATGTCACGATAAAACCTGATAACGGCGAACTTAGCGTATTAGGCTAGCGTGACTCATGTAAAAAAGAAATACCGCGCAGGGCTGAACTCCTTACGCCTAGCCTGGACGCGAGTGAGAGATAACGGGCCGTATTTCTGTTTGAATACCCTACGAGTACATGGCGACCTCGTCGGTGAACACAGGGTGTCAGGGCACAAGGCAGGAGGAGGCGACGGTACCCGAAGCGAGCGTGTTCCTTCACGCTCGCATGTGTCCCGGTTGCTGCTACCCGTGCCACGGCCTGGCTTTTGCAAGGCCGGGAGCGTCACTCTGGCTGGGCGGCGGCCTGGCGCTTGAAGGGGCCGGGTTTGTTGGCCTTGCGGTGCTCCGAGACCAGGATCAGCAGGCGCTGCAGGGCGATGAAGCAAAACAGCAGCAGGCCGATGATGATCTTGGTCCACCAGGAGCTGAGGGTGCCGTCGAAGTTGATGTAGGTCTGGATCAACCCCTGGATCAGCACCCCGAACAGGGAGCCGAAGACGGTGCCCACCCCGCCGCTCAGCAGGGTACCGCCGATCACCACGGCGGCGATGGCATCGAGTTCCACCCCGACCGCGGCCAGCGGATAACCCGCCGAGGTGTAGAGCGCGAACACGATGCCCGCCAGGGTCGCCAACGTGGTGGAGAGCAGGTAGATGCGGATGGTAGTGCGGCGTACCGAGATCCCCATCAGGGCCGCCGAGGTGGCATTGCCGCCGATGGCGTAGACGTTGTTGCCAAAGCGGGTGCGATTGGCGAGCAGGATGCCAAACACTACCACCGCCAGCATGATGAGGGCCAGCAGGCTCAGGCGACCGCCCCCCGGCACCTTCCACGACAGGCTCGACAGATAGGTGAAGCTGGGGTGATCGATGGGCAGGGACTGCTCGGAGATGAGAAAACTGGCCCCCCGCAGGAAGAACATGCCCGCCAGGGTGATGATGAAGGCGGGGATCTTCAGGGTGTCGATGAGCCAGCCCATGAGGGCGCCGAAGCCCGCTCCCAGCACCAGCACCAGGGGGATGGCCAGCACGGGGCTGACCCCGAGATCCCCGATGAGCGTGGCCAGCAGCACGCCGGTGAAGGCGATGACGGCCCCCACCGACAGATCGATGCCCCCCGAGAGGATGACGAAGGTCATGCCCACCGCCACTATCCCCAGAAACGCGTTGTCCGTCAGTATGTTGCAGATGATGCGGGTGGAGAGAAAGGCGGGGAAGGAGGCCAGGCAGAGCAGGTAGCCCACCAGAAACACCATGATGGTCACCATCAGGGGGAGGTTGCGCTTAAACATGGCGAGTCCCTCGCTGGAAGAGGTGGTTGAGGGCCGGCGACTGCATGACGAGCACCGCCAGCACCACCATGGCCTTGACGATCTGGTTCCACTGGGGCTGGTAGCCGGAGAGCAGGATCCCGGTGTTCACCCCCTGGATGATCAGTATGCCGATCAGGGAGAGGGCGAGATTGAAGCGCCCCCCCATCAGAGAGGTACCCCCGATCACCACCGCCAGAATGGCGTCCATCTCGAGCCAGAGCCCGGCGTTGTTGGCATCGGCACCCCGGATGTCGGCGGCGACTATCATGCCGGCGACAGCGGCCATCATACCGCTCAGCAGGTAGGCGGCGATCACTACCATGGGGGTGTTGAGCCCGGCGTTCTTGGCGGCCTTGATGTTGATCCCCACCGCTTCGATGAAGAGGCCGAGGGCGGTGCGCTTGGTCAGCAGCCAGAGCAGCAGCGCCATGCCCAGGGTGATGATGACCGGGGTGGGCAGGTAGAAGAGGGCGCCGCTGCCGATCCAGGCCAGGGCGTCGTTGTTGAAGGTGATGATCTGCCCCTCGGTGATGAGCTGGGCGATGCCCCGGCCTGCCACCATGAGGATCAGGGTGGCGACGATGGGCTGGATCTTGAACACCGCCACCAGCAGGCCGTTCCACAGGCCGCACAGGAGGCCCACCCCGATGACGGAGGCGAGAATGACCGGCAGGCTGTGACCGCCGGTGGCCAGGCTGGCCATGGTGGCCCCGCTGATGGCCATCACGGCCCCCACCGACAGATCGATGCCGCCGGTGGCGATCACCAGCGTCATGCCGAGGGCGAGCAGGGCCACCGGGGCGCAGCGGTTGAGGATGTCGATGAGGCTGCCAAACAGTCGGCCATCCTGGATGTGGATGGCGAAGAAGTTGTCGGCGACCAGGGCATTGATGAGCAGCACGCCCACCAGGGCGACACATTGGGCCGAGCCCGTGGGCCAGGGCCGGCGGGGGCGGCTGGCCCCCTTGGAGAGGGGAAGAGTGGATGACGTCATATCAGGCCTCGCATGCAATGGCGTTCATGATGGCAGGGACGCTGAGGGCGTCCGTTGCAAGCTCTGCCACCTGTTTTCGATCGCGCAGGACTATCACCCGGTCGGCATAGCCCACCAGTTCCTCGAGCTCCGAGGAGATGACCAGCAGGGCCAGCCCGTTG
This sequence comes from Aeromonas sp. SrichE-2G, assembly GCF_017939565.1. NCBI lineage: Bacteria > Pseudomonadati > Pseudomonadota > Gammaproteobacteria > Aeromonadales > Aeromonadaceae > Aeromonas > Aeromonas sp. SrichE-2G. The sequence goes on from NZ_JAGKRG010000004.1 coordinate 1,226,586, forward strand.
GCGCAGAGGGATTCGATGAGGCGGATGATCTCGGCGTGGGCCCCCACGTCGATGCCCCGGGTGGGTTCGTCCAGGATCAGGAACTGCGGCTTGGTCAGCAGCCAGCGGGCCAGCAGCACCTTCTGCTGGTTGCCCCCGGAGAGAAACTGGATGGGCTGCTCCGGCCCCGGGGTCTTGATAGCCAGCTGGGCGATGAGGCGGGCGGTGATCTCGTCCTGCTCCTTGCGGGACAAGGGGCGCAGCCAGCCCCGCTGGGCCTGCAGGGCCAGCACCATGTTTTCCCGCACCGAGGCCGAGGCGATGATGCCGGCGCTCTTGCGATCCTCCGGGCAGAAGCCGAAGCCGTGGGCGGCGGCCTGGCGCGCACTGCGGATGGTGACCGGCTTGTCCCGCACCCGGCACTCGCCGCTATCCTTGGCACTATGCCGAACATCAGCTCGGCGGTCTCTGTACGACCGGATCCGAGCAGGCCGGCCAGGCCCACGATCTCCCCGGGCATGACGTCGAGGCTGAAGGGGGCAATGACCCCGCGCTTGCCATAGTCCCTGAACGACACCATGGGCTGGCTGCTGCGCAGGGTCTTGCCCGCCCGCTTGAGGGCGTTGTCGTCCAGCTCGCGCCCCAGCATCATCTTGACCAGTTCCAGTTGCGGCAGTGCCTGGGTGTCGCGGGTACCGACCAGCTCGCCGTTGCGCAGCACAGTGATGCGATCGCTGATGGCGTAGACCTGGTCGAGGAAGTGGGTGATGAAGACCAGGCTCACCCCCCGATCCCGCAGGCTCTTCATCAGGGCGAACAGCATCTGGACCTCGCTGGTGTCGAGGCTGGCGGTGGGCTCGTCCAGGATCAGGATCTTGGCGGACAGGGAGACCGCCCGGGCGATGGCCACGATCTGCTGCATGGCGACCGAGTAGTGACCCAGGGGCAGGGTGACGTCCATCTCGAAGCCATGGCTGGCCATGATGGCGCTGGCCTGCCGGGTCATGGCGACCCGGTCGATGAAGCCGAAACGGCGGGGCTCGTGGCCGATGAAGAGGTTGTCCGCCACCGACATGTTGGGCAGAAGGTTGACCTCCTGGTAGACGGTGCCTATTCCCAGGCGCTGGGCGTGGGCGGTGTCCGTCGGGGAGATGGGGACGCCATCGAGCTCGATGCGGCCCGCATCACGCTGATAGACGCCGGTGAGGGTCTTGACCAGGGTGGACTTGCCGGCCCCGTTCTCGCCGAGCAGCGCCATGATCTCCCCCCGTCGCAGGGAAAAATCCACCTGATGCAGGGCCCGTACCCCGGGAAAGGCCTTGCAGATCCCCCGGGCGTGCAGCAGGACATCGCGATTGTTTTCTGACATGGAAATGGCTCTCCGATATAACACGCCATATAAGCACTCGGGCATATATGGCGTGTTACTTGACAGGCTGTTTCAGAGGGTGGCCGGTATTAATAGCCCATGTCTTTTTTCAGTTCGAGCTGGGCCTGGGCACTCTCCGGCTCAAACAATTTGGACTCTGTCTTGATCTGTTTGGGAGGCAGGGTGCCATCTTTTTTATAGGCCAGCAGGGTGTCAAAGGCGGGGCCCGCCATATTCGGTGTGAGTTCCACCGAGGCGTTGGCTTCACCTGCGATCATCGCCTTGAATATATCCGGCACGCCGTCGATGGAGATGATCTTGATATCCTTGCCCGGTTTGAGCCCGGCTTCCTTGATGGCCTGAATGGCCCCGATGGCCATGTCATCGTTATGGGCGTAGACGGCGCAAATATTCTTGCCGCCGTTTTCCGCCTTGATGAAGCTCTCCATCACTTCCTTGCCCTTGCTGCGGGTGAAGTCGCCGGACTGGGTGCGGATGATCTTGATGGTGGGCACGGCCGCGACGGTATCGAGGAAGCCCTTCTTGCGGTCCAGCGCCACGCTGGCCCCGACGGTGCCTTGCAATTCAACGACGTTGCAGGGCTTGCCATCCTGCTGCTTGATGAGCCAGTTGGCCGCCACCGCCCCTTCGTGGACGCTGTCTGCGGCGACGCCCGTCATGAAGAGGGAGTCGTCCTTGACCGTGATATTGCGATCCAGCAGGAACACGGGGATCTCGGCCTCTTTTGCTTCCTGCAATACCGGGTCCCAGCCTGTCTGCACCACGGGGGCAATAAAGATGGCGTCCACGCCCTGGGCAATAAAGGAGCGAATGGCCTTGATCTGGTTCTCCTGTTTCTGCTGGGCATCGGCAATCTTCAGGGTAATGCCGCGTTTCTGTGCCTCGCTCTTGGCCACCGAGGTTTCTGCCGCCCGCCAGCCGGACTCAGACCCTATTTGGGAGAACCCCACCGTCATGTCCGCAGAATAAGCGGAGGCAGAGAGAATAAGGGTGCTGATAATGCCCGCCAGTTTCACTTTCTTATACATGTGACACTCCTTTGTGATGCATGGTGAAATAAACCGGAACGCGTCAGGTTTTTATTGTTCGGGTCAAGGTTATAGGCTCGCGGATTTAACGACGGGAGGTGGCTCACAGAAAGTTTTCAGCAGCACGATGCTTCATACAAACAGCAGAAGAGTTCATACCTCAGGTGGGGGCTGCATTGATTTATCTGTATATTTATTTTTGTCGGCGACCATTGTGTCCAGAATGCAGCCTGGCTCGCCCGCGTCTTTCACCCCGGCACCGTGTCTGACGCAAGCCTTAGCCCCATCACGGGACAGAGGGACACAGAGGGAGGCCACCCCGCCAGCGGCGAGGCGGGGTCAGGGTTGGGCCCGTCTGCTCTCAGTGCGCACCGCCGCCAGCAGGTAATCCACGAAGGCCCGCACCCGGGCAGAGAGGTGGCGATGCTGGGGATAGAGGGCGTAGAAGGGGCGGGAGCGCCCCGCAAAGGGGGTCATCACCTCGACCAGCTTGCCTTGCAAGAGCGCCTCTTGCGCCACGAAATGGTAGATCTGGAACAGACCGCCGCCCGCCACCGCCCAGCCCAGGCCCGCCAGCACGTCGTCCAGCACCCGCTGCCGGCTGTGCACCTGAAGATCGACGGGGGCTCCCTGCTCGTCCACAAACTGCCAGGGGAAGGGGCGACCCGTACTCGGGGTGATGAACTGGATCAGATCGTGCTGCGACAGCGTCTCCAGGGTGGTCGGCGCGGGGCGACGGGCCGCGTAGGCGGGGGCGCAGAAGACCCCTAGGCTGGCATCCTCCAGCTTGCGGGCGATCACCCGGGAGTCGCGGGGCTCCCCCAGACGAATGGCGAGATCGTAGCCATCCTCCACGAAGTCGATGTTTCTGTTGGAGACGTTGAGCTCCAGCTCGACCTCGGGATAAGCCGCCATGAAACCCGGCAGCAGGGGCACCAGACGGTGGTGGGCATAGACGGTGCCCACGCTGATGCGCAGCACCCCCTTGGGGTGGCGCTGGCGGCCGGTGATGGCCCGCTCGGCCTCGGCGATTTGCTCCAGCGCCTGCTGGCACTGATCCCGATAGAGTTCCCCGTCGTGGGTGAGGCGCACGCTGCGGGTGGTGCGATGGAAGAGTTTGACACCGAGCCTGGCCTCGAGCCGCTGGATGGAGCGGCTCACCGAGGCCGGGGTCACCCCCAGCACCTGAGCCGTGGCGGTAAAGCTGCCAAGTTCGGCCGCCTTGCAAAAGAGCTCTATGGTGCCGAGCTGGACGGGGTCGAAGGCACGGGACATATGTTCATCCATGTAAATAAACAAGTTCAATGGCGTGAGTTTATTTGCCTGTGGGTAATCAGTAAATTCGTCATCCATCGCGGCACCCTTGCCGCACAAACGATCACTGCCATCAGAAGGAAGATCACGATGAAGAACACCCTCAAGGCCTTGCTGGCCTCACTGCTGCTGGCGACCTCCGCTGTGGCCAGCGCCGCTTCGAAAGGCGAGATCCTGGTGCTGCTCTCGAGCGAGACCGAGCTGCCGCTTCAGGGGGGCAAGCACTTTACCTCCGGCTTCTATCTCAATGAGCTGGGTGTCCCTGCCGCCGCCCTGCTGGAGGCCGGCTACACCCTGACCCCGGTGACCCCGAGAGGGAACCGGCCGGAGGCCGACAAGGGCTCCGTCGATCCCCGGTACTTCGGCGGCAACCCGCAGGAGATGGGACGCATCGGCGCCGTGGTGGACGGCCTGCTCACCCCCGGCAAGGTGCTCTCCTTGAAGGAGGTGCTGCAATCCGGTCCCGAGCGCTATGCCGGCCTCTTCATTCCCGGTGGCCACGCCCCCCTCATCGATCTCGCGAAGGATCCCGAGGTGGGCACTTTGCTGCGCCACTTCCATGACAACCGCAAACCCACGGCGGCCATCTGCCACGGCCCCATCGCGCTGCTGGCGGCGCAGGCGGATCCGGCCGGGTTCGAGCAGTCGGTCATCGCAGGCAAGGCGGACGGCGCCAGGGAGTGGATCTATGACGGTTACAGGATGACCATCTTCTCCGATGAGGAAGAGGCGGTGTTCGAAGGCTCGCTCCAGGGCAACAAGCTGCGCTACTACCCGGCGCAGGCCATGGCACAAGCCGGTGGCAAGATGCAGTTCGTCGCCCCCTGGCAGCCCGGCGTGGTGATCGATCGCGAGCTCATCACGGGCCAGAATCCCTTCTCCGACCACGCCCTGGCGAGCGCCTTCATCGCGGCGCTGGACAAACAGCGACGGGCAGACTGACGTCATTCAGGGAGTCAGATCCCGACATCCATGTGCAGGCAGCCCCGGGCGGGCTGTCTTTTTCATGCCTCGGCCTGGGCGAGAAACGCCTTCATGGCGGGGGTGACGCTGTGCTTGCGGGTGATGAAGGCGATGGTGCCGGCGCTCGCATCGCTCAAGGGGTGGCAGGGCAGCTGGAACAGCCGCCTGGCGGTGGCGGCGATGCCGGCGCTGACCACGGCGCGGCCGAGCCCGTGGCTCACCCCGTTGACCAGGTGGAACAGGGAGTCGGTCTCCAGCACCACCCGCAGGCTGAGCTGCTGGCGGGCGGCCGCGTCATCGAGGTAGCGGCGAAACTGCATGGTGGTGCTCGGCAGGATCAGGGGGAGATCCTGCAAGTCCGCCAGTTTCAGGGGCTGGTGCTCGCCGAGGTGCGGGGGCAGGGGGCCCAGCAGCGCCATGGGGTTGGGGTGGCGCAGCTGGACGTCGAGGGCCCGGCGCTGGTGCTCGGTGAGCAGCTCGTCAAAGCCGAGGCCGATGTCGATGCGATGCAGATCCAGCTGCTCCATCAGGGTGCCGTGGGTCATCACGCTGAGGTGCAGGCTGACATTGGGGAAGGCGTCGTTGAACCCCTTGAGCAGCGGCATGATGTCGATGCTGGACTGGGGCACCACGCCGATGCGCAGGGCTCCCGAGAGCCCGCCGCTGAACAGGCTCAGCTCCTGGCGCAGGGCGTCCTGCTCCTGCAGCATCCGTTCGGCGTGGCGCAGCACCACTTCCCCCGCCTGGGTGAGCGCCACGAACTGGCTGTTGCGCACCACCAGCTCGGTGCCGAGGGACTTCTCCAGGGCGGTGATGCTGGCCGACAGGGTCGGCTGGGTGATGAAGCAGGCCTTGGCCGCCTTGGCGAAGTGACGGTGCTGGGCCAACTCGTAGAAATAGTGCAGCTGCTTGATGTTCATGTCGGGAGGCCGGAAGGGGCGGTGGCTGACAAAGTTAATCAATCGACATGGGGTTGGCAATAGAACTTCTCTATGGGTGGATAGATTTGTTTCATTGGTTTTGACCCGCCGGCTTATCTAAACTTGAGGCCCGAATACACGTTATAAGCGTCTCGCATGATCCCTATCACTTCACGGTTGCCCAGGCTGGATGAGCTGGTGGAAGAGGTGGCCGTGTCCGTCAACATCAACGGCATCAACCACGCCGTCATGATGGCCACCCCGGACGATCTCGACGATTTTGCCATCGGCTTCCTGTTCGGGGAGGGCATCATCGGGGGCAACCACGATGTGCACGATATCCAGAGCACCCCGTCCGAGCACGGCATCGTGCTCGACATCACCATCGCCAACCGCTGTCTGGCGGCCCTGGGGCAGCGCAAGCGCCGCCTGGCCGGGGCGAGCGGCTGCGGCATCTGCGGGGTGGAGGCCATGGAGCATGCGCTGCCTGTGCTCACCCCCTTGCCAGTGGCCGCGCCCTTTGACACCGGCCGTCTGCGGGACTTGCGCGAGCGCATCGCCCCCTGGCAGTGCAAGGCCCGCCAGAGCGGGGCCCTTCATGCCGCCCTGGCCCTGGACGAGCGGGGCGCCATCCTGGCCTGCCGGGAGGACATCGGGCGGCACAACGCCCTGGACAAGCTCATCGGCATGCAGCTGCGCCAGCCCGTGCGGGCAGCCACCCTGGCCATCACCAGCCGCTGTGGCAGCGAACTCATTCACAAGGCGGTGCAATTTGGCGCCGCTCACCTCATCAGCCTTGCCTCTCCCAGCCAGCTCGCGGTGCGGCTGGCGTTGAAATACAACCTGACCCTCATTCATGTGCCCCGATCCGATGCCCCGGTCTGCTATGCCAGCCCCCGCGCCCAGGATCAGTTCGGAGACTCCCATGTCCAGTCATATTGAGAAACCGGCCAAGGCCGGCGGCTTTTCCTCCCTGCAGTCCACCTTCAAGCAGGTGCTGCGCAGCCAGAAGACCCGGCAGAACATCAAGAACCTGCTGCGGGTCAACCAGACCGACGGCTTCGACTGCCCGGGCTGCGCCTGGGGTGACAACAAGCAGGGGGCCTTCCAGTTCTGCGAGAACGGCGCCAAGGCGGTGGCCTGGGAGTCCACCGGCAAGACGGTGGGGGCCGACTTCTTCGCCGAACATTCGGTGCGCCGCCTCGCCACCCAGAGCGACTACTGGCTCGAATACCAGGGGCGACTGACCGAGCCCCTGCGCTACAACCCGGCCACCGATCACTACGAGCCGGTGAGCTGGGATCAGGCGTTTGCCATCATCGCCGACAAGCTCAAGAGCCTGGCCAGCCCCGACGAGGTGGAGTTCTACACCTCGGGACGCGCGAGCAACGAGGCTTCTTACCTCTATCAGCTGTTCGGCCGCCTCTTTGGCACCAACAACTTCCCGGACTGCTCCAACATGTGTCACGAGGCGAGCGGCGTGGGACTCATCCAGTCCGTCGGGGTGGGCAAGGGCACAGTGGTGCTCGATGACTTCGACGCCGCCAAGGCCATCTTCGTGTTCGGCCAGAACCCGGGCACCAACCACCCGCGCATGATGAACGCCCTGCGCAAGGCGGCGCGCCAGGGGTGCCAGATCGTCACCTTCAACAACTTGAAAGAGGTGGCCCTCGAGCGCTTCGCGAGCCCCCAGAGCCCGGCGGAGCTGCTGACCCCGGCGGCCACCACCATCAGCCACCAGTACCTCACGCCCAAGCTCGGCGGCGACATGGCGGCCATTCGCGGCATGGCGAAGTACATCCTGGAGGAGGAGGAGGGGCGCATCGATCTCGCCTTCATCGAGCAGCACACGGCGCACTTTGAGCGCTACCTTGAGCAGGTCAAGGCCACCGAGTGGGCACAGATAGAGGCGCAGTCAGGACTCGGTCGCGAGGAGATCACCCGGGCGGCGCAGATCTTCGGGAGGAGCGAGAGCGTGATCAGTTGCTGGGCCATGGGGATCACCCAGCACAAGCACTCGGTCGACACCATTCGCGAGATCGTCAATTTGCACCTGATGTGCGGCCAGATTGGCAAGCCGGGGGCCGGGCTCTGTCCGGTGCGCGGTCACAGCAACGTGCAGGGCAACCGCACCATGGGGATCAACGAGAAACCCAACGCCGCCTTCCTCGACCGTCTGGAGCGACGCTTCCCGGTGGGGTTCAAGCGCACGCCGGGGCACAACGTCTACGAGGCGCTCAAGGCCCTGCACGGCGGCAGGAGCAAGGTGCTGGTGTGCCTTGGGGGCAACCTGGCGGCCGCGGCGCCGGATACCGAGTTCACCTATGAGGCGATGCGAAGGAGCGAGCTCAATGTGCAGATCAGCACCAAGCTCAACCGCAGCCACCTCATGGTGTCAAAAGATGCCTTGATCCTCCCCTGCCTGGGTCGCACCGAGCTCGATCTGCAGCGCACCGGCGTCCAGAAGATCACGGTGGAGGACACCTTCAGCATGGTCCACGCCTCCACCGGCATGAACGAGCCCGTCTCGCCGCTCTGCCTCTCGGAGATCGACATCGTCGCACGCATGGCCGAGGCGACGCTCGGCAGCGAGCGTGTGGACTGGCTGGCCCTGCGGGATGACTACGGGCTGCTGCGGGATCTCATCGAGGAGACCATCGCGGGCTTTGGCGACTTCAACCGCCGCATCGAGGAGCCCTGCGGCTTCCACCTGGAGAACAGCGCCGCCCTGCTGCGCTGGAACACCGCGAGCGGACGCGCCGAATTCAGGGCGAGCCGCTTGCCGGCCTCCATCCTGCCCGAATGCACCAGCCATGCTGAGCAGATGGTGGGCGAGCCCGTGCTGCTGCTGCAGAGCCTGCGCTCCCACGATCAGTACAACACCACCATCTATGGCATGGACGATCGCTATCGCGGCATCAAGGGGCGGCGCAACGTGGTCTTCATGAACGAGGAGGATGCCCGCATGCTGGGGCTTGCCGAGGAGCAGCGGGTGGACATGGCGGCCATCTGCAACGACGGGCGCGAGCGGGTGGTGCAGGGCTTTAGCGTCATCTTCTACGAGATCCCCAGGGGCAACATCGCGGCCTACTACCCGGAGACCAACCCCCTGGTGGCCATCGAGAGCATCGGGGAGGGGTCTTTCACTCCCACCTCCAAGTCGGTGCCCGTGCTGGTGACCCCCAGCAAGGCACAGGTCGAGAGCCTCGCGGTCACTGTATAATCGTCCAGCTCGCTCCCGGCCTTGTTCAACCCCTGCCATGGCAGGGGTTTTTTATGGCGAGCCCAGAAGCGTCCTGCGCTCAGGACCGACGGGGCGGATCAGGCTGAGGCCACCACCACGCAGTTTCTGCCCCCGTGCTTGGCGTCGTAGAGCGCCTTGTCCGCCTGCTTGAGCACGGCGGCGAGATCCCCTGATTGCGCCCCCCAGTGGGCGACCCCGAGGGAGAGGGTGATGTGGCCTGCCGTCTCCATCTCATGGCTGGCCACCCGGGTGCGCAGCCGCTCGGCGATGGCTGCGGCCTGGCTCAGGGAGACCCCGGGCAGCAGCAGCAGGAACTCCTCGCCGCCGCTTCGGCACAGGGCGGCCCCGGCGCGCTGCTCCTGGCGCATCAGATCCGCCAGGGCAATGATGACGGCATCCCCGACGTCGTGGCCGAAGCGGTCGTTGATGCTCTTGAAGTGGTCGATGTCGAGGGCGATCACGGCCAGGGGCTGGTGTTCGTCCTGGTAGCCATCCAGCATCTGCTGCATCGCCCGGCGGTTGAAGAGGCCGGTCATGGGGTCGGTGTGGCTGGCGGTGTGCAGCTTGTCGATCTTGGTGTTGAGCAATCCCAGCCCCTTGAGGATGGCGTGCTTGAGCTGGGCGGCCTCGAAGTACCAGGCGCGGATACCGGAGATATTGGTGGCGGCCTCCTGCTGATCCATCAGCCTGGCCCGGTTGGCCAGCTGGCGCAGCGGCCTGGCGATGATGGTGGCAGAGAGCCAGATAAAGAAGAGGATGAAGAGGGTCACCGGAACCATCCCCTTCAGGATGTCGATCATCTGCTGATCGAGCCCCGCCAGGGTAGCGCTGCGGGGACGCTGTGCCACCACGCCCCAGCCGGCACCCGTCACCGGAGCGAAGCCCGAGAGCATCTCGTTCCCGTCGGAGTTTCGCACGGCCAATGCCCCTTGCTCGCCCTGCAACACCTCGTCCACCACCCGGTTGGCCCCCACCTTCTGGCCGATGCGCTCGGGATCCGGGTGGTAGATGAGCGTGCGCTGGCGATCCACCACATAGAGATAAGAGCCATCCTGGTAGTAGTGCTGGCCCAGCAGGTGGGAGAGCACGCTGGCGGACTCCAGGTAGATGGTGCCGGCGACATAGCCCAGGTAGCGCCCATCCGCTGCAAAGACGGGGTAGGAGAGGCTGATGAGGTAGTTGCCGGAGAGGGAGACGAGGGGGTCTGAGATGACCGGCTTCTGGTTCTTCAGGGTGCGGCGGGCATTGGGGGAAGTGAGCTTGGCCCCCTTCACATTCAGGGTCTCGGGGGAGACGGCGATGATGGTGGAGTCTGTGTTGACCACGGCCACCGAGTTGAAGGTGTTGGTGCGCCTGCGCAGCTGGGTCACCTCCTGCTCGAGCCCGGCGATGTCATCGGCCTGCAGCAGGGGGGCGAGCTGGCTGGCGCTGTAGGCGAGCTGTCCCTGGGCAGCGCTCAGCATGGCATCGGCGGAGGCGGCCAGCTTGGCGGCATAGACCCGGTTCGCTTCCAGGGTGTTGTCGATCAGCAGTTGCCGCTGAGCCTGGTGGATGGCGTAGAAACTGTTGCCGAAGGTGGCCAGCACGCCGATGACGGCAAGGGAGAGGATGAGGCGATGAAGATCAAACCTCAGCAACCAGTGAGAGTGCATGAACGAAACGGATCCTTGTCGTGGGTGCCTGGCAGGGTGGCACGATTCTAAGGGGGGGGGCCACGCAACGCCACCCTTAATGTGGCACTCAGGTGGCACTCTGCCGTGCGTTTTCGTCACCGGCTGTTGCCAGGCTCTGGTCCCCGAGCTCGGCCACCGTCTGCCAGAAGGGGGCGATGAGGGGGTTGTCATTGCCCGGCGGGCGAATGATCCCGATGATCCAGCTCGCCTCGGGCTCCCTCAGGGGCAGGGTGATCACATCGGGGTGCTCTATGGTGGTGGAGGAGGGGACCAGGGTCCAGGCGATGCCGGCCGCTGCGGTGGCAATGCCGGCTGCGAAGTCGTTCACGTACTGGATATCCTGAAAACGCAGCCCGCTCTGGGCCAGGTAGTGCACGAACTGATCGTGAAAGGAGGGGGCCTTGTCCCGGCGCAGGATGGCCAGCGGCTTGTCCAGCAGATCCGACAACCCCTTCACCCCCTGGTAGGCGGCGGGCAGCACGGCGACGAAATGGGCGCGCACCACAGGCAGGCAGTGCCAGCCCTTGGGGGCGGGCAGGCGGCAGAAGCCGAGATCCAGCCTGCCCTCGGCCAGCGCCAGCAACTGGTGATGGGTGGAGAGATCGTTGAGCTCGATGGCGACGCCGGGGCGGCTGGCCCGAAAGCGGGCGATGGCGGCGGGGACCAGCAGCTTGGTGGCGACGCCAAAGCCGATGCGCAGGGTACCGCCATTGCCCGCCAGCACGTCGCGGGCGCTGCGGGCGAGCTGCTCGCTCTGGGCCACCAGGGTACAGGCCTCCCCGTAGAGGGCGCGTCCCAGGGCGGTGAAGCGGGTGCTGCCGGCATTGCGCTCGAACAGCTCGCCGCCAAGGTCCGCCTCCAGGCGGCGGATCTGCTTGCTCAGGGCCGACTGGGTGACATGCTGGCGTGCTGCCGCCTGGCCAAAGTGCATCACCTCCCCCAGGGTGACGAAGGCCTTCAGATCCCGTAGCTCCATGGCGCCTCCATTGATTCCTGTTTGGAATCTTGAGTGGTCATATTTGTCATTGGACGGAATTTTAGAAGTGTTGGATGCTGATGCCAATTCATTTCGACCCCAAGGGGGGTCGGGTTATCCGGGATGGTTGGTTCCATCCGCGCAGAAGGAGCAACACCAGATGCATCACCACAAGTTCAACGATTTCCCGAACGGTTTCCTCTGGGGGGCCGCCTCCGCTGCCTATCAGGTGGAAGGGGCCTGGGACGAAGGCGGCAAGGGCCCCTCGGTGTGGGACAGTTTCACCAAGCTGCCGGGCAAGACCTTCCAGGGCAGCAACGGGGACGTGGCGGTGGATCACTACCACCGCGTGGAAGAGGACGTGGCCCTGATGGCCGAGATGGGGCTCAAGGCCTACCGCTTCTCGGTGAGCTGGCCGCGCATCTACCCGACCGGCCGGGGCGAAGTGAACGAGGCGGGACTTGCCTTCTACGAGCGGCTCATCGACGCCCTGCTGGCCCACGGCATCGAGCCCGTGCTGACCCTCTACCACTGGGACTTGCCCCAGGCCCTGCAGGACGAGTACGGCGGCTGGGAAGACAGGCGCATCATCGACGACTTCGAGCGCTACTGCGTGACCCTCTACCAGTGCTTCGGCGCCAAGGTGAAGTACTGGGTCTCCCTGAACGAGCAGAACTACAACCTGACCAACGCCTACCAGCTCGGCACCCATCCGCCCGCAGTGCAGGACAGGAAGCGTTTCTTTGCCGCCAACCATATTGCGTTTCTGGCCAATGCCCGTGTCATCAAGGCATTCCGTGAGCATGTGCCAAACGGCCTCATCGGGCCGAGTTTTGCCTACTCCCCCGCCTACCCGGCCTCCTGCGCACCGGAGGACATGCTGGCGTTCGAGAATGCCGAGGAGTTCACCAACTACTGGTGGCTGGATGCCTACTGCTTCGGCCGCTATCCCCAGGCGGCGCTCGCCTACCTGAAGGAGAGCGGCGAGGCCCCCGAGATCCTGCCAGGAGATCTGGCGCTGCTGCGCGAAGGCACGCCCGACTACATCGGGGTCAACTACTACTACACCCTGACCTACACCGACAACCCCCTCGGCGGTCAGACCATGCAGCGCATCAACACCACGGGGCAGAAGGGCACCACGCCGTCCAGCGGCGTGCCGGGTCTCTACCGGACCACCCCGAACCCGCATCTCGAGACCAGCAACTGGGACTGGGCCATCGACCCCACCGGGATGCGCATCGCCCTGCGTCGCCTCTCGTCCCGCTATGCCTTGCCGCTGATGATCACCGAGAACGGCCTCGGCGAGTTCGACAAGCTGGAGGCCGGCGACAAGGTGCAGGATCCCTATCGCATCGACTATCTGCGCAGCCACATCAAGGCGTGCCAGGAGGCGATGCAGGACGGGGTCGAGCTGATTGGATATTGCGCCTGGTCCTTCACCGACATCCTGAGCTGGCTCAACGGCTACCAGAAGCGCTACGGCTTCGTCTATGTGGACAGGGGCGAGCAGGGCGGGTCCCTGCGCCGAGTCAGGAAGGAGAGCTTCCACTGGTACCGCCAGGTGATCGCCTCCGGCGGCAAGGCGCTGTGACTCACGGCGGGAGGGCTGAGCGCCGCCAGTGATCCGCTCCCGGGCTCAAGCCCGCGCTGAATGCCACAAGGCCCCCTCATCCGAGGGGGCCTTGTGCTTTATGGGGAGCCAGGGGATCAGATGAACATGCCCCCGGAGGCCTCGATGCGCTGGGCGGTGATCCAGCGGCTGTCGTCGGAGAGCAGGGCGGCGATGGCGCCCCCGATGTCGTCGGGCTGGCCGACCCTGCCGAGGGCCGTCTGGCTCGCGAGGAAGGCGTTCACCTGCTTGTCATCGCGCACCACACCGCCACCAAAGTCGGTCTCGATGGCGCCGGGGGCCAGCACGTTGACGGCGATGCCCCGGGGGCCCAGCTCCTTGGCGAGGTAGTGGGTCAGCACCTCCACGCCCCCCTTCATGGTGGCGTAGGCGGCGTAGCCCGGCATGGCGAAGCGGGTGAGGCCGGTGGAGAGGTTGAGAATGCGCCCGCCATCCTGGATGAGCGGCAGCAGCGCCTGGGTCAGGAAGAAGGTGCCCTTGAGGTGGATGTTGAGCAGGGTGTCGAACTGCTGCTCCGTGGTCTGCTCGAAGCTGGCGTGAATGCCGATGCCGGCGTTGTTGACCAGGAAGTTGAAGCGGGTGCGCTGCCACTCCCGGGCGAGCAGCTGGGTCACTTCTTCGGCGAAGGCGGCAAAGGTGGCGCTCTCACCCACGTCCAGGGCCAGGGCATGGGCCTTTACGCCGAGGGCGCGGGCACTGGCCACCACCGCCTCGGCCTCCCCGGCCTGGCTGCGGTAGGTGATGATGAGATCGACGCCTTTGGCCGCGAGGGCCAGGGCGCCGTGTTTGCCAAGGCCGCGGCTGGCCCCTGTGATGAGGGCGATGGGTCTGGTCATGGTGTGACTCCTGTCAGGGCAAGGGCTCGGTGTGAGCCGACGGGATCACTGTATTGTTCCTTTCAAACCGGATAAATAGCGTGATAATGAAAGGACTGTTCCACTTGACGAGACAATCATGGATCAACTGGATGCGATGAGGGCGTTCGTGCGGGTCGCCGAGCTGGAGAGCTTTACCCGCTGCGCCGAGCAGACGGGCATCCCCAAGGCGACCCTCTCCGCCGCCATCCGCCGGCTGGAGGAGCGCATGGGGACCCGGCTCTTGCTGCGCACCACCCGGCGGGTGCAACTGACCACGGACGGCCAGCTCTGCTACGCCAGATGCCGGGAGCTGTTGGCGGATATGGAGGAGTTTGACGGACTGTTTCGCCAGGGGGGCCAGATCTCGGGCCAGCTGAGGGTCGACATGCCGAGCCGGATGGCCCGCCACCTGGTCATCCCGGCGCTGCCCGCGTTTCTGGCGCAGCACCCCGGCTTGCAGCTGATGCTGAGCAGCACAGACCGGCGGGTGGATCTGGTGCGGGAGGGGTTTGACTGCGTGGTGCGGGTCGGGGCGCTCGAGTCCTCCAGCCTGGTGGCGCGGCCGCTCGGCCACTATCGCCAGATCAACTGCGCCAGCGCCACCTATCTTGCCCGCCACGGGGTGCCGCAGTGCCTCGCCGATCTGGCTCATCACCGTCTGGTGCACTATGGCTCCGGTTTTGGTGCCGGTCAGGGGCGCGGAGAGCCCGGGTTCGAGTACCGGGACGAAGACGGCAGCCGGGCCCTGCTGCCGATGACGGGGGCCCTGATGGTCAACGACAGCGAGACCTACCTGGCGGCCGCGCTGGCGGGGCTTGGCATCATCCAGATGCCGAGGGTGGGGGTGGAAGGGCTGCTGGCGAGCGGGGAGCTGGTGAGCATCCTGCCCGGCTGGCAGCCGCCACCGCTCCCCATCCACGCCCTCTATGCCCATCGCCGCCAGCTGGCGCCGCGAGTGCAGCTCTTCATCCACTGGTTGGGGGAGTTGATCGGTCGCACCCTGGCAGAGGGATCAGAGGCGGCTGCGCCTTGATCGAAACTCGCGGGGGGAGAGGGCGAACGCCGTCCGAAAGAACCGGGTGAAGCTGCTCTGGCTGGCAAAGCCGAGTCTGTCCCCCACCTCCTGTAGTGGCAGGGCATGATCCTGCAGCAGGCGGCACGCCTCCTCCCGGCGCACCTGCTCCAGCAGGGCGGAGAAGTGGCAGCCCTCCTCCCGCAGATGACGGTTGAGGGTCCAGCGGGTGAGCCGCAGGCTCTCGCAGACAGTGGCGAGCAGGGGCGGCGCGTCCAGACCCTCTTGCCAGAGTCGCTGGCGGATGAGCCCGAGCACGCGATCCCGGTAGCGGGGGCTGGGGCGCAGCTGGATCATCTGGCGGTCGAGCTCCTCCAGCAGCAGGGGCTGCAGGGGGACATTGCAGTTGCCATGGGCGAGATCGAGCAGGGCCGAGGGGAAGCGCAGCTCGAACCCCTGACCCCGCAGCAGGCGATCCCCCAGCCAGGCCGACAGTTGGCGCCACAGGTCGGGTCTGATCAGGGCGGGCAGGACCAGCTGACCCTCGCCCGGGTGGTAGAACTGCAGCAGGGCATAGAGATGGCCCAGGTTCGCCAGGCTGCTCAGTGCCACCACGTCCGGGTGATCGGATTCCGAGTGGTAGCTGAGCCTGGCCTCGTCCCCTTCCTCTCGCAGCGTGATCCTGTCGCACTCGCCGATGAGGGGACGGTAGGTGAGGAAGAAGTGCAGGGCCTGCCGCAGGCTGGCGCCGTTGCAGCAGAGGCTCCCGAGCGGCAGGAAGTGGGTGAAGAGGCCGGTGAGGGTGGGGGGCGTGTCCCACTGGTGGCTGCTCATATGGGGGGCCGCCTGGGCCAGCAGCCGGAAGTGGCGCTGGCTATCGATCCGCCCCTGGGGAAGCAGCAGCTCTTCGCGCGCGATGCCGGCACCCAGCAGGAGATGGTCCGGATCCCGCCCCTTGGCCTGCCAGTGGGTGAGGCAGAGCTGGGCTATCCGGTTGGAGACTGTTTTCACGGCAAAAATCCTTGTCGGCAGTGGCCCTCCATCATCCCCCTGCGGCGGCAAATTGCCGTGAGCCAGCGCTGGCTTCATGTTTCAAAATTGTAACCAAGGGTAACCCTGCAACCCTTTTCACACTTTTCGCATCTGCTCCCAACCGGCAATTTCCTGCACCCTGCGGGCAAGTGAGGGCAGCCGCTTTTGCATAGAGTGGCCTGACCTACACACACAAGGAAGGTCACAATAATGAAACACCATCCGCTCGCCCTGACTCGTCTGGCCCTGAGCATAGGGGCCCTGCTGCTGGCAGGGTGCAACGACAACGACTCCACCCCCAAGCCGACACAACCCACCCTGGGCCATCGCACCGCCGCCCTGATCGAGCAGGACGGCCTGCAGTTCAAGGATCTCGATGGCAACGGCACCCTGACCCCCTACGAGGACTGGCGCCTCGGCGCCGCCGAGCGGGCCCGGGATCTGGTGGGCAGGCTCACCCTGGCCCAGAAGGCGGGGCTGATGATGCACGGTACCCTGGTGCTGGACGCCGAGGGGCGGGTCAACCTCGACGCCATGGACAAGATGCTGCGCAGCGATGGTGTGAATACCTTCATCACCCGCATGGCCGGGGATCCCGCGGCCATCGCCGAGGACAACAACACCCTGCAGGCCCTGCTGGAAGGGGTGGGGCTCGGCATTCCCATGACGGTCAGCACGGATCCCCGCAACCATTTCACCCATGATCCCAAGGCTACCAGCATTGGTGCCGGCGCCTTCTCCCAGTGGCCGGAGACCCTGGGGCTCGCCGCCATCGGCGACGCCGCCCTGGTGCAGCGCTTCGGCGACATTGCCCGCCAGGAGTATCGTGCCGTGGGTATTCACGAGGCGCTCTCGCCCCAGGCGGATCTCGCGACCGAGCCGCGCTGGGGCCGCATCAACGGCACCTTCGGCGAGGACAACCAGCTCGCCAAGTCCCTGGTCAAGGCCTACATCGAGGGATTCCAGCAGGGGAGCGAGGGCATAGGCAAGGAGAGCGTGATCACCGTGGTCAAGCACTTCGCCGGGGCCGGCCCCCAGAAGGATGGGCTGGATGCGCACAATCCCTGGGGCAAGGAGCAGGTCTATCCCGGTGGACAGTTCGCCTATCACCTGGTGCCCTTCGAGGGGGCTTTCGAGGCCAAGGTGGCCGCCGTGATGCCCTATTACGCCCTGCCAGAGGGGCTGACCTACGAAGGGCAGACCATAGAGGAGGTGGGGTTTGGCTTCAACCGCCAGATCCTCACCGACCTGCTGCGGGGCCACTTCGGCTTCTCCGGGGTGGTGCTCAGCGACTGGGGTATCGTCAACGACTGTCCCACCCGTTGTGAGGAAGGGCTCAGCCAGGCGGAGGTGGATGCCGGCGTGAGCCCCTGGACCGTGCCCTTTGGCATGTCCTGGGGAGTGGAGAAGCTCTCCAAGGCCGAGCGCTATGCCAAGGCCATCGACGCCGGGGTGAACCAGTTCGGCGGGGTGGAGGATCCTGCGCCGCTGCTGGCGGCCGTGCAGGCCGGTCTGGTGACGGAGGCGGCGGTCACGTCATCGGCTGAACGCATTCTCGAGCAGAAATTCGAGCTGGGTCTCTTTGAAAACCCCTATGTGGACGTGCAGGCGGCGGTCACCCTGGTGGGCAACGACGCCTTCCAGAAGGAGGCCCAGGCGGCACAATCCGCCGCTCATGTGCTGCTCAAGAACGAGGGGGCATTATTGCCGCTGAAGGCAGATGGCAAGCGGGTCTACCTGTATAACGTCAATGCCGAAGTGGCCAGGGCCAACGGCTACACCGTCGTGACGAGCCTGGCCGAGGCCGATCTCGCCATCGCGCGGGTCAACACCCCGAACGAGCAGGATCCCCGCTTCCCCTTCGGCATGGTCCATTTCGGCCAGCTCGGCTTTGCCAGCCAGGCTGAGGTGGTGCAGGAGACGGCCCACGAGGGGGTCTATCAGGGGGCGGACGACCTGGCCGCCATCCAGGCCATCGAGCAGGCTGGCGTCCCCCTGGTGCTCTCTATCTATCTGGACAGGCCCGCCATCCTGACCGAGGTGGCACCGGCGGCCAAGGTGCTGCTCGCCAACTTCGGCGCCCTGGATCAGGCCCTGTTCGATGTCATGAGCGGCACGCAGAAGGCGCGCGGCAAGCTGCCCTTCGAGCTGCCCTCCAGCTGGCAGGCGGTGCTGAACCAGTCACCGGATGTGGCGAAGGACTCCCTGAACCCCCTCTATCCCTATGGTGCCGGTCTGGCCTATTGAGCAGAGCACATCTGACTATCTCCAAGGCGCCCGAGGGCGCCTTTTTCATGGCATGCGGCGGGGTGCCAATGGCGGGCCGTCCCCCGGCCTTTGCCATATTGGCCATGATAACGTTCTCAAGGCGTCCTCTACTGTTAATCTTGTTTATATTTGGTTATTGTTCGCCCACTCAACAGTGCTTCTTAATAACAAACATTTCAGATCACACATAGTTGTTATACTCTGACCGGGAGCGCTGGGGGGACTCCCGAACGCTTGGTTGCTGCGGAACAGGGCGAAGTGAAACAGTAATAAAAAAGCAGTGTGAGGTAGACATGCATCATAACGACAGAATATTTGATCCTCATTTTTTGTCTAAAGTTGGCCCTGGCAAAAAGATCACTGTTCCGGTTTCCTTTATTCAGGATCTGACTCAGGCTGCATCCCTTCAAGATGTGTTGAATGTGATGGCCAATTGGATTTTCCATATTTTCTCGGCCGAGAGAGCCAGCATCACCATCAAGGAGAGCGAGACCTCATTGCGGCTCTATGCCGTGATGGGCAACAACGCCATTCCCATGGAATCCCTGGTCCCGGTGGAGGGCACCATGGTGGGAAGGGTATTCTCTTCCGGCATGCTGGCGATCTGTGATGACTTGACGGCATCCAGCGATCAGGACTGTGTCATCCTGTCCCGGCACGGCATGGGGTGCTGCATGGATGCCCCCATGATCCAGGGAACCAGATGCATCGGTACCCTGAATGTCGCGCACCATGAGAAGGCCCATTACACCGTCGAGGACGCGATCATATTGCAGTGCCTGGCAAACTGGCTGGCCCTCAATATCCAGCTGCACCTTCAGGTGACGGAGATGGAGCATCAGGCATCCACCGATTACCTCACGGATACTGCCAATCGTCGCGCCTTCATGAACGAGGGGGAGCGCAGGTTGATATTGTCCCGATTGACGGATATACCGCTCGCCGTCGGGATACTGGATCTGGATCACTTCAAGAGTCTGAACGACAAATATGGTCACGATGCGGGGGATCATGCCCTCAAAGAGGTCGCCAGTGTCGTCAAAAGAAATATGCGGTCAGAGGATATGTTTGCCCGTATTGGCGGGGAAGAATTTGCCATTATCGTCACGGGCAGTCACCCCGATAATAATCTGGCCATCTTCGACAATATTCGTGCTGTCATCGAATCCCAGGTCATCGAGTACGGCGGAGAAATCATCAAACTGACGGCCAGTATCGGCTTTTCTTCCCTGTCTCATCAGGACTCGGATCTCAGCGCCATTCTCAAGCGTGCCGACAGCGCACTCTATGCCGCGAAGCGAAATGGCCGCAACAGGGTGGAGTGCCATCTCTAGCCAGGCCTGACGCCCGGGAACACAGTCCCGGGCGCTCCATCCCGGGCGGTGCGAGATCGCCACATCGATTGTCATCAGGGCGCCTGCGGGCGCCTTTTCTATGGCGGCCATCGACAATCCCGGTTTGGCGCAGGGGAGTGGCTTGGGCATAATGGCGCCCCAATACGGATGCCCTGGCCTTGCGACATGCGAGGAGGGCACAAGGCAACAGCGCAGAGGAGATGAGATGAAATTTATCGGAGCCCACGTCAGTGCGGCCGGCGGGGTGGAGAACACCATCGCCCGTGCCCAGGCTATCGGGGCCAACGCCTTCGCCCTGTTTACCAAGAACCAGCGCCAGTGGCAGGCGGCACCGTTGTCAGAGGCCAGCATTCGCGCCTTCAAGCTGGCCTGCGAGAAGGGAGGCTTTCGCCCCGAGCAGATCCTGCCCCACGACAGCTACCTCATCAACCTGGGTCACCCGGATCCCGACGCTCTGGCCAAGTCCCGGGATGCCTTCCTGGACGAAATGAAGCGCTGCGAGCAGCTCGGGCTCTGCTACCTCAACTTTCACCCCGGCAGCCACCTGAAGCAGATCCCCGAGGCCGCGAGCCTCAAGCTCGTGAGCGAGTCCATCAACTGGGCGCTGGAGCGAAGCGAAGGGGTGACGGCGGTGATCGAGAACACCGCCGGCCAGGGCACCAACCTCGGCTGGTCGTTCGAGCACCTGGCCACCCTGATCGAGGGGGTGGAGGACAAGAGCCGGGTTGGCGTCTGCTTCGACACCTGTCACGCCTTCGCCGCCGGCTACGATCTGCGCACCCCTGAGTCCTGCGCCGCAGTGTTCGAGGACTTCGACCGCATCGTGGGCTTTGACTACCTGAAGGGGATGCATATCAACGGCGCCAAGTGTACCTTCGGTAGCCGGGTCGATCGCCACCACAGCCTGCGGGAGGGCAATCTCGGAGAGGCGGTGTTCCACCACATCATGAACGACGACCGTTTCAACGGTATCCCGCTGATCCTCGAAACCATAGACGAAACTATCTGGGGAGAGGAGATAAGCTGGCTGCGCAGTCTGCAGGGCGCCCAGGCCATTGCCTGACGTCTTGTTTGCGTTGCCAGGCCGGGGTCGACGTCCATCCACAGAGGAGTGAGGAGGCAAGATGCAGGAAGAGGGAAGGGCGCCGCTGCGCTGGGGAATTGCCGGGGCGGGGGCCATCGCACGGCGTTTTTGCCGCGACGTCAACTTGCACGCCAGGAGCGCTGAGGTGGTGGCGATCGCCGCCCGGGATCAGCAGCGGGCCGACGAGTTCGCCCATGAACTGGGGCTGCCCCTTGCCTATGGCAGCTATCAGGCACTGGCCGAGAGCCCCGAGGTGGAGGCCGTCTATGTGGCAGTGATCCACCCCGAGCATGCCCACCTGATCAGGCAGATGCTGCTAGCGGGCAAGCACGTGCTGGTGGAGAAGCCGGCGGTGACCCGGGTGGCGGAGTGGGATGCTTTGGTGGCGCTTGCCCATGAACGCGGCCTCTTGCTGCTGGAAGCCATGAAGGTGATGTGCTTCCCCGCCATGCGCGCCCTGCTGCAACGCCTGCCGCTGCTGCCGGCCCCCCACCGTCTTTGCGCGGCCTTCGGTTCGGCTCAGCCGCCGGTCGGCAAGTTGTTCGATCCGGCGCTGGATGGTGGCGCCGCCTGGGATGTGGGGGTCTATCCGCTCTGGCTCTATGCCGTCTTCTGCGAGCGGCTGGGGCTGGCCTGCGGCACTCCTGAGGTCACCCTGGTGCGGGCCCCGGGAGAGGTGGACTTGACGGCCCGCTTCACCTTCGACACCCCCTTCCAGGCGGAGCTTGGCGCCTCCATCACCGAGGATCTCGACCGGGATGCCTGGCTGGAGGGGGAGGGCTGGTCCCTGCTCATCGAGGGCAAGTGGTGGAATCCCCAGCACATTCGCTGGCAGGGGGAGAAGGCGCCGGCCGCCTGGCCGGCAGATATCTACCTGCCGGTGGAGGGGGGCGGCATGCAACACGAGGCGGATCACTTCGCCGACTGCCTGCGCCACCGGCTGCTGGACTCCCCCTGGCTGCCCCACGCCCTGACGCGGCGGGTGCTGGGCTGGGTCGAGGCCGGGCTCAAGGAGAAGGGGTGAAGTCAGGCACCTGGCCGGCATTACCACGCAAAAAGAGAGGGCGCACCGGCGCCCTCTCTTTTTTGTATCCGCCATCGGGGATCAGGGGAGGGACTGGGCGCGGCAGAAGGCGAGGAAGCGGCGCAGGGCCGCGGAGTGAAACTTCTGTCTGTGCCAGGCGAGGGAGAGCTGGCGGGGGAAGCGGCGGTTCGGGGTGAGGGCCACCAGACGGCCTTGCTGCAGCCGATCGGAAACTGCGAGGCGGGAGACGAAGGAGATGCCGAGCCCCTTCTCCACCGCCAGCATCACCGCCTCCAGGGTGTTGAGCTCGATCCCCGCTCGCCAGCGCGGCAGCCCGGGCTGGATCTGTTGCTCGAACTGTTCGCGGCTGCCGGATTGAGGCTCGCGCAGCACCCAGGTCTCGTCGGCGAGGCGTTGAAGCGGCAGCTCTGCCTCGCCAGCCAGGGGGTGGTGGGGCGGGGCGATGATCAGCATCTCGTCTTCGAGCCAGGGCTCGCTCACCAGCTCCGGGTGGTGGTTCTCCCCCTCGATGAGCGCCAGATCCAGCTCGAAGTGGGCCAGGGCGTGGCACAGCAGGTGGGTGTTGGCGATGGTGACCCTGGGGGCGGCGCCCTGATCCCCGGCGCCGCCGGCCAGCAGGCTGGGCAACAGGTAGTTGCCTATGGTTTGGCTGGC
Organism: Aeromonas sp. SrichE-2G; assembly: GCF_017939565.1. Lineage (NCBI taxonomy): Bacteria > Pseudomonadati > Pseudomonadota > Gammaproteobacteria > Aeromonadales > Aeromonadaceae > Aeromonas > Aeromonas sp. SrichE-2G. The sequence goes on from NZ_JAGKRG010000004.1 coordinate 1,249,013, forward strand.
TCCCAAGCGCAACTGGCCGCTGGGCTCGGCATCCGGGCTGAACAGCTGCTCAATCTCCTGCATCCGGGTCAGCATCTCCTCGGCGGCCGGTTGCAGCAGCCGCCCCTCGCTGTTGAGCTGTAGCCTGGGGTGTACCCGATCGAACAGCGGGGTACCGAGCTGGCGCTCCAGCTCCTGCAACGCCTGGGAGACGGCCCCCTTGCTGAGACAGAGCTCGTTGGCCGCCTGCCCCAGGTTGCCGTGGCGGGCGATGGTGGCGAACACCTTGAGTTGCTGGAGGGTGAGCTTCATGTTGTTTGGTTTTCCTAAACGTGTAATTCAATTCATTTAGATATCGTAAACGACAAGCCCTCTTTATCCTATGGTCATCGTCACCAAACAAGAGGGTATCCGAGATGATCGCACGCACCCGTCGTTCTCTGGGCCAGGCCCCGACCCCCATGGCCGGACTGGCACTCGGGATCGCCAGCCTTGGCTGGGCCTGGGAAAATGCCGGCCAGTTCGATGGCCGTCTGCAGTTGCTGGGGGCCGCCATCGCCACCGTACTGCTGCTGATCCTCACCTTCAAGTTCCTGCTGCACCCGCGCCTGCTGTGGCAGGATCTCGCCCACCCCGTGGTGGGCAGCGTGGTGCCCACCTATGCCATGGGGACCATGGTGGTTTCCAAGGCGGTCGGTCTGCTGGCTCCGACCCTGGGCCAGGGGCTCTGGTTGTTTGCGGTGATCATTCACCTGGTGTTCCTCGCTACCTTCGTCTGGCACAGGGCCAAGGCGTTTGAAATTCACCACATGGTGCCGAGCTGGTTCGTGCCGCCGGTGGGGATCATCGTCGCCGACGTCGCCTACCCGGGTGGCCCCTTCGCCGCCCTGGCACAGGGCCTGCTCTGGTTTGGCATGGCCTGCTACGCCCTGATGCTGCCGCTGATGCTCTATCGCCTCATCTTCAGCCACGAAGTGCCGGACGCCGCCAAGCCGACCATTGCCATCCTGGCGGCCCCTGCCAGCCTCTCTCTGGCCGGTTACCTGACCGTGAGCCCGGATCCGTCGCTGCTGCTGGTGGCCGTGCTGCTCGGGATTGCGGTGCTGATGACCGGCATCATCTACCTGGCCTTCATCAAGTTGCTGCGCCTGCCTTTTTCACCGGGTTATGCCGCCTTCACCTTCCCGCTGGTGATCGGCGCCACCGCCCTGTTCAAGGTGAGTCAGCTGCTGTCGCAGTGGCCAGAGGCTGCCGACTACGCCTGGCAGCTCCATCAGCTGGCCTATCTGGAACTGGGAGTGGCGACCCTGGTGGTGGGTTACGTGTCGCTGCGCTACCTGATGTTCTTCCTGCCCCCGGGTCAGACCGGTGTGCTGGAGGTGCCCGCACGCCGCTGATGCCACGCCCTTGCCTCTGTTACGGACCCCGCCTTGCGGGGTTCGTCGCATGCCACACACAGGGGCGGGGAGGGGAAGGCAGATGGGGTAAATGAGGCGGCTGTCAATCCGTGATCCCGCTTAAATACTTGTCCATACAGGTGACATTCAGTTGGCGTTAACTGGTAATACCTGTCAGGATGGCCGCCATTATCCCACCTCTATCTATTGCCCAATTTTCATGTCCTCATCTGATCCCGTTTTTGACGCCCGTTTCCAGACCCGCCTGTTGCATCCCCGTTACTGGCTGAGCTGGCTCGCCCTCGGCGCCATCGGTGTGCTTGCCTTCGTGCCTCCGCGCTGGCGGGATCGTCTGGCCGATGCCCTGGCCCCCCTGGTGTGCGCCATCTCGAAGAAGCAGATCTACATCGCCAGGACCAACCTCGCCATCTGCTTCAAGGACAAGAGCGAGGCCGAGCGGGAGGCGATTCTGATGACCTCCATCCGGGTCGGCCTCAAGAGCCTGCTGGGCTTTGGCGAATTCACCTGGCGCAGTCCCGCCCACGTGATGGGGCGGATCCAGGTCAGTGGCTGGGAACATATCGAGGCGGAGCAGGCCGCCGGTCGGCCGGTGATCCTGGTGGTGCCCCACAGCTGGCCCATCGACGCGGCAGGCTACTACTTCGCCCAGCGGGGCCTGCCCATGTGCACCATGATGAAGAGCGCTCGCAACCCGGTGTTCGACTGGCACATCAATGGCGCACGGGCCCGGCACGGCTGCCGCGTCTACGAGCGCAGCGCCGGCATCAAGCCGGTGATCAAGGCCGTCAAGTCGGGCCTGAGCTTCTTCTATCTGCCGGATCAGGATCACGGCCGCGAGGCGAGCCTGTTCGCCCCCTTCTTCAACCACCCCAAAGCGACGTTGCCGGCCCTGCCACGGCTGGTGAAGCTGACCGGCGCCCGGGCGCTGCCGGTGCTGGCCTGCTACGACGAGGCGGCGCACGGCTACCGGCTGGAGATAGAGGCCCCCTACGCCGATTACCCGAGCGAGGATCTGCTGGCGGACACCTGCCGCATGAACGACAGCGTGGAGCGCCAGCTGCGCCGACACCCCGGCCAGTACATGTGGTTCCTCAAGATCTTCGACACCCGGGAGGACCAGGTGGGCCCGGATGGTCTCTACGAAGAGGGGATCCGGCGCATTCGCCGGGGCCTGGCTCCTCACCCCTGAGCGCCCTTCAAAGGTGGTCCCATGCGGACCACTTTTTTTTTCTAACTAGTCTGATCAGTGACTTGGCGTCAGGGCCCGACGCAGGGCAGGGTAGAAAAAAATGTCAGGATCACTAAAATAACGGTCTGTTTCGATGATTCGATGGCGACCATGTCCGCACAAGACCCGGTGTTTGACACCTCCTTTCATCTTCGCCTGCTGCACCCCCGTCTGTGGGGCAGCTGGCTGGCGATAGCCCTGCTCTCCCTGCTGGCCTGGATCCCGGCCAGAGTCCGGGACAAACTGGCCAACGCCCTGGCGCCCACCCTGCTGCGGTTCTCCAGAAAGCAGGCCTACATTGCCGATACCAACCTCAGGATCTGTTTTCCCGAGCTCGATGAGGCGGGTCGTCAGGCCCTGCTGCTGAAATCGATCCGGGTCGGTCTCAAGACCTTCATGGGGTTTGGCGAGCTGACCTGGCGAAGCCCCGCCTTCCTCAAGGGGCGCATCAAGGTGCGGGGCTGGGAACATGTGGAGGCCGAGCGCGCAGCCGGTCGTCCCATGATCTTCGTGGTGCCCCACACCTGGGCGGTGGACATGATAGGCCGCTTCATCACCGACGAGGGGGTGCCCCTGTGCACCATGATGAAGAGCCCCAAGGATCTGGTGTTCGACTGGTACATCAACCGCGAGCGCAGCAAGGGGGGCAGGGTGTACGAGCGCAGCGTCGGCATCAAGCCCGCCATCAAGGCCCTGCGCAGTGGCGACAGCTTCTTCTACTTGCCGGATCAGGATCATGGCCGCGAGGCGAGCGTCTTCGTGCCCTTCTTCGGCCACCCCAAGGCGACCCTGCCGGCCCTGCCCAAGCTGGTGAAGCTGACCGGTGCCAGGGCCGTGCCGATCCTCGCCTGCTATGACGAGGACGAGGGCTGCTACCGGATGGAGATTGAACCGCCGTTCGATCCCTATCCCACGGCGGACCTGGAGGCGGACGTCAACCTCATGAACCGCATGGTGGAGCTGCAACTGACCCGCTTCCCCGAGCAGTACATGTGGTTTCTCAAGATCTTCGAGACCCAGGAGGATAACCTGGGGAAAGATGGTCTCTACGAGGAGGGGATCCGCCGCATCCGCCAGGGGTTGCCCCCCGAGCCTTGATCGACACGGCCCGTCTGCGGGCCGTTTTTATTGACCTGATGGCGCTGGCACCGCATGCTCCGGTTGCAGAGATGACCATGGCGGTCAGGGGACAAACAGAGGCAACTATGCCATGAAGAGGGTGACAGGGCGTTAATGAAAATTCCGAATCGAATCCAGCCCCTGGTTGATGACGGCCTGGTGGACGAGGTCATCAGCCGGTTGATGAGCGGCAAGGAGGCCGACGTCTACGTGGTGCGCTGCGGGGACGAGATCCGCTGCGCCAAGGTCTACAAGGAGGCCTCCAAGCGCAGCTTCAAGCAGGCGGTGGTCTACCAGGAGGGACGCCGGGTGCGCAACAGTCGCAACGCCAGGGCCATGGAGAAGGGCTCCAAGTACGGTCGCCAGCAGCATGAGGAGGTGTGGCAGAACACCGAGGTGGATGCCCTGTTCAAGCTGGCCGCCGCCGGCGTGCGGGTGCCCAGACCCCATGTCTGTCTGGATGGCGTGCTGCTGATGGAGCTGGTGACCGATGCAGACGGCAACGTGGCTCCCCGTCTCAACGACGTGGCGCTCACCCGGGAGCAGGCGCTCATCGACCATGGCAAGGTGATCCGCTACGTGGTGCGCATGCTCTGCGCCGGCCTCATTCACGGGGACCTCTCGGAGTTCAACGTGCTGGTGGACGCACAGGGCCCGGTCATCATCGACCTGCCCCAGGTGGTGGACGCTGCCGCCAACAACCAGGCGAAGGCCATGCTGGAGCGGGACGTCAACAACATGCGCAACTACTACGGCATGTATGCGCCCGAGCTGCTCAAGACCCGCTACGCCAGGGAGATGTGGGCCCTGTTCGAAGATGGCAAGCTGGGCCCCGAGACCGAGCTCACCGGCCTGTTCGAGGAGAGCCGGGAGGCCGTCGATCTGGACGGGGTGCTGCACGAGATAGAGAGCGCCCAGGCCGAGGCCATGGCTCGCCGGGCCAGGCAGCAGGCGGAGCAGGAGGAAGGGTTCTGATACGAGTCTGAGGCGTCCCTTGTCTCAGGCCTTCCGTATGAGAGGGCCGGCCATCTTGGAGCCGCAAGGGTATTGAGCACAGAACCAGAAGAGGGGCCGTCATGGCCCCTCTTCTGGTTGGCGCTGTGCCCGGCCGGGGTCGATTAACGAGGCGGATCAGCAAACTTGCCGACAAGGGCGCCGTGCCACCACGAACACCAGGGTGCACAAGGCCATCGGCACCATGAAATCCAGAATGCTCCCGAGATCCCAGACCCTGGGATCGAATCCGCCCCACCAGGGCATGTTGATCCGCCGCCCCTCTCCCAGCAGGGCTATCCAGCGGTATTCTGCCTGCGTCTGCTCCCGTGCGATAAACCAGATGCACCCCACGAGGCCGCCGTATCCCCAGTGCCCAAGACGGTATCCGATCAGCGCCTGGATAAAGAGCGCTGCGCCGGCGTGATAGAGGGGAGATAAATCCATAGACAGTCCTGGGTGGTCACCAAAAGAGCCCGTAGTCTGCCCTGTTTGACCCGCTTGTGCCAATGGCACAGCAGAGCCTGCTGGCTGACCTCAGTCGAGAGAGGCCGTGGCGGCCAGTCGGCCTCGCTCAGGTTTGGCGCCTGGCGAGGGGAATGCCGTGGGCGGGATGCCGGGAAGCGGCGCATCACCAGGCCCCACGGCACGAGCGAGGGCTGAGGGGCACCTCCATTGAGTCAAAAGAGCGCCATGGGCGCTCTTTTGCTTTTCAGCGGCGGGGACTAGATCCCGGCCAGGGGCGGCGCCTGGAGGCGGGGGCCGGCATAGCCCTGCACCTCGCCAAAGCGCGGATCGCCGCGCTCCCAGTCGGCGGCGGCGGTGCGAATGGCCTCACGGTCGAAGCTCACGAAGTTCCACCAGATCTGCAGCGGCTGGGTCAGGGGCTCGCCTCCGATGAGCAGCAGGCGGGCACCCGGGCTGAGCTCGACCGCCACCTCCCGGTTGCCCGGCGGCAGATAGAGCAGCTGTTCCGGCTCGAGCGCGTCCCCTGCGATGCTCGCTTGCCCTTGCAGCGGGAAGAGACCGTGCTCGAAGGCGGGGTTCAGGGTCAGGGTGAGCCGTCCCCCCGCGGGGGCGTGCAGATCCAGTCCCAGGATGGGGGAGAAGTGCAGGGTGGGCGCGCTACATCCCCCGTGCTCGCCGATGAGCAGGGTCAGGGTGATCTCCCCCTCCTGCCAGCGGGGGAGCCTGGGGTAGTGGTCGAAGCGGGGGCTGGTATGCTGATCCTCCTCCGGCAGCGCTATCCAGAGCTGGGCGGCATGCAGATCGGGCTGGTTCGGGAGGGACTCCTCGGTATGGGCGATACCGCGCCCGGCAGTCATCAGGTTGACCTGGCCGGGGCGGATCACCTGTTCGCTGCCAAGGCTGTCCCGGTGCAGGATCTCCCCCTCCAGCATCCAGGTGAAGGTCTGCAGGGCGATATGGGGGTGGGGGCCCACGTTGAGCCCCGGGGCGCCGGGTGCGAAGCGGGTCGGTCCGATATGGTCGAGAAAGCACCAGGGCCCTATGGTGCGCCGCTCCTTGACCGGGATGGCCCGGGCAACCGGGATGCCGCCCACGTCGGTGAGGCGGGAAGAAATGCGTTGCCACTCATGTGTCATGGGGTGCTCCTTGTGTGGGGAAAGGAAGAAGATAGCCGCTCTGGCGGTCCATCGCCGCAACGCTTCTGACTGGCGACGACGCAGCACAGGCGGCGATGAGCTGACCACAAGGCTACTATGCACCAATCCCGCGCCGGATGGCAGGCGAAGGCCTCCTGGCCGGGCAATTGCGGCAAGGCACTGTATGAACGTACAATAGTCCCATTCCAGCCTTGAGCCCGACAGCCTGCATGACCGAGATCCAGCCCCCCTCCGTGACTCCACCCGCCGATGGCTTCATCCTGACCCGTCATGGCCGGGACGTACACGGCCGCACCGAAATCGTGATGTGGCTCTGGAGCGAGCAGGGGCCGGTGCGGCTGGTGGTGCCTGGGCAGGAGCCGGTCTTCTTCCTGCCGGAGCGCCATCTGGAGGAGGCGGCCGAGCTCTTCAAGGGGGCCGGAGTGAGGGGGCGTTTTCGCCGCCTGCCCATGCACACCTTCGAGGGCTGCAAGGTGGTGGGCTGCTACTTTGCCACCCTGAGCGCCTTCCACCGCGCCATCGAGCTGCTGCTCATCCGTGGTCTGGAGCACTTCGAGGCGGACATCCGGCTGCCGGAGCGTTTCCTGATGGAGCGCTTCATCACTGCCGGGGTGCGCTTTGGCGGCAAGGCGAGGCGCAAGGGAGGCAGGCAGGGTTACTGGGAGGTGAGCGAGGCGCGCTGCGCCCCCCAAACCGTGACGCCGACCCTCTCCTGGGTCTCCCTCGACGTGGAGTGCGCCATGGACGGGGCCCTCTTCTCGGTGGGGCTCTACAGCCCCGAGGATGCGCGGGTCATCATGATTGGTGCCCCGGAGGCGGACAGCGACAGCTGGGGCACCCGGGTCGAGTGGGTGGCGGATGAGAACGCCCTGCTGGGGGCTCTGGAGAGCTGGTTCCAGCGGCACGATCCCGATCTCGTCATCGGCTGGAACGTGGTCAACTTCGACTTTCGCCTGCTGCTGCGCCGTGCCGAGCTCTACAAACGGCGGCTGCGGCTCGGGCGGGGGCGCGAGCTCTGCTTCTGGCGATCCTCCCGTGGCGATCCCCAGACTGGCAACGTCATCATCCCCGGGCGCATGGTGCTGGACGGCATCGACACCCTGAAAAGCGCCACCTGGCAGTTCCCGAGCTACAGCCTGGATGCGGTGGCGAGCGAACTGCTCGGGCGTGGCAAGGATATCGAGGACGTGGCGAACCGGGGGGAGAAGATCACCGAGCTGTTCCACTCCGACAAGGAGGCGCTGGCCCGCTACAACCTTGAAGACTGCAAGTTGGTGTGGGAGATCTTCGACTACTGCCACCTCATCCCCTTTGCCATCGAGCGGGCCTCCCTCACCGGCCTCGAGCTCGACCGGGTAGGGGGCTCGGTGGCGGCCTTCACCAACCTCTATCTGCCACGGCTCCATCGCGGCGGCTACGTGGCCCCCAACCTGCCTGCCGACGGGGGTCTCGCGAGCCCGGGTGGCTATGTGATGGACTCCAAGCCGGGGCTTTATCGCCACGTGCTGGTGCTCGACTTCAAGAGTCTGTATCCCAGCATCATCCGCACCTTCTGCATCGATCCCATGGGGCTGGTGGAGGGGTTGCAGGATCCCGTGCACGCCATTCCGGGGTTTCGCGGCGCCCTGTTCTCCCGCACCCGCCACTTCCTGCCGGATCTCATCGCGACCCTCTGGGCGGCGCGGGACAGGGCCAAGGCGGCCGGCAACAAGGCGCTCTCCCAGGCCATCAAGATCATCATGAACTCCTTCTATGGGGTGCTGGGCTCGGGGGGCTGCCGCTTCTACGATCCGCGCCTCGCCTCCTCCATCACCTTGCGCGGTCACGGCATCATGCAGCAGACCCGGGAGTGGATAGAGGGAGAGGGGTATGAGGTGATCTATGGCGACACCGATTCCACCTTCGTGCATCTGGCGGGGCATACCAGCCCAGAGCAGGCGGACGAGATTGGCCAGCATCTCGCGAGGATGATCAACGACAACTGGACGGCATTGATCAGGCGGGAGTTCGACCTGCCGAGCCATCTCGAGATCCAGTACGAGACCCACTACCGCCGCTTCCTGATGCCCACCATTCGCGGACTGGAGAAGGGGAGCAAGAAGCGTTACGCCGGCCTGGTTGGAAAACAGGATGAGGGGCGAGGGGAGGAAGAACATCTGGTGTTCAAGGGGCTGGAATCGGTGCGCACCGACTGGACGCCCCTTGCCAAGGCGTTCCAGACCCGGCTCTACGAGATGGTGTTTCACGACCAGGATCCCAGCGGCTATGTGCGCACCATGGTGGACGAGACCCGGGCCGGCCGGCACGACGATCTGCTGGTCTATCGCAAGCGGCTGCGCCAGAAGCTCGAGGAGTACCAGAAGAACGTGCCGCCCCATGTGCGGGCGGCGCGCCTGGCCGACGAGGAGAACCTGCGCCGCGGTCAACCCCAGCGCTACCAGCACAGGGGCACCATCGCCTACCTGGTCACCTTGAACGGGCCGGAGCCGCTGGAATACAGGCGCAGCGCCATCGACTACGAGCACTATATCGACAAGCAGTTAAAGCCGATTGCGGATGCCATCCTGCCCTTTATCGGCGAGTCGTTCGAGCGGATCTGCGGTCAGCAGCTGGATCTCTTCTGACGGCCAGGGGGGAAACAGGCTGGCCAGTGGCTGGCCACCTTTGCCGCCATGGTGTCTCTTGATGAAATACGGGCTTCGCTGTGGGGAAGGGGGCAATGCAAAAAGCCCGCTCAGAGAGCGGGCTTTTCATAAAATGGTGCGTCCTAGTGGATTCGAACCACCGACCCCCACCATGTCAAGGTGATGCTCTAACCAGCTGAGCTAAGGACGCAGGGTGCGCAAGGCGACTTTGTGCTTCGTTGCAATGAAGTGGTGGGTTTAATTGGATTCGAACCAACGACCCCTACCATGTCAAGGTAGTGCTCTAACCAACTGAGCTATAAACCCACATCAAATTCACATCTGCAATCTATTCAAACTGTTATGGTGCGTCCTAGTGGATTCGAACCACCGACCCCCACCATGTCAAGGTGATGCTCTAACCAGCTGAGCTAAGGACGCATAACAGGATTTCGTGATGGTGCGTCCTAGTGGATTCGAACCACCGACCCCCACCATGTCAAGGTGGTGCTCTAACCAGCTGAGCTAAGGACGCATCACGAAAAGTGGTGGGTTTAATTGGATTCGAACCAACGACCCCTACCATGTCAAGGTAGTGCTCTAACCAACTGAGCTATAAACCCACTTCATAAACCGGATTGAAAACCCGTTTTATCCCGCCAGCATTGCTGGCGTGGTCGGCATACTACCCATGGCCCCCAGGGCTGTCAACAAGGGACACGCACAAAGGAGACTGTTTGCCCAGTTCTTGCGCAGCCTGTTGATTTTACAGGCGAGCTTGCCACCGGGCAGGGTTACTTTGACTGCTATTGCGCCCGGGAAAGGGCGGTGCAGGCTGCGGGGCTCGCGAAGCGGCCATAGATGACGCGAAGCCGCGCTCCCAGCATCAGGGCGGCACTGGTCAACCCGACGATGAAGCCGACCCAGAAGCCCTGGGGCCCCATGCGCGGCACCACCCAGTCGGTCAGTCCCAGGATCATGCCGGTAGGCAGTCCCATGCCCCAGTAGGCGACGATGGTGACGTAGAAGATGGCCTGGGTGTCCTTGTAGCCGCGAAGGGCGGCGGCCGCGACCACCTGCACCGAGTCGGAGATCTGGTAGATGGCGGCGAAGAAGAGCAGGGTGGCGGCGAGGCCGATTACCTGCAGATCGTCGGTGTAGATCCCCGCGATGGGCTCGCGCAGCAGCACGGTGAGGGCGGCGGTGGCAGCGGCCACCCCCATGCCCAGCATCAGGCCGGTGCGGGCGGCGACCCTGGCCTGATCCGGCTGGCCTTCCCCTATGTTGTGACCGACCCGGATGGTCACGCCGACACCAATGGACAGCGGCAGCATAAAGACCAGGCTGGAGAAGTTGAGCGCTATCTGGTGGCTCGCCACCGTCTCCGCGCCAAAGGGCGCCAGCATCAGGGCCACCACGGTAAACAGGGTCACCTCGCAGAAGATGGCCATGGCGATGGGAAACCCTAAGCGGAACAGGCGCCAGATCCGGCTGCCGTTGGGGCGCGCAAGCTGGGCGAAGAGGTTGATCTTCTGGAAGTGGGACGAGAACTTCACATAGAGGATCATCGCCAGCAGCATGGCCCAGAGCACGATGGCGGTGGCCACGCCACAGCCGACCCCGCCGAGTTTCGGCATGCCGAAGTGGCCGTGGATGAAGATGTAGTTCGCGGGGATGTTGACCGCGAGGCCGACGAAGCCGATCACCATGGTCGGCATGGTGTGGGAGAGCCCCTCGCTGAAGTTGCGCAGCACCTGGAACAGCACGAAGGCGGGCAGCCCCCACAGGATGGCGTGCAGGTAGCCGGCGGTCTTGGCCGCCATGACGGGATCCACGTCCATGAACTGGAGCGCCAGGGGGCTGAAGTAGAGCGCTACCATGGCGATGGGCGTCACCATCAGTGCCAGCCAGAAGCCCTGATGCACGGCGGGGCGCACCTCGTCTTGTTTGCGGGCGCCGTTGAGCTGGGAGACGATGGGAGTGAGGGCCATGATGATGCCCTGCACCAGCAGGATGACCGGCAGCCAGAAGCTGGAAGCCACCGATACGGCGGCCAGATCCACGGCGCTCACCTGTCCCGCCATCACGGTATCGACGAAGTTCATGGCGATCTGGGCCACCTGGGCCACCAGTATGGGGCTGGCTAGACGAATAAGCTGCCTCGCCTCGGACCAATAACGTTGCACTGACACCTCCGAGTGGATCAGATAAAAGAGAAAGAGCGGGTAAGAGAGATGGGCTTTTGCCTCCTCGTCCTGAGGAGACAAAATGCGGGGGTGTCATTCTAGCCTGAAAAACCGCCAACGGGGAAGGTCGGCGGCGTAGTTTGACCCGGTGATCAGGCGTCCTCGTGATCGCTGATCAGCAGGTTGGCCGCGGCATAGGCGGCCTGCTCGCGCAGATCCGCCGGTACCCGCTCGTCGGAGGCCACGGCGTTGAGCGCCCGGATGGTGGCAGCGATGGCATGGGGCACATAGCCCTGTTCACCGGAGCCAATCTGGTTGTAGGCGATGCGAATGGCTTCACAGCATTGATATACCTGCATTTTTATTTCCTCGTTAAGCCTGGATTGAATGGGGTCACTATAGCGATCGCGCTCGTTCTTGTCAGCCGGCAGCCTTGTCTTGCACGGTGGCGAGGGGTAACCTGCCGACAAATTTGTCACAGTGTGGAGAGACACATGTTCACCGGCATAGTACAGGGGACCGCCGAACTGGTGGCCATCGAGGCGAAACCCAACTTTCGCACCCATGTGATCCGCATGCCGAGTCCGGCCTGGGGCGAGGGGCTGGCGCTCGGGGCCTCCGTGGCCCACAACGGCTGTTGCCTCACCGTCACCCGGGTGGAGGGGGATCTGGTCAGCTTCGATCTGATGCAGGAGACACTGCGCCTCACCAACCTCGGGGAGCTGGTGGTCGGGGACAAGGTCAATGTGGAGCGGGCCGCCCGCTTTGGCGACGAGATTGGTGGTCACGCCATGTCCGGCCACATCATGGGCACGGCGCAGGTGACCTCGGTCATCGACACCCCCAACAACCGCCAGGTGTGGTATCGCCTCGCCCCCGAACTCATGAAATACGTGCTGACCAAGGGGTATATCGGCATCGACGGCATCAGCCTGACCGTGGGTGAGGTACGTGGCAACGAGTTCTGCGTCAACCTGATCCCCGAGACCCTGGCCCGCACCAACCTCGGCTGGGTCAAGGCCGGCTGGCAGACCAACATCGAGATCGATCCCCAAACCCAGGCCATCGTCGACACGGTGGAGCGGGTGCTGGCGGCACGCCAATAAGCGCCGGACACGGCCGCCGAGGCTGTTGCTGCGCACAGGAGAGCGGGACCCATTGGGTCCCGCTTTGTCTTTCTCTATCCCGCGATAGGGTGACTCAGAACATCTGCTCGTCGTCGGCATCCACGAAGAGTTGCAGGCAGTCACGGGCTTCGTCCCTGTGCAGCCGCAGGTGGATGGGGTTGCAGCAGGCCATGCAATCCTCGTAGAACTCCTGATCCCCCTGGCTGGCATCCAGCTCGACCCGGGTGTGATGGCCGCAGTGGGGGCAGACGATGCGCTTGCTGGTGTACTCGATCATGGTGACCTCCTCGGGCCCTTGGGCCGCCTTTCTCCCCTGATTCTAGTTGGGTCGCGTGGCCTTGACCGCGAGCAAGCGCACGTTTATGACCCTGATCAAGGGAGAGGCGAGGTCACCCACGGATGAGGTCGACGGCTCAGGCACCAGGGTACCGTTTTGGGGCTCACCAGACCCAGCTGGCCAGCATCTCGGCGTCCAGCTCGGCAAGGGAGCGCAGCTCGTGGTTGGCGATGGCCAATACGCGGATCACCCGACCCATCTGGCCAGCATCTCGGCGTCCAGCTCGGCAAGGGAGCACAGCTCGTGGTTGGCGATGGCCAGGCGGGGATCGCCGACCAGGGCCGGGTCCGGCACGATCAGCGCCGTCATGGAGGCGGCCTTGGCGGCCAGCAGCCCGGTGAAGCTGTCCTCGATGGCGAGACAGTGCACCGGGTCCACACCCAGCTTCTCGGCGGCGTGGATGTAGACATCCGGGTGGGGCTTGCCAAAGCGCTCCACCTCGGCGGAGTGCACCGCCATGAAGCGATCCTGGATGCCCAGCTTGCCGAGGACGGCGTCCACCATGGCGAAGGGGGAGGAGGTGGCAAGCCCGATCTTGAGGCCCTGCGCCTCGATAAGGTCGAGGGCCTCCAGCACGCCGGCCTTGGGCTCGCCTTCCGCCAGAATGAGGGTGATCACCTGATCCAGGATGCGCTGTACCACCTCGTCCTGGCTGGGACCGCTCCAGGGGCGCAGTCGATACCAGTGGGCCACCAGCTGATCGATGCGCACCCCTATGGTGGAGTTGCAGTCCTCTTCCGTGTGGGGGTGACCCAACTCGGAGAACACGGCCATCTGGGCCCGTTGCCAAAAGGGTTCCGAGTCGATCAGAACGCCATCCATATCGAAGATCACGGCAGCTAACATCTTGTACTCCTGACAGAGGTGAAGGGGGGATTATACGGCAGGCGCCTCAATGGAAAAGGGGCAGTCGCCTGCCCCTTGCGCCAGATCATGCCGATAAGCGTTTGTGTTGTGCGCCGATGCAACGGGATCAGAAGAGGACCTCGACCCGGGCGGCAACCGCCTTGGCCTGTTCCACCGCTTCAGTGCAATCCTGGCCGCGGGCCAGGGCTACCCCGAGGCGACGGCGACCGGCGATCTCCGGTTTGCCGAACAGGCGCAACTGGGCACCCGGCACCAGAGCCAGCGCCTCACCGACACCCTGATAGCGAATGTCCTGGCTGTGGCCGTCCCGCAGTACCACGGCGGAGGCGCTTGGCCCGAACGTGGTGATGGTGCCGATGGGCAACCCCAGGATGGCGCGCACGTGCAGGGCGAACTCGGAGAGATCCTGGGAGATCAGGGTCACCATGCCGGTGTCGTGGGGACGGGGGGAGACTTCGCTGAACCACACCTCGTCACCCCTGATGAAGAGCTCGACCCCGAACAGACCGTAGCCGCCAAGGGCTTCGACCACCTTGGCCGCCACCTCCTTGGCGCGAGCCAGGGCCAGCTCGCTCATCGCCTGGGGCTGCCAGGATTCGCGGTAGTCGCCATCCTCCTGACGATGGCCGATGGGATCGCAGAAGTGGATGCCGTCCACGGCACGCACCGTGAGCAGGGTGATCTCGTACTCGAAGGGCACGAAGCCTTCGACGATCACCTTACCGCGACCGGCGCGACCCCCCTCCTGGGCATAGGTCCAGCTCTCGTCCAGTTTGGCGAGATCGCGCAGCAGGCTCTGGCCCTTGCCGGACGAGCTCATCACCGGCTTCACCACGCAGGGCAGGCCGATCGCCTCGACGGCGGCGACGAACTCCTCCCTGCTCTGGGCGAAGCGGTAGGTGGAGGTGGGCAGCCCCAGGGTTTCGGCGGCGAGGCGGCGGATCCCCTCCCGGTTCATGGTGAGCTGGGTGGCACGGGCGTTCGGCACCACCCTGACCCCCTCCTGCTCCAGGGCAGCCAGGGTATCGGTGGCAATGGCCTCAATCTCGGGGATGATGAGGTCGGGTTGGATCTCGGCCACCAGGGCGCGCAGGGCGGCGCCGTCCAGCATGTCCAGCACGCGGGCCTGGTGCGCCACCTGCATGGCGGGGGCGTTGGGGTAGCGGTCGGCGGCGATCACCTCGATGCCGAGCCGTTGCAATTCGATGGCGACTTCCTTGCCGAGTTCGCCGGAGCCGAGCAGCAGGGCACAGGTGGCGCCGGGGCGGGTGGCGGTTCCAAACATGTTATCTCTCCTGAGGTCGAGGATCAGCGGGGCTGATCCGGGTGAGCAAAAAAAGAGGCACGCATGGCGTACCTCAGGAAACGGGTTTGGTGGCGCGCTGCTCCAGATGGGTCAGCAGCGTGATGGCACCGATGATGATGGCGGCACCCAGCCACAATCGGCCGGGAGGCGCCCAGCCGAACACCAGCCAGCCGGCCAGCACGTTCATGGGCAGCTTGGCAAAGTCGAAGGGCTGCACGAAGGAGGCCTCCGCCACGCTGTAAGCGCGGGCGATGGACATCTGGGCCAGGGCCGACAGCACGCCGGAGGCGGCCACCAGCAGCCACTGCGCCTGGGTGGGCCACTGCCACTCGGGGAGCGCCAGCATGGCGTTGAACGGGGTGCTGAAGATGAGCAGGTAGACGACGATGGTATGGGACGATTCGCTCGCCGCCTGATAGCGCACCAGCAGGGAGTAGCCGGCCCAGAACAGGGCCGCCGCCACCGGCAACAAGGAGGCCCAGCTGAAGTCGTCGGTCCAGGGCGCCAGGATCAGCATGGCGCCGACAAACCCCGCCAGGGTCGCGAGAATGCGGGCCCGGCTCACCTGCTCTTTGAGAAAGAGGGCCGACCCCAGGGTGGCGAACAGCGGCGAGGTCATCAAGAGCGCGATCCCCTGCCAGATGGGGACGGGCACTGCCAGTGCCCAGAGCCAGAACTGAATGCCGACCACGGCCAGGGCGACCCGCAGCAGGTGCAGCCGCAGCTGGTTCGTCATCAGGGACTGGCGCAGGCCGTGGCGAACGAGCCAGGGCAGCAGGCAGATCAGGGCAATCAGGTACTGGTGGAAGGCGACCTGGGTCGAGGGGAGGCCGAGACTGAAGCTGACATACTGGCTCAGGCTGTTGACGGCGGCAAAGCAGAGGCCTGCCACCATCATCCAGACGGCGCCGGCAAAGGGGGAGTGCCTGCGGGAGGAGGTCATGGGATCCGGGTCACTTAAAAAAAGTGCGGCGGATCATAACGGCAATCGTTTGCCCTGCCAAGGGCGGAGCGCTCGCTGAGTACCGTCGTTTGCCCTGGGGGGCCTGAACATCAAAAATTTTGAATAACTTGAGCATCTATTTTCGCTATCAGGCTTGAACCTCAATCTTTATAGTGACCTCCATCGACAGCCTGGCTGTTCAATTGACAATCAAATGGAGTATCACCATGGCCAATATCCTCGTACTCAAGTCCAGCATCCTGGGCCAGTATTCCCAATCCAACGCCCTGATCGACGGCTATCTGGCCGATCGCCAGGGTGACACCATCAAGGTGCGCGATCTGGCGACCCTGAACCTGCCGGTACTGGACGGCGAGCTGGCCATGGGCCTGCGCGGCGGCGAGAACCTCAACGAGCGTCAGCTGGCCGTGCTGGCCCAGTCCGACGAGCTGGTTGCCGAGCTCAAGGCGAGCGACCTGGTGATCATCGCGGCCCCCATGTACAACTTCAACATCCCGACCCAGCTGAAGAACTGGATTGACCTGGTGGCCCGTGCCGGCGTGACCTTCCGTTACACCGAGACCGGCCCGGTGGGCCTGGTGGAGAATACCCGCGCCCTGGTGGTCAGCCCCCGTGGCGGCATGCACGTAGGCAACGCCACCGATCTGGTGACCCCCTACATGCGCACCGTGCTGGGCTTCATCGGCATCAACGAGGTGGACTTCATCTACGCCGAAGGCATGGGCATGGGTCCGGAGGCGCAAGCCAAGGGGATCGAGCAGGCCAAGGATCAGCTGGAAAGCCTGGCTTACTGATGCCTTGACGGGGAAAGCCCCGGACAGCCTGAAACAACAACGCAGCCCTCGGGCTGCGTTGTTTTTTTGTCTGGATACTGAACGGGCTGATCACCAGAGGGCGAATCGTCAGTCCTGCAGGAAGTGGCGGCAACCGCTGCCGATCACCAGGCAGACCGCCACCAGGGAGCCCAGCAGCAGGGTCGTCAGCCACTGTTCGGCGCTGTCAGGCAATTGGGGGGAGAAGAGGCTGATCATCAGCAGGATGCTGAGGGTGATCAGGCTGGTCGAACGGGTCAGGCGCATCATGGGTCATCCTTGGCTGCTGGCGTGAACGGAAGGCTAACCGCGGTCTGTGACAGCAAGATGTATCCATACGCCTTGCCGTGGGTTCGTTGACCGGGTAGCCATCACCATAGCATTTTTTGCCGCCGTGACCAGCCTCATGGGTCGGGTTGTGATCCGGATCCCTATCTGAACTGCCTCTGATCAGGCTGGTAGTGGAAATCCCCGCTGGCAAGGCGGGCGATCAGGGCCTCCTTGTCGAGATCCTGGGCCCGGCAGAGATCGTCCAGATCCGCGTAGTGATCGCGCAGCTTCATGTTGACCAGACTCAGCAGCATGTTGACGTCCATGGTGGCAAAGTTGTTCAGGTTCATGGCTGTTGCTCGCTATCCAGCAGGTGGAGTTGTTCGATGGCGTCGCTGACGCTTTGCAGGTGCACGCGGATGTTCTGGCGCGCCTCGACCGGCAGGTAGTCGGTCAGGGTGTGTTGCCAGCTGCCCGCTTCGGTCTTGAGCTGCTGGAACAGGGTGAGCCCGGCCGGAGTGAAGGAGACCAGGCTGATGCGCTTGTCCTGTACGCTGTTCTCGGTGAACAGGATGCCTTTCTCCACCAGACGATGGATCTCGCGGGAGATCCGCACCTTGTCCATGCCGCTCGCCTCCACCAGCTCTTTCTGGCTGATGGGGTAGTGGGGACCAAGCACCATCATCAGGCGCCATTGCGGCACGGTGAGTTGGTACCGCTGCTGATAAAACTGTTCAAAGGTATCGCGCACCATCTCAGCGGCGTGGACCAGCTGGTAAGGAGGGTAGTGCGCGAGCAGCTCTATGATTTTCGACATATGACATCCTGCTGTGGCGGCTGCATCGGGTGCAGTTTCTCTTGATACTTTGAACTTGATGATACGTAAGACAGGCACATTTGTCCGACCAGGCACCAGAAAAATGTGCGGTTGCGCACGTGTTGCATCATGGAAAAGAAAAATCGGGGTCTCAACTGGCCTGCTTGCCGACGGCGTGACGCAACCAGATCAGGGCATGATGGGTCAACCAGGCTTCGCGACTCTGCAAGGCATAGAGTGCGGCTTCGTCGCGGCTGCCCCCCTGCCAGTGGCGAGGCTCCTGCTTGGGCAGTTTGCGCTGGCCCAGCAGGGCGGCGGGTACATGAGGGTTGGCGGCAAGGGCGAGGGCCAGATGGGGGCGTGCGGCCTCTTCTCCCTCGCAGACGAAACTCATCAGCGCCCGGTTGTAGAGCAGCCAGCAGGAGGCTTCATCGAAGCGAACCAGGAGCTGTTGCAGGGCGTCCCACTCCCCTTGCCAGGCATAGAGGCTGGAAAGGGCATGGCGGCAACCCGGCTCGTCTGCGAGGCAGAGCGCGAGCAGGGAAAGGTACTCCTCCCTGGCCTGTGTCAGCTGTCCCAGGCGCAGCAGGCAGTCGGCCCGACCCGCTCTGGCCGCGATAAGGGGCCGCACTTCAGGGGCGCGCCAGCCGTAGCCGGCGTGGGCTTGCCAGAACGCCTCGTCGAACAGGGGGGCGGCATCGGCCACGATGCGCTCAAACCAGGGGAGACGGGCGAGAGGATCGCGGCAACTGGCCGCCTGCTCGAACCATTGCTGCCACTGGCGGGTCTGGTCGGTCTCGGGAAGCGCCGCCTCCTCGGGCTGGGCCTCATAGTGATCCTGGCTCAGCAAGAGGTTCAGGGCCGTTTTCATCTGCTGGCGCTGGCGCTTGCAAAAATCGAGGAAGGGCAGCTCGCTGGCCGCGGCCTGGTGCAGCATCTGGGCCATAGGCCTGTCGCGAAACAGGCAGAGCTCCGCCACCAGGCTGAAGCGATGGCGGGTCGCCGGATCGTTGAGATCCGTCGGGGTGGGCCAGCAGGCGACCCCCTGGCTGAAACCGTAGCTCCACTGGCCGAGGGGATGGCTCTGCTCGAACACCTGTTCCGGGGTCTCGTTGGAGAGGCGGCACTGGCTCGGCAGCGCGAGCCGGGCGTCGTCAGCCTGGGCCTCCAGCTCGGCGATCAGGTGGTGCAGCGCCTCGGCACTCTTCTCGTCCAGCTCGGCGTCATGGGGCAGCAGGCCGGCCAATGGGGTCTGCCAGTCGGGGGCCGTCGGCCCCGTCAGACGGGCGCAGAGAAAGCCGTGCAGGGCCGGGTAACTCATGTCCTGCCCGCTGTGGGTCTGGATCCACTGATTGAGATGACGGGTACGAGTGGCTGGGTTCATCGACGCTTCCTCCGGATTTGACGGCCGCGAAGTCTACCTAAAAGTGGGGGTATTTGCAGCAAAGATGCGATTGAATGATGCTAATATCGCCAATCTGGTCGCCGGAGCGCGCGAAAATAGTCCGCGCGGCGGGGCGCGGGGCTAGGTCCCGCCACCGCTCTGGGGTAACATGCGCGCCAGCATGAGAAACAAGCCCCGTCCTCTCCCATGGGATGGCGGCGAGGCACCTCTATTGACGGGCCGTGAGTGCAGGCCCACCCGGATATTGAAAGAAGAGATCACCATGTTACAGATTGGCAAGATGAACACCCTCACCGTCGTTGAGATCGAGGATCGCGGCGCCTGGCTGGCGGCTGGCGAAGAATACGGCGAGCTGCTGCTGCCCAAGCGCCAGCTGCCGGAAGGCGTCGTCGAAGGGGGCGAGGTGACCGTCTTCCTCTATCTGGACGCCGATTGCGAGCCGGTGATCACCACCGACAAGCCCTTCGCCATGGTGGGTGACATCGTTGGCCTCAAGGTGGTCAACGCCAACAAGATCGGGGCCTTCCTCGACTGGGGCATGAAAAAGGATCTGTTCGTGCCAAGCCGCGAGCAGAACAAGCCGATGCAGGTGGGGCACACTTATCTGGTGCACCTGATGCTGGACAACGAGGGGCGTATGGTGGGCACCAGCCGCCTCGAGCGCTTCCTGCGCATCGATCCCCCCTTCAAGGCCGGGGACGAGGTGACGGCGCTGCCGGGCGAGCACACCCCTCTTGGCATCAAGGCCGTGGTCAACGGCCAGTACGCCGGCATGCTGTTCAGGAACGAGGTGTTTGGCCGCGTGATGACGGGGCGGCCGCTGACCGCCTGGGTCAAACAGGTGCGTGAAGACGGCAAGCTGGATCTGGCCCTGCAAAAGCCGGGACTGGCCCGGATGGACGATGCGGGCGAGCGTATCCTGGTGCGCCTGCAAAAGCAGGGTGGGAGCCTGGCGGTGGGGGACAAGAGCGACCCCGAGCTCATCTACAAGATGTTCAACATGAGCAAGGGCACCTTCAAGAAGGCGATCGGCGGGCTCTACAAGCAGGGCAAGATCGTCATCGAGGAGCACAGCATCCGTCTCGTGGCAGAGCACACCGGGGAAGGCGAATAAGGTGCCGAGTCCCTGCATCGGCGATTGTCGAGCCAAGGATGGGCTCTGCCTCGGCTGCGGCCGCACCCTGACCGAGATTGGCCAGTGGTCTGCCATGGACAGCGAAGCCCAGCTCGCCCGCATGGCCGAGCTCGATGGCTCGAAGAGTACCCATGCCTGCCCAGGGTGTGGCGAGCCGGCGTTCTGCGCCGTGTCGGCGGGGGAACCCATCGAGCGCTGCTGGTGCAGCCAGCTGCCTGCCCTGCCCATGAGCGAGGCGAGCGCCTGCTGGTGCCGGCGTTGTCTGTCCAAGGCCATCGCCGCCCGTCCCTGACGGGCTGGAACGACGGACACGAAAAAGGCGCCTGGGGCGCCTTTTTTATGCCTGTTGCTGACGGTGCCAGCGCACGTGCACCTCGTGCTCGCTCTGATCCCGGGGCAACAGGAAGGTGGCGTAGATCACCTCGAATTCCTCCTGATGATCCAGCAGGCCGACCCAGACCTCGGCCCAACGAGCCATGTCGACCGGCACTCCGAGTTCGGTCGACCAGTCGGCATTGGGCAGGGTGGCCTCGACGGCCCCGCGTTGCTCGAACTCGAGGGTGATGTCGACGATTTGTTCGGGGGCCAGCATGTCGGCTGCCTGCTCCAGAAACTGATCATAGGCCCACTCGACCAGCTGATCCGGGCTACGTTGTTCCATGAAATCACTCCAGATACGTCCAGGTTCGCCACTTTAACAAGTATTGGGAGTGGCAGCCAGCCTGGGTCTGCACGGCGCACTGTCAAATGACGGGCTCAGGGGGTAAGGTTAACAGAGCCGCCAGCATGGGCGGCATGGCGAGGCGTGCGGGCAGTATGAAACGACGACAGCACAGGCGACGGATCACGCGGCGGCGGGAGACCTGGTGGTGGCACTATCTGCCGCTGCATCGGCAGACCGTCGGCGGGCATCTGGGCCCTGTGCCCGAGTCCGCCGACGTGCCTAGCCTGCCTCGTGGACACGGGTCAGGGTGATCTGGCCAAGCTGGCTCATCTGGCGGCGGATCCAGGCCGAGCGCTGCTGCACATAGGGCGAGGGGGGCTTGACCCGGTAGCGCCAGGGGTTGGGCAGGGCGGCCGCCAGCAGAGAGGCCTCATAGCGGGTCAGACGGGCCGCCGGCTTGCCGAAGTAGTGCCGGGCGGCGGCCTCGGCCCCATAGATGCCGGGCCCGAACTCGACGATGTTCAGGTACACCTCGAGGATGCGGGACTTGTCCCAGCCCAGCTCCATCAGCAGGGTGAACCAGGCCTCGATCCCCTTGCGCAGGAAGCTGCGATCGCTCCACATGAAGAGGTTCTTGGCCGTCTGCTGGCTGAGGGTGCTGGCACCGCGCACCCGCTCACTGCGCTGATTGTGCCTGAGCGCCGAGCTGATGGCGTCCATGTCGAAGCCGTGGTGTTCGGCAAAGCGCTGATCCTCGGCGGCGATGACCGCCAGCTGCAGCTCGCGGGAGATCTGCTCGAGCGGCACCCAGTCGTGCTTCACCTCCGCCACCTTGGCGGGGGGAAACAGCGCCCGCTCCAGGCGCCAGGTCCACATGGGCGGATCGATGAAACGCAGCACCACCACGGAGAAAATGGTGCTGAGGAAGGCGGCCAGCAGCAGCTTGCCGAGCCAGTTCAGCAGACGACGCACCCGGGACGGCGGCACCTCGTCAGATTCCGGCTCCCAGTCATAGTGGCGCGGATCATCGGGATCCGGAATTATTGGGGCAGCCATTCGATGTGGCAGAACTTCTCGTCGACACGGCGGGAGAGCAGCATGCGGGCGAACAGGTGCTCATACTCTTCCTGCTCGTTGCCAAGGCCGACCCAGACCTCGATATACTCGGCATCGCTGACGTCAAAGCCGAC
This sequence comes from Aeromonas sp. SrichE-2G, assembly GCF_017939565.1. NCBI lineage: Bacteria > Pseudomonadati > Pseudomonadota > Gammaproteobacteria > Aeromonadales > Aeromonadaceae > Aeromonas > Aeromonas sp. SrichE-2G. The sequence continues at coordinate 1,271,079 of NZ_JAGKRG010000004.1, forward strand.
GTCGGCCGCCCAGTCATCGGCGGGATCGGTTTCCGCCAGCAGGCCGCGGTCGTTGAACTCCTGGTTGAAGCGGGCGATCTCCTGCTCCGGCAGGTTGTCGGAGGCCAGCTCCATGAAGAGTTCGAGGGCGGTGTCGAGCAGTTCCTCGACACTGTGCATTTCGTCGTTCAAAGACATAAGACCTGTGTTCCAGATAAAGGGGAGGGGCGCCGTCGGCAGACCCCGTGGTGCGCGGTATTCTAGCTGGCCGTGCCGCCCTTGGCGAGATGCCCTGGCACCAATAAAAAACCGGACCCTGGGACAGGATCCGGTCTTCATTGGGGGAAGGGGTCACGCATGGGGCGTCAGCTCATCCCTTCTTGTCGTCGGCGAAGGTGATGTTGAGCTCCAGTACCGACAGCTCGTCACTCTTCTTGTCGAGCTGGACCGTGATCTTGTCAGGGTCTATCTCCACATACTTGCGGATCACGTCGAGGATATCCTGCTTGAGCTGGGGCAGGTAATCCGGCCCCCCTCTGGATGAACGCTCGTGGGCGACGATGATCTGCAACCGCTCTTTGGCCAGTTGTGCGGTGCTCTGTTTCTTGTTGGAACGGAAATAATCCAATAATGACATGCTTAACTCCCGAACAGTCGGCTAAAGAAGCCCTTCTTCTCTTCTTCCAGAAAACGAAAATCCTTGGTGTCGCCCAGCAGACGCGCGACGGCGTCCTCGTAGGCCTGACCGGCATCGGACTCCTTGTCCAGGATGACCGGTTCCCCCGAGTTGGAGGCGCGCAGCACCGCCTGGGACTCCGGGATGACACCGAGCAGCTTGATGGCCAGGATCTCCTGCACGTCCTGCACGCTCAGCATGTCGCCGCGGTTGACGCGGGTCGGGCAGTAGCGGGTCAGCAGCAGGTGCTCCTTGATGGGCTCTTCGCCGCGCTCGGCACGGCGTGACTTGGAGGCCAGGATCCCGAGGATGCGGTCGGAGTCGCGCACGGAAGAGACTTCCGGGTTGGTGGTGACGATGGCCTCGTCGGCAAAGTAGAGCGCCATCAGGGCGCCAGACTCGATGCCGGCGGGGGAGTCGCAGACGATGTAGTCAAACTGCATCTCCGCCAGCTGATCCAGGATCTTCTCGACCCCTTCGCGAGTCAGGGCATCCTTGTCCCGGGTCTGGGAGGCGGGCAGGATAAACAGATTCTCGCAGCGCTTGTCCTTGATGAGGGCCTGGTTGAGGTTTGCTTCCCCGTTGATGACGTTGACGAAGTCATACACCACGCGGCGCTCGCAGCCCATGATGAGATCCAGATTTCTCAGGCCAATGTCAAAATCGATGACCACTGTCTTGTGGCCACGCTGGGCTAAACCGGTACTCAGGGCCGCGCTGGTTGTGGTCTTGCCAACGCCACCTTTGCCCGATGTAACGACTATGATTCGCGCCATTCTCGCTTCCTTGTAACTCTATTTGATTCGGTCTATACGAAGTTGTTCGTTGTCCAGCCGGATATGGACTGGCTCTTGGATAAGGCCTGCCGGCAATGCATCGCTGAGCTGGAAGGTGCCCGCGATGGAGAGCAGCTCGGCCTGCAATTGCTGGCAATAAATGCGGGCCCTGGGATTGCCCTTGGCCCCTGCGATGGCCCGGCCACGCAGGGCACCATACACATGGATGCTGTCGTCGGCGATCACCTCGGCGCCCGGGCTCACCGAGCCCAGTACCACCAGGGAGGTGCCGGCGGCATAGATCTGCTGGCCGGAGCGCACCGGGCCGACGTGGACCTTGCTGGCTTCCAGGGGAGCTGGAACGGGGGCGATCGGTGTCGCCACCACGGGTTCGGGGGCCGGTGCGGGCGTCACGGGTTCGGGCTCTGCCTTGCGGCTTCTGCCCGATACCATGACGGCGAGCCCGGCCGCCTTGGCCGCCGTCTTCATTGCCTCGTCCCGCGTCCCCGTGATACCGACCAGCACGAAGTCTTCCGACTCGACCAGCTCCTTGAGCTGTTCGAAGTCGGGGATCTCGGTGAGCCGTTCCACATTGAGGACGAGGGGGGCACAATTAAAAAACTGGGGGGCCTGCGCGACCTTGGCCTCCAGCAGTTGTCTGATCCGGGCCAGATTGCCATCGCTGAGATGCAACACAGAAATAGTGAAGGTAGTCCCTTTCAATTCGTTATCGCGTTCAACCATGAATCTTCCCCGAACCGAGACGGCAATACGTTATTGTTATTCAATTCCCGATGTTATAGTTTGCCACCACCAGAGGCAATAAACCCGTCGGATTATATCAAGTTCCATGTTGTGTGCAGTCTATAAAAGTCGCAAAAAAGCCGAGACCTATCTCTTTATTGAAAGAAGAGAGGATTTTTCCCGCGTCCCCGAGGTGCTGATGAGTACCTTTGGGCGCCCCGAGCTGGTGCTGATGACCAAGCTGGATCCGGCCAAGCCCCTGGGGCTGGCCTCGACCGAGCGGGTGATGGCCGCCCTGAAGAGCCAGGGCTTCTATCTGCAGGTGCCGCCTCCGCCGGAAAACCTGCTGGAGCAGCACAAGGCGCAGTTGAAGGGCGCCCGCTGATGCCGAGCCGGTCGGCACTGCTGTTGTTGGGGGCCCTGCTGGGGTCCCCCGTGCTGGCCGGCGTCGATTTCGACCACTATGTGGCGAGCCTCAGAGAAGAGGCTTTGGCGGCAGGCATCCCGTCTGCGACGGTGACCGCCGCCTTTGCCGATGTCCGGTTGGTGGAAGCGGCTATCAGGCACGACAAAAATCAGCCGGAATTCAAATTGACGCTGGACACATATATTCCACGCGCCGTCCCGGAATGGAAAGTCAAGCAGGCCAGAGCCTTATATCGCCAGCATTTGCCGTTGCTCACAAAAATAGGGCGGGAATATGGGGTGCAGCCCCGTTTTATTGTCGCCTTGTGGGGAATAGAAACCAATTTCGGCAAAATCACCGGTCATTATCCCCTGATCTCTTCCCTGGCAACCCTGGCTTGGGAAGGGCGGCGAGAGGCTTTCTTCAAGGGGCAGTTGTTCGATGCCCTGCACATCCTGGCGCAGGGGCATGTGAGCCCTTCCGCCTTCCAGGGCTCCTGGGCAGGGGCCATGGGGCAGGTCCAGTTCATGCCCTCGTCATTTCTCGCATACGCGGTGGATCAGGACGGGGACGGCAAAAAGGATCTTTGGGGCAATCTCGCGGATGTGTTTGGTTCGGCAGCCAATTATCTGCACAAGAATGGCTGGCGCGAGGATCAGACCTGGGGGCGGCGGGTGAGGGTGCCGGACTCCCTTGACACGGCGCTGATCGGGCTGGCAGTGCGCAAGTCGCTGCACGACTGGCAGGCCCTCGGGGTTCGCCAGCAGGATGGCTCCCGGCTTCCTAAGGCCGACATGCAGGCCTCCCTTATCCGGCCGGACGATATTCACGGGCGCAGCTACCTCGCCTATGACAATTACCGGGTGCTGCGCCACTGGAATCGCTCCCCCTATTTCGTGGTGGCCGTCGGCACCCTGGCCGATCGTATCGTGGAATAGCCGTCTCTCGTAACCTCATCTCATTCATGCCTCACGGCTACCCGTATCGGGCCGCTGCTTTCCGCTTTTCTCCTTGTCCCTTTATTTCATGCGGCCTGAATCTGGGCTTTCCCGACAGGCCCGTGAAATAAAGACCAAAAAAAAAAAGCGGGAACATATCCCGCTTTTTTCATGTCAGTGCGATCCGGATTTAGTCGCAGGCAACCTGCATCACCTTGATGGCCAAGCCACCGCGGGAGGTCTCGCGGTACTTGGAATCCATGTCCTTGCCGGTGATGTACATGGTCTCAATCACCTTGTCCAGGGAGACGCGCGGCTTGGAGGTACGGCGCAGGGCCATGCGGGAGGCGTTGACCGCCTTCATGGCGGCGATGGCGTTGCGCTCGATGCAGGGCACCTGTACCTGGCCGGCAACCGGGTCGCAGGTCAGACCCAGGTTGTGCTCCATGCCGATCTCGGCGGCTTCGCAGACGTGCTCCGGGCTGCCGCCCATCAGCTCGGTCAGGCCGGCGGCGGCCATGGAGCAGGAGACACCCACCTCACCCTGGCAACCCACTTCGGCGCCGGAGATGGAGGCGTTCATCTTGTAGAGCATGCCGACGGCGGCAGCGGCCAGGTAGAAGCGGGTGTATTCGTCGCGGCCCACCGGCTGGATGAACTTGTCGTAGTAAGCCAGCACGGCCGGGATGATACCGGCGGCACCGTTGGTCGGCGCGGTGACGACGCGGCCACCGGCGGCGTTCTCTTCACTGACCGCCAGGGCGAACATGTTGACCCAGTCCACGATGTTCATGGGATCGTTGGAGAGGTTCTCGTTGGTGGTCAGCTGGCGATAGAGCGGCGCGGCACGGCGCGGCACGCGCAGCGGGCCGGAGAGCACGCCCTCGGTGCGGCAGCCGCGCTCGATCCCTTCACGCATGGTGGTCCAGATCTTGCCGAGCTTCTTGTAGATCTCTTCCGGGGTGTTGAAGCACTTCTCGTTCTCCATCATCAGGGCGGAGATGGAGAGGCCGCTCTGGCCGCAGTGGGCGAGCAGCTCGGCCGCGCTCTTGAACGGGAAGCTGACGGCCATGTCGCCGCTGTCGCTCTTGCCGAAGTTCTCTTCGTCAACGATGAAGCCACCGCCGATGGAGTAGTAGGTCTTGCTGTAGATGGCGTCGTCTTCGATGAAGGCGGTCAGCTTCATGCCATTCTCGTGCAGGGGCAGGGCCTCGTCATGGAAGACCATGGCGCCTTTCGGGAAGCTGACGGTATGGCAGTGCAGGCCGATGGGCAGGCGGCCGGTCTGCTCGACACGGGAGATGAATTCGGGGATGGCGTCGATATCGACATTTTCCGGCAGGTTGCCCGCCAGACCCATGATGATGGCGGTGTCGGTGTGGTGACCCTTGCCGGTCCAGGAGAGAGAGCCGTAGACATCGACCTGGATCCGGGTGATGTCACGGATCTTGCCGCCAGCACGCAGTTCATCCACGAACTGTTTGGCTGCCTTCATGGGGCCGACAGTGTGGGAAGAGGAGGGGCCAACACCGATTTTGAAGATATCAAAAACGCTGATCATGTAACAATTACCTCAGGGTAGAAGGGGGCGCCATGCCCGCTTGCAGAAAGGGGATCCATGGGACTGTCTGTCATCACAAAGGCCAAGGAACCGAATAACCACAGTGTAACGGCTCAATACCTAAAAAAAGTTGAAACAGATCTATTTTTGTTGAATTCGTGGCGCGAGTATAAAATTTATTTTGATGGTTATCCATTTTGTTAAGCGCATGGCAAACGTTTTGCCAAAAAATACCCGGCGAGGCCGGGTATGAGAGCGCCATATGTGGCTTGTTTACGTCGCATTAACATTCGGTGATGTTGACGGCGAGGCCGCCACGGGCCGTCTCCTTGTACTTGGTCTTCATGTCGTTACCGGTCTCCCACATGGTCCTGATCACCTTGTCCAGCGACACCTTGTGCTCGCCGGTGCCCCGCAGGGCGAGGCGGGCGGCATTGATCGCCTTGACCGCCCCCATGGCGTTGCGCTCGATGCAGGGCACCTGCACCAGGCCGCCAATGGGGTCGCAGGTCAGCCCCAGGTTGTGCTCCATGCCAATTTCCGCGGCATTCTCGACGATGGCGGGGCTGGCCCCCAGCAGCTCGGCCAGGGCGCCGGCCGCCATGGAGCAGGCGACGCCCACCTCGCCCTGACAGCCCACTTCGGCCCCCGAGAGGGAGGCATTCTTCTTGTAGAGGATGCCGATGGCGGCGGCGGTGAGGAAGTACTGCATCAGCAGCTCGTCATCCACCTTGCGCACGAAGCGATCGTAATAGTGCAGCACCGCGGGGATGATGCCGGCGGCGCCGTTGGTGGGGGCCGTCACGACCCGGCCACCGGCGGCGTTCTCCTCGTTGACGGCCAGGGCAAACAGGTCGACCCACTCCATCACCATCAGGGGATCCTTGTTGAAGCTGGTTTCGCCGCAGAGCTGACGATAGAGGGCAGGGGCGCGCCGCTTCACCTTGAGGCCGCCGGGCAGCACCCCCTCGCTCTTGCAGCCGCGCTCGACACAGCCCTGCATCGCCTGCCAGATCTTGCGCAGGCCCGCCTTGATCTCCGCCTCGCTGCGAAACACCTTCTCGTTGGCCAGCATCAGCCCCGAGATGGAGAGGCCGCTCTCCTGACATTGTTCAAGTAACTCGGCGCCGCTCTCGAACGGGTAGGGGATGGGGTGGGCGGCATCGAAGCGGGCGGCCTCTTCCCGGGCGTTGGCGAAGTGGCTCTCCTCGATGATGAAACCGCCCCCGATGGAGTAGTAGGTCTGCTCGAAGATCAGGGAGTCACCCTCGAAGGCACGCAGGGTCATGCCGTTGGAGTGGGCGGGTAGGGTCTTGCGCCGGTTGAAGATGATGGCGCCGATGCGGGGGAAGGCGCTGGGCTGTTCGCCCCCGAGGTGCAGGTTCTGGCTCTTTTCCACCTGTTCGAGGAAGGCGGGGATGGCCTCGATGTCCACGGATTCGGGTTCAAACCCGGCCAGCCCCAGGATGATGGCCTTGCCGGTGCCGTGTCCCTTGCCGGTCTGGCCCAGGGATCCGTAGCACTCGACCACGACGCGGTCGGTGCGGGTCAGGAGTGCGTGCTGCTTGAGGGTGTGGACGAAGGCGCAGGCAGCCCGCATCGGTCCCACCGTATGGGAGGAGGAGGGACCTATCCCGATGGAAAACAGGTCGAAGACACTGATCATGACGTACTCCAGTTATGGATTTCGTCTAAACATTGTAAATTTTTTGTAGTCGATGAAAAGAGGATAAGTAGTGGCGTGTGATGACGGTGGGGAAATGGGGGCAAGGGGCGGGAGAGAAGCGCCATGGGAGCCGGCCAGGGATCCCATGGCGGGGGGCTATCAGTCGAGGAACTCGCACAGATAGGCGGTGGCCACCTTCACTTCCAGCTTGAAGGAGGAGTGACCGGCCACGTCGAAGGACTCGCCCTGGTGGTAGGTGTGCCACTCATCTTCATCGGCCAGCTGGATGGTGAGGGCTCCCTTGATCACGGTCATGCGCTCCGGGGCGGCGGTGTTGAACAGGTATTCGCCCGCTTCCATCACGCCGACCGTGGCTTTGTCGCCTTTTTGCTCGAAACCGATGGATTTAACATTTCCGTCAAAATATTCGTTAACTTTCAGCATCTTTTCTTCCCTGTATGCACGTTTGCTGAGCCAACGTAGCACAGAGTTTCGGATCTTGTCATGGTAAAAGGAGGAAAAACAGCCGTGTCTCTTTTGAATCTTTACTTTCTCATAAACTCATCAATGCATTTCATTAACGGATTCTGATGTAAAACGGGAAGCAAATATGAGATAAAGCGCACCGCCAGAGCAATGGAGAGGATTTGACGCTCTGGGTGGTCATTTACGCTGCAAAAGTGTGAGTAATTGCTAAATAAAGGAACATTCTGTGTTAACGAAAGGATTAATCAAAAACATCGGCTTCCAGGTTGTGGTTGCCATGGTGCTGGGTGCGCTGGCTGGTGCGCTCATGGGTGAACAGGCCACGGTGTTTGCGCCGTTCGGTACCCTGTTTATCCAGTTGATCAAGATGCTGGTGATCCCGCTGGTGGCGGTTGCCATTCTGTCCGGGGCCGCCAACCTGGGGGCCAGCCCGGCTGCAGGCAAGATAGGCGTCACCACGCTCGCCTTCTTCCTCATTACCTCCGCCCTGGCGGTGTTCCTGGCCCTGGTGATGGGACAGATCTTCAAGCCCGGTGTCGGCGTCGACTTCGGCGCTACCGCGGCCATGTTCTCCGGTGACTACGCCGACAAGGGCGAACTGCCCGATGCGGTGGCCACCCTGCTCGGCATGATCCCGACCAACGTCTTCAGCGCCCTGAACGAAGCGAACATCCTGCAGATCCTGGTCTTCTGCATGTTCCTCGGGATCGCCCTGGCCAAGCAGCCCCGCGAGCGCGCCAAGCCGCTGGTGGACGGGCTCAACACCCTGGTGGACGCCTTCGTCTGGATGATCAACAAGGTGATGCTGATCGCCCCCATCGGGGTCTTCGGTCTGATGGCCGACGCCATCGGCACCTACGGCTTCGATGTGCTGACCCTGGTGCTCAAGCTGTTCGTGGTCTATGTCGCCGCCATCCTGATCTTCGGTTTCGTGGTCTACCCGCTGCTGGTCGCGTTCTTCTCCAACACGCCGGTACGCAAGTACTTCTCCGCGATGAAGAAGCCGCAGATCGTGGCCTTCTCCACCGCCTCTTCCATGGCGACCCTGCCGGTCAACATGGAGACCTGCGAGCATGATCTGAAGGTGACCAACGCCACCGCTTCCTTCGTGCTGCCGCTGGGCGCCACCATCAACATGAGCGGCAACGCCATCTATTATGGTCTGGTCGCCATCTTCTTCGCCCAGGTCTACAACATCGATCTCTCCATGGGTGCCTGGGCGGCGATCATCGTCACCTCCACCCTGGGTGCCATCGGTCAGGCGGGTGTGCCGGGTCCGAGCTTCCTGGTGGTTGCCGTGCTGCTGGCGGCCGGTATTCCCATCGAGGGTCTGCCGCTCTTGTTCGCGCTGGATCGTCTGTTCGACATGATCCGGACCGCGCTGAACATCACCGGTGATGCGGCCTGTGCCATCATCGTCGACCGCTACAGCCCGGATTACGATCCGGACCGCTGGAGCAAGGAGGCCTGAGACCGGGTCTTCCGTCACCAATAGAAGAGGGAGGCATCACGCCTCCCTCTCTCTTTTTGTACGCTTCCCGGCCGCTCGCGATTCAGGGAGCGAGCTGGGTCAGTGCCTGCTGGCAGCGCTGCTCGGCGGCATCCAGCTCCAGCAGCACTATCTGGATGTCTTCCAGCTGCTGCTGCAGCGCTTCCCGCTTGTCGGCCACCAGTCCCAGCATGGTCTGCAACTGGGAGCGGCTGCTCTTGTCCGCGTCATAGAGATCGAACAGCTCGCGGATCTCCGCGAGGCTGAATCCCAGGCGCTTGCCGCGCAGGGTCAGCTTGAGACGTACCCTGTCCTGACGGCTGTAGATCCGGGTCTGCCCCTGACGGGTCGGGTTCAGCAATCCCTGATCCTCATAGAAACGGATGCTGCGGGTGGTCACATCGAACTCACGGGCCAGCTCGCTGATGCTGAAGGTACGGGTGTCATCCTTGGATTTGGTCATAGGGCAATCTTGGCTGTCATCTGGTTGTCAATGCAGGCTGGCACCTTACCCAAACGTCAACTTCCCCGCAAGTCTTGTTCCGGTGGCGGCGGCGGCATATGTTATCCCAATGTAACAAGGAGAGTGCTATCGATGGATATCGTGATTGTGGCGGCCAAACGTACCCCCATGGGGGCGTTCCAGGGGGCCCTGAGTTCCCAGAGTGCGCCCGAGCTCGGCGCCTGTGCCATTCGCGCCGCCTTGGCGGCGGCGGGCATCGGCGGGGAGCGGGTCGATGAGGTCTATCTGGGCAACGTGCTCAGCGCCGGGGTCGGGCAGGCGCCGGCCCGTCAGGCGGCGCTCAAGGCCGGCCTGCCGGATAGCGTGCCCTGCACCACCCTCAACAAGGTGTGCGGCTCCGGCATGAAGGCAGTCATGCTGGCGGCGGATGCCCTGCGCCTGGAGGAGGCCGAGGTGGTGGTGGCGGGGGGCATGGAGAGCATGAGCCGCGCCCCCTATCTGCTGGACAAGGCGCGCAGCGGTTTTCGCATGGGCCATTCGACCGTGCTGGATCACATGTTCCTGGACGGTTTGCAGGATGCCTACGAGGGGCACCTGATGGGCCACTATGCCCAGCTGAGTGCCGATAAGGCCGGACTGACCCGTGCCGACATGGATGCCTTCGCCATCGCCTCCCTGGAGCGGGCCCTGGCGGCTCAGCAGAGCGGTGCCTTCGAGGCCGAGCTGACCCCGGTGATGGCCGCAGGGACCCTGCTGCTGGCGGAGGACGAACAACCGGGGAAGGCGAGGCCCGACAAGATACCCGCGCTCAAGCCGGCCTTCAGCAAGACAGGTACCATCACCGCAGCCAATGCCAGCTCCATCTCGGACGGGGCGGCGGCCCTGGTGTTGATGCGGGCCGACACGGCCAGGCGTCTGGGGGCGCCGGTGCTGGCCAGGGTGGTGGGCTACCAGAGCCATGCCGCCCTGCCGGCGGCATTTACCAGTGCACCCGTCGGTGCCATCGAGAAGTTGCTGGCCCGGGTGGGCTGGTCGGTGGAGGAGGTGGACCTGTTCGAAGTGAACGAGGCCTTTGCCATGGTGAGCATGCTGGCCATGGCGGGGTGCCAGATCCCCCATCAGAAGCTGAACGTCAATGGCGGCGCCTGCGCGCTGGGCCATCCCCTCGGGGCCAGCGGCGCCCGCATCCTGGTGACCCTGACTCACGCCCTGCGGACCCGTGGGCTGAAACGGGGGGTGGCGAGCCTGTGCATCGGGGGTGGCGAGGCGACTGCAGTAGCCATCGAGGTGGATTGAGGCACGAGCCCGGTGTCCGCGCAACCGGCATGAACGCCCCTCCTGGAGGGGCGTTTTCTTTTATGGGGGGGCTGACTCGCCCTCCATGGCCTCAAGCTGCTGGTTGACCCAGGTGGTCGCGGCCAGATAGAGGTGGCTGACCTTCTCCTCGTTGAGCCCCAGGCGGGCGGTATTGGCGGCGATCCGCTGCCAGTCGGCCTGCTCGTAAGCCTCGCAGAAGGTGAGGTAGAACCCGAGGTTGCCCTTGCGCTCCAGCAGGGCGGTGCGCACCTCGTCTGTCAGGGGGAGGGAGCCGAGCAGCTGCTCCAGGGGTTGTCCCATCAAGACGTCCAGAAGGGAGAAGAGCCCGGTGGTAAAGGCCTGCTGGGCCTGCTGGGCCGGGGCATGGGTCTGGGCCAGCAGCTCGCAGAACCGGGCCCGGACGAGGGACATCTGATGGAGCTCGGCGCTCTTGTCGTGGCCGGCGCTGGTGGCGGCGATGAGGGCCACCAGGCGCTTGAGCTGAACATGACCCAGCGCGCTCGCGGCCTGGCGAAACGAGGCGATGGGCTGGGGAAAACCCTTGAGGTGGTTGATGTAGCGCAACAACTTGAACGAGAGGGAGAGATCCTGGTTGAGCAGCAACTCTATCTTGTCCAGATCCGGCTCGGCCTGGTTGACCACCTTGAGCAGCTGCATCACCACCAGCTGGGCCGGCGGCATGGCGGCCTGCTGCACGATCTGGGGATGGCTGAAGAAGAAGCCCTGGAACAGCTGAACCCCGAGCTGCTTCATCCGCTCGAACTCGGCCTCGTCCTCCACCTTCTCGGCGAGATAGGTGAGGGGCAGGTGGCGGTGACTCGCCATGAAGCGTTCGATGCTGGAGATGGAGGTGCTGCGCAAGTCGAACTTGATGATGTGGATATAGGGCAGAAACCGCTCCCAGGCATAGACCAGGGTGAAGTCGTCCAGCGCCAGGCGATAGCCCAGCTCGTAGAGCTGGATCACCTTGGCCAGCAGGGCGTCATCGGGGTCGACGTCCTCCAGGATCTCGATGACGACCTTGTCCCGGGGCAGGCACTCGGCCAGGCCGTCCAGCAGCAGGGAGTAGGGGAAATTGATGAAGCAGGGGTGATCCCCCAGCAGTTGATCGATGTTCTGCTGCACGAATTGTTCGGCCACCAGTCGGGAGGTGGCCTGCTGTGCGGAGATGGGTGGAAAGACGTTGTCCAGGCTGTCGCGAAACAGCAGTTCATAGGCTTGGGTTTTCAAGTCCCGATCCAGAATGGGCTGCCTGGCTACATAGGAATACATGCATCTCTCCACCATGAGGGCAGGTTTGATTCTATGGTGAAGCGGATCACTATGCCAGTGTCGAGCGGGTCGATGCGGTCAACAACTGGCAGAGTGCCGTGGCGCAGAGCCCTGGATCAGAAGAGGTAGTTGAGCTGCAGGCCGGCGAGCCAGGCATCCCCTTCAGAAGTGCCGCGGAAGGTGGAGGTGGTCTGCGGTATGCCGGGCTTGAGCTGCATGGTCTCGTTCACCTCGACCTGCTTGCCGTCGATCATGGTGAGACCCAGATCCAGGGAGAGGTTGCGATCGATCTGGTAGCCCACGCCGGCGCTGTACCAGATCCGGTCGGAATCCGGAATGGAGATGGTACGGCGATCGGCGGGCACCGGGCTGCGATCGTAGGCCATCCCTGAGCGCAGTTGCCATTGGGGGGCCAGCCGATAGGTCAGGCCGACGGCGTAGCGCCAGCTGTCCTGCCAGTGCTCGTCCTTGATGTGCATGGTGCCGTGGTGATCGAGCCCGGATTCCAGTTGCACGAACTTGCTCCAGTTGGTCCAGTTGATGCTCGAGTGCAGTGCCAGGGCCGGGGTCAGCTGATGGAACAGGGCCAGCTCGGCGGTGGCGGGGAGGGGCAGATCCAGACTGCCGGTGTCGGTGAAGGTGCGTCCCTGCAGGTCGGTGCCGACGGCGTCGCCGGAGAGGGTCAGGTTCACGTCGTGGCGATAGGAGAGGCCGATGCGGGTCGCCTCCGAGAGGGTCAGCAGGGTATCCAGGTGCCAGCCAAGGGCCCAGCCATCCCCCTTGAGGTGCTTGGCGATCTTGTTGTTGGAGGGGAAGGTGCCCCCCACTTCCCCCTCGCCGTGGATGGCGCCGAGCCCGCCGCCCACGGACCAGTGCTGGTTGACGCGATACGCAAGGGAAGCCCCGAGATCCACCGTCTTGATGTCGGAGACGTTGCCGAAGTGGCCGGCGTTGTAGTTGTCCGGCATCTGGACGCCGAGGCCATAGTAGGAGGTCGCCGACAGGCCCAGCCACCACTGCTCATTCAGCGGGAGGACGAGGTAGGCGTTGGGCACCCAGGCATTGTCGGCGATATCGTGGGCGCTGGCGTCGAGTGCCACCGGCCCCAGGGCGGTGGGCACCCGGGTCGAGCCTTCGATGTTGACGTCGGGCCGGATATGGATGACGCCACCGGAGAAGGCGGTGCGCTCGAAGCGGGTCATGGCGGCGGCGTTGCGAGCGAGCACGCTGGCATTGTCGGCGATGGCTGCTTCGCCTGCGAAGGCGCGCCCAAGGCCGGTGGCGGATTGCTCCGCCAGCTGGAAGCCGGCCCCCTGGGCGTGGCCAGAGAGCAGCGCCAGGGCGATGAGGGAAGGTTTGATGGTCGAATGCATGGTTTTTCCTCGGGATGAACTGGGTGTTCATTCTCTTATTCGGTTGGGGGCGGGATTTTATATGGTACGACCAGTAAGGCAACCGGGGCGGGGTCTGGGCGGGAAAAACGGGATTAAATGCTGAAAGGTATGTCTGTAACAGGTTGATAAAAAACGAAAAGAGTACACTTGTTTGCTACAGGTGTGCGCTGAGAAGGGTCGTCAGGATAAAAAAAGAGCGCCCGGGGGCGCTCTTTTCGATGACATGAAAATCAGAACTTCATGTTGAACTGGGCGGAAGCCAGCAGGGCGTTGCCGTGGGAGGTGCCCTTCCAGCGCAGCGCATCGCTGTGGCTGCGCAGGCCTTCGTTCACGTCCACTTCCTTGCCGTCCAGATAGGCCATGCCGAAATCGACGCTCATGTCCGGGTTGATGTGGTAGGTCGCGCCGGCGCTGTACCAGATACGGTCGGAGTCGGGGATGCTCAGGCTACGGTATTCCGGCTCGATCGGGCTGTTGTCGTAGGCGAAGCCGATGCGGGCTTCCCAGGACGGGTTGACGTACCAGGTGCCACCCAGGGAGTAACGGGCGGAATCCTTGAACTTCTCGTCTTTCTGCAGGCAGACACCGTTGGCGCAGGCGTTGCTGGTGGCCTTGAGCTCCTGGAAGGCGCTCCAGTCGGTCCAGTTGACGGAGTAGTGCACCGCGAACTGCTGGTTCAGGCGGTGGTAACCGGCAAACTCGGCCTGGGCGGGCAGATCCAGCTTCAGGTTGCCGTCGACGACACGGTTGCCGGAGGTGGCACCCTGGAAGTCGCCGTCAAAGCTCAAGTCTACCTGGGAGCGGTAGGTCAGGGCGAGGCGGTTGTTCTCGTTGAATTCATACAGGGTGCCGACGTTCCAGCCAAAGCCCCAGGTATCGCCCTTCAAATGTGCCAGGCGGGTATCGGCGTTGGCGCCCGGGATGGCGGCAGCCAGGGCACCCGCATAGCGGTTCAGCTCGGCTTCGGCGTAGACGGCGTTGATGCCGGCGCCCACGCTGAAGTTGGAGTTGACGCGATAGGCGATGTTGGGGTTGATGTTCAGGGTCAGCAGCTCGGTATCACCGGCACCGGCACCGGCCGCGAAGGTCTTGGTGTACTCGGTGGAGAGACCGTAGTTGGAGAAGAGACCGATCCCCCATGCCCACTGATCGTTCAGGGGCTGGATGAAGTAGCTGGCTGGCACGAAGGCATCGGGAGCAATGTTGCTCTCGCTGGCCGGGGTCAGCTTGTTGGGGCCGGCATAGATGTCGCCAGACACGTCCACGTCGGGCTTGATATAGGTACCGGACACGGACACTGCCATCTTGTCGAAGGTGGTCATGGCGGCGGGGTTGCGGGACAGCACGGCCGCGTTGTCGGCGATGGCGGCTTCACCTGCATAGGCACGGCCCAGACCGGAGGCCGAGTGCTCGTTCAGCTGGAACGCGGCGGCGAAGGTCTGGGTGCTGGCCAGGGCCACGGCCGCAGCGATCAGGCTTTTCTTGAAAAAGGCAGTCGTCATAGTGTTCTCTCGTTTTGTAAGCAGATTTTTTGTCGACATCCGGGCTCTTTGGCCCCTGTAGACGACAAGATCTGTTGTTATGTCAGCTTCTTCCCATACATTTCTGGCGTGATTCTATGGATCTGGTAGGAGGTAAGAAATCAGACCAGTGGCAGCAGAATACATAAAAGTTTCCATTATGTTAATCATTTGTTTGAATCAGCCGCTTTATTGGTCTGTTTTATCCATTATTGGATAAATAAGATACAAAAGGTTTCATTTGTGTCATTCAAAAAAATTGGCAGAAATGTGAGTTCGAGTGGGCAATGAGCAGGAACGTGCGGGGATTTTGAGATGAACAGGCAGACAACTAAGGTGTCTGCCTGTGGCATGGCGAGCGGCCGGACCGGGTCAGCCGGGGTTAAGATCTGTTAAATGGACCACTGCAGGCGGGACTCCAGCTGGCGGGCGACCGGGGCGAGTGACTCCTGCATGTCGCCGATAAGCACCATGTTGGCTCCTTTGAGCGGCAATATCTCCCCCTTGAGCCGGCCATCGGCGAAATCGGGCTGGATCGCCAGTGGCAGGTGCTTGGGCACCAGGAACAGGGTGACCGGCCCCATCTTGCCCTGGATCACCATGTGCAGTGCCGGCCCCTGATAGAAGGCACAGTGATTGACATAGGTGACCTTCATGCCCGGCATGTCCGTCAGGGTGGCGCCATATTTCTCCATCTTGGCGTTGATGGTCTGCAGGCTCACCTTCTCGTCCACATTGTGGATGAAGGGTTCCTCCCCGTAGACGTGGGCCATGGCTATCTGGGCCAGGGAGAGGGGCTCCACGGCCGGGGGCCAGCTTATCCAGCGGGTTCCCATGCCGAGCAGGAAGGCGACCGAGGCCGCGATGGCGACAGATCGCCAGCCGGTGCGCGGGGCCGGGGGAGGAAGGGGAATCACCACCTCGTCATTTGCCTCCATCGCCTGCCTGAGCAGGATCCGCTCGGCCAGTCCGGTCGGCACCTCCACCTCCAGGGTGCGGCGCAGTGTGCGATCCAGCTGCTTCATCTCCTCCAGGTGCTTGCGATTGGCAGGAGACGCCTCTGCGGCCTCGAGGAAGGCGGGGTCCTTGTCCGAAGGATGGGTGATGGCCCGGCGGCGAAATTCAAGCTCATCCATTGGTGTGTCCTCTCTGTTGAGCCGCAGACTCCATGGCCTCTTTTATCTGGTTGCGGGCCCGAAACAGCCGCGTCATGACGGTGTTCTTGTTCAGGCCGAGTTGTGCGGCGATCTCCTCACCGCTGAATCCACCCAGCACCTGCAACAGCAGGGGCTCCTGATATTCGGCGGGCAGGCGGGCGATGTGGCGCCTCAGCCACTCGTGCTCCATCTCCTGCTCGTTGTGCAGCGCGCCCGGATCGCTCTGGGGATGCTCGTCGAGATCGATGAGGTCGAACTGCTTGCGCTCGAAGCGCCGGGCATTCTCCCGCCGCAAGATGGTGATGAGCCACGCCTTGGCGGCCTTGTCGTCTTGCAGGGTGTCGATCGCCTTCCAGGCGCGCAGAAAGGTCTCCTGCACCAGGTCTTCGGCCACTTGCGGATCCCGGCACAGCCAGTAGGCGTAACGGTAGATGTCCCCGTGCAGGGCGTGCACCAGGGCCTCGTATTTGATTTGTTTGTCTGCCATCTCCTGATAGACCGGACTAGTCGAGGGATCCTTTCCCGTTCCCGCATTTTTTTTTCTAAAAAAACCTAACGCCATGAAGGGGTGTCCTTGTTCATGAGTGGCTCGTGGCAGGCATCAGAAGCGTCGCCACGCCAGCGTGCCAAGACCATAGGCTATCGCAAAAGTTTCCCGGGCGCACAGCCCCCGGGCGAGGGCCTGCCAATGAGGCATGTCTCCCCCGGGCGGGCCGAAACAGGCCCGATCCAGCGCATCGAGCAGGGGGCCCATGACGGGATCCCGATGGCAGGGCAGGCTGGCAAGGTGCTGGCAGGGGGCACCCCAGCGCAGCGATGCCCAGCCCAGCAGGGCCTGTCTGGCCGCGTCCGGCGCACGGGCGGCAAGGGCACGCTGCAGGCGATAGAAGGCGAGCCAGCGTGGCCCGCGCCGCCACAAGGCGCGCAGCAGGAGTGCCCATCCCACCCAGTGGAGGCTGTCCGGGGAGGAGCCCGGCCCAGCGTCTACCTCCTCGCTCGCCCCCTCTTCGAATACCAGGGTGTGGGCCGGCAGCCGCACCTCTTCGATGCGCCCGCTTTGGGTGCTGAACCAGCGCAGGCTCTGGGCCGGCAACTCATAACGGCCCGCCGCCCCGGCCGTCAGGGCCTGGCGCCATTGGCGCTCGACGCGCAGCGCCCCCTCGGCCACGAAACGCTCCTGCTGCTGCTCGCCGTCCGGCTTCATGGAGAGGCCGGCGGGCAGGGGCGGTGCCGGCAAGGGAGGCAGGCGGTTGCCATCCCCCCCTTCCATCACCAGGGTGAGGGTGCGGATCACCGGCTCACCGACCCTGGCCCTCGCCGGGCTGAAGTGCTGGCGCAGCACCAGACTGCTCGCCACCGGCTCCAGGGGGGCCTTGTCCACCTTGATAAAGAGGGTCGCCGCCCTGGCGGACAGCAGATCTCCCGCGTTCCCCGGCGCGGTCGCACCAGCCTCGTCCTGATGCGGCAAGCGCCCCTGAAAGCGGGGGGATTCGACGGGATGGAGCCCGGGCGCTTTGGCCTGCAGCAGCCATTTTCGCGTGAGACGTCCGGGCAGACCGGGGCTCGCAGGGGACTCCCAACGGTCGTCGCCGAGGCGGCGGATGGTGAAGGGGGGGGCGATGGGCTCGCCGAGGTTGGGGGTGTCCAGATTGGCCGGCAGCCACAGGGTCAGCTGATAGATGAAGGGCTGACCCGGGTAGAGCGGGCCCTGATGCAGTACCTGGGCCTGGAGCTCGACGGGAGAGAAGATCCGATCCTGCCGAGGCACCAGGGTGGCCGCCGAGTCCGTCTGGGTGCCCGTCGGCACGGCCAGTTCTGGGGTAAGCCCGGCCCCGAGGGCGAGGGGCGGCACCCGGCTCGGGCTGGTGTCCAGCAGGTGCAGGGGGATCTGCCAGCGGGTCAGGTCGCTGATCTGGGTGCTGGCGCGGCTGATGCTGACCCGCCCCACCGCAAACTGGCGCAGCAGAGGCTGGAGGTCGAGCGCGTCATCGTGCAGCACCCCGTCGGCCTCGATGATGAGCAGCCAGTCGCGCTCGCTCGCCCCCGGCAGCAGCTCGGCCCGTGGGGGGGCGGCCAGCGCCGGGAAGGCGAGCAGGGGGATCAGCAGCAGCCAGCACAGTCGCGACAGGCCCGTGCCAGCGCACCGCAGGCGTGAGGGGATGCTCGTGATCACCAGGGCTCCTCCACCTTGATCAGGGGGCGGCGCTGGGCCTCCTTGCGCAGGCGCTGCTCCAGCAGCAGCACGGGGGGCGCCGGGGGGCGGGGGGCTTCCGAGGCATCGGCGGGCTCGGGACGCGTCCCCGGGGCTGGCGGCGAGGGGGCCTCCTCGGGTGGTCTGGCCCGCAGCAGCGCCAGATTGTACAGGGCGTCCTGGTGGCTGGGCTCGCGCTTGAGGGCGGCCAGATAGGCCTGCTCGGCCGCGTCGAGATCCCCGAGCCAGACCAGGGCATTGCCCCGGTTGTAATGGGCGGTGGCGCTGTCGGCCCGGCCATAGGCGGCGACGGCCCTGGTATGGTCGCCGGCCCGATACCAGGCATTGCCCTGCCAGACGGGATCCTGGAAGGTGCGGGCCGCTTCCTCATAGTGCCCCTGCTGGAAGGCGCTCCAGCCCTGCCGATCCTGCCAGGAGACGGAGGCTGCCAACAGGGGGAACGGAGGCAGGCTCACCACGATGAGCAGCAGCCAGTGCGCACCGATGCGAGCCAGCAGCGCCAGAGGCAGCAGGGGGAGCAGCAGCCAGGGGCCGAGATCCCGGGACTGGCCCTGGGTCGGCGTCTGGCCCAGGGGCAGGGGGGCAAAGCGGGGCACGCCGTTTTGCAGCCACTGGAGCCTTCCCCCCGTGCTGGCCGCGAGGCGCGCCATGGCCCCTTCGTCGGGGGCGGGCAGGGGACGGCTCAGGGCGCGACCGAGTGACCTGCGTTCGGCGGGCACGGGGGGCAGCCTGGCCTCCTTGCCGGCGTTGACCAGCAGGATATCGAGGCGGGGCGAGGCCCCTTGGGGGCAGAAGAGGGTGTCAAGACAGGGCCAGAGGGCGGCGATGCGATCTCGCTGGGCCTGGGACAGGCCGTCGGTGACGAGCAGCAGGCGTGCGGGCTGGCCTGATGGGATCTGCGCAAGGGCCAGGGCCACGGCGCGCTCCGGTGCACTGCCCTGAACGGGCATGATGGCCGGGCGCAGGTCCGGCAGCAGCAGGGCGATGGCCTGATGATCCCGGGTCGGCGGCATGGCGAGATAGGCATCCCCGGCAAACAGGATGAGGCCGAGGGGATGGGGCGATGGCCGCGCATCCTCCCTGGCCAGCATCTCCTGAAGCAGCAGCCGGACCCGGGTCGCCCTGTCGGGGGGCAGATCCTCTGCCAGCATGGAGTCCGAAAGATCCAGCAGCCAGAGATCGAGCGCCGGGCTCTGGATGGGGAGGCTCTGTTGGCGCAGGGCGGGGCCCGCGAGGGCCAGGATCACCGGCAAGCAGGCGAGCCAGAGCCAGGGAATGGCCCGGCGCCGGGTCGGCAGCAGATAGGCCTGCATGGCGGGGGAGAGCAGTCCGGGCTGGCGACGGCGCCGCCATCCCTGCCACAGCCAGGGGATCAGGGCCAGCAGCCAGAGCGGGCGCAGCAGGATCAGCTCCATGGAGAGGCTCCTTGGCGCTTATTCATGGGGTCGCTCCGGTGACGGTTGTCGGCGCGCCGGCCACTGCCAGCGGGCGGGCCAGCAGAGCAGCAGCCAGGCCAGGGCCAGTGGCCAGGGGTAGAGCTCCAGGTGGGGGCGCGCGAGGATCCGGGGGCGGGCGAGGGGCTCCAGGGTGTCGATGGCCTGGTTGATGGTGGCCAGATCCCCCTGGCTGCGGGCGCGAAAATAGCGCCCCTGCCCCAGGGCCGCCAGCTGCTGGAGCAAAGGTTCATCGAGCTCGGCGCTGGGGTCCTCCTCCCCGAGGGGGCGGGCAAAGGTGTTGGGGTCGGCGCCCACCCCCAGGGTATAGAGGCGGATGCCGGCGGCCACGGCCCGTTTGGCCTCGGTCAGAGGATCCGCATTGCCCGAGGTGTTGCGCCCGTCCGTGACCAGCAGCAGGGCGGTGGGGCGGGCGGGGTCCGCGTGCTGGCGGGCCAGCTGAATGGCCTCGCCGAGGGCCGTGGTGCGCCCCGCCAGATCGAAGTCGAGCTCCTGGGTGAGGGCGAGCAGGGCCCCGGTCTCCTGGGTCAGGGGGGAGAGCAGGTAGGCGTGGTCGGCGAAGACGATGAGGGCAAGGCGATCGCCCGGGCGCGAGGCGATGAGCCCGGCAATCTGCTGGCGCACCGCGGCGAGCCTGTCCTTCTGCTGCCCCTCGTCCAGCATGTCCTGGGTGCGCATGCTGTCGGAGAGATCCACCGCCAGGATGAGATCCCGGCTGCTCTGGTAGTGGATGACGGGCGCTTCCTGCCACTGGGGGCGGCACAGGGCCAGCACCAGGGCACACCAGCAGAGCGCCATGCGCCAGACGGGCTGCCCCCCCTGGGGATGCAGCAGGGGAAAACCGCCGTGGGAGAGGCGCGCGCGGCCCCTGCCACCCGCGAGGGGCGGCAGGCCGAAACGCACCAGCAGCGGCAGGGCGAGGGCGAGGGCGAACCAGGGCCAGGCGAGGATCATCTGTTCCCCCCGACGGGCCGGCGCATCCTGGTCAGCCGCGGCGTGGCGACACAGCGGCGTCCCCATCGAAGGTAAGCGCGGCGAAGCCCTGCGCGCTCTGCCTCGTTCGGCTGCGCCGCGCCATAGAGCCAGTGCGGCCACTGCCCGGCAAACTGGCTGAAGTCGCTCCCGCTCTTGCTATCGAGCCAGTCGAGCCAGGCCTCTCCTTGCAGGGGACCCGCTTCGGGCCAACGGGCGAGGGCCGCCTCCCGCAGCAAGGTGTGGAGCCGGGGCACGAGATCCTCCCCCTGCCAGTGCAGCTGGCGTGCCCAGCGGCGCTGGCGCCAGAGGGTGCGTGCCAGGGTGGCCGCGAGCCAGAGGGTGAGCACCGTCAGCAGCAGTCCGCCCCAGGCCGCCAGGCGGGGATCGGGGGCCTCTTCCAGCGGCGCACCCGGGTGGATGTCACGAAGCTCTGCCTGGATCGACTGCAAGGCGAGCGACCCCGGGGAGGCCGGTACATCGGGTTGAGGGGGGCGCGGCTCGGCGCTCAAAACAGGCGACATCCGCCCTCCTGCCACTGGCGCTGCAGCGGCTCGCCGTTGTCGAGGCGATAGAGGCGCGTCACCAGGGGCATCAGTTGCTGCTGACTGGTTGCCGCCTGCTCCCTGGCCGCCTTCTGGTAGCGCTCGCGAAAGCGGGCCAGGCCGCCATCGAGCCAGCCGCTGCGCCTGCCCGCGGCCACCGCCAGCTGCCCCTGTCCGGGCAGGGTCGCCTCCAGGGGGTCGCGGATCTGCCAGTAGTGGATGTCGTGGCGCTGGCCGAGGCGCTGCAACTGCTTGCACAGCCCCGGATCCGGCGGCTGGTGGTGGCTTATCAGGGTCAGCCTGGCCCCATGGGGCAGGGTGAGCCCGGCCAGGGTGTGAGCCAGAGGGTGGTTAAGGGGGGCGCGATCCAGTCCCGCCTCGTAGTGGCGGCAGAGCGCCTCCAGCAGCGGCATGAGGGAGCCGTGCTGTTGCAGAGGGCGGGTCTCCAGGCCGTGACAGACGAGGGTGTTGGCCTGCTTCTCCCCTTGCCAGAGCAGGGCGGCCGCGAGCTCGCAGCCGAGGCGCGCCTTGAGCTGTTCCCCGGAGCCAAAGTACATGTCGGGGGAGAGATCCAGCAGCAGCCAGTGGGTCTGCTCCTGCTCCTCCCCGTAGAGGCGGGTGTGGGGGCGGCCGAGACGGGCGGTGACCCGCCAGTCGATGTGGCGCACCTCGTCCCCGGCCTGATAGACGCGCAGCTCGCGAAAGCTCAGGCCCGGCTGGCGCCGCACTCGCCCCTGGTGTGCGAGGTGGATGCGGGCCCGCTCGCCCGATCTGGCCCAGAGCCGCACCGCCAGCAACCTGGCGAGGGGCAGGGCGATATCGGGATGGGCGCGGGGGTCGGCGAGTGCGGTCATGGCTGGCGCATCGTCGGGGCAGAGGCAACCGCAGGCGGGCAGAGGCTCAGGGGCATGGGATGGCATCCAGCAGCAGGGCGATCAGTGCCTCGTTGTCCAGGTTGTCCGCGAGGGCCTGGTAGCTCGGGATCAGGCGGTGGCGCAGCACGGCGGGGGCGAGGTGCTGGATATCCTCGGGCAGCACGAAGTCGCGCCCTGCAAGCCAGGCGCGGGCGCGGGCCGCTCTCGCGAGGCCAATGCTGGCCCTGGGGCTCGCGCCCACCGCGATGAGGGGCTCGAGCTCGGGGCACAGGCCGCTGCCGGGGCGGGTGGCGCAGACCAGCTGCACCAGATAGTGTTCGAGGCGCCCCTGCATCTGTACCCCCTGAACGGCGGTGCGGGCCGAGAGCAGGTCGGCCTGGCTCAGGGTCAATGGCGGTG
This sequence comes from Aeromonas sp. SrichE-2G, assembly GCF_017939565.1. Lineage (NCBI taxonomy): Bacteria > Pseudomonadati > Pseudomonadota > Gammaproteobacteria > Aeromonadales > Aeromonadaceae > Aeromonas > Aeromonas sp. SrichE-2G. The sequence continues at coordinate 1,293,380 of NZ_JAGKRG010000004.1, forward strand.
GTGGCAGAGCGTCCCCCCGGGCGTTGAGCTGGAGGATGGCGAGCTCCATGGCGGGGCTGGGGTAATCCACCAGCAGCTTGAGCAGGAAGCGATCGAGCTGGGCCTCCGGCAGGGGATAGGTCCCCTCCTGCTCTATCGGGTTTTGCGTGGCGGCGACCATAAAGAGGGGGGGCAGGCGCCAGCTCTTCTTGCCCACGGTGATCTGGTGCTCGGCCATGGCCTCCAGCAGGGCGGATTGCACCTTGGCCGGGGCCCGGTTTATCTCGTCTGCCAGCACCAGGTGGTTGAACAGGGGGCCTGGCTGAAAGACGAAGCTGGCGTCCTGGGGGTGAAACACCTCGCTGCCGGTGAGATCGGCGGGCAGCAGATCCGGGGTGAACTGGATGCGGGCGAAGCGCCCCTCCACGGCCCCGGCCAGCGCCTTGACGGCCCGGGTCTTGGCAAGACCGGGCGCCCCCTCGATCAACACATGTCCTTCACATAACAGGGCGATGAGGAGTCCCTCGATGAGGGAACCCTGTCCCAGGATCTGGCTGCCCAGATAGTCTCCAAGTGCTCTGAACTCGGCCGCTGCCATGCGATAAACCCGTTGTTTTTATGGAAGTTGATCTTTTTATACCCCAGTTGGCTCACAAGGGCGAGGGAGGGTGGCAAGATGGGAACAATTTAGTTTCAATCAGCTGTATGAAAGTTGTGAGTGGATTGTTAAGATGTGGCGCAATGAGGTCTGACCTCTGCCTTTTTAACCCAAGGAGCCAGGATGAAACAGCCATTGAAACTGACGACTCGCCAGGGCGAACGGATAGCCGTCGTGGCGGGTCTGCGCACCCCCTTTGCCAAGCAGGCCACCGCTTTTCACGGCGTGCCTGCGGTGGATCTCGGCAAACTGGTGGTGAGCGAGATGCTCGCCCGCACGGATCTCGATCCCAAGCTCATCGACCAGCTGGTGTTCGGCCAGGTGGTGCAGATGCCGGAAGCCCCGAACATCGCCCGCGAGATCGTGCTCGGCACCGGCATGAGCGTCAGTACCGATGCCTATAGCGTGTCGCGCGCCTGCGCCACCAGCTTCCAGGCGGTGGCCAACGTCACCGAGTCCATCATGGCGGGCTCCGTGGACATCGCCATCGCCGGCGGTGCCGACTCTTCCTCCGTGCTGCCCATCGGGGTGAGCAAGTCCCTGGCCCGCGCCCTGGTGGATCTCAACAAGGCGCGCAACCTCCAGCAGCGCTTCAACATCCTGCGCCGCCTGCGCCTGAAAGACTTGCTGCCTGTGCCGCCTGCCGTGGCCGAATACTCCACCGGCCTCTCCATGGGGCAGACGGCCGAGCAGATGGCCAAGACCCACCAGATCAGCCGCGAGGCGCAAGATGCGCTGGCCCACCGCTCCCACACCCTGGCCGCCGAGGCCTGGGCCCAGGGCAAATTGAATGGCGAGGTGTTCACCGCCCACGTGCCCCCCTACAAGTCGCCGCTGGAGCGAGACAACAACATCCGCGAAAGCTCGGATCTGGCGAGCTACGCCAAGCTCAAACCCGTGTTTGACCGGGCCCACGGCTCGGTGACTGCCGCCAACGCCACCCCGCTCACCGACGGCGCCGCCGCCGTGCTGATGATGCGCGAAGGCCGTGCCCGCGAGCTGGGCCTGGAGCCGCTCGGTTACATCCGCAGCTTCGCGTTCTCCGCCATCGACGTGTGGCAGGACATGCTGATGGGCCCCTCCTATGCCACGCCACTGGCACTGGACCGCGCCGGCATCACCCTTGGCGATCTCACTCTTATCGACATGCACGAGGCCTTCGCCGCCCAGACCCTGGCCAACCTCAAGATGTTTGCCAGTCACGAGTTTGCCCGCGACAGGCTGGGCCGGGATCAGGCCATCGGCGAGGTGGACATGGACAAGTTCAACGTGCTCGGTGGCTCCCTGGCCTACGGCCACCCCTTTGCCGCCACCGGGGCGCGCATGATCACCCAGACCCTGCACGAGCTGCGGCGTCGGGGCGGGGGACTGGGGCTCAACACCGCCTGTGCGGCGGGTGGGCTGGGTGCGGCCATGGTGCTGGAGGTGGAATGATGAGTGCCAAGACTTTTTCTCTGGATATTCGCAAAGACGGCATCGGCATCCTTACCATGGATGTGCCCGGTGAGAGCATGAACACCCTGAAGGCCTCGTTTGCGGACGAAATCCGCACCCTGCTGGCCGAGGTGAAGGGGAACGGCGACCTGATCGGCCTGGTGATCGTCTCCGGCAAGAAGGACTCCTTCATCGCCGGGGCCGACATCGCCATGCTGGCGGCCTGCACCAGCGCCCAGGACGCCGAAGCGCTGTCCCGGGCCGGGCAGGAGGTGTTTGCCGAGATCGAATCTCTGGGCATTCCGGTGATCGCCGCCATCCACGGCCCCTGCCTCGGCGGCGGGATGGAGCTGGCGCTCGCCTGCCACGGCCGTGTGGTGACCGATCACGGCAAATCCGTGCTGGGGCTGCCGGAAGTGCAGCTCGGCCTGCTGCCGGGCTCCGGCGGTACCCAGCGTCTGCCGCGCCTCATCGGCGTGGCCAAGGCGCTGGATCTGATGCTGACCGGCAAGCAGGTGCGGGCCAAGCAGGCCAGGAAACTCGGGCTTGTGGATGACGTGGTGCCACCCTCCATCCTGCTGGAGGCCGCCGTCAAGCTCGCCAAGAAGGGCAAGCCTCGCCACCGCCTGAAGCGGGATCTGCAGGGCAAGGTGCTGGAGACCAATGCCCTCGGGCGCAAGGTGCTGTTCGATCAGGCCCGCAAGGGGGTGAAGGCCAAGACCCGTGGCAACTACCCGGCGCCTGAGCGCATCATCGAGGTGGTGCGCATCGGCGTGGAGGAGGGGATGAAGGCTGGTCTGCAGGCCGAGGCCCGCCACTTTGGCGAGCTGGTGATGACGCCGGAATCCGCCGCCCTGCGCTCCCTCTTCTTCGCCACCACCGAGATGAAGAAGGAGGTCAGCTATCAGGGGGCCGCGCCGCGCAAGGTGGGCCATGCCGCCGTGCTGGGCGGTGGCCTGATGGGGGGCGGCATCGCCTTCGTCACCGCCACCAAGGCGGGGGTGCCGGTGCGGATCAAGGATGTGGCGAGCGTCGGCATCGGCAACGCCATGCGCTACAGCTACGACATCCTGGCCAAGAAGCTCAAGCGCCGTCATATGCTGCGCAGCGAGCTGGAGAAGCAGATGAGCCTGCTCACCGGCACCCTGGACTATTCCGGCTTCCACCGGGTCGACATGGTGGTGGAGGCGGTGTTCGAGGATATCAACCTCAAGCACCAGATGGTGCAGGACGTGGAGCGCGAGTGCGGTGAACACACCGTGTTCGCCTCCAACACCTCATCCCTGCCCATCCACCAGATCGCCTCGGCGGCGGCGCACCCGGAGCGGGTGGTGGGGCTGCACTACTTCAGCCCGGTGGACAAGATGCCGCTGGCGGAAGTCATCCCCCACGCCGGCACCAGTGCCGAGACGGTCGCCACCACCCTGGCCTTCGCCCGGGCCCAGGGCAAGACCCCCATCGTCGTGAAGGATGAGGCGGGCTTCTACGTCAACCGCATCCTGGCCCCCTACATGAACGAGGCGGCCCGTCTGGTGCTGGAAGGGGAACCGGTGGAGGTGCTGGACGGCGCCCTGCTCGACTTCGGCTTCCCGGTCGGTCCCATCACCCTGCTGGACGAGGTGGGCATCGACGTCGGGGCCAAGATCTCCCCCATCCTCGAGAAGGAGCTGGGTGGCGAGCAGTTCCAGGCTCCCAAGGCGTTTGACAAGCTGCTCGAGGATGAGCGCAAGGGGCGCAAGAACGGCAAGGGCTTCTACCTCTATGGCAAGGCGGCCCCGCGCAACAAGCTCACCGGCAAGGAGGGCAAGAAGACGGTGGACGCGAGCGTCTACGACGTGCTCGGCGTCACGCCGCTGGCCAAGCTGGGCCGCCAGGAGATAGCCGAGCGCTGCGTGCTCCTGATGCTCAACGAGGCGGCCATGGCCCTGGATGGCGGCGTGGTGGCCTCGGCCCGGGACGGCGACATCGGCGCCATCTTCGGCATCGGCTTCCCCCCCTTCCTGGGCGGCCCGTTCCGCTACATGGACAGCCTCGGCATCGAGTACCTGGTGGGGCGCCTCGAGCACTACCAGAAGCGCTTCGGTGACCGATTCGCCCCCTGTGCGCGACTGAAAGCGATGGCGGCGGAGCAGCAGACCTTCTACTGATGGCGTGTTGACCCCTGCGTTGGCGAGGCGACCTCATGGTCGCCTCGCTTTTTTCTGCCTGGTGCCGGGCAAAACGGGGGAGCAAGGGACTAAATTATTGATCTAGCGCAAACAGGTGCCCCATTTATTACTTTGGTGGCATAGGACTCAGGCGCGGGTTGAGGTCAAATAGCCTCATCAGGAACGGGGCTCACCCCGTCACAAAAGGGACACCCATTTCACTGGATGAAGGACACACTATGAGTCTGCTTGAACAAACCATCTGGACTGTATTGGGGTATGGGGCCATGCCCTTTATCTTCCTGAGCGGGTTCGTGGCAGTGGCAGTGACCTGCTGTCTGCTGCTCAATGCCTTCGGGGTCAAGTCCGCCGAGAAGTGAGTCACTCTCGTTCATGCCGCCAAATGCCAGTCTCGCGACTGGCATTTGTTTTTTCTGTCTCCTGAAGCACTTATCCCGTCCCTGATACGCAAAAGGGCGCGCAAGACGGTCGAACCCGACGGCCATTTTGATTACACTGGCGCCCGGCATGTCCGCCCCCTCTCTCTTTCTATCAGGTGTTCACGACTTCTATGGCGCTCAAGGCAACCATCTTCAAGGCCCAGATCAGCTTGTCTGACATGGATCGCAATCTGTATCAGGACTTCTCCCTCACCCTGGCCCGTCACCCCTCCGAGACCGACGAGCGCATGATGATCCGGCTGGCGGCCTTCGCCTGGCATGCCGCCGAGCGGCTGGAGTTCACCAAGGGCCTCTCCGCGGACGACGAACCCGAGCTCTGGTGCAAGAACTACTCCGACGAAATCGAACTCTGGATTGAGCTGGGTCAGCCCGACGAGCGCCGCCTCAAGAAGGCGTGCAACCGCTCCCGCCAGGTAGTGCTCTATCTCTACGGCGGGCGTGGCACCAGCGTCTGGTGGAAGCAGAACCAGGGCAAACTCGGCCTGCACGACAACCTGAGCGTCATCGAGCTCTCCGACAGCCAGACCCTGCCCCTGGTCGCCATGGTGGAGCGCACCATGCAGCTTACCTGCACCATCTCCGATGGCCAGCTCTGGGTGAGCAACGGCAACCAGGAGGTCACCCTGGACCCCGTGGTGCTGATGGGCCGCCCGGCCCGGGAACTGTAAGCGGAAGCCCCCATGTTCAGCGCGCTGCTCAATATCGTCATCCCAGTGTTTGCGGTGGCGGGCCTTGGCGCCCTCTACGGGCGGCTGCGGCCTGGCGGCGACCTGGGTTACATCAACCGGGCCAATATCGAGCTGTTCAGCCCGGCGCTGGTCTTCTCGGCGCTGGTGAAATACCCGCTGGATCTGGCGGCGCACCTGCCGCTCATCGCGGCCGGTGCCCTGGTGATTTTGCTGCCGGGGCTGCTGCTCTCCCTGCTCAGGCTCAAGGGCATAGAGCGGGCGGCGCTGATCCTGCCCGCCATGTTTCGCAACACCGGCAACCTCGGCATCCCGCTCATGGTGCTGGCCTTTGGCGAGCAGCAGCTCGGCGCCATCGTCATCCTGTTCGTGCTCTCCAACCTGCTCCACTTCTCGGTGGGCATGTTCATCCTCTCCGCCAGCACCTCCCGCTGGGGCTGGCTGAGAAGCCCGGTGCTCTGGGCCGCCTTTGCCGGCCTGCTGGTGGCCAATCTGCATATCCCGCTGCCCGAATACCTGGTGACCAGCGCCGATCTGCTCGGCCAGATAGCGGTGCCCTTGATGCTGTTTGCCTTGGGAGTGAGGCTGATGGAAGGGGAGCTCGATCATCTGGGGCTTGCCATCAAGTGCAACCTGCTCTACCTGCTGGCGGGGGGCCTGGCCCTCGGGGTGGCGGTCTGGCTGCTGCCCCTCAAGCCCGAGTGGATACCGCTCCTGATGCTCTCGGTGGCGCTGCCCCCGGCGGTGCTCAACTATATCCTGTGCGAGCAGTACCAGTGCCAGCCCGACAAGGTGGCCAGTATTGTGCTCGGCGGCAATGTGCTCTCGGTGCTGGTGATCCCCCTGGCGGTCTGGCTGGCGCTGCATCTGGGGAGCTGATCCGGTGCTATCTTCCCCTTCAAGGACGCCTGATGGCGTCCTTCTCATTTAAATCGCGAGAGTCCGATGATGCTTTGTTAATCGAACGTGGCCCGGTTTCTTACCGGGTCTGGAAATACGTTCCGGTTAGCCGGACAAGGCAGAGAGCGGAAAGAGAAGGGAATAAAAGGGCGGCCTTGGCCGCCCTGTTTATTGATGGGTGGCCGGCTGAACCTGGCCATCCTTGCGCAGCTGGGTATAGAGGCCAACCCCGGCCAGCAGGCCGGTGAGGGCAAGCAGCCACCAGATGGCGGTGGCGGGGCGGCTGCCCGCATCCCCCAGCATAAAACCGATCAGCAGGTTGCCAAAGAGCGCCATGCAACCCCCCGCGCTGGCATAGAAGCCGTAGTAGCTGCCGAGTTGCTCAGGGGGCGCGTAGCGGGGTAGCTGGGCGGCGAAGAGCGGGAAGCAGAGGATGGATCCCAGGGAAAGCAGGGCTACCTGTGCCAAGACACCCGCCGTCGGCCAGGGGGCCAGCAGGGGCAGGGCCAGGTAGCTCAGCCCCATCATCCCTATCCCCAGCCCCATGGCGAGCGGCACCCCCAGGCGACGCTCCACCAGGCGCGAGGCCGGGAGCTGGAGCAGGACGCCGATCACCGCCGTGAGGGTGAAGACGCCGCCGAGCAGGTGGGTGGCGTCCGGCAGGCTCTGGATATGGGCGGGCAGGGCGAGATAGAGCTGGTGGAACAGGATCTGGTAGCTGCCCGCCAGCAGGGTGAACCGCATAAAGGGGCGCTGGCGCACTATCTCCCCCCATTGATGCAAGATGGCGCCGCGCGGGCTCTGGTGGCTCACCGGGCGTTTGGGCAGCACCCGGTACTGCAGCACCCCGAGCAGGGCGAAGAGGCTCGCCGCCAGGATCCCCGTCAGGGTGTAGCTCTGCTGGGTCAAGGTCAGGCCGACCAGGGGGCCGAGCAGCATACCCGCCTGGCTGGCGAGATTGTGCAGGGCGAAGGCGCGCTGGCGCTGGCTCGGGGTCTGGCATTCGCTGGCGAGATAGGCCTGGGCGCAAGGGGTGAACAGGGCCCCGGCAAAGCCGGTCAGGGTCGCCGCCAGCAGCAGGATGGGCAGGGATTCCGCCCAGCCGAGCAGCGCGAACCCCAAGGATCGCACCAGGCAGCCCCAGACGATGGCGGGGTGATAGCCGATGCGGTCCCCAAGGGTGCCCCCGAGAAGGAAGAGCCCCTGCTGGCTGAAGACCCGCATCCCCATGACGAGGCCGCAGGCCCAGCCGGCGAGGCCAAGCCCGGCGCCCATGTGCTGGGCGAGGAAGGGCATCATCATGTAGAAGCCGAGGTTGAAGGCCAGCCCGTTGGTGATGAGCAGGCGGGCGGCCGGGCTCATGCCCTGCCAGTCCCGCCAGTAGGAGGCGCCGCTCATGTGGATGCCCTCCGGGCGAAGCGCCGGGGGCAGGGGGCGGCCAGCGGAAACCCGGGACGCGTCTTCATCCTGGCTGTCTTCGCACGGTGCGCAGGAAGGGGATGCCGCTGTGATCGTGGCTTATCTCCACCGGCACCTGATAGAGGCGCTCGATGAGGGCCGCGTCGAGCACCCGGGCGGGGGGGCCGAAGGCCTGCAGATCGCCGCCGGCCAGCACGATCAGCTGATCGGCGAACTGGGCGGCCAGGTTGAGATCATGCAGCACCACCAGGGTGATCCACTGCTGCTCCCGGGTCTGCTGGCACAGGTGCTCCATCAGCTGCATCTGGTGGTGCAGGTCCAGGGCGCTGACCGGCTCGTCCAGCATCATGATGCGGGGATCGCGCAGCAGCACCTGGGCGAAGAGCACCATCTGCCGCTGGCCGCCGCTCAGGGAGTAGAGGGGGCGATCCGCCAGATGGGCGATGCCGAGTGCCTGCAGGGCGCGGCCGGCAGCCAGGATGTCCTCGTCCGCGAGGCGCATGGAGAGGCTGTCGAGGCGCCCGAGCACCACCACCTCGATGACGCTGAGGTCCAGCTCCAGCTGGATGTTCTGGGGCATGTAGCCAAACTGCTGGCGCCACCTGGCCTGCGTCATCTGGCGGGCGCTCTGGCCATCCAGGCTGATGTCGCCGCCATCGGCGGCGAGCTCACCGAACAGGGCGCGCAGCAGCGAGGTCTTGCCGGTCCCGTTCGGGCCGATGATCACATGGACCTGACCCGGATGCAGGGTGAGGCTGAGCTCCCGCAGCAGGGTCTGCTGGCCGAGGGAGAGGGAGAGTCGGGATATTTCAAGCACGTTTACGCCCCCTGCCGAGGATCAACCAGATGAAGAAGGGCACGCCGATGAGCGCGGTGACGATGCCGATGGGGAACAGGGCCCCCGGAATGATGGACTTGGAGAGCACCGAGGCCGCCGAAAGCATGCAGGCGCCGCACAGGGCGGAGAGGGGGATCAAAAAGCGCTGATCTTCCCCCACCAGCATGCGGGCGATGTGGGGGGCCACCAGGCCGACGAAACCGATGACACCGACGAAGCTGGTGGCGGTGGCGGTCAGCAGGGCGACCAGCACCAGGGTCTTCATGCGCAGCCTGTCGACGTTGACCCCGAGACTGCGGGCGCGGGCTTCCCCAAGGCGCAGGCTGGTGAGGGCCCAGGCGTCCCGGTAGATAAGCACAGTGCAGATCAGGGTGACGGCGGCGGTGATGATCAGGGAGTCCCAGGTGGTGCGCATCAGGCTGCCAAAGAGCCAGAACAGGATCTGCTGGTTGAGCTCGGGGGAGGAGAGGAACTGCAGCAGGGAGAGCAGGGACTGGAACAAAAAGAGCAGGGCGATGCCCGCCAGGATCAGGGTCTGGCTGTTGACGTGGCGCATCATGGCCAGACCAAACAAGAGGCTCGCAGCCAGCATGCAGAGAATAAAGGCGCCGGCCGGAATGGCCACCAGGGGAGGAAGCCCGAGCCCCCCGGTATAGAGTGCGAGCGCCGCCCCCAGGCCCGCCGCCGCCGCGAGCCCAAGGGTGTAGGGGCTCGCCAGGGGGTTGTCCAGCAGGGTCTGCATCTGCACGCCGCCAAGGCCGAGGGCCGCACCGACCACCAGGGCCATGAGGGCGATGGGCAGGCGCATGTCGTGGACTATGGTGCGGGTCATGGGGTCGGCCTGGGCGGGGGAGATCAGGGCATCGACCACGTCGTGCAGGGCCAGCAGGGAGGGGCCGGTGGCGATGTCGAGCACCAGGGTGATGCACAGCACCAGGGCGAGCAGCAGGAGCCAGCGCCAGCGTCGGCGCTCCCGTTGCCGCTGCCGGGTGAGGGTCTGCTGCAGGGCAGCCAAATCATTCATGGTAAGGATCCTGACTCGGGCGCCACGAGGGGCGCCCACAAAGATTGAAGAGAGATGATGCAGAGGGCTCTGCCTGGGCAGGCAAGGCCCAGACTGCCGGTGTTAGTCTGTTTCACCCTGCTTGATACCCAGCATAAAGGTGCCCTGGGGGCGAATGGGCAGATAGTGCTGGTAGAACGCCTGATAGGTGGCCAGGGGATCGAGATCCTGGAACAGGTCCGGGTAGAGGGACTTGGCCATGAACTGGATGAGGGCGGCATCCATGATGCTGCGGGTCGCGCCGTGGTAGACCGCATAGAGGCGACCCTGCTGCACCGCGGGCAGCTCACTCCAGCCCGGACGGGCGGCGAAGCCTTGCAGGCGCTGGCGTACCGTCTGGGCCGAGATGTCCTGGCCGACCTGCATTGCCTCGGCGCTGCTCACGCTCTCGTAACCCGCCATCAGGATCACCTCGGGCTTGCTTGCCAGCAGTTGCTCCGGGTGAATGGGGCCCCAGCGATCGACGAAGGGGGCCGCCACGTTGTCGCCACCGGCCAGCAGGGCCATGGCGCCCCACATGTCCTTGCCATAGGTGTAGCTGTACTCCGCCGGGCCCTTGTCACCCAGCTCGATGTAGACGCGGGGCGGCTTGCGCTTCGCTGCGGCGATGCGTGAGGTGATGGTGTCGATGGTGGCCTTGTATTCATCCGCCATCTTGCGTGCCCTGGCCTCCTGGCCGGTGAGCTTGCCAAGCAACAGGGTGCTCGCCATGTGGCGCTCCAGGGTCTGGGCGTTGTAGTCGATGACCACCACGGGGATCCCCGCCTGCTCGAGGCGTGGCAAGTCTGCGGCCAGGGCCTCGTATTGCCACTTCGCCAGGATCACCAGATCGGGTTTGACCGCCAGGGTCTTCTCGATGGAGAAGCTCTGATCCTGGACGTTGCCAAGGTCGGCAACCTTGGCCAGCTGCGGCAGGCTGGCGACATAGAGAGACCAGATGGCGGGGCGGGATTTGACGAACCAGCCCTGAGACATGCCCACCAGGCGATCGGCACCGCCGTCACCGGCCACCGCCAGGTAATCCTCGGGGTAGAAGCCGAGCACGATGCGGCTGGCGGGCAGGGTCAGCGAGACCTTGCGGCCCATCACATCTTCCACTTCTGCGGGGGCGGCGGCCTGCACCATCCAGCTCATCAGCGCGAGCTGACCAAGCAACAACAACTTTGCCAGGGGGTGACGAAACATCTTGTGAAACCTCGGGGTGTGGTGAGATAGAAAAAGAAGCGAGAACTATTACCATTCGAGCGATGAAAAGCAATAAACGTTTGTGCGATTCCCCTCCTGTTATGCCTGTCTTTGTCTTTTGGCCGATCCGCCAGCATAAAATCATGTCCCAATAGAAACCACTTTTCCGGTGAGGGGGCTGTATGGCGCTCATTGGGGGTTGTTTGTTCTTTCTGAGGACGGGGGCGTCGCGCTGCCGGCGGGGGCTGACACCGGGGTCAATAGGGGCTGACACCGGGGTCAACAGGAGCCGGCGACAGCTTGTGACGGGCCCGGCACCTTGATGGGGTGCCAACCACCAATATGGGTATTGCCCGTCACCTGTACGCAACAATTTGTTGTCATTGTTAGCCAGCTCCCAGCGGCTCTGCTGCTAAACGGGCAGAGTACGCGCGATTTCGGCCTCTGGCCGGTATCCACAGGCAAAAGGTGCTGCGGCCCGCCTCCCGCGGGGCGCCAATAACATAATCAGCAAATAAAAAAGGAAACTGACCATGTCAGGAAGACACTCTCTTGTGGCGCTGACCGTCGGGCTGGCGTTGACGGGACAGGCACAGGCGCAACTGCTTATCAGCGAATATCTGGAAGGATCCAGCAACAACAAGGCGGTGGAGCTGAGCAATGTGGGCTCCAGCGTCATCGACCTCTCCGCATACCGTCTGGCGCTCTATGCCAACGGCAAACCCCTCACCGACACCCCCACTAACAGCCTGGCGCTGCAAGGCACCCTGGCCCCGGGTGCGAGCCTGGTACTGGCCAACCCCTCCGCGAACGCCGAGATCCTGGCCAAGGCGACCCAGACCAGCGGCAACCTGGTGTTCAACGGTGACGATGCCCTGGTGCTCTATCGCGGCAGCGAGCTTGTCGACAGCTTCGGCCAGGTGGGGGTGGATCCCGGCACGGCCTGGGTCTCCGGCAACGTCTCGACCCTGGACATGACCCTGCGCCGCAAGGCCACCGTCACCACGGGCCGGGTCGATGCGGCCTCACCTTTCGATCCGGCGCTGGAATACGTGGCCGCTCCCAAGGATGACGCCAGTGGCCTCGGCTGCAGCGGCGATGGCCCTTGCGATGGCACCCAGCCGCCCGCCTTCGTCTGCCCGGTGGACAACCTGGTGCCCGTGCCCGCCATCCAGGGCCCCGGCAGCAGCAGCCCCCTGGTGCCGGCCGGCAAGTTTGAATCGGAGCAGGCCCATGCCACCCGCGGCGTGGTGACCCAGGTGGTCAGCGGCCTCTACAAGGGCTTCTTCATCCAGGACGCGCAGGGTGACGGGGACCCGGCGACCTCCGACGGCCTCTTCGTCTACACCACCAAGGCCAACGCCACCGTCGTGCCGGGGGCCGAGGTGTGCGTCTCGGGCAAGGTGAAAGAGTATTTCAACCAGACCCAGATCAACGCCGACGATCTGGTGGTGACCCAGCCTGCCGGCGCCGTGCCAGCGGCGGTGGATCTGGTGCCGGTGGCAGGAGAGAGCCTGACCGAGCTGCTGGAGCGTCACGAAGGGATGCAGGTGCGGCTGGTGCCCGCATCCAGCCTGGTGGTGACCCGCAACTTCAGCTTCGACTACGACGGCAAGCGCAACAACCTGGTGCTCTCTTATGGCGCGCCGCTCATCAAGTCGACCCAGAAGTTTGCCGCCATGAGCGAGGAGGCAAGCAACTGGGCCCTTCGCAACCAGCAGAACCAGCTGGTGGTGGAGACCGACGCCAAGGCGCCGGATGGCGTGCTGCCCTGGTTCCCCGGCTTCAACGCCGAGGACGGTTACCTGCGAATCGGTGACAAGCTCAACGGGCTGGAGGGGGCCCTTGGCTACTCCTACAACCTGTTCCGTCTGGTGGCCAGCAACCGCATCGACGCAAGCCAGATTGATCACAGCGGCTGGGATCGGGTGGACACCCCCGAGCTCGCCGAGGCGGGGGATCTGCGGGTCGCGAGCTTCAACGTGCTCAACTTCTTCACCACTGTCGTGGGGGGCGATGCCAACCCCACCGGCAGCAACCGGGGCGCCCTGACGGTGGCGGAGTTCGAGCTGCAGCGCACCAAGATCGTCAGCGCCATCACCCGCCTCAACGCCGACGTGGTGGGGCTGATGGAGATCGAGAACAACGGCTACGGCGACAACTCCGCCATCGCCAACCTGGTGGCGGCCCTCAACGCCGCCCAGCCGGACGAGGCGGATCACTACCGCTGGATTGCCTCGCCCGACGGCAAGCCGATTGGCACCGACGCCATCACGGTGGGCCTCATCTACCGGCCCGCCAGCGTGACGCCCGAGGGGGCCGCCAGCCTTATCGCGCTGCCGATGCAGCAGGCCGAGGCTGTGGATGCCAGCGGCAAGACGGTGACCATCAACCAGGGGATGCGCGAGTCGCTGCTCCAGCGCTTCAGCTCGCCCAAGGGGGATGCGCCCCTGACCCTGGTGGTCAACCACCTCAAGTCCAAGGGCTCCGCCTGCTTCGAGGATTACCCCGACTACGTGAGTGCGGATCCCCTGGACGGCCAGGGCCACTGCAACGCGCTGCGGGTCTCCGCCGCCAAGGTGCTCGGGGAGAGCCTCAAGGATCTGTCCGGGGATCTGCTGCTCATCGGCGACATGAACGCCTATGGCATGGAGGATCCTATCCGGGTGCTGACCGACTATGATCCGGCGGCCCAACCCCGCCAGATCATGAGTGCCTCCTTCACCACGTTGGCGGGCCAGCCCCTTGAGGAGAGCGGCAGCGCCCTGGGCAAGGGGTATGGTTTTGTGAACCTGAACACCCGCTTCCACGGCACCGACACCTACTCCTACAGCTATGAAGGGGAGCTCGGCAACCTGGATCACGCCCTGGCCAATCCCAGCCTCGCGGCCAAGGTGATCGGCATCGAGGATTGGCACATCAACTCCGCCGAGAGCAACTTCTTCGAGTACGGCACCAAGTACAGCGGCCAGCTGGCGAAGTCCGAAGGCCCCTTCAGCGCCTCGGATCATGATCCCGTGCTGGTGGCCATCCAGTATCCGCTGCCCCCCGCCGGGGTGATCGCGCTGGAGAGCGCCGCCGCGAGCGTGGAGGAGGGGAGCACCTTGTCCCTGACGGTCAGCCGCCGCGACGGCACTTATGGGGAGGCCAGCGTCAGCTATCGCATCGTCTACGGCAGCGCGGACGCAAGCGACGTGGCGCCCCTCACCGGCACCCTGCACTGGGGGGCGGGCGAGAACGACAGCCAGATCATCAGCATCCCGGTGAAGAGCGACACCCTGCACGAGGGGGATGAGACCTTCACCCTGGAGCTGTTTGATGCGAGCGGCGCGGCTCTGGGGGATCAGCACCAGACCCTGGTCACCATCAAGGACAAGCTGGCACCGTCCACCATCGCCCTGGCTCACCCCGCCATGACGGTGAACGAGGGGCAGTGGTTTGTGGAGATCCCCCTGGTGCGCACCGGCGATCTCAGCAAGCCCGCCCGTGCCAGGGTAAGTCTTGAGGGGATCACGGCCCGCTGGGGGCTGGACTTCCTGCCCTGGCTCGGCCAGTCGGTGAGCTGGGCCGCGGGCGAGGGGGGCAGCAAGTCGGTCAAGGTGCTGATCATCGATGACTGGTTTGTCGAGCCCACCGAGCAGTTCAGCGTGCACCTCGAGAAGCTGAAAGGGGCCCAGCCGGGCGCTGTCCAGCAGACCCGGGTCGACATCCAGGACAACGACAAGTCCTGGTGGCCCTTCGGCCGCCGCTGAGGCGGTGATGACATCTGACATGAGGGGCCTGCGGGCCCCTTTTCGTTGCGAACCGCCTGGCTGATGGGCCGGATGGTTGACGGGGGGCGAATGCCGGCGACAAGGGCGTTTCCCCTGATCCCGTGAAGAGCCATGAAAAAGGCCCACCTCGACGGGTGGGCCTTCCTCATGGCGGGGCGCTCCTAACGGAGTATCAACCCTGCGCGTTGCTCAGTACCAGCTTGCCATCCTTGACCGGGATGGTGGCGCCGGGTGCTTTTTCCATTCTTACCACCCCTTCCTGACCGGCGAGGCGGTAGGTGACGTCATAGCCCAGGGTGCGGGTGCTGCTCTCCTGTACCGTCTTGCAGCGCTGCTCCGTGGTGGTGTAGGTGTCACCGGCCTGCATGTTGCCCTGTACCTGGTTGCCGGCATAGCCGCCGGCCACGGCACCGGCTGCGGTGGCGATCTTCTGGCCGCTGCCGCCACCAAACTGGTGGCCGACCACGCCGCCGAGGGCCGCCCCGACCACGGTACCCAGGATCTTGTGCTCGTCTTGCACCGGCTTGCGGTGGGTCACGGTGACGTTGCGGCACTCCTGACGCGGCGTCTTGATGGTCTCGGTCACCGGCTTGCTGGCCAGCACCTCGGCAAATTGGGGGGCGGATGAAAACATGGATCCGGTGGCGGCCGCCGACAAGGCCAGTGCAGAGGCCACTCCTATCCCGATACCTGCCAACATGGATGTGTTCATCGTTTTTCTCCTCGTACAGATGCCCGTTGCGGGGCTTGCGGCCATTGTTGGCATTTTGGCCCTTCGGCTCAAGCAATCTGCCCCTCCATTGCGACAGAGTCTGGCTGCGCAAAAAGTGACCATAGCAAAAGAGCGTCGGCGATTGGCGACAAACGCAGGGAAGGGGGCAGGCCAGCCTCTGCCCTAAGACGTTTCGCTAATACCTGGGCGTGCGCCCCCCTTGGTACCCTTTTGGCCAATCTCGGGGTGATACCAGGGAAGGTTGCCCGGTTGCGCGGACCCGCGAGATCCATCCGCTTTGTGACCTGATGAGGAAGGAACCCGATGACAGAGCAGAATATCTACGAGACCGGCCTTGGCAAGACCCCCGCCAATTACGAGGCGCTGACCCCCTTGAGCTTTCTGGGGCGGGCGGCCCGGGTCTACCCCGACTACCCGGCCCTGATCCACGGCCCCCTGCGCCAGACCTGGGCCCAGACCGAGCGCCGTTGTCGCCAGCTCGCTTCGGCCCTGCGCCTGCGCGGCATCGGCGAGGGGGATACCGTCTCCATCATCGCCCCCAATGTTCCGGCGATGTTCGAGGCGCATTTCGGGGTCCCCATGAGCGGCGCCGTGCTCAACACCATCAACACCCGGCTCGATGCCGAATCCATTGCCTTCATCCTCCAGCACGCCCGGAGCAAGGTGGTGCTGGTGGACAGGGAGTTCGGCGCCCTGGTGCGAAAGGCGCTCTCCCTGATAGACAGCCAGCCCCTGGTGATCGCCATCGACGATCCCCTCTATGAGGAGGGGGAGCTTGTCAGCGAACTGACCTACGAGGCGTTTGTTGCACAAGGGGACGGAGACGAGCCCGGCTGGCTGCCAGCGGACGAGTGGCAGGCGATTTCGCTCAATTACACCTCCGGCACCACGGGCAACCCCAAGGGGGTGGTCTATCACCATCGCGGTGCCCACCTCAATGCGGTCAACAACGCGCTCTCCTGGGAGCTGCCCAAGCACCCCGTCTATCTCTGGACCCTGCCGATGTTCCACTGCAACGGCTGGTGCTTCCCCTGGACCCTGGCGGCGACCGCCGGGGTGAGTGTCTGCCTGCGCCATGTGCAGGCGGCGGCCATCTACGGGGCGCTGCACGAGCACAAGGTGACCCATTTTTGCGCCGCCCCCATCGTACTCAATATGCTGAACAACGCCGATCCGGCCCTCAAGCAGGGGCTCGATCACCCCATCAAGGCGATGACGGCGGGGGCCGCGCCGCCCGCCACCGTGATCGCCGGCATGGAGGCCATGGGGATCGCCGTGACCCACGTCTACGGCCTCACCGAGACCTATGGCCCCTGCGTGGTGTGCGAGCCCCAGAGAAGCTGGCAGGGGCAGGATGCCACCACCCTCTCCCGGCTCAAGGCACGTCAGGGTGTCGCATCCCCCCTGCAGGGGGAGATGCGGGTGATCAACCCCGTCAGCGGCGAGCCTGTCCCCATGGATGGCAAGACCATGGGTGAGATAGTGCTGCGCGGCAACATCGTCATGAAGGGCTATCTCAAGAACCCGGCGGCGAGCGACGAGGCGATGGCGGATGGCTGGTTTCGCAGCGGCGATCTCGCGGTCTGGCACCCGGACGGCTACGTGGAGATCAAGGACAGATCCAAGGACATCATCATCTCCGGCGGGGAGAACATCTCCAGCCTGGAGGTGGAGGATGTGCTCTATCGCCACCCCGACGTGGACGAGGCGGCGGTGATCGCCATGCCGGACGAGAAGTGGGGGGAGGTGCCCTGTGCCTTCGTCAAGCTCAAGGAGGGGCGGGAGCTTACCCAGGCGGAGCTGATTGCGTTTTGCCGCGAGCAGATGGCCCACTTCAAGGCCCCCAAGCGCATCATCTTCACCCCCCTGCCCAAGACCTCCACCGGCAAGGTGCAGAAATTTATGTTGCGAAAGCAGCTGGACCGCTGAGGTCCCCACATCCGTAAAACAAAACGGGCCCATCAGGGCCCGTTGCTTATCTCGGCGTGTCTATTACTTGTTGTGGCGCTCATACAGGCGCTGCACCACATCTTTCAATTCCAGCCCTTCGTTTTGCAGCAGCACCGTGAGGCGGTAGAGCTGGGTCAACATGGATTCGTTGATCACTTGTTGTGGCGCTCATATAGACGCTGGACCACGTCTTTGAGCCCCAGCCCTTCGTTTTGCAGCAGCACGGTGAGGTGGTAGAGCAGATCGGCGGATTCGTTGATGAGCTCCTCCCGATCCTTGGCCATGGCGGCCAGGGCCACTTCCACCCCCTCTTCACCCACCTTCTGGGCGATGCGCTTGGTGCCCTTGGCGTACAGGCTGGCGGTGTAGCTGGTGGCCGGGTCGGCCCCCTTGCGGGCGGCCAGGATCTGCTCCAGCTCCGCGAGGAAGCCGAGCGGCGGCCGCGGGTGGCCGTCAAAGCAGGAGGGGGTACCCAGGTGGCAGGTGGGACCCACGGGATCGGCGGCGACCAGCAGGGAGTCCTGATCGCAGTCGGTGCTGATGGCGACGAGCCTCAGCACATGACCCGAGCTCTCCCCCTTGGTCCACAGACGCTGTTTGCTGCGGCTGAAGAAGGTGACCTGACCGGTGGCCAGGGTCTTTTCCAGCGCCTCCTTGGTCATGAAGCCCTGCATCAGCACCTCGCCGCTTAGGGAATGCTGGACGATGGCGGGGATCATGCCATCGCACTTGGTCCAGTCCAGGCGTTCGACCAGGGACACGTCGTTGTTTACAGCTTGATTATTCACGGATGGCGACTCCTTCGGTTTTCAGCCAGCGTTTCAATTCGGGAATGGGGATGAGGCCCTTGTGGAACACGGAGGCGGCCAGGGCCCCGTCCACGTCGGCCAGGGTGAAGGCATCGCGGAAGTGTTCCATGGCGCCGGCACCGCCGGAGGCAATCAGCGGCACCTTGCAGACGGCCCGCACCAGCTTGAGCTGCTCGAGATCATAGCCCTGGCGCATGCCGTCCTGGTTCATCACGTTCAGCACGATCTCGCCCGCGCCGCGCTGTTGAACCTCCTGTACCCAGTCCAGGGTGGTCCAGGCGGTGGTGCGGGTGCGGCTCTCGTCACCGGTAAACTGCTTGACCTGATACTGGCCGGTCTGTGCATCGAAGTAGGAGTCGATGCCCACCACCACGCACTGCACGCCGAAGCGCTCGGCCAGGCGGGTGATAAGGCGGGGATCGGCCAGGGCCGGGGAGTTGATGGAAACCTTGTCGGCCCCGAACTCCAGGATCTGGCGGGCATCCTCGACGCTTTTGATGCCGCCGGCGACGCAGAAGGGGATGTCGATGACTTCCGCCACCCGGCTCACCCAGCTCTTGTCCACCACCCGCTCGTCGCTCGAGGCGGTGATGTCGTAGAACACCAGCTCGTCGGCGCCCTCGGCGGCGTAGCGGCGGGCGAGGTCGACGATGCCGCCCATCACCTCGTGGTTGCGAAACTGCACGCCCTTGACCACCACGCCATCCTTGACGTCGAGACAGGGGATGATTCGTCTTGCCAGCATCAGTTGCCTCCTGTGGCTGTGGTGGATGCGGCGGGCGCCGCCCAGCAGGCGATGGCGTCTGCCACGTCGAATTTGCCCTCGAGCAGGGCGCGGCCGAGGATGATCCCCTTGACCCCGGAGCCCTTGAGGGCCTCTATGTCCTCGATGCCGCCGATGCCGCCGGAGGCCTGGAACCCTACGCTCGGGTAGCGGGCGCAGAGATCCCGGTAGAGCGCGACGTTGGTGCCGGCCAGGGTGCCATCACGGCTGATGTCGGTGCAGAGCACGTGCTTGAGCCCGACGGGGAGGAAGCGTTCGATCAGCGCTTCGATGGTCACGCCGCTGTTCTCCTGCCAGCCGGCCACCGCGATGTGGCGATTACCCTCTTCATCGATGTTGACGTCCAGGGCCAGCACGATGCGCTCGGGGCCGTATTTCTCCATCCAGCTGGCCACCAGGTCCGGGGACTTGACGGCGGTGGAGCCGATGACCACCCGGTTGGCGCCGGCAGCGAGGAGATCGGCCACGTCCTGCTCGGTGCGCACGCCGCCGCCAACCTGCACCGGCGCGCCTGTGGCCGCCAGCAGCCGGGTGAGGAGGGGCAGCTGGCGCGCCTTGGCATCCTTGGCGCCGTCGAGATCCACCAGGTGCAGCTGGGCCGCCCCCTGGGCGACATAGTCATCGAAGCGGGCCTGGGGGCTGTCGCCGTAGGCGGTCTTCTGGCCGTAGTCCCCCTGGTAGAGGCGGACCACCTGGCCGTTGATAAGATCGATTGCGGGAATAATCATGGCGGTCACAGCTCCAGAAAGTTTTGCAGTAGGCGGGCACCGGCCGGGCCGGATCGCTCCGGGTGGAATTGGGCGCCAAAGAAGTTGTCCCGCCCCACGATGGCGGTAAAGGGCTGGCCGTAGTCGCAGGTGGCCAGCGTTGCCCCGGTTACCTCCAGGGCGTAGGAGTGGACGAAGTAGAAGTAGCTGCCGCTCGGGATGCCCTTGAGCAGCGGGTGTGTCTCGTCGTGCTCAATCTGGTTCCAGCCCATGTGGGGCAGGCGCAGGTTGCCCACCTCCATCAGCCGGATCTTGCCCGGCACTATGCCGAGGCAGTCGATGAGCCCGCCCTCGTCGTTCATGCTCTCCTCGGACGCTTCCGCCAGCATCTGCATGCCGAGGCAAAAGCCCAGCAGCGGCTGCCTGGCGGCGCGAATCAGCGGCACCAGCCCCCGTTCGTTCAAGTTCTTCATGGCGGCGACGGCGGTGCCGACCCCGGGCAGGATCAGCTTGTCGGCTGCATCGATATCGGCCGCCTCGCGGGAGACCTGGGGTTGCACGCCGAGGCGTTCGAACGCCATCCTGACCGAGGCAAGATTGGCGCAGCCAGTGTCAATGATGACCAGTTTCTGGTTGCTCACCGCCATCACAGCACCCCCTTGCTGGAGGGCAGCTCGCTCCCTTCCACCCGGATGGCCTGGCGCAGGGCGCGGCCGAAGCCCTTGAACAGCGCCTCCACCTGGTGGTGGGTGTTGCCGCTGCCCACCTTCATCTGCAGGGTGATGGCCATGGCGTCCGAGAGGGAGCGGAAGAAGTGGGGCACCATCTCGGTGGCCATCTCGCCCACGCTGTCGCGACCAAAGCCGTTCGGGCAGTCGAACACGAAGTAGGGGCGGCCGCTGAGATCCAGGGCCGTGGCCACGTCCAGCTCGGTCAGGGAGGGGGCTTGTTCACTGCCGCGGGGACGGCCGTCGATCACCGCCTGCACCTCGTCCATCGCCAGCACGAAGCCGAAGCGGCCGATGCCGCGCTTGTTGCCAAGGGCCTGGCGCAGGGCCTGCCCCAGGGCCAGGCCGACGTCTTCCACCGTGTGGTGGTCGTCGATGTGCAGATCGCCGCTCACCTTGAGTCTGAGGCGAAAACCCGCGTGGGTAGCGATCTGATCCAGCATGTGATCGAAGAAGCCGATGCCGGTGGCAATCTGGTTGCCGCCGCTCTTGTCGAGATCCACCGCGACCTGGATGCGGGTCTCCTTGGTGTAGCGCTCCACCTCGGCCACGCGCCCCTTGGAGAGCAGCTGATCACGGATGGCGAGCCAGTTGTGATCCTGCGGGTGGTAGCGTATACCGCGAATGCCCATGTTTTCGGCGAGCTGCAGATCGGTCTGTCTGTCGCCAATGACGAAGGAGTTGGCAAAGTCGATGCGACCCGAGGCCAGGTACTCCTTCACCAGGCCGAGGTGGGGCTTGCGGCAGCTGCAGCCGTCGGTGGGGAAGTGGGGGCAGATCAGCACCTGCTCCCAGGTGACGCCCTGGGATTCGAAGAGGTGCATCATCAGGTCGTGGGGGGGCTGGAAGTTCTCCAGCGGCAGGCTGGCGGTGCCGAGCCCGTCCTGGTTGGTCACCATCACCAGCACGAAACCGGCGGCCTGGAGCTCCCGCAGTACCGGGATCACCATGGGCTCGAAGCGCAGCTTGGCCAGGCTGTCCACCTGCTTGTCGGTGACCGGCTCCTCGATCAGGGTGCCGTCACGGTCGATAAACAAAAAGGGGGTCTTCATCTCTCTACATCCTTATACGCTGGCGGCAGACGGGGTGTTGACACAAAGCTCGCGCAGCACCTGGAGCACGGCGTCCATCTCGCCCTGATACCCGATGGTGATGCGGATGCTGTTGTCCAGACCCGGCTTGCTGGAAAAATCTCGCAAAATGATGCCGGCGGCCTTCATGGCGGCGAACACGGCGGCGCCGTCAATGAAGCGCACCAGCACGAAGTTGCCCTTGTCCTCGAACACTTCCCTGACGCAGGGGAGGCGGGTCAGTTCGGCCTTGATGAGGGCCTTCTGCTTGTTGAGCTCCAGGACCCGCTCCCGCATCAGCTCCAACCCCATGGGGGAGAGCGCCTGGGCCGCAATCTGGGCGATGGGCTCCGGAATGGGGTAGGGGGCGATCACCTTGGCCAGCATGGCGATGACCTCGGGATCCCCCAGGGTGAAGCCGCAGCGGATCCCCGCCAGGGCAAAGGCCTTGGAGAGGGTGCGGGTGACCACCAGATTGGGGTACTGGGCGAGCAGATCCGCCACGGAAGCCTCCGGGCAGAACTCGATGTAGGCCTCGTCCACCACGATGATGGTGCGATCCCGGGCCTTCTCCAGCAGGGCGACGAGCCCCTTGCGGCCCACCAGATCCCCGGTGGGGTTGTTGGGGGAGCAGAGAAAGACCAGCTTCACGTCCGACAGGCGATCGGCGATGGCGGGCCAGTCCGGCTGGCGGCTCGCCGTGAGCGGCTGCTCCACGATGCCGACGCCGCAGGTTTCGGCGCTGATGGCGTACATGCCGTAGGTGGGGGGGCAGATGAGGATCTGATCCTCCCCCGCTTCGCAGAAGGTGCGGATCAGGAGTTCGATGGCCTCGTCGGCCCCGCGGCTCACCAGCACCTGGTTCGGGTTGACCCCGGCATAGGCGGCATAGCCGTTCACCACCTCGGCAGGCTGGCACTCGGGATAGCGGTTGAGGCGGCTCCCCTCGACGGTGAAGGGATAGGCCAGCGGGGCCTCGTTGGCGTTGAGCCAGACGTGGCCGTTGCCGCCGATGCGGCGGGCGGACTGATAGGGGGTGAGGGCCCGCACCACGCGGCGGGCCAGGTTGGCGATGCTCATGACAAATCCTTCTGCTGTGAACCGGTTTGGGCCGTGCCGGCCAGGGCCTGCAGTCTGAGAGTAACGGCGTTCTTGTGGGCATCGAGCCCCTCGGCCTGGGCGATGCGTTCGACGATGGGGCCAAGGCCCCGGATGCCCTCTGCAGTGAGCTCCTGCACCGTGTAGCGGCGCTGGTAATCGGCGAGCCCGAGGCTCGAGCAGGTGCGGGCGTATCCGTAGGTGGGCAGGGTGTGGTTGGTGCCGCTGGCGTAATCCCCCACGGACTCCGGCGTCCAGGCCCCCAGGAAGATGGAGCCGGCATTCTCGAGCCTATCCAGCAGATCCCTCGGCGCCTCGGTCTGCACGATGAGGTGCTCGGGGGCATAGGCGTTGGAGATGGCGCAGGCCTCCTCCAAATCGTCGCAGAGGATCACCAGGCTTGCGTTCAGCGCCTGCTCGGCGATGTCGCGGCGGCTGAGCAGCGCCAGCTGCGCCTTGAGCTCGTCGTTGATGGCATCGGCCAGACGGGGGGAGGTGGTCACCAGCACCACCTGGCTGTCGGGGCCGTGCTCGGCCTGGGAAAGCAGATCCGATGCCACGAAGGCGGGGTTGGCACTCTCGTCGGCGATGACCAGCACCTCGGAGGGGCCGGCCGGCATGTCGATGGCCGCGCCGCGCCATTCACGGGAGACCTGTCCCTTGGCTTCGGTAACAAAGGCGTTGCCCGGGCCGAAGATCTTGTCCACCTTGGGGATCGTCTGCGTGCCATAGGCCATGGCGGCGATGGCCTGGGCCCCGCCGATGGCGAAGACTTGTCGCACGCCGCAGGCGCGGGCGGCAAAGAGGATCTCGTCGCTGGCGGGCGACGGGGTGCAGAGCACCACCTCGCGGCAACCTGCGATGGCGGCCGGAATGGCCAGCATCATCACGGTGGAGGGGAGCGGTGCGCTGCCCCCAGGCACATAGAGGCCGACCCGGTTGATGGGCTGGGTGCGCAGCTCGCACAGGACTCCGGGCTGGGTTTCGACCCGCACCACAGGTTGCACCTGTGCGGCGTGGAAGGTGCGGATGTTGGCGATGGCCGCCGCGATGGCGCCCTTGATGTCATCGTCCAGTCGGGCGCAGGCCGCGTCGATCTCGGCCTCGCTCACCCGCAACTGCTCGCGGGGAGCGCGTTCGAAGCGCTGGCTCAGTTCGCGCAGGGCCTCATCGCCCCGGGCGCGCACGGCGGCGATGATCTCCCGCACCACGGTGCCGATGTCGGCCTCGTCACTCAAGGCCGGCCGGGTCAGCGCCTCGGCCTGGCGGGCGGGGGAAAGACTCTTCCAGATCAGGGTCTGCATGATGTTCCTTCCTTATTCCATCATTTTTTCGATGGGCAGCACCAGAATGGAGCTGGCACCCAGGGCCTTGAGCCGTTCCATGGTCTCCCAGAACAGGGTCTCGCTGGAGACGACGTGCAGGGCGACCTGGTTGGTGTCACCGGCGAGCTGCATGATGGTGGGGCGCTCGGCACCGGGCAGCAGGGAGGTGATGGCCTCGAGCTTGTCCTTCGGCGCGTGCAGCATGATGTACTTGCTCTCGCGGGCCTGCTGCATTCCCTGGATGCGGGGCAGCAACTTGTCGATGAGCTTCTGCTTGGCGTCCGACAGGGGGTTGGGGGCCTGCACCAGCACGGCCTTGGAGCGGTAGATCACCTCCACCTCTTTCAGGCCGTTGGCCTCCAGGGTGGCGCCGGTGGAGACCAGATCGCAGATGGCATCGGCCAGGCCAGCTCGGGGGGCCACTTCCACCGAGCCGCCCAGCATAACGCTCTTGAAGCCCAGGCCCTTCTCGTCGAAGAAGCGCTTGAGCAACCCCGGGTAGGAGGTGGCGATGCGCTTGCCAGCGAGGCACTCGGGTCCGGTGTAGTTGACATCTTCCGGGACCGCCAGCGACAGGCGGCAGCCGCCGAAGTCCAGCTGCTTGAGAGTCTTGACCGCGAAGGGTTGTCCCTGGGCTGCGCGGATGAGCTGCACCTCTTCCAGCACGTTCTCGCCAATGATGCCAAGGTCGACCACCCCTTCCATCACCAGGCCCGGGATGTCGTCATCACGCACCCGCAGGATGTCGATGGGCATGTTCTCGACATGGGCGATGAGGCGCTGCTCCCGCAGGTTGATCTTGAGGCCGCAGCTCTTGAACAGGGCCTGGGAGTCCTGGCTCAGACGACCGGATTTTTGCATGGCGATGCGCAGACGTTGTGTTTCCATTGCTCGATTTCCTTCTAGTCAAAAACGAAAAAACCCTCGGAAGTGGGTGCTTCCGAGGGTTCATGAATCTTGCGGTCCTTTTGGAAGTCACCAGTTAAGTGTCTTCCAGCAGTCAACCTCCTGAAAGACTATTCGGGATGATGATGGTGATGATGAGTCTTCAGGGTGGTGAACTTCATGATGTAATCAATCCTTTACAATGCAGATGTCGTTGTTGACGCCCGATTTAAACTACCTGCCTTGACAGAAAAAGCAACCGAAAAATGTGATCAGGGCGATTAAAGTTGAGAAAACGGTTTTCTGGTCGATAACTAGACAATGACGTACCGGAGGAGGCGACATCATGCCCAGTCAGGACCTGTTATTCCCCATCTTGCCTCGCGCACCCTCGACGCCGAGCCCGGAGGACATCAAGCGGGAAGTGACCCAGATCAGCCAGAAGCATCAGCTGCGCAAGATTGGCACCGAGAGTGATGGCGGCCAGTCGCGCCAGCAGGGGTATCATCCCGGGAAGCGTGATCAGCCGAAAACACAGGAAGATGATCACAAGCCGGACCCCGATCACCAGATCGATCTCTTCGTCTGACCGCATTAGCAGTCCCGCTTTTTCCGCACTTTTGGCATAATGCCGCTTTTGCTGCGGGATACGCCTTTGACCATCCAGACCCTGTTCACGCCAGACGGCCCTCTGGCCAGCCACATCGAAGGCTTCAAGGCCCGTGCGCCGCAACTGGAGATGGCCGAGGCGGTGGCGCGCGCCATCAAGAGTGCCGGCCGATTGCTGGTGGAGGCCGGTACAGGTACGGGCAAGACCTATGCCTATCTGGTGCCGGCCCTGGCGTCCGGCAAGCGGGTGGTGATCAGCACCGGCTCCAAGAACCTGCAGGAGCAGCTCTTCTACCGGGATCTGCCCACCATCGCAGGGGCCCTCGACTACACGCCGCCGGTGGCCCTGCTCAAGGGGCGCAGCAACTATCTTTGCATCGAGCGGATGAACCGGCTGCTCAGTGAATCCCACCTGCAAAAGCCGGAGATCCTGAGCGATCTGGTCAAGGTCAAGTCCTGGTCCACCACCACCGACAACGGCGACGTGGGGGATATTCCGGGCTTGCAGGAGAATGCCGAGATCCTGCCCCACGTCACCAGCACCAACGAGAACTGCCTGGGACGCGACTGCCCCTATTACGACGACTGCCATCTGGTCATTGCCCGGCGCCGCGCCATGGATGCCCAGGTGGTGGTGATCAACCATCATCTCTTCTTCGCCGACATGGCGGTCAAGGACACCGGCTTTGGCGAGCTGGTGCCCGAGGCGCAGGTCTATGTGTTCGACGAGGCACACCAGCTGCCCGAAATCGCCAGCAACTACTTCGGCAAGTCGGTGGGCAGCCGCACCATCCAGGATCTGGCCCAGGACATCCAGCTCGCCTACCGGGCGGAGGCTCACGACATGGCCCAGCTCGGCAAGGCGGCGGACAGGCTCGCCATTGCCAGTCAGGATCTGCGCCTCGCCTTCGGGGTAGAGGGGGGGCGCGGCAACACCCGGGATATGCTGCGCCAACCGCTCTGGGGACAGGCACTGGCCCGGCTCAACGACGCCCTCGGGCTCTGTTACGAGGTGCTGAAACTGGCGCTCGGGCGGGGCGAGCAGCTCGACCACTGTTTCGAGCGGATCAGCGAGCTGCGTACCCGGCTGGGGGAGGTGCTGGCCATCAACCAGACCGGCTTCTCCTACTGGTATGACTGCTCGCGACTGCACTTCACTCTCAACCTGACGCCGCTCTCGGTGGCGGAACGCTTTGGCGCCGAGGTGCAGCGTCCCGAGGTGGCCTGGGTCTTCACCTCCGCGACGCTCACGGTGGACAATCGCTTCGCCCACTTCGTGGCCGAGATGGGGCTGGCCGGCAGCGCCGAGCTGGTTCTCGACAGCCCGTTCGATTACGCCGAGCAGGCGCGCCTGTGCGTGCCGCGCTTCCTGCCCGAGCCCAATGCCTTCGGGCGGGGGGAGCAGCTCGCCAACCTGATGATCCCTCTCATCAACAAGACGCCAGGGGGCTGTTTCTTCCTCTGTACCAGCCATCAGGTGATGCGCCAGGTGGCCGAGGTGCTGCGCCGGGAGATAGGTCGCACCGTCTTGTTGCAGGGAGAGGACAACAAGCAGCGCCTGCTCAAGACCTTCGTCGAGAACGGCCGCGCTGTGCTGGTGGCGACCAGCAGCTTCTGGGAGGGGATAGACGTGCGGGGGGCCGCTTTGTCCTGTGTTATCATCGACAAGCTGCCCTTTGCGAGCCCGGACGATCCGCAGCTCAAGGCGCGGGTGGAGGATTGCAAGCTCAAGGGGAAGGATCCCTTCGCCGAGCTGCAGCTGCCCAAGGCAGTGATCGCCCTCAAGCAGGGGGTGGGGCGGCTCATTCGTGATCGCAGTGATCACGGCGTGCTGGTCATCTGTGATCCACGCGTGGTCAACAAACCCTACGGCGCCACCTTCATCAAGAGCTTGCCCGCCATTCCACGGACGCGGGAGCTGGCGACCCTGGGAGATTTCTTTGGGCCACGGGAGTGAGCCCGCAGCATCTGAGCGATGCTGAACAATTTTTACGGCAGGCCAAGGCCATGCTGACGATTTAACCGATAGATGTGAAGAGAATAAAAAGAATGGATGAGTTGAAGATCCTGGCCGTTGATACCGCCACCGAAGCCTGTTCCGCCGCCTTGATGGTGGGTGACAAGGTCTTCTCCCGCTGGGAGGAGGCGCCGCGGGATCACACCCGCAAAATCCTGCCCATGGTTCAGGCTGTGTTGGAGGAGGCCGGTCTATCGTTGGAGCAACTCGATGCCATTGCCTTCGGGCGGGGTCCGGGTTCCTTCACCGGGGTGCGGATCGGGATCAGCGTGGCCCAGGGGCTCGCCTTTGGCGCCGGTGTGCCGCTCATCGGCATCTCCACCCTGGCAGCCATGGCCCAGGGCGCCCACCGTCTGGATGGGGCCGAGCGGGTGCTGGCGGCCATCGATGCGCGTATGGACGAGGTCTACTTCGGCCACTACGAGCAGGTCGCGGGGCAGATGCAACTGGTGGGCGAGGAGGTGGTGAGCCACCCCGACGCACTGGTCGAGGCCAGAGGCAAGCTGGCCGAGTGTGTTACCTGCGTCGGCACAGGGTTTGAGACCTATGGCGAGAGCCTGAAGGGGCTGGCTGATGAGCTGGTGGCCAGCCAGGTGCGCTTCCCGGCGGCGGTGGACATGCTGCCCCTGGCACGGGTTGCCTGGTTGGCGGGCGAGGCGGTGCCGGTGGAGCAGGCGACCCCCGTCTATTTGCGCGACAAGGTGACCTGGAAGAAACTGCCGGGTCGCGAATAAGGTGACCTGCTGGCCGCCCTCCGAGGCGGATGCAGGCGGATCAAGGAGAGGCGAATGAGAAAATCCGTGATGGTGCTGGGATTGGTGGGGCTGCTGCTGCTGGGTGGCTGCAGCACTGTGCCCGACGAGCTGGCCTATGAGCCGGCGGATCAGCTGGTGGCCTATCAGCCCGCCCTGCAGGGGATGGAAGGCAAGCCTGCGCGCTGGAGCGGCGTCATCTCGGCGGTGCACAACGAGCAGGATCAGAGCGTGGTCGAGGTGGTCTATCTGCCCCTCAAGGCCAACGGTGTGCCGACCCAGACCGAGCAGAGTCCGGGGCGCTTCCTCGCCATCATGAAGGGCTTTATCGACCCGACCCTCTACGCCAAGGGGCGCAGTCTGACGGTGCTCGGCACCATCGACAAGCCGGTGGACAGCCAGATAGGGGAGCACAAGTATCGCTTCTCCGTGCTCAAGGTGACCGCCAGCAAGCTGTGGCCGCCGGTGAAGGAGGTGGAGATCCGCTACGTGGACCCCTACTTCTACGACCCCTTCTATGATCCCTTCTGGCCAAGGCGCCACCACTCCCGCTGGTGATGATGGAAGAGCGCGTCATCACCCTGGCGGACGGGCGCCGCGTCGCCCTGCTGGACAACGGTCGGCAGGGCCAACCGCTGCTCGTCGCCCTGCATGGCTGGCTCGACAACGGGGCCAGCTTTTTGCCCCTGGCCCCTCATCTTGAGGCATTTCATCTCGTCTGCCTCGATCTGCCGGGCCATGGCCACTCCGATCACAAGCACACACCCTATGTCTTCGTCGACTGGCTGGATGATCTCCACCAGATCGTGCAGGCCGCGGGCTGGACCAGGTTCACCTTGCTTGGTCACTCCCTCGGCGCGCTGATCGCCTCTGCCTATGCCGGGGTCTTCCCCGAGCAGGTGGAGCGACTCATCCTGATGGAGGGGCTCGGGCCCTTGAGCCAGCCTGACGAGGAGGTGCCGGGGCAGCTTCGTCGTGCCATTCTCAATCGCAGTCGCACCCGCGAGCGTGCCGCCAGCGGGTTTGCCTCCCTCGAGGAGGCGGTGGCGGCCCGTTGCAAGGTGGCAGACATCAGCCCGGCAGCGGCGCGCCTTATCTGCGAGCGGCAGCTGGAGGCGCGGGCAGGGCGCTGGTACTGGCGCAGCGATCCCCGTCTTCGCGATCTTTCCCCCCTTCGCATGAGCGAGGGGCAGGCCCAGGCGCTGATCAGGGCCATTGCCTGCCCGGTGCTCTTTATCCGGGGCGAGCAGGGCTTCCCCTGGCTGCTGGAGCAGTGGCGGCAGCGGGCAGGGGCCTTTGCGCAGATCGAGATGGTGCAGGTGGCGGGAAATCACCATTTCCATATGGAAAATTCGTCAGAAACCGCCGTTTATATCGAAAACTTCGGTCAAATCCGGTAGGATCGCCGGCTTTGAATCATGTCAGGTTTGCCTTCTCCCTCACAGTTCTCGTTGTTAATTTGCTGTTAATCGATGTTGCCTTATGTAAATATGGGCGGCATTAGAACATTAACTTAAAACAATTGATTGAATTGGATGTGACAGGGACGGAGGCAACACAGTGAGCGCACAGGTGCGAGTTATGCAGGAGAAGTTCGTGGAAAAAGTCTGGCTGAAGCGTTATCCAGAAGGGGTGCCCGCCGAGATCAATCCAGACCAATACGGCTCTCTGGTCGAGATGTTTGAAGAGTCGGTGAGCCAGTTCGCCGATCAGCCCGCCTTCGTCAATATGGGGCAGACCATTACCTATCGCCGGCTGGAAGAGCAGTCCCGCGCCTTCGCCGCCTATCTGCAAAACGAGCTCAAGCTCGGCAAGGGTGACCGGGTGGCGGTAATGATGCCGAACCTGCTGCAATACCCCATCGCGGTATTCGGCATCCTGCGGGCCGGCATGACGGTGGTCAACGTCAACCCGCTCTATACCCCGCGCGAGCTGGAACACCAGCTGAAAGACTCCGGCGCCAAGGCCATCGTCATCGTTTCCAACTTCGCCCATACCCTGGAAAAGGTGGTCTATGAGACCCCGGTCAAGCACGTGATTTTGACCCGGATGGGAGACAACCTGGGGCTCGCCAAGGGGACCCTCGTCAACTTCGTGGTGAAATACGTCAAGAAGCTGGTGCCCAAGTACAACCTGCCCCACGCCAGCACCATGCGCCAGGCCCTCGCCAAGGGGCGCTACCTGCAGTACATCAAGCCGGAGATCAGCAACCAGGACATCGCCTTCCTGCAATATACTGGGGGGACCACGGGTCTCTCCAAGGGGGCCATGCTGACCCACCGCAACATGATTGCGAACGTCGAGCAATGCCTCGGCGTCTATGGCCCTGTGCTGGAGCGGGGCAAGGAGTTCGTGGTCACGGCCCTGCCGCTCTACCACGTCTTTGCCCTCACCGTGAACTGCCTGCTGTTCATGCGTCTTGGGGGCTACAACCTGCTCATCAGCAATCCCCGCGACATCCCGGGCTTCGTCAAAGAGATCAAGAAGTACCCCTTCACCTGCATTACCGGGGTCAACACCCTGTTCAACGCCCTGGTCAACAACGACGAGTTCCAGGAGATGGATTTTGCCAAGCTCAAGCTCACCATCGGCGGTGGCATGGCGGTGCAACGGGCGGTGGCCGAGCAGTGGAAGGCGCTGACCCGCACCCCGCTGCTGGAAGGCTATGGTCTGACCGAATGTTCGCCTCTGGTGAGCGTCTGTCCCTACGATCTGGTGGACTACAACGGTTCCATCGGCCTGCCGGTCTGCTCCACCGAGATCCGCCTGGTGGATGACGAGGGGAACCTCGTCACCCAGAGCGGTGCTCCGGGTGAGATGCAGGTGCGCGGCCCCCAGGTGATGACCGGTTACTGGCAGCGTCCCGAAGCTACCGCCGAGGTGATGCAGGATGGCTGGCTCTGCACCGGTGACATCGCCGTGTGCGACGAGCAGGGGTTCTTCAAGATCGTCGATCGCAAGAAGGACATGATCCTGGTCTCCGGCTTCAACGTCTACCCGAACGAGATCGAAGACGTGGTAGCGCTCCATCCCAAGGTGCTGGAAGTGGCGGCCGTCGGCGTACCGAACACGGTGTCGGGGGAACAGGTGAAGATCTTCGTGGTCAAGAAAGACGCGACGCTGGCGCAAGAAGAGATAATTGCCCACTGCCGTAAACATCTGACTGCCTATAAGGTGCCGAAACTGGTAGAATTTCGCGACGAACTTCCCAAGACCAATGTGGGCAAGATCCTGCGACGCGTGCTGCGCGACGAGGAGATTGCCAAGCAATAACCGGCATGCACTGCTCCGCAGACGAGCGCTGTCGTTATGCAAAACCGTGGGGCATCCACGGTTTTTTCTTTCTGGGTCCGACCAACGTGCAGGCAACGATGCAATATCAACTCATTTCACAGCAAGCCGAACTGGATCAGTATCTCGCTTCTCTGGCCGACGTTCCCCTGGCCATCGATACCGAATTCGTTCGCACCCGTACCTACTATCCCCAGCTCGGTCTGTTCCAGATCTATGACGGCGAGCGTCTCGCCCTGCTGGATCCCCTGACGCTCGATCTCTCCGCTTTGTGGCAACGTCTCGGCCGGGCAGGGCAGATCGCCATTTTGCACGCCTCCGGCGAGGATCTTGAGCTTATCCAGCATCAGGCGGGCCATCTGCCGAACCAGATGCACGACACCCAGCTGGCGGCAGCCTTCCTGGGCCATGGTGTTTCGGTGGGCTTTGGCGCCCTGGTCAACGAGTTTCTCGGGGTCGAGCTCGAGAAGGATCAGGCCCGTACCGACTGGCTGGCTCGTCCGCTCACCCCTCGTCAGCTGGAATACGCAGCCGCCGACGTCTTCTATCTGATGCCCCTCTACGCCAAGGTGATGAGCAAGCTGCGTGAGAGCGGCAAGTTCGCCTGGTTCGAGCAGGAGTGCCAGAACCACTCCGCCCGCAAGACCCAGGGCAGCGATCCCCGCCAGGCTTATCTCGAGATCGTCAACGCCTGGCAACTGGGTCGCCGCGAGCTGGCCATCTTGCGTGAGCTGGCCGCCTGGCGCCAGCAAGAGGCGGTGCGCCGGGATCTCGCCCTCAACTTCGTGGTCAAAGAGCTGCACCTGTTCAAGGTGGCGGAGCGCAGGCCCGGGTCGCTGCGGGATCTCAACGAGCTGGGGCTCTCTCCCATCGAGATCAAGATCCACGGCAAGCGGATGCTGGACATCGTCGCCGCCGCCCAGCAGAGCGACCCCGAGAGCTGGCCAGAGCCCATCCGTCGGTTGGTGGACTTCCCCCAGTACAAGGCCGAGCTCAAGCGCATCAAGGCCATGGTGGAGGAGAAGGCCAAGGCCAGCAACATTCCGCCGGAGCTGGTGGCGAGCAAGAAGATCATCCACCAGTACTTCACCTGGAGCTGGCGCATGAACGAGGAAGAGCGGGCCCGGGCGGACAAGCCCATGCTGCTGCAAGGCTGGCGCCATGAGCTGGTGGGCCACCTGCTGGCGCAGTAATGGCCCCCCCTTTGTGATCAAAAAAGCCCCGGCAGTCCGTGCTGCCGGGGCTTTTGCTTATTCGGATTGGGTGAGTCGGGTTTATCCGTGGGTCAGCAGATTGCCTTGCTGCTGCAGCTCGTCGAGATGCAGCCCTGTGGAGCCCTGCAACATGACCAGATCCTGGAAGCCGGTCCCCCCGCAGTATCGTTCAGCTCAATGCTGAGTATTTATACGATGTTCAACCTGTGCTTGATCAGCGTCAGCCTATTAATTGGTTGATGCATTATTCCCATCGACCGTCAGTGGGTCACTGGTGGAATTCGTCAGCACTATATTCTGACTCCCCCGATGGCGCCGCTATATGCTCATCAGATGGTCACTCCCCTCGAATAGGATCTTCACGACGTCACTACCGCTGGTGCCGTAATTGGTCAGCGAAGCGACGTCCACGAAGTTGGCGCCGCCAGCACTGCCATCGGTGTCCACCTGTACGGTGACGTTGCTGCCGGTTTGGGTCAACTTGACGAAGTCGGACACTTGGCTGGTGTTGGTAAAATTGGCGTCCAGCAGCGTCGACAGATCGAGGGTATCACCTTGGCTAAAGCTGTAGTCGAGCACCGAGTCCAGGTTGAGCGTGCCGACTTCGGCAAATACGAAGCGGTCGGCGCCTGCACCGCCGGTGAGAGAATCGTTGCCAGTTCCACCGATCAGCAGATCGTTACCGTCGTTGCCGTTCAGGATGTCATTGCCGCCACCGCCGATCAGTAAGTCGTCGTCGTTTTGCCCGGACAGCGTATCGTTGCCCGCGTTGCCAAACAACAGGTCCCGACCACTGGCCCCACCGCCGCCGTCGATGGTCTGACTGCCAGAGGTGCCAGCGACGACATCGTTGCTGCCACCGTTACCAGCGTCAAAGTTGCTGCCGGTTTGGATGTTGTAGGTTCCGCTCAGCGCGTAGCCGAAGTAGCTCTGTCCGACGTCGAAGGTGATGCTTTCGATCGCATTGCCGGATGCACTGTAGTGGTTGAGAACGGTGATATCCTGATCACCGATCTCGATCAGCAGGTTGCTGCCGAGCTTCTCGAAGTTCAGCGTGCTGAGCTTGCTGTCGACGCCGGTGATCTGAATTGTATCGTTGGTGCTGCCCGGGTCGGTGATCGTATAGGCGCCGCTGCCCGTAGCGCTGAAGCTGTAGATATCTTTGCCAGTAGTTCCGCTTAGGGAAGTGGTGTCATTAAGACCCTGGATGGTCACGCTAACCAACTGCGCTGCACTGCCATCTTGCGATACGGCCTGGAAGCTGTCGCTCAGCGATTGCCCGGTATTCAGCGCCTGGATTGCCGCCAGGCTGTTGTTTACCGAATAGGTCCAGGCTCCGGCGGCCGTCAACGTGAAGGTGCCATAGGTTCCGGCTACCGATGCTTGAGGTCGGAAGCTCGACTGGCCGGAGTCCACATCGACGATAGTGAGAGAGCCACTAGCTGTCAGTTGACCGCCCACGACATTGGTGTCCTCCTGAACGCTTCCGGCCGAAGCTCCAGCAATAGTTGGAACGTCGTTGGTACCGTTGATGGTGATCTGCACGGTGCTGGGGGTGCCGTCGATGCTGGTGACGTTGTAGGTTTCGGTGACGGAGTCGCCGACATTGAGCTGGTTGAACGCGCTGTTGGCGGTGAAGGCCCAGGCGCCATCGGTGCCGATGATGAAGGTGCCGTAGTTGCCGACGGTGCCGGTCTGCGCGATGAAGGTTTCATCGCTGTCGACATCGGAGATGGTCAGGGTACCGGTGGTGATCAGGACGGCATTGGTCTCGGTCAGGTTGGCAGTGTCGGCGGACAGCACGGCGGCATCGTTGGTGCCGGTGATGTTGATGGTCACCGAGGTTTCGGTGCCGTCGGCACTGACCACAGTGAAGGTGTCGGTGTAGACCTCGTCCTTGACGAACGCGTTGTGTGCCGAGTCGGCGGTGTAGGTCCAGGCGCCATCGGTGCCGATGACGAAGGTGCCGTAGTTGCCGACGGTGCCGGTCTGCGCGACGAAGGTTTCATCGCTGTCGACATCGGAGATGGTCAGGGTACCGGTGGTGATCAGGACGGCATTGGTCTCGGTCAGGTTGGCTGTGTCGGCGGACAGCACGGCGGCGTCGTTGGTGCCGGTGATGTTGATGGTCACCGAGGTTTCGGTGCCATCGGCACTGACCACAGTGAAGGTGTCGGTGTAGACCTCGTCCTTGACGAACGCGTTGTGTGCCGAGTCGGCGGTGTAGGTCCAGGCGCCATCGGTGCCGATGATGAAGGTGCCGTAGTTGCCGACGGTGCCGGTCTGTGCGATGAAGGTTTCATCGCTGTCGACATCGGAGATGGTCAGGGTACCGGTGGTGATCAGGACGGCATTGGTCTCGGTCAGGTTGGCTGTGTCGGCGGACAGCACGGCGGCGTCGTTGGTGCCGGTGATGTTGATGGTCACCGAGGTTTCGGTGCCATCGGCACTGACCACAGTGAAGGTGTCGGTGTAGACCTCGTCCTTGACGAACGCGTTGTGTGCCGAGTCGGCGGTGTAGGTCCAGGCGCCATCGGTGCCGATGATGAAGGTGCCGTAGTTGCCGACGGTGCCGGTCTGTGCGATGAAGGTTTCATCGCTGTCGACATCGGAGATGGTCAGGGTACCGGTGGTGATCAGGACGGCATTGGTCTCGGTCAGGTTGGCAGTGTCGGCGGACAGCACGGCGGCATCGTTGGTGCCGGTGATGTTGATGGTCACCGAGGTTTCGGTGCCGTCGGCACTGACCACAGTGAAGGTGTCGGTGTAGACCTCGTCCTTGACGAACGCGTTGTGTGCCGAGTCGGCGGTGTAGGTCCAGGCGCCATCGGTGCCGATGACGAAGGTGCCGTAGTTGCCGACGGTGCCGGTCTGCGCGACGAAGGTTTCATCGCTGTCGACATCGGAGATGGTCAGGGTACCGGTGGTGATCAGGACGGCATTGGTCTCGGTCAGGTTGGCAGTGTCGCCGGACAGCACGGCGGCGTCGTTGGTGCCGTGAATGGTGACGGTCACCACCTGCTCGGTGCCGTCGGCCGTCTTCACCGTGAATGAGTCGTTGTAGTCCAGGCCCTCCTTGAACTCGTCGTGGGCGTCGTTCAACGTGTAGGTCCAGGCGCCGTTGGCATCGATGCTGAAGGTGCCGTAGCCGTTGCTGCTGGCCACGTTGGTCTGAGCCTGGAACACATTGTCGGGGTTGTCGAAGTCGTCGGCGAACAATTGGCCACTGGCTGTCATAGTTGCGTTGCTTTCGGTCAGCTCGGCCGTGCTCGTGCCGGTGATCAGGGCTGAAAGGTAGTCAAAGGACTCATACTTCCCGCCGGGCGAGCCCTGAACGTAGACCTCGAGCTTCTCCATCATCTGTACCGTCAGCGTGGTGCCGTTGGCGAAATTGAAGACGAAGTCGCTGGCGCTGCCGTTTGACACCTCACCGTTAGTATTCATCTTTACTTTCGACAAAAAGTCCACATAGCGCTGCAATTCTGCGCGAACGCTGGAATCAGTCCACTGATCCTGGGTCAATTCGAGCCGTATCGTGTCGATGCCTGACCCACCGGTGTAGACATCCTTCGAGCCGCTGATATTCTCGTTCAGGTTATAGATGAGGATGTCATTGCCCGAGTCGCCGTTGAGGGTGTCATTGCCGCTGCCGCCATCGAGGGTGTCGCCGCCGCTGCCGCCACTGATCTTGTCGTTGCCCGCACCGCCTTCAACGAGGTCGTTGCCGCTGCCTGCATTGATGATGTCGTTCCCCGAACCGAGAATCAGGGTGTCGTCCATGTTGGTACCGGTGACGTTAGTCATGAGCCACCTCCTGCATGCTGATACTCACGGCGCCGTTGTGGGCGAGGTCTTGCAGTGGGTGGTCATGGGTTGCCACGAGGCAGGCCTTCCTGGCTTGGGGGGTATTGGAAAATGAGGTAACGGTTCCGCCGTCTGTCGTGGTGGCCATCTCTGCTCTCCTTAACTTCAGATTTTCAGATTGCCTCCATGGCAACCTGTTCGCGCACTTGGCAACTATCGGGGTTATTTCACCAGCAGTTGCATTTCCTTGATCTTGACCGCTATCCCGGTCAGACAGCCCTCTTGTTCCCGTCTCATCACCTGCCCGCAGCAGCGCATCGTCATGACGCCGTGAGTCATGCCCATGTCGAGCTCGAAGCAGACGTCGCAGTCAGTCATGGCCGCGGCCTCGAGTTGCAGGTAACAGCCGCCGATGCTGATGTCCCGGGTGTAGCCCGTCTGGCCCGAGAGCCGGATTGGCAGCACCGCCGCGACGCGCTCATGCCGACGAGCATTGGTGTGGGTTGGCGTTGTCATGCAGATAGCCTAGGTCAGGGGCTTGCGCCGAAACATGGAAAAATCCGACCGATTTATACGGGACAAAGTGCTGTTTGACTTAGGACAAAACCAGGATATTTCGACTAGTTTAAGAGGGGGAAACTGTTGTCAGGCTGGATGCCTGTCACATCGTTGTCAGCGCTTGGAGAGCCGGGTATGGACGCCATCATCGAGGTGATCTTGGTCTGCGACTTGCCGATAGTCGCATGGGGGTTGTGCGGGGCGATCAATACGATGCCCGGCGAGATGAAGGTGATCGCCTGTGTGGCCGATCCCGCCGAGGCCGCGCAGTGGATAGCGCCGGGCAAGACCTATGTCGTTTTGTTCGATCTGGACGGCAACAATGGCATGGAGCAGATCTCCTCCTTGCTCTCTGGCACCCAGGTGCGCGTGCTGACCATTGCTACCACGGAGGACATGGATCTGCAGGACAGAGCAGTATTGGCCGGAGCCTGCGGTGCCATCAGCAAGCGAGAGTCGGTCGAGGTGCTGTGCAAGGCCATCCGCAAGGTGCATGGAGGAGAATACTGGGTGGATCGCGCCGCGACCGAGCGCATTTTGATGACCATTGCGCGGGAGAGGGGGGCGAGTCATGCCGAGCAGGCAAAGATTGCGCGGCTGACCCGCAAGGAGAGGCAGACCATCGTCGCCATCACTCTGGGCCTGGATGCGAGCACGCTGGAGATCGCCGCGCGTCTGAACATCAGTGAGCACACTCTGCGCAACCACCTGACGTCCATCTACACCAAGCTGGGGGTGCGCAATCGCATGGGGCTCTATGCCTATGCGCAGAAACATGCGTTGACGGAATAGGAGCGCTGGCCCGGGAGGCCCGTCAAGGTCGCATGGCTCACGGTAGCCGCCGCACTCTGATCCGGACTGTGCAAAGGAGGTTGTTCCCTGCACTGCGGGCTGTCGGGCAGGGCCTTGGCAAGGAGGGCAATCAGGGGATGAACGAGGGGAGAGGTATCCCCCCTCAGAGTTCGTGGGCGTGAAATCCCTTGCGATAGCGGGCTTCACAGCGCGGGCAGCGCTGCAGGGTGGGATCCAGATCAAGCTGGTCGATGTCGAGCGGCTCCTCGCAGTCGGAGCAGAGCCCATAGAGTCCGAGATCCATCTGGCAAAGCGCGGCGTCGAGCCGCTTGAGGCGCGCCACACTCTGCGCCACCTTGGGCAGATCGAGACGACTGGTCAGATCCACCAGTTGATCCCGCTCGCAATTCTCCACCTTCTGTGCCCAGTCGTCTTGTCGACAGGCCTTGAGCTGACCCATCAGCTCTTCTCTTGTTTGCGCCCAGTCGGTCAGAAGGCGCTCATGCCATTCGGCCAACCGGGCTTGCGTCACTTCACACACTGCAGCCCCCAAAGACGAGTCATAAAACCCGGCCAGTATAGGGAAAGAAGCAGTTTATCAAGATGACATGAGTCAAGTTAACCGTGCTTTAGCGCGTTTTTCCGGCTGCGGTTGCGGCTTGCCGGCGAGCACGTAGAGCACCCCCACCACCAGGCAGACGACGCCAATCAGGGTACTCATGGGGGGCATGGCCCCGCGCAGCATGAAGGCGTAGAGCAGCCCCGCCAGAGTCTCGAATACGATGAGCGGCCCGACCAGCACGGTCGGCAGGCGCTGGCTCGCCTCGTTCCAGCACAGTGTGCCGAGCCAGGAGCAGAAGAGCCCCACCGCCCCCATCAGCAGCACGAAGCGCAAAGGCGTCGGCCCGAAGGGCAGGGGGAACTTCGGCGCACTCAGGGCCAGGTGACCGAGGCTGCCGAGGTAGGCGATGAGCGCCACCGGCAGGGTCACCAGCCCCTGGGCGGTAGCCCATACGGCCGGGCTGCGGCCCGGGTGTGCGCGTAGCCAGCGGGCGTTGCGCAGGGGATACCAGGTCCAGCAGAGCACGGCGGCCACCGCCAGGGCGAGCCCGAACAACTGCTCGGTGCGCGCCTCGGCGTGCCAGGTCAGCTCGGCGCGGTTAACCAGATAGAGGCCGGCCCCCATCAGCAGCAGCGCTGGGTAGAGGCGGGCACGGGAGAGGCGCCCGTCCCGCTCGCCATAGAAGTGGTTGGCGGCCAGGGCGGTGACCACAGGCAGGGTGCCGATGATCATGGCCGCCAGGGGCGAGCCGATGCGCAAGATGGCCCCCGACAGGCAGAAGTAATAGATGAGGTTGCCCACCAGGGTGAGGGCGAGGGCCTCGCGCCAGTCGCTGGGCGAGAGGGCTGCGAGGCGTTTGCGGGCCCGCCAGGCGAGCGGCAGCACGATAAGGCCGAAGGCGAGGTAGCGGCCGCTGGCGAGCAGGGCGGGAGGGTAGCCGTCCACCAGCAGGGGGGCGACGAAGATGAGCCCCCACATCAGGCCGGCCAGCAGGGCAAACAAGACTCCGAGCAACATGATCACGTATCCAATGGAGAAGAAGGAGGTCAGCCTAGCAGGCGGGTGGGGCCGCGTATTGAACCAGATTGCGCTTTAACGGCCGGCCTGCACCTGTTTCTGGTAGCGCACCGGGGTGGTGCCATAGCGGCGCAGGAAGGCGCGGTTGAGGTGCGACTGATCGGCCAGGCCGCAGGCGGCGGCCACCTCGGCGGCGGGCAGACCGGCGGCCAGCCACCCCTTGGCGCGCTGCAGACGGATGGCCATCAGCATCTGCTGGGGAGTGACGTGAAAGCGGGCCTTGAAGCTGCGCTGGAAGTGGTAGGGACTGAGGTTCACCGCTCCTGCCAGCTCGGCCAGAGTAATGGGGCGGGCGAAGTACGCCTGCATATAGTCGATGGCACGGCCCAGGGGGTGGGCCGCTTCGCGCGGTGCCGCCAGGGCCCGGGCATGGGGGCGCAGGGTCTCGCACACGTTGAGCAGCAGGCCGTCGGCGGCGAGTTCGCTGTCGCAGTGCCAGAGGGCGTCGAGGGCCGCCTGCAGGACGGGCGCGGCGCGCGGGTCGCTGAGTACCGCCTCGGCGAAGTGCCATCCGCGCTCGCCGCTGATGGCCTCGAGTCGATCGGCGGGCAGATAGAGCATGCGGTAGCGCCATCCCTGCTCGCAGGCGGCCTCGCCCGTGTGCAGTTCATCGGGGTTCATCAGCACCAGGCTGCCGGGGCCCGCCAGGAGCTGGCTGCCGCGATAGCGAAAGCGCTCGGCACCGCACTCGATGACGCCGAGACCAAACCCCTCGTGGCTGTGGGGATCGAAGATGTGGTGCTGGATGTGGGCGCGGTAGAGCTCGGTAGCAGGCTGCCCCGGCAGGGCGCGAAAATCGGCCCTGTCGTGCTGATGGGTAAAGTTGACCGGTACGCCCTGCATCCTGACCTCCTGTCACCGTGCCGATATCATAAGCCGCCGGGTGGCGGCAGCCAAGACTAGGCCCGGGCGGCGCACTCGCGCTCGAGGGCGGCGCGGATCTCGTCCGCGGTCTTGATGGTGCGGATGCGGCGAAACAGCTCGTCGGCCTGGGGGTATTCCCGCACTATGTAGGAGAACCACTGCTTGATGCGGCTGGGGTAGTAGTCGGCCTTGTCGCTCGCCAGATCCTGCTCGGTATAGGTCACCATCAGCTGCAAGACCTCGTCCCAGCTCATGTGGGCACACCCCGTTTTCATCACGTTGGCGAGGTTGGGCAGGGAGATGGCACCCCGGCCCACCATGAGGGCATCGCAACCGGAGACCCGGGCGCAGGTCAGGGCATCGGCATGGTTCCAGATCTCGCCGTTGGCGGTGACGGGGATGGGCAGGGCGCGGCGAATGGCGTCCACGTACTCCCAGTGGGCAGGTGCCTTGTAGCCTTCGCGCTTGGTGCGGGCATGGACGGCCAGCTCGTCGGCCCCCCCCTGATAGACGGCCTGGGCATTGTCCAGATAGAGTTCCTTGTCATCGTACCCCAGGCGGATCTTGGCGCTCACCGGCAAGTGGGCGGGAATTGCCTCACGCACCGCCTTGACGATGCGATAGACGGTCTCGGGCTCCTTGAGCAGCACGGCGCCCCCCTTGCTCTTGTTGACCGTGGGGGCGGGGCAGCCGAAGTTGAGATCGACCCCGGGAGAGCCGAGCTCGATGGCGCGCACCGCGTTTTCTGCCAGCCATTCGGGATGCTGGCCCAGCAGTTGCACCCGCACCGGGGTGCCGGCACGGGTCTTGCCATCCTGCTTGAGCTCGGGGCAGAGGCGATGGAAGACCTTGGCGGGCAGCAGCTGATCGACTACCCGGATGAATTCGCTGACGCAGAGGTCGTAATCGTTGACGGAGGTAAGCACCTCCCGCATCAGGTGATCCAGCACCCCCTGCATGGGGGCCAAAATAACGCGCATAGCTGCTTCCGAAGACAAGGGGAGAAAAAAGAGCGCAGATTGTAGTGGCAATGGCGGGTGTTGTCAGCCGCCTGCCCACTCGATGAGCCCAATCGACTGCCGTTGCATGGGCCAGGCTGTCAGCTTTTGGGCCAACTCTGTTAGGCTAAAGGCAGAGATAGATTTCAGAGGAGTACCCATGAAACGCTGGTGTCTGATGGCCCTGGGCTGGCTCGCCTTCGCCACCGGGATACTCGGGATAGTCCTGCCCCTGTTGCCGACCACCCCCTTCATGCTGCTGGCGGCGGCACTCTTTGCCCGCTCGTCTCCCCGGTTTCACAGCTGGCTGCTGGCCCATCCCTGGTTCGGGCCCCCCATTGAGGACTGGCAGCTGTATCGCGGCATTCGCCGCCATGCCAGACGTCGGGCCATCATCTTCATCCTGATCTCCTTCTCGGTGTCACTGCTGGTCGTGCCGCTGCCCTGGGTGAGGCTGCTGCTCGTTGTCATAATGGTGATCCTGCTCACCTGGTTGATGCGCGTGCCGGTGCTGGAGCCAGTTGCAATGAAGAAGTGAAATCCCTAAGCTATTGCGGCAATAATGCTATGGAGTCGGCCTGTCATTGTTTGCATGACGGGCCTTTTTATTGCCCGCTGGCGGGCATTGCAATAGCCGCCACGTCTGGGCGCAAAAATAAGCGGTCAAATAATGAATCCGGATACCCTGAAGTTTATCGAAGCGAGCATCAAGACCATCCCCGACTATCCGAAGCCGGGCATCCTGTTTCGCGACATCACCAGCCTGATCGAGAACGCCGAGGCCTTCAAGGCCACCATCGATCTGCTGGCCGACCATTATCGTGATCAAGGGATCACCAAGATTGTCGGCACCGAGGCCCGCGGCTTCATCTTTGGCGCACCGGTCGCCTACGCCATGGGGCTGGGGTTCGTGCCGGTACGCAAGCCGGGCAAGCTGCCCCGCAGCGTCATCGAGGAGTCCTATGCCCTCGAGTACGGTACTGACACCCTGCAGCTGCACACCGATGCCATCGTGCCCGGTGACAAGGTGCTGGTCGTGGAC
The DNA here is from genome assembly GCF_017939565.1 of Aeromonas sp. SrichE-2G. Lineage (NCBI taxonomy): Bacteria > Pseudomonadati > Pseudomonadota > Gammaproteobacteria > Aeromonadales > Aeromonadaceae > Aeromonas > Aeromonas sp. SrichE-2G. The sequence goes on from NZ_JAGKRG010000004.1 coordinate 1,335,592, forward strand.
GATCTGCTGGCCACCGGCGGTACCGTCGATGCCACCGTCAAGTTGATCCGCCGTGCCGGCGGGGAAGTGGCGGATGCCGCCTTCATCATCTCCCTGCCGTCCCTCGGTGGCGATGCCCGCCTGACCGCCGCTGGCGTCAAGGTGGTCTCTCTGGTGGAACTCGCGGGCGCCTGAGCCGCGAAGGTGCGTGACAGGCAGGCTTCGTCACGCTGCCATCTGCCGACAACCGGTGCCTGAACGGGCACCGGTTTGAAAATCAAGCGATCCCTCCCAAGGCGGCCGATAGGCCATACAGCCAGCCCCCCATTTGTGTTAGCATCCTGCCTCAATGCCTCGTTTTCCAGCATCGAGATCTATGAGCTATCAGGTTCTGGCGCGTAAATGGCGCCCCCATACGTTTGAACAAGTGGTAGGCCAGCAGCATGTGCTGACCGCCTTGACCAACGCCCTGGATCAGGGTCGGCTTCATCACGCCTATCTGCTGAGCGGGACCCGCGGGGTGGGCAAGACCACCATCGCCCGCATCCTGGCCAAGAGCCTCAACTGCGAGCAGGGGATCAGCAGCCACCCGTGCGGCGTGTGCGACACCTGTCGCGAGATCGATCAGGGCAACTTCGTCGACTTGCTGGAGATCGACGCGGCGTCCCGTACCAAGGTGGAAGATACCCGCGAGCTGCTGGACAACGTCCAGTACCGCCCGGCCCGTGGCCGCTTCAAGGTGTACCTCATCGACGAAGTGCACATGTTGTCGCGCCACAGCTTCAACGCCCTGCTCAAGACCCTGGAAGAGCCGCCCCCCTATGTGAAATTCCTGCTGGCGACCACGGATCCCCAGAAACTGCCTATCACCATCCTCTCGCGCTGCCTGCAGTTTCATCTCAAGAGTCTGGATCAGACCCAGATCGCCAGGCAGCTCGAATGGGTGCTGGACCAGGAGGGTCAACCCTTCGAGCCACGCGCCCTGCTGGCTCTGGCCAAGGCGGCGGACGGCAGCATGCGCGATGCCCTGAGCCTGACGGATCAGGCCCTGGCCCACGGCAACGGCAGCGTGCGGCTGGACAGCGTGCTCACCATGCTGGGCACCCTCGATCATCACCACCTGCACCAGCTGCTGGAGGCCATCCTGCGCCAGGATGCCCCGGCTACCATGGCCAAGATCACCGAGATTGCCACCCTGGGGCCGGATTTTGATCAGCTCCACGCCGAGCTGGAAGCCCTGCTTCACCGGGTGGCCATGGCGCAGCTGCTGCCGGCCAGCGTGCAGGAGCAGGGGGCGGATGCCGATGCCCTGCTGCAGCTGGCCCGGGCCATGAGCCCGGAAGAGGTGCAGCTCTGCTATCAAATCGTGCTGGGGGGGCGCAAGGATCTGCCCTGGGCCCCTGATGGGCGTACCGCGCTGGAGATGACCTGCCTGCGGATGCTCGCCTTCTCGCCGCGCCGTGAGGTGATGCATCCTGCCAACCTGACGGCCTTGCCGCCAGCCATGGCCGGGCAAGTCCCCTCAGCGGCGGGGAGGGAGGCAGTATCGACCCTGCTGGGAAAGCCTCAAGGGGCTGAGCCGGCCCCGCACGGGGGGAGCCTGCCGCCGGCCGAGACCGTGATGCCTGCCCCACAGGCTGATGCCATTGCTTCCCCGGTGGCAGCGCCCGCCATCGAAACGGCCGAAGCGACTCCTGTTCCCGTCGACGCCGACGAGGAGAGCGCACGCCTGTTTGCCGAGCAGGAAGAGCTGCTGCAGGAGGCGGCGGGCATGGGTTATGAGGCCGCCACCCGCGAGCCGGTCGGCGCAGCCCCGCAGCCCCAGGCAGAGCTTCACGAGGAAATCCCCGCAGCACAGGCAGTGCCCGAGACCGCCGCACCGGTCGAGTCTGCCGAGCCCCAGGGGATCTCCAGCATGCAGAGCCTGCTCGGCAAGCGCAATCTGCTGCGCAGCCGGCTGCGAGGCGAGGTCGCGACGGCGCCATCGACCCCTTCACGGGTGGCACCGGTCAAGCCGGCTCCCCAGCGCCAGGCCGAGGTGCCACCGGCGCCCCAGGTGACGCCGGCCTCAGCAGCTCAACCAGCGCCTTTGGGAGGTTATGACGATCTTCCCCCTCTCGATGCCTATGACGAGGGGGGCAACGACTATGAAGAGTACCTGGCCCAGGGCTTTGGCGAGCCGAGTGCACCGGCAGTGGCGCCAGCCTCGATGCGTCCCGCGGAGACGTCTCCCCAGGGAGATGATCTGCCACCCTGGGATCTGGACGGCGCACCGGCTCAGCGGGTGGCGCCGGCGCCGCGGCCCGTGGTACCCGAGTTGCCGAGAGGCCCCGAGCTGCCGGGCGAACCCGAGCCGCAGCCTGCCCCTGTGATGGAGACCATCGACTGGGATGCGCTGGAGAGTGACGAGCAACCCGAGGAGGAGGGGGAGGTCGCCCGCCTGATCCCCTCTTCCCTGCTGGTCAACTGCGGCGACCCCTGGGCCGAACTCATCGCCCGTACCGGGGTGGGCGGCCGGCTGCGTCAGCTGGCCATCAACGCCGTGATGACCTTCGAGGGGGATCGGGTATCGCTCCTGCTCAAGCCCGAGCAGCGCCATCTGGTGAGTGACAAGGCCCGCGCCGATCTGGCCGAGATCATCGGCCCCGAACTGGGTGGGGCCGTGAATATCGAGGTGACTCTCGGCACGGATCCCGAGCGGGAGACGCCGCTCGAGATAGAGCACCGCCTCTATCTCGGGGTGCGCGAGCAGGTGAGCCGGGATCTGGCGGCCGATCCCAACGTACAATTCTTGCAGCAGCGCTTCGGCGCCGTGCTCCATCCCGAGAGCATCGAGCCCCTGAGTCGCTGAGCGGCGATGAAAAAACCGTGCCGGGGGCTGCCCCCCGGTTGAAAAGATCTTTGGCTGCCCCCATTTAGGGCAGATGAACCCACAGCCCGGCGCTGGATGCCGGATTTCAAGACGAGAGACGATCTATGTTTGGTAAAGGTGGAATGGGTAACCTGATGAAACAGGCCCAACAGATGCAAGAGCGCATGCAGAAAATGCAAGAGCAGCTGGCCCAGATGGAAGTGGTCGGCGAAGCTGGCGCCGGCATGGTCAAGGTGACCATGGCGGGCAGCCACAGCGTGCGTCGTATCGAGATCGATCCCAGCCTGATGGAAGATGACAAGGAGATGCTGGAAGACCTGGTCGCCGCGGCCGTCAACGATGCCGTGCGCCGGGTGGAAGAGCAGAACAAGGCCAAGATGGGCGAGCTGACCGGCGGCATGCAACTGCCTCCGGGCTTCAAGATGCCGTTCTGAGGATCTCATTACTGTTGAGTCAAGAGGCTATGCCTCGTGGCTCTGTTGGATAGAGAGGTACGCCGCCCCGCATCAGGGGTAGCTGAGCCTCGTCATGACGCAGCGGATACGGTTTGCCCCGTCCCCGCTGCGTTTTGTTTTTACCCCATCCTGCCCGGGCAGTGACCGAGCTCGCCTCTGCACGGCAAACGTCCCTTCTCGAACCTGCTTCGCCGTATCGTTGCCCCTGCTGACTTGTCCTGTGCCTTGCACCCCGCGGGCATGCTTCACTCTCTTGCGCGCTGGTTTGAGGAGCGCCTGACTCACCTGGTCGGGAGGGGACCGTAAGCATACTCCCGCCCCGCTAATGCACACCTGGTGGGGGAAATCTTCTCTTGCAGACGCCTCGGGAGTAGGGGAGTAACCGAGCCGTGGCCCAACAAGGACCCCGGTTACCCGGGGCCGGTGTCAGGCTACTTGCTGCTCTGGACAGTGGTGTAGCTGTTGATCAGGTTGCGATAGTCGGGGATGTGGTTGGCGAACAGGGTACCCAGCCCCTCCACATCGTTGCGCCAGTCCCGGTGCAGTTCACAGGCGGCGCCAAACCAGGTCATCAGCTGCGCGCCGGCGGATGACATGCGATCCCAGGCCGAGTGACGGGTGATCTCGTTGAACGTTCCCGAGGCATCGGTGATGACAAACACCTCGTACCCCTCCTCGAGTGCGGACAGGGCCGGGAAGGCCACGCACACCTCGGTGACGATGCCGGCGATGATCAGCTGTTTCTTGCCGGTGGCCTTGACCGCCTTGACGAACTCCTCGTTGTCCCAGGCATTGATCTGCCCGGGGCGGGCAATGTAAGGGGCATCCGGGAAGGTCTCTTTGAGTTCCGTCATCAATGGGCCGTTGGGCCCGTTTTCGAAACTGGTGGTCAGTATGGTGGGCAGCTGGAAATACTTGGCCGTCGCGGCCAGCGCCAGGACATTGTTGCGAAACTTGTCCGGTTCGATGTCGCGCACCAGGGAGGAGAGACCGGCCTGGTGATCCACCAGCAGCACGGCAGCGTTGTGCTTGTCGAGTTTGACGTAGGGCTTGTTCATGACTTTTCTCCAGGTTTGTTGGTCAGGTCATTTACGGTGGTTGCAGCACACTCTGTGCTTGGCCGTTCGATCGTTTCCGCCGCGTTATCGAGGGGCAGGCCAGCCAGCACAGGGGCCAGTGTGGTGTCCGTGTCATCTTGGCTATGCCGGATCTGGCACCGCCGACATGGACGGGGCTGATCACTGTGCCCCTGTTGCCGGACTCGGGGTTCAGCGCCCGATCTGGCCGAAACGGCCGCTGTTGTAATCATTGATGGCTTGCACGATCTCTTCCTGGGTATTCATGACGAAGGGACCGTGACCGACGATGGGTTCATTGAGGGGGGCGCCATTGAGCAGCAACAGCGTCGTCTCCTCCTCGACCTCCATCACGAGTTCCGTGCCGCGGCGTTCCATGACCGCCAGTTCGGCGGCGCGAACCGGGTGACGGTCGCCAAGACGGATGGCCCCTTTGAGCACGAACAGGGCGGTGGTATGCCCCTGCGGCAAGGAGAGTGTGACCCTGTGATGGGCGTGCAGGCGCAGGTCCCAGACGTTCATCGGGGTGAAGGTGCGGGCAGGGCCAGCGGCCTCGCCGAAGCGCCCGGCGATGATGCGCGCTTCGCCAGCACCATGAGGCAAAGCTACCCGAGGGATCTCACCTGCGGTGATGCCCTGGTAGCCGGGGGGCGCCATCTTGTCACGGGCGGGCAGGTTCACCCACAGCTGCACCATCTCGAAGGTGCCACCAGTCCTGGCAAAGTCCGGGCTGTGGTACTCCTCATGGATGAGGCCGGATGCGGCCGTCATCCACTGCACGTCCCCCGGCCCTATGGTGCCGCCACCTCCCGAGGAGTCTCTGTGCGAGACGCCGCCGTCATAGACGATGGTCACCGTTTCGAACCCGCGGTGAGGATGCTGGCCGACCCCGAGCCGATGAGACGTGGCCGGAAACGTGGCCGGGCCCGCGTAGTCCATCATCAGGAAGGGGGAGATCTCTTCGGCGATGTCGTGGTAGGAGAAGATGTTCCTCACGGGGAAGCCGTCCCCCACCCAGTGCTGCCCATTGCTGCGCTTGATAAATGCCAGTTCTTTCATCTCGGTCTCTCCGTTGAAGCGATGACACCAGTGTAGGAAGTGGTCATCTGTCCAACTAGATGGTTAAATCAGAAAACACTTTCTATTGAGTTGGAAGATGGACTTCAATCAGGTCGTTGTATTCGTCAAGGTCGTGCAGGCCGGGAGCTTCAGTGCCGCAGCACGTCTGCTGGGGCTGCCGACCTCAACGGTCAGCCATCGGGTGGCCATGCTGGAGGCGCGCCTGGGCGTCACGCTCTTGCAACGGACGACCCGTCGTCTGCATCTGACCGAGGCCGGACAGATCTATTTCGAGCACGCGTCGGCCGGGTTGGTGCATGTGTTCGATGCCGAGGCTGCCATGAGCGAGTCGCGGGAGGAGCCCTGCGGATTGCTGCGGATCACGGCTCCCGTTGATATCGGCGATCAGATCCTGTCGTCACTCCTGGGGCAGATGCGCAGCCGGTGGCCAAAGGTCGACGTGGAACTGGTGCTGATGAACCGCTACGTGGATCTGGTCGCGGAAGGCGTCGATGTCGCCATCCGCACCGGCCCTCTCAAGGACTCGACGCTGATCGCCAGGCCGGTGGGCGTTGCACGCTGGGCACTGTTCGCGAGCCCGGATTATCTTGCCGGTGCGGCGGCGATAGAGGCACCTCAGGCGCTGCGACACCATGCCTGCCTGCAGTTCACCTCCCTGGGCAAAGAGTCCTGGGATCTTCAGGACGAGGCCGCCAACAGCGTGACCGTCCCTTTGTCACGGCAGACGCTGATCAACGATGTCGGTTTGATCATGACCATGGTGCTGGCTGGTGAGGGGGTGGCACTCTTGCCGTCATATCTGTGCCGCCAGGCTTGCGATGAGGGGAGACTGGTGGCTGTTCTTCCCCAATGGCAGGGGAAGGCCGATCCTATCCATATCGTCTATCCAAGGCAGCGTTTCATGCCGCCCAGATTACGTGCCTTTGTGGATCTCGCCACGATCACGTTGCGAAAATGGCTCGAGTGACGTCTCAACTTGCCCATTAACAACAAAGCGCCTGATGGCGCTTTGTTGTTTTGGGTCTGATTGCTTAGCCAAGCCAGCCGATGGCCAGGGCGAGCCGGCCGCACAGGGCGGCGAGGAAGATGCCAAGCAGGGTGCGCAGCAGCCAAATAACCACCAGCTGCCCCACGCTCACCGGGATCCGGGTCGCCAGGATGCAGGGGATGGAGGCGGAGAAGAAGAGCACCGAGCTCACCGAAACCACGGCGGTCACATAGCGCACCAGCAAGTCCGCATCCTTGAGCAGGATGGCGGGCAGGAACATCTCCGCCAGCCCGGCCGAGAGAGCCCGCGCAGTCTCCAGGGGTTCACCGAGGGCCAGCAGCCAGGTCAGGGGCCACAGCAGCCAGCCCAGCAGATCGAACAGCGGGGTGTGCTGCGCCAGCAGCAGGCCCAGCAGGCCGACCGACAGTATGGTGGGCACCACGGCGGCGGCCATCTGCAGCCCGTCTTTGAGGTTGTCCCTCAGCTGCTTGAGCACGGGATCCGCCTGGCTGGACTGGGCCAGACCGCAGGCGAGGGCGGCTTGCAAGCGACTCTGGCCGACAGGTAGCGGCTCGTCGGTTTCCCCCTCATCGTTCATGGTGCTGATGGGGGGAATGCGGGCCAGGATGGCAGTGATAACGAAAGTGATCACCAGGGTGGACCAGAAGTAGAAGTTCCAGTGACCCATCAGGTTGAGGGTCTTGGCCACGATGATCATGAAGGCGGCGGAGACGGTGGAGAAACCGGTGGCGATGATGACGGCTTCCCGCACCGTGTACTTGCCCGCCAGGAAGACACGGTTGGTGATGAGCAGGCCCACCGAGTAGCTGCCCACGAAGGAGGCGACTGCATCGATGGCGGAGTGGCCGGGCGTGCGCCACAGGGGGCGCATCACGGGCTGCATCAGCACGCCGATGAGCTCAAGCAGGCCAAAGCCGAGCAGGAAGGTGAGCGCCATGGCCCCGATGGGCACGATGAGGCCCACCGACATGGCGAGCTTGTCAAACAGGAAGGGCAGCCTGTCCGGCGTCATCAGCCAGGCGGGCCCGATGTTCGCCACGTACATGATGGCCAGCACCAGGCCGAGCACCTTGAACAGGCTCAGCACCCGATCGATGGGACGGGCGCGCCAGCGGCCATCCAGCAGGGGAGTGATGGCACCGTAGGCGATGATCAGCAGAATGATGCCAAGGGCAACAGGGCGCTGCGCTATCAGGGCGCCGGCCAGGTGATCCACCAGTATGGTGCTGCGGCCCCCCAGTTCGAAGGGCACGAAAAAGATGGCGATGCCGAGCAGACTGGTCAGCAGCAGCTTGAGGCCAGCCCCGGCACCTGCCGGTGCCGTGAGTACGCGTTCAGGTTCCATTTCCTCTCCTTGTGGTCCACATGGTTCAACTCCGTTGATGGCTGAATTTGTATATACAATAACGAGTGCCATCGGGAATGGAAATAGGAAAGAAACAAAAACCAAACATGGTGGAAACATTTAATTCATATGAATCCAGGGTAAGGAGGAGGGGGATGTCGGCAGCGTGTAAGCAGGTGGCAGACTTATCAATCACGCATTTAAGTGCGTGACAGTATGTGCGGGAGCTGGCGGGTATCACAAGTAAAGAGCCCTAAAGCGACCGGTTCTAAGGAAAACCTGAGCCATGACACGTCTTTTTTCACTCTTTTCATGAATGGACGTTATTCATGACCATTAATCAATTGGTCATAAAGGCTTTATTCATTTGACTACTTTTCGAGTTTCTCATTGCAGAGTAAGATGCCCCTTCAATAAAAATAAGAATTAGGAGTTCGGGTGTGAAGGCATTAGAGAAAGAAAGGATATCGCCCTATATCAGCCAGTTATATGAGTGCGGTATTAATGATTCTGACATTAAGCTGGTCGTGGACCAATTTCGTGCGGATGTGTCCTGCAGTTCGTCCCTGTTTTTATTGCGGGACGATGACAAGAGCGACGGAATAAAGCTTTTTTCCAGCGGTCTGACCGAGGCCCAGCAGCAGTTCTATGTGCAACACCATCGCCAGGATGTGTGGTTCAATCATTATCTGGACAAAGGCTGCCAGGGGATCGTCAGTGCCAATACCCTCTCGAACTCCGTGGGGCTGCTGGCCAGTTTCGGCGCCCAGTTCGCGGCGGGGGGGGTCTGTCAGGTCAAGGGACGGGGGCTTAGCAGCCTGTGCAGCTACCGTGGGGCGGCGCAGGAGGATTTCAGCAGTCAGGAACTCACGTCCCTCTCCGAAATCTATTCCGGTCTTGCCGCCTGGAGCCACCATTATTGGAATCTGCTGGCCCTGGAAACCCAGAACTACCAGCTGCAGCAGCTGGTGAAAAACCATAATAAGCCCAGCGCCATCATAGATGACAAGGGGCATATCCATTATTCCAATGTGGCATTCAATCGCATCGCCGATGAAAATGTGGAGCTGCGCGCCATCAATGGCATTTTCTCTTTGCAAAATAAAGAGCAGCAACGCCAGCTCAAGGAGATCCTGAGTGGTTTTGCCTATTTGTTGCCGGGAGCAAGCGCCTATATGTCCATTCCCCGTCAGGCCAATCTCAGGCCGCTGCTGATCCAGTGTTCCCTGATGAGCGGCCTGAGCCGGTTCGAGCGCTATGTGGAGGTGGTGCTGCGAGACCCCGAGCACTCCTTCAACCCCGATATCGAGGCGCTGGCCAGCCTGTACCCCCTTACCATCGGTGAGAAGGAACTGCTGGTACTGATGAGCAAGGGCTACAGCAGCAACGACATCGCCGAACTGCGCGGGGTCAAGGTGGAAACCGTGCGCTCCACCCTCAAGGGGGTGTTCAAGAAGACCGACTGTCACAGCCAGAACGAGCTGCTGCTCTTGCTGCAATCCATCTCCTGACGGCTGCGAGCTATGCTTGGAGGGAGCCAGGCATAGTGTCCGGCTCTTGCCTCCCCCAGGGGAGGCCTGTTGGGGGAAGCGTCATGGAATCACTCAAAGCAAGGGACTACATGCAGACCAAGCCCATCACGTTCAGCGCGGACATGATGGTGCAAAGCGCAGTCACCAAGTTTCTCAACAGCCATCAGCTGGGCGGTCCAGTGGTGGACAGTCAGGGGCATCTGATTGGCTGGGTATCCGAGCAGGATTGCATCGCCGTCATGCTGAAAGAGGCCTATCACTGTGAACAGGTTGCCCAGGTCAGGGATGTGATGCGCAAGGAGGTGCTGGCGGTGGGCCCCGACACCAGCATCCTGGATCTGGCCGAGATGATGATGGGCCAAAAACCCAAGATCTATCCGGTGGTGGAGGAGGGGCGCCTGCTCGGGGTGATCAGCCGCCACAACGTGATGCAGGCCATTCACGCCCAGCTCGGCACCTGCTTCGTGCACCAGGCCAACGGCTGACACCGGTTGTATGCAAGGAGCAGGCAGGTGCCTGCTCTTTTTATGGCCGGTATTCAGGCTCGCTACCCGTTACGCCTCACTCGCCGCTTTAAGGCTTGCACCGCCCAGCCTCGCTCTTTAGGATCTCCCCCAGCTATCGATATGGCCCTTGATGGGCACTCTTTTAAGGAATTCGTACCTTGTCTCTCTCTATCGAGGCGCTGCGCCGCCGTCTATCTGCTTGCATGAACCTCGACGCCCGCCGTCTCTCCAGCCGTCTGCACGGGGCCAAGAAGCTGCCGGAAGCCAAGCAGGTCGCCGTACTCGAGACCATCGCTGCCGATCTGGATGTGGCCGAGGCGCGCTATCAATCCCGTCTGGCCGGTGTGCCCAGGGTCACCTATCCGGACAATCTGCCGGTCAGCCAGAAGCAGGCGGAGATCGCCAAGGCGATCAGCGAACATCAGGTTGTGATCATCGCCGGCGAAACCGGCTCGGGCAAAACCACCCAGATCCCCAAGATCTGCCTGGCGCTGGGGCGCGGGGTGAAAGGCTTTATAGGCCACACCCAGCCGCGTCGTCTGGCGGCCCGTACCGTGGCGGCCCGTATTGCCGAGGAGATGGAGTCCGAGCTCGGTCACTACGTGGGCTACAAGGTGCGCTTTACCGATCAGGTGAGCGAGCAGACCCACATCAAGCTGATGACCGACGGTATTCTGCTGGCGGAGATCCAGAACGACAGGATGCTCACCCAGTACGACACCATCATCATCGACGAGGCCCACGAGCGCAGCCTCAACATCGACTTCATTCTGGGCTATCTCAAGCAGCTGCTGCCAAAGCGCCCTGACCTCAAGGTGATCATCACCTCGGCCACCATCGACCCGCAGCGTTTCTCCCGCCACTTCAACAAGGCGCCGGTGATTGAGGTCTCAGGGCGCACCTACCCGGTGGAGGTGCGCTACCGCCCGCTCGCCAGTGACAAGAGCGAGGGGTTGGAGGAACGCGACGAGCTGCAGGGGATCTTCGATGCGGTGGAGGAGCTGGCCCGCGAAGGGCTGGGGGACATCCTTATCTTCATGAACGGCGAGCGAGAGATCCGCGATACCGCCGATGCCCTGCGCAAGCTCAACCTGCGCGACACCGAGGTACTGCCGCTCTACGCTCGCCTCTCCAACGCCGAGCAGAACAAGGTGTTTCAGCCCCACGCCGGACGGCGCATCGTGCTCGCCACTAACGTGGCGGAGACCTCGTTGACGGTGCCAGGCATTCGTTACGTCATTGACCCGGGCACTGCCCGTATCAGTCGCTACTCCTGGCGCACCAAGGTGCAGCGCCTGCCCATCGAGCCGGTTTCCCAGGCCAGTGCCAACCAGCGTAAGGGTCGTTGCGGCCGGGTGGCGGACGGTATCTGTATCCGTCTCTACTCGGAAGAGGATTTCAACGGCCGCCCGGCCTTCACCGACCCCGAGATCCTGCGCACCAACCTGGCTTCCGTCATCCTGCAGATGCTGGCGCTCGGCCTTGGCAACATGGAGGCGTTCCCCTTCGTCGAGCCGCCGGAGTCGCGCCATATCAAGGACGGTCTGACCCTCTTGAAAGAGCTGGAGGCGGTGCGCGAGCTGCCCGCCACGGGCGATCGCGAAGCCAAGCTGCAGCTGACCGAGACCGGTCGCCAGCTCTCGCGCATCCCTCTTGATCCCCGCCTGGCGAAGATGGTGATCAGTGCCGCGCAAACCGGCTGCCTGAGCGAGGTGATGGTGATCACCGCCGCCCTCAGCATTCAGGATCCTCGCGAGCGGCCCATGGAGAAGAAGCAGGCCGCTGACGAGCAGCACCGACGCTTTGAAGACAAGGAGTCCGACTTCCTCGCCTTTGTGAACCTGTGGAACTACCTGAAAGATCAGCAGGATGCCCTTGGCAGCAACCCGTTCCGCCGTATGTGCCAGAAGGAGTTTCTCTCCTATCTGAGGGTGCGCGAGTGGCAGGACATTCACTTCCAGCTGCGCCAGACGGTGAAAGAGCTCGGCTTCAAGGCCAATGCAGAGCCGGCGGATTTCAAGACGGTGCACTGCGCGCTCTTGACCGGCCTCTTGAGCCATATCGGCAACAAGGATCTGGAGAAGCCGGAGTTCCTGGGGGCCCGCAATGGCCGCTTCCACCTCTTCCCGGCCTCGGGTCTGTTCAAGAAGCCGCCCAAGTGGGTGATGGCCGCCGAATTGGTGGAGACCTCCCGCCTCTACGCCCGCATCAACGCCAGGATCGAACCCGAGTGGGTGGAGCCGCTGGCGGGCCACCTCATCAAGCTGCACCACAGCGACCCCCACTGGTCGAAGAAAAACGGCGCCGTCATGGCCAAGGAGAAGGTGACCCTCTATGGCTTGACCCTGGTTGCCGAGCGCACCATCAACTTCAGTCGCCTCGATCCGGCCCTGTGCCGCGAGCTGTTTATCCGCCGCGCCCTGGTGGAGGGGGATTTCGAGACCCGCCACCGCTTCTTCAGCGACAACCGCAAGCTGCTGGCGGAGGTGGAGGCGCTGGAGCACAAATCCCGTCGGCGCGACATCCTGGTGGATGACGAGGATCTGTTCCGCTTCTACGATGCCCGTTTGCCGGAAGAAATCATCTCTGCCCGTCACTTCGACAAGTGGTGGAAGGAGGCGCAAAAGCAGGACGCCGAGCTGCTCAACTTCGAAAAAGAGATGCTGATGAAGGGAGATGCGGCCCACATCAGCGATCTCGACTACCCCAACTTCTGGCAGCAGGGGCGCCTCAAGCTGAAACTGACCTACCAGTTCGAGCCGGGGGAGGCCGCCGATGGCGTGACCCTGCATATCCCGCTGCCGCTGCTCAACCAGGTGGAGGTGAAAGGGTTCGAGTGGTTGATCCCGGGCTTGCGTCACGAGCTCTTGGTGGCCCTTATCAAGTCGATGCCAAAGCCGATGCGCAAGAACTTCGTGCCGGCCCCCAATTATGCCGATGCCCTGCTCGCCAGCATCCACCCCGAGCAGGGGCCGCTGCTGGATGAGATGGAGCGCCAGCTGCGTCGCATGACCGGCGTGACCGTTCCCCGCGAATCCTGGGATTGGACCGCGGTGCCCGATCACCTGAAACTCACCTTCCGGGTGGTGGACGACAAGCAGAAGAAGGTGGCGGAAGGCAAAGATCTGGAGGCATTGAAAGAGTCCCTGCGCGGCAAGGTGCAGGAGACCCTGTCACAAGTGGCGGACGATGATATCGAGCAGTCCGGTCTCACCCTCTGGAGCTTTGGCGAGCTGCCGAAGGAGTACAGCCAGAAGCGCGGCGGATTCGAGGTGAAGGCCTATCCGGCCCTGGTGGATCAGAAGGATTCGGTCGCCATCCAGCTGGTGGAGAGCCCGGTGGCCCAGCAGCAGCTGATGTGGGCGGGTCAGCGCCGGCTGGTGCTGCTGGGGGTGCCATCTCCCATCAAGTACCTGCAGGAGAAGCTGCCCAACAAGGCGAAGCTCGGGCTCTACTTCAACCCCTTTGGCAAGGTGGCCGAGCTGATTGACGACTGCATCGCCTGCGGCTGCGACAAGCTCATCGAGCAGCATGGTGGGCTCGCCTGGGATGAAGCCGGCTTCGAGGCCCTCAAGGAGTATGTCCGCGCCGAGCTCAACGACGCCGTGGTGGAAGTGGCAAGCCAAGTGGAAGCCGTGTTGACCCTCTCCCACGAGATCAAGAAGCGGCTTAAGGGCAAGATGCAGCTCGACACCGCCTTCGCCATGTCGGACATCCAGCTGCAACTGGACAAGCTGATCCACAAGGGCTTCGTGACCGAGACCGGCTGGCAGCGACTGCCGGATCTCTTGCGCTACCTGCGCGCCATCGAGCGGCGTCTGGAGAAGCTCGCCATCGACCCGAACCGGGACAGGGTCCACATGCTCAAGGTGCAGAGTGTGGAGTCTGAATACAAGGCGCTGCTGGCCAAGATCCCCAAATCCCAGCCGATCCCTCCCGAGGTGGCCAATATCCGCTGGATGATCGAAGAGCTGAGAGTCTCCTTCTTCGCCCAGCAGCTCGGGACGCCTTATCCCATCTCGGATAAACGTGTGCAGAGCGCCATCGCCCAGTGCTAAGCTGCTATCTATCTGTTTTATTGGATAGTAATAAGAACAGAACGGATTAACGGGCAAGGGAGACCGTCATATGCTGGGGATCTGGTTGGGAGTGGCGCTGGTCAACATCAGCGGTTATCAGCCCATTGCTGAGCAAACCTGGGTGCAGCTCAATCCGGAGTTCTATCCGCTGCACCGTGCCGTGCCGCCCATCTTCGCCGCCTGGCGGGGCAATCAGTTCCCGCCGCTGGCGACGAAGAAGAAGAACGGCCACTGGCAAATCCTGTTTCCCGCCCGTCTGGTGCCCCCCTTCGATCTGTTCGAGGGGGAGGCACAGCTCTCCAAGGCCTACCTGGCCAGGCTCAAACGCATCGACGAGATGGCCTATGGCATGGCGCCCCATCAACCGGTGCAGAGCGTGACAGCAGTGCATCAACCCTCCTTCGAGGCGTCAGGGGCCAGTGCCTTTATCGCCGAGTTCTCCTTGCCTGGGCCGACGAGGGGCTGGGAGCGGATGGCGCAAGGGGAGCCCTTGCTGGCGAGGCTGGCGGTGCCGTCATTGTCTAGGGCGGGCGGGAGTGGACAGCTTGCCACAGCGAGCCCGGCGCCAGAGGGCGCCACGTTGACCCTCACCGCCACGGCGGCAGGGGGGGATGGGCGGGTCTGTCATCAGGTGGCGGCGGGGGAGACCCTCTGGCGCATCGCGAGCCAGTTGCAGGCACAGGCGGGCAGCGGCTCAGATACCTACAGCTATCTGCTGGCGCTGGTGGCGGACAATCGCCCCGGGATGGGCAAGGGGATCAAGGTGCAGACCGGCCAGCGACTCTATTGCCCGAAAGCGGAGACCCTGGCGCAGTTCGACGCCCTGAGCCCGGCCCAGCGCCAGCAGCAGTTTGCCCGCCTGGAGCAGGGGCGCTGAGGCGTGTGCGGGGCAGGGGAACGCCTCCGTATCCGTCAGTACGATGGCACGCGGTTCGTCCCTTGTATCCACCCCGAGCCCATGCTAGTATTCGCGCTCGTTTTGCGAGGTGCTGACCGGTCGCAGTCAACACCATACATTCATCTATAAGAGATACTTACTATGTCTTTCGTATTCCAAGCTGAAGTCCGTTCTGACCTGGGGAAAGGTGCGAGCCGCCGCCTGCGTCATGCTGACCAAGTTCCTGCCATCGTTTACGGTGCAGGCAAAGATGCCGTGTCCATCACCCTGGACCACAAAAAGCTGATCCTGGCCCAAGAGAAGCCGGAGTTCTACTCCTCCGAGCTGACCCTGGTCATCAACGGCGAAGAAGTCAAAGTTAACGTCAAGGCGATCCAGCGTCACCCGGTACGTTACAAGCTGGTTCACCTGGACTTCGTTCGCGTCTAATCGGCAACGAACGTTCCTGTAAAGAGGCCACCCAATCGGGTGGCCTCTTTGTTTTTGCTGTATTTTTACCGACAAAAAATAAAATACTCAAATAGCTCTATTGGTCTTTACTTGTAGGCATGATTGACAGCAGGACACCGGTTGTGGTGCTCTGACACATATAAAGTATTCGAACAAGTCCATCTACGGGGTAATGTTGACCGTCATGAAGGGAATCATACGGGGATATTTCCTGCTGTTCTCACCCATTATGGTGCTGGTCCTGGTGGGGGGGTATCTGTTGGGAAACGCACTGATCGAGCGCGAACTTTATCGTCTTCGCAGCGATGAGAGCACCTTCCTGGCACTCGCCAGCGGTCGTCTCGAGGATGAGCTGGCAGTGCCGCTACGCCATGTGCGCAGCATGTCTGAAGAACCCCTCCTGCTCGAGGCGGCGGGTCGCAATGAACGTGACACCATGGCTGCCCAGTTCACCATTCTGATGAACCGCAATCCCGATTATGCCCAGGTGCGCTGGCTGGCGCCGGATGGCATGGAGATGGTGCGCATCAACCGCCAGGGGCCACATCTACGGCGTGTGGCCGACGACCAGTTGCAGAACAAGGGAGAGCGTTACTATTTCCGCGATGCCATGGCATTGCCCTGGGAGCGGATCTACGTCTCTCCGCTCGATCTCAACGTCGAACACGGGGTGATCGATCGCCCCTTCAACCCCATGATCCGCATCGCCAAGCGCCTGCGCCTGGGGGACCGTGATCTGGGCTTGCTGCTTATCAACGTGCAGGCAGGCCGTATGCTCAAGGAGTTCGCCAACAGCAGTGGCAAGGCTGCCGCCCATACCATGCTGCTTAATCAGGACGGGTATTGGCTGCGCAACCCTGATCCGGCACAAGAGTGGGGTTTTATGGTCGAGCGCCCGGATCTTACCCTGAGGCTGACCTCTCCCCAGGCCTGGCAGACGCTCTGGGGGGCCTCGAACGGCCAGGTCGAGTCCGCCGACGGGCTGTGGAGCTGGACCACCCTGTACCCGGCACTGAATCATGATCAGCTGATCTGGAAGGCCGCCTCCATGGTGCCGCGCAGCGAGCTGCTGGCCATTCGTACTCACATCTGGATGAGCATTTCGGCTACCTGCGCCACCTTGCTGCTGCTGTTCGGTATCGGAGTGGCCTCGCTGGTGCGCAGCTGGCGTCGGGAGCAGCTGGCACAGCAGGAGGCAGCCAGGCTGGCGCGGGTCAAGGGGGATTTCATCGCCAACATGAGCCACGAGATCCGTACCCCCATGAACGCCATCATGGGGGTGACCTACCTGCTCGAGCAGGGAGTGCTTGACGATGGCCAGCGTGCGCTGGTTCGCAAGATCCACCAGGCAGGGCATGCGCTGCTCGGGATCATCAACGACATCCTCGATTTTTCCAAGATTGAGTCGGGCCGGCTCGAGCTCGAGCAGGTGCCATTCAGCCTGGAGGAGGTGCTGGATCACGTGGCGGCCATCATGTCCACCTGCGTTGGCGACAAGCACCTCGAGCTGGTGGTGGGTAGTGCCCCCGAGCAGGCCGGCCATCTGATTGGGGACGCCCTTCGCCTCGAGCAGGTGCTGCTCAACCTGACCGGCAATGCCATCAAGTTCACCGAACGTGGGGAAGTGGAGGTCAAGGTCGAGCTGGAGGCCGAGCAGGACGGCATGGCCACCTTGCTGTTTCGGGTGCGCGACACTGGGATCGGCATTCCGCCAGAACAACAGGCCAACATCTTCAATGCCTTCTCCCAGGCCGACTCCTCCACCAGTCGTCGTTTCGGGGGGACCGGGCTTGGCCTGACCATCAGCCGCCGCCTGGTGAGCCTGATGGGGGGGGATATCGGCGTCACCAGCGAACTGGGCAAGGGGAGCGAGTTCTGGTTCCGTGTCCGTCTGGCGCTGGTGAGGCAGCCCGAGGCCTTCAACGAGCGGCTGCAACACGTTTCGCTGCTCATTGCCGACGACAACCAGGTGACCCGCGACACCCTGTCGATGACGGTGGGCTCCCTCGGCTGGCAGTCACGGGTAGTGGAGTCCGGTGAGCAGGCCCTGCACCATTTGCTGGGTCAGGGGGAGCGCTTCGATGTGATCCTGCTCGACTGGATGATGCCTGGCATGGACGGACTCGAGACCTGCATCGCCATTCGCCGTGCTTTCGAGCGGCAGGAGCACTCGCCCATCATCATCATGGCGACCGCCTACTCCCAGGACGAGCTGATGCGTCGCCCCGGCTCGGATCAGGTGGATCTGGTGTTGCACAAGCCCGTCACCGGCTCCAGTCTCTACAACGCGGTGGCGCGTCTCATCCACGAGAAGCGCGAACACGTGGCACCGCTGGAGAGCGGCCAGCGCCGTCTGCGCCTGCCGGGTGTGCACGTACTGCTGGTCGATGACAGTGACATCAACCTGGAAGTGGCGACCCGCCTGCTGCAGCGAGAGGGGGCCGAGGTGATCACCGCCATCGACGGAGAGCGGGCCCTGGCCTGTCTTGCCGATCCGGCGCGGTGCATCGATCTGGTGCTCATGGACGTGCAGATGCCGGTGATGGATGGCTACGAGGCGACCCGCCGCCTGCGCCAGCTGCCGGGACGCGAGGAGACCCCCGTGCTGGCACTCACCGCCGGTGTCTTCAAGGATCAGCGCGAGGCGGCGCTGGCCTCTGGTATGAACGACTTCATCGCCAAGCCGCTCGATGTGGAGCAGCTCATCGCAACGCTGCTGCGCTACCTGCCGGACAGCGTGGCACCGCTCACCGTGAACGACTTTGCCCGGGAGTCGGTGGCTGGCATCGATATCGATACCGGACTGCGAAACTGGGGTGAAGCGTCCGTTTATCTCAAATACCTGCGGCGCTTTCGTGATGACTACATGACGGTCGGCACCGTGCTGCCGGACTACATCGCTCAGCACGAGATTGATGCGGCTGCGAGCCTGACTCACAAGATCAAGGGGGTGGCAGGCAGCCTGTCGCTCACCGATGTGGCACGCATCAGCGCCGAACTGAACGAGGCCATCGAGCAGGGGGGCGACACCAGTCAGCTCATTCCCCCTTTCCTCGAGGCGCTGGAGCGGGCGCAGCAGGCCATCGACACCTATGCCGGTCGCGAGCCGGGAGCCATCAACTCCCCGCTGGTTCAGGGTGAGGTGCAGGAGGTGTACCTGCACGCCCTGCATCAGGCCCTGGTGAGCGAGGATCTCGAGCTGATAGAGCCTGCGCTGGGCCAGGCCAGGAGTTACCTGCCTTGCAAGCTGGTGAACGAGATCAGTGCGGCGCTGGAGCTGTTCGATATCCCGCTCGCGACCCGCACGCTGGAAGAGTATCTGGGGGATCGGAAGGAGTCTGCACCATGAATAGACCACGCGTGCTGATCATCGACGACGAGCCGAGCAACCTCGGGCTGCTGCGGCAAATCCTCAAGGAGGAGTACAACCTCTTCTTCGCCAAAGGGGGGGAGGAGGGGCTGGCTGCCGTTGAGCGCCACGAGCCTGCGCTGATCCTGCTTGACGTACGCATGCCCGACATGGACGGCTACGAGGTGTGCCGCCGACTCAAGGCCGATCCGGCTCACGCCGGGATCCCGGTGCTCTTTATCACGGCGAGTGACAATGCAGACAGCGAGAGCCAGGGGTTCGAAGCGGGCGGGGTGGATTACATCTACAAGCCGGTCTGCCCGAGTACGGTGCGTGCCCGGGTGCGCAACCATCTCTCTCTGGTGCGCCTCGAGCAGCTCGAGCGCAGCTACCGCACCGCCATCGTGATGTTGAGCGAGGCGGGTCACTACAACGACACCGACACCGGGGTGCATATCTGGCGCATGGCCGCCTATGCCCGGGCCCTGGCCGACGCGGTCGGCTGGAGCCCCGAACAGTCGGATCTGCTGGAGCTGGCAGCCCCCATGCATGACATGGGCAAGATTGGGATCCCTGATCACATCCTCAAGAAGCCCGGGCCTCTTACCGAAGAGGAGTGGGCCATCATGCGTACCCATCCGCGCATCGGTTACGAGATCTTGAAGCGTTCCGACGGACCCATCTTCCGCATGGCGGCGGAGATTGCCCTGCATCACCACGAAAAGTGGGACGGCACGGGTTACCCCGCAGGAACAAGCGGCGAGGGGATCCCCGAGGCGTCGCGGATCGTGGCCATCGCCGACGTGTTTGACGCCCTGAGCGTGCGTCGTCCCTACAAGGAGCCCTGGCCCCTGGAGCGGGTGCTGGCCACCATGCGTGACGGTGCCGGCCAGCACTTCGATCCCCGGCTGCTCGCACGTTTTCTCGAGATCATGCCGGAGATCTTGCGCCTCAAGATCCAGTGGGATGCCCGCGAAGCGCGGGGGGATTACCAGATGGATTGCGTCAGGTAGGGATTGCTCGCCTTCTCGTGCCCGAAGGTGGAGCTGGGGCCGTGGCCCGGGATAAAGACAATGTCATCCCCAAGCGGCAACAGGGTTTCGCTGATCGAGCGGATCAGGGTGGCGTGATCACCGCGCGGGAAGTCGGTGCGGCCTATGCTGCCGGCAAAGAGCACGTCCCCCACCCAGGCGAGGCGTTCGGCCTGGCTGATCAGCACGACATGACCCGGTGTATGGCCCGGGCAGAAATAGACTTCCAGCTCGCAGTGCCCGAGTTGCACCTTGTCCCCCTGGGTGAGCCAGCTATCCGGGGTGAAAGACGGGGTATGGGCAAAGCCGAACATTTGGCTCTGCTGAGGCAGCATGTCGAGCCAGAAGGCGTCTTCCTTGTGGGGACCCCTGATGGGAACGCCTGTCCGTTCGCGCAACTGGGCTGCAGCGCCCACATGATCCAGATGACCGTGGGTCAGCAGGATATGGGTCAGAGTCAGCCCGCGCCTGGCGACGGCAGCCAGCAGCTTGTCCGCCTCGCCACCGGGATCGACGAGCGCCGCCTGGTGGGTCTCGTCGCACCAGATGAGGGAACAATTCTGGGCGAACTGGGTGACCGGGATCACCTCGAACTTCAACATGTGGGACTCTCCTGGTGGGGATGAAGGGCGTGTTGCTCGGCAAAGAAGGCGAGGCAGGCTTGCCGGTCGCCGCGAAACAGGATCCGCTCGCGCTTGTTGTCCAGCTGGTAGCGGTACATGGGGTCATAGTAACGGGTCAGCAGCAGCTGGATCCAGACCAGGTGGGCGGCGGTTTGCCCGGTCTCGGCCTGCTCGGTGAGGGCGGCTTGCAACAGGCCGTCCAGCTCGCGGTGATCCTTGTCGCCGAGGCGACGCTTGAGGCGGGCCATGGCGTCGGTGAGGTAGCCGGCAAAGAGCGGCCAGCCCTCCTCCTGGCCATACATCTCCAGATAGCGCAGCCAGAGATCCTGCACGTAATCGATGCGGATCTGCTCGGCCCGCTCCTCCTGAGAAACTTCCACCACCACCAGAGGCGCCTGGCACATGGCTTCATAGAGGCTCAGGGGCAGGGCGCATCGGCCGATGAGGCGGCTCTCGTCTTCGACCACGAAATGGGCTTCACCCCGATGGCGGCGCTTGAGCAGCTCGATGGCGATGCGGTTCTCGAAGTTGATGTTGCTGGGCTGTCCCCCCGGCAACTGGCCAAAGGAGGAGCCCCTGTGATGGGCATGGCCCTCCAGGTCCACCGCCTGGGCAATGTGCTCCAGCATATGGGTCTTGCCGGAGCCGGTCATGCCGGTCAGCACGGTCCAGCCGCACTGGGCGGCGGCGCTCTCCTGGGTGTCGATGAGAAAGCGGCGTAGCTCCTTGTAGCCGCCAGCCACCCGGGGGCGGGTGACACCGGCCTCGGCCAGCCACTGCTGCACGGTTTGCGAGCGCAGGCCGCCCCGGAAGCAGTAGAGCAGGGCATCTGGCTGCTGGCGCAGCTGAGTCAGCCAGGCATCCAGACGCGCGGCGCGTACCGCGCCCCCCACCAGCTGATGGCCGAGTCTGATGGCGGCAGCCTGACCCTCCTGTTTGTAGCAGGTGCCGACCCGGGCACGCTCCTCGTCCGTCATCAGTGGCAGGCTGACGGCGGTGGGAAAGGCCCCCTCCTTGAACTCGACGGGGGCGCGCAGATCGATGAGGGGAACGTCCTCCAGGAAAATACGGGTGTAATCGCTGACCAGGGGCAGGTCACTCATAGGACAACCTCGATAAACTGGTTGCCGGTGCGGGCCTGCAGCTGGCCGATGGGGGAGAGGCTCAGCCCGGCCTGCTCGGCAATGGCGAGAAACTCGGTTTCACTTTCCTTGCCGACGGCGACCAGGAGGCCGCCGCTGGTCTGGGGATCGCACAGAATATTGCGGGTACGCTCATCCATGGCGTCAAGCTTGTGGCCGTAGGAGTCGTGATTGCGGAGGGTACCGCCCGGTACGCACCCCTCTGCCAGGTAGTGATCCACCTCGGGCAGGAGCGGCAGCCCCGCGAAGTCGAGGCGGGCGCATACATCTGAACCCTCGCACATCTCCAGCAGGTGGCCGGCCAGACCAAAGCCGGTCACGTCCGTCATGGCGTGTACGCCCGGCAGTGCGGCAAAATGCTGGCCAATCTTGTTGAGGGTGCACATGGCCTCGGGGGCCAGTTGCTCGTGCTCGGGCTTGAGCTTGCCTTTCTTCTGGGCCGTGGTGAGGATACCGATGCCAAGGGGTTTGGTCAGATAGAGGGTATCACCCACCTGGGCGGTGTCGTTCTGTTTGATGGCGTTGAGCGGCACTATGCCTGTCACCGCCAGGCCGAAGATGGGTTCCGGGGCGTCGATGCTGTGGCCACCTGCGAGGGAGATACCCGCCTCGTGACACACCTGACGACCGCCGTCGATCACCTGCTGGGCAACCTCGGGGGCCAGCGTGTTGATGGGCCAGCCGAGGATCGCGATGGCGACGATGGGCTTGCCGCCCATGGCGTAGATGTCGCTGATGGCGTTGGTGGCGGCGATACGGCCGAAAGTAAAGGGATCATCGACGATGGGCATGAAGAAGTCGGTGGTGGAGACGATGCCCTGGCCGTTGCCGATGTCCACCACGGCGGCGTCATCCTTGCTGCTGTTGCCGACGATCAGGGTGGGATCGTCAAAGCCCGGGATCTGGCTCTTCAAGATGGTGTCGAGCACCTTGGGGGAAATCTTGCAGCCACAGCCGGCGCCGTGGCTGTACTGGGTGAGACGAATGGCAGACATACTGACCCCTCTTGGTTCAAGCATCGCGTGATGCGTGCGATATGGGTGCGGTCATCGTATCGCGGATAATCGCAGAAAACGGGTGAGCCTGGTGGCATGACAAATCGGCTGGGCATGCCGCGTGGGGATGGCCCAGACCGCGCCACCAAAGGCCACGGGACGGGGCATTATGCCACAAAGAGGATGAGGGATCCGACTCGCAATTGAGAGGGGGAAGAGGCCTGGTCCAAGGCAGGAGTATCCATATCCTCGTTATCTCCCGGCTCTGCTACAACTAGCTCACCCCCTATTGCAAGGCATCATCATGAGCGACTCATCCATTGTCACCCTGAACTGGTTTGGCTGGGCCCTGCTCTCTGCCTTCTTCGCCGCCCTGACCGCCATCTTTGCCAAGGTCGGGGTAGCGCAGATCAACGCGGATCTGGCCACTCTGATCAGAACCGGGCTCATCTTCCTGCTGCTCTGCCTCTATGTGACCGCCACCCGGCAGTGGAGCAATCCGCTGACGCTCCCGGCCCACAGCTGGCTGTTCCTCGGCCTGTCGGGGCTCGCAACCGGTGCGTCCTGGCTCTGCTATTTTCGGGCCCTGCAACTGGGCACCGCCGCCCAGGTGGCGCCCATCGACAAGTTCAGCCTGGTGCTGGTGGTGATCTTCGCCGTCCTGTTTCTGGGGGAGCGCCCCTCCCTGCGGGAGTGGCTCGGCATCGCCCTCATCGCCAGCGGGGTCATGGTGCTCGCTCTCAAGGAGCCATAGCGGCGGGCCATCATCGCGACAAGAGTCATGACCGCCACGGTGAATGGCTCAAGTGAAGGTGACATCACCCAAGGGAATACAACTAGATACAAGGAGCCGGTGAGATGAAACTCTATGCCCATCCCTTCTCGTCCTACAGCCAGAAGGTGTTGATCGCCCTCTACGAGAATGCACTGTCATTCGAGTACCATAATCTGGAGGCCCCCTCGGTGAAGGCCGAGCTTGCCAGCCTCTGGCCCCTCAAGCGCTTCCCCGTGCTGGTGGATGAGGGGCGCACCCTGCTCGAGAGCAGCACCATCATCGAATACCTGCAGTTGCACCATCCCGGCCCCAACACCCTGGTGCCGGCGGGGGAGGCGGGCATCGAAGTGCATATGCTGGATCGCCTGTTCGACAACTATGTGATGACCCCCATGCAGAAGGTGGTGATGGACCGGCTGCGACCTGTGGCCGAGCGCGACGGCTTCGGGGTTGCCGAGGCGCGGGCCATGCTGGACAGGATCTACCCCTGGCTAGACAAGCATCTCGCCGATCGCCGCTGGGCGGCGGGAGAGCGTTTTACCCTCGCAGATTGCGCTGCCGCCCCCTCGCTCTTTTACGCCGACTGGGCCCACCCTATCCCGGCTGAGTGTGCCGTGCTGCGGAGCTATCGTGCCCGGCTGCTGGCCCATCCCAGCATCGTCCGGGTGGTGGACGAGGCGAGGCCTTATCGTCACTACTTCCCTCTGGGTGCGCCACAGCGAGATTGATATCGCTGCCTCTTGCATAAATAGGCCCGCATCGCGGGCCTGTTTTGTGTAAGAAAGCGCGATGTGTCTGTCTATTCCTCCCGTTAATCCTCCTGCTTCAACATGCCAGCGAGGTCAAAAAATTCAGGCCCGCATTGGGGCCTGATTGATCAAAGGAGAGAGGGGGGGCCGATCAGCGGGCACGTACCACCAGGCCCTTGAGGTAGAAGCCTTCCGGATAGGCGGTGCCGATGGGGTGATCGGAGGCCTGGGAGAGCAGCTCCAGGATCTGGGCATCGCGACCGGCATCGAGGGCCGCATCGGCGACGATCTTCTGGAACAGGCTCTGCTCCATCAGGCCGGAGCAGGAGTAGGTCAGCAGCACGCCACCCGGCGCCAGCAGCTGGAAGGCCAGCATGTTGATGTCCTTGTAGCCGCGGCAGGCACCCAGCAGCTGGGCCTTGCTCTCGGCAAACTTGGGGGGATCCAGCACGATGACATCGAACTTCTCGCCCTTCTCGCGGTATTCCCGCAGCAGCTTGAACACGTCGTGACGCACGAACTGGGTATTGCTGGTATCCAGGCCGTTCAGCTCGGCGTTCTGGCGGGCGATGTCCAGGGCGTTCTGGGAGAGATCCACGTTGACCACCTCCTTGGCGCCGCCCTTGAGGGCATAGACGCCAAAACCGCCGGTGTAGCAGAAGCAGTTCAGCACCCGCTTGCCTTCGGTGTACTTGGCGGCGGCCTGACGGTTGTCCCGCTGATCCAGATAGAAGCCGGTCTTGTGGCCGTTGCGGATGTCCACCAGGATCTTGACGCCGCCGTTCTCCTCGATCATCACGGGCTCGGTCGGGGTCTCGCCATAGATGACGCCGGTGCGCTCTTTCAGACCTTCCTTCTTGCGCACCGCCACGTCGGAGCGCTCATAGATGCTGCACTCGGGATAGAGGGTGCGCAGGGCCCGGGTGATGAGCTCGCGCTGGAACTCGGCGCCGGCGGAGAGAATTTGGCACACCAGGAAGTCGGCGTAACGGTCGATGGTCAGGCCCGGCAGACCGTCGGACTCGGCGGCGCACAGGCGATAGCCGGTGAGGCCCTGGCGTTTGATCAGCGGATCGCGGGACTCCTGGGCATAGGAGAGGCGGCGGATAAAGAAGTCGAGATCGATATTCTCGTCCTTGTCGAAGGTCCAGACCCGGGCGCGGATCTGGGAGCTGCCGGACCAGGCACCCCGGGCGAGCCACTTGCCATCGTTGGTGTAGATCTCGACGGTGTCGCCGTCGATGGGATTGCCCTGAACCCGCTCGATGCCCTTGGAGAAGATCCAGGGGTGGCGACGCAGCAGGGATTTTTCGCGGCCTTTGACGAGATAGATGGAAGCGCTCATGGGTAGTTGCCAGATGGTAGAAAGAGAAGGGGGCATATAGTAGGGGTTGTCAGGGTGGGGGTGCAAGCCACGTCGCTGCGATAAGCTCATCTGCCGGTGAATTGCGTGAATGAAGGGGTGGATTGCCAGGTTTATCGTACCCCTGAAAAAATACAGGCCATCCGGGGATGGCCTGTGGGGGATGGGGGCTCAGATCCTGAGGCCGGTCAACGCCTGACCAAGCTCGCTGGCCGTGCCCTTGAGGCCCATGGTGCCGGCCACCGCAGCGCTGGCTGACTCTTCCACCCGGCACGCCTCCTGCCGCACCTTGTCCAGACTGCGGGTTATCTCCTCGGCCACCGAGCTCTGCTCTTCGCTCGAGGTGGCTATCTGGGTGCTCATCTCCAGCACCGCATCGCTGTGGCTGCTGAGTTTGTCGATGTCGAGACCGACCTCGGTGATGAGCTGCTGGCTGCTGGCGGCGCGGCCCACCGTCTTCTCCATGATGTCGTTCAGCGCCCCGGTGCCGGCCTGCAGCTCTTCGATCATCTGCTGGATCTCCACCGTGGCTTGCTGGGTGCGGCTGGCGAGGGTACGTACCTCGTCCGCCACCACGGCAAAGCCGCGGCCCTGCTCACCGGCTCGGGCCGCCTCGATGGCGGCGTTGAGGGCCAGCAGGTTGGTCTGCTGGGAGATGGCGTTGATGACGCTGATCACCTCGTTGATGCGGTTGGCGTTGTGGGTCAGCCGCTCGACGGCGCCGGAGGCGTTGCCTATCTCGTCTGCCAGGGTGGCGATGGCATTGATGGTGCGGGCGACCCGTTGTGCGCCGTGGGCGGCTTCCTCGCTTGACTGGCGGGTTTGCAGCAGGGTGTCGTTGGCATTGCGGGCCACTTCCCGGATGGCCGCAGACATCTGCTCCATGGCGGTGGCCAGGGAGTCCATGTGCTGGCGCTGGGCGCGGGCCTGGGTCTCGCCGTCACTGGCGTGCTCGCGAAACTCGTCCGCCGCCAGGGTGAGTGCCTCGGCCGACTCCTCCACCAGTTGGACTATCTTGTGCTGGCGATCGGTGAACTTGTCGATGCTGCCTGCCAGGATGGAGAACTCGTCCCGCACCGGGAAGAAGTTGAGGCGGAAGGTGAGATCGCCCCCCGCCACCGTCTGTAGTGCCTTGTTGGTGGAGTAGAGGGCCCCGGAGACGAAGGTCATCAGATAGTGCGTGATGAGGGCCAGCAGGGCCGCCAGCACGGCGATGATGGTGAGGGTCGTGCCCTGGCCATCCCAGAGGGAATAGCGACCGGTGTCCAGGGAGCCGGTCAGGAAGCCCGCCTGGCCTGCGCTGGCGCTATAGTGATAGACCTCTCCCTGCTGGTTCAGGCCGGTCGTGGCGGTCGGTGACAGGACGAGATCCGCCGGCAGGGTGAGGGTCGGCTGCTGGCTGACCAGCTGGGCTGTGGTGTCGACCCGCTGCTGGAGCTGATCCAGCCTGATCCGCATCTCTTGATCATGACCGTCGGCCAGCAGATACCAGGTGAGGAAGGCGATGAACAACAGGGGAAACCAGAAGGTAATGAGAAATTTCTCGTTAATCGTGAGGTGAATGAGATAACGGTCAACCCACCGGAATTTAACTTCTTTCATAATGGTATTGCGTCCTGCAAGGGGAGGAAATGTCGCGTTCATTATCGCCCCGGAGAGAAATTACTTAAGCGAAAGGTGTGATAAATGGGAGAGCAATCGTTTGTCGTGCGGGTGTGGGGCCAGGTGCAAGGGGTGGGGTTTCGTTACTTCACCCGGGAGCGGGCGCTGCAACTGGGGTTGCGAGGCCACGCCTACAACCTGGAGGATGGGTCGGTTGAGATCCTCATTGCCGGCCCGGAGCAAAAAGTACAGATGATGCTGGGCTGGCTGGAGCACGGGCCCCGAACCGCCACCGTGACCCGGATGGAGTGCGCCCAGGCGTTGCCTCCCACGGGATCGGGTTTTCATACCAACTGATCGGGAGCGGATGATGACGACAGGGGGGATGGAGCAGGCCTGCCGCCTCATCGGTGAATACGGGGCGGCCACCCTGGCTCTGCGCCAGCGGGCCGGCACGGACGAGGTGCACGCCTACCGGATTGCGGCGCGCCGCCTGCTTGCCCTGCTCGCCCTGTGGCGGCCCCTCGTCCATGCTCCCGGCCTGGAGCGGCGACTCGAGTGTGCGGTGGGCCGGCTCTCCACCCTGCGCGATGCCCAGGTCTATGCGGCACACTTTGGGGCTTCCTCCCGCCATGGCGATGCCCCCCGGGTGCCCATGCTGACGGTGCGCCTGACCCGCTGGCTGGAAAGACTCCGGCAGGTGCCCGCCGACTTCAACCCCTTGCCATTGTTCCAGCTGCATCTGGCGCTGGATCTCGCCGATTGCCTGGCGGAGCCCGTACCGGTTTCTGCCAGGCGCAGGCAGCGGCTGCGCCATTGGCACAGGCTGCGACTGGTGTTGAAGCAGACCCGCTACGGGGTGGAGTTGCTGCTCGGCCAGGGGGCGGGGGAGTCGGCCTGGCTTGCCATGCTGGTGGATTGGCAGGACAGGCTGGGTCAGCTGCAGGATTCGCGGCAATGGCTCAGGCGTCTCGATAGGGAGCCAGGGCACGGCAGGCAGAAGCGGGCCCTGAAAGAGGCCATCCTTTGCCAGTTGCGCCAACTCGATTGTCGCCAGGCGGAGCTGGTCGGCCTCAGACTGGCGCTGCAGCGTTAGCCTCTGGAGAACAATCAGGCAGGAAAAAAAAGAGAGGCCATTGGCCTCTCTTCTCATGTCATGTTGCGTACAGCTTATTTGACACGCATGCCGGGCTGGGCGCCTTCCTGGGGCTCCAGGATCCAGAGATCCTTGCCGCCCGGGCCGGCGGCCAGCACCATGCCCTCGGACATGCCGAAGCGCATCTTGCGCGGGGCCAGGTTGGCCACCATCACGGTCAGCTTGCCTTCCAGATCTTCCGGGTTGTAGGCAGACTTGATGCCGGCGAACACCTGACGGGTCTCGCCGCCGATGTCGAGTTGCAATTTCAGCAGCTTCTCCGCTTCCGGCACCGCTTCGGCCTTCTTGATCAGCGCCACGCGCAGGTCAATCTTGGCGAAGTCGTCGTAGGCGATGGTCTCGCTGATGGGGTCGTCGACCAGGGGACCGGTTACTTTCGGCGCCTGCTCCTTGGCCAGATCCTCCTTGGAGGCCTCGATCATGGCTTCAATCTTGGCCGGCTCGATGCGGGAGAAGAGGGCCTTGAAGGGGGCAACGGTGTGGTCGACCAGGGGGGCAGCGATGCCGTCCCAGGTCAGGGTCTCGCCCAGGAAGGCCTCGGCGCGCTCGGCGAGCTCGGGCATGACGGGCTTCAAGTACGCCATCAGCACCCGGAACAGGTTGATGCCGACGGAGCAGACCGCTTGCAGCTCGGCGTCTGCGCCCTCCTGCTTGGCGATGACCCAGGGAGCCTTGTCGTCCACGTAGCGGTTCGCCTTGTCGGCCAGTGCCATGATCTCGCGGATGGCACGGCTGAACTCGCGGCTCTCGTAGGCTTCCGCGATGACGGCGCTGGCGCTCGCGAACTCGGCGTAGAGCTCTGGCTCGGCGCAAGTGGCGGCCAGCTTGCCGTCAAAGCGCTTGGCGATAAAGCCTGCGTTGCGGGAGGCGAGGTTCACCAGCTTGTTGACCACGTCGGCGTTGACGCGGGAGACGAAGTCTTCCAGGTTGAGATCCAGGTCATCGATGCGGCTGTTGAGCTTGGCGGCGTAGTAGTAACGCAGGCACTCCGGGTCCAGGTGATTCAGGTAGGTAGAGGCCTTGATGAAGGTGCCCTTGGACTTGGACATCTTGGCGCCGTTGACGGTCACGTAGCCGTGCACGTTGACCTTGGTAGGCTTGCGGAAGTTAGCGCCTTCGAGCATGGCCGGCCAGAACAGGCAGTGGAAGTAGGCGATGTCCTTGCCGATGAAGTGGTAGAGCTCGGCGTCGGAGTCTGCCTTCCAGTAGCTGTCGAAGTCGATGTCGCCACGCTTGTTGCACAGGTTCTTGAAGGAGGCCATGTAACCGATGGGGGCATCCAGCCAGACGTAGAAGTACTTGCCCGGGGCACCAGGAATTTCGAAGCCGAAGTAGGGGGCATCACGGGTGATGTCCCACTGTTGCAGGCCGCTTTCGAACCACTCCTGCATCTTGTTGGCCATCTCTTCCTGGATGGCGCCGGAGCCACGCACCCAGCCAGCCAGCCAGGCTTCGAATTGCGGCAGGTCGAAGAAGTAGTGCTCTGAGTCCTTCATCACCGGGGTCGCGCCGGAGACGGCGGATTTCGGATCGATGAGCTCGGTCGGGCTGTAGGTGGCGCCGCAGCTGTCGCAGTTGTCGCCGTATTGCTCGGGAGACTTGCACTTGGGGCAGGTACCCTTGACGAAGCGATCCGGCAGGAACATGGATTTTTCCGGATCGAACAGCTGGGAGATGGTGCGGATCTTGATCTTGCCGGACTCTTTCAGACGACCGTAGATAAGCCCGGCCAGCTCGCGGTTCTCGTCACTGTGGGTCGAGTGATAGTTGTCGAAGCTGATGTTGAAACCGGCGAAGTCACTCTGGTGCTCCTGGGAGACGGCGGCAATCATCTCTTCCGGCGTGATCCCCATCTGCTGGGCCTTGAGCATGATGGGGGTGCCATGGGCATCGTCGGCACAGACGAAGTGCACCTGATGGCCGCGCATTCGCTGATAACGAACCCAGATATCGGCCTGGATGTGTTCCAGCATGTGACCGAGGTGGATGGAGCCGTTGGCATAGGGGAGGGCGCAGGTTACCAGCATTCTACGAGGATCAGTTGCCATAATACGTTCTTTATGTGCCTGTTGGGATGATACAGTGCCGTGCATGTTACCCGAATTGGGGGCGCCCTGCCTAGGGTTGTGGCCCGTCCGGCCATGGCCTGTGGCGCCACGCAGGCATCGGCAAGCCACTGATTTGTGTGCGGTAACCGTCCACCTCAGGATAACGACAACATAATGGGGAGTTAATGGTGATTGATTCAGTAAAAAATATCCTGGCCGAATTTAAGCCGGCCGGATGGGGCAAGGATCTGGTCGCAGCCGGTTTTGTGCGAACCGTGGAGCATCAGGGGCAGACCCTGACCATCAAGCTGGTGCTGCCCTTTGCCGGTCAATCCCTGTTTGAACAGATAAAAGAGGCCTTCGATGCGCGGCTGCGCAGTGCCACCGGGGCGACCCGCATCGACTGGACGGGGGATATAGAGGTGGCCAGCATGCCGCGTGCGCAGCAGCTGGCGGCGGTACAGGGGATTCGCAACATCCTGGTGGTCGCCTCCGGCAAGGGTGGGGTGGGCAAATCCACCACTGCGGTCAACCTGGCGCTGGCGCTGCAAAAAGAGGGGGCCAGGGTGGCCATCCTCGATGCGGACATCTATGGCCCTTCCATCCCGACCATGACGGGGACCCTCAAGGAGCGCCCCGTGAGCTTCGATGGCAAGATGATGGAGCCTGTCATGGCGTGTGGCATCAAGAGCAACAGCATCGGCTATCTGGTGGCCGAGCAGGATGCCACCATCTGGCGCGGCCCCATGGCGAGCAAGGCGCTGGGACAGATCCTGCACGAGACCCGGTGGGGCGAGGTGGACTATCTGGTGGTAGACATGCCGCCGGGCACCGGCGACATCCAGCTCACCCTGGCCCAGCAGGTGCCGACCACGGCCGCCGTGATCGTCACCACCCCGCAGGACGTGGCCCTGGCCGATGCCCGCAAGGGGATCGCCATGTTCAACAAGGTTAATGTGCCCGTGCTCGGCATCGTCGAGAACATGAGCTATCACGTCTGCAGCGCTTGCGGCCACCACGAGCCCCTGTTTGGAACCGGCGGCGGCCAGAAGATGGCGGAGCAGTATCAGGTGGCGCTGCTCGGTCAGCTGCCGCTGCACATCGACATTCGCCAGCACATGGATGACGGCTGTCCCACCGTGTTCGGGAAGCCGGACGGCGAACTGGCACAGACCTACCTGAAGTTGGCGCGTCGGGTGGGCGCCGAGCTCTATTTCAGCGGTAAACCGATTGCGACCCCGCTCTACACGATGGCGCTGGACGAATAATCGGCTGTCGACCGCGCGAGGCGGATTTGGGGTGGGCATGGCCCACCCTTTTTCATATAATGGATCGGTTTAAACAATCCCCAGTGCTCTTCTCTTTAGGTATTTTCAATGTCTGATACTCAACATTCCTGTGTGATCATCGGTATTGCTGGTGCATCCGCTTCCGGCAAGAGTCTTATCGCTCAAACCATCTATGAAGAGCTGGTGGCCGAATTGGGGGCTGGGGAAATCGGTGTCATCTCCGAGGATTGCTATTACAAGGATCAATCCCACCTGACCATGGAAGAGCGGGTCAAGACCAACTATGACCATCCCAGCTCCATGGATCACAGCCTGCTGGTAGAGCACCTGGGTTCTCTGCTCAAGGGGGAGGGGGTCGAGATCCCGCAATACTCCTACTCCGAACACACCCGGATGAGTGAAGTGACCCGCTTTGCGCCGCGCAAGGTGATCATTCTGGAAGGGATCCTGCTGCTGACCGACAACCGGCTGCGGGAGCTGATGGACGCCTCCATCTTCATGGATACCCCGCTGGACATCTGCCTGCTGCGCCGCCTGGTGCGCGACGTGCAGGAGCGTGGCCGTACCATGGACTCCGTGCTCAAGCAGTACCAGAAGACGGTGCGCCCCATGTTCATGCAATTTATCGACCCGTCCAAGCAATATGCGGACGTGATCGTGCCCCGCGGCGGCAAGAACCGCATCGCCATCGACATGCTCAAGGCGCGTATCCGCCACATGCTGATTGGTTGAGTGAAAACAAGCCGGGTGATGCCCGGCTTTTTCAAATGAATCATTTTTCAGGAGAGTCGCACAATGCGTCTTTGTGATACCGATATCGAACGGCATCTGGATGAAGGCAAGATCGTCATCGAGCCTCGACCCGGTGTTGAGCGGATCAGTGGCGTCAGCGTCGACGTGCTGCTCGGCAACGAGTTTCGGGTGTTTCGCGATCATACCGCGCCTTATATCGACCTCGGCGGCACCAGTGCCGAGATGGCCGATGCCATCGAGCGGGTGATGAGCGAGGAGATCCACATTCCCGACGGCGAAGCCTTCTATCTGCACCCGGGCCAGCTGGCACTGGCGGTAACCTATGAATCCGTGACCCTGCCCGCCGATATTGTCGGCTGGCTGGATGGTCGCTCCTCCCTGGCGCGCCTCGGTCTCATGGTGCACGTGACCGCACACCGCATCGATCCGGGCTGGTCAGGCCGCATCGTGCTGGAGTTCTACAACGGCGGCAAGCTGCCCCTGGCCCTGCGTCCCAAGATGAAGATCGGTGCGCTGAACTTCGAGATGCTCTCGGGCACCGCGGCTCGCCCGTACAACAAGCGTGAGAACGCCAAGTACAAGAGTCAGCAAGGTGCGGTGGCGAGCCGGATCAACCAGGACTGAGCCGCCACATCCCGTCTTGCCTGTACAAAGAGGGTGCAATTGCACCCTCTTTGTGTGTCTGACAAGCGAGACATCGATGGCAACAGGATGAAAAAAGGGGGGCCGTCGACTTGCTACTTTTGATGAATTGGCCTCTTATGAGACTTAAGTTGAGAGTGGTGAGGGGCTTTAATTAATCTTCGACAAGCCTCACTCCGAGAGGGGCTAAGACATTTTCTGTCGGAATGCCCTTTTTTTTTCTTACTGAAATATTTCAACAACGGGTATGGCGCATCGAGCCTTCTGGCATAATCCGCCGCAACTCATAAACAGGTTCGTTTTTATGTTTGAAATGTTTAGTGGTTTGGGTTTTTGGTGGTCAATCGGTTTGGTATTGGCCGTTTTTTTTGTGCTGGCCTATGAGTTCATCAATGGCTTCCACGATACCGCCAACGCAGTAGCAACGGTTATCTATACCAAGGCGATGCCTGCCCATATGGCGGTGGTGGCTTCCGGCTTGTTCAACTTTGCCGGGGTCATGCTCGGAGGGTTGGGGGTGGCCTATGCCATCGTCCATCTGTTGCCCATCGATCTGCTGCTGGGGATGGACTCCACCCAGGGCCTGATCATGGTCTTCTCCCTGCTGTTTTCAGCCATTGTCTGGAATCTGGGGACCTGGTATTTCGGCATCCCGGCGTCCAGCTCTCACACCCTGATCGGCTCCATCCTGGGGGTAGGCGGTGCCTATGCCCTGATCAGCGATCAGCCCCTGAAAGAGGGCATCAACGTCGGTAAAGCCATCGACATCATGCTTTCCCTCATTATTTCTCCCACCGTGGGCTTCATCATTGCCGCTCTGCTGCTGTTCGCCATGAAGCGGATCTGGCTCGGCAGCAAGATCCACAAGACCCCGGAAGAGCGTCTGCTGGTGGATGGCAAGAAGCACCCGCCATTCTGGGCCCGTCTGACGCTGGTGGCCTCCGCCATGGGGGTGAGCTTCGTGCACGGCTCCAACGACGGTCAGAAGGGGATCGGTCTGGTGATGCTGGTGCTGATCTGCATGGCGCCCGCCTATTTTGCCCTGGACATGAACAGCCGCTCCTATGATCTGGACCGCACCCAGGATGCCAACCAGCGCATCATGGAGATCTACCAGCGCAATCAAGAGCAGGTCTCCCATCTGGTGAACTTCAGCGTACCGGCCAAGGCCCAGGAAGAGCTGATGACCCACTGTGAGGCCGGTGAGGCTCTGCAAGCCATGGCTACCCTCGACAGTCGTCTTGGCCAGGTGCGCACCTATGAGGAGATGAGCCTGGTGGATCGCCGTGAAGTGCGTCGTCTGCTGCTGTGTATCGACGATACCGCTCGCAAGGTCTCCAAGTTGCCGCTGCCGGCCAAGGAGCTGACGGATCTCGCCAAATGGCGCAAGGATCTGACCGCCACCGCCGAATATGCACCGACCTGGGTCATCGTCTCCATCGCTCTGGCCTTGGGCTGCGGCACCATGGTGGGCTGGCGTCGCATCGTCTATACCGTGGGCGAGAAGATCGGCTCTTCCGGCATGACCTACAGCCAGGGCATTGCCGCCCAGATCACGGCAGCCGCCTCCATCGGGGTAGCCAGTCTGACCGGCATGCCGGTTTCCACCACCCACATCCTCTCTTCTGCGGTGGCGGGAACCATGGTGGCCAACAAGTCTGGCCTGCAGAGTCAGACCATCAAGACCATTCTGCTGGCCTGGGTGCTGACATTGCCACTCACCATGCTGCTCTCCGGCGGCCTGTTCCTGGTAAGCAACAATCTGTTCGGCGGCTGATGACCGGATAAGACACGCGATTTAAAGGGCCTGCGGGCCCTTTTTTCTTGTCCCGGAAAGAGTCTTGGGGTATTTGGAGGATGTCAGGGGGAGGCTCGCTGGCTTCATTATGTGGGTTCAGCGGTTATCAGAGGCTATGCAAGAAACTGGCTGTAATGGTTGGCCTACCAGGGTTGATAGCCCGACCACACACGCCATGAAATCTCGCTTCTCCTATATCTTCGACATAAGACTCTATATGCCATCAAACTAGATTTTTAATAACCAAGGTCTCCCACCTTAACCCTCATGTTTTCCTCAAAACACCCTCGTAGCCAATAAGAGAAAAAGCACGGCAAGCGCGGGGGAGGTGCGTTGATGAGAGGGCAGATACCCCTCGGATACGTCCTCCAGGGATGTGCCCGCTCCAGATTGCGAAGATAGGGTTCGGCATTGCGCGAAATAAATGCTTGGTCGTTCGCAGGCCACTGCTCTAGCCCGGCTGAGCGGTGGTACAATATCGGGTGGGCTGATGAAGCGCCAGGGCGCTGCCAACGGTTCGGGGGACAAGGAAAAGGCGAGGCATCAATATGTGCGGAGAATGAACATCTGTCAGGGATACTTTGAAGACTGGCAACAAGCGTGGGATGTTTGGTTGGGTACTCACGCGATGGAGGTCTGGTTTCTCTGAGCACCAGAGAACCCTGAAGAAAGCAGGGCACAGCTAAAATGGTATTTACCAGTCAAAAAAAAGAGCCACACATTGTGTGGCTCTTTTGTCAGGCTAGCGAGTTAGCTCAGGGGCGACCGGCCGGGCTGGTTGCCACGTTGCTGGCAGAGGTGCTGCCACCGTGACGACCGGAGGTCGCGACCGCGCTACGCACCAGAGGAGCGTATTCAACCGGCTCGCGAGGCGTCGGCTCGGGGGCCGCAGCCGGGGTTGCCATGGGAGCAGAGGCCTTGCGAGCGCGGGCCAATACACCGGCCCCCTTGCTCACGACCTGGGTCACAGGCTCGGCGGCTTCAACGACGGCTTCGGGCTCTGCTGCGGCAGATGCCTTGGCGGAAACTTCGGCATCGGCTGGCGCTACGGGAGCAACCGGCTCGGCGACCACGGCAGGCGCTGCGTCCACGTTGGTGACGTCGTCAGCCACGGATTCGGCCACGACGGCTTCGCTTTGTGGGGCTTCCTCGGCCTTGGTCTCCACATCGACAACCGCAGGCTCGGCAGCAACCACCTCGGCGGCGGCTTCCACGACCACAGGGGTAGCAACGACAGGTTCAACCTGCGCGGCAGCCTCGACGGTGGCAGACTCGGCAACCTGTGCGGCTTGTGCCTGCTCAGCAGCTTCTTCGGCAACAACTTCAGCAACCACGTGCTCGGTCAGCGCGGCGGAAGCCTGCAGTGCGGCAGCCACGGCTTCCGCGCTCGGGATGGTGATGACAGGAACGGCAGGCTCTTCCACCTTCACCTGCGCTGCGTCGGCCTGAGCGGCGGCAGTCAGTTGTACTTCGCCCTGGGCTTCGTCATCACGCTGACCACGCGCTTCCTCGTTGATGCGCTTGCGACGTTGACCCTCGATGCGCTGATTGCGAGGAGTACGGCGGGAACGGCGCTGGCCTTCACCCTGCTCCTCTTGTTGCTCAGCGGCAACGGCGTGTACTTCGGCAACATCAGCAGCCAGCTCGTCTACGGGCAGGGCAGGGGTGTCGGCGGCGACATCGACGCGGATCTGCTTGCGCAGCTGGCGACGTTCGCGGCGTTCGGCCACTTTCTGCTCTTTTTCCTGGCGCGGCTCTGCGCTGGCAACGGCGGTCTCTACGGTATCGAGCGCTTCAACCACGACCTCGGCACGGGGCTCACGCGGGGCACGGGGCTCGCGGGCCGGACGCGGGGTGCGCGGTTCACGTTCCTGACGGGGCTCGCGGGGCTCACGCTCCATGCGCTGTTCGTTGCGCACTTCACGTTCCTGACGCGGTTCCCGCTCTTGACGAGGCTCACGTTCTTTGCGCGGACGGCGATTGCGATCACCGCTCTCGCGGCTGGCAGCGCCTTCGCGCTTCTCACCGGCCTCGGCACTGCGGTTGCCGCGATTGTCGTCACGACGACCACGCTGACCGCGGCTGCGAGACTCGTCGCGTTGATGGCGATGGCCTTCGTCCTTGCGCGCTTCGCGCTGGGCAGCCGGTTTCTCGGCAGGAGCCTTCACCTCGGCAGGGGCGCCATCGGTGGAAGAGCCGAACAGACCGGAAATGGCCTTGACCAGCTTGCCAAACAGACCGGTTTCGACCGGTGCCGGAGCGGCAACAGGTGCTGGCGCGGCGACGGGGACGACAGGCTGGGGAGCCTGTGCGAAGCCTTGCAGCAGGGGCTGCTCACGCTCGATGACCTGAGCCTGGCGCGGCTGGTACACCGGCTTGGCAATCTCGGTCTTGAGCTCGTAGCTGGCCGCTTCCGGTATTTCGTTCTGACGGATGCGGGTCACTTCGTAGTGAGGCGTTTCCAGGTGCTGGTTCGGAATGATGTAGACACGCACATCATTGCGCTGTTCCAGGTTGGCGATGGAGGTGCGCTTCTCGTTGAGCAGATAGGCGGCAACATCGACCGGGACCTGGG
This sequence comes from Aeromonas sp. SrichE-2G, assembly GCF_017939565.1. Lineage (NCBI taxonomy): Bacteria > Pseudomonadati > Pseudomonadota > Gammaproteobacteria > Aeromonadales > Aeromonadaceae > Aeromonas > Aeromonas sp. SrichE-2G. The sequence continues at coordinate 1,372,763 of NZ_JAGKRG010000004.1, forward strand.
CATGCACCTGCTCGGTGTTGTCCTTCATGGCCTCTTCTTCGATGAGGCGCAGGATAGACAGGGCGAGGGATTCGTTGTCACGGATTACCCCCTGACCCTGGCAACGGGGGCAGATATGGCTGCTGGACTCGTTGAGGGAGGGACGCAGACGCTGACGGGACATCTCCAGCAGACCGAAGCGGGAGATACGCCCCAGCTGGATGCGGGCACGGTCCTGATGCACCGCTTCACGCAGGCGGTTTTCCACCTCGCGCTGATGGCGAACCGGGGTCATGTCAATGAAGTCGATGACAATCAGACCCCCCAGGTCGCGCAGACGCAATTGACGGGCAATCTCGTCGGCCGCTTCCAGGTTGGTCTGCAGCGCGGTCTCTTCGATATCGCCGCCCTTGGTGGCGCGGGAGGAGTTGATATCGATGGAGGTCAGCGCCTCGGTCGGATCGATCACGATGCTGCCGCCGGAGGGCAGACGCACTTCACGCTGGAAGGCCGACTCGATCTGGCTCTCGATCTGGAAGTGGTTGAACAGGGCGACGTCACCCTTGTACAGCTTCACGCGATTGAGGAAATCGGGACGAACCAGCTCGATATGCGACTTGGCACGTTCGAAGATGACCGGATTGTCGATCAGGATCTCGCCCACATCGCGGCGCAGGTAGTCACGAATGGCGCGCACGATCACGTTGCTCTCCTGATGGATGAGCACCGGCGCGGAGCGATTCTGTGACGCCTTGTGGATGGAGTCCCAGTGGTTCAGCAGAACGTTCAGATCCCATTCCAGCTCTTCCGGGGACTTGCCGACACCGGCGGTACGCACGATGAGGCCCATGCCGTCCGGCACGGTCAGACCACTCAGGGCTTCTTTCAGTTCAGTCCGCTCGTCACCCTCGATGCGACGGGAAATGCCGCCGGCACGGGGGTTGTTCGGCATCAGCACCAGGTAGCTGCCGGCCAGACTGATGAAGGTGGTGAGGGCCGCACCCTTGGTGCCACGCTCTTCCTTGTCGATCTGGACGATGACTTCCTGGCCTTCGCGGACCACTTCTTTGATGTTGGGACGACCCTGATAGGAGTAACCGGAGGGGAAGTAATTGCGGGCGATTTCCTTCAACGGCAGGAAACCGTGGCGCTCGGCGCCATAGTCGACAAAAGCAGCTTCGAGACTGGGTTCTACACGGGTGATTTTACCCTTGTAAATGTTCGCTTTTTTCTGCTCATGCCCCGGACTTTCAATATCCAAATCGTAGAGCTGTTGTCCGTCAACCAGCGCTACGCGCAACTCCTCTTCCTGAGTCGCGTTGATTAGCATTCTTTTCATTGAGTTCTCATTATTTTGTCATTTTGATTCCTCCACAGGGTCCTGCCGGCGCCGGCCTCGGGTCTTCAGCATGCTGGGGCAACCTCCCGGTTGGGGCATGCATGAGGCGCAAACTAAGGGCACTCTGGTTCAGCCATCTCGAGAGGGCGTGAATTAAGGATACCGGTGTGGAGACAATTTACGTCGGTTCTGTTTGCGTTCTCCATGCGTTGTACCTCGCACCCGGGAACCGTCATGTTCTTGTATACACGGTGTTTCGGGATTGGGTGGCATACATTTTGGCCACTTAGTACAAGGCTTGAACACAATGACAAAACCTTGTTTATTATCCCATTTAAACCACTTTTATAGCAAGACGCCATTTTTTAACAAAGCATGCAGCCAAGGGCTGTCGGCGGTGTTAAAATCCGCGCCATGACACAGATACATCAACAAGTGCAGCTGCTCACCATCGAAGCTGAGCATGACGGGCAGCGCATCGACAATTTTCTCAAGACTCAGTTAAAGGGCGTCCCTAAGAGCCTGATCTATCGCATCCTTCGCAAAGGCGAGGTTCGCGTCAACAAGAAGCGCATCAAACCGGAGTACAAACTCTGCACGGGCGACGAGGTACGGGTGCCCCCTGTGCGCGTGGCCGAGAAGAACGAGCTGCCCTCCGCCAATCTTGGCAGCATCCAGCGTCTGGAGAGCCAGATCCTGTTTGAAGACGACGCCATGATAGTGCTAAATAAGCCGTCTGGCATGGCGGTGCACGGCGGCAGCGGCCTCTCCTTTGGCGTCATCGAGGGGCTGCGTGCCCTGCGCCCGGAAGCCCGGTTCCTCGAGCTGGTGCACCGGCTGGATCGCGATACCTCCGGCGTGCTCTTGGTCGCCAAGAAGCGCAGTGCTCTGCGCAGCCTGCATGAGCAGCTGCGGGTCAAGACCATGCGCAAACAGTACCTGGCGCTGGTACGTGGTCAGTGGCAGCCCCACGTCAAGGTCATTAATGCCCCGCTGCGCAAGAACGATCTGCAGTCCGGCGAGCGCGTGGTGCGGGTCAGCAGTGACGGCAAGCCGTCCGAGACCCGTTTCAGGATTGCCCGCCAGTTCGCCGAAGCCACCTTGGTGGAGTGCAGCCCGATCACCGGGCGTACGCACCAGATCCGGGTTCATACCCAGCATGCTGGCCACCCCATCGCCTGCGATGACAAGTACGGGGAGGCGGCGTTCGATGAGAAGATGCGCGCCCAGGGCTTGAAGCGGCTGTTCCTGCATGCCTGGAAGCTCAGCTTCACCCATCCCGCCGACGACCGGGAGATGCAGGTGGAGGCGCCGCTGTCACCGGAACTCGAGGCGTTCCTCGGCAAGCTGCCACGCTGAAACTAGAACGGGAGCCAAGGCTCCCGTTTTCCATTGCCATCGCGCCCTCTTCTCAGGGCAGATGCAGGCCATGGCGCCCTAGCAGGTTGATCAGGGCGATAAGGGGGAGGCCGATCAACGCATTAGGATCCCGTCCCTCCAAGGCCTCGAACAGTACTATTCCCATCCCCTCGCACTTGAAACTGCCGGCGCAGTCGAGGGGCCGTTCAGCCTCCACATAACGGCGGATGGCGGCCTCGTCCAGAGAGCGAAAATGCACGGCGAAAGGCTCCACCATCTGCTCGGCATGGCCGCTTGCGGCATCGATCACGCACAGACCGGTGAGGAAGGTGACACGCTTGCCTTGCGCCCTCATCAGCTGGGCCACTGCGTTCTCCACCGTACCCGGCTTGCCAAGAATCTGCCCGTCACAGACACACACCTGATCCGACCCGATGATCAGCCCGTGATCATGACACTCGGCAATGGCCATCGCCTTGGCCTGTGCCAGCCGGCTAACCAGGGCTTCTGCCGATTCTCCGGGAATGGGGGTCTCATCCACCTCTGGAGAGACGCACTGGAACGGCAGGCCGAGTTTTTCCAGCAGCGCCTTGCGATAGCGTGACGTGGAGGCGAGGATCAGGGGCATTTGCATCTTCTAGGGATATCCATTTATAAATCAATTGCTTGATTCTATCTTCGGGCAACGGTCGGCGCAAATATCCCCCGGCATGGGCCCATGAGCGGTGGTGACAGCCTCTGAGCTGGAAGCTTGCACGCCGGCGGTCAAGAATGACACAGGGACGACATGACGAGGGCGAGGTGAGATGACGAGATACGCGGTGCTGATCCTGATGTTGTTCTCCTTCACCGCCTGGGGCGCGGGATGGCAATACCGCCAGGGGGAAGGGGGGATCCTGCTCTGGACCCAGCCACGCCCTCCAGCCGCTTTTCTGGCGCTGCGTCTGGAGATGATCGTCAGGGCCGAGCCGGCCGCGCTGCTGGCCGTGCTGCGCAACACGGCGCGCCACCGGGAGTGGTTGCCCCAGAGCCGTGAGGTGCGGCTATTGGCAAAGTCAGGTCCCGATGACGATCTGGTTTACACCCGGCTGCATGCCCCCTGGCCGGTGCAGGACAGGGAGCTGATCACCCGCTCTCATCTGATCAGGAGTGCCGACTGCGGATTGACGCTCGAGGTCTGGGCAGAGCCGGATGCCTTGCCGCTGCATCACGGGCTGGCCCGGATCCGGGAGAGTTCAGGTCGCTGGGAAGCCAGGCCCAGAGCGGATGGCACTACCCTGATCCGGCTCGAAACCTACACCAATCCGGGCAACAACCTGCCTGGCTGGCTGGTCAATTCCATGGCCATCAAGGCCGCCATGGAGAGTTTTCAAGCCATACGGCGCCTGATGGAAGAGCAGCCCAGGGTTGCCCCCTCGCAACGTTTACTCGGCGGTGGCCAGCGCTGTCACGATATTTCCTGAGGGAGGAGGGGAGGGGCCATGGCCCGTCCTCGCTCTGGCGATGCAGGATCCTGTGCGGGATCCTGCGGCTTGTGGCATAATCGGCCACCGATGAACACAAGTTCCTGCCCGCAGGGGCCTGTGCAGTTAAAATCATCGGCGGTAAGGACTTTTTCCTTTGACTATCCCTTGTTGGACCTATAATATTCGCGCCCTATGCAAAAGGTGAAGTTGCCCGTTAAGGTTGATCCAGTCCGTAATGCCTTGAAGCTACTCGATTATGTCGGGATAGTGGAAAAGTCGCAGATGCCCAGGCTGGAGGAATCAACCGAAGGCTTGCGAAGTGATGTGGATGTCACCCTGCACTTTGGCAAAGATGTCCAGAAGTTGACCGTTATGAAAGGCACTGCCCATGCCAAGGTCGACCTGGTTTGCCAGCGTTGTGGAGAGACGTTTGAACACCTTTGTGAAGCTAGTTTTATCTACACTCCGCTGTTCGAAAGGACAAACGAGGAAGAACTGCCGGAAGCTTATGAGCCCATTGAGTTGGACGAAAACGGCGAGATAGATCTTCATCAAATCCTGGAGGATGAACTCATCCTCTCGTTGCCTCAGGTGGCCATGCATCCAGTGGATGTCTGCCCGCGAGGAAACATGGAGATGACCTGGGGTGAAATCGAACCTGCTGATGAGCGGCCGAATCCCTTTGCAGTTCTTGAAGCGCTCAAACGTAAGTGAATTTTAGGAGTTAGCCTACCATGGCCGTACAACAGAACCGTAAAACCCGCGCCAAGCGTGGCATGCGTCGTTCCCACGATGCGCTGACCACTGCAGCCCTGACTGTTGATCAGACCAGTGGCGAAATTCATCGTCGTCACCACGTGACTGCCGATGGTTTCTACCGCGGTAAAAAGGTAATCGCTTAAGGATTGCCTTTGTCTACGCAAACTGTCGCGCTAGACATAATGGGGGGTGATATTGGCCCCTCGGAAACAGTGCCTGCCGCCGTGCAGGCACTGTCTCTTCTGCCCCAGCTACATCTTGTCCTGGTCGGTGACCAACACCAGACCGCTCCTCTGCTGCAGCAACATGGCTTGCTGAATCATCCCCGTGTTCGACTCGTGCATGCCTCCCAGGTGGTGGGAATGGGCGAAAAGCCGATCGTGGCGCTGCGCACCCTGAAAGACTCTTCCATGCGCGTGACCCTGGACTTGGTCAAGAGCGGCGCCGCCGACGCCTGTGTCAGTGCCGGCAACACCGGCGCCCTGATGGCCATGGCCAAGTGCGTGCTCAAGTCCCTGCCCGGGGTCAACCGACCCGCCCTCATCAAGGCGCTGCCGACCGTGAATGGCAAGCGCACCGTGATGCTGGATCTGGGGGCGAACGTGAGCTGCGATGCCGATACCCTGCTGCAATTTGCGGTGATGGGGGCCGTGGTCGCGGAGAAGGTCGAAGGCATAGCTTCCCCCCGGGTGGCGCTGCTCAACGTGGGGGAGGAGGAGATCAAGGGCAACGACCTGGTTCGCCACAGCGCCGAGCTGCTGCGCCAGTGCCGCGCCCTCAATTTTGCCGGTTTTATCGAGGGGGACAGGATCTTCAGTGGCGACTGTGATGTCATCGTCTGCGACGGTTTTGTCGGCAACGTGGCGCTCAAGACTGCCGAGGGCGTTGTGCGCATGATGGCCGAACTGGCCGGATATCCTCGCAAAAAACGCAGTATTCTTGGCCGACTCGCCGGATTTATGTTCAAACGGCGTTTTTCTTACCTGAACCCCGACCAGTATAATGGCGCGAGTCTGTTAGGATTGCGCGGCATTGTGGTAAAAAGCCATGGGCGGGCCGAACGGCGCGCTCTGTGTCATGCGATCCTGCTTGCCGCACAAGAAGCCAAACATCAACTTCCGTTGCAGATAGCAGATCGCCTTGAATCTGTCTTTTCCGACAGGGATTTATAAAACTCTATGCATAGCAAAATTCTGGGTACTGGCAGTTATCTGCCGAGTTCGGTTCGTACCAACGCCGATCTTGAGCAGATGGTTGAGACCAGTGACGAATGGATCGTGGAACGCACCGGGATCCGTGAACGCCGCATCGCGGGCAACGACGAAACCGTCGCCACCCTTTCTCATCAGGCGGCCTTGCGGGCGCTGGACGCCGCGGGTCTGACTGCGGCCGATCTGGACATGATAGTGCTGGCCACCACCAGTGCGGAGAATGCCTTCCCTGCCGCCGCCTGCGAACTGCAGGGGCTGCTCGAGGTGCCGGGGATCCCGGCTTTTGACGTCGCCGCCGCCTGTGCCGGCTTTACGTATGCCCTCGCCATCGCCGATCAGTTCGTCAAATCCGGTGCAGCCCGCCACGTCCTGGTGGTGGGTGCCGACGTGCTGTCCCGCATGTGCGATCCCGATGATCGCGGCACCATCATCCTGTTTGGTGACGGGGCAGGGGCCGTGGTGATCGGCGCGAGCGAGACGCCGGGCATCCTCTCCACCCATCTGCACGCAGATGGCCGTTACGGCGAGCTGCTCAAGTTGCCGCAACCCCGCCGTGGCATGCCGGGTGCCGAGCTCGAAGCCTACATGTACATGAAGGGGAACGACGTCTTCAAGGTCGCGGTGACGCGCCTGAGCGAGATCGTGACCGAAACACTGGCCGCCGCCAACATCGATCCGAGCGAGCTGGACTGGCTGGTGCCTCATCAGGCCAACTTCCGCATCATCAACGCCACCGCCAAGAAACTCGGCATGGGGCTCGACAAGGTGATCCTGACCCTGGACCGCCACGGCAACACCTCTGCCGCCTCCGTGCCCATCGCCTTCGATGAAGGGGTGCGCGACGGTCGCATCAAACCCGGCCAGCTGGTATTGCTGGAAGCCTTCGGCGGCGGTTTTGCCTGGGGCTCCGCGCTGGTTCGCCTCTGATAACGAGCGGCGCCCGGTCCTCGGGCGCCCGCTTCCCAAATTCGTCTTACCTTAAAGGAATCAATGATGACCCGATTTGCCATTGCCTTCCCGGGACAAGGCTCCCAGAGCGTCGGCATGCTGGCCGAGCTGGCCGAGCAACACGCCGTGATTAAAGAGACCTTCGCCGAGGCGAGCCAGGTGCTGGGTTATGACCTGTTTGCCCTGGTAATGGAAGGGCCGGCCGAGGATCTGAACAAGACCTGGCGCACCCAGCCGGCGCTCTTGACCGCCTCTGTTGCCCTGTGGCGCCTGTGGCAACAGCAGGGCGGGGCAACCCCTGCCGTCATGGCCGGTCACAGCCTGGGGGAATACTCCGCCCTGGTGTGCAGTGGCGCACTGGCCTTTAGCGATGCCGTCAAGCTGGTCGAGCTGCGCGGTCTTGCCATGCAGGAAGCCGTGCCGGAAGGCACCGGTGCCATGGCCGCCATCATCGGCCTGGACAATGAGAGCATCGCTGCCAACTGCGAGAAAGCGGCACAGGGCCAGGTGGTCTCCCCGGTGAACTTCAACTCCCCGGGCCAGGTGGTCATCGCCGGCCACAAAGAGGCGGTCGAGCGCGCCAACGTGCTGATGAAGGAATCCGGTGCCAAACGCGCGCTGCCGCTGCCGGTTTCCGTGCCGTCCCACTGCGCCCTGATGAAACCGGCCGCCGAAAAACTGGCCGCCGCGCTGGATGGGATCGAGATCAAGGTTCCCGCCATCGCCGTCATCAATAATGTCGACGTATCCTGTGAGCAGGATCCGGCCGCCATCAAGCAAGCTTTGGTACGCCAGCTGTTCAGTCCGGTTCGTTGGACCGAGACGGTAGAGCAGATGGCCAACGACGGCGTCACCCTCGAGATCGAGATGGGGCCGGGCAAGGTGCTGACCGGGCTGGCCAAGCGCATCGATGCGCGCGTGGAAGGCATTCACGCCAACGACGCCGCCTCATTCGAGCAGGCGCTGGCCCAGATCAAGTAAACAGGAGCAAGTCATGAGTTTTACCGATAAGGTTGTGTTGGTCACCGGTGCCAGTCGTGGTATCGGTCGTGCGATTGCCGAGACATTTGCGGCCCGTGGTGCAAAAGTCGTGGGCACGGCGACCAGCGAGAGCGGTGCCGACGCCATCAGCGCCTATCTGGGCGAGCAGGGCTGCGGCATGGCGCTGAACGTGACCAGCCAGGAATCCATCGAAGCCGTCTTCGCCGCCATCAAGGAGCGTTTCGGTGAGATCGACATCCTGATCAACAACGCCGGCATCACCCGCGACAACCTGCTGATGCGGATGAAGGATGACGAGTGGAACGAGATCATCGACACCAATCTCACCTCCCTGTACCGCCTCAGCAAGCCGGTATTGCGCGCCATGATGAAGAAGCGTAACGGCCGTATCATCAGCATCGGCTCCGTGGTCGGTACCATGGGTAACGCCGGCCAGGTCAACTATGCTGCTGCCAAGGCGGGTCTGGTTGGCTTCACCAAGTCACTGGCCCGTGAAGTGGCATCCCGTGGCATCACGGTGAATGCGGTTGCCCCCGGTTTTATCGAAACCGACATGACCAAGGCGCTCAACGAAGAGCAGCGCGCCGGCATCATGAATCAGGTACCTGCCGCCCGTCTGGGCGATCCGAAGGAAATTGCTGCCGCTGTGGTATTCTTGGCATCGGATGATGCCGCCTATATTACCGGCGAAACCCTGCATGTTAATGGCGGGATGTACATGGTGTAATCAATTTGTCGTGAGTTCTGTTCAAATTTGCGATAATACGCCGAAGTTTGGCACATTTCGTGGTTTGACCAGCGGCAAGTCACTTGCAAACTCACGTCAATTGAATACACTACCCCAACCAGACGCAATAGCGTATTTTTAAAGGAAAATTCAGGTCATGAGCAACATCGAAGAACGCGTAAAGAAAATCATCATCGAACAACTGGGTGTTAAAGAAGAAGACGTGAAAAACGCTGCTTCCTTCGTCGACGACCTGGGCGCTGACTCTTTGGATACCGTTGAACTGGTAATGGCGCTGGAAGAAGAATTCGATACCGAAATTCCTGATGAAGAAGCCGAGAAGATCACCACTGTTCAAGCGGCTATCGACTACATCACCGCTAATCAGGAATAAGTTCCTGTTCTGAAAGAAGCGGCCCAAGGGCCGCTTCTTTTATGTTTACCCCCTTTCAAAACACCTCTCGGAGACTACCTCAGTGTCAAAACGCAGAGTCGTGGTGACCGGCTTGGGGATGCTTTCCCCGGTAGGCAACACTGCCGAATCCAGCTGGCAAGCCCTGCTCAACGGGCAGAGCGGCATTTCCCTCATCGACCATTTTGATGCCAGCGAGTTTGCGACCCGTTTCGCAGGCCTGGTCAAAGATTTCGATCCCGAACAGTTCGGCATCAACCGCAAAGAAGCCCGCAAGATGGATCTCTTCATCCAGTACGGCGTGGCGGCGGGTGTGCAGGCACTGGACGATTCCGGCCTGGTCATCAACGAAGAAAATGCCGAGCGGGTTGGCGTCGCCATTGGCTCCGGCATCGGCGGCCTGGGTCTCATCGAGCAGAACCACAGCAGCCTCGTCAACGGCGGTCCCCGCAAGTTGAGCCCCTTCTTCGTACCGTCCACCATCATCAATATGGTGTCCGGTCATCTCTCCATCATGAAAGGCCTGCAGGGCCCGAACATCGCCGTCACCACCGCCTGCACCACGGGTACCCATGCCATCGGCATGGCCGGTCGGATGATCGCCTATGGCGATGCGGACGTGATGGTGGCCGGTGGCGCCGAGAAGGCATCGACCCCCATGGGCATGGGCGGCTTTGCCGCTGCCAAGGCACTCTCTACCCGCAATGACGAGCCGCAGAAGGCGAGCCGCCCCTGGGACAAGGATCGCGACGGCTTCGTGCTGGGTGATGGTGCCGGTGTCCTGGTGCTGGAAGAGTACGAGCATGCCAAGGCCCGTGGCGCCAAGATCTATGCCGAACTGGTTGGTTTTGGCATGAGCGGCGACGCCTATCACATGACGGCGCCCCCCTCTGACGGTGACGGTGGTGCGCGCGCCATGAAGAACGCCATCAAGGATGCCGGCATCGCGCCCGAGCAGGTGGGTTACATCAACGCCCACGGCACCTCCACTCCGCTGGGCGATGTCGCCGAGCTGCGCGGCATGAAGAAGGTGTTTGGCGAGCACGCCAAGTCCCTGATGGTCAGCTCCACCAAGTCCATGACCGGTCACCTGTTGGGGGCGGCGGGGGCCATCGAGGCCATCATCACTGTGCTCTCCCTGCGTGATCAGATGGTGCCTCCCACCATCAACCTGGACAATCCGGATGAGGAGTGCGATCTGGATCTGGTGCCCCACGTGGCCAAGGCCGGTCAGTTCGAGTATGCCCTGTCCAACTCCTTTGGTTTTGGCGGCACCAATGGCTCCCTGATCTTCAAGCGCGTATAATTCGCCCTGGGCGGCTTGCTACGCAAAGAGTCGGGCCCGATACCATGTATCGGGCCTTTTTTATCGGAGGGATCCACTTGCTGATTAACGGAATACCGACAGAAACCCTCAACGCCAGGGATCGTGGTCTGGCATATGGCGATGGCCATTTCACCACCATGCTGGCGAGGGAGGGGAAGGTGGTCTGGTGGCCGGCCCATCTGGCCCGGCTGCAATATGCCAACGCCCGGCTCGGCATGGCCGATCAGCCCTGGGATCTTCTCGCCGCCGAAGTGGCGCAATTGGCTGCAGGGCAGACGCAGGCTGTCGTCAAGATAGTGCTGACCCGGGGCGCCGGCGGACGGGGCTATGACTGTACCGGATGCGACACGCCGACCCGCATCGTCTCCCTGGCGCCCTACCCGGCGCATTATCATGGCTGGCAGCAGGACGGCATCACCGCCCTGGTCTGCCAGCAGCAGCTGGGAGATGTCCCCATGCTGGCGGGCCTCAAGACCCTCGGGCGTCTGGAACAAGTTATGCTGAAGCGCGAACTTGCGGCGCGTGGCGGAGTCGAAGGTATAGTATTGAACAGTCGGGGATTTCTGGTAGAAGGGGTCAGCGCAAATCTGTTTTGGCGTCGTGGCAGGACGGTGTTCACACCGGATCTCTCCCGCGCCGGGATCGATGGCATCATGCGCAAGCGTGTGATGGCGATGCTTAAACAGATGGGCATTGAACTGCGTGTCGTTGAGGCTCCTTTGGAGTCTTTATGGCAGGCCGAAGAAGTATGGTTGACCAATACCCTGATGGGTATAGTACCGATCACCCGCATCGGGGATGTGCACTATCCCAGCCCGGTATTGATCCGCCGTTTACAGGAGCGTTTGGTCATTGAAGTTTAATCGGCTCTACACCCTGATCGCGGGGGCGGCACTGACCGTTGCCGCCGCGGGAGGGTATGTGTATTACAAATGGCAACAGGTGGAGACCCTCACCAACAAGGGGCCGACCCGCCTCTTTACCGTCGAAAAAGGCGCCCATGCGGCGCGCCTGATTGCCGAACTAGGGGAGGGGGATACCAGCCCCTGGGCGGTGCGCCTCTGGTTGCGCGGCCACCCCGAACTGGTGGCCATCAAGTCCGGTACTTACGAGATCAAGGAGGGGGCACCGCTCAAGGAGACCCTCTCCCTGTTTGCATCGGGCAAGGAGTTTCACTTCAGCCTGACCTTCGTCGAGGGCTCCCGTTTTGAAGACTGGCTGAAGCAGCTCTCCAGTGCACCCTATCTGGAGCGCCTGACCCTGGAGCAGAGTGAGGCGGATCTGGCCCAGGAGCTTGGCATCGAAAATGGCAAGCTGGAGGGCTGGTTCCTGCCGGAAACCTACGCCTACACCACCCATGCCAGTGACATCTCCATCCTGCGCCGCGCCTATCAGGACATGAAAGCCTTCCTGGACGAATCCTGGGAGAAGCGTCAGGCCAATCTGCCCTACAAGACCCCCTATGAGGCGCTGATCATGGCCTCCATCATCGAGAAAGAGACGGGTCAGCCGGATGAGCGGGCCCAGATCGCCTCTGTGTTCGTCAATCGCCTGCGCCTTGGCATGAAGCTGCAGACCGATCCCACCGTCATCTACGGAGTGAAGGACAGGTACGATGGCAACATTCGCCGCAGCGATCTGACCGACGTGAACCCCTACAACACCTATGTGATCGACGGCTTGCCGCCGACTCCCATCGCCATGCCGGGCAAGGCGTCTATCGAGGCTGCGCTCAATCCCCTGTCGACCGACTATCTCTATTTCGTTGCCAAGGGGGGCGGTGCCCACTATTTCTCCAAGACCCTCGATGAACACAATCGGGCGGTACGCGAATACATATTGAAGAAGCCCTAATGTCTAAATTTATCGTGATTGAAGGATTGGAAGGGGCAGGGAAGAGCTCCGCGGTGCGCTACGTGACCGACTATCTACGGGCCCATGGCATCGAGCGGATCGAATGCACCAGAGAGCCGGGTGGCACCCCTCTAGCGGAGCGGATGCGGGCCATCGTCAAGGAGGTGCACGACGAGCGCCTGACCGTGGAGGCCGAACTGCTGCTGATGTATGCCTCCCGGGTACAACTGGTGGAGACCCGCATCAAACCGGCGCTGGCCGACGGCGTCTGGGTGGTGGGGGACAGACACGATCTCTCCTCCCAGGCCTATCAGGGGGGCGGCCGCGGCATCGATGCGAACCTCATCGGCGCCATCAAGCGGGCCGTGCTCGGCGATTTCAAGCCGGACTTGACCCTCTACCTCGATATCGATCCCGCCATCGGCTTGCAGCGTGCCCGCCATCGCGGCGAGCTGGACCGCATCGAGCTGGAGCAGATCGGCTTCTTCGAGCGCACCCGCCAACGCTACCTCGAGCTGGCGGCCGCCGATGATGCCATCCAGGTGATCGATGCCGGCCAGACCCCGGCGCAAGTCAAGGCCGCCATCGAGGCGGCGCTGGCGCGCTATCTGGCAAGCGAGGGCCTATGTATCCCTGGTTGATCCCGGACTGGCATGCCCTGAGCCAGACGGCCCAGGCCGGACGGCTCGGCCACGCCTGGCTGCTGCTCGGGGATCCCGGCCTTGGCAAGGAGCTGCTGGCCGAGCGCCTGGCCCGACTGCACCTGTGCCAACAACCGCAACGGGGCGAGCCCTGTGGTCAGTGTCACTCCTGTCAGCTGTTCGAGAAGGGCCATCATCCGGATCTTGGTACCATAGGGCCCGAGGGCAAGACCATAGGGGTCGAAGCCATCCGCGAGATCTGCGGTCGTCTGCAGAGCACCTCTCAACTCGGTCGTGGCAAGGTGGTGATCATCCAGGACGCGGAGCGCATGACGGAATCCGCCGCCAACGCCTTGCTGAAAACTCTGGAAGAGCCGGCAGGGGACAGCCTGCTGCTGCTGATCGCCTCCCAGGTGTCCCGCCTGCTGCCCACCATTCTCAGCCGCTGTCACAAACATGTCTGCCAGTTGCCGTCGGAGGGGGAAACCCTGGCCTGGCTGGCAGAGCAGGGGCATCAGGCCACCCAGGCCCAGGTGCGGATCTGCCAGGGGGCGCCGCTTCGGGTTTTGAATTACATCGAGGAGCAGCAGGACAGCGCCAGGCGTACTCTGCTTGAGGGGTTCACTTCCCTGTCGCAGACGCCCAGCCGGGCGACGAGCGTCTGTGCTCAGCTGGCTGACGCGACCCAGGTCAGGTTGCACTGGCTGCAGCTGTTCTTGTGCGACGCCCTCAAGACCCAGGCGGGCTGTGGCCACCACCAGCTGGCGATGCCGGATCTGGCGGTGCTGAGCCAACAGCTGGCCGAGCGCCACGGCAGCGAACGGCTGCTCGAGGCCGAGCAGCAACTGGTCGCGCTCAAGGCTGCGTGCCAACCAGGCCAGCTCTCCAACCCCACCATCCATCTGATGAACTGGCTCAATCGCTGGTTATAAACAAGGTTGTCTATGTTACTCGTTGATTCCCATTGCCACCTCGATCGCCTCAGTTATGGCACCAAGCAGACGGACATGGCCGACGTGCTGGCCAAGGCGGCCCAACAGGACGTGGGATATTTTCTCTGCGTGAGCGTGACCCAGGCGCAATTCCCGACCATGCTGGCCGCCATCGCCCCCTATCCCCAGGTGTTTGCCTCCTGTGGTGTTCACCCGCTCAATCAGGATCCCGGTGTCGATGCACAGTTGCTGCTGACCCAGGCGGCTGACGACAGAGTTGTCGCCATCGGGGAAACCGGGCTCGACTACTTCTACTCACCGGAAAACAAGGACGTACAGCAAGTTTCCTTCCGGGAGCACATTCGGGTGGCCCGGGCCCTGAACAAGCCGCTCATCATCCATACCCGGGATGCCCAGGAAGACACACTGAGGATCATGCGGGAGGAGGGGGCTGAACAGGTGGGCGGTGTGCTGCACTGCTTCACCGAGTCCCTCGAGATGGCTGAGGCCGCGATGGCCATGGGGTTCTATATCTCCATCTCTGGGATAGCCACCTTCAAGAATGCCGCCGCCCTGCAGGACGTGGTCAAGGCCTTGCCGCTGGAACGCCTACTGGTCGAAACCGACTCGCCCTATCTGGCGCCGGTTCCCCACCGGGGGAGGGAGAACGAGCCCGCATTTGTGCGGGACGTGGCCCAGTTCATTGCCGATCTTCGCCAGATCCCGCTGGCCGAATTGGCAGAGGCCACCAGCCACAATTTCTTCACGCTGTTCAAATTGGCAAAGAAATAACCCCAGTCAGCCCCGCATGTCGGGGCTGATTATTTTAAATTCCCAGACTCAACGCTCCTAGTTAATATCAACTACTTGCCTTGTTATCTCTCACGGCGATATCCAGCTAATGCAATTTCCTAATTGACTTGCATATCGGTATCAAAGGATGCGACGAATAGAATGGGAGAGGGAAAGGAGACAGTAAATAAAGACCATAAATATCGATAATGAATATTATCGATACTTGATAACCTTGAAAGATCCTGTAAGATCCTACGCAACTTCACATAAAATCATCAACTTACGTGACCCATCCAACCCTCTCAAGTTCAGCAGCCCACTCATTGCAAAGTGTCTTCGACGCGCAGCTCAATAGCAGGGCGAGGCGGTTTTTACGCAGTGCCAAAGCAGGCTCTACCCTCAATGCCTACCAGGCTGACACCCGTATCTTTGTCTGTTGGTGCCAATTGCACGGGCTGGATCCCCTGCAGACCAGCCATCACGACATCATGAATTTTCTCGCGGATCAGGCCGACGGTATTCTGGCGGACTGGGTGTGGCTGGACAAAGAAGAGGGGAAGGGAGAGCTGCGCAACGGGGAACCGCGCAAACCGGCGACCCTGGTGAGACGGCTCGCCGGCATCCGTTATGCCTTCAAGCAGAAGGGCATCCACCCCATGCCGACCGAGCATGCCGAGATAAAGGAGATGATGCGTGGCATAGTGCGACTCGGGGACAACCGCAAGCGCAAGACGGGGGCCCTGACCCTGCAACCCCTGGCCAATGTGCTCGACGAGATAGACACCTCCAATCTGGCGGGACTGCGGGATCACACCCTGCTGCTGCTGATGTTCAGCGGTGCCCTGCGCCGCTCGGAAGCCGCCAGGATAGAGGTGGATGATCTGCAATTCGTGGGGCAGGGGATACGGCTTCGTCTCAAGCCGAGCAAGCATCAGCTCCACGAAACCGAAATCGCCCTGATCCCGGGCAAGCAATACTGTCCGGTGTCGGCGTTGCAGCGTTGGCTCACCCAGAGCAGGATCCGCGAGGGAGCCCTGTTTCGCAGGATGACCCGCTGGGGACAGCTCACAGCTGACCCGTTAGGGCCGCAGGGCATCAACCTGATGATCAAGCGGCGAACCGGCCAGGTCATCGAAGATCTGCATGTCAGCGGCCACAGTCTCAGGCGGGGATTCATCACCTCGGCGGTGACGGCGGGCAAGCCCATGAACAAGATCATCGAAGTGACCCGTCACAAGGACATGCGCACCCTGCAGGAGTACTTCGACGATGCGCACAAGTTCTCCGATCATGCTCTTGCGGGGCTGCTTTAAATAACCGCGTCAGTGACTTTTTTATGTTAAATGATATCCCATTGATCTGATGATATATTTATCCCCACACTTCGTTCCTGAGTTGAGAGGGGAGCATAACGCTATCCCCCCAGCTCAATACGAGAATGAGTGAGAGATAACAGTCTCCATTTTTCTATCCAGCAAGGTCATATGAGCCAAGAAATGAAGACGAGCGGGGCGCAAGACAACGCCGAGCGACAGCGTCAACATGTGAAGCGCAAGCAGGAAACCCACAGCCGGCTGCAATGCTGGATCAGCAATCGCCATGCCGAGCGGTTGCAGGAACTGGGTCTCCACCTGGAAGACAGTCAGGCCTCCCTCATCGAGCAGGCGATCGATCTGCTCTACCAGCATGAGCTGGTGCCGCAAGTGCGTTCGGAGAGATCGCCGGTGGAGACCCTGGAGTAGGGAAGAGAAAGGAGAAACAGGGATGCTTCGAAAAGGCATAGGGACAAAAAAAGCCAGGTACGAATTCCTTGTACCTGGCATAGGGGAATTGGCTCCTTGCAGAGCCGTGCGCTAACTGGTATGTGGATAGCCTTAAGCTTAGACAAGGCTAGAGGCATTTCAAGAACCGGCTAAATGTTCAACCAGAGTGTGGGTTTTTAAGACTCGAACAGGCGCCTTTTACCGGCGCCCGAGCTCACTCGTTGAACAGGTTGTTGTCCCGTACCAGTTCGCGGGGCAGGGCATTCTTGATGCGACTCCCCACCCATTTCCCCATGCCGAGCGGATGCCCCTGATAGCGGACGATGACCTCGCCGTTACCCGCCTCTTGCTCGGGCCAGACATCCCGCCCCATCATGAATTCCCGCGCATTGGCGACATCCAGATCGATACATCCCCGCGTGGCCAGCGCGCCATAGGCAAGCGCCCACTCATGGGTCAACCGATATCCCTTCTTGAAGGTTTCCGCCAGCTTGATGCCGATGCGATCGAAGCGCAGCTTGCCCTGTACCTGCTCGAAGGCATCGGGGAAGAGCCAGATCTCGTCATTGCGGCCAAACAGCTGACCACGGGGAGCGGCCCCGAAGCTCGCCTCGATCTCCCGCAGCATGGGAACGGCGTCTTTCTCCGGCAGGGGAGAGAAGGGGAATTTGCCGAGCTTGCCCGGCTTGAACATGGTGTTGGGTACGGAGTGGTGCTTGCGCAATCTGGCGACGAAAAAGCCTTCAGAATCGAAAATCTGGGGCCAAACGTGCAGGTATCCTTCTATCGTGCAAGCCTGCTCCGCTCCCGGGAAGAGGTCCGCCAGGGAGTCTAAACTCAGGGCATCGCCGAACTTGTCCAGCAGGGATTGGCACACGGCCTGGTTCTCCTGCTCACTCAGGGTACAGGTGGAGTAGACCAGGACACCGCCAGGCTTGAGTGCGTGGAAGGCACTCTCCAGCAACCCCTGCTGCACGGCCGCGATCTCCTCGATGCTCTCGAGGCTCCAGTTGCGCAGGGCATCTTCATCCTTGCGCACCGTCCCCTCGCCCGAGCAGGGGGCATCGAGCAAGATGGCGTCGAAGGTCTCCGGCAACCACTGACCAAAGACCTTGGCATCGAAGTGGGTCATCCCCACGTTAGTCACACCGCAGCGCTGGATATTCGCACTCAGTACCTTGAGCCTGCTGCTGGAAAACTCGTTGGCGATCAACATCCCCTGGTTCTCCATCAGGGCCGCGATCTGGGTGGTCTTGGAGCCGGGGGCGGCGGCGGCGTCCAGCAACATGCCATCCCGTTTTATCTGCTCGCAGGCAAAGAGCGCCGTCACCGGCAGCATGGAGCTCGCCTCCTGGATGTAGAAGAGGCCGCACAGGTGTTCGGCGGTGTTGCCAAGGGGGACGCTCTCGTCGCTGCGAGTCAGCCAGAAGCCGGTCTCGCACCAGGGAACGGGGTCCAGTTGCCAACCCAGGGGCGCCATGCGGACGACAAAATCGTGCACGGCGATCTTGAGGGTGTTGACCCGGATGCTGCGCCGCAGCGGGCGACGACAACTCGCCACGAACTCCTCCATGGAGAGATGGGACGGCATGATGGCCGCAATGTGGCGGAGGAAGTGATCGGGAAGGTAGGTGTTGTCGTGCACGTCGCAATCTCGCTGACCCAAAATGAGGGGCGACATCTTACCACAGTGCGAGCATTTCCTTCAGGCGCCTTTCGCTCGGCGATGAAAGGAGGGCCCATAAAAAAACCGGCACACGGCCGGTTTTTCATATGAGCAAGGGATCAGGGCTGGATGCGGGGGCTCCACTCCAGCCACTCCTTCTCCGCCTTGGGATGCAGCGGGTAACGGTGACCCGCCTTGACGGTGGCCCCCATCTCCCGCTCCGGGGTATTGAAGGCGATACCGCCGGCCAGCAGGCTCTGCACGGTTTCTACCTCTATGGTGCCACCGGTCAGGCCGATGTCGGCCTTGACGCCGGAGACGTTCCAGAAGCGGCTGTTGGCTCGCACCAGGTGGGCGTACTGCCCGTCGACGTTCACGTCGATCAGCACCTCGCTGCCATCGCGGGCCAGCACCACGCGGGTGACGCTGCCCACCACCATCTTTCTAAACAGCAGAGGACTGCCCACGCTGACGCCGTCGACGGCGGGGCTTTTGAGGGTCAGCGCCAGGCCGACGGGGCCGCTCTCGCTCAACGGGAATCGCTCCTTGCCCGCGCCCTGGCCCGGGGTAGCCTCCACGAAGGCGCCCTTGATCAGGGTGTCGAGGTGGGTGACGCCCCCCAGTCCCACCTTGGCCTGCACCAGGGTGTAGCGTGCGCCGGATTGCAGGAAGCGGGCGGCATACTGTTGCGCCAGCTCGGCCTTGAAACGCACTTGGCCGAGGGAGGGATCCAGCTCGATCTGCTCCACCTTGCCGATGTCGACTCCCCGATAGCGGATGGGGCTGCCGACCCCGAGCCCCGGGTTGTGATCGGCGGTCAGGGTGAGGGTTCGCACCTGGGTGCCGGCCTGCTCCTTGTTGTCAAAGAGCTGATGACTGCTGCGACCGGTGCCGAGGCTGTCGAACTCGATGGCACCGCGCAGCAGGGTGGCGAGGTTACCCATCTTGACCTGTACCCCGTCGAGCCGGATCTTGCCGTCGATGGCGGCCTTCTTCCAGAACTGAGGCTGCTGCTTGAGGAGGGGGGCATAGGTGGCGTCGATCTCCAGGGTGATCGCCACACCACCATCCTCGGCTTTCAGCCCTTTGACCTTGCCCGCTTCCAACCCCAGGTAGAACACGGGGGAGCCAATGCCGATGCCGTCAGCCTGCTCTGCGCGCAGTGTCCAGCGCGCCGGCCTGGCGTTGCGACTGCCGAGCAGGGCCAGCTCCTGGCTGGGGTAGAGGCGATCGATACGCTCACCCTGCTGTGCCTGTACCAACTTGATCCCGCCCGCCAGCCAGGCACTCGCCGGACTGGCCTCCACCTTGAGCCCGCTGAGATCGGCCTCGACCTGCAGGGGGGACGCACGGTAGAAGCGCGCCCGCTGCAGCAGGTGCTGATAACCTTCGTTCACCAGCAGGTCGACGCGGGCATTGCCCCCCGCATCCAGGGTCAGCGTCCCCAGCTGGCCTATCTGCAGCCCCTTGAACCAGAGCGGTGCGCCCTCGCTCAAGCCGGCGAGATCGTCCGCCTGCAGGGTCAGCCTGGTGCCGCCACGCTGTGCCTGCTCCGTCAGCGTCATGGTGTTGACCTGCTCACCTGCCACGTAGTCAAGGCGGATGGCGGGTCCGGCCAGCAGGCGATCCGCATGCTTGACGCCGGACGGGGAGAGGGAGACCGTCTCCCAGAGGAGGCGGCTCTTGCCGGTCATCCGAAATGCCTGTTCAGGGTTGATCAGCGCCGTCACGACCCGGCCCTGTTCGGTCAGGCGAATGGGGTCGACCCGGCCAATCTCGATCCCTTCATACAGGATGGGCATGCCCTCCTTGATGGGGAGTTCGCCCGCCTGGATGGTGATTCGCTCGCCCCGGGCCGCCTCGGCCAGCCCCTTGTAGAGGACAAAATTCACCCCCTTCTGGGCGATGGGGGAATCCTTGGGGGAGTCAAAGGCGATGCCGCCGCTCAGGATGGAGGTAAGGCTGCCGGCCTCCACGCTCACGCCCGCCAGGCTGAAGGAGCCCTTGATGCCGCTGATGTTCCAGAAGCGGCTATCCGTCTTGACGAGGTGTTCGAAGCGCGGCTCTATCACCAGATCCAGGATCACGTTCTGGTTCGCTTCCCCGAGGCGGGTATTGATGACACTCCCCACCTCCAGCCCGCGGAAGTAGATCTTGGCCCCGATACCGACCGACCCCAGCGAGTCGGCGGTCAGGTGCAGGGTCCGCCCCTGGGCCTGATAGCCGGGGGGAGGGCCGTCCAGGGCATCGAACTCGTCCTCCAGCGGGTTGTTCTCCCGGCCGGGCTGCACGTTGATGTAGTTGCCGGAAACCAGGGTATCCAGGCCGGAGATCTCGGTGAGCGACGCCTTGGGGCTCACCAGCCAGAAATCGGACCCCTTGCGAATGAGCGGGCGGGCGCGACTGTCGACCTTGGCCAGCACTGCTATCTTGCGACCATCCTCCGCTAGCCCCAGCTCCTGGACGACACCGATGGCCACCCCCTGATAGCGCAGCTGGGTCTTGCCCGGCAGGATGCCGTTGCCCTGGGCAAAGTTGATGCGGATCATCTGGCCGCTGCTTGCCCACTGCTGGTAGAGGAAGCCTCCCGCCAGCAAGAGGGCGATGAAGGGCAACAGCCAGACCGGGGATAACCAGCGATGTTTCTTAATGACGGGTTCAGCCCCGATCATACGGACTCCTTACATTGGCTGTGATCACAGCACATCCGACACAAAAGACATTAACGGGCCGCCTTGTCCCACAACAGGCGGGTATCGAGCATCCGGGCCGACATCATGGTGAGCACCACCACGCCGGCAAAAGCCGTCGCCCCGGGACCGGCACGCACGTTGAGCAGTACGCCGCGATCCACCAGGGCCACCATCAGCGAGATGACGAACAGGTCCAGCATGGACCAGCGCCCGATGAAATCGATGATGCGGTACATGATGAGCTGACGCTTGCGGCGTACCGGCTTGCTGCGCTGCAACTGCCAACAGATCCACCCAAGACCCACTATCTTGCCGATGGGGACTACGATGCTCGCGGTCAGCACTATGGTGGCGATGCCGGACATCTTGCTGCGATAGAGCGCCATGATACCGCTGAAGATGGTATCGGACTGCAATAATCCCTTGTTGTAGAAGTGGGTGATGGGCAAGAGATTGGCCGGCAACAGCATGAAGGTGGCCAGCGCCAGCAGTCCCCACGTCCAGGCGAGGGAATGGGGAATGCGCATCTGCAAGGGTGTCTGGCAACGTGGGCAGCTCATGGCGCTCTGGTAGCGCACCAGCAAGCCGCAGGTATGACAGCGACAGAGCCCCAGTTTACGTGCGCTGGTCAGGGTCATTGTCTGGCTCCGTGGCCTGTTGCAGCGGGATCCGAGCCCAGTAGGGGGCGGGATCGAAGAGGATGAGCAGCGTCATGTTGAGCAGCATCAGGCAACCCAGGCTGAGCAGGCCTCCCCCCAGACGCACGTCGGCGATATCGACCAGCTTGAACAGGGCGACCAGCAGGCTGACGATGTACACCTCCAGCATGGCCCAGTGGCGGAAGACCTCGACCGATTTCAGGGTCAAGGCCAGCAGGTGCCAGCGTTTGGCGAGCCCGGATGCCAGCGCAAACACACCGAGCAGCAACCCCGTCGGTGCCACCACGGCGCACCAGAGCACCAGGCTCGCCACCCAGACCTCGCTCTCTGAGAACAGCATCAGAATGCCCTTCACCAGGTTTGCCTCGGAATTGACCCCGGCCAGACGCAGGTAGATCAACGGCTCAAAAAACGCAGAGGGCAACAGCAGGAAGCCGGTGATGGTCAGCGCCATCAACTGGGAAGGGCGAAAGGCATAGCGCCCGTAGAGGTGCTGGTGACAGCGGGGACAATGGGCGTGACGCCGCAGCGGCAACAACTTGCGTTCGATCAGCAAGTCGCAGGCCGGGCAGACGATCACGGAATGCGGATCCGACATACAATTCAACCTGTTGAAGGAATTGATAAAATTTACCCTAAAATGCCCTTCCTGTCTTGCCGCACCGCACGCCGTACCCAAGAAAAGGGGCAGATCGCCCAGTGGAGTGGGGGAGCGGCAACCATCCTGATACCACGCCCCGACTCGCCACAGCGGGCTGACCTGAGGCCCCTCACAGGGTCACCGCGGCCTTCTCGCCGACGCGGCTTGCGATACTGTATATCCATACATATACTTGTATTCACTATCAAGAGGAGGACGCCGCGATGGCCGTTGAAATCAAATATGTTGTGGTACGTGGGGGAGTGGAGAAGATGACGTTTACCAGCAAGAAGGAGGCGGATGCCTATGACAAGCTGCTGGATACTGCCGACGAGCTGATGACGCTGCTGGCGGGTGCCCCCGTCGCGCTGGCACCGGAGCAGCAGGAGAGCCTGGCCTTCTACCTGGCAGAACAACGGGATCTGCTGCAAAACGTGCTGCGCGGGGGCAAGGGGCAGGGGAGTGTCCCCGGCACCAACAAAGACGAGAAGCTGGATGCCATCCCTGCAAAGGGAAAGTCCCTCAAGAGCGTGGCCTGATATCGACGCGGGCAGGGGAACCGCCTTCTTCTGCCGCGCGACATGCATAAAAGCAGCAAACAAAGTCACTTTCATCGGTATTTACCCCGAGAATTTTCCAACCACATTGCATATTCATTGAATATTTTCATGTGCAGCGTGTTCGTCGCCATACGATATGCCATATCGCATATTGTGACAGCCGCCCTCTGGACGACCTGTGAGCACTGATGCCGATAACCCCATTTATCGGCATCAGGATGGCGTGACACCCACTCAGTTCCATCTACTCGACAACACAAACATCATCATGACCCATCCTCAACTTCCACCCGCCATGCCGCTGTTCGACAGCGTGACCCATCTGGAAGCGGGCAATCCCCAGGTCAACCAGTATCTGGCCACCCTGAGTCTTGGCAATATCCCCGATGCAGGGCTCGTCTACGAGCTGGCCGTCGACTGGCTGCTGGAGCAGCGTCACAGCGAGAACAACTACAAGACCTACCGCAGCGAGCTCACCACCTTCTTGCATTGGTGCTTCTGCGAGGTGGCCATCAGCCCCAGGGATCTCACCAGGCGCATCATGATGCGCTATCTCGACTATTGCCAGGCGCCACCATCCGAGCTTATCGCCTATCGGAACGTGGCCCAGTTCGTGCTCGACAAGGAGTGGGGGGAGAGGCTACCCAACCCCCTGTGGCGTCCTTTCCTGGGCAAACGGGATCTGGGCCGGGAGTTGCCGTATCGCCTGAGCGAACAGGCGATGAAAACCAAGCTCGCCATCTTGTCAGCCTTCTTCCAGTTCCTTATTCAGGAGGAGTACATGGATCGCAACCCGGCACTCCTGCTGCAGCGGGTGAAGCGGCCACTCAACCAGGATGCCGGCGACGAGGCGCAATCTTTCACCGAGTTGCAGTGGTCCTATGTGATGCAGGCCACCGAACAGCTGGCAGCCGAGGACCCGGCTCAGCACGAGCGCAGCCGCTTTCTCATCTGCCTGATGTACGCCTGTTATCTGCGTATTTCGGAGGTAGCCGCGAGACCGGGGTTCAGCCCGGTCATGAGCCAGTTTCGCCGTGATGGCAAGACGGGCGTCTGGGGCTATGACATCCCGCGCAGCAAGGGTGGCAAACGCCGTACCGTGGCCGTCTCCCAGGCGCTGCTCGAAGCCTTGGCTCGCTATCGTACCTTTCTTAGGCTCTCGCCGATGCCGGCACCCGGCGAGCAGACTCCGCTCTTCGTGCGCCACAAGGCCGCGGCCCATGGCCGCGAACAAGGCGAGCTCAATGCCAATCTCGGCATCCGTCAGCTGAGGGACTTGGTCATGGCGGTGTTCGAGCAAGCAGCCACGCTCGCCGAGCAAGACGGCTTTGCTCAGGATGCGGCCGAGATGCGCAACCTGACCCCGCATTCCATTCGCCACACCGGCATCACCCATGACATCAACCTGCATGGCCGACCGCTGTCCCACGTGCAAGCCGATGCGGGTCACGACAGCATCGACACCACCTCCAAGTATCTGCACACAGGCAGCAGCGAACGCCACGAGAGCGCCAGCAGAAAACCGCTAGACCGCTTGCTCGACTAAGCCTGTACACGTGAGAGATAACCAGTGACCAACAGCAGATTCATGCTCATGGGGGTCGTAAAGGTGATATTTGCCTGGATACACAGCTGATACGCCTAAAACACAACACTGCGCATAATGTATATTATGTTAAATGAAGTATCTTGGTATTCTGTCACCCTCAACCGAACTGTGTATAATAGTGGCAAATGATCCTATCCCCGACCGGATGTCTTAAGTGGCTGAATTAACATCAGAACAATTAAAACCCGCTTTCACGATTGAGCAGTTCCCTGCGCTCGGCGAACTCGAACCCATTCCTTTTGCTGCGCTGCAACCCAGAGCCATTTCGGGCATCAAGCGGTTGGCCAGTTTTGATGGCGACTGCCCGGTCATGATCCTCAACGGCTTCCCCGGTGCGGATTATGAAAATGTCTGCCAGACCCTGATTGCCTCATCCAACGGCAAGGATGGCGACCTGTTCGACCTCTGCTACACCGAGAACCTCAACAACCCGTTCAAGCCCATCTGGCTGCGGCTGCAACCGGGCTCCGGTTTCGAATTCTGCGAAATGGTCGGTGAGCTGCTCAAGCTGATGAGTCATCACCTGGATGCCGAGCGCCTGGTCACCCGGATCATTCGCAAACAGAACAATGACCCCAAGATTGTGGACTTTCTCTCCGATCTGGCGGCCCATGTGGCCCAGGGGCTCGAGTTCCAGCACCCCGTGCTCATCAACCTGCTGATCCACCATGAGGATCAGCAAGCCCCTGTCATCTATGGCCGCGATTTGAACTGGGACACCCTGTTTGGCTCCATCAACTACCAGACGGAACAAGGCTCCGTCTATGCCAACCAGCATCTGCTGGAACCGGGCCTGCTGCGCGAGGCCAACGGTGGCTACCTCATCCTGCAGCTCGACGAGTTGCTAGATCAGCCCCACCTCTGGTTCAAGCTCAAGAATGCCATGCAAAAAGGCGAGCTGGACTGGAATGCCTATCAGGAAGGCAAGACTCTCACCCCCTTCTTCACCCCGGAAGCAACGCCGATACGGTTCAAGCTGATCCTGGTGGGTGATCGACTGGATGTTGCCGAATTCCAGATGTTGGACAGAGACATGGCGGAGCGCATCTTCCTGCGAGCCGATCTGGTCTCCGAGGTGAACATAGAAGAGGACTTACCCGCGTTTCTGCAATATCTGGCCTGGTTGCGCGAGCGCTGGGAGTTGCTGGATTTCACGCCAGGAGCCCTCCTCGCCCTTTGTCGCCACGCCAGCCGCCTGTGTGACCACCAGGAGTGGCTCTCCCTCTCCGAGGTGCAGCTCAGCGCCATCATGCGCATGTCCGACAGTCTGGCCCGCGAGCTGGAGGCAGACTGCGTGACCGAGGAGCACATCATGCTCGCACTTGAGGAGCAGGATTACCGCCTCAACTATCTGGTGGAGCAATCTGATCAGGGTGTCATCGATGGCCAGATCCTGCTGCAGACCGATGGTGAGGAAGTGGGCCAGATCAACGGCCTCTCCGTCATCCAGGTGGCCGGCCATCCCTACGACTTCGGTGAACCCGTCCGCCTGACCGCCACCGTCCACCTGGGGGATGGCGACGTGGCAGATATCGAGCGCAAGGCCGAGCTCGCCGGCCACATCCACGCCAAGGCGATGATGATCATCCACGGCTACCTCTCCAACAAATTCGGTGCCGAGAACCCCTCGCCGCTGTCGGCCAACCTGGTGTTCGAGCAGTCCTACCACGAGATCGACGGCGACAGCGCCTCTCTGACCGGCCTATGTGCCCTGCTCTCCGCCCTCGCCCGCCAGCCCATCTACCAGCACTTCGCCGTCACTGGCGCGGTGGATCAGTTCGGCAATGTGCAGGCCGTTGGCGGTGTGAACGAGAAGATTGAAGGCTTCTTCCGGGTGTGCAAGATCCACGGTCTCAACGGCAAGCAAGGCATATTGTTGCCTGGCACCAATGCCCAACAGCTCAACCTCTCCGACGAGGTGATCGCCGCCGTCGAGGCTGGCCAGTTCCATATCCACCCGGTGGATCACGTGGAAGAGGCCATCGAGCTGCTGACCGGTTGCGTCGCCGGCGAGCCCGACATGCCGGATACCCTGTTTGGCCGGATCCAGGATCGGCTGGACGAACTCAACGGCACGACAGCCAGGAGCGGCGTGCTGCGCCGCTTGCTTGATCGGCTTCTCGGTCATTAATAAAGTGATCGGAGTTGTTTGGCGAACAACTGTAAGCTAAATTGGCCCGGCTTTGACCCATATGAAGGATAAACAGCGTGACCCTAGACAACGACACCACTGCTCCCCGCCTCTCCCTGTGCGAACAGGGCAAAGAGTCCTTTACCCGTGAAGAGCTGCTCGCCTGCAGCCGTGGGGAACTGTTTGGTGAGGGTAACAGCCAGCTGCCCGCCCCCAACATGCTGATGATGGATCGCATCGTCAAGATCAATGACCACGGTGGCGAGCATGGCAAGGGCGAGATCCTGGCCGAACTCGACATCACTCCGGATCTCTGGTTCTTCGATTGCCATTTCCCTGGCGATCCCGTCATGCCGGGCTGTCTGGGTCTGGATGCCATGTGGCAGCTGGTCGGTTTCTTCCTGGGCTGGAAAGGCGGTCCGGGCAAAGGACGCGCACTGGGGGTTGGCGAGGTCAAGTTCACCGGCCAGATCCTGCCGACGGCCAAGAAGGTCACCTACAAGATCACCTTCAAGCGTGTCATCAACCGCAAGCTGGTCATGGGCATCGCCGATGGCGTGGTAGAAGTGGATGGCCGTCCCATCTACAGTGCCACGGATCTGAAAGTGGGTCTGTTCAAGGACACCACCGCATTCTGATGACTCTGGCTCGTTGCCAGAGGGATAACGTAAAGGGGCCGTCATGGCCCCTTTCCTTTTTGCAATGAGTGATGAAGCAGGTTACTTCATGAAGAGGCCTGAGCCTCGCCCTTCCATGGCGTCGCGCCAACCACCAAGCCAGTGCCCTCTGGCATCCAGGCATTGATACGGACACGCTTCTTTCTGTTTGCCGACTACGCCAGCCTGATAACCACGAGCGCGAGCTCTCTCCAGACGGTCCCGTTTCTGTCTCTTCATCATCTACGACCCTCTTCGTGGAACAAAAAAAGCGACCAGTTTTTCACCGGTCGCTTTCATCTTTACCCCAGGGGGGAGGCAGGGTCAAACAAAAAATTCCATGCTATTCAGGCGTTGTGACACAAGATACTGAACCGCATTAATTTTTCATGACACGTATTTTTATCGCTGGTGGCGGCGCAGCCAGGCGAAGGGCAACGCCAGCAGCGTCAGCCAGAACAGGCTGCCACCGCCACCACCGTCACCATCCTGACCGGTCTGGTTGTTGATCGGGGCATTGCTGACCACATAGCTGGCCGGTGTATTGCCCTGGTAGTCCGCGACAGCGGGCTTCAGCTTGACGGCCACCACGGTGGCATTGCTGCGGTTGTTCAGTTCGCTCTCGCTGTTGTAGCGATAGGCAGTTGCCGCAATAGTACCATCGCTGCTGATGCCGCTGGCGTAGGCGATGTGGTAGTAGTAGCCATTCTGGGCGCACTGCTTGTTACCAGCATCATCCGTACCACAGATCAAATCGTTGAGGTACCAGCTGTTGGCCGGGGCAGCAGCGTTGAGCAGGAAGGCCTCCTGCATGCGGTTGGTGCCATTGACCACGGGCTGGGTCTGATGACGGGAATCGCGCCAGCCAACCACCATGTTGTGATCGTTGATGGCCGCCGCCTCGGAGCCGGAGCCGGAGAGCGGATTGTCCTGCAGGGGCACCACGGCCGAGGTAGTCGGGGTGTTCAGGTTGAAGAGGAACATCTCCACCGGGCGGTTCTGGCCCTTGTTGAGGCGATAGCGCTGGTTGCCGATGACATAGCCATTGTCGTTGACGGCCACCGCCCAGCTGTGTTGCAGCTTGGCGTCGTCCTTGCCTGGCTCCCCTTCTGGCAGCGGAATGATCTTGGTAGCCCCTACGGTGCCGGCACTCAGATCCAGAGTCCAGTAGCTGGCAATGTTGCGGCCATCCAGATCCCCAGACCCTACTTCGCCGCTAGAGCTGTAACCCACGCCATACAGGGTGCCGTTGTACTCGGCAGCGCCGAGCGCGGAAGCCGTCTGCAACACCTCATCACGCTGATGGGCATAGTCGCCGGCCTGGATCAGCGTGTTAAGTGCGCCAGAACTATTAAGCAACCAGAAGCTGGCCTGGGTATCGACCCCGGGGCAGTAACGGGAATCACCGTACTCGCTGTCGTTCCCCTCGAAGCACCACTTGTAGAAGTCGCCCCCGACCTTGTGGCGATACTTGTCGCTTGCGGCGGCCCCGGTCACCAGATACTGACCGTTGTCGAGCTTCTTGATGGCGGTCGGAATGCTCAGGCTATGGGTGCTGGCCGCATCTTTCAGATCGACCGCATTGCCGTCATTGACGATGGCAAAGGCGGTGCGCAGCTTGCCATCCATCTTGTAACCCACCCGATCTGCCGTTGTCTCACCCAGCGCGGTGACTAGGCCGTCGGCCTCGGAGCCCACCACATAGCCGACGTTGCTGCGCTGGTCGACATTATCGAGGAAATCACGGCGCCATTGGTAGGCAAAACCGGCATTATCATCCCAGAAGGAGTCGCAGACGGAGCTTGAGAGGAAACAGCCCTGCTCGAAGCGGAACCGATCGACCAGGAAGTCGGCAAAATGCACGGTCGAGAAGTACTCGGCCTGCTGGTTCTTGGTATTGATCCCTATGAGGCCGCTGCCATCGGCGCTGATCACGCTGGCATAGCCTTTGACTTCGTCGTCAACGATGGTGAAAAAGGAGCTCTGTGCCGCCTGCGCATTGAGGCTGGCGCCGACCAGGATGGCCAGCATGGATAATTGCTTTTTCATCTACTTCCTTAGTCTTGATGTTTCAACGCTTCCAACTCCTCCCAACGGGAGAAGGCGTGTTCCAATGCGGCCTCTGCCGCATTCAATGCATCCAGTTTGGACTGGGTCTGCTCCGCCGGCAGGGAGAAGAAACCGGGATGGTTGATCTCCCCCTGCAAGGCATCGAGTTCCGCTTCCAGCTGCTCCAGCCGTGCTGGCAGATTATCCAGTTCCAGTTGCAACTTGTAAGAGAGTTTTCGTGTTTTTTTCGCCGGCTCCGCCGCCTGCACGACAGGCTCTGCCACCTTGGCCGGTGCCGCCTTGGCTGCCAGCAAGGAAGCCTGCTGGGCGCGGGTGGCCATCATGTCGGCATAGCCCCCGACATAATCGCTGATCCGCCCATCCCCTTCAAACAGCCAGCAACCGGTCACGGTATTGTCGATGAAACGGCGATCGTGGCTGACCAGCAGCAGGGTGCCCGGATAATCGGTCAGCAGCTCCTCCAGCAGTTCCAGCGTTTCGACATCCAGGTCGTTGGTTGGTTCATCCAGAATCAACAAGTTACTGGGTTTGAGGAAGAGTTTGGCCAAGAGTAGACGGTTTTTCTCGCCCCCTGACAAGGCCTTGACCGGGGTACGCGCCCGCTTGGGCTCGAACAGGAAGTCCTGCAGGTAGCCGAGGATGTGTCGGGAGCGACCGCGCACCATCACCTCTTGCTTGCCCTCCCCCACGTTGTCCACCACCGTCTTCTCGGGATCGAGCTGCTCGCGGTACTGATCGAAGTAGGCCACCTCCAGGTTGGTGCCCTGACGCACCGACCCGCGGCTCGCCTCGAGCTGACCCAGCAGCAGCTTGATCAGGGTCGACTTGCCGCACCCGTTCGGGCCGACCAGAGCAATCTTGTCCCCGCGCAGCACCTGCAAGTCCAGCCCCTGGAACAGGGTGCGATCCCCGAAGTCCAGGCCCAGCCCCTCGGTCTCGAACACCAGCTTGCCGGAGCGGCTTGCCTCGTCCAGCTGCAGCTTGGCCTTGCCCTGCAGCTCCCGACGCTGGGTACGCTCCATGCGCATCGCCTTGAGGGCGCGCACCCGCCCTTCGTTGCGGGTACGGCGTGCCTTGATCCCCTGGCGCACCCACACCTCTTCCTGGGCCAGCTTGCGGTCGAACTCGGCGTTTTTCAGCTCCTCGACCCGCAGCCACTCCTCCTTGCCTTGCAGGTACTCGTCGTAGTTACCGGGCCAGGAGGTGATCACGCCGCGATCGAGATCGATGATCCTGGTCGCCAGCTTGTGGATGAACTCCCGGTCGTGGGAAATGAAGACGATGGCGCCACGGAAATCCTTCAGGAACTCTTCCAGCCAGTTGATGGCGTCGATGTCCAGGTGGTTGGTCGGCTCGTCCAGCAGCAGCAGATCCGGGTCGCACGCCAGGGCGCGGGCCAGGGCCACCTTGCGCAGCCAGCCGCCGGAAAGGCTGTCGAGGGTCACGTCGGGGTCGAGATCGAGCAAGGTCAACACCTGGTTGATGCGGGTCTCGTACTGCCAGCCATTCTGGTAGTCGAGCTGCTCCTGCAACTGGCTCATAGTGCGGATGTTGGCATCGGAGGGGTCGGTCGCCAGCGCCATGGAGACGTGGTGATACTGCTTGAGCAGCTCCCCCACCCCGGCCAGGCCTTCGGCGGCATAGTCGAACACGGTGAGTTCGCTCGAGGCAGGGGGATCCTGCTCGAGACGGGTCACTTTCAAGTCCTGCTGCAGCACCAGACGGCCATCATCCAGCGGCAGTTCGCCGGCGATCACCTTCATCAGGGTGGACTTGCCCGCCCCGTTGCGCCCCACCAGACAGAGGCGCTCGCCCCGCTCTATGGTGAGTTCGGCCTGGTCGAGCAGCGGGAAGTCACTGAACGACAGGGAGGCGCCGTGCAATGTCAAAAGAGCCATGTTTGTTCCTTGTTGCTTATGAAAAAACGGGCGGCAGACTGGATCTCCCCCCGTTTCATCGTCAAATCGGTATCACCCCTGGCCGCGCAGCCAGGTCCTGAGCTCAGCCAGGGTAAAGGGCCAGCCCAGCTCACGCCCGGCGTCATCGCAGAGCACCGGGATCCGCACCCGGTAGGCCTCGAGCCAGGCATCATCCTCCAGGATGTCGCAGCGGCGGGTCTCCCCGGCCAGCCCGGCCTGTTCCACCAGAGTCCAGGCCTGCTCGCACAGGTGGCAGCCGTCGGTGTGAAACAGGGTCAGCATCAGCCTTGCGCCTCGGCGTGGGTGATGATCCAGCAGTTGTGGATGTGCTGATTGCGCTCGAAATCCTTCGGCCGGGTCTTGCCGGTGATGTTCTGTGCCTTGAGGCCGATGGCCTCTAGACCGGCCAGATCCATCTTGAAGTGGCGCTTGTTGTTGGAGAACACCAGGGTGCCACCAGCAGCCAGCAAGCGCTTGAGGTGCTGCATCAGCAGCAGGTGATCCCGCTGCACGTCGAAGCTCTCGTCCATCCGCTTGGAGTTGGAGAAGGTGGGCGGATCGATGAAGATGAGGTCGTACTGCTCGTCCGCCTCGGAGAGCCACTTCAGGCAGTCGGCCTGCACGAACTTGTGCTCGCGGCCCACCAGCGAGTTCAAACGCATGTTGTCCTGCGCCCAGGTCAGGTAGGTGCGCGACATGTCCACCGTGGTGGTCTCGCTGGCACCGCCGAGCCCCGCGTGCACGGTGGCACTGCCGGTGTAGGCGAAGAGGTTCAGGAAGCGCTTGCCACGGGCCATCTCCCCCAGCATGCGACGGGTCTGACGGTGGTCGAGGAACAGACCAGTATCCAGATAGTCGTAGAGGTTGACCCACAGACGGGCGCCGTACTCCTGCACTTCCATCCGGTGCTGCTCTTCGGAGAGCTTCTGATACTGCTGCTTGCCTTCCTGACGCTCGCGCACCTTCAGGATCACCTTCTCGCCGTCCATGCCGGTCACCTTGATGGCGGCCTGGACCATGTCGAGCAGGCGCTGACGGGTCTTCTGGGCGGGGATATCCTTGGGCGCCGCGTACTCCTGCACCACCAGATAGTCCTGATAGCGGTCGATGGCGGCGTTGTATTCCGGCAGATCCGCGTCATAGAGACGGTAGCAGTCGAGGTTCTCTTTCTTCGCCCACTTCTCGAGGGCCTTCAGATTCTTGCGCAGCCGGTTGGCAAAATCCTGGGCCACCTCTTTCTGGGAGGCGACAGAGTCCAGCGCGATCTGGTAGTTGCGCAGCTGGCATTCCAGTGCCCCGTTGAACAGACGATACTGCTTGTCGGCGCGCAGGCGCAGGCAGCTCAAGAGCTCCGGCGAGGCGGAGAGGATGGTGACCTTCCACCCCTGGAAGCTGCGACGCAGAGCATCGCCAAGGGCCTGGTGCACCTCCAGCAACGCCGGGAACTCACCGAGACGTTCACCATAGGGCGGGTTGGAGATGAGCATGCCGACCTGACGGGCCTCCCCTTCCGCCGCCATGGGCAGCGGGTTTTCCAGGGCGGTCGCATCGGCCTGCTTGAAGGTGATGAGGTGAGCCACGCCGGCGGCTTTGGCGTTGTCACGGGCTTTGAGCAGCACGCGGGCGTCGGCATCACAGCCGAACAGCTTCACCTCACAGCGCTGCATGCCGCGTTTGGCACGCACTTGCGCCTCCATCATCAGGCTCTGCCACAGTCCGCTGTCATGTTGCAGCCAGCGATCGAAACCGAAGCGCTCCCGGCGCAGGGCCGGCGCCATGTCGGCTGCAATGAAGGCCGCTTCAATCAGCAGGGTACCGGAACCGCACATGGGGTCCATCATGGGCTCGCCTGCCCAGCCGCTACGGGCGATCATGGCCGCGGCCAGGTTCTCTTTGAGCGGTGCCTCACCGGTGCCCTGGCGGTAGAAACGCTGGTGCAGCGCAGGGCCGGACAGGTCCAGGGTGATGTTGGCCTTGCCCTTGCCCAGATGCGCCATGATGCGAATGTCCGGGGATTTCTTGTCCACGTCCGGGCGCACATGTCCGCGTTTGGTGAAGCGATCGACGATGGCATCCTTGATCTTGAGCGCCCCGTACTGGGTATTGCGAATGGCCGCGTTGGTACCGGTAAAGTCCACGGCGATGGTGGCGGTGCCGGAGAAGTGCTCCTCCCAGGGAATGGTGTGGGCCCCCAGATAGAGGTCCAGATCGTCGTTCATCTGGAATTCGGAGAGCACCAGCACGATGCGGGAGGCAAAACGGCTCCACAGACAGGCCTTGTAGCCGACGGCGAGCTCGCCCTTGAAGTGGACGCCAGCCACGGTCTCACGGACTTGCTCAGCGCCCAGGTTGGTCAGCTCGACGGCCAGCAGGTTTTCCAGCCCCTTGGGGCAGGTTGCAAAAAATTCTTTCATCACGCTCACGGGGATGCCATAAAAATAGTGCCGCATTATACCTTATCGGCCCGCACTCGGCACCCGAACCTTGGGCATCACACGAATATTCACGGGAAGGACACGGCAAACTCTCCCTTCCCCCTTGCGGGCGGCAGGATCCGGCAAGAGGATCCCTCCCCTGACTGGCATCTGTCTACCATGGCATTCGTAAAGAATTTGAAAATCTTGCCCGGGTCGGACAGAAAACGGTCATGACGACCTGACGAAGAAGAAAGGAGAAATAATTGAATAAGACAGCGGCGCAGCGCCCAAATATCAGACCTATATAACGGGACTATTCATCGTCATATAACGAGCCCGTCGTCAGCCAACTTCCCGATATTGTGTCTGTGCCCGCACTCTGGCTTGCATCCGGTTATTCATCACCTTGATCACGGCGAACCGTGGCAGGATCTTGCTGGTGGTCAGCACCAGTTCATCGGTCAGGTTCAGGCAGACGCTGGCCTGATCCCCGGCTTCGATGATCATGAATTCTCCCCGACCATGGGGCGTATCCATCCACACCAAGGATCCCATTTCCGGCATAAAGTGGGTCGACTGCTCATGAAAGAACCAGCTCTGCGGCATCAGGGGTTTATAAAAGCGGCTGACGGCGATGGCATTAAGCACCAGCTGCACCTGATGGGGCGTACTCCAGTCGAGTTCGGATGCCTTGTCCATCAGCTGATAATAGAGGGCCGCATCATCCACGCAAAAAGGCTGGGTGGTGAAGGAACAGGGAACAAGCTGCCGACCTTTATATTCGGTGGCAAATATCATGCGATCGGATAAATCCAGCATCAGACGATCATCCTGAGCGTCATAATGCCACTGCCAATTGTCATTGGGTTGGATACACATGGAGATGCCCTTATCTAAGCGGTTACTCGACTTTATTCCATGTCGAGAAATTGAGCAACTTTAAATAAGGGCAGTCGAT
The DNA here is from genome assembly GCF_017939565.1 of Aeromonas sp. SrichE-2G. Taxonomy (NCBI): domain Bacteria; kingdom Pseudomonadati; phylum Pseudomonadota; class Gammaproteobacteria; order Aeromonadales; family Aeromonadaceae; genus Aeromonas; species Aeromonas sp. SrichE-2G. Next base: position 1,407,255 of record NZ_JAGKRG010000004.1, read on the forward strand.
TACTTTTTAAATATGGGTAACGATCTCTTTCACCAGACTCGGGCCCTTATAAATAAAGCCACTGTAAATCTGGACAAGGCTGGCACCCGCCGCCAGTTTCTCCCGGGCGGCCATGGCGCTGTCGATACCGCCCACACCGATGATGGGCAGCGCGCCATCGAGTGCCTTGGCCAGCTGGCGGATCACCTCGGTGCTCTTGTGCTGCAGAGGACGACCGCTCAGGCCACCCGCTTCCCCGGCATGGGGCATGTCGTAAATCATGTCGCGCTCGAGGGTGGTATTGGTGGCGATGACCCCATCGATACCATTCTTGACCAGGGATGTCGCGACCTGGTTAATTTCCTCCAGGGAGAGATCCGGGGCAATTTTAACGGCGAGCGGCACATACTTCTTATATTTTGCTGCCAGCTCCTGTTGGCGCTGCTTCAGTGCGGCCAGCAATTCGTCCAGTGCGTCGCCGTATTGCAATTGACGCAGCCCAGGGGTGTTGGGTGAGGAAATATTGACGGCAATATAACCGGCGTGCTCATACACCTTGTCCATGCAGATCAGATAATCGTCCTTGCCCTGTTCGATGGGGGTATCCTTGTTCTTGCCGATATTGATGCCGATGACCCCCTGATATTTGGCCTCCTTGACCCTGGCCACCAGATGATCGACCCCCTTATTGTTGAACCCCATCCGGTTGATGATCCCCTCGGCCGGAATAACCCGGAACAGCCGCGGCTTGTCATTGCCACTCTGGGGCTTGGGGGTCACGGTACCGACTTCAATAAAGCCAAACCCCATGGCCCCGAAGGCATCGATACACTCCCCGTCTTTATCCAATCCTGCGGCCAGCCCCACCGGATTGGCAAAATTAAGCCCCATGACGGTGACGGGGCGTTTTGGCAGGGTGTTGCGGAAGAAACAATCAAGCGGGGTACCGAGAAGGCGGGGCAAATATTTGATGGAGAGATCGTGAGCCTGTTCCGGATTGAGTTTGAACAGGAAATGCCTGGCGAGTGGGTACAGCATGCTTGCTCCTTAAAAAAAGCCCCGGCAACTGGCCGGGGCTTTTGGGGTTATGCCGAGGTTCGGCAATTCAACTGGAGCAGGTTCAACTCTCGCAAGGCCACCGAGAACTTGGCGAACTCGTGGGTGCTGGTAGTCTTGAAGTCGGCCAACATGTGGGTCCAACGGGACAAGAGCTGCTCATGCTCCGAAATCCAGTCGGCCAGTATGGTAGCGCATTCTCCCTGCTCTTTGCACCCTTCCAGTACCACGGAAGTGAGGCTGCGTTGTTGCCAGTCCAGATCCTCGCGGAAGGAGGAGCGCGCCATCGCCTGCCAGTGGTTGCCCACCGGCTGATGGTTGATCTGCTCGAGGAACCAGTGCAGATCCAGCTTGGCACCGAGACGGTAGTAGACGTTGGCGGCGCGCAGGATGTCAGTCTTGTGCTCCGCGGCGATCTGCGCCAGATCCAGGCAGGAGAAGAGGCTGCTCATGTGGGCCACCTGACGGGCGATATGCTCGGGAACCGCTCTGGCCACCAGGGCGGCGACCGCCTGCTGGTGCTCGGCCACTTCGCTCTCGTCCATCACCTCGTAGAGATGCTCGGCCAGGGTCTCGAAGGCCGGGCGGAAGAAGGCGATGTTCTCGCCGATGCTCCAGCTGCGGTTGCGAGCGCGCAGGAACCAGCGGGTGGCGCGGCGCACGATGCGGCGGCTGTAGAACATCAGCTCGAGCTGGGTGTTGGCATCCACCTGGTTGTCACACCCTTCGATGTCACGCCACAGGGTATTGAGGCCGAACACTTCCCGGGCCATGGCGAAGCAGCAGGCCACTTCCGCCACCGAGGCACCGGTCTCGTCCTTCATCCGGCTGGCGAAGTTGAGCCCCATGTCGTTGACCAGCATGTTGGCCACCCGGGTCGCGATGATCTCGCCGCGCAGCGGATGCTGGGCAAGGGCCGCGCCGAACTGCTGCTGCAGCTGGGTCGGGAAGCTGGTGACCAGCATGTTGGCGAGGAAGGGCTCGTCGGTCACTTCCGGGCAGTTGAGCTGCTCTTTGAGCACCATCTTGCCGTAGGCCACCAGCACCGCCAGCTCGGGTCGGGTCAGCCCCTGCCCCGCCGCCATCCGCTCGGAGAGCTCCTCGTCGGAGGGGAGGAACTCGAGACCGCGGTCCAGCTTGCCTTCCCGCTCCAGCCCCTGGATGAAGCGCTGCTGCTCCTTGAGCTGCTCGTCGCCACGGAACGCCGTGACCGAGATGGACTGGGACTGGCGATAGGCGTTGGTGATGACCACCTGCGCCACCGCATCCGTCATCTCGTAGAGCATCTGGTTGCGCTGCTTGAGGGTCAGATCCCCGGCGGCCACCAGCTGGTTCAGCAGGATCTTGATGTTCACCTCGTTGTCGGAGCAGTCCACGCCGCCCACGTTGTCGGTGAAGTCGGTGTTGATGCGACCGCCCTGGCTCGCATACTCCACCCGGCCGAGCTGGGTGAAGCCCAGGTTGCCACCCTCGCCCACGATGCGGGCACGGAGGTCACGACCGTTGACCCGCAGCACGTCGTTGCTGCGATCCCCGACGTCGGCGTCGCTCTCGCGGGCACTCTTCACATAGGTGCCGATGCCGCCGTTCCAGAGCAAGTCCACGTTCAGGCAGAGCAGGGCCTTGATCAGCTCGTTCGGTGCCATGCTGGCCTTGTCGGTGCCGAGCAGGGTCTGCATCTCGGGGCTCAGCTTGATGGACTTGGCCGAGCGCAGGAAGATGCCGCCCCCCTTGGAGATGAGCTCACGGTTGTAGTCATCCCAGCTGGAGCCCGGCAGTTCGAACAGGCGCTGGCGTTCGACGAAGCTCCTGGCCGCATTCGGGGTCGGGTCGACGAAGATGTGCATGTGGTTGAAGGCGCCCACCAGCTGGATGTGCTCGGAGAGCAGCATGCCGTTGCCGAACACGTCGCCGGCCATGTCGCCTATGCCCACGCAGGTGAAGTCCGTGGTCTGGCAGTTGACGCCGATTTCGCGGAAGTGGCGCTTGACCGACTCCCAGGCACCGCGGGCGGTGATGCCCATCTTCTTGTGGTCATAGCCGACCGAGCCGCCGGAGGCGAAGGCATCGCCGAGCCAGTGGCCATATTCCAGGCTGATTTCGTTGGCGATGTCGGAGAAGGTCGCGGTGCCCTTGTCAGCCGCCACCACCAGGTAGTAGTCATCCTCGTCGTGGCGTACCACGGATTTCGGCGGGATCACCTCACCCTTGATGATGTTGTCGGTGACGTCCAGCAGACCGCGGATGAACAGGCGGTAGCAGGCCTTGCCCTCCTCCTGGATGACGGCACGGGACGCGCCCGCCGGCATCTGCTTGCAGTAGAAGCCGCCCTTGGCGCCAACCGGCACGATGACGGTGTTCTTCACTTGCTGCGCCTTCACCAGACCCAGCACCTCGGTGCGGAAGTCTTCCTTGCGATCGGACCAGCGCAGCCCGCCACGGGCCACCTTGCCCCAGCGCAGGTGCACCCCTTCCACCCGCGGCGAGTAGACGAAGATCTCGAACTTCGGCAGCGGCAGCGGCATGTCGGTGATGCTGGAGGGTGCCAGCTTGAAGGAGATGTAGGGCTTGATGTTGCCCGCACCGTCCGGCTGGTAGTAGTTGGTGCGCAGGGTCGCGTCGATCATCTCCACATAGCGGCGGATGATGCGATCGTCGTCCAGGTTGGCAACCTGATCGAGCTTGGCGGCGAGCTGCTCGTGCAGCTTGGCCTGTACCTTGGCGTCCTGCTTGCTCGCCGGATCCAGGCGCTGCTCGAACAGGGTGAACAGCAGCTGGGCGATATCCGGGTAGCGGGTCAGGGTCTCTTCGATATAGGACTGGCTGAAGGAGACGCCGGTCTGGCGCATGTATTTGGCATAGGCACGCAGCACAGAGACCTGGCGGCCGCTGAGGCCGGCCCCCAGCACCAGGCGGTTGAAGCCGTCATCTTCCAGGGTCTTGTTCCAGATGGCGGCGAAGGCCTCCTGGAAGCGCTGCTGGCTCTGCTCCAGATCGAACGGCTGTTCGCCGCGCAGCAGCATGGAGAAGTCGAGGATCCAGAACACCTCGCCGGTCGGGGTACGCACCTGATACGGGGTCTCGCCGATGACGCGCAGCCCCATGTTTTCCAGCATGGGCAGGACGTCGGAGAGGTGGATGGGCTCGGTGCGGTGGAACAGCTTGAGGCGCACCCGGCGATCGTTCTCCTCCTCCTGGGCGCGGTAGAACAGCATGCCCAGGGGCTCGGCTTCACTCAGGCCATCGAGGGCCATGATGTCCGCCACGGCGGAGCCCGGCAGCACGTCTTCCTTGTAGGCACGGGGGAAGGCGGTGCTGAAGCGACGGCGCAGTTCGTTGCCGCGGGCCTCGCCATAATGGGAGAGCAGCACGGAATCCAGACGGTCATCCCAGCTGCGGGCCGCTTCGATCAGGTTGTTCTGTACTTCGTTCACATCCACATCCACGTTGTTGTTGTTGACCCGCACTATGTAGTGGGTCCGTGCCAGCACGCCCTCGGTGAAGTAGACGTTGAACTCCACCTCTTCGCTGCTGCCGAAATATTTTTGCAGGATCTGCTGGGTCTTGATGCGCAGCGCCGTGTTGTAGCGCTCCTTGGTGACATAGACCATGCAGGAGAAGAAGCGGCCGTAAACGTCGCGGCGCACGAACAGGCGCAGCATGTCGCGCTCCTGCATCTCCAGCACGCCGAGGCCGGTGGCCAGCAGCTCCTCTTCACGGGCCTGGATCAGCTCGTCGCGCGGGTAGGTTTCCAGCACGTTCAGCAGCGCCTTGTAGGCGTGAGAGCCCTTCTCATGACCGGAGGCGGCCATGATGCGCTCGAGGCGGTGGCTGATGAGGGGGATCTGGGTCGCGCTGGTGTTGTAGATGGAGGAGGCATACAGACCGATGAAGCGATCTTCCCCCACCACCTTGCCGTGCTCGTCGAAGCGCTTGATGCCGATGTAATCCACATAGGCCGGGCGGTGCACCCGGGACTTGCTGTTGGACTTGGTGAGGATCAGCAGGTCGGAACTCAGGGCGGCGTGGCGGGCGCTGGCTGGCATGGTGCCCAGGCGCTGCCCCTCGTCCTTCATGGAGTTCTTCATCAGACCCAGGCTGGAGTCAGGCTGGGGCAGGATCTCGTGATCCCCCTCCACCGCCTTGACGTCATAGCGGCGATAGCCCATCAGGGTGAAGTTGTGAGCGGCGACCCATTTCAGGAAGGCGACGCAGGAGTCCACCTCGGCCTTGCTGACCGGGTGCTTGCGTTTGGGCAGCTCGTCGATGATCTCGTTCAGGCGCGCCAGCATGGGCTGCCAGTCCCCGACCGCCAGGGCTACTTCCCGCGCCACCGAGTTCAGCTCGGCGGTCAGGGCCTCCATCTCCTCTTCAGTGGTCAGGTGGTCGATCTCGATGAGGAAGGCGGTCTCTACCGAGGTTTGGGACGCCGTGTTGTCCAGATCCAGGATGGCGCTGATCTTGCCCCCTTCGCTGCGGATCAGGTGCAGCGGCTGGTGCAGCATCATGTGCGCCGTGATGCCGCGACGCTTGAGGGCCATGCGGATGGAGTCCACCAGGAAGGGGGAATCCTGCAGGATGATCTCGACGATGGTATGGGGAGACTGCCAGCCGTGACGGGTCAGCTCGGGGTTGTACACCCGGATGTAAGGGTCGGTGTCGGTACGCTGATTGAGGGCATTCCACAGGCTGAGCGCCGCCCCGTAAAGATCGCTGTCATTGCGATCGTGCAGGTCGGTGCTGGCCATGTTGCCGTAGAACTTGGCGACGAAGCATTCGACCAGGGAGGCACTGTTTCTGGGCAATTTCTGATGGATCAGGCTGAGAACGTTTTCGAGCAGAACTGAGGTAGGGGCGTCTTTCAATGCCATTGCTAGTTTCCTTATCGGACGACATCACAGACACGGCGACATCCACCCTGGATGCCCACCGGTACAGAGTTGCAGCGAGTGTAATGTCTTGGATCAAGGAAGGCGAGCAAAGGTGATAACGGGATGTTAAAAACAAGGGGCAGATCACGGCTTGGGTTGTGATATATTTTGCCAAGTTGGCAAAAATCAGAAAATCACACTGGATGATGCGAGATTTGCCGGATAGATAGTGACTTTAAGCAGATAATTACCCGGAAAAATGTTCAAGTTTTGTTAATTTATGCGTTCCAGGGAAATGAAGCGATGATCGTCCTGGGTTGTCAGCCGAAAGTAGCCAGAAACCCCGTCCTGTGACACGAAGCCACGGATCTTCTCCAGCCCCAGCTCCAGGGTCAGTCCCTGCTCGGTGCGCACCACCAGCCGCCTGACATGCCCCTGATACATCAGCATGATCTCGTCCCGGCCGAGGGCCAGCCGAAAAGTGTATTGCCTCATTGCTTCTCCCCTCTCTGTATTCCATGTAAAAACGGGCAGGAGAGCCTGACCCCCCTGCCCGCCATCAGGACGCTTACTGGGCCAGCGCCTTGCTCACCTTCTCGAACAGATCCCGTGCCAGCCCGTCCAGATTCGCCAGGCGGGTCAGCTCGGCGCGGACCAGCGCCTTGCGCCCCTCATCGAGCCGCTTGAACTGGATGAGCGGGGTGATTAGGCGGGACGCCACCTGGGGATTGACCTCGTTGAGCTCGATCAGGAGATCGGTCAGGAAGCGGTAGCCGCTGCCATCCACGGCGTGGAACTGCACCTGGTTGCTCATGGCGAAGCTGCCCACCAGCGCCCGCAGCCGGTTCGGGTTGCGGATGCTGAAGGTGGGGTGCGCCATCGCCTGCTTCACCTCAGCCAGCACGTCGGCGGCGGGTTTGCTGCCCACCAGACGCAGCCAGTTGTCCAGCACCAGACCATCGTGCGCCCACTTGCCCTCGAAGTCGGCAAGGAGCTCGGCACGGCACGCCAGCAGGTGGCCGTTGGCGACCTGCAAGGCGGCCAGGGTGTCGGTCATGTTGTCTGCGCTGCTGTACTGCTCCCGCACCAGGGCGTCGGCCTGCACCGGATCCAGGGCCGCCAGGTAGCCGAGCACCACGCCCTTGAGGGCGCGCTTGGCCATGTCCTCATGCACCACCCGGTATGCCGGCAGGCGCAGGCACTCGTAACAGGTCAGCAGCGCAGTACCGAAGCCTTGGGCCAGCGCACGCTGGATGTCGCCGCGCACCCGATGGATGGCGTCAATGTCGGCCACGTCGAACAGCTCGGCCAGGGTCGCCTCTCCCGGCAGCGCCAGGATCTCTGCCTTGAGGGCGGGATCCAGGGTTGCGTCAGCCAGGATGCCCTCAAAGGCCGCCAGCAAGGTTTGGGAGAGCGCGACCTCCTGCCCTTGCTGCACCCGGGCCACGCCGTCGATCACCGCCTTGTTGATCAGCATCTGGGCGGCATCCCAGCGGGCAAACTCGTTACGGGCATGGCGCATCAGGAATGCGAGCGCCTCGTCGCTGTAGTCAAAATGCAGCTTCACCGGCGCGGAGAAGTCCCGCAGCAGGGAGGGCACCGGCTTGACCGGCACTTGATCGAATTCGAACGTCTGCTGTGCTTCCAGCACGTTGAGGACGTTGCCGATGGCCTTGCCCTGGTACTGCAGGGCGATGACGGCACCTTGCTCATCATAGAGCTCGATGTCGAGGGGAATGTGCAGCGGCAGTTTTTGCGGCTGATCCTGGGTCGGCGGGGTGTGCTGGCTCACGTGCAGGCGATAGACGCCGCTTGCGGCGTCGTACTCGTCGGTCACGGTGAGCTCGGGGGTGCCGGACTGGCTGTACCAGCGGCGGAAGCGGCCGAGATCCACGCCGGAGGCATCCTCCATCGCCTGCACGAAGTCGTCACAGGTGGCTGCCGAGCCGTCATGGCGCTCGAAGTAGAGGCGCATGCCCGCCTGGAAGGCGTCTTCGCCCAGCAGGGTGTGCATCATGCGGATCACTTCAGAACCCTTTTCGTAGACGGTCAGGGTGTAGAAGTTGTTCATCTCGATCACCACATCCGGGCGGATGGGGTGCGCCATGGGGCCGGCGTCTTCGGCAAACTGCGGGCCGCGCACGGTGCGCACGTTGTTGATGCGGTTGACCCCGCGGGACCCCAGATCGGAGGAGAACTCCTGATCCCGGAACACCGTCAGCCCCTCTTTGAGGCTTAACTGGAACCAGTCACGGCAGGTGACGCGGTTGCCGGTCCAGTTGTGGAAGTATTCGTGACCGATCACCCGCTCGATGCCGTGGTAATCGCCGTCGGTGGCGGTGGCCGGGTTGGCCAGCACGAACTTGGAGTTGAAGATGTTGAGCCCCTTGTTCTCCATGGCGCCCATGTTGAAGAAGTCCACCGCCACGATCATGTAGATGTCGAGGTCGTACTCGAGGCCGAAGCGCTGCTCGTCCCAGCGCATGGAATTGATGAGGCTCTCCATGGCAAAGCCGGCTCTGTCCAGGTTGCCCTTGTCCACGAAGATCTCGAGGGCCACCTGGCGGCCGCTTTTGGTGACGAAGTGGTTGCGCTCCACGTCGAAATCCCCCGCCACCAGGGCGAAGAGATAGCTCGGCTTGGGGAAGGGATCCTGCCACTGCACGAAGTGGCGGCCACCGTCCAGATCACCGCTCGCCACCTTGTTGCCGTTGGAGAGCAGATAGGGGAACCTGGCCTTGTCGGCGCTGATGCGGGTGCTGTAACGGGCCAGGATATCCGGCCTGTCCATGTAATAGGTGATGCGACGAAAGCCCTCCGCCTCACACTGGGTGCAGTAGGCTTCGCCGGACTTGTAAAGCCCTTCCAGCGCAGTGTTGGCGGCAGGGTTGATGTCGGTGACTATGGTCAGCACGCACTCGGCGGGCAGGTTGAACAGGGTCAGGCTGCCCTCCCCCTGCTCGTACTGGCTGAAAGGAACGCCATCCAGGCTGATGCTGACGAGGTCAAGCCCCTCGCCGTCCAGCACCAGGGGCTCGTTGTGAGCGCCGTTGCGGCGCAGCCGCGAGATGGCGGTGACCCGGGTCAGGGGCTCCTGCAACTGGAAATCGAGGTCGATGCTGTCGCACCAGTAGAAGGGAGCCCGGTAGTCCTGGCGATACTTGGCCGTCATGGCCTGGGAGAGATCGGTCATTATTGTGTGCTTCCACGCTTTGTTATTGACGTGTCAGAGGCTGTCACAAGGCTCGGACAGGGTCAAATAGTTTGCATTCAGGCAAAAGAAAGGGCGACCTGAGTCGCCCTTGTCAATCAGCATGGCGTGGCCATGATCAGCTCTTCTTGCTGAGACTGGCCAGATCCGCCGTGATGTTGGCCGCTTCGACCTGATACTCGTCGGGCGCCTCGAAATCGGCGGGCAGTTCATCCAGGCTCTTCACCGCAGGCTTGCCAAGACGGGTCAGACGTTCGTTGGCTCGCGCCAGCGCCTTCTCGTCCTGCTTGGCCTGTTCGGCCAGCCGCTCGGCTTCGTTCAGGGAGACCGACTTCTTGTCCTTCTCCGCCTGATACTCCTTGATGTCCTGCAGCACGTAGGCGAATTCCGGATCCTTGGTGATCCGCGCCTCGTGTGCCGACTTCAACCTGGGCAGCATGCCGGAGAAATCACCCAGCTTGTCGTAGCTTGCCGAGGCGATCTTGTCCCAGGGCAGGGCGTTGAACTCGCGGCTCTCCCCCGTCTCGTCCGGCGCCACCGCCGTCGGGAAGGCGATGTCAGGCGCCACTCCCTTGTTCTGGGTGCTGCCGCCATCGATGCGGTAGAACTTGGCGATGGTGTACTGGACGTGGCCCAGCGGCTGCTCGTAGAAGTCGTATACCTTGGCCAGGCTGCGATGCTGCTGCACCGTGCCCTTGCCGAACGAGTTCTCGCCGAGGATCAGGGCGCGGCCGTAATCCTGCATGGCGGCAGCGAAGATCTCGGAGGCCGACGCGCTGTAGCGGTCGATCATCACCGACATGGGGCCGCCGTAATAGACGTTGCCGTCGTCGTCACCGTTGACGGTGATGCGACCCATGTGATCACGGATCTGCACGACCGGACCGCTCGCGAAGAACAGGCCGCTCAGGGCGGAGGCTTCCGTCAGGGCACCGCCGCCGTTGCCGCGCAGATCCACGATGAGACCGTCGATCTTCTGCTTGTTGAGGCTGGAGAGCTCCTTGATCACGTCGTCGTGCAGGTTGACGTAGAAGCTCGGGATCTCGAGCACGCCAATTTTCTTGCCTTCGGCGGTGATCACCTTGGACTTGGCGGCCCTGTCTTCCAGGCGCACCTTGTCACGGGTCAGCTCCACCAGCTCGGTCTTGGCGCTGGCGCCCTTGCCGCGCTGGATCTCCAGCTTCACCTTGCTGCCTTTCGGGCCCTTGATGAGCTCGACCACGTCGTCCAGACGCCAGCCGATCACGTCGACGATCTTGCCGTCGTCCTGCCCCACCCCGGTGATCTTGTCATCGGGCTTCAAGTGGTTGGACTTGGCGGCCGGACCGCCGGGCACCAGGGAGCGGATGACGGTGAAGTCATCCTCCGCCTGCAGCACGGCGCCAATCCCTTCCAGTGAGAGGTTCATCTCGGTGTTGAAGCGATCGGCACTGCGCGGCGAGAGATAGCTGGTGTGCGGCTCGATGGCACGGGCGAAGGAGTTCATGAAGAGCTGGAACACGTCCTCGCTCTCGGTCTGGGACATCCGCTTGATAGCGTTGTTATAACGCTTGCCAAGCAGCTCCTTGATCTCGGGCCACTCCTTGCCGCTGAGTTTGAGGCTCAGGGCATCGAACTTGACCCGCTGACGCCACAGCTCGTTGAGCTCGGCTTCATCCTTGGGCCAGGGAGCCCCTTCCCGATCGAAGACGTAATTGTCTTTCTGGGTAAAGTCGAAGGGGGTGTCGAGCAGCTTGAGGGCGTATTCGAACCGCTCGTAACGTCGCTGCTGACTCAGGTTGAACATCTCGTAGGCCGGAGCCAGCCGCCCTCGTTCGAGGTCGGTGTCAAAACCGGTACGGTACTTTTCAAAACGGCTGATGTCAGAGGCCAGAAACAGGTTGCGGCTGTAGTCCAGATTCTCCAGGTACTTGTCAAAGACCACGGAGGAAAAGGCATCGTCCAGCTTGAACTGTTTGTAGTGGGAGCGGGTAAACAGGTTGGCAATTCGCTTGCTGGCCGTAGCATGTTGGCTCTCCTGAGCCAACACAGGCAAATCACTCTCCTTGAGCACCGGCTCGATGGCCTGCGCGAGCCCGGCGAGCGCCAGGCCACAGGCTACGAGGGAAAAACGAATTACGCCATGCTTCAACATGCGTCTCCTTAGAGAACCAGATGCTCGAACTTGACCCGCAACATCATGCCGGTCTGCAATTGAACCTGTACGTCATCCTTGGTCACTTCCTTGATGGTCGCGGGCACCGGGGACTTGCCCAGCACGACGCGCACGCCCTGATCCACTTTCAGGGTAGCGGCATCCACCTTGACCAACGGGGCTTCATCAGCCACCGGGGCGGCCTTGGGCGCGGACTTCGGCTTGTCGGCGCGCGGAGCATCGGCCTTGCGCGGCGCGTTGCGACGCGGCTGCTTGGGCTTGTCTTCCTTCTCCTTGGTGTTGGTGCGACGGCTGGCGAAGACGCGCTCCTTGCTCTCCTTGAGCGCCTGCTTGGCATGTTCGATGTGCTCTTCGGTCAGCAGTTCACCCGGGTTGCCGTCCAGATCGACACGGGCCTGGCCAGCCTTGAGGCCATGCAGGTAACGCCAGCTGGAGGTGTATTGACGCAGAGCAGAGCGCAGCATGGTCTTGGAGACTCTCTCGTCGTCGGCAAGACGCGCAGCCAGATCCTGGAAGATGCCAATCTTGAGCGGCTTGGCCTCTCCTTCTGCGATGAAGCAGGCCGGGAATTTCTCGACCAGGTAGGCGACGATCTCTTTACTGTTCTTCAGCTTTTCAGTGTTTTCCATGTATAACCTTGGCTTTCATATAGACGCACGGGCATGCCCGAACACAACAAAGGCCCCATTATAGAGAGCTTGGGACCTTTTGCGAACCATCTAGCAATGACTTAGAGCATGCTTTCCAAAATTTGCACCGTTTCTTCAAGGCCGATCCGGTCTTGTTCATCAAAGCGGCTAAAAATCGGGCTATCGATATCCAGTACCCCGATGATCTGGCCGGCACGGCGCAGCGGGATCACGATTTCCGAGTTGCTGGCACCGTCACAGGCGATGTGCCCCGCGAACTGGTGCACGTCGTCCACCAACTGGGTCTTGCCCTCGGCGACCGCCGTGCCGCACACCCCGCGCCCGACCGGGATACGCACGCAGGCGGGTTTGCCCTGGAAGGGCCCCAGCACCAGGGTCTCTCCCTGCAACAGGTAAAAGCCGACCCAGTTGATGTCGGTCAGCTCCTGGTTAAGCAGCGCAGAGAGGTTCGCCAGGGTGGCGATCATGTCAGGCTCGCCCTCGAGCAATGCCTGGGCCTGCTGGTTGAGGGTGCGATAAAATGCTTGTTTTTCAATCATGATTAAATGAACTTCACTCCTTGATAATGGATGCAAGGTACCGTCCTGCCTGAAAAATTCAAATCAATTTTCACTTTCCCCCCCTTCCCGGGTCATGACCGGCCGCCCGTTCAGCGGGAAACGCTTAGCGCCAACTGCTGGCGCTGACCACTGTTCCACTCCAGATTGAGCAGCCAGGTCATGGTCGCCGAGGTGCAGGCGCCCACCTGTGCCCTGGCCTGCCAGCCGCCGCTGGCGGCCTCAAACTGCACGGGGATCCGGCCCATGAACATCTCCTTTCCCTCCAGCCAGGCCACCTTCGGCGCGATGGACTGCACGCGACTACCCTGAAGACGCAAGACAAAGTCATGTTCAGGGCGGATCGGCAGGCCGTCGATGCTGGCCGTCAGGGTCGCATCGCCCACTCGCAGCGGACAGGGGCTGTGGGACAGATCACAAATCTGATCATTTGTGCCCCCCGAATTCTCGCTTTGGGGGCCCGAAAACCAGGTCCGATAGGCCATCAGGGAGAGCAAAATGGCAAGCACCATGGTCAAGTGCGCGATTTTGCGTGAAGTGAGTCTCTCTTTCATGAAAAAACAACCCTGTAAGGTACTTTAAAAATGTGATTTTCGTGATCTGGCGCATGGCAAAAACTGGCAGGCACGAGACCCGCTGGAGCCAAATATATCACTGTTTGTACTGTTATTTTACCGACCAGTTCAGTATCATTCTCAATGAATTTTCATTTATCCACCTTTTGCTTTTCCTTTTATTAACAGATGTTAACGGGAGGATTTTGCAAAAACGGGGTGAAAATGGCCCTGAACATCTGGGCAAAAACAAACAACAGCATCGGAAGCGGAATACAACGATGAGCCATACAACAAACCACCCTGAGTACAACTACACCGTTGTGCGCCAGTTCACCGTCATGACGATTGTCTGGGGAATTGTCGGTATGTCGGTTGGTGTACTGATCGCAGCCCAGTTGATCTGGCCTGCCCTCAACTTCGATACCCCCTGGCTGACCTACAGCCGTCTGCGTCCCCTGCACACTAATGCGGTCATCTTCGCATTTGGTTGCAGCGCCCTGATGGCCACCTCCTTCTACGTGGTGCAACGCACCTGTCAGACCCGGCTGTTTGGTGGCCCCCTCGCCTCCTTCGTGTTCTGGGGCTGGCAGGCGATCATCCTCTCTGCCGCCATCTCGCTGCCCCTGGGATACACCACCTCCAAGGAGTATGCCGAGCTGGAGTGGCCGATTGACATCGCCATCGCCGTGGTCTGGGTCAGCTATGCCATCGTCTTCTTCGGCACCCTGGTCAAGCGCACCACCTCCCACATCTATGTGGCGAACTGGTTCTTCGGTGCCTTCATCATCACGGTCGCCGTGCTGCACATCGTCAACAACATGGAAGTACCGCTCTCCGGCATGAAGTCCTACTCCATGTACTCCGGTGCCATGGATGCCATGGTGCAGTGGTGGTATGGCCACAACGCGGTGGGCTTCCTGCTGACGGCGGGCTTCCTCGGCATGATGTACTACTTCGTGCCCAAGCAGGCCGGACGTCCGGTCTACTCCTACCGTCTCTCCATCGTGCACTTCTGGGCGCTGATCTCCCTCTATATTTGGGCCGGTCCGCACCACCTGCACTACACTGCCCTGCCTGACTGGGCACAGTCCCTCGGGATGGTGATGTCCCTCATCCTGTTCGTCCCCTCCTGGGGCGGCATGATCAACGGCATCATGACCCTGTCAGGCGCCTGGCACAAGCTGCGCTATGACCCCATCCTGCGCTTCCTGATCGTCTCCCTCTCCTTCTACGGCATGTCCACCTTCGAAGGCCCCATGATGGCGATCAAGACGGTCAACGCCCTCTCCCACTACACCGACTGGACAATCGGTCACGTCCACTCCGGTGCCCTGGGCTGGGTTGCCATGGTCTCCATCGGCGCCGTGTATCACCTGATCCCGAACCTGTTCGGCCAGGGGCGCATGTACAGCATCAAGCTCATCAACGTCCACTTCTGGCTGGCCACCGTGGGTACCGTGCTCTACATCGTCGCCATGTGGATTTCCGGTGTGATGCAGGGGCTGATGTGGCGTGCGGTCAACGACGACGGCACCCTGACCTACAGCTTCGTGGAGGCGCTGCAGGCGTCCTACCCCTTCTACTTCGTGCGCTTCCTGGGTGGCTGCTTCTTCGTCACCGGCATGCTGCTGATGGCCTACAACGCCTATCGCACCGTCACTGCGCCCAAGGGTTCCCTGGAACCCGTCGCACAGCCAGCCTGATTTGAAGGGGTCTAATGCATGAGCAACAACAACCGTCACGAAATTTTTGAAAAGAGCGTTCCCATGCTGGTGGTCGGCATCATCTTTGCCATCAGCCTCGGGGGCCTGGTCGAGATCACCCCGCTGTTCTTCCAGAAGCAGACCACGGAGCCGGTGGAGGGCCTCAAGCCCTACACCGCCCTGCAGATGGAAGGCCGCGACATCTTCATCCGCGAAGGGTGCAACGTCTGTCACAGCCAGATGATCCGCCCGTTCCGCGCCGAAACCGAGCGCTACGGCCACTACTCGGTCGCCGGCGAGAGCGTGTGGGAGCACCCCTTCCTGTGGGGCTCCAAGCGTACCGGTCCGGATCTGGCCCGCGTCGGCGGCCGCTACTCCGATGACTGGCACCGTGCCCACCTCATCAACCCGCGCGACGTGGTGCCCGAGTCCAACATGCCCGCCTTCCCCTGGCTCGAGACCAACGTGCTGAGCGGCGAGCTGACCGGCAAGAAGCTGGCCCTGTTCCGGGATCACTTCGGCGTGCCCTACACCGACGCCGACATTCAGGGAGCCGGCGAGGCAGTCAAGGGCAAGACGGAACTGGATGCCCTGGTGGCCTATCTGCAATCCCTGGGTCATGCCCTGAAATAAGGAGTCGGAATATGGATTACGGCACCTTCCGCGGTCTGTACACCCTGCTGCTGATGCTCATCATGATCGGCATCATCGTCTGGGCTTACAGCAAGCGCCGCAAGGCCTCCTTCGACGAGGCCGCCAACCTGGTTTTTGCCGATGACGAGCAACCCAGTGCTGATAACAAGAACGCAGGAGCGAAGCAATAATGAGCACTCTGTTTAGCATTTTTGTGACCGTCATAAGCCTTGGCACCATTCTCGGCTGCTTCCTGCTGCTGGCCTGGTGCATGAAGGACAAGATGGGCGCCGAAGAGGGCAAGCCCATGGGCCACACCTTCGACGGCATCGAGGAGATCAACAACCCGTTGCCGAAGTGGTGGTCCTACATGTTCCTCTTCTTCATCGTCACCGGGCTCATCTACCTGCTCGCCTTCCCGGGCCTTGGCAACTTCAAGGGCCTGCTGGGCTGGCAGAGCTCCAACCAGGACGTTCGCTCCCTGGCGGAATCCAAGGCCGCGGCAGCGTCTGCCAAGGCGGAAGGCCGCGCGGTCGAGTACGACCGTGAGCTCGCCAAGGCCGATGAGGTCTACGGCGCCAAGTTCCGCGAGCTGACCTATCAGGCGGACGGCAAGAGCTACAAGGAGATCACCGAGATCGCCAAGGATCCGGAAGCCCTGAAGGTGGGTCAGCGTCTGTTCCTGCAGAACTGCTCCCAGTGCCACGGCTCCGATGCCCGCGGTGGTCGCGGCTTCCCGAACCTGACCGACAGCGAATGGCAATGGGGTGGTCAACCCGACCAGATCAAGACCACCATCATGGGTGGGCGTCAGGGGGTCATGGCCGCCTGGGGCGAGATCCTGGGTCAGGACGGGGTGAAGGAGGTGGCCTCCTACGTGCTGAGCCTCTCCGGCCGCAAGGTTGACCTGGTTGAGGCCAAGAAGGGGGAAGCCCGCTTCGCGGTCTGCGCCGCCTGCCACGGCCCGGATGCCAAGGGCGGCATCGCCGTCGGTGCGCCGGATCTCACCAACAGCACCTGGCTGTATGGCGGTTCCCGTCAGGTGGTCGAGCAGACCATCACCCACGGACGTCACGGCGTGATGCCGGCCTGGAAGGATATCCTGGGAGAAGACAAGGTCCACCTGTTGGCATCCTATGTCTATAGCTTGTCCCACCAGGCGCAGTAAAATAAGCAGTAACATGTGATAAGCACGTGATTACTCAGCAAAAAGCCTCGACTCTTCGAGGCTTTTTGTTATCTTGTGTTGGCTGAATTACCGCCATTTCGTTAACCATTTGTTTCGGTAGCACCATGACTCAACCCTGGTATCGCCAATTCTGGCCCTGGTTCATCATCGCCCTCCCCTGCGCCGCCGTGATCGGCAGCATCGCCACCGCCATCATCGCCAGCCAGGACGGTGTCAACCTGGTGGCGGAAGACTATTACAAGCAAGGCAAGGAGATTAACCAGGATCTCAGCAAGTTCGATCGCGCCGAGGCCCTCGGCATCCGCATCGAGCTGATGGTCAACGACAAGGAGCTGACCCTCAGGCCCCTGTCGGGGGAGATCCCCCCCGGGCAGGCGCTGCGCCTCTCCCTGTTTCACCCGACCCTGGCGGGCCTGGACAGCGAACACCTGCTGACGGCGGATGGCAAGGGCATCTACCGCCTGCTGCTGGACAAACCCGTCACCGGCAAGTGGCATATCCGGGTCGATGCCTTCAATCACGAATGGCGCCTACAAGAGACGGCACAGCTGCCGACCCGGGCCCCCGTCGAACTCGATCCCAGGGGACGTTGAGCCATGGATGAGCGGCTCACGTCGCCCCGGCAGACACGCCTTTCCCCTTACCTTGCCCACGAGGGCAGCACCAGAGAGGGATGATGACCATGACCGGCTGTTTTCACTGTGGTGAACCGGTTCCCACTGGCAGTAGTTTTACTCTCGAGATCAAAGGCATAGTGCAGCCCATGTGCTGTCCTGGCTGCCAGGCCGTGGCACAGACCATTCTCGAATGCGGTCTCGCCAGTTACTACGAGCACCGCACCGCCCCGGGCAGCAAGGGGGAACTGGTTCCCGCCGAACTGGCCGCCCTCACCCACTACGATCTTGCCGAGGTGCAGCAGGAGTTCGTCACCGAGGCGGGGACCCTGCGGGAGATCCAGCTCACCGTGGAAGGGTTGACCTGCGCCGCCTGCGCCTGGCTCATCGAACGCCATCTGATGGGATTCCCCGGCCTGCACTATGTCAACGTCAACACCACCACCCACAGGGCGCGCATCAAGTGGGATCCGGACCGGCTCTCTCTCAGCGACATTCTCAAGGGGTTCGCCAAGATAGGCTATCGCGCCTACCCCTTCCAGACTCACCAGCAGGAGGCGCTCTACGCCCGCGAGGTGCGCAGCTACATGTTCCGCATGGCGCTGGCGGGGCTCGGATCCATGCAGGTGATGATGTGCGCCGTGGCGCTCTACATGGACCTCTTCATCAGCGTGGAAGAGGAGTTCATGATCTATTTCAAGTGGATAAGCCTGCTGCTCTCCACCCCCATCATGATCTACTCGGCCCAGCCCTTTTACGTGGGGGCCTGGCGAAGCCTGAAGCAGGGTCACCTCTCCATGGATGTCTCGGTGTCCCTTGCGCTGATAGGCGCCTTCGTCGCCTCCATCTGGGCCACCGTCTTCAACACCGGCGAGGTCTATTACGACTCCATCACCATGTTCGTCTTCTTCCTGTTGCTGGGGCGCCTGCTCGAGCTGCGGGCCAGGCGCAAGGCATCGGAGTCCAGCTCCAACCTGGCGCGCCTGGTGCCCATCATGGCCACCCGCATCGATGATGACGGCGAACACGAGGTGGCGGCCAAGACCCTGCGGACAGGAGACCGGGTCCGGGTGCTGGCCGGCGCCACCCTGCCCGCCGACGGCATCATCCTCCAGGGCCAGGCCAGCCTCAACGAAGCCATGCTCACCGGCGAGCAACTTCCCCTCTTCAAGCAGGCGGGGGATCCCGTCTTCGCCGGCACCATCAACACGGACGCGCCGCTGGAGATCCGCGTCAGTCACGCCATCGAGGAGTCCCGCCTCGCCCAGATCATGCGGCTGCAGGATCATGCGCTGGACGACAAGCCCGCCATCGCCCAGCTCGCAGACGTACTGTCGCGCCACTTCATTCTGGTGCTCTTGCTCATTGCCGCGGCGGTCTGGACCTTCTGGCACTTTCATGAGCCCGAGCGGGCGTTCTGGGTCACCCTGGCGGTGCTGGTAGCGACCTGCCCCTGCGCCCTCTCGCTGGCCACCCCGACCGCGCTCACCTCGGCCACCGCCCACCTCACCCGCAGCGGCATCCTGCTGCGCCGCGGCCACGTGCTGGACGTGCTCACCCGCGCCAACCGCATCGTGATGGACAAGACGGGCACCCTGACCACGGGCAACATCAGCCTGGTGAGCGTCCAGCCATTGGCCGAGTTCGATGACGCCCGCTGCCTTGCCATTGCCCAGGCCCTGGAAGCCTACTCCGAGCACCCCATCGCCCGCGCGTTTCGCAGCCAGCCGGTGACGGACGGAGTGCTGCTCGCCGCAAGCGACGTCACCCCCGTCATCGGCCACGGCATTCAGGGGCAGATCGAGGGCACTTCGTACCGGGTAGGCAGTGCCCGCTGGCTGGATCTGTCCGATCAAGAGCACGCCGACATGGCATGCCCGCGGGAGGTGCCCGGCGATCTCGTCGTCTATCTTGCCGACGACCACAGGCTGCTCGCCCGCTACACCCTGGCCGACACGGTGCGCGCCGATGCCGGTGCCCTGATCCAGGCTTTCAGGCAAGCCGGCCTGCAGACCACCATGCTGACCGGGGACGGCTCGGCCCAGGCGGACAAACTGGCTCGCGAGCTCGGGGTCGACGAGCTGGTCAAGGGGGTGACCCCGGACGGCAAGCTCGCCTACCTCAAGGCCCGGGAAGCGGCCGGGGATATCAGCATCATGGTGGGTGACGGCATCAACGACGCCCCGGTGCTTGCGGGGGCTCACGCCTCTTTCGCCATGGCGGGGGGCACGGATCTCGCCAAGAACAGTGCCGACGCCATCCTGCTGGCCGACGATCTCTCCCGCCTGCTGGCGGCCCGCGCCCTGGCGCTGCGTACTCGCAAGATCATCAAGGAGAACTTCGCCTGGTCCATCGGCTACAACCTGCTGGTGCTGCCGCTGGCGGCGAGCGGCTGGCTGCCACCCTACCTGGCGGCGGCGGGGATGTCGCTGAGCTCCCTTATCGTGGTCACCAACTCCATGCGACTCAACCGATGAACCGCTCAGACCGCGGTACCTCCCCTTTCTGGCCGCAGACATCCAGCCCCCGCAGGGTGGTCATGACCGTTTTCATCACAGGGCCCTTGCCATGAACATCATCTTCGTCCTCATCCCCATCGCCATCCTGTTCGTCATCATCGCGGGCGTTGTCTTCTTCTGGGCCATTCGCTCCGAGCAGTTCGAGGATCTCGACAGGCAGGGATCCAACATCCTGTTTGACGAGGAGCAGCCCGCCCAGCGGGAGAAGCAATCAGACGAGCACGGCAAAGATCATGACCAGCAACCTTGATCTCCTGGGGGCCCTGCTGGTGGGACTGGCAGGCTCCGGCCACTGCATCGCCATGTGCGGCGGCGTCTCGGCGGCCCTCTCCATGGCCATACCCGCCGACCGGCAGCATTTCTGGGGACGGCTTTGCTACCTGCTCAACTACAACCTCGGGCGGATCCTGAGCTATGTGCTGGCTGGCGCCCTGGTCGGCGGGCTGCTCGCCACCACCAGCGAGCTGGGGGCAGGCAAGCATGCCCTGGCGGGCCTGCGCGTCATTGCGGCCCTGCTGATGATAGCGCTTGGCCTCTATCTCGCAGGCTGGTGGCAGGGCGTACTGCTGCTGGAGCGTATCGGCGCAAAATTCTGGCCACTCATCAAGCCGCTGGCGGGCAGGTTCATCCCCTTCAACAGTGCCCTGCAGGCCCTGCCGTTTGGCATGGTATGGGGCTGGCTCCCCTGCGGCCTGGTCTACTCCATGCTGACCTGGAGCGCGGCCGCAGGCTCTGCCGGCGGCGGGGCGCTCATCATGCTCTTTTTCGGCCTCGGCACCCTGCCAACCCTGTTTGCTCTGGGGGGGCTTGCCGATCGGCTGCGCTACTGGCTGACCCTGCGCAGCCTGCGTCTTGGGGGCGCCCTGCTGCTCATGGCATACGGACTTCATACCCTCTGGATCGGGCTGGCATCCTTTTGAAGCCCTATCCAAAACGGATGAGTTGGTGGTAAACTTGTTTGATATAAATCAATTATTCATATGAGCCTATGATCCCGGACAAGAAACCTGGCAGACGTATTCAGAGCGGTGGCTGTGCAATTCATTGCCAGGATTGCAGCATCAGCCAGCTCTGCATCCCCTTCACCCTGAACGACACCGAGCTCGATCAGCTGGACAGTATCATCGAGCGCAAGAAGCCGATCCAGAAGGGCGAAGAGTTGTTCAAGGCCGGCGACGAGCTGAAGTCGCTCTACGCCATCCGTTCCGGGACCATCAAGTCATATACCATCACCGAACAGGGTGACGAGCAGATCACCGCCTTCCACCTCGCCGGGGATCTGGTCGGTTTCGATGCCATCCACAAGCAGGCACACCCCTCCTTCGCCCAGGCGCTGGAAACCGCCATGGTGTGCGAGATCCCGTTCGACGTGCTCGACGATCTCTCTGGCAAGATGCCCAAACTGCGCCAGCAGATCATGCGTCTGATGAGCAACGAGATCATGGGGGATCAGGAGATGATCCTGCTGCTCTCCAAGAAAAATGCCGAAGAGCGCCTCGCCGCCTTCCTGCACAACCTGTCGGTACGCTTCTCCGAGCGCGGTTTCTCCGCCAAGGAGTTCCGCCTCTCCATGACCCGGGGCGACATCGGCAACTACCTCGGCCTCACCGTCGAGACCATCAGTCGCCTGCTCGGCCGTTTCCAGAAATCCGGCCTCATCAGCGTCAAGGGCAAGTACATCACCGTATTGGACCACACGGCCCTCGGCATCATGGCCGGTGCCACTCGTCCCCCCTGCGGCTGACCTGCTCTCCGCCCACCTGATTCTCAGCCGGATCTGTTCGCCCTGAAATTTGATCCGGCACACCTTCCCGACGCCCCCCTTGGACTAAGCTGTAATGGCTAAAGAGTTGCCATCATTGGCCTTTTTGCCAAGGAGGAGAACATGGTCAAGTACCGAAACATTCTGGTGGTGATCAACCCGGAAGAGGAGCGCCAGATCGCCCTCGAGCGCGCGGTCAAGGTCGCCGAGCTGGAGCAGGGCGCCCAGCTGACCCTGCTCCTGACGATTTACGACTTCTCGTATGAAATGACTGCCATGCTGTCGGCTGACGAGCGGGAAGAGATGCGCCACGGTGTCATCGCCCAGCGGCGGGAGTGGCTCGACGAGATCCTCCAGCCTTACCGAGACAAAGGGGTGGAGTGCGAGGTGAAGGTGCTGTGGCACAATCGTCCCTTCGAGTGCGTCATTCAGGAGGTGCTGGAGCAGCGCCACGATCTGGTGGTCAAGGCGACCCACAAGCACTCCTTCCTGCAAACTTTCATCTTCACCCCGACCGACTGGCACCTGCTTCGCAAGTGCCCCTGCCCCGTCCTGCTGGTGAAGGAGGGTCACTGGCAACGGGGTGGCAGCCTCATCGCCGCCATCAACTGCTCGAGCGATGACAAGGAACAGAAGGTCTTGAACGATCGCATCACCCGCGAGGGGATCGCCATCGCCGAACTGCTCGGTGCCAACCTCTATCTGGTCAACACCTACCCGGGGACCCCGGTCAACGTGGCCATCGAGCTGCCCGAATTCGATCCCAACGCTTACAACGACGCCATTCGCAAGCACCATGAAGATCTGCTGCGGGAACACGCCGATCAGTTCGGCATCAACCACATGTGGACCAAGGTGGCGGAAGGCCTGCCCGAAGAGGTGCTGCCGGACATGGCGGACGAGCTCAAGGCCACCCTGATGATCATGGGTTGCGTCGGTCGTACCGGGCTCTCCGCCGCCCTGCTCGGCAACACGGCGGAACACGTGGTCGACAGGCTCAACTGCGACATCCTCATCCTCAAACCCGACGATTACAGCTGCCCGGTGGATGACAGGCGGCATACTGCATAAGCGTTTCTTGCCCTCCCCCGGGACATGGCTATAATAAGCCGCTTATTTTTGTCCCGGGTTTGAGGCCATGCTAGAAGAGCTTAACGCCAAAGAGAAATACAGTTTCAACAAGCTGCAGAAACGCCTGCGGCGCAACGTGGGCCAGGCCATCGCCGACTTCAACATGATTGAAGAGGGCGACAAGATCATGGTGTGCCTGTCTGGCGGCAAAGACAGCTTTGCCATGCTCGACATCCTGATGAGCCTGAAGGCCAGCGCCCCCATCCATTTCGATCTCGTGGCCGTCAACCTGGATCAGAAACAACCCGGTTTCCCCGAACACGTGCTGCCGGAATACCTGACCTCCCTCGGCATCGACTTCAAGATCGTGGAAGAAGACACCTACTCCATCGTCAAGGAGAAGGTGCCGGAGGGCAAGACCACCTGCGCCCTCTGCTCCCGCCTGCGTCGCGGCATTCTGTATCGTACCGCCCAGGAGCTGGGTTGCACCAAGATCGCCCTCGGCCACCACCGTGACGACATCCTCGAGACCCTGTTCCTCAACATGTTCTACGGTGGCAAGCTGAAATCCATGCCGCCCAAGCTGGTGAGCGACGATGGCAAGAACGTGGTGATCCGACCGCTCGCCTACTGCAAGGAGAAGGACCTGGTGCGCTATGCCGAGGTCAAGGCCTTCCCCATCATCCCCTGCAACCTGTGCGGCTCTCAGGAAAACCTGCAGCGCCAGGCCATCAAGCAGATGATGCAGGAGTGGGATCGCCGCTTCCCCGGTCGTCTCGAGACCATGTTCACCGCCATTCAGGACGTGATCCCGAGCCACCTGCTCGATCACCAGCTGTTTGACTTCAAGAGCATCAACCGCGACTCCGGCATCATCGACGGTGGCGACAAGGCATTCGATCCGCCCGAATTGCCCAAGGCCCCGCTGCTGGACATCGACGAGATGGACATGCTGGACGTGATCGAGGTGCGTTGAGCCCCGTCACCCACAAAAAAGGAGCGCCTGGCGCTCCTTTTTTATTTCGCTACATAAGCAATAAGCGGCTTGTCGCCCTTACCCCTTGTGCAGCCAGGGGGTCAGACGCAGGACTTCTCCCTGCAGTTGCAACTTGCCACCGGCAAACGCTGCCAGCTGGGCGTTGCTGAGAAGCAGCTGCCCTTCCTGCCAGGAGACGGCCTCCTGACGGGCGCCCTCGACCAGGTAGGCCGTCCCTGAAGGCGCCACCAGGGAGAGACGCACCCCCTCCATCTTCGGCAGGAAATACTTGCCGACCATGCCGGCCATCTTGTCGAGCAACTGCTGCATCTGCTGCTGACGCAGGGTGATCTCCGCCAGCGGCATCTCGGGGGTGGCGGGCGCATCGGCCATCACCTGCACCGACATGTCGCAGGCTACGTGCGGCTCGCTGAGCCCGACCACCACGGTCGCCTTGTCGAGGTTGAGATCGTCGTCATAGGGCAGCCGCAGTTCGCTGTCCACCGTGACCTCGGCGGGCACGTCCCTGTCCGGGGTCGAGACCCTGGCCGAGGTGAGCAGGCAACGCTGGCCGTTTTGCTGACTGGTCAGGTAAAAGCCCAGCCTGGCGTGACCGAACTCCCCCTTGGCGAACGTCTTCATCTGGCTGTAGAAGGTGCCGTACGCCAGCTCCAGCGACGGCGCCGCCTGCCCCAGCATGGGAGCCAGCAGCAGCGCGGCCGCCACCCCGTATCGATTCTGCATGTGCCATCCTTTTTCATCGCGCAGCATAGTGCGCCGACCTTGGCGACAACCTGACAACCCTGCCCGTCAGGCGTTGAAGTGATCCGGCCCCTGCCCGCCGGCGTTGTCCGCCACCTCGGTCACCTCCACGGCGACCCCGCACAGATCCCGGTAGAGGATCCCCTTGCAGTTGAAGTAGAGGGGGGCCACCCAGATAAGCCCCAGCCCCATGGGGATGAGCGCCAGGAAGAAGAGCGCCAGCATGACCCCGTGCAGCAGCACTATGCTGGGCCAGCCGCGGGCAAACAGCTTGAGGGAAACCAGAATGGCCTGGGCTGGCGACAGGCCGCGCTCCAGCACCAGGGGGACGGTGAACACCAGCCCCATGCCCACCAGGGCAGAGGGGATGAAGGCCAGCATCACCGGCAGGCCCACCAGTTCGAACAGGGGGCCGAACAGGCTGGTGATGAGGCTGCCGAGCAGGCTCAGGCTGCCCAGACGCAGGAAGTGGCGGAAGAAGTCGAACACCTGGCCGGGCCGGGCACGGACGCCGACCGACTGTTGCAGTCCCAGCATGTCGAGGGAGGAGGTCATGGGAGACATGATCACCGTGATGAGCAGGCTCAGGAGCAGGGCCATGTCCATGTCACCGCCCTCCTGGGCAACATAGGGGGCCAGCAGGGTGTTGCTCAGCAGGATCCAGATTGCCATGACCCCGACGATGGCCAGCGCCAGACCGAAACCGGTGCGCCGGGTCTGTTGCCACGCCTCTTTCAGCACCCATGGCAAGTCCAGACGGTATCCCTGGCTGAGGGACTTTTCGAGGGTACCACCGATCCGCATTCTATTACTCAATTGACTATCCAACATTCACTGACGACTGATCCAAGGTGGCACATTATAGCGGTTTGACCAGGCATGCGTAGCCGTTTTTCCTGTTATCTTCCGTTCAGAAAGCCATTGATACCAGCGGCAAAAACCCTTGATCCCCCCTGCTTGGCCCCCGGTGACGACGGGCGTAGGATGACGGCTGGACCCGGCAGACGCCGCGCCTCTCATCCACGGGATCTTTCCCCTCATCGCTCACACAAGGAGTACGCCATGTCCGAACTGACCCTCTATCTTGCGCCAGGTACCTGCGCCATGGCGGTGCGCATCGCCCTGGTGGAGGCCAACGCCCCGCACCGGGTCCAGCGTCTTGACCTCGCCGCCGGCGAGCAGCGATCCCCCGCCTATCTGGCCATCAACCCCAAGGGCCGGGTGCCGGCGCTGGTGACCGAGCGCGGCGTGCTGACCGAAACGCCGGCGCTGCTGCTCTATGTCGCCCAGCGCTTCCCAGAGGCGCAGCTGGCCCCCCTGGACGATCCCTTCCTGCTGGCCCGCATGCAGGAGGTGCACAGCTTCCTGGCCTCCACCGTCCACGTCGCCCATGCCCACGGGCGCCGGGCCAGCCGCTGGGCCGATGACGAGCAGGCCATCGCCGCCATGCAGGCCAAGATGCCCCGGAACATGCGCGACGGCTTCGCCGAGATAGAGCACCACTACCTGGCCGGCCCCTGGGTGCTGGGGGAGCGTTTCAGCCTGGCCGACATCTATCTGTTCGTGGTCGCAGGCTGGCTGGCGAGCGACGGGGTGGACATCGCCGAGTTTCCCAAGGTGGCAGCCCATCATGGGCGCATGCTGGCACGCCCCACCGTGCAGGAGGCGCTCGCCGTCTGACTCTCTCCTGCAGGCGCCGCGGTTCCTCCCCGGGGCAGCGGTGCCCATGACCAAACGGGTGCTCTTCTGGCACCCGTTTTACGTTTTTCCTGCGCCTCATTGAGATCGTTTTCACATTTTCTTCATCTGTGCCTAGACCCGTTAACGGTTAGCGCCTATCTTTCGCCCCAACGACGCAACCGGTTGCGTAACCGGTTGCCCCGCTCAATATCCGATATGCGGTCACAGACCGCCGAGGTGCTGTATGAAACGAGGCAAGCTGCTCAATGCCCCCCTAAGTGCGCTGGTCGCCCGGATGGGCCACACCGACGAGATCACCGTCTGCGACGCGGGCCTGCCCATCCCGGCCGGCCCCGAGCGCATCGATCTGGCGCTGATGGCGGGTACCCCCAGCCTCACCACTGTGTTGACCGCCCTGCTCACCGACCTGGTGGTGGAGAAGGTGATCATGGCGAGCGAGATCAGGGAGATCAGCCCGGACGCCCACCAGGCTCTGGTGGATCAGATAGAGGCCCACGCCCAGGCACAGGGCAAGCCGATTGCCATCGAATACTGCCTGCACGAGGCGTTCAAGGCCCGCTCCCACCAGAGCAAGGCCATCGTGCGCAGCGGCGAGGTCACCCCCTACGCCAACCTGATCCTCTGCGCCGGCGTGGCGTTCTAAGCCTTGAAGGAATCAGCCATGAGTACAACCCCCTCGCCCATTCTGTCGCTCAGCGGGATCGTCAAGACCTTCCCCGGCGTGCGGGCGCTCGATGAGGCAGGCCTCAAGGTCTACCCGGGCCAGGTGATGGCCCTGCTCGGCGAAAACGGCGCCGGCAAGTCCACCCTGATGAAGGTGCTGACCGGCATCTATCAGGCCGACAGCGGCACCATCAGCTATCGCGGCCAGCCGGTCCACTTCAAGGGACCGCGCGACTCCCAGGATCAGGGGATCAGCATCATCCACCAGGAGCTGAACCTGCTGCCGGAATTGTCAATTGCCGCCAACATCTTCCTCGGCCGCGAGCCGCGCACCCGCTTTGGCAGCATCGACCACAAGCAGCTGCGGGAACGGGCCAGTGGCCTCCTGGCACGCCTCGGGGTCAAGCACGGGCCGGACACCCGGCTCGGGGATCTCTCTATCGGCGAGCAGCAGATGGTGGAGATCGCCAAGGCGCTGTCGTTTGATGCCAGCGTCATCATCATGGACGAACCCACCGATGCCCTGACCGACACCGAGACCGAGCAGCTGTTCAAGGTCATCCGCGAGCTGCGCGAGCAGGGCTGCGGCATCGTCTACATCTCCCACCGCCTGAAGGAGATCTTCGAGATCTGCGATCGGGTCACCGTGCTGCGGGACGGCAAGTGGATTGGCGAGCAGGCGGTGAGCGATCTCGACGAAGACAGGATCATCGAGATGATGGTGGGCCGCCGGCTGGAGGAGCAGTACCCGCGCCTGGTGCGCGAGCTCGGACCGGTCAGCCTGCAGGTAAAAGACCTGGCCGGCCCCGGCGTGCGCGGGGTGAGCTTCTCCGTGCGCCAGGGGGAGATCCTCGGCTTCAGCGGCCTCATGGGCTCCGGGCGCACCGAGCTGATGAAGCTTATCTACGGTGCCAGCCCCGTCAGCAGCGGTGCCATTACCGTGGATGGCCATGCCCTGGCTCCCAGGGGACCGGCCGATGGCCTGGCCGCCGGCATCGCCTACATCTCCGAGGATCGCAAGGGCGACGGCCTGGTGCTGGAGCTCTCGGTGCGCGAAAACATGAGCCTGTGCGCCCTCGGCGAGTTCATCCGCGGCGGCAAGATTGACGGCCAGGCCGAACGCCAGGCGGTGGGCGACTACGTACGCCTGTTCAACATCAAGACCCCGAGCCAGGACCAGCTCATCAAGCTGCTCTCGGGCGGCAACCAGCAGAAGGTAGCCATCGCCAAGGGCCTGCTGACAAGGCCCAAGGTCCTCATCCTGGACGAGCCGACCCGCGGCGTGGACGTGGGGGCCAAGAAGGAGATCTACCAGCTCATCAACCAGTTCAAGATGGAGGGGATGAGCATCATCCTGGTCTCCTCCGAGATGCCGGAAGTGCTCGGCATGAGTGACCGCATCCTGGTGATGCACGAAGGGCGCATCAGCGCAGAGTTCAATACCCGGGACGCCAATCAGGAGAAACTGATGGCGGCCGCCGTCGGTAAACAGTGGCAAGCAGAGCAAGAGGCAGCACAATGACAACCCAAACCCTTCCCCGCCGCGGCATCATGAGCAAGGCCTGGTGGATCGAGAATAAATCGCTGGTGGCCCTGCTGGTGCTGATCGGCGTGGTCTCCTTCCTGAGTCCGAACTTCTTCACCGCCGACAACCTGCTCAACATCCTGCGCCAGACCTCGGTCAACGCCATCATGGCGGTCGGCATGACCCTGGTCATCCTCACCGCCGGCATCGATCTGTCGGTAGGCTCGGTGCTGGCCCTGTGCGGCGCCCTGGCCGCCAGCATGGTCGCCATGGAGCTGCCCATCATGCTGGTGATCCCCCTCACCCTGGGGGCCGGTGCCCTGCTCGGCGGCGTCAGCGGCCTCATCATCGCCAAGGGCAAGGTGCAGGCCTTCATCGCCACCCTGGTCACCATGACCGCCCTGCGCGGCATCACCATGGTCTACACCGAGGGGCGCCCCATCTCCACCGGCTTCAGTGACGGCGCCGATCACTTCGCCTGGATAGGGACTGGCTACCTGTTCGGCCTGCCTGTGCCCATCTGGCTGATGGCCATCGTCTTCCTGCTCGCCTGGTATCTGCTCAACCACACCCGTCTGGGCCGCTACATCTATGCCCTGGGCGGCAACGAGTCGGCCACCCGCCTCTCCGGCATCAATGTGGACCGGGTCAAGCTCGCGGTATATGGTCTGTGCGGTGCCCTCTCCGCCCTGGCCGGCCTCATCGTCACCTCCCGCCTCTCCTCGGCCCAGCCGACCGCGGGCATGGGGTACGAGCTGGATGCCATCGCCGCCGTCGTGCTGGGGGGCACCAGCCTGATGGGGGGCAAGGGCCGCATCATGGGGACGCTGATCGGTGCCCTCATCATCGGCTTCCTCAACAACGCCCTCAACCTGCTCGACGTCAGCTCCTATTACCAGATGATCGCCAAGGCCAGCGTGATCTTGCTCGCCGTGATGATCGATAACAAAAGCAACCGTTAACAAGCCACGCCACACACAAGGAATGAAATGATGAAAAAGCTCAATACCCTGCTCGCCGCCGCCATCATGTCCGTGCTGGGCACCGCCCAGGCCGCCGATCACACCCTGGCGATGGTGGTCTCCACCCTCAACAACCCCTTCTTCGTGACCATGAAGGAGGGGGCCGAAGCCAAGGCCAAGGAGCTGGGCTACGACCTGGTGGTCCTGGATTCCCAGAATGACCCGGCCAAGGAGCTCTCCAACGTGGAAGATCTCACCGTGCGCAAGGTAGGCGCCATCCTGATCAACCCGACCGACTCCGAAGCCGTGGGCAACGCCATCCGCCTGGCCAACAAGGCCAGCATCCCGGTGCTGACCCTGGACCGCGGCGCGGCGCAGGGTGAGGTCAAAGCTCACATTGCCTCCGACAACGTGGCCGGTGGCAAGCTGGCTGGCGACTTCATCGCCGAGAAGCTCGGCAGCGGCGCCAAGGTGATCCAGCTCGAAGGGATCGCCGGTACCTCCGCCGCCCGCGACCGCGGCGAAGGCTTCGCCCTGGCGGTCACCGCCAACAAGCTGCAGGTGCTGGCCTCCCAGCCCGCCGACTTTGACCGCACCAAGGGTCTGAACGTCATGGAGAACCTGCTGGCCGCCCATCCGACCGCGCAGGCCGTGTTCGCCCAGAACGACGAGATGGCGCTGGGTGCCATCCGCGCCGTGCAGGCTGCCGGCAAAGAGGTGATGATTGTCGGCTTCGACGGCACCGACGATGGCAAGGCTGCCGTGGCCAAGGGTAAACTGGCCGCCACCGTGGCCCAGCAACCGGCCCTGATCGGTGCCATCGGCGTGGAAACCGCCGACAAGGTGCTCAAGGGCCAGGCCGTAGATCAGTCCATCCCGGTCCCGCTGCAAATCGTCAGCAAGTAAGCGCGAGGGGGAGGTTCGCCTCCCCCCTTTCTCCATCAGAGCCTCCCGGCCTGGGCCCACTCAGGCCAGGATGTTCTCAACAAGGGTGATAGGAATGAATCGTCTCGTAGTTCTCGGCAGCGTCAATGCGGATCATGTGCTGCGCGTCCCCCACTTTCCCCGCCCCGGTGAAACCCTGACCGGCCACAGCTATCAGGTCGTGCCAGGCGGCAAGGGGGCCAATCAGGCGGTGGCCGCCGCCCGGTTAGGTGCAGAAGTCTCCTTTATCGCCCGCATCGGCGACGACGCCATCGGCCAGCAGATGAAGGCGGGCTTCGCCAAAGACGGCATCGATGTGAGCGCCGTCGAGCTCGACGAACGGCTGCCCACCGGCATCGCCATCATCTATGTGAGCGACGAAGGGGAGAACAGCATCGGCATCTCCGCCGAGGCCAATGGCGCCCTCTCCCCGGCCGTGGTCAAGGGCCACGAGACCATGATCGCCGACGCCCACACCCTGCTGCTGCAGCTGGAAGTCCCCCTCGAGAGCGTGCAGGAAGCGGCCCGCCTGGCCAGATCCCACGGCACCCGGGTGGTGCTGAACCCGGCGCCCGCCCGGCCCCTGTCGGCCGAGTTGCTGGGGCTGGTGGACCTCATCACGCCCAACCAGACCGAGGCCGAGCTGCTGACCGGCACCAAGGTCACGGACGAAGCCAGCGCCCGGGAAGCGGCCAAACGCTTCCACGAGATGGGGATTACGGACGTGATGATCACCCTGGGCTCCCAGGGCGTCTATTGCAGCAACGGGAAACAGCAACAGCTCATTCCAGGCTTTCGGGTCAAGGCGGTGGACACCACGGCCGCGGGGGATACCTTCAACGGCGCCCTGCTGGCAGCCGAGCTGGCCGGCGCCGACTTCCACTACGCGGTGCGCTTCGCCCACGGCGCGGCGGCGCTCTCGGTAACCCGTTTCGGTGCCCAGAGTTCCATCCCGGGCAAGCAGGAGGTCGATGCCTTCCTCCAGGACCAAGCGGCGCAGGGGCACTGATGGCCAATATCAAGGAGGTGGCGGCGCGGGCGGGGGTTTCCACCACCACCGTCTCCCACGTCATCAACGAGACCCGCTTCGTGGCCGAGGAGACCCGGGAGCGGGTCTTCGCCGCCATGCGTGACCTCAACTATGCCCCGAGTCTGGTGGCCCGCAGCCTCAAGGTGAAGGAGACCCACAGTATCGGCATGCTGGTCACCACTTCCAGCAACCCCTTCTTCGCCGAAGTGGTGCGCGGGGTGGAGCGCTACTGTTTCGAGCAGGGCTACAACCTGATGCTGGGCAACACGGAGGGACAGGCAGAAACCGCCCTCTCCTACCTCAGAATGATGCTCAGAAAACGGGTGGATGGCCTGCTCATCATGTGCAGCGAGGGGCAGCAGGAGATGTTCAACCAGCTCGCCTGGCTCAAGAGCCTGCCGGTGGTGGTGATGGACTGGGGCATGGAGAATGGCGAGGTGGATCTCATCGCCGACAACTCTCACCGCGGCGGCTACCTGGCGACCCGCCACCTGCTGGCGCTGGGTCACACCGCCATCGGCTGCATCACGGGCCCCCAGCGTCGGGCCCCCGCCAACCAGCGCCAGGCAGGCTTCGAGCAGGCGATACAGGAGGCGGGGCTCAGTGTCAATCCGGCCTGGGTCCAGGAGGGAGACTTCGACTGTGCCAGCGGCGCCGCCGCCATGGCGCGTCTGCTGGCACTCCCCGAGCGCCCCACCGCCCTCTTCGTCTGCAACGACATGATGGCCATGGGGGTCATCAGCGCCGCCCATCGCGCCGGTCTCGTCATCCCCCGGGATCTCTCCCTGGTCGGCTATGACAACGTGGCCCTGGCCCAGTACATGTCGCCCGCCCTGACCACGGTCAACCAGCCCAAGGAGGAGCTCGGCCGCCTCGCCGTCACCCGGCTGCTGGCCCGCATCAACGGCGAGCAGATAGACAATCGCCGGATCACCGTGGAGCCGGACCTGGTGATCAGAGACTCCTGCGCTCCCCTTCCTCCGGCCCCCGTAGCCTGATCCACGAACACGAAAAGGGCGGCTCAGGCCGCCCTTTTCGTCGTATCTGCCCGTCAACGGGGCTCTTGCTGCTTGCGCCTGTCGCCCAGCTCCGCCGCGCTCAGGCGGCTCAGGCGTCGCAGCCCCAGCTGTCTGGCCAGGGGCTGCAGCAGGGCGTCGTGATCCGAGGGGTCCGGCAACCAGTAACGAACCGGCCAGCCCGCCCGCAACAGGGTGGGTACACGGCTGCCGAGCTCGCACAGCGCCAGCACGCAGTCATGGCGGCGCACCGTCTCGAGCAGGGCGGCATCCTCCACCAGGGTGGGCAGGGCCAGGATCAGCGCTCCGGGGGGCAAGGGTGGCAGGGAGGCCAGCACGTGCACCAGTTGCGACGGCTGGTTCAGTTCCAGCAACAGTGGCTGCCGATGAGCCTCTTCCAGCAGCAGCCTGGCCATCACGGGACCCAGGACGCCGCGCTCCTGCATCCAGCCCACGTCGCACGCCTGCTGTCCTACCTTCCAACGCGCGCTGATGGCCGTCACCATCTCCCCCCGCTCGTCTTTCAGGGGCTCGCACACCGTCTCCAGGGGCGAGGGCGCGGCGCCCCCCAGCCACTCCCGCAACTGGTGCAACTGCCGCTGGTTCATGCTGAGGGCAGCCTTCATCGACGCCTGGTACCAGACCAGGGTCTCATTGTCCCGTTTGGCGTGGTTCAGGGCCAGGATGGCATGCTCCAACAGCTGCTCTGCATCCCCCTCTTCCTCGGCCCTGGCGACCCCGAAACGGCAGGCGAGATCGAAGCGACTCTCCCGGGTCACGAACTCGAACTGCAACAGCGCCACCATGGCCGCCATGCGGGCGTCGAGATCACCGGGTTCGGTGGCCAGCACCACGGCGAACTCGTCCCCTCCCAGCCGGTAAGCGTGACCGGGATAGGCTTGCCGCAACCGGGCAGCAACCGCCTGCAGCAGGCGATCACCGACCTGGTAACCGAGCAGATCATTGACCTGCTTGAACCGCTTCAGATCGAGCACTGCCAGAGCCTGAACCTTGCCGCGCAGCAGGGAAGGTTTGAGCTGCCCCTGCAGGGCCCGGCGGTTGCCGAGCCGGGTCATGGGGTCCAGCAGGGAGAGGCGGCGATTATGCAGGTTGGTGCGGATCAGGGCAAAGACCAGTATCCCCCCCATGATCAACAGGATGAGCTGCCAGATCTGGATCCAGAACAGGCTCTGGCGCAGCTGGTTGAGCGACGCCTCCCGCTCCTGGCCGGAGAGGATCTGATCCCCTATCAGCTCCACCTGGCGGGTGAGACCGGCAATCCTGGCCAGCGACTGGTCGAGGGCCTTCCCCTCTTGCAGCGCGCCGGCCTGGATCTGGGGGTCCAGCGCCTTGACCTCGGCAAACAGCCTGGTCAGCACCTCGCCCAAGCCGTGGCGGGAGCGGGCATCCGCCGTCTCCGAGCTGACCAGAAACACATCCAGCCGGTTCCAGAGCAGATCGTAATGCAGGCTCAGGGTCTCCATATCGAGTCCCCCGGCCCGATAGAGGCGCAGATCGTAGAGGAGGCGCTGGGACTCCTGCATCACCTGGCTGATGTTCCAGTGGATATTGCGATAGAACTTGTCGACGAGCTGTTCGTGGCGGCTCTGCAGCAGCAGGCCCCAGACGGATGAGAACAGAAACAGCAGGGAGATGGCTGCAAGCAGCAGGTTGTGGCGCTGTCGACGGCTCACTTGACGACCTCGATGCGGATCGTCTGCCAGACCATGTTGTTGTGGATGGTAGAGACATCCATCTCGGGATGGGCCGAGAGGGGGATGAGCAGCCAGAGGGGGCCCTTGTTGCGGCGGGTGAGCGGCTTGTCATCCTGATAACGCACCAGGGTGAGCGGCACCTTGGCAAACAGGGAGAGATCGACCCGCTGCCGATAGCCGTTGAGCGCCACCACGTCGAGCAGGCTGGCATCGGCGACATGATGCGCCGCCAGCACACTGGCCAGGGTCGGGCCGCGATAGCGGTGAACGCCGACGGTCCAGGGGGTGGCCGTCTCGAACTCGGCCTGGGGCAAGGCGGCCAGCGCCGCCTCATCGAGGAAGATTTCCTGCTTGTCAGGCAGGATCAATTGCAACAGGGGAGAAGCGGCCTCGGTGCCGAACGAAATCAGCGCCAGGAGAAGAGAGAGGAACCCGTATTGTCGAATCTTCATGATGGTCTTGCCAGTTGCACCCGAGTCTAGGGCCAGTTTGGCGACTTCACCGGGTCAATGCAACCGTGCTCACTTTCAATCGTTATGAACCACGCATTTCCATCCAGTTGTGACCATCGATCGGTTTGGGCTGGTGCACACCACAGCTTTGCAGCAACTCGTCCACGAAGGCCGGTACCAGCAGGGAGGCCGGGCCATAACGCTTCTCGTCGAACTGGCTGCCCACTTCACTGGGTTCCAGATTGAGCTCCACTGTATGGGCACCGTTCAGCCCCGCCTCATGCACGAACCCGGCGGCAGGATAGACGGCGCCAGAGGTACCGATGGAGATGAAGAGATCGCACTGGGCCAGGGCCGAGTAGATGCGATCCAGCCCCAGCGGCATCTCGCCGAACCAGACCACGTGGGGGCGCAGCGGCTGGGGGAGCTGGCAGCAGGAGCAGAGCTCGTCCTGATGCAGATCCCCGCGCCATTCGATCACCTGGCCCGACCCCGGGCAGCGGGCCTTGAGCAGCTCCCCGTGCATGTGGATGAGATTCTTGCTGCCGGCGCTCTCGTGCAGGTTGTCGATGTTCTGGGTGATCAGGGTCACGCGTCCCGGCAACAGGCGCTCGAGGCGGGCCAGGGCATAGTGGGCAGGGTTGGGATGGACCTCGTCCCGCTGCAACTGATGGCGTCTCGCGTTGTAGAAGCGCTGCACCAATTCGGGATCCCGTGCATAGCCCTCCGGGGTGGCTACATCTTCCACCCTGTGCTCCTCCCACAGGCCGTCGCAGGCCCGGAACGTCTTGATACCGGACTCGGCAGAGATGCCGGCACCGGTGAGGATCACGATATGTTTGGCTGACTGCACCATGGCTGTTCTCCTCCAACGGGTAACAGGCTGACCTTAGCACAGGAGCAAGGGACGGCACATTCGCCCTTGGTCTTAGGGCTGGGGGGGAAACCATCCTCGCAGGACGCCCAGATCCAGTCTGGCGAAGACCATCTCCCGCCCCGTCACCAGGGTCAGCGGCAGCCCCAGCCCCTTCAGGAGCGACAGCATGGGGCGGTTCTGGCCGAGCACTTCGGCCGTCCACTCCCGTATCCCCTCCCCGTAAGCCAGCAGGGCCAGCGCCATCAGGATGCGCCGCCCGGCGCCGCGATGCTGGAAATGATCCGCCACTATGCAGGAAAACTCGGCCCTGTCCGGGTGCAAACGTCGACGCACGGACTGGGCCATGGCAAGCGGTGCCCCTTGCTCGTCGGTCAGCAGCAACCCTATCTGGGGTTCTCTGGGGTAGTCGAGAAAGAAGGCGAGCTGCTCGGCCGTCGCAGGCTGCTTGGCCCGCATGAAGCGCAGATAGACGCTCTGCTCGCTGAGCGCATCATAGGCTGCCCGGATGGACTCGGGGTCGCTCCCCGCCAGCTCCCGCAGCCGGCAGGGCACGCCGCCCACCTCCATCGCCATGGGCAGGGCGGCGCGCGAGGCGGGGGGCGTCCAGCCCGTCAGCCCCCGTACCAGACGCCCCTCGTCGAGGGGCCAGCAGAGGTAGCGCGGCACGGCTTACCAGCGCCCCGCTATGCCGCGATCCTGCCACTGGGTAGGGTCGAGCAGGTTGAAGGGATCGTCGAGATAGAGGGCGATGCCGAGATCCCTGGCGCGCTGGATGAAACGGGCCAGCAGGGAGTCTCCGGCCATGGCCTCGATCTCGGACTGCATATGCTGTCCCAGCAGCAGGGATTGCAGCGGCAACCGCTCCAGCAGATCGAACGGCAGGTGCTGGGCGTTGTCCTGCAGCAGGGCGAGCCTCGCCCCGGCCAGGCTCGCCTGGAGCACCAGGGCGAAGCGATCCGCATGGTTCAGCAGGTTGTCCCGCCGATGGATCACCAGGGTCAGTTCGCTCGCCGGGCGCCCATGCTGTTCCAGCCAGGCCTTGAGCGGTTCCCAGTGGGGAGCCAGGCCGCTTAAGCTCAGCCAGACGGGGAGCGTGAACGAGCCCGCCTCCGCCAGCAGACCGAGCTCTCCCCTCGCCTCCCCCTGCCAGCTGCGGATGGTGCGCCTCAGGCCACCCAGTCTGCGCCGGCGTTGTGGCCCCAGATAGAGCGCCTTGAGCAGGCGCAGCAGATCATCGCTCAGCAAGGGTTTGGCCAGTGCGGCCAGCACGTTGAAGCCCGCATCGTGCAACAGGCGCCTGGCACCGTCGATCAGGGTCTGATCATGGGCGGAGAGCAGCACGATGGGCAGGCCGCTGTGGCGATACTGGGGGTGGCTCATCAACAGACTGATGGCATCCTGCTCCGCCAGGCTGAGATCGCAGATAAGCAATCCCACCCCATCCTCTTCCAGCGCCTTGAGGCACCCTTCACCCTCCTGCACCCATGTGCAGGGCAGCCCCAGCGCCTCTATCTCCTGCTGGATGCAGGCTCCCTGAAAGGGGTGATCCTCGAGCAGCAAGACCTGCAACCGGGAGAGCCAGGTCCGCCACTCCTGCTCCCGCGCCTGGAGCCCTTCCAGCCAAGGGGCAGAGAGGCGATAGATACCCGCCCCCGGGGTCAGCAACTGCGGCAGGTAGTCGGCACCGGCATGAGAGGCGGGATCGAACAGGGCGATGGCTCCGGTGGCAAACAGCCCCTCCCATTGCCAGCCGGCATCGGGACGGGTGCGGTGCAGACTGGCATAGGCCGGCAAGCCGGCGGCCTTGACCGCCTGATAGGAGGCGGCGTCCAGGGCATAGACGCTGACGGGGTGAAACACCGGCTCCTGACTGTCATCAGACTCCAGCAAGGCCAGCAACTCTTCCTCTGTGATGATCATCTCATGCTCTCTCGCCCAGTTGTCGGCAGACCTCTTCCACGGTCAGCCGCAACTCTGCTGCTAGGGGGTGTCCGGGGGCCTCCTGCCAACGGTCGATCACCTGGACCAGCGGGCTGGCCCCCACCATTTTGGCGGCCCCCTTCATCTTGTGTAAAGCCGAATCGAGGGCGGCCTGGTCCCCTTGTGTCACGCACTGCTCGATGTCCGCCAGCTCCTGGCGAAGCGAGGTCAGGTAAAGCGCAATAAGGGGCGGGGTCAACAGGGGCGACAGGGTCATGACCGCGGTCGGCAACGCCTGCACCTGGCCATCACTGTGTCGACCACCGAGGGTACGCAGCAAGGTGGCCAGCTCCTTCAGAAGCACGGGCTTGTCCAACCGCCCCTGACAACCGCACTCCGCCAGCCGCTGCGCCGCCTGCTCGCTGAGATCGGCGGTGATCACATAGACCGGCAGATGTTGCCAGCGCACATCGGCGCGCAGTTGCCTGCACAGCTCGGCGCCGTCCATCACCGGCATCTGCAGATCGGTCAGCACCAGATCCACCGTTTCCGAGCGCAGGATGTCGAGGGCCAGGCGACCGTTGGCAGCGCTCAGCACCCGAGCCCCCAGCTGACTGAGCTGCATGCTGATCAACACCCGGTTCACCTCGTGATCTTCCACCAGAAGCACCCGCATGCTGGCGCCCGGCAGATCCGCTATCTCCTCCCCCTCCTGGGCAAGGCGGGGCTGCAGCAGACTGATCACCGAGCCCGGGATCCAGGGCTCTCCCTGCCATGACCAGGCCCGCAATCCCTGCTCGTCCTCAAACGCGCCAAGGACCGGGGCCGCTTCATCCTCTGTGATGCCAAACGCGGCAAGCCAGGCCCGGATATAGGCCCGCTCTTGCGCTGGCAGTTGCAAGGAGAGCTGCTTGACCCTGGGTTGCCAGGGCGCCTTCTCCTGGGCGGGTCGAAGAGGCAAGGCGCAGACGAAGCGACTGCCGCCAGTGGCCACGGGTTCGACCCGAATATGACCCCCCATCTGCTCCATCAGCTGGCGACAGATGGCGAGCCCGAGCCCCGTCCCCTGGGCCCTTAACTGGCCGGGCTCCTCACCCTGCTCGAAGGGCTGGAACAGGCGGGGCAGCAGCTCGGCGCTGATGCCGGGCCCCTGATCGTCCACACCGCACCAGATCCACTCCCCCTGCCGGCGTGCCCAGAGCACCACCTCTCCCCGCTCGCTGAACTTGATGGCGTTGGAGAGCAGGTTGTGCAGCACCTGCTGCACGCGGTGGGGATCGAGCTCCATCAGGGCAGGCAGTGCCGGGTCCAGCTCGAGGCGCAGCTGCAGATGCCGGGAGCGTGCCTTGGACCAGTGCACCGCCGCCACGTGCTCGCACAACTCCACCAGATCGGTGGGCTGCACGGAGAGCCTGAGCCCGCTCGTTTCATTGCGGCTGAAGTCGAGCACGTCGTTGAGCAGGCTCAGCAATTCGTTGCCCGCCTGCCTGACGTGCGCCAGCACCGAGGCCTGCTCGGCATTGAGCGCGGTCTGATCCAGCCACTCCAGCAGCCCCAGCATGGCGTTCATGGGGGTGCGGATCTCGTGGCTCACGGCAGCGAGGAAGCGCCCCTTCGCCAGCACCGCCTGCTGGGCCTGCTCGTGGGAGAGCTGCAGCTTGTGCTCCTGCTCCACCCTGCCGGTCGCATCCTGCAGCACCCCGAAGACTCGCCACCCGGCCCCCTGACGCCGTCCCCTCCCGGAGAACTGCAGCCAGCGCGAGCCCTTGACGGGATGCTGGTAGCGCAAGAGATGGGAGAAAGGACGCCCCGCCTGCAGCATGGTCAGCATAGGGGCGCGCATCTCGCGCCTGTCCTGGCGTGAGATGCGGGTGAGGGCCTCGTTGGGATTGACGCGGATCTGCTGGCTGGCCAGCCCCAGCAGCTCGTGGCTGCCACGGCTCACAAACTCCACCCGGCTGATGGCGCCACTCTGCAGGGTGAATTGCAGCACCACGCCGGGCACCGTATTGGTCAGGGCCCGCAGGCGCCGCTCCGCCTGGCGCAACAGCCGGGTGCGCTCGCGCAGGGCGCTGATGTCCGAGAGGGCGATGAGATCCCCAGCCGGAGAGTGCGGGCCCAGGCGCAGCGGGATCTGGGCATAGGAGTAGACCTGATCACCCAGCGCCAGCTCCCCTTCCGCCCCCTGCAACTGGGGCGCAGGCAGCACGAGATCGGCGGCGTAACGGGCCTCCATCCGCTTGGCCCGTTTGTTGCGTTTGATCACCTCCCCCTTGTCGTTGCGCAGGAACACGGGGACCGGCAGCGCCTGGAAGAGGGACTCCCTGAACTGGCTCTCCAGCGCCAGGGCCTGCTCCGCCTTCTGGCGTTCTCGCGCCTCCTGCGCCAGTTGCTGACGGGAGCGCCAGATCAGCCAGATCACCGCCATGCTGATCATCAGCGCCAGCAGAACGGAACCGAGCCAGAAGCCGTAGCTGACCCCCTCCTGCTGGTGCAGGACCAGGCGGCGCCAGCGTTGCACCAGATCGTCCACCTGGCGATCCGTGATGGCCATCAGGCTCTGCTCCAGTACGCCGGCCAGCCTGGGTTGATCGGGGCGCAGGGCAAATCCCAGGCCGAAGCGCTCCGGCAATTCGGTGACGGTCAGCTCCCCCAGCTGGTTGTTGCGAAGCGGATACTGCAGCTGGTAAAGCTC
Organism: Aeromonas sp. SrichE-2G; assembly: GCF_017939565.1. NCBI lineage: Bacteria > Pseudomonadati > Pseudomonadota > Gammaproteobacteria > Aeromonadales > Aeromonadaceae > Aeromonas > Aeromonas sp. SrichE-2G. The sequence continues at coordinate 1,447,000 of NZ_JAGKRG010000004.1, forward strand.
GGCCAGCATGACTTTCGCATCACCCCGCTGCACCGCCGCCAGCCCTTCCAGCAGGCTGTCGGCCACTTCCCACTCGTGGTGGCCGAAGCGGGCGAGCAGCCCGGTGTCATAGAGCATCCGGGGAACCATCACCTTGCCGCTGACCTCGGCCAGGGACTGTGGCGCCCCCAGCTTGCGGCTGACCAGGGCATAGCGACTGGTCGCCACCACCCGGGTGAAGTCAAACTCCGCCCCCAGCGCTGGCGACTCCAGCAGACCCGCCATCATGGCCGCCTCCCCGCTGCGCAGCTTGGCCAGGGCCTCCTCCCTGCTCGCGGCGGGCAGCAGTTCGAAATGCAGCCCCGTCTGCCGGCTCACTTCCCGCAAGACATCCGCGCTCCAGCCAATGAACCCCCCCTGCTCGTTGATGCCGCTGTAGGGCATGAAACCGGGATCCGCCACCACCTTGATGGTGTGGGCATTGCCCACGAGCCAGGCCTGCTCCCTGTCGGTGAAGTGCAGCGGGTTTACATCCTGCTCGCTCTGGGGCAGATAGCGCCCCAGATCCCGATAGAGGCTACCCGGCGGCAGGAAGCGGATCGCCTTGTCCACCAACTCGCGCAGCTCCGGCCTGTCCCGCATCATCAACCGATAGCTGAGCACCAGATCGTCGCTGCGCAAACGGCGCAGGCGCAGTCCCTCGTCCGGGTACTCCCGCATCAGGTAACGCAACTGCAGATAGTCCCCGAGATAGGCGCTGCCCCGCCCCGCGACGAGGGCACCGTACCAGTTTTCCGCCTCGGTCAGGGGCAGCTGGGAGGCGCGAGGATAAAGCCGTGCCAGGATCTCCTGTGCCCGCCAGATGGGCGAGACCAGGAAGCGGGCCTCGTCGAGTTCGCCGCGATAGAGAATGGCTGACTCCGCCTCCAGCATGGCCCGACTCAGCGCCATGCCGGACGGCGTCTGCAGGGAGGGGCTCACATGGGGGATGAGATCGCAGCGGCCATCCTGCAGGCCCTGCAAGGTGGCCGCCCAGTTGGGCAAGGTCTCGAAGCGCAGCGGCACCGGCAGCTGCTGGGCCAGGCGCGTCACCTGGTCGATGAGCAGCCCCCCCTGCTCTTCCAGATAGGGAGGGCGCTGCAGGGCGGGGTAACAGAAGGTCAGACCGGAGAGTGCATCAACATACGCCTGGGTACCGGGTGACAGGGGGAGTATGGCGGCACGCAGTGGCAGGGCCAGCAACGCACCGGACAGCAGCAGAATTCTTATCATAGAAACGGAAAAGCCAGGCGATTGCCTGGCTTTTTATCACTCGTTGGGTTCAACATTTTCTACCCTGGCCTTGAGCTTCTGGCCGGGCCGGAAGGTCACCACACGGCGGGCGCTGATGGGAATATCCTCGCCCGTCTTGGGGTTGCGTCCGGGGCGCTGGTTCTTCTCGCGAAGATCGAAGTTACCGAAGCCTGAAATCTTGACCTGTTCGCCACGTTCGAGCGCTTGTCGGATTTCCTCAAAGAAGGCTTCCACCATATCTTTGGCTTCACGCTTGCTCATCCCGAGCTGGGTGAACAGGTGCTCTGCAATGTCGGCTTTGGTAAGCGCCATAGATCAATCCCTCAAGGATGCATTCAACTCTTCACCAAGGGCCCGCACGACATTGTCCACGGTCTCGGCGATCTCTTTCTCCTCCAGGGTGCGCTGGGTGTCTTGCAACACCAGGCTGATGGCCAGACTCTTCTTGTCCTCTGCCATACCAGCACCCTGGTATACGTCGAACAAGTTTATTCCAACTAACTGATTTCCGCCAACTTTTTTAATTACTGCCAGAACGTCGCCAGCCAGGATCTGTCTGTCAACCACCACGGCGATATCGCGACGGTTGGCCGGGAAGCGGGAGACTTCGGCCGCAAGCGGCACCTTGGCCGGCGTCAGCTTGTCCAGCTCCAGCTCGAACATGACGGCGCGAGTCTTGAGTCCCAGCTTCTTCTCGAGGCTCGGGTGGATCACGCCGATGTGGCCGATGACCACGCCGTTACGCAGAATGGCCGCGCTCTGGCCCGGGTGCAGGGCGCTGTGCTCGGTACGCTCGAAGGTGAAGGTCGCCCCTTCGGCGGTCAGGTCCAGCACGGCTTCCAGATCGCCTTTCAGATCGAAGAAGTCGACGGCGCGGCTCTTGACGTCCCAGTGCTCGTCACCCTGGTTGCCGGTGATGATGCCGGCCAGCATGGGCTCCTGACGGATGCCGTTCTCGGCGCTCGCGTCCTTGATGAAACGCAGTCCCTGCTCGAACAGGCGCACACGCGGCTGCTGGCGGTTCTGGTTGTAGACCACGGCCTGCACCAGACCCGGGAACAAGGAGACACGCATGGCAGACATCTCGACCGAGATCGGGTTCGGCAGCACGATGGCATCGCTCTGCGGGAACAGGGTCTGCTGGACCTTGGGATCGACGAAGCTGTAGGTGATCGCTTCCTGGAAGCCTCTGTCGACCAGCAGGTCACGCACCCGCTTCAGGGTCACCTGCCCTTCAGCCTGCTCCACCATCGCGAGCGATGCGGCAGGTTTGAGGTTCGGGATGTTGTTGTAGCCGTAGATGCGGGCCACTTCCTCGATGAGATCTTCCTCGATGGCGATGTCGAAACGCCAGGAGGGGGCCAGCGCGGTCCAGCCGTCGGCGTCCACGGTCACCTGCATGCCGAGGCGAGTCAGGATCTCGACCACCTGAGCGTCCGCCACGCTGATGCCGATCACCTTGTCGAGCTTGGCGCGACGCAGCTTGATGGGGGCAGCCTTGGGCAGATGGGCATCGGATTTGACCTCGATGACCGGACCCGCTTCACCGCCGCACTCTCCGCCACAAATGTCCAGCAGCAGACGGGTGGCACGATCCATCACCTTGGCTTGCAGCTCGGGATCCACCCCGCGTTCGAAGCGGTGGGAGGCGTCGGTGTGCAGACCGTAGGCACGGGCACGGCCGGTGATGGAGAGCGGCGCGAAGAAGGCGCACTCCAGCAGGATGTCGGTGGTGGTCTCGGACACACCGGTGCGATCGCCGCCGAAGATACCGGCCATGCAGGCAGGGCCTTTGGCATCGGCAATCACCAGGGTGGTCTCTTTGAGCTTCACTTCGTTGCCATCGAGCAGGGTCATGGGCTCGTCGGCCTTGGCGCGACGCACCACCAGTTCCCCTTCCAGCTTGGCCAAGTCGAAGGCGTGCATCGGCTGACCGTATTCCAGCAGCAGATAGTTAGTGATGTCGACAATGGCGTCGATGGAGCGGATGCCGCCGCGGCGCAGTTTCTCCTGCATCCAGAGCGGGCTCTGGGCCTTGAGGTTCAGCCCCTTGATGACGCGCCCCAGATAACGGGGGCAGTCTGCCGGCGCTTCGACCCGGATCGGGAAGGTAGCGTCGATGGTGGCAGCAGCAGGGGTCCAGGTCGGCTCGACCACGTCCACGCTGTTGAGCACGCCGATTTCACGGGCCAGACCCGCGATGCCGAGGCAGTCGGCACGGTTCGGGGTCAGATCCACGTCGATGCTGACGTCGTTGAGCGCGAGGTAGTCGCGGATATCGGTGCCAATGGGGGCATCGCTCGGCAGCTCGATGATGCCATCGGCCTCGACGTCGATACCCAGCTCGCTGAAGGAGCAGAGCATGCCGTGGGACGGCTGGCCGCGCAGCTTGGCTTTCTTGATGGTGAAATCACCCGGCAGGGTCGCCCCGACCTTGGCCACGCAGACTTTGAGGCCCTGGCGGCAGTTCGGCGCGCCGCAGACGATGTCAAGCAGCTCGGCCTCGCCCACGTTGACCTTGGTCACCCGCAGCTTGTCGGCGTCCGGATGCTGGGCGCACTCGACCACTTCACCCACCACCACATTGTTGAACTGGCCGGCCACCGCTTCCACGGCGTCCACTTCCAGGCCGGCCATGGTGATCTGCTCGGCCAGTGCGTTGTCACTCAACTCGGTGCGGACCCATTCCATCACCCAGGATTTACTGAATTTCATGTTCTCTCGCCCTTACTTGAACTGCTTGAGGAAGCGCAGGTCGTTTTCGAAGAAGGCACGCAGGTCGTTGACCCCGTAGCGCAGCATGGTCAGGCGCTCAACGCCCATGCCGAAGGCAAAGCCGGAGTATTTTTCCGGATCGATGCCGACCGAACGCAGCACGTTCGGGTGCACCATGCCGCAACCCAGCACTTCCAGCCACTTGCCGTTCTTGCCCATCACGTCCACTTCGGCGCTCGGCTCGGTGAACGGGAAGTAGGAAGGACGGAAGCGAATGGTCAAGTCTTCCTCGAAGTAGTTGCGCAGGAAGTCGTGCAGGATCCCTTTCAGCTCGGTGAAGCTGGCATGCTCATCGACCAGCAGGCCTTCGACCTGGTGGAACATCGGGGTGTGGGTCATGTCGTAGTCGTTACGATAGACACGGCCCGGCGCGATGATGCGGATCGGCGGCTGCTGATGTTCCATGGTGCGGATCTGCACGCCCGAGGTGTGGGTGCGCAGCATCAGATCGGGATTGAAGTAGAAGGTATCGTGATCGGTACGCGCCGGGTGGTGAGCCGGGATGTTCAGCGCATCGAAGTTGTGGAAGCCGTCTTCAATCTCGGGACCACGGGCAACCTTGAAGCCCATCTCGCCAAACAGGCGCTCGATGCGCTCGATGGTGCGGGTCACCGGGTGCAGACCGCCATTCTCGATACGGCGGCCCGGCAGGCTGACGTCGATGGTCTCGGCGGCCAGCTTCTGATTCAGCACGGCGACTTCGAGGGCCTCACGACGATCGTTCAGGGCATCCTGAACCTGCTGTTTGGCCTGGTTGATCACGGCGCCGGCGGCCGGACGTTCTTCAGCGGACAGGGCGCCCAGGCCCTTCATCTGCTCGGTAAAAAAGCCCTTTTTACCCAGATATTTGACCCGGATCTCGTCGAGGGCGGCGATGTCGCTTACGCCCTCAATCTCGGCCTTGGCCTGGCCGACTACTTCTTCAAGCTGTTGCATGTCTTCCTCGTCACCACTCCCGGTACAGGAGCCTTTAGGCTAAATAAGGTCAAGAGGGGAATAATACAAAAAAAGCCCCTTCACTGACCATAGTTAAGGTGCCCTTTTCTCCCTGCAAATCATTTTGTTATATCAAGCGAGCCCCAAGTGCTTCCCCACTCGTCTGAAATAATGGAGATTTAATCTAGTTTGTTGGCATATGGAGCTGATAGCGGGACCTGTGAAGCCTGCTCCCCCGCCACACCATCCACTACGGGCAACAAAAAGGAGGATGTATTCGACCTCATATATCCATCAAATCAACAAGATGCATATCAACGAGTGATGAGCCAATCGAGAGCGAGCCGGGGCTAGCGACGATGCTTGGGGAGCAATTATCGGGCACTTTCTCTCATGCAGCAGGCGACGAATATGCCTATGAACCCGGGCAAATCTCATCGTTGAGGCGGTTCTTGTGCTTAGTCCCCCTGCTTTCAAGAGCTGGCCATGGCGGCGCCACCAGAGTTCGATGGTCCAAGAGAGCAGCCGGTTAGTCGCCTGACAATCCCCCCACTCCCCCTGCCTTGCGGGAATAGGCGGCATCCCCCTTACTTTAAGGTCTGGAGCGGCATGATGCCGCGCAGCCATCGACAGGGATCAGTATGAAAAATGCCACCACAGGAATGATCGGGATCACCCTGATCACCGCATTGTTCACCGGCCCACTGAGTGCCAACAGCGAAGACCCCATGCATGATCGCGGCCGTTATCTGCTCAAGATATCGGGATGCAACGATTGCCATACCCCCGGCTATGCACAGAGCGGAGGGGCCGTGCCCGAGAAGGAGTGGCTGACAGGCGACAGCCTTGGCTGGCGAGGCCCCTGGGGCACCACCTACCCGAGCAATCTGCGCCGCTACATGCAGGCGATCAGCGAAGAGCAATGGCTGGCCCAGGCAAAGACCCGGCAATACCGGCCGCCCATGCCGTGGTTCGCGCTCAGGGATATGGCGGAGGACGACCTTCGCGCCATCTACCGCTTCACCAAGCATCTGGGGGCTGCAGGCGCTCCGGCCCCCGCCTACCTGACGCCGGAGCAAATGCCAGAGGGGCCCTTCGTGCAATTCCCTGCCCCGCCCACACCCTGAGCACCGCTTAACATGCAATGAGCATGGCCATAAAAACACGGACACGAAAAAGAGAAAGCGAGTTCAAGCCGTAAATTACAGATACAAAAAAGGAGGCCGATGGCCTCCTTTTATCATCTATAAAACAGAACCGGATTAAACCAGAGCTGCTTTGGCCTTTTCAACCAGGGCGGTGAAAGCCAGCTTGTCGTGAACGGCGATATCGGACAGGATCTTGCGATCGATCTCGATGGAAGCCTTCTTCAGACCGTCGATCAGACGGCTGTAGGACAGACCGTTCTGACGGGCTGCAGCGTTGATACGCGCAATCCACAGTTGACGGAACTGACGCTTCTTCTGGCGACGGTCACGGTAGGCATACTGACCAGCTTTGGTTACCGCTTGTACCGCTACGCGGTAGACACGGGAACGGGCGCCGTAGTAACCCTTGGCGGCTTTCATTACTTTCTTGTGACGAGCGCGAGCGGTCACACCACGTTTAACTCTTGGCATTTTTCACATCCCCCCTTATGCGTACGGCAGACAAGCGACAACACGTTTGTGGTCGGCAGCGGAAACAAAGAACTTCGGTCCCAGCTGACGCTTACGCTTACTGCTCTTCTTGGTCAGGATGTGACGCAGGTGGTTGTGCTTGCACTTGAAGCGACCTGAGCCAGTCTTCTTGAAGCGCTTTGCGGCGCCCCGGTTGGTTTTCATCTTCGGCATTTCATACTCCGCATTGTGAGTGACAACAAAATCGCAAGGCGAACCGACTCATGGAGCAAGCCCCATGAGTCAATTTCTTGTGGGCCTTAAGATTTCTTCTTGGGTGCGAGGACCATCACAGCTTGACGGCCTTCGACTTTCGGGAACGATTCGACTACGGCCAGCTCTTCCAGATCGTTCTTGACGCGCTCGAGAACCTTGATACCAAGATCCTGGTGGGCCATTTCACGACCACGGAAGCGCAGGGTGACCTTCGCCTTGTCCCCGTCTTCCAGAAAGCGAACCAGGTTGCGTAGTTTTACCTGATAGTCGCCTTCGTCGGTGCCAGGACGGAATTTGATTTCCTTGACCTGGACGACTTTCTGCTTCTTCTTCTGTTCTTTGGTGGTCTTGCTCTTTTCGTAGAGGAATTTGCCGTAATCCATGATCCGGCAAACGGGCGGCTCAGCGTTCGGACTGATCTCGACCAGATCCACTCCGGCCTCAAGGGCCAAGTTCAGAGCATCCTGGATGGAGGTGATGCCAATGGCTTCACCATCCAGGCCAGTCAGACGAACTTCTTTCAGACGGATCTCTTCATTGATCCGGTGAGCGCGGGCTTGCGGTTGCTTGCCCAGTTTTTTTCCGCCTTTTATAGCTTATTCCTCCACTTTCTTTTGTCCGCGGGTCTGAACTTCCTGGGTCAACAGAGCAATCAGCTCTTCAACAGGATAAGAGCCCAGGTCAGCCCCTTTACGAGTACGCACTGCAATCTTGCCGGCTTCTACTTCTTTATCGCCGCAGACCAGCATGAAGGGTACCCGCTTCAAAGTATGCTCGCGGATTTTAAAGCCAATCTTCTCATTTCTCAAGTCCGCTTTTGCGCGAAGGCCCGCATCATTCAATGCTTTGGCAACTTTCACCGCATAATCGGCCTGGTTATCCGTGATATTCATCACCACGGCCTGGGTCGGAGCCAGCCAGGTCGGGAAGAAACCGGCGTACTCTTCAGTCAGGATCCCGATGAAGCGCTCCAGCGAGCCCAGAATGGCGCGGTGGATCATCACGGGCACGTGGCGCTCGTTGTCTTCGCCCACGTAAGTGGCGCCAAGGCGGCCCGGCAGGGCAAAGTCGAGCTGCACGGTACCACACTGCCAGGCACGATCAAGGCAATCGTGCAGGGTGAACTCGATCTTCGGACCGTAGAAGGCCCCCTCGCCCGGCTGCAGGTCGAACTTCAGACCGTTCAGCTCCAGCGCCTCGGCCAGTGCGGCCTCGGCACGATCCCATGCCTCGTCGGAGCCGATACGCTGCTCCGGACGGGTGGAGAGCTTGACCACGATGTTCTCGAAGCCGAAGGTGCCGTAGACGTCGTAGACCATGCGGATGCACGCAGACACCTCTTCCATGATCTGCTCTTCGGTACAGAAGATGTGGGCATCATCCTGGGTGAAGCCCCGTACCCGCATCAGGCCGTGCAGGGAACCGGACGGCTCGTTGCGGTGGCAGGAGCCGAACTCGGCCATGCGCAGCGGCAGATCGCGGTAGGATTTCAGGCCCTGGTTGAAGATCTGCACGTGGCCCGGGCAGTTCATCGGCTTGATGGCGTACTCGCGGTTCTCGGACTGGGTGGTGAACATGGCCTGGGCGTATTTCTCCCAGTGACCTGAACGCTCCCACAGCACGCGGTCCATCATGAAGGGACCCTTCACTTCCTGATAGTCGTACTCTTTGAGCTTGCCGCGGATGAAGGTTTCCAGCTCACGGAAGATGGTCCAGCCATCGTTGTGCCAGAACACCATGCCCGGCGCTTCTTCCTGCATGTGGTACAGGTCGAGCTGCTTGCCGATCTTGCGGTGGTCGCGCTTGGCGGCCTCTTCCAGACGCTGCAGATAGGCCTTGAGCTGCTTCTTGTCGGCCCAGGCGGTGCCGTAGATGCGCTGCAGCATCTTGTTGTTGGAGTCGCCGCGCCAGTAGGCGCCGGACATCTTCTGCAGCTTGAAGTGGTGACAGTGACGCATGTTGGGCACGTGCGGCCCGCGGCACATGTCGATGTACTCTTCGTGATGATAGAGACCGGGCTGATCATCACGGGCGATGTTCTGATCCAGGATCTCGACCTTGTAGGTCTCGCCACGGGCTTCGAACACGTCGCGTGCTTCCTGCCAGGAGACCTTCTTCTTGACGACGTCGTAATCCTTGGCGGCCAGCGCCAGCATGCGCTCTTCCAGGGCGGCCAGATCGTCCTCGGTCAGGGTGCGGTCGAGATCGACGTCGTAATAGAAACCGTTGTCGATGACGGGACCGATGGCCATCTTGGTCTGGGGCCAGAGCTGCTTGATGGCATGACCCAACAGGTGGGCACAGGAGTGGCGCAGGATGTCCAGACCGTCTTCGTCTTTGGCGGTGATGATGGCCAGGGAGGCATCTGCTTCGATCAGCTCGCAAGCATCTACCAGTTCACCGTTCACCCGGCCGGCAATGCACGCCTTGGCGAGGCCGGGACCGATGTCTGCGGCGACGTCCATGACGGAAACGGCGTGGGGGAATTGACGTTGGCTGCCGTCTGGCAGAGTAATGATTGGCATTCGGTGTTTCCTTAGACAGTGGTGCCCCCTACCAAAGGGCACATGTGAATGAAAAATGTCCTTGAATCTCAAGCTGTTCACGTGAATGTTTCACCGCTCACAATGCGGTTGCTACACACCGTGGTACACACTCTGATGGCTGTGCATGGCTTGCAATTGACAGGTACAGCGAAGGATTGTATCAGACGCGACAACTCAGACAAGTTGTCTTGGCGATTTTGCATACCATGGAAACAGGCCGGACCGAATCACCGGAAGGCGCCGGGGCTGGCACGCCGACCCGCGATGCAGCCCGCTGTGCTAGGTTTCCAGTGAGGCGACAGCCCAAGCAAGGAGAGCATGATGTACACCTATGACATTTCGTTTCCGGAGCATGCGGAGAAGATCATCCACCCGGACCACCTGCTGACGACACACTGTCCCGTGCATATCGGAGAGCTGGTGATCCTGAGCGATGGCAGCAAGCGCGAGGTATGCAGCATAGTGCACAGCGCCGAACGCAGTACCCTCTATGTCACCGACGTGAGCCCGGGCAAGGTCACCGCCAGCCGCTGATTCGCTAGCCGGTGCTCAACAGAGAGCTGCCGTTGAAATCGAAGGCGCTGCGCCCCTCCTCGGCCAGCGCCAGCTCCTGCAACACCTGCAGTGCCATCTTGTTGCCCTTTTGCGAGGCCTGATAGAGCCACTGTTTCGCCTCGGCCATGTCGACACGGCCATTGACCCCCATCAGGTGCAGCACCCCTACCTTCAGCATGGCGGGCACATCGCCGTTCCTGGCAGCCAGCTCCATCCAGCGAAAGGCCTCGCGCAGATCCCGCGTCACCCCGACGCCCCGCAGATAGACCTCCGCCAGCCGATATTGACCGAAGGCATCCCCCGCCTCGGCGGACTGGCGATAGAGCGCGATGGCGCGGCCCATGTCCTGCTCGCTCCCCTGCCCCACTTCATGGCTCCAGCCCATCAACGCCTGGGCCCTTGGCTGGCCCTCATCCGCCAGGGGCGACCAAATCCGGGTCGCTTCATCAAAGTGCCCTGTCCGCCAGGCACGGTTGGCCGCCGCCATCTCCTGTTCGGTGGAGAGCGGGATCAGACGCCAGATGACCAGGGCGAGGATGGCGATGAAGAGCCAGCGGGAGGTAGTGGGTTTCATAGGGATTTCCGTGATCCAGTTCGCATTTCGTCTATGTAAACGAAATGTAGCAACAGATCAAGCAGGAGATGTCCTGGCGTTACTTCTTTGCCCTGGCCTGGCGGACTTGCAGTTTGACTTTCCTCTCTGCAAAATAACTGTATGAATATACAGCAACCTGGGGAATGAGATGGCAGGACGAGGCAGCAGCCACAATATCGAGCACCGCTTCAGCGGCCCGCAGATCGACGCCGTCGATGATGGCTGGTCATCTACCGAGTGGGAGGCAGCGTTTGAAGCGGGTGTTCCCCGCACCGAGGTGAAAGAAATCACCGCCCGCAGCATCATCAGCTACAACAGCTCGCCGGACGTCCCTTTCGGCCACTCCATCAATCCCTATCAAGGGTGCGAACACGGCTGCATTTACTGCTATGCCAGACCCAGCCACGCCTACCTCGAGCTATCTCCGGGTCTCGACTTCGAGACCCGGCTGTTTGCCAAGCTCAACGCCGCCGAGCTGCTGCGCCGGGAGTTTGCCAAGCCGAGCTACCAACCCCAGATCATATTCCTCGGGGCCAATACCGACCCCTATCAGCCCATCGAACACCACTATCGCCTCACCCGCCAGCTACTGGAGGTGATGCTGGCCCATCGCCACCCGGTGGGGATCATCACCAAGAGCGCCATGATCCTGCGCGACCTCGATCTGCTGACGGAGCTGGCCCAAGAGGGGCTCTGCCAGGTGATGGTGTCGGTCACCACCCTCAACGAAACGCTGAGGCGGCAGCTGGAGCCCAGGGCCAGCACAGGGGCGGGCCGGCTCAAGGTGATCGAGAAGCTGGCGCTGGCGGGCGTGCCGGTGGGGGTGCTGGCCGCCCCCATGATCCCGCGGCTCAACGAACCCGAGCTCGAGCAGATCATCAAGGCCGCCGTGGCCGCCGGGGCAGGTTGCGCAGATTACATCCTGCTGCGTCTGCCCCACGAGCTGACCACCCTCTTCAGCGACTGGCTGGATGAGTACTATCCGGGCCAGAAGGAGGCCATATTGAACCAGCTGCGGGCAAGCCGGGGCGGTCTCCTCAACAGTCCCGCCTTCGGCACCCGCATGCGAGGAGAAGGGCAGTTTGCCGACCTGCTGGCCCAGCGCTTTCGCCTCATCAGCAGGCGGCTGCAACTGGGCAAGCGCCACATCCAGCTGAACCTGGATCGTTTCATCCGCCCGGGCGAGCAACTGCGGCTGTTTTGAGCCTTGCCCTCAACCTCGCGCTCTCGATGGATAAGAACGCACCGGTTTGCCCTGCACGATCAGCTCCGCCGGCAGGCGTGAAGGTTCATACGCAACCTCCTCTTCCCCGGCGGGTACATTCTTCCCAGTCTCCTGTCCCCACATCCGGCTCCACCAGATTTCCCACATTACCCAGCTCGTCATAAGATGCTCCTTCGCGGCGGAGGCCGCCGTTGTGATCGCCGACACAGGCAAGATGCCCTGCCCCCATGACAAGGGCATGACGCCCCGATGGCATCTCGGTTGCTACTATGGTGGCTACTGGGCGGGAATGACCGAACGGCGGACATAAAAAAAGAGCGACCTGAAGGTCGCTCTTTTTATCGGTTAAAGGGGGAACGATTACTCGTCGCCCGCCTCCCCTTCATCGACGGCACCGGTGTCTGCGGCGGTGTCGGTGCCTTCAGACACCTCCCCCTCGACGGCCAGGGCCTCGGTCTCCTCTTCGTCGCTCTCGGCAACGCGCTGCAAGCCGACCACGGTTTCGTCTTCACCGGTACGGATCAGACGTACACCGCCGGTGTTACGACCGATGACGCTCACCTCGGCAACACGGGTACGCACCAGGGTACCGCCATTGGTGATCAGCATGATCTGGTCGGTATCCTCGACCTGGATCGCATCGATCACCTTGCCGTTGCGTTCATCCACCTTGATGGAGATAACGCCCTGGGTACCACGGCTCTTGGTCGGGTATTCGTCCAGCGCAGTGCGCTTGCCGTAGCCGTTCTCGGTGGCGGTGAGGATAGCCCCTTCGCCGCGCGGCACGATAAGGGAGACTACCTTGTCACCGGCGCCCAGCTTGATGCCGCGCACACCGGCAGCGGTACGGCCCATGGGTCGCACGCCCTTGAAGGTGCCCTTGCTCTCGCTGCCTTCGCCGTTGTCGCTGCCATCATCGTCGTTGCCGGCGTCGTCGTCGGTTTCGACCTCGTCAGTGGCATCGGCATCAGCGCGACCGCTGCCTTCCGCGAAGCGAACAACCTTGCCCGCGTCGGAGAAGAGCATGATCTCGTTGCTGCCATCGGTGATGTCCACCCCGATCAGCTCATCACCCTCTTTGAGGTTGATGGCGCGAATACCGGAGGAGAGCGGACGGCTGAAGTCGGACAGGCTGGTCTTCTTCACAGTGCCGTTGGCGGTGGCGAAGAAGACGTACTTGTCGGCGTCATACTCTTTCACCGGCAGGATGGCGGTGATGCGTTCACCCTCTTCCAGCGGCAACAGGTTGATGATCGGACGACCGCGGGCGCCACGGGACGCCTCCGGCAGCTGATACACCTTGAGCCAGTAGACCTTGCCACGGGTGGAGAAGCACAGAATGGTGTCGTGGGTGTTGGCCACCAGCAGACGCTCCACAAAGTCCTCTTCCTTGATCCGGGTGGCCGACTTGCCACGACCACCGCGGCGCTGGGCCTCGTAGTCTGAGAGCGGCTGATACTTCACATAGCCCTGGTGAGACAGGGTCACGACCACGTCTTCCGGGGTGATCAGATCTTCGATGTTGATCTCGGCACTGGACATGCTGATCTCGGTGCGACGCTCGTCGCCGTACTGCTCGCGCACGGCCAGCAGTTCATCGCGGATCACTTCCATCAGGCGTTCCGGGCTTGCCAGGATGTGCAGCAGCTCGGTGATGAGATCCAGCAGAGATTGATACTCTTCCAGGATCTTCTCGTGCTCGAGGCCGGTCAGCTTGTGCAGACGCAGGTCGAGGATGGCCTGGGCCTGGATCTCGGTCAGGAAGTACTGGCCGTCGCGAATGCCGAACTCCGGCTCCAGCCACTCGGGGCGAGCCGCGTCGTCGCCGGCTTTCTCCAGCATGGCGGCCACGTTGCCGAGTTCCCAGCCCTTGGCCACCAGGGCGGCTTTCGCATCCGCCGGGGTCGCGCTGTGGCGAATGAGCTCGATGATGGGGTCGATGTTGGCCAATGCCACCGCCAACCCTTCCAGGATGTGCGCCCGATCCCGCGCCTTGCGCAGCTCGAACACGGTCCGGCGGGTCACCACCTCACGGCGGTGCAGCAGGAAGGCATCCAGGATCTCTTTAAGGTTCATCACCTTGGGCTGGTTGTTGTCCAGCGCAACCATGTTGATGCCGAAGGTGGTCTGCATCTGGGTGTGCTTGTAGAGATTGTTCAGCACAATCTCGCCGGACTCGCCGCGCTTGATCTCGATGACGATGCGCATGCCGTCCTTGTCGGACTCATCGCGCAGGGCGCTGATGCCCTCGATCTTCTTCTCTTTGACCAGCTCGGCGATCTTCTCGATCAGGCGAGCCTTGTTCACCTGATAGGGGATCTCGTGGACGATGATGGTCTCGCGACCGCTCTTCTCGTCCACTTCCACCTCGGCCTTGGCGCGCACATAGATGGAGCCACGACCAGTACGGTACGCCTGCACGATGCCGGAACGGCCGTTGATGATGCCACCGGTGGGGAAATCCGGGCCGGTGACATGGGTCATCAGCTCGTCAATGGTGAGGTCGCCGTTTTCGATCAGCGCCAGACAGCCGTTGACAATCTCGGTGAGATTATGAGGCGGGATGTTGGTCGCCATGCCCACCGCGATACCGGAGGAGCCGTTGACCAGCAGGGTGGGGACCTTGGTGGGCATGACAGCCGGGATCATCTCGGTGCCGTCGTAGTTCGGCACCCAGTCCACGGTCTCTTTGTCCAGATCGGCCAGCAGCTCGTGGGAGATGCGCGCCATCCGCACTTCGGTGTAACGCATGGCCGCGGCGTTGTCGCCGTCCACAGAACCGAAGTTGCCCTGACCGTCGACCAGCATGTAGCGCATGGAGAAATCCTGCGCCATACGGACGATGGTGTCATACACGGCGCTGTCGCCATGCGGGTGATATTTACCGATTACGTCACCGACCACACGGGCCGATTTTTTATAGGGCTTGTTCCAGTCGTTCCCCAGCTCGTTCATTGCATACAGAACGCGGCGGTGAACCGGTTTCAAGCCATCACGCACATCCGGCAGAGCTCGTCCTACGATCACGCTCATGGCGTAATCCAGATAGGAACTCTTGAGCTCTTCTTCGATGTTGACCGGCGTGATCTCTCTGGCCAGATCGCTCATAGAAAGCCTTAATCCCTAATTAGTTGTTCTTTGGCTTAAACAGCGCGACATGGTAACACACTGAGCCAAATACATTAAGCCACAAATCCGATGAGCACATCGGGCTGGTGCGACGAGGTCGGTCCGTTATAATGCGCGCCAGGACAATAGATTGCGCGCGCCCAGCCCGCTGCGCGCCTTGCCACAGGATCATCAAAACATGAATAGTGATGCCAATGTCGATCTGACAGAAATCGCCAAATTTGAAGCCATCGCCTCCCGCTGGTGGGACATGGAGGGCGAATTCAAGCCGCTGCATCAAATCAACCCGGTGCGCCTTGACTGGATCACCGACAAGAGCGGCGGCCTGTTTGGCAAGCGCGTGCTCGACATCGGCTGCGGTGGCGGCATCCTCTCCGAGAGCATGGCCCGCCGGGGGGCCCGGGTCACCGGCATCGACATGGGCAAGGAGCCCCTCGGCGTCGCCCGCCTCCACGCGCTGGAACAAGGTGTGGAGCTCGAGTACCGCCAGATCACCGCCGAAGCCCACGCAGATGAAGCGCCCGGCCAGTATGACGTGGTCACCTGCATGGAGATGCTGGAGCACGTGCCGGACCCGGCCTCGGTGCTGCGCGCCATTTCCACCCTGGTGCGCCCGGGGGGCAAGGTGTTCGTCTCCACCATCAACCGCAACCCCAAAGCCTATCTGATGATGATCCTCGGGGCCGAGTACCTGATGAAGATGGTCCCCAAGGGCACCCACGACCACAAGAAGTTCATCACCCCGGCCGAACTCTGTCGCATGGGCGAGGCGGCGGGCCTGCTGGTGCGGGACATGAGTGGCGTGCACTATGCGCCGCTCTCCAACAGCTTCAAACTCGGTCGCAATGTCGACGTCAACTACATGGTCGCCTTCGAGCGCCCGGAGCAAGGCTGATGAGCGTCCCCCACCCTATGCCCCTTCGCTGCGTCCTGTTTGATCTCGACGGTACTCTGCTCGACACCGCGCCGGATCTCGGCGCCGCCGTCAACCACGTGCTGGTAAGCGAAGGCTTTGCCCCGCTGCCCGACGACATCATCCGCCAGACCACCTCCCACGGAGCCCTCGGGCTGCTCAGGGCCGGCCTTGGGGAGGAGCTGCTCGAGGAGCTGGGGGCCACACGCCTTCGCACCGCCCTGCTGGACTACTATGCGGCCAACCTCTGCGTCGGCACCCGCCCCTATGAGGGCATGGTGGATCTCATCGAGTGGCTCGACGAGCGGCAACTGCCCTGGGGCATCGTCACCAACAAGCCGGGCTTTCTCACCGAGCCGCTCCTGGCCGCCCTGCCCGAGCTCGCCAGCTGCGGCGTGGCGGTCAGCGCCGACACCCTGCCGGTGCGCAAGCCCGACCCCGCCCCCATGTACTTTGCCTGCGAGCGGCTCGGAGTGGACGCGGCGCACTGCCTCTATGTGGGGGATCACGTACGCGACATCGAGGCGGGTCGCAATGCGGGGATGCGCACCGCCGTCGCAGGCTGGGGTTATCTGAATGACAATGAGGATCCCGCCGACTGGGGTGCGGATCTGCAGTTCGATACCGTGCAGGCCCTGCACCACTGGCTGCGCTACGAGCTGACCTGAGCCCATTGTCCGGTCCACAAGGCCTCAATAGTAGAGATGGATCTGCGGGGCAACTTTGACAGTCCGCCCATGGCTGGATGCGCATCCGCCATGGCGCGGGAGTCGCCCCGCAGCGCGCCAGAGGGATGTCGGACGTCCCCTCTTTTTGCGGGCTTGGCAACCCCCCGAACGGCATAACAGGACACCTTTTGACCCTGTCTGCACAAGGGATGAGCAGGCCGGATTTGCTAGTAAAAACACCCTGCTTTCGCAAGCAAAAAAAGTTATTTTAATTTTCCATCTTCGATCGCCGGACTTGCATTTACCGGATCGGACGCATGAAAACCCGTTCGCTGTGAGCGTCCACTAACTCGGCTCCCGACACCCACAATTTATCCACAGCTAATGCGTTATCCACAGATTGCAATGCCGTGACGACCTCACTATCTTGTAGTTCGCATTCAAAATAACACTATATCTTGTGATTCATCGCGCTATACGCCCCCACCCCGTCGCCTGGATTGGCCCGTCGGGAGCGTCGCGCGATGGTTTTTCGGGAATCCACCGATACCGCCAGGTATCAATGAAAGGGGTCATCAGCCAATGAACTTGTTTGTGACGAAGCGTAACGGACACAAAGAACCCATCGATCTGGACAAGATCCACCGCGTGCTCGACTGGGCCGCCGAGAAGCTCGACAACGTGTCGGTCTCCCAGGTGGAGCTCAAGTCCCACATCCAGTTCTATGACGGCATCCGTACCGCCGACATCCACGAGACCATCATCAAGGCTGCTGCTGACCTCATCTCCGAACAGAGCCCGGACTACCAGTACATGGCCGCCCGTCTGGCCATCTTCCACCTGCGCAAGAAGGCCTACGGCCAGTTCGAGCCGCCTCACCTGTACCAGCACGTAGCCAAACTGGTGGACATGGGCAAATACGACAAGCACCTGCTGGAAGACTACACCCAGGCCGAGTTCGAGGAGCTGAACGGTTACCTCGATCACTGGCGCGACATGGACTTCTCCTACGCCGCCGTCAAGCAGCTGGAAGGCAAGTACCTGGTCCAGAACCGCGTCACTGGCGAAATTTACGAGAGCCCGCAGTTCCTCTACATCCTGGTAGCGGCCTGCCTCTTCTCCAAGTATCCGAAAGATACCCGTCTGGACTACATCAAGCGCTTCTATGATGCGGTCTCGACCTTCAAGATCTCCCTGCCGACCCCCATCATGAGCGGCGTGCGCACCCCGACCCGCCAGTTCAGCTCCTGCGTGCTGATCGAGTGCGACGACAGCCTGGACTCCATCAACGCGACCGCCAGCGCCATCGTACGTTACGTCTCCCAGCGCGCCGGCATCGGCATCAACGCCGGTCGCATCCGTGGCCTGGGCAGCCCCATCCGTGGCGGCGAAGCCTTCCACACCGGCTGCATCCCCTTCTACAAGTACTTCCAGACTGCCGTGAAGTGCTGCTCCCAGGGCGGCGTGCGCGGCGGTGCGGCCACCCTCTTCTACCCCCTGTGGCACACCGAAGTGGAAAGCCTGCTGGTGCTGAAGAACAACCGCGGCGTGGAAGAGAACCGGGTCCGTCACATGGACTACGGCGTGCAGATCAACAAGCTGATGTACCAGCGCCTCATCAAGGGCGGCGACATCACCCTGTTCTCCCCGTCCGACGCACCTGGCCTCTATGACGCCTTCTTCGCGGATCAGGACAAGTTCGAAGCGCTCTACGTCAAGTACGAGCAGGATCCGGCCATCCGCAAGAAGACCCTGAAGGCGGTGGATCTCTTCTCCCTGATGATGCAGGAGCGTGCCGGTACCGGTCGCATCTACATCCAGAACGTGGACCACTGCAACACCCACAGCCCGTTCGATCCGAGCGTGGCGCCGGTACGCCAGTCCAACCTCTGCCTCGAGATCGCGCTGCCCACCAAGCCGCTGAACAACGTGGACGACGAAGAGGGCGAGATCGCGCTCTGTACGCTTTCTGCCTTCAACCTGGGCGCCATCGAGAAGCTGGAAGACCTGGAAGAGATGGCTGATCTGGCGGTACGCGCCCTGGACGCCCTGCTCGACTATCAGGACTACCCGCTCAAGGCCGCCATGAAGGGCAGCATGAACCGCCGCACCCTGGGGATCGGCGTCATCAACTACGCCTACTACCTGGCCAAAAACGGTGCCCGCTACTCCGACGGTTCTGGTCTGGCGCTGACCCACCGCACCTTCGAGGCGATCCAGTACTATCTGCTGAAGGCCTCCGTGCAGCTGGCCCGCGAATTCGGCCCCTGCCCGGCGTTCAACGAGACCACCTACGCCCAGGGTATCCTGCCCATCGATACCTATAAGAAGGATCTGGACGGCCTGTGCAACGAGCCGCTGCACCTGGACTGGGAAAGCCTGCGCGAGGAGATCCGCACCGTGGGTCTGCGCAACTCCACCCTGACCGCCCTGATGCCGAGCGAGACCTCCAGCCAGATCTCCAACGCCACCAACGGCATCGAGCCGCCCCGCGGCCTGGTCTCCGTCAAGGCGTCCAAGGACGGCATCCTCAAGCAGGTGGTGCCCGAGTACCATCGCCTGAAGGATCAGTACGAGCTGCTGTGGAAACAGCCGAGCGTCGACGGTTACCTGCAGCTGGTCGGCATCATGCAGAAGTTCGTGGATCAGGCGATCTCCGCCAACACCAACTACGATCCGGCCCGCTTCGAAGGCAACAAGGTACCGATGAAGCAGCTGCTCAAGGACTTGCTGACCGCCTACAAGTACGGCCTCAAGACCCTCTACTACCACAACACCCGTGACGGTGCAGACGACACCCAGACCGATCTGCAGGATGACGGGTGTGCCGGCGGGGCTTGCAAGATCTAACCGCCGAGCCATCTGATGAACCGGGCGGGAGCATGAAGCTCCCGCCTTCCTGTTTCCCCCATTTCACGACAGTCGAACCATGGCCTATTCAACTTTCTGCCAGACCCAAAACGATCAGCTCAAGGAGCCGATGTTCTTCGGCCAATCGGTCAACGTGGCCCGTTATGATCAGCAAAAGCACGACATCTTCGAGCGGCTGATCGAGAAACAGCTCTCCTTCTTCTGGCGCCCGGAAGAGGTGGACGTCTCCCACGACCGCATCGATTTCCAGGCCCTGCCCCCCCACGAGCAGCACATCTTCATCTCCAACCTGAAGTACCAGACCCTGCTGGACTCCATCCAGGGACGCAGCCCGAACGTGGCGCTGCTGCCCCTGGTCTCCATCCCTGAGCTGGAGACCTGGATCGAGACCTGGGCCTTCTCCGAGACCATCCACTCTCGCTCCTACACCCACATCATCCGCAACATCGTCAACAACCCGGGCCAGGTGTTCGACGATATCGTGACCAACGAGCAGATCCTGAAGCGCGCCGGCTCCATCAGCCACTTCTATGACGATCTGATCGAGGCCACCTCCGTCTATCACCTGCACGGTGAGGGGACCCACCGGATCGGGGATCGCGAGGTGACCATCAGCCTGCGCGAGCTCAAGAAGAAGCTTTATCTCTGCCTGATGAGCGTCAACGCCCTGGAGGCGATCCGCTTCTACGTCAGCTTCGCCTGCTCCTTCGCCTTCGCCGAGCGCGAGCTGATGGAGGGCAATGCCAAGATCATCAAGATGATCGCCCGCGACGAAGCCCTTCATCTCACTGGGACGCAGCATATGCTGAACCTGATGCGCAGCGGCAACGACGATCCCGACATGGCGGAGATCGCCGTCGAGTGCGAGCAGGCCTGCTTCGAGCTGTTCAAGGAAGCGGCCCTGCAGGAGAAGGAGTGGGCCGAGTACCTGTTCCAGGACGGCTCCATGATCGGCCTGAACAAGGACATCCTCTGCCAGTACGTGGAGTACATCACCAACCTGCGCATGGCGGCGGTGGGCCTGCAGCCGGCCTTTGCCGGCACCAAGCAGAACCCCATCCCCTGGATCAACACCTGGCTCTCCTCCGACAACGTGCAGGTAGCGCCTCAGGAAGTGGAAGTGAGTTCCTACCTGGTCGGTCAGATCGACAGTGAAGTGCACGCCGACGATCTCGGTGACTTCGAGCTGTGATTGCACGCGCCCGGACTGACGGCAACCTTCATGCCGTTTCTTGGTGAGGTCTTGCCGTGAGTGAGGCCATCGGCACCCTGCCCCCCGCCCCGTCTCTGAGAGACGCCGAGCACGAGGCCGCAACGCCACGGGTCCATACCCGGGACGGGGTGCTGCACGCCCATCCCGGCGAGAGCGTGCTGGAAACCCTGGAGCGCCACGGCCACAGGGTCGAGTTCCAGTGCCGCAGCGGCTACTGCGGCGCCTGCCGCACGCCGCTGCTGGCAGGCAAGGTGCACTATGCCGCCGTCCCGCTCGCCTTTGTCTCCCAGGGGGAGTGCCTGCCCTGCTGCTGCCAGCCGGTAGGCGCCATCAAGCTGGATATCCGGAAGGGCTGACAGCCCCGGCCCCCGGGTTCTGCACAGCAAACAAAAAGCCGCCGGAGCAATCCGGCGGCTTTTTGTCTCTATCTCTTCGTTGAGGGCGCCCTCTTGCAGACGCCCTCACCCTCAGCGGATTACAACCAGGGAGCGGCTGTCGGCCCGTGGTGCAGGCCCAGCTTCCAGACACGGCCGAAGTGCTTGTAGTGCCCCGCTTCCACACCGGCCCTCTCCCCCATGCCGTGGTAGAGGTCCAGGTGTCCCTTCTTCACCGCGCCGCCCACATCGAGCGCGATCAGCAGGCGCAGCTGGTGCCTGCCGGTCCAGTTGCCGGCCTTGTCGAGCAGAGGCACTTCCGCGAGGATGGGGGTGCCCATGGGCAGCAGGGTCTTGTCGGCCGCCACCGCCGCCATGGGCAGCAGCGGAATGCCGGCGGCCCCGACCACGTCGTTGGTGGGACGGCGTTCGAAGAAGACATAGGAGGGGTTCTGCTCCACCAGCTCCTTCACGCTCTCCTCCGGCTGGCGGCTCGCCCACTCCTTGATGGCCTTCATGGACATCTGCTCCTTGGGTACCTCGCCGCGGTCGATGAGCACCCGGCCGATGCTCACGTAGCCGTGACCGTTCTTGCCGCTGTAGCCGAGGTATTGCAGCCGGTCGTCATCGCCGTAGTGGACGAAGCCCGAGCCCTGCACGTCCATCAGGAAGTTATCGATGAGGGAGCGGCTGTAGCCCAGCTCCAGCCCGCGGTTGGCCAGCGCACCTCTGTGGATCTGGGCCCGGCTCGGGCAGCGCCCGCCACAGTTGGGCATGGCGTAGATGGGGTACTTGTACTCGGCATCCGGGCGGTGACGCACCTCCAGCACCGGCGAGTAGTAGCCGGTGAAGAGCACGTTGCCCATGCGATCGGCGCCGCCGAGCTGGGCCAGGCTGACGCCGTAGCGGGTGATCTGGGCGGGATCGCCGCCATTGGCCACCCAGCGGGAGAGCTGACGATAGAGCTCCCCATAGCGGCTCGCCATGCGGCCGGATCGCTCCAGCACCAGCCGGCTCTGGGGGCCGAACTTGCTGTAATCTGCGCGCGCGCGGCTGTTGACCCGCTCCACCCGCACCAGATCCCCTGGCAGGGCACCATCCAGATACTGCTTGCCCAGGTTTTCCGGGACCTCACAGTTCAGAAAGCATCTGGAATCCGCCTTTTTCTGGGGCGCCTTGACCGGTTCAGGGCTGCCCGCACAACCGGCCAACCCCACCACGGCGGCGGCCAACCAGTACGCATGTCTATTCATATGTCCTCATATAACACCTTGTGTCTTGCACGGCGGGGAAGATGCCAAAATTGCCATGGGAAAGCAAACGCCTTCCACCCTCACACGACGGATTTTTCCTGCAGGGATCTTCTGGGTTATAACAAGGTGACAAGGTGTGAGAGGTCATGGATGGAACAGCTCGAATTCTTCCCGCTCGAGAGCCCCTGTGTCGGGGTCTGCGAGCTGAACAACAAGGGGTATTGCAAGGGGTGCCTGCGCAGCCGGGAAGAGCGTTTCTACTGGCAGAAGATGACCCCTGTCCAGCAGCAGGAGGTGCTGCGCCTGTGCCGCAATCGCAAGGCCAGGGTCGAGGCGGCGCGGCGCAAGGCCAGGGAAGGTGAACCGCCCGAGGCCCCGCCGCAGCCCGATCTGGATTTCTGACGCTTTCCCCCCTTTTTGCCAACCATAAGAAAGGCGGCCCGCAGGCCGCCTTTTTCATTTACCCACATCCGGCTCAGGCCATCGCCAGCCTGGTCTGTTCCTCGCCGCGCTTGAGCATGGCATAGGAGACCCCGGTCAGAAGCGACCCCGCCGCAATCGCCACGATATACATCAGTACGTTGCTGATGGCGTTAGGGATGAAGAGCACGAACAGGCCGCCGTGGGGCGCCACCAGCTCGCAGCCGAACAGCATGGAGAGGGCACCGGTCAGGGCACCACCCACCATGCAGGCCGGGATGACCCGCATGGGATCCTTGGCGGCAAACGGGATGGCCCCCTCGGAGATGAAGCACAGACCCAGTACGAAGGAGGCCTTGCCCGCTTCCTGCTCCGCCTTGATGAACTTCTTGCTGGCCAGGAAGGTCGCGATGCCCATCCCCAGTGCCGGTACCATGCCGGCGGCCATCACGGCAGCCATGGGGGCATAGGTCTTGGAGGCGAGCAGGCCGACCCCGAAGGCGTAGGCCGCCTTGTTGACCGGGCCGCCCATGTCGAAGCACATCATGGCGCCGATGATGACACCCAGCAGCACGGCGTTGGCGGAGCCCATGTTGTTGAGGAACTCGGTCATGGCGTTCATGATGCCGGCCACCGGGCCGCCCACCACGTAGATCATCACCAGGCCGGTAAACAGACTGGCAAAGAGCGGGATGATGAGGATGGGCTTGAGCGCTTCCAGGGTCACCGGCAGGCGCACCTTGTCGCTCAGGTACTTGGCACTGTAACCGGCAAGGAAGCCACCGACGATGCCACCGAGGAAACCGGCGCCCAGGGAGCTTGCCAGCATACCGGCGATCATGCCGGGAGCGAGACCCGGACGGTCGGCGATGGAGTAGGCGATGTAGCCCGCCAGCACCGGGATCATCAGGGCGAAGGCGGAGCCGCCGCCGATCTTCATCAGCGCCGCCGCGAGGGTCCCCTCCTCCTTGAACGCCTCAATCCCAAACACGAATGACAGGGCGATGATAAGGCCGCCCGCCACCACCATGGGCAGCATGAAGGAGACGCCGGTCAGCAGGTGCTTGTAGGGGCCCGCCTTCTCCTCTTTCTTGGGGGAGGCAGCGCCGCTGTGGCGATAGGTCTTGGCCTCGGTCCAGGCCTTGTCGAGCTCGGCGCGGGTCTTCTTGAGGGCAGCCCCTGTGCTGGTGCGATAGACAGGCTTGCCGTCGAAGCGCGCCATGTCCACCTCGATGTCGGTGGCGAGGAACACCAGATCGGCGGATGCAATCTCGTCCGCCGTCAGGGCGTTCTGGGCACCGACCGAGCCCTGGGTCTCGACGCGGATCTGATGGCCCAGCTGCTTGGCCATGGTCTCCAGCGCTTCCGCGGACATGAAGGTGTGGGCCACCCCGGTCGGACAGGCGGTCACCGCGACGATGCGCTTGGCACCGGCGGCAGCCTTGGCCACGGCAGGCGCGGCCTGATGGCGATAGACGCTGGCACCGCTGCGCGCGGCCTCCAGCAGGGAGGCCGGATCTTGCAGCGCCAGGTCCATGTCACCCCGATAGAGCGACTTGCCGTCATAGGCGGCCAGATCCACCGGGGCACTGGCCACGACCAGCACCAGGTCGGCGGCGGCAATCTGCTCCTTGCTTGGCGCCTGACGTGGCTGCACGCTGGAGTCGACATCGAGGATGAGTTCCCAGCCCGCCAGTTTGGCCTGCTGTTCTATCCGTTTTGCAGCGAGAAAGCTGGTGGCAATGCCCGCCGGGCAAGCCGTAACCAGAATTGCTTTCATTGGGCATCTCCTGAGTTATCCATTGAATGGGAATGGGGTTGACGTTGTGCCGCATCCAGGCGAGTCAGGCGCACCTGCTCGAGCAAGGGATCCAGCACCTTGATATCGCTAAAACCGACCGCTACCTGGCTCACCGCCAGGGCCGAGACGGCGGTGGCCAGACGCAGGGTCTGCTCTGCGCTCCAGCCGAGACTGAGACCATGGGCCAGCCCGGCCACCAGGGAGTCGCCGGCACCGACAGTGCTGACCACCTCCATGCGCGGCGGAATGGCCTGCCAGGTGGCATCCGGTCCAAACCAGAGGAGCCCGTCGGCGCCGTTGGAGATCACCACGTGGGGGATCCCGCTGGCCTGCAGCGCACGGGCGCACTCCGCCTGCTCCTCCAGGGTCCGGATGGGGCGCCCGGCCCACTGCTCAAGCTCCTCCAGATTCGGTTTGACCAGGGTCGGCGCCGCTTTGAGCCCTTCGGTGAGGGCCGCGCCGCTGCAATCGAAGATCACCTGCTTGCCCCTGGCCTTGAGCAGCGCGATGAGGTGGGCGCAGTAGGCCGGCGCCACGCCCTTGGGCAGGCTGCCCGCCAGCACGAACCAGTCGGCCTTGGGTGCCAGCCGCTCCAGCTCTGCCTCCAGGGCGCTCACCTCGGCCTCGTGCACGGTGAGCCCCGGCAGATTGAGATCGGTCACCCGGCCGGATTGCTCGGAGATCTTGACGTTGATGCGGGTGCTACCCGCGACGCGCAAGAAGTGATCGGCAAGCGCACGCTCCTCGAACAGGGAGACAAAGCTCTGCTGGTTCTCGGCGCCAAGCCAGCCGGTCAGGCCCACGTCACGGCCGAGATCTTTCAGGACCATGGCGACGTTGATCCCCTTGCCGGCGGCGCGCAAGTTCGCCTCGCTCACCAGATTGACCTCGCCAGGGTGCATGGTCTCCAGGCGGGTGGTGAGATCGAGCGCCGGGTTCAGGGTGATGGTGACGATGTCCATCAGTGTGCCCCCTCGCCCAGGCCGGCGGCGATGGCCTCACCCAGCCCCTTGAGGGCCGCTTCGGCATCCGGCCCTTCGGCGCGAAACGCGAGACGATGACCGCACTTGACGCCGAGGCCGATGACCTTCATCAGGCTCTTGGCGGAGACGGCTTCGCCACTGCCGTCGAGGTTCGCCACGCGAATGTCGGACTCATACTCCTTGGCCACCTTGACCAGCATGGCGCCCGGGCGGGCATGCAGGCCATGGGGGTTGATGATGGTGAAGGTATCGGACAGACCGCTCGCCGGGCCGGATTGCAGCATGGCGAGGCCATCGCTGCCCGCCAGGGTCCCGAGCTGGCCTGCGGCGGCGAGCCGGGCCAGGTTGTCGAGCTGCGCCAGATGGCCCGCGTCGGCGGCGCACAGCAGCAGCAGTGCGCTGACAGGCTGATCACCTGCGGTCAGCACCGCACTCGGGGTCGCCAGCACCCAGCCGGTCTGGGCGGCCTGGGCGCGAGCCAGCCAGATCCCCTCCCCCAGATGGACGGGAGCACTGGCCAGCAGGGCGCTCACCATGGCAGCGTCTCCCCATCCTGCGGATTTGGCGCGGGCCGCAGCCCCCAGCAGCAGCTGGTCCTGATCGTCGGCCGGGAAATCGGCCAGGGTCAGGAACTGGACCTCTTTTGCCGCGCTGGCGCCGGTCAGGATGTCGATGATGGTCTCTTCGTCGGTGGCCTCCTTGAGGCGGGCCGCCGCCTGTTCATCACCCAGCACGTGGGTGAGCTGGCGCAGGATCCCCAGGTGCTCGTCGGACTTGGCAGCGATGCCGATGGCCACATAGGCCGTCTGCCCGTCATCCCACTCGATGCCGTGAGGGAACTGGGCCACCATGACGCCGGTGCTCTTCACCAGATGGCGGGTATCCGTGGTGCCGTGGGGAATGGCGATGCCGCTGCCCAGGTAGGTGGCGTGCTGGGCTTCTCGTGCCAGCATGCCGTCCACGTAACCCGCCTCCACCAGACCGGCTTCGGTCAGTTTGCCGGCCAGGAGGGCGATAGCGTCCGCCTTGGTCGTCACCGATTGTCCCAGCAGGATTTGCTGTCGCGCCAACTTCAACATAGAGATTCTCCATCAGGTCCGGCGGCGCCTCGGGGCGAGCCGGCTCAACTCAACGTGGTTTTCGGGTAACTTGCCTGCTGACAATAGACGGGGATCTCCCCTTTGGTGAGCCGGGGCGCATTTCCCGCCCCCCGTTCTCATCGCCTACTGACAAGCTGAATCGTTTCACTTACACTCAGACTGAATCGTTTCAGCCAATTGTTCAAGATCCCGCTAAGAGTGCTTTTCAATGATATGATCCCGCGCACACTTTTCGGTGCCCCCAACCAGGAACCGGCGCGGGCCTAGCAACTCAAACAGAGCCAATATGATGAAACTGGATGAAATCGCCGCACTGGCCGGCGTCTCGCGCACCACGGCCAGCTATGTGATCAACGGCAAGGCCGATCAATACCGCATCAGCCAGACCACCCGTGACAAGGTGATGGCCGTGGTCCATGCCCACAACTACCAACCGGACAGCCGCGCCGCTTCCCTGCGGGGCGGCCAGACCAAGACGCTGGGCTTCATCCTGCCCGACCTCGAGAACGCCAGCTATGCCAAGCTCGCCAAGCGCCTCGAACAGGGGGCCCGCACCCAGGGCTACCAGCTGCTGATCGTCTGCTCGGAAGACGAACCCGAGACCGAGAAAGAGCTGGCCCGCATGCTGGTCAGCCGCCATGTGGATGCCCTCCTGGTGGCGAGCTGTCTGCCCCCCTCGGATCCCTTCTATCTGGAGCAGCAGACTCACGGGGTGCAGATCCTCGCCATCGACCGGGCCATGAGCGCCGATCACTTCGTCACCGTGGCGAGCGAAAACCAGAAGGCGAGCTTCGATCTCACCGCCTCCCTGCTCGGCTCCACTCTGCGCCATGTTGCCCTGATCACCGCTCTGCCCACCCTCACGATCAGCTGTGAACGCCTCGCCGGTTTCCAGCAGGCCCTCGCCAGCCATGCCAGCCCCCTGACGCCCCACGTCTGCGAGGGGGAGCAGTTCTCCCGCGCCGAGGGGTATCGCCTGATCAAGACGCTGCACCAGCAACTCGGCCAGTTGCCCGAGGCCCTGGTGGCCACCTCCTACATCCTGATGGAGGGGGTGCTCGACTACCTGCTGGAGCAGGAGAGCGACATGAGCCGGATCGCCATGGCCACCTTCGGGGACGATCGCCTGCTCGACTTCCTCCCCTTTGGCATCAACTCCCTGCCCCAGCAGCACGATGCCCTCGCCGGCCAGGCACTCACCCTGGCCCTGGATGCCATCAACGGCACCTACCGCGCCGGCCTGCACTATGTGAGCCGCACCCTGAAACGCCGCCGCTGACGCGAAATGGACGTGCCGAAGGCGACCCCGGTCGCCTTTGCGCATTTTTACGCCATCCGCTCCAGGAAGCTGTCATCATTTATTGCCACACTGGCGCCTTCCACAGTAGAACCTTCGCTCAATCCCGCTTGTTTTCGATATTTTAATCGGCTAACGTGGCAACCCTGTTTTACAACCTGCGGCTGTTCGTAACGATGTCTCCACTCCGATATTGCTAGCCTCCGGCCTTCCCCCGGAGGCACCCCGACACCTGGCACCCTGCCACCCCTCATGATGCTTTTTTAGATTCGGATGGATAACATGAACACCAAGACCCTGGGTTGTACCCTGTTGATTGCCGGCACCACCATAGGCGCCGGCATGCTGGCCCTGCCGCTGGCCTCTTCGTCGCTCGGCGGCCCCGCCACCCTCATGCTGATGATCGGCCTCTGGGCCCTGATGGCCTTCACCGCCATGCTGCAGGTGGAAGCCAGCCTCAGCACCGGCAAGTGGTACCTGCACCAGCTGGCTGATCACCTGCTCGGCCCCTGGGGCAAGGGCATCGCCTCCTTCTGCATCCTGATGCTGTTCTACGCGCTGGCCTCCGCCTACATCAGCGGTGGCAGCAGCCTGCTGGCCCAGGCACTGGCGGACGCGGGTCTGCCCCTGAGTCAGGAGCAGGCCGCCTGGGCCTTTACCCTGCTGTTTGGCGGCATGGTCTGCGTCGGCACCAGGCAGGTGGATTACCTCAACCGCCTGATGTTCACCGTCAAACTGGTGATCATGGTGGCCGTGCTGGCCCTGCTGCTGCCCCGTGCCCAGGGGGAGCACCTGCTCTCCATGCCACTCGGTCAGGGCCTGCTGCTGGCGGGCCTGCCTGTCATCTTCACTTCGTTCGGCTTCCACGGCTCCATTCCGAGCGTGATGCTCTACCTGGGCGACTGCCCCAAGCAGCTGCGCCGGGTCTTCGTGTGGGGCTCAGCTCTGCCGCTCATCCTCTACGTGCTGTGGCAAGTGGCGATCCTCGGGCTGCTCGGTCAAGCATCCCTCATCCAGACCGGTGGCGCCCTGGACAGCCTGCTGGCCAACGTCGGCAGCCTGGTCAGCTGGCCCGCCTTCAACCAGGCGATGCACCTCTTTGCGGATCTTGCGCTTGCCACCTCCTTCCTCGGGGTGACGCTGGGGCTGTTCGACTTCATGGCCAAGGTGACCCGTCGCAAGGACAACTGGCAGGGCCGCACCCAGACCGGCCTCATCACCTTCGTGCCGCCCCTGCTGTTCGCCCTCTACTTCCCTCAAGGCTTCATCATGGCGCTGGGTTACGCCGCCATCGCGCTCGCGGTGCTGGCGGTGCTGCTGCCGGTGGCCCTGGTCTGGCAGAGTCGCAAGCAGGCCGAGCCCCACCACTACCGGGTCCCGGGCGGCGTGCTGGCCCTGGGTCTGGCCGGTGCCATGGGGGTGCTGATCGTCGGGGTGCAGGTCAGCGTAAGCCTGGGCTTCCTGCCCGCGCTCTGACGACCGGCCCTGGATGGAAAAGCAAAGCCCCGCCTTATTGGCGGGGCTTTTTGTTGGTCCTCTCTTTGTTGACCCCCTCTTCGGGCTCCTTTGGATAAGGCAGAAATCAACACCGTCACATCTGAACAAATACATGTTAATTTGTACGAATATGTACAAGCATGCGTCACTCCCCTACACTCATAGCCAGACGACAAGCCGTATCCGTGCCCGCGCCGGCACTCAGGTTCAGGAGGCATCATGGTCGCAATAGCTCAGACTCCCCAACGCGAGAGCGCCGTCGATCCCAGCAAGGCGCTGCCGGTGGTGTTTCGCATTCTGGATAAATGGCGGTGCAGCACGGATGAACAGCTGACCCTGCTCGGCATCTCCTCCCGTTCGACATTGAACAAGTACAAGGAGGCGAGCGGTGGTATCCGTCTCAGCGCCGATCTGCAGGAGCGGATGAGCTACATCCTCAACATCCACAAGAGCCTGCGGGTGCTGTTCAGCGTCGATGACAGCATCTACGGCTGGGTGCGCAAGCCCAACAGCCACCCCTTCTTCGCCGGGCGCAGCGCCATGGATGTCATGCAGGGGGGGCGGGTCGCCGATCTCTATGAGGTGGCCAACCGGTTGCACGCCTGGCGCGGAGGCATGGCCTGATGACCTCCATGCCCCCTCTGAGCGAGCTTGACGATCAGCAGGCCTTTCGCATCATCCCGAGCCGCTATCCCCCCATCTGCCTCTATGAAGACGTGGCCAACGCGGATGAGCTGGAGGCGGTCTGGGCCGTCGAGGCCCTGACCAACGATCGCCTGCGGGAAGAGGCCGGAGAGCTGGCGCGCGTACCGAAAGAGGATTGGCTGGTGGGGCTGGCCGGCGGCAGCTATGTGATGGCCGCCTTCACCCACCTCCATCCGGAGGGGGCCCGCTTCACCACGGGGGATTTTGGCGGCTACTACTGCGCCCCCCTGCTCGATACCGCGGTGAAAGAGACCGTCTATCACCAGGAGCGCGTCTTCGGCTACACCAACGAGCCGGCCCAGAAGCTGCAGATGCGGGTGCTCCACACCGAGTTTTGTGCCCGCCTGGTCGACATACGGGGGGAGGATTACCTCGCCTCCCCCCTCTATCACGCCACCGACTACGGCCACTCCCAGGCCTTTGCCCAAGAGCAGAAGCGCGGCGGAGCGGACGGCATCCACTACCGCTCGGTGCGCCACAGCGGCCACGACTGCTACGTGCTCTACCGCCCCCGCCTCATCACCAGGATCCACCAGAGCCAGCATCTGGAATACCACTGGAACGGCAGCGCCATCGCCAACGTACTGCAGATAAGGCTATACGGGGAATAACCTCCTCCGGATGTAAAAAGCCCCGCCAGATTGGCGGGGCTTTTCATTCAATCTTTCAGCGCAGGAGAGGCTCCCGAGGCGCTTACTGGTTGTGGCTGGCGCGGCGCGGACGGCGGGCCTGGGCCGGTTTGCCGGCGCCGCCTTCCGGGCGCTGACCGCCCTGGGGCTTAGGCTTGCCGCCGTTGCCAGTGCGATTGCCACCACCGTTACCACCGGCGCCATTGCCGGAGCGACCGGCGCCCTGACGCTGGCCTTGACCTTGCGGACGCGGCGCACGGCGCTGCTCGCTCGGATCGCGCGGCTCTTTGCGCAGCGGCGCGCCGATACCACGGGCGATGTTGTCCAAAGTCTCGCGGGAGGCTTCGAAGCCCACCACCTGCTCACAGGGGATGCTCTGCTTGGTCAGGCGCTCGATGGCCTTGATGAGCTTGCCTTCGTCCGCCGCCACCAGAGAGATGGCGTGACCGGCGGCGCCGGCACGGCCGGTACGGCCGATACGGTGCACGTAATCTTCCGCCACGTTTGGCAGCTCGAAGTTCACCACCTGGGGCAGCTTGTCGATGTCGAGGCCACGGGCGGCGATGTCGGTCGCGACCATGACGCGCACGCTGCCATCCTTGAAGCCGGACAGGGCGCGGGTACGGGCCCCCTGGCTCTTGTTGCCGTGGATGGCGGCGGCGCTGATGCCATCTTTCTCAAGCTTCTCGGCAACCCGGTTGGCGATGTGCTTGGTGCGGGTAAAGACCAGCACCTGCTGCCAGTCGTTGCTGGAGATGAGGTGGCTCAGCAGGGCGATCTTGTTGGCCTTGTCGCACGGGTGCACCAGCTGCTCGATGCGCTCGGCGGTGCTGTTGCGCGGGGTCACTTCGATCACCGCCGGGTTGTCCAGGAGGCCGGTGGCCAGCTCGCGAATTTCGTCGGCGAAGGTGGCGGAGAAGAGCAGGTTCTGACGCTTCTTCGGCAGCAAGGCCAGGATGCGGCGGATGTCGCGGATAAAGCCCATGTCGAGCATGCGATCCGCTTCGTCCAGCACCAGGATCTCGACTTCATCGAACTTGACGGCGTTCTGGTTGTAAAGGTCCATCAGGCGACCCGGGCAGGCCACCAGCACGTCCAGACCACGGCGGGTCGCCATCATCTGGGGGTTGATGCTCACGCCACCAAAGACCACGTGGCTGCGGATCGGCAGGTGCTTGCCGTAGTTGCGCACGCTCTCGCCCACCTGGGCGGCCAGCTCGCGGGTCGGGGTCAGCACCAGGGCGCGGATGCGGTTCGGGGAGACCTTGCGTTTGCTCTCGGTGAGGCGCTGGAGCATCGGCAGGGTGAAGCCTGCGGTCTTGCCGGTCCCGGTCTGGGCGGCGGCCATCAGGTCACGGCCAGCCAGGACGGCCGGAATTGCTTGTTGCTGAATGGGAGACGGGGTGTCGTAGCCTTGCTCGGCAACGGCACGCAACAAGGGTTCGGCCAGACCGAGGGAAGTAAAACTCATAGTTACCTGCTAGGGATAGCGGCGCCGGGGATTGTGGTGGGGCTCCTCTGCCGAGCCGATGCCATCTCACAGGATCCGGGCCTATGGAGAAAACACGATTTCCCCGGGGAGCAGAGCAAAGGGGAAAGAATAGAGGCGCAGTCTAACGGAGTTGGCGCACTTACACGAGGAAAATGTGATGGGCCTCCCAGCACGGGTGGAAAAGCCGGTCAGGCCGCGGCAGAATGGCGAAAATGCGGCCGTATGGCTCTGGGCCCCTGCGCAAGAGGGAGGGGGCGGCGCAACACATGGAACAGGAGGTTCTGCTTGAGAAGGATATTCACCCCCGCCGTTATCCGGCGCACCCTGGCCCTCGCCTTGCCGCTACTCCTGAGCCTGCCGCTCGGCGCCAGGGAGACGATGTCGGTAGCCTGGAGCCACTGGCCCCCCTTCAGCGAGATCGACGCCGACGGTACCCTCGGCGGGCTGGACGTGACCCTGACCCGCCAGATCCTCCAGGACGCGGGCTTTCACCCCGTGTTTCGCAACCTCCCCTGGGCCCGGGCCCTGCATCTCATGAAGCACCAGCAGCTGGATGTGGCCATGGGCGCCCTGAAGACACCGGAGCGGGAGCAGTTTGCCCGCTTCTCGGCCCCCTATCGGCGTGCCAGTTTCGTGTTGCTGAGCCAGGGCGCCCCCCAGGCTGGCGGCGATCGCTGGCAGGGGATAACCCAGCTGTCGGATCTCTGTGGCCAGACGGGACTGCGTCTTGGCAAGCTGCGGGGTACCCGCCCCCTGCCCGTGAGCGCGCAGTGCCCCGCTCTTGGGCAGGCGGTCGAATACAACTCGGACGATCGGCTGCTCACGCTCTTGCTGGCGCGGCGCCTCGACGGGGTCATCATGGAGTGGCAGCATGCCCGCCACCGCTTGACCCAGCTCGGTGCAAACGGCTTCGTGCAGTGTCAGGTACTGCTGCACCAGCAGCCGGTCAGCCTGATGTTCGCCAAAGAGACCGTAAGCGAGGGCGCCCTCGCCCGCATCGATGCCGCCATCGCCGCCCTCCCCTCACCGGATCCTGCCCTGGCCACGCCCCCTTGCCGCCTGGACGCAAGCCTGCCTTCCACGGCCACGGCCATCTGACCCACAGGCCGAAGGCAAGAAACCATAAAAAAGGCGACCCCGGGGGTCGCCTTGTCGTCTCTGGTGATCACTCACCCTGGCAGTTGCGCGATCAGCGCAGCTGCGGGGTCTGGGTATGCACGCCCTGGTTCTGGGCGCGGTGACGCAGCAGGTGATCCATCAGCACCAGGGCCAGCATGGCCTCGGCGATGGGCACGGCACGGATGCCGACGCAGGGGTCGTGACGCCCCTTGGTGATCATCTCGGTGGCCTCGCCGCTGGTGGTGATGGTCTTGCCCGGCACAGTGATGCTGGAGGTAGGCTTGAGGGCCATGCTCACCACGATCTCCTGACCCGACGAAATGCCCCCCAGGATGCCGCCCGCATGGTTGCTGGCAAAGCCGGTCGGCGTCATCTCGTCCCGGTGCTCGGAGCCCTTCTGCTCCACTACCCCGAAACCGTCGCCGATCTCGACCCCTTTCACCGCATTGATGCCCATCATGGCGTGGGCGATGTCGGCGTCGAGGCGATCGAACACGGGTTCGCCCAGCCCCACCGGCACGTTGCGCGCCACCACGGAGACCTTGGCCCCCACGCTGTTGCCCTCTTTCTTCAGGGCACGCATGTATTCATCAAGCGCCTCCAGCTTGCCCGCATCGGGGAAGAAGAAGGGGTTCTGTTCGATCTGGGTCTCGTCGAAGGCCTCCGCCTTGATGGGGCCGAGCTGGGAGAGGAAGCCGACGATCTCGATGCCGTGCACCAGCTTGAGGTACTTCTTGGCGATGGCCCCCGCCGCCACCCGCATGGCGGTTTCGCGGGCAGAGGATCGGCCGCCGCCACGGTAGTCACGCTGACCGTACTTCTGGTGATAGGTGTAGTCGGCGTGGCCCGGGCGGAACAGGTCCTTGATCTCGGAGTAGTCCTTGGAGCGCTGATCGGTGTTCTCGATGAGCAGGCCGATGGAGGTGCCCGTGGTCCTGCCCTCGAACACCCCGGAGAGGATCTTCACCTCGTCCGCCTCACGGCGCTGGGTGGTGTAGCGGGAGGTGCCGGGCTTGCGCCGGTCCAGATCCCCCTGCAGATCCGCC
The DNA here is from genome assembly GCF_017939565.1 of Aeromonas sp. SrichE-2G. Taxonomy (NCBI): domain Bacteria; kingdom Pseudomonadati; phylum Pseudomonadota; class Gammaproteobacteria; order Aeromonadales; family Aeromonadaceae; genus Aeromonas; species Aeromonas sp. SrichE-2G. The sequence continues at coordinate 1,481,288 of NZ_JAGKRG010000004.1, forward strand.
TCGCTGATTTCCAGCCCCGGCGGGCAGCCGTCGACCACGGCGCCCAGCGCCAGGCCGTGGCTTTCGCCAAAGGTGGTGACCCGAAAGAGTTGGCCAAAACTGTTCCCTGCCATGGGTGCTCCTTGCTGCTTAGTTCTTGTAGATGGCGAAATGGGCCTGGTACTGCTCGAGTTCTGCACGGGTCATCACGAAGACGCCGTGACCACCGTTCTCGAACTCCACCCAGGTGAAGGGCACGTCGGGGAACTGGGCTTCCAGGTGGATCATGCTGTTGCCCACCTCGACCACCAGCACCCCATCCTCTTTCAGGAAGTCGGCGGCGTTGGCCAGGATGCGCTTGGTGAGCTTGAGGCCGTCGGAGCCCGACGCCAGGGCCAGCTCCGGCTCGTGGCGAAACTCCTCCGGCAGATCCGACATGTCTTCGGAATCCACATAGGGGGGGTTGGAGACGATGAGATCGTACTTGTCACCGGCCGGCAGATCCCGGAACAGATCGGAGCGGATGGGGATGACCTGCTGCTCGAGGCCATGATCGTTGATGTTGCGCTCGGCCACGTTGAGGGCATCGACGCTGATGTCGATGGCATCCACTTCCGCGTGGGGGAACTCGTGGGCCATGATGATGGCGATGCAACCGGAGCCGGTGCAAAGATCCATGATCCGGGTTGGCTCGTCTTTCAGGAAGGGAGCGAAGCGGTTGGCCACCATCTCGGCGATGGGGGAGCGCGGGATGAGCACGCGCTCGTCCACATAGAACTCCCAACCGGCATACCAGGCCTTGTTGGTGAGATAAGGTGCCGGCACCCGCTCCTGCACGCGGCGGATGATGAGCTCGGCGATGCGGTGACGCTCGCTGGTGGTCAGGCGGGAGTGGCGCATGGCCGGATCCACGTCCGGCGGCAGATGTAACGCGGGCAGCACCAGTTGCACGGCCTCATCCCAGGCGTTGTCGGTACCATGTCCGTAGAAGATCCCGGCATCGTTGAAACGACTCATGGCCCAGCGCAACATGTCCTGGATGGTGTGCATCTCGGCAACCACCTCATCGATAAATATCTTGTCCAAATCCACCTCCAAGTCGAGTAATATCCGGCCCGAGAATTTTATACAGCGAGCAAGACGAGTACCTGATGAAAAAAACGCCCTCACTCACAGACGAGGAAAGCCTGCTGTTTCGCGATGCGGTCAAAGGTACCCGGAAAATAAAGCAAGATACCATAAGGGCCTCCTCAAGCCCGGTCAAGCAGAAACGCGAAGTGCGCGAGAGCCGCGAAAAGCTTGGGGTCGACCACTTTTTCAGCGACGAGTACCAGCCCCATCTCGAGGCGGACGGGCCGACCCGTTATGTGCGTGAAGACGTGTCGAAATTCGAGCTGAAAAAGCTCAAGCGCGGCAGCTACCCGCCGGAGATCTACCTGGACCTGCACGGCATGAACCAGCAGCAGGCCAAGCAGGAGCTGGCCGCCCTGCTCACCCTCTGCCGACGCGAGAACATTCACGTCGCCTCGGTGATGCACGGCATCGGCAAACATATCCTGAAGCAACGCATCCCGAGCTGGCTGGCCCAGCATCCCAACGTGCAGGCCTTCCACCAGGCGCCACGGGAATGGGGGGGAGAGAGCGCCATCCTGGTGCTGCTGGATATCGAAGAGTAACTGCTTCGCGCTCGCCTGGGGGCAGCCCCGGCCCGATAAAAAAAACCACCGACAAGCTGCGGTGGTTTTTTATTGGTGCCGCCATGGCGCCTTATCTGGCGGCCTCCATGTGGCGCTTGAAGTTATCCAGGATGCTCTGCCAGCCGGCCCGCTGCTGCTCGTCGCTGTGCTGGGACTCGGCGTCGAACACCTCCTCCACCCAGGTGCCGCCCTGCTCCTCCACGAACCGCACGCTGACCTCGCGGCCATCGTCCATGACGTAGCGAAGCCCCGTCGGCGCCCTGACCTCGGTGAAGGTGCCCTCGAAATCGAACCCCATGCTGCCATCCCTGGCCGCCATGCGGTGGCAAAAACGCCCCCCGACCCGCAGATCTACCCGGCTTTGGGGACAGTGCCACTGTGGGGAGGCGGCGTTCCACTCCATGATGCTGGCTGGCGTGTTCCAGCCCAGCCATACCTCGGCCAGGGGGCGCTCTACCAAGACACTGACGCTTATCTTCATCGCACTCTCCTTTGCTCACAGTTGTACTCTGCCTGGCCGGCCAGGCGGTCACCCTCTTTCCTCAGGGCCTGGAGTGATCGCCATCACGGGCCGAGTCAGCACGGCCATCATCAAAAAGCGGGATTACTCCTGCCCCACTGGGCGATGGCAATATACCGGCGACCGGGCAGGATCCAGCCTGACCACCAGCCTGCCGCCGTTATGCAGCTGCCACGAGAAGAAGTCGGCAAAACCTGCGCCGGTAACGGCGCGGATCACCTTGGCCACCACCCCGTGGGCCACCAGCAATACCCGCTCCCCACCATGCCTGTGCACCAGCGCGGTCAGCCCCCGGGATACCCGCGCTATCACCGCATCCAGGGATTCGCCGCCGGGAGGTGCCTCGTCCCAGCGACGGGTAATGTTGCGCGCCCAGAGTGCGGGGTAGCGCTCTCTCGCTTCTGTCTGGGTCAACCCCTCGAAGAGTCCCACGTGGCGTTCACGAAAGGCGGGCTCTATCCGGACCGGCAGCGCCAGCTCCCGAGCAATTGGCTGCGCACTCTGCCTGGCGCGCAGCAAGGGGGACGAGAGCAGGCAGGCAAACGGCCCCTCACCCGCAAGGGCTTTCGCCAGCTCGACAACCTGCTCCCGCCCCCGGTCGTTGAGGGGCAGATCCAGCGCCCCCAGATAACGCCCCTCGGCGTTGGCCCGGGTCTCCCCATGGCGGATCACCACCAGCTCCATCAGCTCTGGCTCCCGTCGTCAGGGTTTGGGGGCAAACTGCTCGAACACCTGCTGTCCGGTCAGGGTCGGGGTATCGTTCTTGAGCTCGTAAAAGTCCGGCTTCTCGTCGATGAAGATCTGCCCTGTGAGCTCGAACCCATGATCCTGAAACAACCCGGCACAGAGGATGTACTCATCCGTCGGCAGCAGATGATAGAAGAGGTGGGTGCCGCAGGTGGGGCAGAAGCCGCGCTCCGCCCACTCCGACGAGCGGTAGGCCACCGGGGTGAGCCCGGTGAAGCGCACGCCCTTGCCGCCGTGGACCGCAAACATGGGCCCACCGGACCAGCGCCGGCACATGGCGCAGTGACAGAGGTTGACCTCCTTGTGATCGCCGCTCTCCACCCGGATCCCGCCACACAGACAATGACCTTCCATGATGCCTCCTTGAATACAGGGCGACACAAGGAGCGAAGAGCGCCTCCGATCCCCGTCGCACCAGATGAAGTAGCACGCAAACCGGGCAGCGACAACAGACCATCCGGCGATCCCCCCTGCCAGGCAACCGGTTCGCGGGGTGCATCCCCCGTTATCCCGGCGGTTGACGGGCCATTGGTGCCTTCTCCTGCACCGGGGTCAGGCGATGCTTATCGACCGAGCTCCTTGCCGAGGGGGCAGAGCCCGCTATCTGAGTACAAAGAGAACGCGCAAGGGGTGCCCTGCCCACAGACAATCAGTGGAGGCCTGTCGCCTCCCCTGCTCATGCTGCTGCCGCGGCTCAGTTCACCACAGCCCAGGGATCCCCCTTGCCCGGCTCATTGCCCTGGGTCCACCACTTGGCCTGATAGATGACCCCCTTGTGGCTCACCTTGTTGCCGGCGGTGTAGACCTTGCTTGCCTCCCAGGCGGGGACGCCGCCCACCGGTGGCGTAGTCGGGTCGACGGGCGCAGGATCGAGCTGGGCCACCACCCGCACCTTGGGCCAGTTGGCGTGGGAGCCGTAGACGTTGGTCACGCACTTCTCGTAATCCCCCGGCACCAGGGCCGAGTAGGCGGTCTGGAAGCCCACCAGCTCGCATTCGAACGAGTAGCCACCGGGTCTGTCCGGGTAGTATTTCCAGTTGCCGTCCCAGTTGGTGTAGAGCACGTCGGTGGCGCCGTTGAGGTTGAGGCTGCCATAGGGGGTCTGCTGCCAGCAGGTGTTCTTCTCGTCGGCCAGCACGGGGATCCCGTAGTGGGCCGCCAGCCCCTCCCAATAGCGGATACGGTTGACCGGCTGCCCCTTGTCCCTGTTCTGTTCGCCGCACTCGATGCCGCCGTTGATGACGTTGATGGTGGTGCCAAAGCCATAGCCGATGCCCGCCGCGATCTCCCGCTGGGAGGGCACCCAGGTGCGGTCGATCACGTGCAGCATGGCGGGCTTGGGAGCCTGGGGCGTCAGGAAGAACCAGATGGCGGAGGCAAGGTTGAGCCAGGAGTCGGCCACCAGCCCCGGGTTGTTGAGGAGCACAGAGGCATCGCCGCCAAACATCGCCTCGGAGAAGGCGCCGTAGTTGAAATGGTAGGAGAGCTGCTTGGCGCCGCGACCGAAATAGCCCTGGCCGGTGCTGCACGGCCACTTCTTGTTCTGCCAGTCGTTCTGGCCGCAACCCGTGGTGTAGCCGGTCTGTCCCTCCGACCAGCCCATCTCCCGCACGTGCACCAGGGCCTGCTGCCACTCCTCAAGCCCCAGCGGATTGTCGGAGACATTCTCCTTGCCGATGTGGCCGCCGGTCTCCTGGGCGAAGTGGGCGAAGGCGGTGATGATGGACTTCTTGCAGATGGCGTCGGCGTTGCGCCCGTCCGTGTAGTCGCCGCAGAAGGCGGGGAACTTGCCGACCGCCCGCAGGAAACGCTCGTAAGTGTATTCCGGGGCGGCCATCTGGGTCAGGAAGTCCCAGTCCGCTTCGGTGAAGACCCGCTCGACCCGCTTGACGTTGTCCGGGTTGCCGGGGGCGCGTGCCACGATCGCCTCCACCACGCTATTGGGCCGGGTCGCGAGGGCCTTGGACCAGATCCCGTACATGGGGTTGGCGGTCTTGGCCTGCGCCGCGCTGGCAAGATCCGCCGCCGCAATCACATAGCCGCCGCTGTTCTGGGGATCGGGCTGGATCGTCATGGCGGCCTGGCCCGGCAGTGCCCAGACGAGGGCAACCAGACAGGCAGTGCGCTTGAGTGTGAACATGGGTAACCATCCTTGTCTCGCAATAAAGTCAGGGGGGAGCATAGGCATCCCGACAACTAAATTCACGACAAGAATTAAGAATTTGGCGAAAATGTGAGCCATTTCACCTCTGCACTCAGATGGCGCTCTTTTTCGAGGAGGAACCGGCGGCGAACGTTGCCATCGCGCAGGCCCGTCGCCACATGCCGAGACCCTCTTCGGCTAGGCGCTGTGAGTGCGCACCGCCCGGATCAGCAGGTTGCGCGGGGTCATGGGCTTGGGGCAGAAGGTCCCCACCTCCACCTCGTACCCCTGCTCCTCGAGGAAGAGGGCGCGATCGAGCAGGAGCCAGATCTCGAGGGGGCGGCGGAACAGATGGCGTACCAGCTCCATGCGGGCGACATCCCCGAAGCGCCGCTCTCCCATGAGCAGGAAGCCGTCATAATCGAGCCCCGTCGGCAGACTTATCCCCTTGCGCTCGGCGGCCCAGCCGCAGAAGGCCTCGAAGCCGCCGGTCAGCAGGCTCTTTTGCAGGTTCGGCACCGGCAGATACTCATCTACTCCGCGCAGCTGGCGCTGCAGGCAGTCGAAGGCGAGGCGCCACACCACCTCCTGTTCCCGCAGTCGGGCGATGCGGGCACCGCCGGTCACCGTCTCCTGCAGCGGCAGCTTGAGGTCGCTCTTGCCAAGGCGCAATGCGCTGCCCTTGGCGGCCAGGGAGAGGGGCTCGTAGCGATCGCCCCGGATCAGGTGGTAGCAGCAGGGAGAGAGGGTCACCCCCCGGGCACGCCGCTCGGTTACTCGCGCCAGCAGGTGGGTGTGCAGATCGCCGCAGGCGTGCAGTGCCATGGCGTGGTGGTGTTCGGCGATGAGGTGCCCCGAGGCAGGAGCGAAGGCGTCCGCCTCCACGAAGGTCATCCGCGCTCCGTCGCGCGCCGCGAGGCGCCGCCCCTCCTCACAGAGTTCGCCCTGCCACTCCAGGCTCAGGATGTCGCTCCCCCGGTGCAGGGAGACCAGCCTTCCCAGGTGTCCCTTGCCGGCGCACCACTCCAGATAGGGGCCTGGGTGGGGCGGCAGGCAACCGGTGAAGGCCTCTATCTGCGCCTGCTTGCGCCCCGGCATGTACATCGCCACGGCCTTGGCGCACTGCACCGGCTCGGGCACGAACTCGGCGAGCGAGCTCAGGGCCTGCAGCTCGGCTCCCACCGGGATCCAGGTAGCAAGCAGGGTGCAGAGCGCCCCCATGTCGCCATCGAGGCGTGCTATCTCCTCAAGGCTCAGGGCCTCCAGGCACTCGGCGAGGGCAGGCGCCTCGCTGGCGAAGGCAAGCCCCAGGTGGTGATAGGGCTGGTATTGCCACCAGTGTTTCTCGTCGGTGAGCAAGCGATCCAGTTGTCGAAAACGGTGGGCCAGCACGGTGAACCTGTCCTGCAGTGCAAAAGGGTGGCTCATTCTAGCGATCTGCCGTCAAAAAGCACTCGCCACCACGCCTCTGCACAAGCCTCGGGCGGTAGCCTGACAAAATACAGGGATTTGTGCTATATTCCGCCCCCTCCTTCGCGCTGCCCGCCCCGGCGAGCCGCTTTACCCCTATCAACGGAATCCAAACATGACCATCAATGCCATCCTGCAAGCCCGTGCGAATGCCAAATGCGAGCTGTGTGGCGCAGAACATGCGCTGACTGCCTTCCCGGTGCCGCACTCCCCCGCCAATGACGACGACCACAGCGTGGCACTCTGCACCACCTGCCGTGGCCAGCTGGAACAGCCGGACACCACGGACGTCAACCACTGGCGCTGCCTGGGTGACAGCATGTGGAGTCAGGTGCCGGCGGTGCAGGTGATGGCCTGGCGCCAGCTCAAGGCCCTTAGCACCCGGGGCGAGCTCTGGGCCCAGGACATGCTGGACATGATGTACATGGAAGAAGAGACCAGGGCATGGGCAGAAGCCGGCGTGGCGAGTGATGATGACGACAGCGTGCCGACCGTCGATTCCAACGGCGCCGTGCTGGTCGAAGGGGACTCCGTCACCCTGATCAAGGATCTGGACGTCAAGGGCGCCGGGTTCACCGCCAAGCGTGGTACCCTGGTCAAAGGCATTCGCCTGACCAACAATCCCCTGCACATCGAGGGCAAGGTCAACGGCATGCAGATCGTGCTGGTGGCCGCCTACCTGAAGAAGGCCTGATACCGCCTCTGCCTGACAGAAGCGCCCCCAGGGGCGCTTTTTTGTTGCCCCGATATCCTGGCATTCGGGTGGCGCCAGGGGAAAACTGGACTATCCTGCAAACCAGTTCCGCGGTATGCCCCCTCCCCTGGCTGCCAGTGTGTCAGTGGAGAGGGCCTTCCCGGCACGCATGGAGAGACCCCGGGCACCATGATCCCCATGATGCCCCCGACCCCAAGGAGCAATCCCATGGCCAGCAAGAAAGAGCTCAAGAAGAAGATCGCCGCCCGTCAGGCAAAAATAGCCAAGCACGAAAGCAAGATAAAGAAGCTGAAAAAAGCCCTGAAGTAGGATGACTAGCCAATGAAAAAACCGCCTTCAGGCGGTTTTTTCATTACTGTCTTGGTCGCATGACACGTCGAGCGGCCATGACCGCCAACCCTCGGCCAGTACCAATACCTCCTGTTCCAACCACAATCCGTTTGCAATCAGATGCGTAAGTACCTCTGCCAGCAGCTTGTCGCTCCCGCCAGCCACGGGAGCCGCCCCCCAGGGGATCTTGCCTCTGCTGATCTGTTGCCCCTCCAGACGGCGGATCAGAGGGCGGGCGTAGTGATGAACATACGCCATCAAGTTGTCGGGTAACCAGAGCGACAACGGACGATGGAGGGCATGGGCCAGCTCTATGGCAATATCCAGTCCCCGCTGATCCAGATCGCCAAAGTGGGCCCAAGGCACAGTCGCCGGCAACAGAGGGATCACTTGTCGAGCCAGCCGAGTATTGCGGCCAGGCACATAGAGCAGCAACTCCCCCGGTTTGAGCGGGTAATCCACAAAGGCCCCCTTGTTCTCCACCGTCACCAGTTGCCGTCCTTGCCACTCAATGCCCTGCAACTTGCACAAACAGCGCTCCGGCAAAACCAGTTCTCCCAATAACGCCAGCTGCGCCTTCATATCGTGACACCGGTGGTCCAGATCGATGAGTGACAACGGGCTCAAGGTGCGCAGTCGGATCACCTCATCCTGTGTCAGCGTCATGTTGATGGAGGCCGGAGCTGGGTTTGTGCGGCGCAGACGCTTGCTATCGCCATGCCAGAGGGCATGATAACTGGCCTGATTGAGGCATGAAGGAAAATTGGCCCCGAGGGCCTGTACGCTGCCACGCTTGTCCGGCATCGCTGGTGCAACCTGCGCCAGCTGCGCTGCCAGATAACCCCGCCCTGCATCGGTCAGTGCATGGCGGGCTCCTCGTCCCACCGGCCTGACTCCGTCCACCGCCAGCAAGAGATCTCGCAACGCCCGGCCATGCTGGCTATCGAGTGAATACCCCTTGTCATTTGTGCCATCCAGCAAGCGGACACAGAGATCCTGTACCCGGCGCTCATCAAACAGTGACATCTCCCCTTCCTCATTTCGGCGTCATATGGATAAGTAGAAGGGATCTTTCTGCCCACAACCGTGACTCGTCTCGCACCAAAGGAAAACTCATATTCAAGCCGTCAAGGCGCCCAACAAACTGGCAGCCTCACGAGGCTAGATGATCAACGGACACGACTGGCATCAGCCGACACCAGCAAAACCAATTTGCTGTCGACTCCATGAGTAGCCCGGTGAGTCACCGATGTGACCTCATCACACAAAAAACCGCCTTCAGGCGGTTTTTTCATTGGGCTCTCTCCGCGACCAGGCCGGGTGAATCACAGATTCGAACCCCCATCACCCGGATGATCTCCTGTGCTCACCTCCTATCCACCTTGCCCGGCCGGAGGCCCGGATTCTGCCGGGATCCCGTCATCACACCGCGACAGCATGCCCATCTCCTCCCCCTGCCGGATCTCGATGATCACGCTGTGGTGCCGCTTGGGCGCCGCAGATCCCTGCCGTCGGAGCTAGAGTTGTAAACGTGTCCGTATATGAGCCTGTTGTGGAGCGCCATATGTATTCCTACACCCTCACCTTCAGGGAGGAGGCCGACAAGCTGACCGCCCCCGATCACGAGATCCTCCTGCAGAGCCCGGCCCAGGCCGGCGACTTCGTCATCCTCTCCGACGGCAGCCGGCACCAGGTGATGTTCGTCACCCACAGGGCCCATTACAGCAGCCTCTATCTCGACAAAGGGGTGCGTATACCCCAGAGCTGACCCCCATCCTCTCGCACCGCCATCTGGCGAGCAGAGCGCCGCCTGCTAACGTGAGAGAGAGTCGCCATCTTGCCACCCTGATGGCAAGCCCGGCGCCTTGCGGCCAGGGTTGCAGGGCGCCAGCCTTACCTACTCCTTGAGGAACCGATCATGTTCAGAAATGCTGCACTCATCCTGACCCTGTCCCTGCTGGGCAGCGCCCAGGTTCACGCCATCAATGCCAAATACGCCGAACAGCTGGAGCGCTCCGGCTGCACCCAGGTCACCGAGGCCCAGGGCTGTGACATCCACAAGACCAAGGCGGAGAATGCCAAGGCGGGATTTGGCACCCCTGCCCCGGCCGCCGACGGTGGTCTCAACCTCAGCTACAAGCAGAAACTGGAGCGTTCCGGTTGTACCCAGGTGAGCGAACTCAACGGGTGCGACATCAACAAGACCAAGGCAGAGAACGCTGCCGCAGGATTTGGCGCGGCCCCCGCGACCAGCGGTAGCCCCTATGCCGGCAACTGGGTCGCCACCTTCCCCGAGACGGGCGCCACCGTGGCCACCATCCGCATCGATGCCCAGGACCGGGTATGGGTCAACGGCAAGCCGGTCAAGGCCAAGAAGTCCGACGGAGCCCTGGTGTTCAAGCAAGGCATGGTCACCTACACCATCCAGGGGGATCGCCGCATCAAGGGAGAAGATGGCTGGGTCGACAACGATGCAGGCACCAAGGGGCCGATCTCTGTCGAGTAGGTGGAACGCCAAGGCGCAGTGAGGGGAGCCCTGGCTCCCCTTTTTCATGGCTTGTGGCCCCGCTCATCCCGGTGCAGCTTGGGATAATCGAAGCTCACCCCCTTGAGGGATCGGGCCGCCAGCGCCGACCAGGATGGCGCATCAAAGGTGAAGCACGCGACGGCGCAGGTCGGCATCCGGGTGATCTTGCTTGAGAAGCGATGGGCCAGGGCAGTGAACTCCGGATCGTGACCGACGAGCATCACGCACCCCAGCGTGTCGGCAAACTCCCCCACCACCTCGAGCAGGGTATCCACATCGCTCCCGTAGAGGCGATCATCGACCGCTATCCGGCTAATCGGGTAACCCAGCGCCCCGGCGATCAGCCTGGCTGTCGACAGGGCCCGGCAGGCGGGACTGGAGAGGATGAGATCGGGCTTCACCCCCGCCCGTGCCAACCGGTCCCCCATCAAAGGGGCATCACGCAGCCCCCGTGGAGCCAGGGAGCGTGCCCTGTCAGGCAGCCCAGCCTCTTCCCAACTCGACTTGCCATGGCGCACCAGCAACAACGTCCTCTGCATCGAAACGTGCCCTCTCCCGTGTGCCTTACAGGCATGGCGATCTCCCTCAGAGGGTAGCGGAGAATCACTGCTGGAACTTGACCACCTCGCTGTGTCCCCCAAAAAACAAAACGGGAGGCAGTGCCTCCCGTTTCGATGACGCTGTGCTGACAATCGCTAAGGGACTACCTCCAGCTTCACCTTGATAAGCCCGGATCGGGGATTGCCGATGGCGCTGAACGCTGCCCTGGAGAGATCGATGATGCGTCCCCTGGCAAAGTTGCCCCTGTCGTTGACCCGTACCACCACGCTCTTGCCGTTGGCGAGGTTGGTGACCTTGACCTGGGTGCCGAAGGGCAGCGTCATGTGAGCCGCCGTGTTGCCCCCCCTCTTGTGCAGTTCGCCGCTCGCGGTCCTCTTGTTGTGGTAGCGATCGGCATAGTAGGAGGCGAGCCCCGTCTGGGTGTAACCGCGCACGCTGCCATCCTCACCGGCCTGCGGCTGGCTGCTGCAGGCGGCCAGCAGCAGACTCAGGGGGATCAGCACCCCCTTTTGCACCATGGTGATCATCATCCACTTCCTCGACTCAGTGTTCGGCGCCACACAAGCTCAAAGGCCATAGCGTCAACGCCAGGTTCAATCCTGCAAACAGGGGGCTACTCTCTCACTTTCCCATAGAAAACGGGAGGCCTGTGCCTCCCGTTTTGGTTATCGCTCCGTCAGCCTGTGTCAGGTGATGCGACCTCAGGCGATCAGCTTGTCATCGGCGAAGCCGAAGCCCCGCAGACCTACCACGTGCACGTGTTCGTGCTTGCCCTGCACCTTGCGGATGAGCTTGTAGGTGGTGCCCTTCTCGGGGCTGATGTTCTCGGGCGCCGCGATCAAGAGCTGCATATCCTGGCGCTCGCACAGCTCGAACAGGGTGGCGATGGACTTGCCATCCAGGCGCGCCGCCTCGTCCAGGAACAACAAGCGGCAGGGGGCGATGTCCTTGCCGCGCAGGCGGCGGGACTCCTCCTCCCAGCTGATCAGCACCATCAGCAGGATGGCCTGACCGGTGCCGATCGCCTCGCCGGTGGAGAGGGCGCCGCTCTCGGCACGCAGCCAGCCATCGGCCCCGCGCTGCACCTCGATCTCCAGCTCCAGGTAGTTGCGATAGTCCAGCAGCACGTCCCCCATCACCTGGTAGTTGCGCTCCCCCTGCTCCACCTGCGGGTTCAGACGCTGGAACAGCTTGGCCATGGCCTCGGAGAAGCTGAGCTCCTTGTCGGCGAACAGATCGTTGTGCATGGCGCTCTGATCCGCGAGCGCCGTCAGGAGGCGAGTGTGGGCCTCGCGGATATTCACGTTGAGGCGCACCCCGCGCACCAGGCCGAAGGCGATGTTCTGCAGCCCCTGGTTCAGCACCCGGATGCGGTTTTGCTCCCGGCGGATGATGTTGGTGATCTTGGCCGCCACCTCGTGGGAGGAGAGAGACAGGTGATTCTCCCGCTGCTTGAGCTCATCGGCCAGACGGGCCAGCTCGATCTCCATCTCCTCGATGGCCTCCACCGGATCGTCCGAGCGGATGATGTCGTTGCGGATGCGATCTTTGAGGTAACGGTAGACCTGCACGTAGAAGGCGACCTTCTGTTCGGTGTTGCGGTTGCCTTCCGACAGACGCAGCGCATCGCGCAGGGCCTCGTCGTGGGCCACTGCCACCCGCAGGGCGCCGAGGGCCTTGTCCGACATGGAGCGCAGCTCGTCGCTGTCGAGGTACGCCAGCTCGCGCTTGTTGAGGCGCTTCTCGACGTCGGTCTCCCGCGCCAGGCGCACCACCCGCGACCAGCTCGCCTTGTGGCCCACCAGGGATTTGCGAGCGCCGTAGTAATCCTTCCCTTCGAGCTTGAGACGACCCCCGAGGGATTCGATCTCGCGTTTGCACACCTGCAGCTGGGCCTCGGCGCTGGTGCGACGGGTCCGGGTGCGGATGAGCAGCTCCTCGATCTCTTTCTTGTGGGCGCGGGCCTTCTCTTCCATGTCATCCGACAGGGAGAGCCCCATGGCCCCCAGCTCCTGCTCGAACTCCGCCAGGGTCTGCCCCTTGGCCGCGGCGCTGGAATCCAGCGCGGTGCGCAGCTGCAGCGCCTCGGTGTGGCGCAAGGCGATCAGCTTGTGCTGCTCGCCGGCGGTGCGGGCGGCCAGTTCCGCCGCCTTGAGCTTCTCTTTCAGGCGCTCGCTCATCTCGGAGGCCTTGCCGAGCAGGTCCTGCGCATCCTGATAGGCAAAGTGCGGCAGGCGGGCCACCAGCTGATCGAGGGCGTAGCAACGGCGCTTCTGCTCCGCCAGCAATTCGCTGCTCTCGTCAAAGGTGGCCTGCAGGGCGGCGAGATCCTGGGGATCCTGGCGCAGCACCTGCACCAGGGTCTCGAGTTTCTCGAGGGCCTTGCCGTGCTTGGCGACAAAGGCTTCGGCTGTTTTAAGGGCCTCCACATCGGCGTGGGCCGCCTCGAGGCGGGCCGCCAGCTCTGTCTCGGCAAACAGGTGGGCGAAGGGCAGCATCCCCTGCACCAGCTGGATATGGCGGGTCAGCTGGGCCATGGCCGCCTTGGCCTCGGCCAGCTGCTTGTCGCACTCGCCGATAGTTTCTTGCAGCTTGCGCTGCTCGGCCTGCTTGGCCTGCACCTCGGCTTCCGGATCCGGCCTGAACGCGATATCCAGGTGGGCACCGATAAAGTCGCGGAAGTGACCGTAGAGGCGGTGGTACTTCTGTTGCTCGAAGGCGGCTTTGGCGTAGCCCTCGATGAGGTTTTCCCGCTCAAGATCGAGCTGCTCGATGCGTTTTTCCCGGGCGGCACGGCCAAAGAGCGGCAGCTCGGGGTAGCGGGAGAAGCGCACCTGACGCTTGCTGGTGCGCACCAGCACGGCGTCCCCCAGCTCGTCCGCCTCCACCAGATCCTCGTCAAAGGAGTCGGGGTTACCCTGGATGAGGTAGATGTCCTCCGGGCAATCTTCCAGCTTTTTCAGCCGCTCGATGGCGCCTTCCAGGTCGAGCACCACCAGGGCGCTGCGAGCCGGGCCGTAGAGCGCGGAGTAGTAAGGGGCATCGTCGATGGAGATGTCGTCGTAGACGTCGGAGAGCAGCACGCCCCCCACCTGCTCGGCGATGCGGGCAAGGCGCGGATCGGCCTCGCCGGCCCCCAGCTGCAGGTTGCGAATTTGCAGCTCCAGCGCCTGTTTCTGGCTCTGGATGCGGTTGCTCTCCTGCTCGAACTCCCGCTCCTTGTCGAGCACGCTCTGCATGCCGGAAGAGAGTTCTTCGGCGGTGGCCAAGGCCAAGCCACTCTGCTCGCGCAGTTGCTCGAGTTTTTCAAAGGATTTGAGCCAGCGCGGGGCGAGCTTGGTCAGCTCCGCGATATCGCGACCCAGCTGAGTGCCCTGATGCTCGAGGCTGGCGCGGCGCTGATTGGCCTCCGCCTGCTGCTCGGCGAGCTCCTCCTGACGGGTGCGCTGGGCTTCGAGGAAGATCTCCAGCTCGTCCTGGCTGGCAATGTGCTGACCAGACGCCTGGGCCAGCTCGTCTCGCAGCCGCAAGAGGGTCTTCTGGCTTTCGCTCTCCTTCTCGAGGCGGGCCAGGGCGGTACGCAGACCCTGCCCCTGGGCAATGCGGGCCTTGTCCTCGATATGGCGCTTGAGCAGGGCTTGGGCTTGGGGCCAGGCAGCCTCACGGGCGGTCTCGGGGGCAATGCTCAAAAGCAGCGCCAGGGCCGCTTCGTGTTCGGCCACCGCCGCCTTGGCGAGCGCCAGCTGCTGCTCGGCGGCCAGCACCTGACGGGTCAGGCTCTGCTCGGCGGCGCGGAACTGGTGCAGGGTGTCGCTCGCCTGCTCGGCGCCGAGCCCCGGCAGTTCGCACTGCTCGCGGGCGTTTTCCAGGGCCTGCACCGCCTGGCGGTACTGGATGGCGCGGGTCTGCTGGATATCCAGCGCCTGCTGGTAGTCGGCGAGCTGGGTCTTGAGGCTGTCCACCTCTGCCTGGGCCAGCTCCTTGCGCTCTTCCACTTCCAGCAACTGGCCGTGGATCTCTTCCACCACCGCCTGCTGCTGCTCGAGCTTGTCCACCAGCTCCGCGAGATCGGCGCGGTACATCTCGATCTTCTTCTGCAGGTTGACGGCCGCCATCACCTTGGCCAGGTGCTCGGCGGCGGACTCCAGCTCGTCGGTCAGGAGCTTCTCGCGGTTGGTGAGCTGATCCACCTCGTCCGCCAGATAGATGGCGCGCTGCTTCTCTTCGGCGAGCAGGCGGCGTTTGCCCGCAAGCTCGGCACGGGCCTTCAGGGCCAGCTCGGAGAGCCGGCTCTTCTCGGCGGCGCCCCGCACATACTCCGCGGCCACGTAATGGGTGGTCTCGGTGATCAGGTTCTTGAACAGATCCCGCTGACCCTGGGTCTCCTTGATCGCCTCCAGGGTGCGGCGGTTCTCGTAGATGGCCGCCTCCATGTCCTGGAACGCCTTGCGCACGCCAGAGTTCTCCGGCAGCAGGTATTCCCGCAGGGAGCGGCTGATGGACGAGGAGATGCCGCCGTAGAGGGAGGCCTCGATCAGCCGGTAGAATTTGCCGCGATCCTTCTGATCACGCAGCTTCTTCGGCGTGATGCCGAACTCGAACATGAAGTTGTGATAATCGGTCACCGTATTGAACTTGGCGACCTTGATGGCGCCGAGCTCCGCCGCCGCCCCTTTCAGATCGGCGAAGGCACGCACCCGCCCCTTGCCGTCGTCGAGCTTCTCCAGCAGCAGATCGGTGGGCGCCAGGTGCTCGGGCACGTCCACCAGGGCGAACGGGGTGATGTTCACCTTGTTGTCGCGGTTCGCCACCTGCTCCAGGTGCACGCCGACCCAGATCCGCTGCTCGCGGCTGTTCATCACCTCGAGCACAGAGTAGCAGTGGCCGCGCTGCAGCTTGCCGTAGAGCCCCTTGTCGCGGGACGCGCTGGATGAGCCCGCCTCCGTGGTGTTACGGAAGTGGAGCAGGGACTGATCGGGAATAAGGGCCGCGATGAAGGCCGCCATGGTGGTGGACTTGCCTGCGCCGTTGCCGCCGGACAAGGTGGTCACCAGCTGGTCGAGATCGAAGGTCCGGGCGAAGAAGCCGTTCCAGTTGACCATGGTCAGGGATTTGAATTTACCTCTCACGCCGCACTCTCCATCAGGACTCTCGTCTCCATCTGTGCCAGAAAATTAGTCTCGCAGATCATCTTCGACCTCCAGCTCAAGCTGCTCTTCGTCCAGATCCCCTTCGATGTCCTCGAACAGGGAATCGCTGCTCGGCATCTCGTCGTCGTGGAAGATGGCCTCCCCCTCCTGGATCATTCGCAGCTGCACCGCGCGGGGATCCTCGTCGGAGCGCACGTCGGCGGCGAAGCGGAACACGGACTCGTTGACCCGGAACTTGTCGCTGTTGCCAAGGGCGGTGATCATCCCGAGGCGCTTGAGGCGACGCATGGAGGTGCGGATCTTCTCGAGGAGCTTCTTCTTGTCCAGATCGGTGCCACCGGAGCGGCTGTTGACCATGCGCAGCAGCTGTTTCTCGTCCGCCAGACCCAGCACCTCTTCTTGCAGCTCGGTCATGGAGAAGACCCCTTCCGAGGCGAGCCTGTCCGGGCTCAGGAACAGGTAGCAGAGCACCTTGCCCACCAGCATATCGAGCTCGGAGAGCACTGTTGTTCCGATGTCGGCACTCGGGCGCGGACGCAGATAGAAGAAGCCTTCCGGCGCCTTGATGAGCTCGACCTGATAACGGCCGTAGAAGATCTCCAGCTCGCCGTGGTACTCCACCAGGGCGGAGTGCTGCTCGAACTCGTCGGCACTGATGTGACGACCGGAGCGCAAGGCGGTGTCGATGCGCGGAAACAAGGGGTTGGCGATGGCCTCTGCGAGCCGCAGGGGCAAGGGAAACTCAGTATTGATCGATGACATAGGCCTGAACCTTGGATCCAGCTTGGTTAATGGGTTTCCATGCGGGCTGACGGTGATGCTCGCGCTCACCGCTGGCATGGCCGAGACGCACGGCCTGATCGATCAGGAGGCGCGCCACGTCGAAATGGGCGTGGGCCGGGTAGTCCAGCAGGTATTCCCGCAGCACGTCGGCGAGATCCAGCTGATGGCCCTGCTCGGGGTAGCGGGCCAGGTAGCGCTCGATACGCTCGGCCAGCTCCTGATTGATGTCCACCATCTCCACGTACTCCATCTCCAGCGGCACCTCGCCGGTGACCTCTTCGTCGTGGATGGCGATGGTCTCGTCCCGCAGCTCCAGCAGACGCGGCTCCTCGGCCACTCTCAGCAGCCAGTTGTGCTGCTCGAAGTTGCGGATGGATTCCCGCAGCCGCTGGCTGAAGGCGCGGTTCTTGTCCATGTCGATGGCGTTGCGGATGAACTTGTGGACGTGTCTGTCGTAGCGGGACCAGAGCTCGATGCACTGCTGGCCCCAGGCGGTGATGACGTCAAGCCGCCCCTGCAGGGCGTGAGTCAGCTCCTCGACGTGGAACAAGTCGTCCCGCCCCTGGGCGGCTTCCTGGATGTTGAGCAGGCCCGCCTGCAGGCGGTGGCCGGCGGCATCCAGGGTGTCCTGCAGCTCGCGCAGGGTCTGGCCGGTCTCGTGCAGGAGCTTCTCGCAGCTGTGGATGGCGTCGACCCAGTTCTGGGTCAGCAGGGCCGCGATCTCGCCCTTCACCTGGTTCTGCTGCTCATCCATGGCGCGCTGGGTGAGATCGATGCGCCCGAGCGTCTCCTCCAGGGAGAAGGTGAGACGAGGCAGCACCTCGGCATCCCACTGCTCCCGGGTATTGGTCTCGAGCGCGGCCTTGCGGGCGGTGTCGAGCTCGGCGGCCAGGTGCTCGAGCAGGATGGAGAGCTTGATGGAGTCCACCTGACGGCTCTCCAGGAAGAAGTCGACGATGCTCATGCCAAGGCGCGACAGGCGGTAGAGGCTCTCCCCCGCCACCATGTCGGTGGTGAAGCGCGACAGCAGCTGCTGGCGAATGAGATCGTTGATGGCGTTGTTGGCGCGACCGGTGAGGGTCTCGTCCATCTGGCCGAAGGCGCTGCTCACATAGCCGAAGGCATCGTGCAGCGCGGCCTCCGAGAGATCAGACTCGTCCTCGGACAGGGTCTTGATCGCGATCAGAAAGGCCAGCCGGTCGGTGGGGAGGTTCAGGGACAACCCCTCCTGTCTGACCCATCCCACCGTCTCTGGCAGGGTACGGGATGTACTCATCATGACGTTATCATCTCGTTGTTATAGCCGGCGGGTCACTCGCCCGCCGTGGTGATATAGGCCGGGGTCGGTGGCGCCCCGGCGGCTGGATCCCGCATCGTATTCAGGCCGGTGTGTCTCAACCGGCCGGTTTCTGGGCCATCACATGGATATAGCGACCCAGGGAGACAAAGGGTTCCTGGCGGCAATATTGCTGCTCCATGGCCAGCAGATCGTCGAACTTCTCGACCTGATCCTGCTTGTGGCGCATGTAGTCGTGGATGACCCGCACCCCGGTCTTGCCGATGATCCGCAAGCCTCCCCTGCCTATCCAGTCATAGACCTGCTCGGGGATCTGGGGATTGGTGGGGGTCAGGGCAGTCTGGCGCTTCTTGCGAAGGCCCAGGCGCACATAATCGAAATTGCCCACCACCAGGCTCTGGAACAGGAGGCCGTGACGATTGTAGAAAAGCAGCGACAGTATGCCCCCAGCCTTGACGAAAGGGAACAGACCCAGCAAGGTCTGGCGCGGCTCGGCGAGCCACTCCAGCACCGCATGGCAGAGCACCAGATCGAAGGTACCGGTCACGTGTGCTTTAAGATCCTGAATGGGGCAATGGATGAGACGAATTCTGTCTTCCAGCCCCTTCTCGGCGATCTGGGTGCGGGCCAGGGCCAGCATCTCCGCCGAAAGATCGCACAGCTCCACCTGATGGCCCATGGCCGCCAGCTTCTGGGCGAAGTAGCCAAAGCCGCCCCCCGCATCCAGGATGCGCAGGGGCCGATTGCCCAGGCGTGCCAGGCAGGCCTCGATGTCGCTCCACACCACGGTCGTGCGGATGCACCCCTTGGTGGAGTCGTAGATGTTGCGTGCGAACTTGTCCGCACGCCCGTCAAAACTCTGATCTTGCTTCAAGACACACTCAACTCTTGGCCGCAGGATTGGGCCAGACCAAAAAGAGGGGTATTCTGTCACATCCCGAATTTGCTGAAAACTCAAGGACGTCGCTGCCGTGTTCGAGTTCAACCTCTTTGTCCTCAAGAAATGGCTGGGCCAGCTGCTGATGCCGCTCCCCTTCTCCCTCTCCTTATTGCTGCTGGCGATCGGGCTGCTCTGGTTCACCCGTTTCCAGAAAACCGGCAAGCTGCTGGCGACCCTGTCGCTTGTGATCGTTGCCCTGATGGGCATGCGCCCGGTGAGTTATGAGCTGGCCCGTGGGCTCGAGCAGACCTATCCCCCCTTCGAGGTGAGCCAGCATCCCCAGATCGACGCCATCGTCGTGCTCGGCAACGGCCATGTGAGCGATCCCGCCGTGCCCATGATCAGCTGGCAGAACAACATCTCCCTGGCCCGAACCCTTGAGGGAGTGCGCCTCGCCCAGGCCTATCCGCAAGCGGAGCTCATCTTCTCAGGCGCCGTGGCGGGCGATCCCCTGTCGAACGCCAAGGTCAACGCCCGCATGGCCGAGACGCTCGGCATCCCGCGCCCCCGGATGACGTTGTTTGAAAACAACAAAGACACCCATGACGAGGCGGTCAGCATAGCCCGCCACCTCAAGGGCAAGCGGGTGGCCCTGGTGAGCTCGGCCACCCATCTGCCTCGCGCCATGGCCCTCTATCGCGGTCAGGGACTCGATACGGTGCCGGCCCCCACCGATTACACCGCCAAGCAGAGTCAGGTGCCGCAACCCCTCTATACCTACCTCCCCAAGGGGCGCTATCTGATGTATTCCGAGGCTGCCATTCACGAGTGGATTGGGGTATGGTGGGCCCGTTTGCGGGGGCAGGTCACCGAGTGAGCAATCGCGCCTTTCATTCCTGATTTGGATCAGGAAAGCGAAAAAAAATTACGTCATTTGCCGCCGGGTCAGCTATCTTGGGCTCGGTTCAATTCATATAATGTTGCGCAATCAAATGCCTAGGAGATATAGAAGATGAGACAGCACCTGGTAATGGGTAACTGGAAACTGAACGGCACCAAGGCTTCCGTGGAAGCTCTGATCAAAGGACTGACCCCGGCAGCTGCCGCTCATCCTTCCGTGCAAGTCGCCGTCTGCCCGCCTGTTATCTTTTTGGGTCTGGTTGAACAGCTGACCGCCGGCAGCAAGATCGCCTACGGTGCCCAGAACGCCGACGTTCACGAGTCCGGCGCCTTCACCGGCGAGAACGCCCCCTCCATGCTGAAAGCCTTCGGTTGCACCTACTCCCTGGTCGGCCACAGCGAGCGCCGTACCCTGCACGCAGAGACCGACGACGTGGTGGCTGCCAAGTACGAAGCCATCCAGAAGGGCGGCCTGGTCCCTGTTCTGTGCATCGGTGAGACCCTGGCCCAGTTCGAAGCCGGTACCACCAACCAGGTCGTCGAGACCCAGCTGAAAGCCGTCATCGACCGCTGTGGCATCGCCTCCTTCAGCAACGCCGTCATTGCCTACGAGCCGGTCTGGGCCATCGGCACCGGCAAGACTGCCACCCCGGAAATCGCCCAGGCCGTGCACGCTCACATCCGCCAGTACCTGGCCGGCTTTGACGCAGACGTGGCAGCCAAGGTACAGATCCTGTACGGCGGCTCCGTGACCGGCGCCACCGCAGCCGACCTGTTCGGTCAGCCGGACATCGACGGCGGCCTGGTGGGCGGTGCGTCCCTGAAAGTGGACGACTTCTCCCAGATCATCGCTGGCGCCGCCAAGTAAGCGGCCAGAAGAGAGGGGCTTGCCCCTCTCTTCATATCGCTTTCCTATGGACCCTTCGCCATAGGAAAGCCGATATAGTAAAAGCGGGCTCGCCGTATTTTTCAGATATAGATTTTCGACAACTCAGATCCAGAGGCACTCATGACCAAACAAATCAAACGTATTGGTGTTTTGACCAGTGGTGGTGACGCACCGGGTATGAACGCAGCCATCCGCGCCGTGGTACGCGCCGGTCTGCATCATGGCCTGGAAGTCTACGGCATCTATGATGGCTACCTCGGTCTGCATCAGGACAGGATCGTCAAGCTCGAGCGCCACAGCGTCTCCGACGTGGTGAACCGCGGCGGCACCTTCCTGGGCTCCGCCCGCTTCCCCGCCTTCAAGGACCCGAAAGTCCGTGCCGAGGCGGTCGAGAACCTGAAGAAGCACGGCATCGACGCCCTGGTGGTCATCGGCGGTGACGGCTCCTACATGGGTGCCAAGAAGCTGACCGAGGAAGGTTTCCCCTGCATCGGCCTGCCGGGCACCATCGACAACGACATCGCCGGTACCGACTTCACCATCGGCTTTGATACCGCTCTGAACGTGGTTGTCGACGCCATCGACCGTCTGCGCGACACCTGCAGCTCCCACCACCGCATCTCCGTGGTCGAGATCATGGGCCGTCACTGCGGCGATCTGGCCATGTCTGCCGCGGTTGCCGGTGGCGCCGAGTACGTGATCGTGCCGGAAGTGGCCTTCGACAAGGAGAAGCTGCTGCAACAGATCAAGGAAGGCGAGACCAAGGGCAAGAAGCACGCCATCATCACCATCTGCGAGCACGTCACCGACGTCAACGCCCTGGCGAAAGACATCGAAGCCATGACCGGCCGCGAAACCCGCGCCACCATCCTGGGCCACATCCAGCGTGGCGGTGCCCCGACTGCCCGTGACCGCATCATGTCCAGCCGCATGGGTGCCTTCGCCGTCGAGCAGCTGCTGGCCGGCCAGGGTGGCCGCTGCGTCGGTATCCAGGGCAACGAGATGGTGCACCACGACATCATCGACTGCATCGAGAACCTCAAGCGCCCGTTCAACCAGGAGCTGTACGATCTCTCCACCACCCTGTTCTAAGCCTTCGCTCCCGTTGCGAGCGGTGCTAATCAGGTTGTGTGACAAAACCCTCCTCCGGAGGGTTTTTTTATGTCTGCGCTGCCCTCGCCCGCGATGAGCACTCTCCCCGCATGGCCTCTTCACCTGCCCTTCCAAAGCATAAAGAAGCGTCCTGGCAACCCTTCCCTTATCCCCTGGGTGCGTTACCCCAGTCCCTTCCCTCTCTGGGTGTGTTTCCTCACCTGATCGGTGCCATCAACCCCGCCAGCTTGGTGCAAGGCCTGCGGCGCTCTCCACACCCGTCTCCCTGAGCTCGGCTCATTTTCTTCCCAGGCCTTTTTAAGGAAGCCAGCTCGCACTCAGCAGATCCCAGATAGGCAGTGCTTCTTCGCCGCACCGGGAAATACGCGAACATTATCTGACCAGGATCACGGATGAGCCCCCATTTATCGACGCCTTATCGCCACTTTTTGCCGGTTAATTGAGAACAGCACCCAGGGTGCATGGCCAGAAACCGCTGCCCTGACTGGATTTTTTCCATATAGGGGGAAATAACATGACAGGAGGCAAAACATGACGCGCCCAGCCAACCAACCCCATCCTGACGACACTTACCGGCGTACCAGGGAGCATTTTTCTGCCACAAAACTGATAAAAACAGGATGAGCGTCATTCAAAGCCACATATGAGACATCAATATTCAATCATTAACCTATTGAAATAAAATACAAAAAATAAAGATTGAGAGCATAAACACAAGCCATCACCAGAGCTTGGCGATAAAACGGACACAAAGATGCAAAAACATGGCTTTATCATCAAGATGTGCCATTTTCTTTATATAAATGCATTTTCCATTGTTTTATCGAGTCATTGTGGTATCTTGGACCCATCAACAGTCAACCAAGGGAGACAAAATCATGAAAGAGTTCGTTGTTACCGCCGTTTTTACCGTGTTCTTCACCCTGGTTGCCGTCTCTCTGCCTTCACTGGCACAGCTGTAAGCCGGTCAATCAGTCAGCTGACACCCAGGCCCCATCATTATCACCGTCTGCGCGGTGATAAATGACGCACCAACACGCCCTTTTGAGGCGGTGTGACGAAATACGACGGGAAAGCTGGATTATCCGGCACTGGTGAGCAATTAACGTCCTGACTGGCCTGTTCGCCATGATTGCAAGGGGAGCCTGAGTGCTCCCCTTGTCGCATCCAGCGGCACGGGATTTACTCTTGCCCCCCTGACCGTCACAATGTCCCCTGGATTTGCCACGCAGGAATGACCATGACTCAGGATGCCTTGCGCCACTGGCGCCGCGACCTTCACCGTCTCCCCGAAGCCGCCTGGTGCGAGTTTCGCACCAGCACCCTCATCGCCCACCACCTCAATGAACTCGGTTTCTCCGTCATGCTCGGGGATCAACTGCTCGCCAGCAACCTCATCATGGGGCGGGAGATAGACCTTGCCGCCGAGAAGAAGCGCGCCCTGCGCCAGGGTGCCCACCCCGACTGGCTGGCGCGCATCGACGAGCTCACCGGGGTGATGGGCCTGTGGGACAGCGGTCGTCCCGGCCCCACCCTGGCGTTTCGCTTCGACATCGACGCGGTGGAGGTGCAAGAGAGTGAAGAGGCAGCCCACCTGCCCAGCCAGGAGGGGTGGCACTCTACCAACCCGGGCTGGATGCATGCCTGTGCCCATGACGGCCATACCGCCATCGGGCTGGTGCTGGCCGAGCGGATCGCCGCCCTGGGGGATAAACTCACCGGCCGTATCAAGCTCTTCTTCCAACCCGCCGAAGAGGGATGCCGCGGCGGCAAGGCACTGGCGGCCGGCGGTCAGCTCGATGACGTGGACGCCCTGCTGGCGCTGCACATCGGCATTCACGCCAACAGTGGCGAGCTGGTGGTCAACCCCACCGAGTTTCTCTGCTCCACCAAGTTTGACGTGGAGTTTATGGGGCAAGCCGCCCATGCCGGGCTCGAGCCCAACGCGGGCCACAATGCCCTGGCGGCGGCCTGCATGGCCACTACGGCCATGCTCGGCATCCCCCGCCACCGCGACGGCATGACCCGCATCAACGTGGGCCAGCTCCATGGCGGCAGCGGCCGCAATGTCATCCCCGGCCACGCCCGGCTCATGGGAGAGACCCGTGGCGCCACACCAGCGTTGAATGACTACATGTTCAACCAGGTGCAGCAGATAGTGGAAGGGGCCGCCCTGATGCAGGGTGCCACCTACCTCATCCGCAAGCAGGGGGAAGCCATCGGTATCGAGAACAGCCCGGCCCTCATCGAGGAGCTCGTGCCCCTCGCACAGGGGATAGCGCTCGAGACCATCCATAGCCGCCGCTTCGGTGCCAGCGAGGACGCGGGCTTTCTCATCGAGCGGGTGCAGCAGAGCGGGGGCCAGGCTGCCTACCTCATCCTGGGTGCCAACCTGGCGGCCCCCCACCATCACCCGGAGTTCGACTTCGACGAGTCCGTGCTCGCCCCCGGTGTGGCGCTGCTGGAGGCCTGGCTGCTCCGCCGTCTCGGTCGCTGATGGGCGTCCCATGAAAAAAGGCAGCCCAAGGGCTGCCTTTTTGTTTCTGCCTGTCTCTGCGTGCGCCTGGCTGAACTCAGGCGCCCAGCACGATCTCCGAGAGGTGGGCGAAGTGGTGGATCTCGTGGGTCGCCTCGCAGGGCCCCGCCTCCCGGGACGGGTTGTACCAGCAGGTGGCGAGCCCTTGGGCCGCGGCACCGGCGATGTCGGTCTTGGGGTTGTCCCCCACCATCAGCACCCGCGCCGGGCTCGGCTGCCCCATCAGATCCAGCGCGTGCTGGAAGATGGCCGCCGCCGGCTTGGTCACTTGCACCTCGTCGGAGATAACGAGGGGCTCAAACCACGCATGCCACCCCAGTTTGTCCAGGCGCCCCCGCTGGGGCACGCTGAAGCCGTTGGTGATGATCCCCATCCTGACCCGGCCCTTCAGGGCCTGCAGGGTCTCTTCCACCCCCTCCAGCGGGACGCTCAGGGCGATGATCTGCTGCAGGAAGGTGTCGTTCATCGCCATGGGGGACGCCGCCACCTGCTCCGCAAACAGGGAGAAACGGGTCTGCTGCAGGTGGGTAGCGTCGATTTCGCCCGAGTTGTACTGCTGCCACAACCGCTGGTTCAGGGCATGGTACTCCGCCATCCTGGGCGGTGTCGGCACCACGCCGTAGATCTGCAGAGTCCGCTCCAGGGCCTGGGCGACCGGGAAATCGAGCAGGGTTTCGTCCAGATCGAACAGCACCCAGTCATAGCTTGCTTGTTTCACGCTTGTCCTTATTGATTCTCAGGGGTTTATCAGGCGTCTGGCTCGCTCATGCCCAGGGGGCTGGCGAGCAGGGTCAGCGACAGCCTGACACCAAATCCGGTCACCTCGCTGCCGACCACCCCGTTGCCCCCCTTGTTGCGAAAACCGCTCAGATCCAGGTGCAGCCAGGGCGTGGCGGCAGGCACGAAGCGGCTGAGGAAGCGGGCGGCATCGATGTGATCCGGCGAGCTCCCCGGCGCGCACTGTAACAGATCGGCCCACTCGCTATCGAGGTTGTCGTCGTAATCCTCGTCCAGCGGGAAGGGCCAGACCCGCTCGCCGCTCTGCTGACCCAGGCTGATCAGCTCGCCCAGCCACTCGGGGCGGTTGGTGAAGGCGCCGCTGTAGCGGCTGCCGAGCGCCCGCTTGCAGGCGCCGGTCAGGGTGGCGTAGTCGATCAGCAGATCCGGCTCCCCCTGCGCCGCCAGAGTCAGGGCATCCGCCAGCACCATGCGCCCCTCGGCGTCGGTGTCCACCACTTCGATGGTGGTGCCATTGAGGGCGGTCACCACCTCCCCGGGCCGGTAGGCCAGCGGGCCTATGTGGTTCTCGGCGATGGCGAGCCAGCAGTCTACCTCATAGGGCAATCTGGCCCGGCTGATGGCATGGAGCGTACCGAGCGCCACCGCGCTGCCCCCCATATCCAGGTGCATGCCATACATGCTGCCGCCGACTTTCAGGTTGTAGCCACCGGAGTCGTGGCAGATCCCCTTGCCCACCAGCGCGACGCGGCGCACCGGATTGGCTGGACAGTAGCTGAGTCTGACGATGGCGGCCTGGCCATCCGCCGAGCCTCTGGCCACCGCCAGGAAGGCGCCGGCCCCCTGCTCGGCAAGGGTGGTCTCGTCGAACTCCTGCCACTGCCAACCCTGCTCCTGTGCCAGCTGTCGCACAAAGGCCCGGTAACCTTGGGCATTGAGCTCGGAGGCAGGCAGCACAGCCAGGTGACGGGCCAGGCCATTGCCCTCGGCCTCAGCCGTCAGGCGGGTCAGATCCAGATCCCAGGGCGGGGAGATCTGCAGGCTCTGGTAGCCGGCGCCCTCCTCCTCCCCCCGCTTCTGGGTCGGTAGTCGCACATCGGCCGCCAGCAGGGCGGCGATCACCAGCTCTCCCAGGCGCGCCCTGCTGGCGTCATCGAAACCTTCCAGGTGCAGCGCCAGCTCCGTCGTCTTGAGCCCCGAAAGGGAAGCCACCCAGGTGCGCACCTGCTTGTAGAGACGGTGATCCAGCACGGGCGCCGGATCGACGAAGATCACCAGCTGCACCCCCTGGCCGTCTGCCAGCCGGTAGGGCCCCTTCTGACCCAGGGCTATCTGGGCCGCCACCCCGGCGAAGGGAGCCTGTGCCAGCAGGGCATCCCGCGCGGTCTCGGCGATGAGCAGGATCTTGACGGGAACAGGGCTTGCCACCACCTCGTCGAGAGTGCGGGTCTGCAGGGTTATCTTGGGGGGGGAATAGCTGAAAGGTTGCATCACGGGCAGCGGCCTCATCCATGAACAGAAACCAGGATGATACCGAACAAATGGCGCAAGAGATCGCAAAAACACACATTAATGTGTGCATTCAAGGCTGAGGAGTGCTGAACAAGGGGTAAAACGAGTGAAAAGAGAGGAGAAGTTGGTTGCGGGGGCCGGATTTGAACCGACGACCTTCGGGTTATGAGCCCGACGAGCTACCGAGCTGCTCCACCCCGCGTCCGAATTGTATTGCCACCACAAGAAGCAGAGCAGTTGCCCCTTGCTGTCTTCGTCTCCACCGCAGACACTTGCCTTGCCATGGACACAAATAATTGGTTGCGGGGGCCGGATTTGAACCGACGACCTTCGGGTTATGAGCCCGACGAGCTACCGAGCTGCTCCACCCCGCGTCCGAATTGTACTGCCAACACAAGAGACAGAGCAGTTGTCCCTTGTTGTCTTCGTCTCCACCGCCAAGCGTTGCCTTGCCATGGACACAAATAGTTGGTTGCGGGGGCCGGATTTGAACCGACGACCTTCGGGTTATGAGCCCGACGAGCTACCGAGCTGCTCCACCCCGCGTCCGAATTGTACTGCCACCACAAGAGACAGAGCAGTTGTCCCTTG
>NZ_JAGKRG010000038.1:0-330 GCF_017939565.1 Aeromonas sp. SrichE-2G
CCATCCTCCGTGACCGTGCCACCGGTATCATTGTTTGCAAGCGGGGTGTCATCGACAATCCGGATCTGCAGGTCAGCTGCCGACGAGGTCACACCACTGACCCCAGTCACCGTGATGAAGTTACCTATGTCGTCGAAATGATCCGTGGCTGCCGGCGGGGTCAACACATTGTCCGACAAGGTATAGGTGTACCCAACCGTCGCACTCTTGCCATCCGCGCTCAACGTCACGCTGGTGATATCCAGCAACCCATTACCGGTATTGATGCCCTGTGGCAACACGCCGCCCGGTACAAAGTTTTGACCCAGCACGGTGATGCTCGCCACACCA
>NZ_JAGKRG010000039.1:0-326 GCF_017939565.1 Aeromonas sp. SrichE-2G
CAGCCTGTTGTCGTACAACAAGGACCAAATAAAATTTGGTTTTCGCCAAGAAGTTTCCAAAGCACTTGTAACAAATGTTTGAGAACTACTTTTTAAATCAGCTTTCCAGATTGTTAAAGAGCATGTTTGCAACGGTCAGTGACCGAAGAAAACAGACATAAACACTCGATGCTTATGTCTGCATTCTTTTAGCAAGAAGAGAAGTGGCGTCCCCTAGGGGATTCGAACCCCTGTTACCGCCGTGAAAGGGCGGTGTCCTAGGCCTCTAGACGAAGGGGACCCGGATTTGTCTTTGCGCTGTCGCGCAGGCGATTGGGTAACGGCTC
>NZ_JAGKRG010000040.1:0-277 GCF_017939565.1 Aeromonas sp. SrichE-2G
AGGGCGTTTACCACGGTGTGATTCATGACTGGGGTGAAGTCGTAACAAGGTAACCCTAGGGGAACCTGGGGTTGGATCACCTCCTTACCTTAAGATGACGAAGTTGTTGAGTGTTCACACAGATTGCCTTGATTCAAACTAGTTAGAGCAAAGACCTGATGCGAAAGCGTCAGTGCTTGTTCAACCCTCGGTTGAACAAGAGAAGCCCTTTTGTTGGGTGTTGGGATGTGAATAATGGCGCGAGCCGTTACCCAATCGCCTGCGCGACAGCGCAAAG
>NZ_JAGKRG010000041.1:0-688 GCF_017939565.1 Aeromonas sp. SrichE-2G
ATGACTGGGGTGAAGTCGTAACAAGGTAACCCTAGGGGAACCTGGGGTTGGATCACCTCCTTACCTTAAGATGACGAAGTTGTTGAGTGTTCACACAGATTGCCTTGATTCAAAGTAGTTAGAGCAAAGACCTGATGCAGTGATGCATCAGCTTCTGTTGTCCAGCCTTCGGGATGGATGAGAGAAAACCTCTTCTGCCGGATAACGGGATGTGAATAGCAGTTTACTGCTACCTGTTGTCTCAGTGCGCAAGCACTGCAAAGCAGACTCGGGGTCCCCTTCGTCTAGAGGCCTAGGACACCGCCCTTTCACGGCGGTAACAGGGGTTCGAATCCCCTAGGGGACGCCACTTCTCTTCTTGCTAACAAGAATGCAGACATAAGCATTGAGTGTTTATGTCTGTTTTCTTCGGTCACTGACCGTTGCAAACTTGCTCTTTAACAATCTGGAAAGCTGATTTAAAAAGTAGTTCTCAAACATTTGTTACAAGTGCTTTGGAAACTTCTTGGCGAAAACCAAATTTTATTTGGTCCTTGTTGTA
The DNA here is from genome assembly GCF_017939565.1 of Aeromonas sp. SrichE-2G. NCBI lineage: Bacteria > Pseudomonadati > Pseudomonadota > Gammaproteobacteria > Aeromonadales > Aeromonadaceae > Aeromonas > Aeromonas sp. SrichE-2G. The sequence goes on from NZ_JAGKRG010000041.1 coordinate 542, forward strand.
CGACAACAAGCTGTGCCGGTTTCACCGACACTTCTTGGGGTTGTATGGTTAAGTGACTAAGCGTACATGGTGGATGCCTTGGCAGTCAGAGGCGATGAAGGACGTACTAACCTGCGATAAGCCGTGAGCAGTCGGTAAGAGACATTA
>NZ_JAGKRG010000005.1:0-137471 GCF_017939565.1 Aeromonas sp. SrichE-2G
CCAACCGGTTATGATATGCACGCCTGGAAGGCTGGCTGATACCGCTTCCGGCGTTGAAGAGGGGGTGTGGCGCTGTACCTTATTTAATCACTGACCGTCATCACGCAGCGGTTGAAATTTGGCAGGCAGAAGAGAAAAATGGCGGCCTTCTCTTTGCCCCGGGGGCCTGCGCCCCCGGCCTGGCCAGAGTACTGAACCATCCCCTTTATCACAGGAACGTTATGAAGCTCCTCCACAACACGGCGGCCGCACTGTGCTGCAGTCTGCTCCTGACCGCCATGCCCGCCCTCGCCATCGAATATGCCCTGCCCGCAGCCAACAGCCGCCTGGTGGGTGAGAACCTGGATTACGTGGTGTCGGCCGAAGAGGCGGGCCAGCCCCTGGAAGCCGCCGCGGCCAAGTTCCAGCTGGGCTTGACCAACATGCTCGAAGCCAACCCCAAGGCGGATCCCCTGCTGCTGCAGGCCGGCGAGAAGATGGTCATTCCGCACCAGCTGATCCTGCCGGATGCCCCCCGTGAGGGCATAGTGCTGAACGTGGCCGAGATGCGCCTCTATTACTATCCCAAGGGCAAGAAGGTGGTTGAAGTGCTGCCCATCGGCATCGGCCAGCTCGGCACCGACACCCCGGAAGACTGGGTGACCAGCGTACAGCGCAAGAAGGCGGGCCCGACCTGGACCCCGACCGCCAAGATGCACGCCGAGTACGCCGCCCGTGGCGAGACCCTGCCTGCGGTCTGGCCGGCCGGTCCGGACAACCCCATGGGGCTGTTCGCGCTCTACATCGGCAAGATGTACGCCATCCACGGCACCAACGCCCAGTTCGGCATCGGCCTGCGAGTGAGCCACGGCTGCGTGCGGCTGCGCAACGACGACATCGAGTACCTGTTCAAGCAGGTCCCGGTCGGTACTCGCGTCCAGTTTGTGAACCAGCCCATCAAGGCTTCTGTCGAGCCGGATGGCCGCCGCTATCTGGAAGTGCACCAGCCGCTCTCCCGCAGCCAGGAGGAGTTCGACTCCAGCCTGCCGGCACCGCTGCCCATGTCCACCGCCGTGACCCGCTTCATCGCCCACGCGGACAGCGACTCCCAGCTGGTCAAGCAGGCCCTGGAGCAGCGCAGCGGCATGCCCATCGCCATCAACCGCTGATCGTTTTTTCATCGAACTCGAGCCCCGGCCTCTGCCGGGGCTTTTTTATGTCATCGGGAAGGGGAACATCAGGGTAAATCCTTGGTGTATTGGGATAAAATCCGGCCTTCATGGCAGTGAGTGGTTACTTGATTAGGTGTGAAACGTTTTTCTTGTGTTTTTTATTTGTTAAAAGTGGTTGTGATCAGGCGATCCGCTGATTACTCTAGGCCGGTTTTTTTAAGGAAGAGCCCGTCACAAGAACGGGCACAGACGTCACATAACGGAGTTTTGAATGACAGCTAGCACCCCCATGCTCATCACCTTCCTGGTGTACATCCTCGGGATGGTCCTGATCGGCTTCATCGCCTATCGCGCCACCCGCAACTTTGACGACTACATTCTCGGCGGCCGCCGTATGGGGAGCTGGGTGACCGCCCTCTCCGCCGGTGCCTCCGACATGAGTGGCTGGCTCCTGATGGGCCTGCCCGGCGCCGTCTTCATCGGCGGCATCTCCGAGAGCTGGATCGCCATCGGTCTGGTCATCGGCGCCTATCTCAACTGGCGCTGGGTCGCCGGTCGGCTGCGGGTTCATACCGAGAAGAACCGCAACGCACTGACCCTGCCGGACTACTTCACCTACCGCTTCGAGGACAAGAGCCGGGTGCTGCGCATCCTCTCTGCCCTGGTGATCCTGCTGTTCTTCACCATCTACTGCGCCTCCGGCGTGGTGGCCGGTGCCCGCCTGTTCGAGAGCACCTTCGGCATGAGCTATGACACCGCCCTCTGGGTCGGTGCCGCGGCCACCATCACCTACACCTTCTTCGGTGGCTTCCTCGCGGTGAGCTGGACCGATACCGTGCAGGCGACCCTGATGATCTTCGCCCTGATCCTGACCCCGGTCTTCGTCATCATCGCCGTGGGTGGTATCGACACCGCCATGGTGCAGGTGGCGGCGCAGAATGCCAGCAACCTCGACATGTTCAAGAACCTGGACTTCATCGCCATCATCTCCCTGATGGCCTGGGGCCTCGGGTACTTCGGTCAGCCTCACATCCTGGCGCGCTTCATGGCGGCGGACTCCCACCACTCCATGACCAATGCCCGTCGCATCAGCATGACCTGGATGGTGCTGTGCCTGGGCGGCGCCGTGGCCATCGGCTTCTTCGGCCTCTCCTACTTCTCCACCTTCACCGAGCAGGCGAGTGGTGTGACCGGCAACCCCGAGCGGGTCTTCATCGAGCTCTCCAAGATCCTGTTCAACCCCTGGGTCGCCGGTGTGCTGCTCTCCGCCATCCTGGCGGCGGTCATGAGTACCCTCAGCTGCCAGTTGCTGGTCTGCTCCAGCGCCATCACCGAGGATCTCTACAAGCCCTTCCTGCGCAAGAACGCCTCCCAGAAAGAGCTGGTGTGGGTCGGCCGTGCCATGGTGCTGCTGATCTCCCTCATCGCCATCGCCGTGGCCGTGAACCCGGAAAACCGGGTACTGGGTCTGGTGAGTTACGCCTGGGCCGGCTTCGGTGCCGCCTTCGGCCCCGTGGTGCTGCTCTCCGTGCTTTGGTCCCGCATGACCCGTAACGGCGCCCTGGCTGGCATGCTGGTCGGTGCCCTGACCGTCATCGTCTGGAAGCAGTTCGGCTGGCTGGGTCTGTACGAGATCATCCCAGGCTTCCTGTTCGCTGGCGTGGCGATCGTGGTGTTCAGCCTGCTGGACAAGGCTCCCTCCCAGGCCATGCAGGATCGATTCGCAGAAGCCGAGCAGGAGTTCCAGAGCCCCATGGCCGACGCCATCGCGGTGAAATAACCCCGCCTCGACGACAAAAGCCCCGCAACTGCGGGGCTTTTTTATGGGCAAAAAATGCCCATGGCAAGGCAGGGGCTAGGCGGGGCGCCTGCCCAGCCGCTGCACATCCTGGCGGGCGGCGGCCCCGGCCTGGCCGAGCCAGCGCTGGCGGGCCCCCTCATCCGAGGTGTGGACGGGCCCCAGATGCTGGCGATGGGTCAGCCGGATACCGCACAGCCCCAGCACCGGTTGGTCCAGGGTACGCTCCACGGGGGCACCCTGCCACCAGCGGTAATACCAAGGGGGGCTGTCCATGGTGAGCAGCAGGCGCGCCGTCTTGCCGGCGAGCAGCCGCTCTGGGTGCGCCTTCCCCGGCTGGTAGCGAAAGGCGAACCCCGGCAGCAGGGTGCGATCCAGCAGCCCCTTGAGCCGGGCAGGCAGGTGGCCCCACCAGACGGGGGCGACGATCACCAGATGGTGGGCTTGCGTCAGGCTCTGCTGCACCGCCTGCAGATCCGGTTCGAGGGGCTGCACCTCGTCATAGCCATGGTGAAGATCCGGCGCGAAGGCGAGCCCTCCCACGTGATGCAGGGTGACGCGCGCGCCCCCTTGCTCGGCGCTGCGGGCATACTCTCGGGCGAGGGCGTGGCAGAGGCTGTCGGGTTTGGGGTTGCCGTTGAAAACAAGCAGGGTGGGGGTCATGGTATGGCTCCTTGAAGTGAGCCCCCATTACACCCCTTGCCCCATGGGACAGAGTCAAGCCACCTTGTGCGCCCGATCCGCGGCGGCTGGATGATCCCGCCCGTCGGGGGATTGCCGGACCGGGGCGCCATAGCGGCAGGGGTGCTGCGCCAGCAGCGTGGCGCACTGGCTCAAGGCCTGGTGCTGGCGTTGCAGCCTGGCCACCTCCGCTTCTATCTGTGCCAGCTTGCCCGCGATAAGCTGCTCCACCTTCTGCCAGGGAAACTCGGCGAGACTGGTGAGGCCCGCCAGCAAGGGGGCCAGCTCGCTCAATTTGCAGCCGAGCTGCTGAGCCTCGCGGATAAAGCCGACCCACTCCAGATCCTCTGCCTGGTAGACGCGATACTTGCCGTGCCGCCTGGGCTCGGGCAGCAGCCCGAGCTGCTCGTAGAGACGGACCGCCTTTGGGGTGGTGCCCGCCAGCCGGGCAAATTCGCCGATATACATGGTGCTGCTCGCAAAGGGGTGTGAAAGATGCCCACTATAGGCCAGTGGCAGGGGGGAATGCATCCCCACGGGGGCGGGACGCACCATCGGCGCAGTGCATTGCGCAGCCGCGCTCTGGATATGGCGTTGCCCCATCGAATGGGAGGGCCTTGCGTTCAACAGGGTGTCGCCCGCTCCTCAGGCCCGGACTGGATTGGCGAGAGGGGCAGGGGATAGGAAAAGGGGGGCGAGCGGCCACCTGTTGGTGACCCTCTTGCTGTTTGTACGGAAGTGGTTGCCCGGCTCCCTGGCCGGGTGGGGGATCAGTTGCGCGGGATCTCGTTGCAGTTAAGGGCAGGCTGGCCATAGCGCTCCAGTGTCGCGTCATCTCCCTTGGTCCAAAGGGTGAGGTTTTGCCCTTCATATCTGGCCCCGCTGGCGCTGGGGGTTTCATAGGCGAGCACCTGCTGCTGGTCGTTCCCCTCGTTCAGGTTGATCACGGCAGCGGGCAGTTTGGCCTCGTTGTAGAAATAGGTCGAAAGGGTCACTTTGTTGCCGCACTGGTAGTCCACCGGGCTTGGCACCATCAGCTGGCCGCCCTTGATCTGCAGCTCGGTGATCCGCATCTGGTAGCTCTTCTCCACGCATTGGCGTGCGTCACTCTCTTTCCAGCACTCGTTGCGCCCCTTGATCCAGCCGCGCTGTATCGCCTTCTCCGTCTTTTTCTGCTCGTCATTGAAGTTGGCCAGCGCCTTGGGGTAGAGGGTCGCCAGTTCGTTGTCCAGTGCGGCGAGCCCTGCATCCTGACAGACAAGCTGCTCGGCCGTGCTGTGGGCCTTGGTGCAGTCGAAGGAGGGAGTGGCCGCCGTGGCCAGCAGCGGCGAGAGAGAGAGGGCGGCAAACAGCATCTTGTTCATCGAAAGGCTCCAGCAAAAGGGGAATACCCCATAACTAGAGCACACTCTACAACATAATGGCGCAGGGACGCCGAGCGTTTTTTGCGCCGGACGGCCCGGAAGAAGGGAGGAAGATCAGGCCAGCGCCAGTTGCTGGCGGCTGCGCCACAGCCGCTCGTGGAAGAAGAACACCACTGTGTTGATGGCAGGCTCGATCAGTGCCATTACGCCGCCGGTGAGCAGCTCGCCACTCAGCAGGAAGGCGACGCCGAAGGCCACAGAGAAGTGCACCAGTGCGAAGCTGCTGGTCTTGGCCTGCAGGCTGTGCTCGGGTTTGAACCTGCGCCAGCCAAGGTCGTGGAAGTAGAAGGCGACCGTGTTGACGGCGGGTTCGATCAGGGCGATCAGGCTGGCGGTGAGCAGCTCGCCGGTCAGCAGGTAAGCCACGGTGAAGGCGACACTGAAGTGCAGGGCGGCAAAGCTGATGGTCTTTTTCATGGTGGTGGCTCCCTCTGGCGATGAAGGCAGTATCACCCAGAACACCATCAAATGAAAACCATTCTCATCTATTGGCGAAATAGAAAAAGCCTATCGATCGACATTCCCCCACCGAATTGGGAGTAGTATGGGGCCGAACCAGCGTTAGAGTGTGCCTTTTACCATGAAAAAGGAGCTTTCATGACCATCAATGCCAACATTTATGTGCTGTTCATCCTGCTGCTGATGATCATCGTCGGCGTCGTGGCCTGGCGACTGGCCCGGCGCAAGAGCCGCCATCCGGTGCTTGTCACCTTCCTGTGCGTGCTGCTCTGCCTGGCACCGCCCTTCGCCCTGCTGGCGTTGCTCATTCTGGCGCTCTGGCGGGATCTGCCCGTAAGACCTGGCGCTGAGCAACCTCAGCCGCCGCTGCCGCAGTCATAGAAAAGCCCCTTGCGGGGCTTTGTCGTTTTTTGCAACGGGTGAGCGGTCAGGCCTCGGCCTGGTTCAGCCACTCCACCCTGTACTGGGCGCCGGCGCCCTGGGCCAACCTGGCGCACAGGGGTTTCAAGAAGGCTTCGATCTGCTCATCCAGCATCCAGGGGGGGCTGACGATGAGCATCCCGGAACCGTTCATGCCCCAATCGCTGGTCTGGCCGGCCACTTCCAGCTCGGCGACCAAGACGTTACCGAAGTTCTCCCGCTTGATCGCCTTGAGCATGTCCCGGGACTTGTCCGCCTCTTGGCCGAGGATGGGATACCAGAGGGCGTAGATGCCGGTGGCCCAGCGCTTTTGCGCTTTTTTAAGGGTATCGACCACGGCGAAGTAGTCTTCTTTCAGCTCATAGGGGGGATCGATGAGCACCAGGCCGCGGCGAGGGGTGGGGGGCAGCAGGGCGACCAGCCCCTCGAAGCCGTCGCGATGGTGGACGGCGACGCGCGGGTCGTACCCCATGTTGGCGCGCAGGTCCTCCACCTCGTTGTTGTGCAGCTCCATCAAGGCCAGCTTGTCCTGCTCGCGAATGAGGCGGCGGGAGAGCTCGGGGGAGCCCGGGTAGTAGTGCAGATCGCCGCCCTGGTTCATCTCCTCGATGACACCCAGATACGGCGCCATGGCCACCCACTGGGCTCGCTCATCCCACAGCCGGCCAATGCCGTCGGCGTATTCCGCCTTCTTCTGCGACCAGTCGCCGCGCAGGTCGTAGAGACCGCCGCCGGCATGGGTATCCAGCACGATGAAGGGTTTCTCCTTCTTCTTGAGGGACTCGATGATCATGGCCTGTACGGCGTGTTTCAGCACGTCGGCGTGGTTGCCTGCGTGGAAGGCGTGGCGGTAGCTCAGCATATGAGATCTCTGAGGGGGCCCTGTTGGGCACCCAGTAACGATAGATAGTTTGACAGGTTGTGGCTCTTGCCCCGGGAGAGGGAAAGTTCGCGCAGGGTCTGCAACAAGACGCCTTGCTGCAGCCGCTCCAGTTCCAGTTCGTGGGCCAGCATGGCCTGATACTCCTCGTCGGCCACCCGGCTCTTGGCCTGCTGACGCAGGGCACGCCAGGGGAGCAGCACGGCTTCGGTCTGCACCAGGCCCGGCTGCAGATCGGTGAGATCGACCGGGATCCCGCTCTGGTCCAGATAGTGCAGCAGCAGGGCCAGGTTGACGTTGCCGCCCAGGCTCTGCACATGGAGCCAGTCCTGGCTGCGCTGGCCATAGACCTGGCTGCTCCACACCCAGAAGTCGAGGGGAGTGGGCAGCGCGTCGGCGCCGATCCGCTCGCTTGTCATCATCTGTTCGTCACGCAAAGAAGGCTTGCTCCATGGTTTCCAGCTCCTCGGAGAGGTTCATCCACTCCAGTTCTATCTCCTCAAGCTCCTCCTTGAGGGGACCCTGGGACTTTAGCAGCTCGGAGAGCTTTTGCTTGGCGCTCTCCTCGTAGATGGCGGGGTCGGCCAGCTGCTGCTCGATGTCGGCGAGTTTCCCTTGCAGCTTCTCCATGCCAGCCTCGAGCTTCTCGAGCTTCTGGCGAAGCGGCCGGGTCTGCTGGCGGAACTGGGCCTCGAGGCGTTTCTGATCCTTGCGCGCCACCGCCGAGTTGGCAGAGACGGGGCCGTCCGCCGGCTTGGCGTTGGCCTCTCTCTCCTGCTCGCCGAGCCACTTGTGGTAGTCGTCGAGGTCGCCGTCGAACGGCTCGACCCGGCCGCCGTGGACCAGATAGAAGTCATCCGTGGTGGTGCGCAGCAGGTGACGGTCGTGGGAGACCACCACCATGGCCCCTTCGAACCCTTGCAGCGCCATGGTCAGGGCGTGGCGCATCTCCAGATCCAGATGGTTGGTCGGTTCATCCAGCAGCAGCAGGTTGGGGCGCTGCCAGGTGATGAGGGCCAGCACCAGGCGCGCCTTCTCGCCGCCGGAGAAGGGGGCCACCTTGTCCAGCACCTTGTCCCCGTGGAAGCCGAAGCTGCCGAGGTAGTTGCGAAGCTCCTGCTCCGTCTTGTCCGGGGCGAGACGCACCAGGTGATCGAGAGGAGAGTCATCCAGACGCAGGGTCTCCAGCTGATGCTGGGCGAAGTAACCGATGCTGACCCCGGCGCTCACTTCCAGCTTGCCTGATAGCGGCGCATTGGAGCCCGCCAGCATCTTGATGAAGGTGGACTTGCCCGCACCGTTGCGCCCGAGCAGGCCGATGCGCGAGCCCGGCACCAGGTTGAGCTTGATCTTCTCCAGGATCACCTTGTCGCCGTAGCCAGCGCTGAGGTTCTCCATGGCGATGAGAGGGGTCGGCAGGGCCGAGGGCTCGCGAAACTCGAAGCTGAACTCGGAATCGGCGTGGGCGGGCAGGATCTTCTCCATCCGCTCCATGGCTTTCAACCGGCTCTGCGCCTGGCGGGCCTTGGAGGCCTTGTAACGGAAGCGATCCACATAGGACTGCATGTGGGCCATCTCCCGCTGCTGCTTCTCGTACATGGACTGCTGCTGGGCGAGCTGTTCGGCGCGCTGCAGCTCGAAGTCGGAATAGCCGCCGGTGTATTCGTTGAGCTTGCCGTTCTCGATGTGGATGATGCGCCCGACCACGGAGTCGAGGAAGTCCCGGTCGTGAGAGATCAGCACGAGCGTGCCCTGGTAGCTCTTGAGCCACTTCTCCAGCCAGATGACGGCATCGAGATCCAGGTGGTTGGTCGGTTCATCGAGCAGCAGCAGATCGGAGCGGCAGAGCAGCGCCTGGGCGAGGTTCAGGCGCATGCGCCAGCCACCGGAGAAGCTGCGCACCGGCGAGCTCAGCTGATCCCCGCCAAAGCCGAGGCCGTGCAGCAGCTCGGCGGCGCGGGCGCGAATGCTGTAGGCGCCTATGGTATCGAGCCTGCCGTGCAGCTCGGCCACCAGCAGACCGTTGTCATCCGCCTCGGCTTTGGCCAGCTCGGCCTCCAGGGTGCGAAACTCCTTGTCGCCGTCGATCACGTAGTCGAGGGCGGAGCACTCCAGTGCCGGGGTCTCCTGGGCAACGCCGGCAATCTGCCAGCCGGCGGGCAGGCTGAAGCTGCCGTTGTCGATGGCCAGCTCGCCCCGCACCAGCGCAAAGAAGGTGGACTTGCCACAGCCGTTCTTGCCCACCAAGCCCACCTTGTGGCCGGGATGTATGGTGGCGGACGCGTTGTCCAGCAGCGTGCGGCCGCCGCGGATCAGTTCGATTTGACTGGCAACTATCATGGATGGGTCTGCTTGGCTCAATTGAAGGAGAGAATCTGGCGCGGATCTTACGTGAAATGGCACAAATTTGCACTTGAGGGGCGGGGGGATGGCTGCGGCCGGAAAAACGTGTCATAACAGAGACATCTGGTGGCAGGAGGCTGACCATGTTGATTAAAGAGATCATGACGACCCGGGTTGCGACCGTCTCCATGGACGACAGGCTGGGCGTCATCAAGGAGATCTTCGAACAGGCGAACTTTCGCCACCTGCTGGTGGTGGAGGAAGAGGAGCTGGTGGGGGTGATCTCGGACCGGGATCTGCTGCGCGCCCTCAGCCCCTATCTGGACACGGATGCCGAAATGAACCGCGACACCGAGACCCTCAACCGGCGTGCCCACCAGATCATGAGCCGCCATCCCGTCACCGTCTCCCCCAACTGCACCCTGAAAGAAGCGGCCGCCATCATGCTGGAGCGGCACATCTCCTGTCTGCCGGTGCTGGAGAATGGCGCCCTGGTCGGCATCGTGAGCTGGAAAGACCTGCTCAGGATCATGAGAGGCTGGCAACCTGTCTGACCCTCCGGGAGGGCGCGCTGTCCATCCTGACAAGCCTCTCATGCGTCCTCTTTGATATATTCATCTGTATTGTTCAGCTATGGCGCTGGAATGGTTCTGATAAGCAATAAATAATAGTGATTAATTCTGTGCTTTCGCTGTCATGCGACATCTGGTGTCGTCTGAAATGGTGAAATTGGCGTTTTTATAATTAATCTCACATCGCTTCAGTTCCCATCAAGGTTTGTGGATCTACCTTAGGCCATCGGAACATAAACCCGATCAAACGACCGAGCACAGGTCTGACAGAGAGTGTTTACACCAGAGGAACTAATAATGAAAAAGACAGCATTGACGATGGCCATCTCCAGCCTGCTGCTGGCCGGTGGCGCACAGGCCGCTACCGTTTACGATCAGAATGGCTCCAAGCTGGAGATCGGTGGTCGCGCTCAGGGCATGTACTACGGCACCGATGACAACGACAGCGAAGGCGATGCCAGCTATCTGCGTCTGCACATCGCGGGTGAAACCAAGGTCGATGAAGAGCTGACTGCGTTCGGCTTCGCCGAGTACAACCTGCCGGTCTCCGGGTCTGACAATGACGAGCTGCGTTATGCGTTCGCCGGTATCAAGCACGATCGTTTCGGTGCCTTCAGCTACGGTCGTCAGGACGGCCTGTTCACCAAGGCGGTGAACGATTATACCGACGTGCTGCCTGAGTGGGGCGGTGACGGCCTGGGCAAGGGGACCGAGGTGTTCGGCACCGGTCGTACCAATGGCCTGGCCCAGTACATCTACAACTGGCAGGGTCTGACCCTGGGCGCCCAGTTCACTGGCAACAACGACCCGCAGAACGAGAGCCGCAGCGAGCGCATCGGCCCGAACGGCACCTGGACTCCGAAGGGTTCCTCCGAGGGTTATGCCCTGTCCGCCAACTATGACTTCGACATGGGCCTGAGCCTGGGTGCCGCCTACAACCAGGCTGGCAAGACCGACGAGCAGGCCGAGAACGTGAGCTTCGGTGGCGACAGCGACGCCAAGCTGTTCGGTGTGGGTGCCAAGTACGCCGTCGGCGACCTCTACATGGCTGCCACCTACTCACACGGTGAAGATCACCTCTTCGTCAACACCGGCTCCATGAGTGGTTATGCCGAGAAGATGGATGGTTACGAAGCCGTCGTGCAGTACAACATCACGCCGAAGCTCAAGCCGTCCCTGGCTTACCTGCGCACCGACGTGAAGGACAGCGCTCACGGCATCGATGACACCGCGACCGAATACGTCTCCATGGGCGTCTGGTACAACTTCACCGACAATTTCAACGCCTATGTTGACTACAAGCTGAACCTGCTGGACGAAGTCGGCTCTACCGGCAAGAACAGCCTGAACCAGTCTACCGACGACATCGTGGCGGTAGCCCTGCAGTACAACTTCTAAGTCATTCCCTGACTGCCTGCTGTACCCTGTTGACCGGCCGCATTGCGGCCGGTTTTTTTATGGGCGCGATTTGGTAAAGACCCGATCCGGGGTTCAGCATTGCCCCTTCCTGGTCGATACCCTTGTTGTCGGGCAGTGGGCGATCGGTTTTTCCGTTCCTGGTGTGGCGATGGGGCGGGGATCACGCCCCGTGGTCAAGAGCCTATCTTTCCTCGATCCTTTTTATTATTTCTATAGGGACTTGCGTTGCCCCGGCCGGGGGAGGGCGAGTCTGGTTGGCAGGTGGCACCCCGAAGGGGCGGCACTCGGGAAACGGACGTAAGGGCTTTATATGGCGAGCATATTGGATTCGGTGGATCAACGTACCCAGCTGGTGGGTGAGAATCGCCTGGAGCTGTTGATGTTCCGTTTGGGCGGGCAGCAGCTGTTTGCGATCAACGTCTTCAAGGTGCGGGAGGTGGTGAAGCTGCCCCATCTCAACAAGATGCCGGGGGCCCATCACAACATCAGCGGCGTGGCGAACATCCGCGGTGTCTCCATTCCCGTCATCAATCTGCGCGGTGCCATCGGCATGCGCCCCATGACCATCGACCAGGAATCCAACCTCATCATCACCGAGTACAACCGCACCATCCAGGGCTTCCTGGTGGGGCAGGTCGCACACATCGTCAACATGACCTGGAAGGACATACTGCCGCCGCCGCGCTCGGCGGGCCGCTCCAACTACCTGACCGCCATTACCCGCGTCCCGGAAGGGGGCGTCGATCAGCTCGTCGAGATCATCGACGTGGAGAAGGTGCTGGCCGAGATCATCACCTATGACGTGCGCATCTCGGCCCACGTGCTGGACGAGGAGATGCTGCCCCAGATGCAGGGGCGCAAGGTGCTCATCGTCGACGACTCCAGCACGGCGCGCAACCAGGTGCGCGAGACGCTGGCCCAGCTCGGGCTGGAGGTGATGGAGTGTCAGGACGGGTTGCAGGCTCTCAAGCTGCTCAAGGGATGGTGTGACGGAGGCAAGAAGGTGACCGACGAGATCATGCTGATGATCACGGACGCCGAGATGCCGGAGATGGACGGCTATCGCCTCACCCACGAGGTGCGCAGCGATCCGCGCATGGCAGATCTCTTCATCACCCTCAACACCTCCCTGAGCGGCAACTTCAACGAGGCCATGGTCAAGAAGGTGGGGTGCAATCGCTTCATCTCCAAGTTCCAGCCCGACTTGCTGGTGGACGTGGTGCAGGAGCGGATGCGTCAGATCCTGGGACGTTGAGCCGGGAACCGACGAGTACGAAGCCCCCGCCATGGCGGGGGCTTCGCATTGGGCTACTGGGTCAGCAGGGGCTCGATGAAACGGGCTACCCGGTCGCGTATCTGGGGCTGGGCCTCGGCCGTCGGGTGCAGTCCATCGTTCATCATGAGTTCAGGGCGAAGCGCAATATCATCCAGAAAAAAGGGCATCAGGGGCAGGTCGTTGGCCTGCGCCAGGTCCGGGAAGATCTGCTCGAACTGCTGCAGGTAGCGCGCACCGTAGTTGCGGGGCAGCTGGATCTGGGTCAGCACCGTTTTCACCTGGCTCGCCTTGGCCAGCTCCACCATCTTGGCCAGGTTGGCCCGGGTGATGGCGGGGGCAAACCCCCGCAGGCCGTCGTTGGCGCCGAGTTCGATCAACACCCAGTCCGGCTTGTGTGTCTCGAGCAGGGCGGGCAGGCGGGCAAGCCCCCCCTGGGTCGTTTCACCACTGATGCTGGCGTTGATCAGGGTGTGCCCGCCGCCCTGCTGCTGCCATTTTTCATTGAGCAGGGCCGGCCAGCTCTGCTCGGCCTGCATCTGATAGCCGGCACTCAGGCTGTCACCCAGCACCAGCAGGGTCTGGGCCTGGACAGAGGCGACCCAGCACCACAGGCAACTCACGGCAAACAAGAGACGCATCATGCATTCAACTCCCAAGTTCTATTGTCATTACAGGCTCTGGCAAACAGGAAACCCAAGATGAGTTCAACGCCCATTATCACCGTCAGGGGGCTCGGCAAGACCGTTCGCCTCGGCCAGGAAAGTCTCACCATCCTTGAAGGGATCGATCTGCAAGTCAATACCGGCGAGACACTGGCGCTGGTCGGCGCCTCCGGTTCCGGCAAGTCCACCCTGCTCGGCCTGCTGGCCGGCCTGGATCTGCCGAGCAGCGGCGAGATAGAGATCCTCGGCCAGTCGCTCACCCGGCTGGACGAGGAGGGGCGCGCCAGGCTGCGCGCCGAGCAGGTGGGCTTCGTGTTCCAGTCCTTCCTGCTGCTCCCCACCCTGAGCGCCCTGGAGAACGTCATGCTGCCGGCGGAGCTGCGCGGCGAGACCGACAGCGAACCCCGCGCCCGGGAACTGCTCGCCCAGGTCGGACTGGCCGAGCGACTGCACCATCTGCCGCCACGCCTCTCCGGCGGGGAGCAGCAGCGGGTCGCCATCGCCCGCGCCTTCATGACCCGCCCCAGCCTGCTCCTGGCGGACGAACCGACCGGGAACCTGGACAGCAAGACAGGGGAGACGGTGATCGAACTGCTGTTTCGCCTGAACCGGGAGCACAACACCACCCTGGTGGTGGTGACCCATGATCACGAGCTGGCCCAGCGCTGTCAGCGCCAGCTGGTGATGGCTGCGGGGCGGCTGATGCCGGATGCGCCGAGTTCCGTGGCGGCGGCCCGGGTCGGGGAGCTGTCATGAGTCAGTGGCGACTGGGATTGAAGCTGCTGCGCCGGGAAGGGTTCAGCGGCGAGCTGCGCTGGTTTGTGCTGGCGCTGGCGCTGAGCGTGGCCTGCGTACTGAGCGTGGCCCTGGTGGCGGATCGCCTGGATGCCGGGCTCAAGGCGTCGGGACGGGACTTCATCGGGGCGGACCGGGTGCTGCGATCCGCGACCCCGGCGCCGGCCGCCTGGCTGGCGCAGGCGAAGCAGGAGGGGCTGCTAGTCCAGACCACGGTGAGCTTCAACAGCATGCTGTTTCACGGCGAGGCCCTGCAGCTGGCGTCCATCCGCGCCGTGCCAAGCGACTTCCCCTTCTACGGCAAGCTGGAGCTCAATCCCCAGCGCGCCCCGGCTCCGGGGGAGATCTGGCTCTCCGCCCGGGTGATGCTGCTGCTGGGTGCAAAAGCGGGGGACGAGCTCGAGGTTGGCAACACCCGACTGAAGGTGGCCGGTGAGCTGGGACAGGAGCCGGATCAGGGGTTCAGCCCCTTCCAGATGGCGCCCCGGGCACTGATCCACAGCGCCGACGTGGAGGCGACCGGTGCCCTCTTGCCGGGCAGTCGCCAGCAGTGGCGTTACCTCATCAAGGGGCCGCGAGAGAATGTCGCCCGTTATGAGGCATGGCTGAGTACCCAGCTGATGCCTGGGCAGAAGCTGATCAAGCCGGACGACGAGGGCTCCCAGGTCGGCAAGCCCCTGGCCAATGCCGAACGCTTCTTCCGCCTGGCGTCCCTCGCCGGTGTGCTGCTGGGGGCGCTGGCCATGGGTATCGCCGTGCGCCACTTTGCCGAGCGCCAGACCAGCATGGTGGCGCTGCTCAAGACGCTCGGCGCGTCGCGGCGCACCCTCTGGCAGCTGATGGGCACCCTGCTGTTCTCACTCACCCTGGCGGGGGCGTTGATCGGGCTGGCGGCGGGGAGCGCCATGCAGTGGCTGACGCTCTACCTGCTGGGGGATCTGCTGCCGGCGGATCTCCCACCCCCCTCCTGGCGTCCTTTCGCCCTGGGGCTGGCGGTCGCCTTCTTCATCACTTTGTTGCTGGCGTTCGTGCCCTTCCTGCGGCTGCTCAAGGTGCCGCCGCTGCGGGTACTGCGCCGGGAGCTGGAAGCTGGCATCCCCCCCTGGCTGATGGTACCTGTGGGTCTGCTCGGCCTGTTTGCGCTGGTGTGGGGGTTCACTGCCGACGTCAGGCTGGCGGTGGGCCTCATCGGTGGCATGGGGGTGTTGATGCTGCTGCTGGCGTTGCTCGCCTCCGGGTTGCTTCGCCTCGGCAGCCGGCTCAAGGGGCCCCATGCCCTGCGCCTCGCCATCAGCCACCTCTCCCGGGAGCGCAGCAGCGGCTTGTTCCAGCTGGCGGGCTTCGCCCTGGCCCTGATGCTGTTCGGGCTCCTGTGGGCGGCCAGGGTCGATCTGCTTGAGGACTTCTCCACCCGTCTGCCCGACGATGCCCCCAACCGCTTCCTGGTCAATGTGGCTGATGTGGAGCGCGAAGGCATACTGGCCGACCTGCACCGGGCCGGTGCCATCACCTCGGACTTCTATCCCATGGTGCGCGGGCGCCTGACCAGGATAGCGGGGGAGGCCGTGGGGGAAGACGCGGCCCGTGAGGGGGTGGACAGGGAGCTCAACTTCACCACCACGGCGGCCCTGCCCCCCGACAACAAGGTGACGTCCGGCCAATGGCTCGGTGGCAAGGGGGAGGTCTCCGTCGACGAGGCGTTGGCGGAGCGGCTCGGCATTGCCCTGGGGGACGTGCTCGGCTTCACCATAGAGGGGCGCGCCTTCGAGGCCAGGGTGACCAGCCTGAGATCCATCAAGTGGGACAACATGAGGCCCAACTTCTACATGATCTTCTCCCCTGACGTGCTGGCCCCCTTCTCCCAGACCTGGCTTGGCAGCTACCGGCTGCCTGCCCAGCTGTCGGAGCAGGGGCGCAGCGCCGAGGTGGAGATCATCCGCCGCCATCCCACGGTGAGCCTCATCGACGTGGAGGATCTGATAGGCCGGCTGACCCTGGTCTCCGATCAGGTGAGCCGGGCCCTGGGGCTGATGCTGGGGCTGGTGACGGTGGCCGCCCTGCTGGTGCTGCTGACCCAGACCCAGGCCAGCATGGCCCACCGCCGTCGGGAGCTGCTGCTGATGCGTACCCTGGGAGCGGGCAGCGCCCTGCTCGAGAAGATGCTGCGCTGGGAGCTGGTGGCCAGCGGTGCCCTGGCCGGGCTCTGCGCCGCCATGGTGGTGGAGCTTTGCTCCTTCGGACTGCAGTGGTGGTGGCAGGGGGCCCAATGGCAGTTCCACTGGGCCATCTGGGGGAGCCTGCCTCTGCTGGGGGCACTGCTGGTCACCCTGGCCGGGCAGGGCATGCGTCGCCAGCTGCTGGCGGGCACCCTGAGCGACCGGCTCAGGGGCCTGGGGCAGGGGCTGCTCTGACGCAAGACTGCACGACAAGAATCCCGACCCAGGTCGGGATTTTTCATGGGCGGCCGGGACGGGGACGCAGCAGGTCGGCCAGGGCCTCGGGGAGCGCCGGATAGGTGAAGTGGAAGCCCGCCTGTTGCAGGCGGACGGGGAGGACGTGCTGGCCGGTGAGCAGCAGATCCGCCGCCTCTCCCATCAGGAGCCGCAGCAGGGGGGCCGGCACGAAGAAGAGATGCGGGCGATGGAGGGTGGCGGCGAGGGCCTGGCTGAACTGGCGATTGCTGACCGGTTGCGGTGCCGTGCCGTTGAAGATGCCGTCGCTCTCGCCGTGCTCGATGAGAAACAGCATGGCGCGCACCAGGTCCTGCACGTGGATCCAGCTCATCACCTGAGACCCCGAGCCCATGGGGCCGCCGAGACCGAGGCGGTAGGGAGGCAGCATCCTGGGCAGGGCGCCCCCTTCCATGCCGAGCACCAGGCCGATGCGCAGGATGCAGACCCGGGTCTGGGGCGAACGGGCCTGCAGGGCCAGCTGCTCCCACTGCTGACAGAGGCGGTGGGTGAACTCGTCATGGGGGGTCTGGCACTGCTCGTCCAGCGGGGTGTCGTCCTGGCGCCCATACCAGCCGATGGCGGAGGCATTGAGCAGCAATTTGGGGGGCGTGCTGGAGAGTTTGACGAGATCGACCAGCTGCTCGGTCAGCAACCAGCGGCTGTTGCACAGCAGCTGCTTGCGGGCGTCGCTCCAGCGCCCGGCGGCGATGGGTTCACCCGCCAGGTTGATGACGATGTCCACGTCGTTGAGGTGATCCAGCCTGTCCAGACTGTCGAGCAGAGTGATGTCGTGGCCGAGCAGCTCATGGGCCGCGCTGCCCTGGCGGGTCAGTACCACCACCTCGTGCGCCACCTTGAGGTGCGCCACCAGGCGGCGACCGATGAAACCCGTGCCTCCCGTGATCAGTATCTTCATGCTGTGCCTCCCAGCTGCCTCTGGCTCTACTCTAGAGGCTGGGCGCTTGATGGACAAGCGCCTGTTTTTATAAGCATTATGATTTGTGGCCTGGCCAGGACCGAGCCCGGATGGCGCCATTCAGGCTTGCCAAGCGAGCCTCAACGAGTAAACTTGAGCGCTTTTTCGCCTTGACCATGAGGGCTCCTATGCCATTACGCCGATTAAGGGTGCGTCAATTCTACATCAGGCTGCTGTGCGCCTTGCTGGCTGGCCTGCTGCCCATGGTGCTGGGCGCTGTCATCGTCGTCTGGCAGACCACCACAGGGGTGAGGCAGGATGCGATGGCGCGGCTGGATCACGCCATATTGATGTTCGATCGCACCCTGGACAATGCCAGGCTGGCGGCATCGGCCCTGGGCAGCAGTCTGGACAAGCCCTGCCTGGAGGTGGTCCAGGGGCTGCGGGATCAGGTGGCGACGGTGCCGGATGTGCGCAGCGTCAACCTCGCCAGGGGCGAGACCATCTACTGCACCTCCCTCTATGGCCCGGTGAGCGGGAGCTTCCTGCTGGGGGACTACACGGATGGCATGCTCGATCTGATGAAGGGCAACCCGGTCACCCCGAACCGGCCGCTCATCGTCTACCGGCAGGGGGTGGGGGAGTTCAGCGTGCTGGTGGGGGTCGATGGCTACTACCTGCTCAACATCCTGGACATGCTGAGCCGCACCTCGCCCCTGGGGCTGGTGGTCGGCAAGGAGATGCTGCTGCGGGAGAGCCGGCTCACCGACCGCCTCATCCCCCCGGATAGCCCCGGCTATCTGGAGCTGGCGTCGAGCAAGTATCCGTTCAAGGTGGTGACCACGGTGTCGACCAACGAGTTCGGCACCCACATCTGGGACTACTCCAGGGTCGGCATCATCGCCTACCCCCTGGTGGGTCTGCTGATGGGGCTGGCCACTTTCTGGCTGATGGGGCGGGCCGCCTCGCCGCTGCAAGAGTTCCGGCGGGCTCTGGAGAAGCAGGAGTTCATCCCCTATCTGCAGCCTGTGGTGACGGGGGAGGAGGGGACATGGAGCGGCTGCGAGGTGCTGATGCGCTGGCAGCACCCCCGTCACGGGCTGATCTCGCCGGATCGCTTCATCCCCATGGCGGAGGAGTGCGGCCTCATCGTGCCCATGACCCGCTCCCTGATGAAGCAGGTGCGGGAGGCCTTCTCGCCCCAGGCCCGGACGCTGCCAAAGGGGTTCCACTTCGGGTTCAACATCAGCGCCAGCCACTGCCGTGACCTGAGTCTGGTGGAGGATTGCCGGAACTTCATCAACGCCTTTCGGGACAACCCCGTCAAGCTGGTGCTGGAGCTGACCGAGCGGGAGCTGATCGTGGCGGACGAGACCACGGACCGGCTGTTTGCCGAGTTGCACGCCCTCGGCGTCTTCATCGCCATTGACGACTTCGGCACGGGCCACTCGAGCCTCGCCTATCTGCAGGCTTTCCAGGTCGACTTCCTCAAGATCGATCAGAGCTTCGTCGGCATGATAGGGTCGGATGCCCTCTCCAGCCACATCGTGGAGAACGTCATCGATCTGGCGACCCGCCTCGGCCTGCAACTGGTGGCGGAAGGGGTGGAGAACCAGGTCCAGGCGGACTATCTGCGGGCGCGCCGGGTGACCTTCCAGCAGGGGTACCTCTATGGCAGGCCCATGCCCATGACGGCGTTCGCCAGCCTGCTGGCGCCGGACAGCCACTGAGGCCCGAACGGGGGACGAAAAAAAACCAGCGACGGGGTCGCTGGTTTTTTTATGGCCGGCTCGCTTAGAGCATGCGGGCCAGGGCACGGCACAGACGCTGGATGCCCTCTTCCGTGGTCGCTTCATCCACACAGGAGAAGCTCAGGCGCAGGGTGTTCTGGATCTCGGGGCGCACATAGAAGGGGGCGCCGGGTACGAAGGCCACCTTCTCCTTGATCGCCTCGTCGAACAGGGCCATGGCGCTGACGCTGGACGGCAGGGTCAGCCAGAGGAACATGCCCCCCTCGGGGCGGGTGTAGCTGACGCCAGGCGGGCAGTGGCGCGTCAGGGCGGCTTCCATGGCGGCACGCTGGCGGCCATAGACCTCCTTGATCTTCTCCAGGTGAGCGTCGAGGGAGTTGTCGCAGAGGAAGCGGTGCAGTACCTGCTGGCTGAAGGCGTTGCTGTGCAGGTCGGTGGCCTGCTTGGCGATGGTGACCTTCTTGCGCAGCCAGTCCGGCACCACCATCCAGCCCAGGCGGAAGGCGGGCACGACCGTCTTGGAGAAGGATCCGAGCAGCACGGTATTGTGAGGGGCCAGCTTGGCGATGGGGGGCAGGTGCTCCCCTTCGAAGCGCAGCTCGCCATAGGGGTCGTCTTCCACCATCAGCAGATCGTGGCGCACCAGGCGCTCGGCCAGGGCCTCGCGGTTGGCGCGGCTGTAAGAGACGCCGCTCGGGTTCTGGAAGTTCGGCACCCCGTACAGCAGCCTGGCACTGGTACCCTGCTCCAGCAGCGCATCCAGCGCGGCCAGATCCAGTCCTTCTTCACCCAGGGTGATGGGCTTGAAGTTCGGTTGATAGACGGAGAACGCCTGGATGGCACCGAGGTAGCCCGGCTCTTCGATGATGAG
This sequence comes from Aeromonas sp. SrichE-2G, assembly GCF_017939565.1. Classification (NCBI taxonomy): domain Bacteria; kingdom Pseudomonadati; phylum Pseudomonadota; class Gammaproteobacteria; order Aeromonadales; family Aeromonadaceae; genus Aeromonas; species Aeromonas sp. SrichE-2G. The sequence goes on from NZ_JAGKRG010000005.1 coordinate 19,872, forward strand.
ATCCTGCCCCTCGTTGACCAGCACCTTGCCCAGCAGATCCAGCGCCTGCTGGGAGCCGCTGGTGATGAGGATGTTGTCCGGATTGACTTCCATGCCGTGGCGGCTCAGGTAGCGATCGGCGATGTACTGGCGCAGCGGGGCAAACCCCTCGGTGGTGGCATATTGCAGCGCCGCGGCTCCCTGCTCGCGCAGCACGTCCTGGCACGCTTGCTCGATGGCCTTGACCGGGAACAGGTGGGGATTGGGCAGGCCGCCGGCGAAGGAGATGATCTCCGGATTGGCGGCGACTTTGAGGATTTCACGGATAAAGGAAGGCTCGACCTTCTCGAAGCGCTGGGCAAAAAACGGCTGCATAGGGTTCTCTCTGACTAGGTGGCGGTCGCTCCATTCAACCGCCAGGTTATCCGTTTGTATCAGATTTCAGAAATGAGGCAATGGCTGTCACAAAAATCCATAAAAAAGGGCAGGTTTGACACCTGCCCGAATTTTATCGCTTCAACCCTGGCCGGGGGCGCAAAAAGCCCTGCCGGAGAGCCCTGAGATCAGAGCCCGGGTTCTTTCAGGAAACGGATCATCAGGTCGGTGTTGGCCCCGAGTTGCTGCTCGATCCGGCCCGGGAAGAGCTCGGCCATCTTGTCGAGACGGTCGTTGCCGGTATGCCAGATCTTGCCCCACTGGGTCTCGCTGTCCCGATCGCAGGCGCTTTTCGTGGTGGCGTCGTAGCAGTCCCACAGCGCCGGGTTGGTGCTCTGGGAGTAGCCGTCGTAGCCGTCCTCCCCGTTGATGGTGAAGTTGGTGGCCTCCACGTAGGCGACGGGCACTCCCAGGCAGGCGAACGGCGCGTGATCGGACCAACTGCCGGTCTCACCCTCCGGGTAGCCGTCGTAGCTGGGGTGAATGGCGAAGGGGGTGGACGTCTGCCGGGAGATGGCCAGCAGGCGGTCGCGTACCTTGGGATCAAAACTGTAGCGGCTCGGGTCGGCGCAGCTGTACTCGGCCACGTCGGAGTGGGCCGAGTGGACGTAGACGATGTCGCCCCCGGCGATGGTGTCGTAGTTCACCATGGCCAGCAGCTTGGCGACGGCGGCGGTGTCGAGGCTGGCGACATAGGCCTTGGAGCCGTTGAGGCCGTTCTCCTCGGCGCCGAAGAAGGCGAAGCGCACCGTGTAGGGCAGGGTCTGGCCCTTGAGCGCCTCGGCGACCGCCAGCAGGGCGGCGACGCCGGCCCCGTTGTCGGTGGCCCCTTCCGAGCCCTTCTTCTCGCCGGTGCTGTCATAGTGGGCACCGATGAGGATCACCTTGTCGCTCTGGCCCTTGAGCTCGGCGACGATGTTCCGGGAGGTCCGGTCGGTGCCGCCCCGGGTGTAGGTGAAGGGCTGGTTCTGCACCTCGTAGCCCCAGCCGGCCAGGTGGTCCTGGATCCAGGCGGCGGCCTGGGTCTCGGCGTCGCTGCCGGTGGGTCTGGCGCCTATGCCTTCGGCGCTCGAGCTCAGCTGCACCAGATACTCATAGGCCTGGGTCGCGGGTGACGGGGGCTGGGAGTCGTTGTCTGAGGGGTTGCATCCGGCCAGCAGGGCCGGGATCGCGAAGGCCAACAGGGTTTTCTTCATACTGCAATCCTTTGTTGTGTATGGTTTTATTCTGAGTGAACAGGATGCGCCTGACGCCCGGCAGATTCTGTGAAGGGGGTGGCATTTGTCAACCTGGCCAGCGGAAGTGGTCAGTTCGAGGGGATTTGTTGCGGGAAACACTTGCACCCCGTGCCTATCTTGGGATAATTCGCTCCCCTGTTTTTGCCGATTGATGCAATAACGAGCGATCCATTTATGTCGCCTCTGATCCAGAGCGATGAAAGAACGAGCAATTTACTATGTCTGTGACCCAAGATGTGTTTAACGAAGATGGCAAGTTCATGCGCAAGATCCGCAGCTTCGTCCGTCGCGAAGGCCGCCTGACCAAGGGGCAGGAGAAGGCCCTGGAAGATCTCTGGCCGGTCATGGGCATCGATTTTGAGCAAAAGCAGCTCGACCTGGTCGCGCTGTTTGGCCGCGAGGCCCCCGTGGTGCTGGAGATCGGCTTCGGCATGGGTGCCTCCCTGGTTGAGATGGCCAAGAATGCCCCCGAGAAGAACTTCATCGGCATCGAGGTGCATTCCCCGGGCGTGGGTGCCTGCCTCGGCACTGCCCAGGAAGCCGGCATCACCAATCTGCGTGTCCTCTGCCACGACGCGGTGGAAGTGCTGGAGCACATGATCCCGAACGGTTCTCTCGCCTGCCTGCAGCTCTTCTTCCCGGATCCCTGGCACAAGAGCCGTCACCACAAGCGCCGCATCGTCCAGCCGGCCTTTGCCCAGGCCATTCGCCAGAAGCTGGCCATCGGTGGTGTCTTCCACATGGCCACCGACTGGGAAAACTACGCCGAGCACATGCTGGAGGTGATGAGCGTCGCCGAGGGGTACGAGAACACCTCCGCCACCGGCAACTGGGTGCCCCGTCCCGAGTGGCGCCCGCTGACCAAATTCGAGCAACGTGGCCACCGTCTGGGCCACGGTGTCTGGGATCTGATTTTCAAACGAGTCAACTGAGTCAACGTATCAACTAAGGAGCTAGCATGGCCAATCGTAGCCGCCGCCTGCGTAAGAAACTGCGCGTCGACGAATTCCAGGAAATGGGGTTCGACATCGGTTTCAACTTCCCGGTCGGCACCGCCGAAGAGACCATTGATGCCGTGGTCGATGCGCTGATCGACGAGGTGATCGAACCTCGCAAGCTGGCTTTCGCCGGCTCCGGTCACCTGGCCTGGGAAGGCATGATCTGCACCCAGCAACTCGGCAAGTGCACCGAGGAAGACCGCGCCGCCGTCAAGTCCTGGCTGGAAGGCAAGGGACTGGAGGCCGTGGTGGTCACCGAACTGTTCGATCTCTGGTACGGCGAGCCGGCCTGATATCAGACTGCCCCGGGCAGATAGAAAAATCCCGCCGTCGGCGGGATTTTTGTCGGTGGGCTGGTCTCACCCCGTCTCACGTCATGGAATTGCCAATGGTGTTGTCATCCGAATTACTGGCCAGCATCCTGGAAGAGGTGCGTCCGCTGCTCGGGCAGGGCAAGGTGGCCGATTACATTCCGGCCCTGGCCCAGGTGCCGGCCGACCGCCTCGGGATCGCGGTCTGTACCGTGGAGGGGGAGCTGTTCACCGCAGGTGACGCCTTCGAGCCCTTCTCCATCCAGAGCATCTCCAAGGCCCTGAGCCTGACCCTGGCCCTCACCCTCTATCAGGAGGAGGAGATCTGGGCCCGGGTGGGCAAGGAGCCCTCCGGCCAGCCGTTCAACTCCCTCGTCCAGCTGGAGTTCGAGCACGGCATTCCCCGCAACCCCTTCATCAACGCCGGTGCCCTGGTGGTGAGCGATCTGCTGGAGACCCGGCTCACCGCCCCGCGTCAGCGCACCCTGGAGCTGGCGCGCCGGCTCTCGGGCAACCCGACCATCATGGCGGATCAGGTGGTCGCCCGCTCTGAGTACCAGCACTCCGCCCGCAACGCCGCCATCGCCTATCTGATGAAGGCCTATGGCAACTTCGAAAACGAGGTGGACAAGGTGCTGCAGAGCTATTTCAATGCCTGTGCCATCCGCATGAGCTGCGTCGACCTGGCCAGGACGTTCATCTATCTGGCCAACCGCGGCGTCCCGCTCAATGAGACGGCGCCGCTGCTGCCGGCCCGCACCACCAAACAGGTCAACGCCCTGCTCGCCACCTGCGGCCTCTATGACGAGGCGGGTGACTTCGCCTACCGGGTCGGCATGCCGGGCAAGTCCGGGGTGGGGGGCGGCATCATGGCGCTGATCCCGGGAGAGCTGTGCGTCTGTGTCTGGTCGCCCGAACTCAACAAGGCGGGCAACTCCCTGGCGGGGACGGCGGCGCTGGAGCTGCTGGCAGAGCGCCTTGGTCGCTCCATCTTCTAATTTTTCACTAGCATCGAGACAACATCATGAAACGAATGACAGGTGTGTGGCGGGCCGCGCTGGCTGCCTTGCTGCTCTGGAGTACCTGGCCTGCCCTGGCCGCGGAACTGCCCCCCCTCTCCCTGGCGGATGCCAAGGCGAAACAGGCGGTGATCCTGGATACCCGTGCCAGCTACTTCTATCAGGGCTGGCCCATGGAAGGGGAGACCCAGGGGGGCCATGTGGCGGGCGCCGAGCAGCTCTCCGCCGAGTGGAAATACAGTGACGAGGAGTGGCCCAAGGCGCTGGCGAGCAAGGGGTTGAAGGCGGATCTGCCGGTCGCCCTTTACGGCGCCCCGCGGGAAGTGGCCGAGGTGGCCCGCCTGCTGCGCCAGCAGGGTATCAAGCAGTTGTTCGAGCTGCAGGGCTGGAAGGAGGCCCCCCGGGAGCGTCTGGCGCGCTGGCAGCAGCTGGTCCACCCGCTCTGGCTGGCAGACTTGCAGGCGGGCAAGCCGGTCGTCGCCGCGCCCAAGGGGGAGTGGAAGGTCTTCGAAGTGGACTGGGGCTCTCCCAAGGCCTATCTGCTGAGCCACATTCCGGGTGCGGGTTACATCGACACCAACCGGCTGGAAGCGGAGCCGCTGTGGAACAAGGTCTCTGACGAGGCGCTCAAGGCGTTGTTGCTGGAGAACGGCATCCGTCACGATACCACCGTCATCCTCTACGGCCGCAACACCATGGCAGCGGCCCGGGCCGCGCACCTGATGATGTATGCCGGCGTCGAGGACGTTCGCCTGCTGGATGGCGGCCTGGAGGCCTGGTTCGTGCAGCACCTGCGTACCGAGACCGGTCTGGCCAACACCTTCAAGCCGGCCAAGGAGTTCGGCGTCGCCATCCCGGCCCACCCCGAGTACTACACCACCCTGAGTCAGGCGAAAGAGTTGCTCAAGCAGCCGGACGGTGCCCTGGTCAGCGTGCGCACCTGGGACGAGTTTATCGGCAACACCTCGGGCTACAGCTACATCAAGCCCAAGGGCGACATTCCTGGCGCCAAGTGGGGTCGTGGTGGCGTGGACGCCAACAGCATGAGCGACTTCCACAATCCGGACGGCACCATGAAGCCGGCCCGGGAGATCCTCGCCATGTGGGATGAGTGGCACATCGAGCCGACCCAGCAGGCCGCCTTCTACTGCGGCACTGGCTGGCGCGCCTCCGAAGCCTTCTTCTACGCCTGGCTGATGGACTGGAAACGGATCAGCGTCTATGACGGCGGTTGGTACGAGTGGAGCTCGGATCCCAAGAATCCCATCGTCACCGGCGAGCGCAAGCCCGCCCACTGACAGGCAGCCACTGTCGCCAAGGCCGGACCCCTGTCCGGCCTTTTTTATTGCCGCATGCATGCCCGTGGCGGCGGAACACTACACTTTTGGCGCAGGGACTTCAGATCGATGTGAGGAGTGGCTGATGAAACGGATATGGACTGGTCTGTTGATAGCAGGGATGCTGGGGCAGGGGGCCATGGCTGCCGAGCGGGCTCGTTATCTGGTGCAGTTGAAGCCGGGAGCGGAGGCGGCCGTGCTGGCCCAAAGCCAGGGACTGGGGGGCGAGCTGGCATTGCAACTGCCCGAGCAGCATGCGCTGGCGCTCTGGTTGCCGGGTGCGGCTGCCACGGCACTGGCGCGCAATCCCAACGTGCTCTGGGTCGAACCGGATGCCAAGCGCTATGCCAGTGCAGAGAGCCTGCCCTACGGGATTCCCATGGTACAGGCGCCGCAACTGAGCGATGCCGCCGCCGGCGAGGTGCTGGTGTGCATCATCGACTCGGGTTACAGCAGCGGCCACCCGGACCTGCCCCAGGGAAACCAGGTACAGGGCTACGACGATGCCGGTACCGGCACCTGGAACAGCGACGAGAACGGCCACGGTACTCATGTGGCGGGGACCATCACCGCCGTGGGGGGCAACGAAACAGGCGTGGTCGGGGTGTTGCCGAAGCAGATCGTGCCGCTGCAGATCGTCAAGGTGTTCGGAGCCAACGGCTGGGCTTACTCCTCCAATCTGGTGGGGGCACTCAATGCCTGCAAGAAAGGGATGAGCAGCCGCGGCTTCACCCGCATGGTCATCAACATGAGCCTGGGGGGTAGTGTGCCGAGCAAGACCGAGGAGCAGGCGTTCAACCTGGCTTACGGCCAGAATGTGCTCAGCGTGGCGGCGGCGGGCAATGCGGGCAACACCAGCAAGTCCTATCCCGCCTCCTACAACAGCGTGGTGAGCGTGGCCGCCGTGGATGCCAACAAGCAGCTGGCCTATTTCTCCCAGCGCAACGATCAGGTGGAGCTGGCCGCTCCGGGCGTCTCCGTGCTCTCCACCGTGCCGTCCGGCTATGCCTATTACAGCGGCACCTCGATGGCGGCGCCCCATGTGACCGGGGTGGCCGCCCTGGTCTGGTCGCAGCGGCTGGAGTGCAGCAACGATCAGCTGCGCCAGACCCTGCGCAGCAGTGCCCAGGACTTGGGGGCGCTCGGGCGCGACAACAGCTATGGCTACGGCCTGGTGCAGGCGAAGGCCGCAGCAGACAGCATCGAACTGGGTTGTGGCCCGGGGACAGGGGGCACAGGCAGCATCAAGCCGGGTGGGCGCAAGTAGTTGATCCTTGACGTTATATTCCACCATCACAGCAACCGGGTGTATCTGGCTGGGCTAGACTTCAGTCAGGGCCCTCGTGGTGAGGGTGAATAGGGAGGCGAAACAGGCGATGAAACCACTGATGACGTTCCTGGTGTGTGTCCTGGCGCTGGCGGGATGCAGCTCCCAATACATCATGAGTACCCGGGACGGGAAGATGATTACCACCGACAGCAAGCCCAGGCTGGATGACAGCACAGGCATGTATCGTTACTACGATGAAGAAGGGAGGGAGATGCATATCAACAAGGACGACATCACCCAGATCATCGAGCGCTGAGCCGGTCCGTCTGCCCGATTGAGTCATGAGGGGCATCTCGTAGGAGATGCCCCTTTCCATTGCCAGGCGTGTGAATGACGAAGAACGTCCGCTCATGCTGCCCTCATCCCCTCCAAACCGGCATCCGCGCTAGAGATCGATCTCCTCCACCTGGCGGTTGACCTGGCCGGCGAACAGGCGGTGGAAGCGGGAGTCCGGATTGGCCAGCAGGCTGACCGGCGAGCCCTGCTCCACCACGGTGCCGGCCTCCATCACCACCACCTTGTCCACCGACAGCAGCGGCTCCAGATGGTGGGCGATCACCAGATAACTGGCCTCGGGTCGGTAGCGATAGAGCAGCTCCGCCATCTTGCGCATGCCGCCGTGGTCGAGATCCGAGGTCGCCTCGTCCAGCACGATGAGCGGGCGGCGGGACAGCAGGATGCGGGCGATCACCAGCAGCTGGGTCTCGCCGGCGGAGAGCTGCAGCTTGTCGAGATCTTCGTCCAGCCGGCCGGCGCAGCGCTCGCCGAGGCCCACCCGGGCCAGGGCCTGCTCCAGCGCGACGTCGTCGTGTCCGGTCAGGGGGACCAGATTGGTCCGCAGGGTGCCGAAGAAGGTGAGGGGGATCTGGGAGACGGTGTCGTAGAGATCCCGCACCGCCTCCGGGGCCAGCCGGGAGAGCGGCTGCTCGCCGTAGAAGATCTCCCCCTGGGTAGCGGGATACATGGCCTGCAGCACCCCGAGCAGGGAGCTCTTGCCCGCCCCGGTGCGGCCGCACACCCCCACCTTCTCGCCGGGGGCCAGCTCGAAGTTGACCCTGTGCAGGGCCCACTGGCTGGCCTGGGGATAGCGCAACCCCAGGTTGTCGAAGCGCACCGCAGGGTGAGGGGTGGCCAGCGGCTCCCCCTCCTGGCGCTCGCTCTCTATCTCGCTGTATTCCCGCACCCGCTCCACCGCGTTCATCACCTGCTCCACCTCGGCGAAGGTGCGGATGAGGGAGTTGAGCATGGCGGAGGCGGTGAAGGCGTAGGTGATGGCCACGGCCCCCAGCAGCGGGCTGTTGCCAAAGGCCACCATCAGCGCCACAACCCCCACCAGGGAGGCGGAGAGCAGGGTCTGGTGCATGCCGAGCCAGCGGTTGATGGAGGTGGTGGTGTACCAGCTGCGCAGGTTGTTGTCGTAGTGATGCAGCACCTGATCCAGGGCGAAGCGCTCGGCCCCGGCCAGGCGCAGGGCGGGGGCGCCGCGGATGGTCTCGCTGATGCTGATGTAGAGCGGGGAGCGCAGCACCGAGGACTGGCGCCGCAGCTTGAGCTGCACCGCACGGTAGCGGCGCTGCAGCACATAGAGTGCCCAGCCCACCAGGGGGGCGATGAGCAGCAGCAGGGGAATGTTGATGCCGATGACCACCACCTGCAGCGCCACCGACACCAGCATGCCGAACAGCCCCATCAGCATGGAGAGCAGGATCTCCTGGGCCTCCCCCAGATCCCGGTCGAAGCGGTTGAGGATGCGCCCCTGGGGCACCTTGTCGAAGAAGGCCATGGGAGCGCGGCTGATGCGCCCCAGCATGCCGTCGAACAGGGTCCAGGCCAGCTTGAGGCCGAGCTTGTAGTTGATGACCCGCACCATCATGATGCAGGCGAGGGAACCCGCCCCCAGCAGCACATAGATACCGAGCAGGGTCGCGACCTCGCTCACCTCGGCCTTGCCGCCGAGCCAGAGGTCCGAGGCGATGCGCAGCCCCTCCTGGCCCAGGGTGAGCAGCAGGGCGATCAGGATGGCGCCGGGGGCGGCCAGGCGCTGCCACATGAAGCCGAACAGGCCCCAGTCCACCTTGCCCTCCACCACCTTCTCCTCGCTGAACTGCTCCGCCTCCTGAGGCGGTATCGGGGGGGCGGGCTGCGGGTGTGCGGCGAGATCCGCCAGCTGGCGGGCATCGAGCTCCACCAGTCGCCCCTGCTCGATGCGGATCACCCGATCGCAATGGGCCAGCACATCCGGGTCGTGGCTCACCAGCAGCCGGGTCGGCCCCGGTCTGAAGGCGAGCCCCTGCGCCAGCACCTGGGCCGCGACCACGGGATCGAGCGCGGACAAGGGGTTATCCAGCAGCAGGATGTCCGCCCGGGCGTAGAGGGCGCGGGCCAGGGCGACCCGCTGTTGCTGGCCGCCGGAGAGGCGGGTGCCGAGTTCCCCCACCAGGGTCTGATCCCCGTGGCCGAGCAGCTCGAGGTCGGCGGTGAGGGCACAGGCCCCCAGCACCCACTGATAGTGCTCCTCATGCCAGGGCTGGCCGAACAGGATGTTGTTGCGGATGGTGTCGTTCATCAGCCAGGGCTTGTGACCGAGATGAGCGACCCGGCCGTGGCGACGGATCTCCCCTTCGAAGCCGTTGTCGAAACCGGCGACCAGGTGCAGCAGGCAGCTCTTGCCCGCCCCGGTGGCGCCAGTGATCCCCACCAGCTCCCCCGGCTCGATGGCGAGGCTGGCCTCCTGCAGCACCGGTTTTTGCTGGTGCAGGGCGGTGACCCCTGTCATGTGCAGGCTGCCGGTCGGCAGACTGGGGTCGTTGAGATCCCTGTGCTGCTCCGGGCTGTTGAGGAAGTCGCACAGCCGGTTGAAGCCGGTGTTGAAGTTGATCAGGGTACGGATGAGGTAGGGCAGCCGCATCATGGGAATGCGCAGCACCGCGAACAGGGCGATGGTGGTGAACACCTGGGGCAGGGTCAGGCTCTGACCCGAGGCCAGATAGGTGGTGAAGGTGGCGAGCGTCACCAGCAGCGGGGTGCTCAGCATCAGGCTCTCGTTGATGGCATCGAGCCTGAGCACCCGGCCCAGCACCCCCAGCTCCTGCTGGCGCTTGGCGTTGGCCGCCCGGGTGAAGAAGGGGCCGAGCCCGTTCTGGCGCACCAGCCGCAGCTTCTTGATGTACTCCGCCAGGATGCCGTTGCGCTCGTCCTGCTGGCGCTTGAGCTGCTGCTCCTGCTGGTTCATGCGCCGCACCACCCGGGTGGAGACGAGCAGCAACAAGGTCAGCACCGCAAAGCCCACCAGGCCGGCGCTGCCCACCTGCCACACCAGCAGGGCGATGGTGCCGGCCAGCTGCAGTGCCATGGTGAGCGGCATGGCGGGGTCCGCCAGGATCCAGGTAATGTCCCAGACGTCCCGGTTGATGAGGTTCTGCACCCGGCCGCCGGCCCGGTCGTCGAAGCTCTTGCCCCCCTGTTTCATCACCTTGGCGAGCAGGGACTCGGCCAGCAGGCGGCGGATGGGGACGTGCATCTTGAGCGCCAGCTGGAGGGAGTGCTCCGCCAGCATGCCGGCGGCGAGCACCGAGGCAAACAGGGCGAAGGCCAGCAGCAGCTTGTGACCTGTACCGGCACCGCTGCCGAGCTGGGTCATGCTGTGGTTGAGCAGCCAGGGACTGGCCAGGGTCGCCAGCATGCCGAGCAGTTGCAGCAGGGTGAGCAGGCCGATGCGGCCGCGATAGTGGCGCCAGATGAACGCCATGACGGGCCAGGGGCGCACCGGCTGGCGGGCGGTGAGGGCGAGGAAGGCATCGGCGCGGTCGTCACGCCTGTCTTCCGGCAGCAGGGGATAGAGATCGTCGAGACTGACCTGGGGCTGGATCAGCCCCTTGCGCAGCAGCGGGCCCGTCCAGTGATAGAAGAGGCGACTCAGCCAGCCGGCCGAGATTTCCGGATGATCCAATGGGTGTCCTTATTATTTTGTGTTGCTTCCATGGGCGGGGCGGCTCATGGGCCGCCCTCGATTTGTTGGGTGCGGGGTCGTGCCCGCGCGGGATCAGCGATCCCGGTTCAAGCGGATGAGCCTGTCCAGGATCTGCTCGCCATCGACCCGCAGGCCGTTGTGCTCGTACTCGTTGGTGATCCAGGCGCGGCTGTTGGCCAGGCCCTTCAGGGTCTCGCGGCTGTAGTCGAACTCCACGTACATGTCCTCGGCATAGACGGCGCAGGCCACCGGCACCCGGTTGCGGGCCAGCTGCGCCGGGTCGTAGAGGGGTCCCCAGTCCGCTTTCTTGGCCAGCAGATGGGCGGCCTCCTTCAGGGGGATGAGATCGCGGAACTGCTCGAACATCCAGGGGAAGATCATCTCGCCGGTGAAGGCGAAGTCCTTGCCCGGAGCCCAGGCCAGGGCAGGGAACTCGCCCCTGACCCGCTCGGCCGCCCAGTTGCTGGCGGCCCCTTCGCAATAGATGAGCTCGTGCAGGATGGCGAACACCGGGTTGGTGTTGAACGGCTGCATGGCCTGCACCTGATAGAGGAAGGCGGGGTTGAGCCGCTCGCCGATGAAGGCGTCTTCCAGCAGGTAATAGAGCGCCTCGAAGGCGCCGGTGGCGCCGAGATCCAGCCCCTGCTGCTGCAACTGCTCCACCGTGAGGCGCTGGCCGTTGGGCAGGCGCACGTCGTGGTGGTGCAGGTGGTTCGCCAGCCGGTTGGCCAGCGCCTGGGCATGGGGGAAACGCTCGAAGAAGGCGCGGTTCTTGTCCGCCACCCGCTGGTAGGTGGCGCGATAGACCTCGTCCGCCGTGCGGCCGATGGGGGCCACCCCGCCGGTGAGGTAGACCTCGTGCAGGCTCCTGGGGAACAGGGAGAGGTAGGTGAGGCTGCAAAAGCCGCCGAAGCTCTGGCCGAGCAGGCTCCAGGGGCGATCCGGGCTCAGCACCTCGCGGATGTATTCGGCATCCCGCACTATGCTGTCGGCGCGAAAATGGGCGAGGTAGTCCGCCTGCTCACTGGGGGTCATCCCCGCCAGCGCGTCGGCGTTGATGGGGCTGGAGTGGCCCGTGCCCCGCTGATCGAGCAGCAGCACCCTAAACTCCTGCAGGGCCCGCTTGATCCAGCCGCCGTTTGCGGTGGGACGCGGGGCGCCGAAGCCCGGCCCCCCTTGCAGATAGAGCAGCCAGGGCAGGTCATCGTCCAGCTTGTCCTTGCGACAGAGGGTGCGGCCAAACAGGGTGAGGGTCTCCTCGTCCTCCGGTCGCTGGTGGTCGAGGGGTACGGTGAAGAAGTGTGGCTCGCAATGGATGCCATCCAGCACATAGTGCAAGGGGCTGCTCATCTGGGGTCTCCCTGAGGTCGGCGGAAATCGTCGGCCTCATCATAGCCCTGGTACACAGGCGGGTCACGCCAGTTTTCCTGATTGTTAACAAGCTGATGTGTGACTGTGATGGCGGGAGCGGCGGGCAGGATTATTGTGTTGGGGTCATTGACGGCGTTCACTCCCCGGACAAAGATGAGCGGCCTGCCGAGCGGGCAGGGGGAGATGCCCCGAGGGGCACGAAACAGGATGGAGCGGGCTCGATGAAGCCTAGATGGACAAGGTTCAGGAAGAAAAGGAAACAGACGGATCCGGAGGGGGTGTTGCAGGCGGGGTTGCTGGTTTTCAGCGCCACCTGCGGGGCCACCCTGCTGCTGGCGGCCTGCAACGGCGGTTAGCACATTGGCGTAAAAGCCCGCTCAGGATGAGCGGGCTTTTTTCATGCCAGGTGCCTCTCAATATAGTGAGGACTAGCCTGGAGCCCTTTGCTGGCGCGGGTTTGCGGTATGCCGAGCGCTGCTGCTATGGTCAAATTACGACGAGATCCACAGAGGGAGGCGATCATGAACAGTCGTGAAAAAGTCCTGGCTCATTTGGCCACAGATCACCGGGTTGCAGGATTGACCGCTGGCGAGGCACTGGCCGGCATCAGCCACTCGATGAGTTCGCACCTGCTGCAACAGGATCAGCACTTCTTCCGCCGCCATGCGGATGACCCTTGCCACGAGGTGGCCCGTGCCTGCTCGGCCGGTCACGTGTGGCACGGCGACGAAAACCATTATTAGCCTGACATGGGGAATGACGAATGCAGAAAGGCCCGCTCGATGAGCGGGCCTTTCGAATTTGGCTCCTCCGACTGGACTCGAACCAGTGACATACGGATTAACAGTCCGCCGTTCTACCGACTGAACTACGGAGGAAGAGTCTTGGTGCCCAGAGACGGAATCGAACCGCCGACACGGGGATTTTCAATCCCCTGCTCTACCGACTGAGCTATCTGGGCAACGGCGCGCATTAAACCCTTTCTGGGCTGGGGTGTCAACCTTGCAGAACCAGTTTCTGGCATGTTTTTGCATAGGGTGAACCAAGTGGCGAGATAATATCCAGAGCTGCGAGAGATCTGCGCCATCAATCCATCTAACTGAAAAATCAGGGGGATTCATCGGGCGGGTGATGACGCCAGCCGGTTCTGCATCCACGCGAGTGCGGCATCGACGTCATCGAAGACCTCAACCTCTACACCAGCATCGGCATAGCACTTCCGATAATGGGGCGTCATGATCCTCGAGCCTTCTATCTTGGGGGAGATGACCAACGCCGTTGCCGAGGGCATTTTCATCGACGTGGAGAGCGAGCGCAGATACCCGGTGAGGGAGGAGAGCACTTCGAGGCTCGCCATGGCGCTTTGCTTGAAGACGACCACATCCCCCCACTTTCCCTGTTTGACCAGGGTGTCTATCAGCGGGCTCTCCACAGAGACCGCGGAACCTATCAGCTCCAGATTAAATGGACCAATCGCTTCACATACCAGGATGTTATCCAGAACCACATACTCCACCAGGCCATGGGGACGGAAGCGTTTAGGCTGATGGTCATCGGTCGTGACCCTATGGGTGGTGGTCATTGGAATCCTTATTGCAGCGGATTTGCAGGAAGGCACAGGCTAGCACGTCGGCCATGTTGATGAATTGATCTGAAGAGGGGGATAGGTCGATACGGGGATGTGTCTGGTGGGAGGGGCGAGTGTCGAGGGAGGGCTCATCCGGTGTCGTGGTGCTGCCAGCATGAAAAAGGGGGCCCCAGGCCCCCTTGTCATAAGTGTCGTGCTCAGTGGCGGCTGACGATGATCCGGCCCGTGCTCAGGTCGCGGGCCTGACCGGTGACGCTGATCTTGAGCCCGTACTCGGGGAGCAGGCGACCGGCATCCGGGATCTCCTGGCTCTGGTAGCTGCGGGAATCCTTGAACACCCGGTTCGGGGTGATCCAGAAGTCGCGCAGCAGGGAGCCGCTCGGGTGCTTGAGGTTGAGCGGCTGCTGGAAGCCCAGGCTGAAGGTGGCATCGTGGATCTGGTAGCGGGTACTGGCCACGGCACCGTCGCTCCACTTGAGGGTACGCTGATCCCCGTCCACCACCCCGAGGAAGCCCTCACCCGGGTGGACACCCACCCAGTTGTTGGCCTGGCTGCTGTCCACGTACCAGAGCAGCATGCCCGGCTCGTAGCGCATCAGCTGGTCGGCCACGTTGATGTGGGCCAGCCCCTTGTCCACTCCCGCATGGTTGCGCCACTCGGCCAGGTAGTAGTGATCCTTGGCCTCGTTGCCGTCGCTCTTCACGAAACCGGCCAGGGTGAAGGGGGAGTTGCCCTCGGCCCCGTCGCTCAGCAGGGTGTCGCCATCGGCGAGGATCTGCAGCTCGTCCACAAACAGCCCGTTCTCGGCCACGCCGCCGTCGCTCAGGTATTGCAGGGTCAGGGTGACCTGCTGGCCGGCCCAGGGGGTGAGGTCGAACTCGGCATCAGTCCAGCCGTTGGAGTTGCCAGTGATGCCGACTCCGAAACCGATCCCGTTGGGATCGTCGCTGGTGGTCAGGTTGCCCGCGACGGGCTCGCCGTTGACCAGCACCCTGGCGTAGTCGTACCCCTCTTCAATCTGGTACCAGGCCTTGAAGCTCAGGCTGGCGCTCTGTTTGCCGCCCAGATCCAGCGCGAGGCTCATGCGGTTGTCCAGGTTGTTGCCCTTGCCGCCGTGGTACTCGTACTGGCCGGCGTAGGGCGGGTTGAGGGGCACCTGCTTGGCCGGCAGGTTGATGCGCACCACGTCGTCGTTGCGCCCCTTGTCGTTGGCCTGATCCAGCATGTAGACGTTGCCGCGCGGGCCGAGATCGTCGACGTGGACATTGCTGCCGTGCAGCCAGTTGCCGCCGAGGGAGGCCTGCAGGTACTCCTTGGCCCAGGGGGAGAAGCCGGTTGGCTCGGTGCCGCCGATGACCCCGGCCCAGGAGCCGGAGGACATGATGGACCAGGTCGCCACCGGTTCCCCCTTGCCGGTGTACTTGGTGTCGTACTCGTCCGGCAGCCCGAGATCGTGACCATATTCGTGGGCACAGACCCCGGCCGCCGCATCGATGGGCTGGATGGTGTAGTCGTAGGCGGCAAACTGGCCGCCGAAGTTCTGGCTCGGGCTGCTGGTGCCCGGGATGGGGTAGGGGGCCCCCAGGTTCCAGCGATGGGCCCAGATGGCATCTTCGCCGAGATCGCCGCCCCCGGCCTCCTCGCCGACGCTGGAGTGGAAGATCATCAGGTGGTCGATGAGGCCGTCCGGCTCGTTCCGGTTGCCGTTGCCGTTGAGATCGTAGCGATCCTCCTGGTCAAACTGGGCGAGATCGATGGAGGGGTCGCCCGCCACCTGGATCAGCGCCTCCTTCACCAGGTCCCGGATGGTGTCAGGGGTGGCGTTGGCACCGTAGTAGGCAGCGTTCTTGCTGGCGGTATACCAGCCCGCCACCTGGCCGCGCACGCTGTAGCTCTGGCCGGACTGCTGCTCGTAGAACTGGCGCATGGAGGTGAACCGCTCGCCGTTCGGGCCGGCATAGCCCTTGGACGAGAACAGCAGATCGTTGTAGTGCGACGGGGTGTAATCCGGGTAGTACATCTTGGTGAGCTCGGGGCGCACGCTGTTCTTCGGGTAGTCGGGGAAGTCCACCAGGATGGCGAGGATCTTGTCCTTGCGCATCTTGCCCTGGTAGTGCTCCCGCTCGATAGCCTTGAGCAGCAGGGTTGGCACCCGATCGCCGGGACGGGCGGTGCCGTTCAGGCGGATCTTCTTGAGGATGGTCTCCCGCACCTTGCCCTCTTTCACCGCCAGGGTGCCGCTGCTGCCCTGATAGGCCCGCGACTTCTCGCGATAGAAGCGAGCCAGGGCGGCCTGCTCCTGCTCGGGGGAGGCCAGGGTCGGAATGCGGCCGCTCTTCTTGAGCATCTCCAGCACCTTCACCTCGTCGGCCAGGGGGGCATCGAACGGACCGTGGACCGGGGCGGCCATGGCCTGGTTTCCAATCATAAGGGTTGAGCCGACAAGCAGGCTCATTATTGTTTTATTAGGCATTATCAATGTGCTCCTTCACATGATCAAAAAGGAGCCTGGCGGGCTCCTTTTCCGTGCGGGCGGTGTTTCACCCGCGTCCCTTGATACCTCTGGACGGCGGCCTTGTCATCCTGGCAGGAGAGGAGGAAAACACTGGGATGGGAATTGAATGCGGTGCGGTAATGGGGCTGATGGTCGGTGAGGTAGCCATATCCATTGGGAACTATCCGGATGCTGGGTGGTTACACTTTTTTAACGATGTCGGCGGTCACCACCATTTGGGAGGGAAGGGCGCGGACAGTTATCTTGCCCCATAGATTGAGCCTGCTGCGCTGTGCGGGTATGCTTTGCCGCAATCATGCCCCGGAAACAGGAATGACGTCGCCACGGCGCGTCAACCGGCAGGGGCTGACCTCCATCCAACACCGTCTGGGGTTTATATGAATACCAATCTGCAAGAGTGGCGCGAAGAGACCACCGCCATCGTCAACGAGTTGCTGGCCGATGGCAGCAATCCGGATCTGGATTACGAGATTGAGCACCACTTTGCCTGCCAGAAGTTCGAGCTGCTGGAGAAGGCGGCGGTCGATCTGTTCAAGGCCGGCTTCGAGGTGACCGACGCCGAGGAGATGGAACTGGACGACGGCGCCACCATCTTCTGCTTCGACGCCATGGTGGAGTGCAAGCTGGATATCGAGACCATAGTCGCCGACATCGAGAAGATGCTGCCTATCCTGGAAAAATACGGCGTGGATTACGACGGCTGGGGCACCTACTTCCAGGAGTAAACCGCCCGGCGGACGGAAAGCAGGGCGAGGGGCCCGGATCTTGCGTCCGCCCCGGTGCATCGTGCCACTCCTTGCAAAACGAACAAGGCCACCTCAGGGTGGCCTTGTTCGTTGCCGGCGTGTCAGTCCGTCGGCAACTGATAGTTGCGGGCGAACTCGGCCGGGGGCAGGGGACGGCTGAACAGATAGCCCTGCAGGTGATCACAACCCTCCTTCACCAGCCAGGCCTGCTGCTCTGCCGTTTCCACCCCTTCGGCGGTGATCTTGATGCCGAGCTCGTGCCCAAGCCCGATGACGGAGCGCACGATGGCGGTGGTGGCCTGGTTGGTGGCCAGCCCCTGGGTGAAGCTGCGGTCCAGCTTCAGGGTCGCCACCTGGAGTCTGGGCAGGTAGGCGAGCGAGCAGTAGCCGGTGCCGAAGTCGTCGATGGCGAGCTGGAAGCCCGCTTCGATCAGGCAGGCGAGGTTGCTCTCTATCTCGTCGGCGTTCTCCATCAGTACCCCTTCGGTGATCTCCAGCTCCAGTTGCCAGGGGGCGAGCCCGTGGCGCTCGATGCAGTCGAAGATCTGCGGGCAGAGCTCGGGATCGCGGAACTGCAGCGGCGAGAGGTTGACGGAGAGCACCAGCTCCGGCGCCGCCACCTGCCAGCGGGCCAGTTGGGCACAGCCCAGTTCCAGCATCAGCTGGCCGAGCTGGCCGATGAGCCCGAGCTCTTCCGCCAGCGGGATGAACTCGTCGGGGGAGATCATCCCGAATTCGGGATGGGGCCAGCGACAGAGCAGTTCGGCCCCGTGCAGCCGATTGCTGTGGGTACAGATGATGGGCTGGTAGACGGCGGTCAGCTCGGCCGCCTTGATGGCAAGCGGCAGCTGGGCCGCGATGAGCTGGCGGCGCTTGAGCTTGGCGTCGAGTTCCGGATCGAACAGGGTGCAGTGATGCTGCTGGCGCTTGCCCTGGGCAAGGGCGGCCTCGGCGTGGCTCAGCAGCCGCTCGGCATCCTTGGCCTTGCCATGGGCGATGCCGAGGAACACCGGGATCTGGATCCTGTGCTCCTCCACCTGATACGGAACCATCAGCTCCTCTTGCAGGTTGCGGCTCCACTCGTCCAGAGAGAGGGGGAGCTCGGGCAGCAGCAGGGCGAAGTCATCGGCGGCCACCCGGCAGAGCAGGGACTGGGGCGGCGCCAGGCGTTGCAGACGGCGGGCGACCTGGCTGAGCAGGCGGTCGGCGACCCGGATGCCGAAGCGATCGTTGATCTCGCGAAAATGCTGCAGATCGACCAGCAGCAGGCTGGCCTTGCGGGCACCGAGGTGGCGGCTGGTCTGGAGGAAGTGGGAGAGCTTGAGCAGACCGGTCAGGCTGTCGTAGTGCTGCTCCTGCTGCAACTGGGCCTGAGTGGTGCGCAGTCCGGTGATGTCGCGGCTCAGGGTGAGAATGCCAAGGGAGTTGCCCTCGTCGTCCGGCACTTCGACCCGGGTGATCTCCAGATGGCGTCCCTTGCCCTGGGCGTCCACCACGCAGTACTCCCCCTGTCCCAAGGTCTGCTCGACAGGCAGCCGGGGCGGCACGCGCCGCCCGAGGGCCTCGCCGGCCATGAGCCCCATGAAATCGAGGAAGGCCTGATTGCAGTCGATGAGTACGCCCTGGTGATCCTCGAGGCGAATCAGATCCGGGATGGCATCCAGCAGGCGGCGCTGCAGCAGCTGCTGCTGGCGGTAGGTCTGCTCCAGCTCCTTGCGCTGATCGATGGCGCTGATCATGGCGAAGAGGGCGAGGGGGTTGCCGTGCTCGTCATAGAGCGGGACCTTGTGGATCTCCATCCAGCTGGCGCCGGCGCCGTTGTGGCAATGGAGCTGCTGATTCAGCAGGGGCCTCCCTTCGGCAAGCAGGCGGTCATCTTCCTCGCGGAATACATCCCCCCAGGGCATCTCGGCATCGCGCTTGCCGATGACGTCGTCCGGGTGCTGCAAACCGGCTTCCCTGGCGAATGCCATGTTGGCAAACAGGTAGCGTCCGCTGGTATCCCGGCAGAAGATAGTCATGGGTAGCTGGTCGATGATCTGCTGCAGCAGCGCCAGGTTCAGGAAAGAATTCACGTGAGCACTCACGGGTGAGATTTCGAGCAAATCTATGATAACAGGCCAGTTTTGTAAAGCTTGGGTTAAGAGTCAGTCATTTGTAGCGATCCCAGCTGACAGTCTGTGTCGCGATCGCCATAATAGCCGCCGGTTGGCCTATGGCCTTATGGACGAGAGAAGCAGCATGAAGAAGATAATGGGGGGCGCCCTGGCCCTGTTGATGGTAGGTTGTGCCAGCGACAACAATGGCGGCGAGCAGTACCGCTATACCCCTCCGGTTGCCAAGGCAACCAACAACACCCAGGAGATGGCGATCCCGGTGGATCTGGTATGGGCCCGCGCCGAGAAGTGGTTTGGCGATCACGGTCTGAACATCGAGAACAGTCAGCGCGGTTCCGGCCTGATGACTGCCAACGTCGAGAACTCCGCCGAGGGGCTGGAGTGGCTGGATTGCGGCACCATGGGTTCCAAGGTCGCACTGGGCAACCCCAACCTGCAGATCAACCTGATCATCACCCAGAGCGGCAACAACAGCGTGGCGACCGTCAACGTGAAGGGCAACACCCAGCTCTACTTCGTCGAGTCCTCCGGCGAGCGGGTGCTGGCCCCCTCCATCACTCCGGTGTGTGTCTCCCGCGGCAGCCTGGAGCAGAGCCTGTTCGCCACGCTGGGCAACTGATCTCTGTCAGGCACCATGAAAAAACCCCGTTGCAGGCAACGGGGTTTTTTGTTTCCGGGCGCTGGGGTCAGGGGGTTAGGTCGCCGTGAAACAGCGCCCGCTCGCCGGATTTGAGCACATAGCCCTTCCAGGGATAGAGCTGATAGGCTCCGCCCTGCCAGGACCAGCCTCCCTCTTCCCCCTGACGGGTCAGGCGGATCTGCTCGCCGCCAGGCAGGGTCAGCTCGGCCTCGCTCTGATCGCCACTGAACAGCACGAAGGCGCTGCCGGTCTGCCCGGCGTCGAGCGGTGCCAACCGCACCGCCTGCTCGAACAGCCGTACGCACTGGCCGGTCAGGGCGGACCACTGGTAGCCCGCACTGCCGATGCAGCCGTGCTTGTCGCGGTCCGCACCCACGGTGGGGGTCTGCGCTGTGGTGCAGGCCGCCAGCAGCAGGGAGGCGGCCATCAGGGTCAGGGTGCGCATGGTTACTCCTTGGGATCCCGCTCGATGACGATGTTGGAGAAGCCCAGCTCCTTGAAGTAGTTCTCCCGGTAATCCTTCACGCTCTTCTTGTCACGCCGGCACACCTGGGCCAGCTGCTCCTCCATGGCGTGGAAACGGGAGAGGTCTATCCCCTCGGCAGCGGCAACGGCGTCATAGATGCTGTTGAACTTGTCGTTGGCGTAGCCAATCTCACGGGCCTGCTTCTTGTAGGTGTAGGTAATCTTGAACGCCATGGCGTCACTCCTTCTCTTTGGCCTGCTTGCGCTGAACGTACAGATAGAGACTCTCGACCTTCTCTCTGGCCCAGGGGGTCTTGCGCAGGAACTTCAGGCTGGACTTAAACACTGTGGGATCCTGCCTGTTTCGCCTGCTTGCGCTGGACGTACAGATAGAGACTCTCGACCTTTTCCCGTGCCCAGGGAGTTTTTCGCAAGAATTTCAGGCTGGACTTGATGCTGGGATCCTGGGTAAAGCAGCGGATAGCGATCTCCTGCCCCAGTTTTTCCCAGCCGTAGTGTTCGACCAGGGCGGTGACGATCGCCTCCAGGGTCAGCCCGTGCAGCGGGTTGTTCTTCTGGGGGGCGGGCGATTGATCGCTCATGCCTGCTCCGCCAGCTTGGCAAAGGGCTGGCCCATGCGGGTGGTGACCCCGTTGGCCAGGTGGGGTTCGAAACCGGCCAGCATGCCCGGGCCAAACAGGCAGACGACGGTGCTGCCGAGCTTGAACAGCCCCATCTCGGCGCCTTTTTGCAGGGTGATGGCTTCGTCGCCTGTGTAGTCCCAGCGCACCACTTCCTTCTGCTTGGTCGGCGCGATATTGCCGGCCCAGATGGTTTCGATGCTGGCGACGATGGTCGCACCGACCAGCACCAGCGCCATGGGGCCGTGGGGGGTGCGGAAGGTGGCGACCACGCGCTCGTTGCGGGCAAACAGGTTCGGCACGTTCTCGGCGGTGAGCGGGTTGACGGAGAAGAGATCCCCCGGCACGAACACCATGCTCTCCAGTACGCCGTCCAGCGGCATGTGGATGCGGTGGTAATCCTTGGGCGCCAGGTAGATGGTGGCAAAGTCCCCATCCTTGAACGGCGCCACCAGATCCTCGTAGCCGCCGAGCAGCTCGCGGGCGCTGTAGTCGTGGCCCTTGGCCTGGATGATGCGACCCTGATGGATGGGGCCGAGCTGGCTGACGGTGCCATCCACCGGCAGGGCCAGGGTCATGGCGTCCTCGACCACTGGGCGGATGCCGGGCTTGAGCTCGCGGGTGAAGAAGGCGTTGAAGCTCTTGTAGTGGGCCGGGCTCTCGTGCAGCGCCTCGCTCATGTCGACCTGGTACTGCTTGATAAAGGCCTCGATCACCCTGGTGGTGAGGCTGCCGGCTTCGGCGGCGGCCAGCTTGCCGATCAGGCGGGAGAGGGCGTGCTTGGGCAGACAGTATTGACCGGCAATCTTCAGGTTGTCAGTAATGCTCATGTTCGTCATCGATTTGGTTGAATAAGGGTCACAGCCGCGCCTGTTGGCGACCGTGGCGGGCTTCCTGCATGGTTTCCAGGATGCGGTGATAGTTGTGGAAGCGATCGGCGCTGATGGCGCCACCGTCGACGGCGGCCCGCAGGGCGCAGCCGGGATCGTCCTTGTGGGTGCAGTCGCGGAACTTGCAGCCACCCAGGTAGTCTCGGAACTCGACGAAGCACCAGGTGATGCGGTCGGCTTCCAGGTGCCAGAGGGCGAACTCGCGGATCCCGGGGGAGTCGATGAGATCGCCGCCGCTTGGGAAGTGGTAGAGCCGCGCCGTGGTGGTGGTGTGCTGGCCGAGCCCCGAGTTTTCGGAGATCTCGCCGGTGAGCACGTCCAGCCCCGGCATCAGGGCGTTGGTGAGGGACGACTTGCCCACCCCGGACTGGCCGACGAAGATGCTGATCTTGTCGGTCAGGGCGGCCTTGAGCGCATCGAGGCCTTCGCCACTCTCGCAGCTCACCAGCAACACCTCGTAACCGAGTTTGCGGTAGGTCTCGAGCTGGCCTTCGACGCGCACGCGGGCCACATCATCGAGCATGTCGACCTTGTTCAGCACGATGAGGGGGCGGATCTCCACGTCTTCAGCCGCCACCAGATAGCGGTCGACGATGTTGGTGGAGAACTCGGGCATCACCGCAGAGACGATGATGATCTGGTCGATGTTGGCGGCGATGGGCTTGACCCCGTCGTAGAAGTCCGGCCGGGTCAGCACAGAGTGGCGCGGGTGCACCGCCTCGATGACGCCGGCGGTCGCGGCATTGAGGCCGGGCCGCCACACCACCTTGTCGCCGCACACCAGACTGCTGATGCTGCTGCGTCGCAGGTTGCTGCGGTGGATGGTGCCGTCGCTCGCTTCCACGTCTGCATGCTGGCCGAAGCGGCTGATCACCACCCCCTCGATGGCGGGCCCGAACAGGGTGTCGTCCACCACAGTGGTGTGCTCTTTTTGCAGTCGCCGCTCGCGGTTGGCCTGGACGCGCCTTTGTTGACCCAGATTGAGTTTTGCTTTCTTTGCCACGGGGTTTGCCAGTTTATGAACAGATTCAAAGCCAGTATGATACATGCAAATTGGCAAAATTCCGCCATTCCTCCCAATAGAGAGAGCAATCATGACAGTCAGTGCGCAGAACCTGGTATGGATCGACATGGAGATGACGGGTCTGGACCCCGAAGAGAATGTGGTACTGGAGATCGCCACCATCGTCACCGACAAGGACCTGAACGTGCTGGCCGAAGGGCCGGTCATCGCCATCCACCAGAGCGATGAAGAGTTGGCCAAGATGGACGAGTGGAACGTCAACACCCACACCAAGAGCGGTCTGGTGGCCCGGGTCAAGGCGAGCCAGCACGACGAGGCGAAAGCCGTCGCCGAGACCCTCGACTTCATTCGCCAGTGGGTACCGGAGCGCACCAGCCCGCTGTGCGGCAACAGCATCGGCCAGGATCGCCGTTTCATGGTCAAGCACATGGGCGAGCTGGAAGCCTTCTTCCATTATCGCAACGTGGACGTCAGCACCATCAAGGAGCTGGTGCGCCGCTGGCAGCCCGAGCTGCTGGATCAGTTCAAGAAGAGCGGTTCCCACCAGGCGCTGGACGATATCCGCGAATCCATCGCCGAGCTGCAGTTTTACCGTGCTCAGGTGTTCAAAATCTGAGTGACAGGCAAGGGGTTGCCATCGTCTGGTTGCTAAAATCGGCAGTTCGACCAGCTTTTGAGCGAACGGCTGCAACCAGACAAAAAAGCCCTTGCAATTGGAATGTCTGCTCTTATAATTCGGCTCCCGTACAGTAGCGCAAGCAACCAAATGCTGTACGGCCTGTTTTAAGGTTTTGCGGGAATAGCTCAGTTGGTAGAGCACGACCTTGCCAAGGTCGGGGTCGCGAGTTCGAGTCTCGTTTCCCGCTCCAAAATCTGATGATGACACTGGTGCAAACCAGCCCGATGCGGGAATAGCTCAGTTGGTAGAGCACGACCTTGCCAAGGTCGGGGTCGCGAGTTCGAGTCTCGTTTCCCGCTCCAATCATCAGCACAGCCTCAAGACAATCTAATGTTGCGGGAATAGCTCAGTTGGTAGAGCACGACCTTGCCAAGGTCGGGGTCGCGAGTTCGAGTCTCGTTTCCCGCTCCAAAAAAATTTGTGAGTGATATTCCGATGCGGGAATAGCTCAGTTGGTAGAGCACGACCTTGCCAAGGTCGGGGTCGCGAGTTCGAGTCTCGTTTCCCGCTCCAATCACTTGCAGATGACATCCTGTTGCGGGAATAGCTCAGTTGGTAGAGCACGACCTTGCCAAGGTCGGGGTCGCGAGTTCGAGTCTCGTTTCCCGCTCCAATCTCTCTTCAAATTCAATATCTCTCCCCCAAGTTCACGAACCCAGTTTCTCAATACAATCGCTGCCACATTCAGTTGGTAGAGCATGATCCGCGCTTGCCAAGGCTGGGGTCGCGAGTTCGAGTCTCGTTTCCCGCTCCAATCTCTCTTCGAAGTCCTCATCATCCATTTGAATTGCCCATCACATCGCGCTGCGATGCTTTGCCGTATCCGGCGTTCAGCCAGGTCAGGATCCTGTTTTCTGTATCTGTTTCGTACCCAGGGGCCGGAGAGGGCGGTGGTGGCTGCGGGCAGGCTGATGATCGTGGCGGGGAAGGCGAAACGGCAGACAAAAAAATAGGAGGGGCAAAGGCTCCTCCTACAGGCTCACTGGCGCGGGCTTAGATAACGGTGACGTTCTCGGCCTGAGGGCCTTTTTTGCCCTGGGTCACAGTGAACTGTACTTTTTGACCTTCAGCCAGGGTCTTGAAACCTGCGCTCTGGATGGAGGAGAAGTGAACGAAAACGTCCGGACCCTGGGATTGCTCGATGAAGCCAAAACCCTTGGTTTCGTTGAACCATTTTACCTGGCCGGTGCGAATGTCAGACATGTGGTAAGTCCTATCTATAACAAAATGAAACTAAGCCTCGTTGGGCAGCATTTGCCTGAAAGGCAGGGGTTGAAGCATGACTGACCACGTCTCTTTGTCCCAGTAGCATGTAGCACAATCCCTGTCTAAAGCCTGACCGATTGTACTGGAGCCCGATCCCTTGTCAATTTGGTGCTTTTCGTTTTTTGAGCAAGCTAAAAGTATTGTGAAGTCAGCGGCTTGTTTCATGCTTCACCTCAAAAAAACGGGAGGCCATGGCCTCCCGTATCATCCGTGGTGCTGCCTTGAAGGCCTCACTCCTTGAGGGCGAACCCCTCACCCTGGCGGTCGTAGCGGTAGTTGGCCTGGCCAAAGGAGCGGATCTCGACCCGCTGGATTCGGCGGCTGTCATCCACCAGGATGAAGACCGACTTGCCGGACTGCAGACGGGTCAGCGGACGATCCGGCCCCTCGATGGCGATGAGGCGGCTCAGCTCGGCCCCCGGCAACTCAAACTTGCGCCAGATGGAGTAGAGCGTCTCGCCCGCCTGCACCTCGTGTTGCAGCCAGGTGCCATCGACCTTCTCCTCGACCGGCTTGGCGGCAACCTGCGCACTGCCGGCGTTGCCGGCACCCACGGTCAGGGCCTGGGTCGGCACGGCCAGGGGCACCGCCAGGGAACCTGAGGGCGCTGCGGTCGGGGCGGCAGGAGCGGGCTCCCAGGCCAGCACCAGCAGCCAGAGCGGGATCAGCACCAGCAGGCCTATGGTGTGCTTGCGGGGCAGCGGGCTCGCCAGCTTGAAGGAGCGCGCCTTCGGCTCCTGCTTGCGTTGACCCAGGCCACTCATGCCCTGGCCGAGACGCTGGCGCAGGGGCAGGGTAGCCGCGTTGATACGTTGGAGCAGGGTTCCTTGTGATTCGTCTTGGCGACGCTGCTGGGCTCGTCTGTTATGGCCACGTGGGCGACGGTCCGGGGTGGGCACGGCATTTACCTCTCACTACATTGCCTGCCATCAGGCAAATATGCCGCCTATGGTAAACGGACTCGCCCCCGAGGGGGAGAGTCCAGAGCATGAAAATTATCAACTGAGACGGAATTGTCCCAGCAATTGCTGTAAACGTTCCGCCGCCTGACGCAAGGCCTGGCTGGCGTTGGCGGTGCTGGTGGCATCCCGGGCGATGTCGTTGGCCAGTGCGCTGGTTTTTGACAGGTTGCCCGACACCGTCTCGGAGACCGAGCTCTGCTCCTCGGCGGCGGAGGCGATCTGGTAGGTCATGTCGTTGATGGTGGCGATGGCCTGGAAGATGCTGTCCAGCGCCGCCTCCGCGAGATCCGCCTCGCCCACTGCCTGGTGGGTCAGCTGCTGGCTCTGCTGGATGGCGTTGACCGCATTGGCCGAGCTGTGGCGGATCTTCTCGATCAGCTCCTGGGTATTTTGCACCGCCTGCTGGGTGTTGCCCGCGAGCTTGCGCACCTCGTCGGCCACCACCGCAAAGCCGCGCCCCTGCTCGCCGGCCCGGGCAGCCTCGATGGCGGCGTTGAGCGCCAGCAGGTTGGTCTGATCGGCGATACCCTGGATGACGGTGAGGATGCTGGTGATCTGCTCGCTGTCGTGGGCCAGCCCTTCCACCACCTTGGCCCCCTTGCCGGCTTCGGCGGCGACCTTGTGCATGGAGTGGATCACCTGCTGGAAGCGCACCTTGCCCTGATCCGCCGCGCTCTGTGCCTGTTTGGCGGAGTCGGCAGTGTTGTTGGCGTGGGTGGCCACCTCCTGGCTGACATAGGACATCTCCTGCACTGCGGTCAGCATCTGCTCCATCTCCGCCTGGTGGTGTTGCAGGTTGCTGTCGGTCTGGCCGGCAATGCGATCTGTGTCGCCGGCATGGCGGTGCACCTCGCTCGCGGTCTTCTGCACGTCACCGAGCAGGGCCTGCAGCTTGTCGATAAAGCGGTTGATCCCCCGGGAGAGGGCCCCCAGTTCATCCTGGGAGCGGCTCTCCAGGCGCTTGGTGAGATCCCCCTCGCCATCGGCGATGTCGTCTACCAGGCTCACCATCTGACGGATGGGGCCCGTGATGCTGCGGGCGATCACCAGCATGGTGGCCAGCGCCAGCACCAGCACCAGCAGGGCACCGATGAGCTGCTGGGTCATGGCGGTGCGGTTCATGTCGGTGAGCTGGCGCTCCAGCTCGTCGGCCCCCGCCAGCACCACCTTGTAGGGCAGGGTGACGATGATGGCCCAGTTGCGGGCCATGCCGGGCACCGCGATGGGCACCGAGATGCGAAACGCATCGTCGAGCTCCTGGCGCTGCACCTCGGGCTTGAGGTACTGCTGCCAGCCGTTGCCGAGCACCTTGTCGGCCCGGCTGCCCAGCAGGGCGGCATCGCCGCTGGTGCCGGTGATGACACCGGCGGCGCTGACGATCAGGGTCTCGCCCTTGCCGTCATAGATGTTGCTGTTGAGGGACTGGGCCTGCCGGCTGATGGAGTCCACCGCCAGATCGAGCGCGGCTATCCCCCTGAACTGGCCATCCACCAGGATGGGGGTGGTGATGGTGCTCACCAGTACCTGCTGGCCGTTGATGTCCACCTTGAAGGGATCGACGAGGCAGGAGCGTCCCTCCCGCTTCGGGCAGGCGTAGTAGTCGTTGGCGGGGTTGCCGAATTCATCCGGGTCGCTCTTCTCGATGGAGAGCAGCAGATCCGTGCCGATCTGATCCTTGTCGCGATAGAAGTAGGGGACGAAGCGACCCTTGTCATCGCTGCCCAGGGGCGTCTGTCCGGCGAAGCTGGCGTCCTGGCCATCGAAGCCGTTCGGCTCGAAGCCGGCGAAGGCGCCATAGAGCTGGGGCTCCAGGGCCAGCTGGGCCTTGAGGAGGTCGGTGGCCTGCTGGCGATCCAGCGGCAGTTTGCCCGCCTGCTGCAGGGCGAAGGTGCTCGCCATCTGCTGGGTGTAGGAGAGCCCCTTCTGCAGCAGCTGGGTGATGGCGGCGGCCTCGGCACGGGCGTTGGCGCTCACCTTCTGCCACGCCTCCTGTTGCAGGGCGGCACGGCTGGAGCTGATGGTCAGCTGCTGGGTCTGCCGACCCGAGTATTGATTGAGCAGGATCAGGATGACCAGGGCGGCGGTCATGGCGATCCCGGCCAGCACCAGGATGCGATTCTGGATAGAACGAAACTGCATCTTGCGTTCCTTGTGTAGTAGGCGGTTGTCCGAATTATCGGCAGGGCGGGAGATCTCTCCAGCAATCCTGCCTAGCTAAGCGTAAAAAGAGGGAAAGTTTTGCGTTCCCACTCAAAATCAGTGGTTATTAACTGTTTAAACCCTATTTTACCCTATGCCTTTCCATGGTTTTCCCATCCGTCATTGTCGGTGCTAAAATGCGACGGTTTTTTTAACGAATTGGCCCAAGGCCCTCTACACAAGGCTTAAAGATGAAAGTCAAAACCCGTTTTGCTCCCAGCCCGACCGGCTTCTTGCATGTCGGCGGTGCCCGTACCGCACTCTATTCCTGGTTGTTTGCAAAGAATCAGGGCGGTGAGTTCGTGCTGCGTATCGAGGATACCGATCTGGAACGTTCCACCCAGGAGGCCATCGACGCCATCATCGAGGGTATGGAATGGCTGGAGCTGAACTGGGATGAGGGCCCCTACTACCAGACCAAGCGTTTTGATCGCTACAACGGCCTGATCGACGAGATGCTGGCGGATGGCCGCGCCTACAAGTGCTACTGCTCCAAGGAGCGTCTGGAAGCGCTGCGCGAAGGCCAGATGGCCAACGGCGAGAAGCCCCGTTATGACGGCAAGTGCCGCCATGGTGATCACGATCACCCTGCCGACGCCCCCCACGTCATCCGTTTCCGCAACCCGACCGAAGGCTCAGTGGTGTTCGATGACCACGTGCGCGGCCGCATCGAGTTTGCCAACACCGAGCTCGACGATCTTATCATCCGTCGTACCGACGGTGCCCCCACCTACAACTTCTGCGTGGTGGTGGACGACTGGGACATGGAGATCACCCACGTGGTGCGTGGCGAAGACCACATCAACAACACCCCGCGCCAGATCAACATCTACAAGGCCCTGAACGCGCCGGTGCCGGAGTTTGCCCACGTCTCCATGATCCTGGGTGACGACGGTGCCAAGCTCTCCAAGCGCCACGGTGCCGTGTCCGTCATGCAGTACCGCGACGACGGCTACCTGCCGGAAGCCCTGCTGAACTACCTGGTGCGTCTGGGCTGGTCCCACGGCGATCAGGAGATCTTCACCCTGGAGGAGATGATCAAGCTGTTCAGCCTGGATGCCATCTCCAAGTCCGCCTCAGCCTTCAACACCGACAAGCTCTTGTGGCTGAACAACCACTACATGCGCAGCCTGGATCCGGCTTATGTGGCCAAGCACCTGGCCTGGCACATGGCCGACCAGAAGATCGATACCAGCAATGGCCCGGCTTTGCCTGCTGTGGTGACCCTGCTGGCGGAGCGCTGCAACACGCTAGTGGAAGTGGCCGCCCAGAGCCGCTACCTGTTCGAAGAGTACGAGGCCATCGACGAAGCGGCCGCCAAGAAGCACCTGCGTGGCGTTGCCGCCGAGCCGCTCACCCTGGCCAAGACCAAGCTGGCTGCCCTGGAGACCTGGACCACAGAAGCGCTGCACGAGCTGATTGAAGCCACCGCCGCCGAGCTGGGTCAGGGCATGGGCAAGGTGGGCATGCCGCTGCGCGTGGCCGTGACCGGCCAGGGCCAGTCTCCTGCCATCGACGCCGTGATGGCGCTGGTGGGCAAGGAGCGCGTACTCGCTCGCATCGACCGCGCCCTGGCGTACATCGAAGCACGCATGGCCGCCGAGTAATTCAGGCTCGCAGGGTCAGTATCCAAGATGGCATGAGAGGGCTCCCTGAGGGGGCCCTCTTTTTTTGAGTCCCAACCGGATTTACGACGTAAAACAGCGACATAGCGATGAGGTTGGCGGTAAAAACAGCTAACTGACTGAATTTTGACTAAACGCTCCAGCGGGTGCGAATTTTGGGTTGACAGCAAAGCGGACGATGCCTATCATGCGCCTCCGTTGCCAGAGATAACTTTGGTAGCGCCGAGGTGAGTTGGGGTTATAGCTCAGCTGGGAGAGCGCTTGCATGGCATGCAAGAGGTCCGCGGTTCGATCCCGCGTAGCTCCACCAAATTCTCCTCGAACAAT
This sequence comes from Aeromonas sp. SrichE-2G, assembly GCF_017939565.1. Lineage (NCBI taxonomy): Bacteria > Pseudomonadati > Pseudomonadota > Gammaproteobacteria > Aeromonadales > Aeromonadaceae > Aeromonas > Aeromonas sp. SrichE-2G. The sequence continues at coordinate 49,545 of NZ_JAGKRG010000005.1, forward strand.
CTGGAATCCAAGGGGTTATAGCTCAGCTGGGAGAGCGCTTGCATGGCATGCAAGAGGTCCGCGGTTCGATCCCGCGTAGCTCCACCAGGTTCCTGATTGAAATGAAGTGCCCAGGGCAGTGCGGTGTGTATCACCCAGGCCGACCTTTGTGGGGTTATAGCTCAGCTGGGAGAGCGCTTGCATGGCATGCAAGAGGTCCGCGGTTCGATCCCGCGTAGCTCCACCATCATTCAGACGTTATGCGTCGAAGGCAACCGACCGCCAGAAGCGGTTGTCTAAAGAGTAAAGAATTTGGGGTTATAGCTCAGCTGGGAGAGCGCTTGCATGGCATGCAAGAGGTCCGCGGTTCGATCCCGCGTAGCTCCACCATCATTCGGACGCCAGGCGTCCAGGATGTCCGGCCGCCAGAACCGGTTGTCTGAAGAGTAAATATTTGGGGTTATAGCTCAGCTGGGAGAGCGCTTGCATGGCATGCAAGAGGTCCGCGGTTCGATCCCGCGTAGCTCCACCATCCTTCGATGACAACAGAAGGCCACCGCATTGCGGTGGCCTTTTTGTTTTGTCGTTTTTGCATCGTCCCGGATCCCGCCGGGCTGCCAATCCTTCGCCCGCCTCGGCGCGGGTCTTTCACGCGTCACATTCATAGGGACGGCACCAGCAGGACAGGGGCACCTCTCTTTTAAATTGACCCGTCTCTCCATTTTCTCGGCCCTGGCCAAGGACGCGCCTTGTCACATTTCTGGCAACTCGGACCAGTGGTCCTGCGTGCAAGAAAGGGAAAAAAGAGGCTGCTTTCCAGGTTTAGATAAGCTCAAGATACTGATATCAATCATTTATTTTTCACCTTCTCGATGAGGGATGAAGTGGGGGAATGTCCCCACATATTTTCTTTCGAGAATAAAGATTGAGCGGCCGAGACTTGCTTCCTATACTCGGGCTGTTCCTCACGGAACCCAGGACAAGGGCAAACCGGCAGTGATGCCGGGACGCAAAGCCTCCGATCTGCCCCACCCGGGCCAGACAGCGGGGTTACCCAGGGTGACTTGAGGGTTTGTGGCCCGTCCATGGCCTGTTGTCGTTCCCTTTCCCCCTGTTGCGATTGCGCTTTTCCCGGTGTTGAAGCCAAGACAAACAAGGAAGATAACAATATGCAACAGATCTTGAGGCCCAGCAGGCTTGCCATGCTGGTCGCCCTTGCGGCCGTCCCTGCCTGGGCGCAGGCCGCTTACCCCGCCTATCAGGCCGGCACCGCCTACAAGGCTGGCGACATCGTCAGCAACGCAGGCGCTCTCTATGAATGCAAGGAATTCCCCTACTCCGGCTGGTGTGGTGCCTCCCCCTATCACTATGAGCCCGGGGTCGGCACCGTCTGGACCGATGCCTGGAAGCGCTATGGCGGCGAGGTACCGCCACCGGCCCTGGTCGTCGCCATCGGCTCTCCTGCCGTTGGCAGCAGCGTCAGTGAGGGGGCCAGCCTGGCCCTGGCGGTGACCCTGAGCGGCCCGGTCACGGCGCTCGCCAAGGTGGAGTACCTCATCGACGGCACCCTGGTCGCCACCGCAACGGCTTCCCCCTGGAGTGCGAGCTGGTCTGCCGCCGGTGTGGGCAATCACGCCCTCAAGGCCCGGGCGCTGGACAAGGATGGCAAGGTGCTGAGCGAGGCGGACTCCAGCTTCCAGGTCGCCGCCGTGGTCGCGCCCGAGGCGCCCAAAGTGAGCATCGCGAACCCGGCCGCCGGCGCCAGGGTAACCCTGGGTCGCAGCGTGGCGGTGAGTGGCAACGTCACCGACGCCAATGATGACGTCGCCAGGGTCGAGCTCTTCGTGAATGGCCAGAAGGTGGGCGAAGACACCAGCGCCCCCTGGCAAGTGAGCTGGACGCCCCAGAACAAGGGGCTGGCCGGTCTCAAGCTGGTGGCGACCGACAAGGCCAATCTCTCTGGCGAGTCGGCCCAGATGGATGTGCAGGTGGAAGAGGCCGCACTGCCTCCCACCGGCGGCAACCTCACCTGCGACGTGCGCCAGATCTACCGCGCCGACGGCAGCGAGTGCATGGGGGATGATCACGGTCGCCGTGTCATCGGCTACTTCACCTCCTGGCGCACCGGCAAGAACGGCCTGCCTGCCTACCTGGTGAACGACATCCCCTGGGACAAGATCACCCACATCAACTACGCCTTCGCGGCGGTGGACGAGCAGAGCCACATCATCAAGGTGGACGACTCGGCCACCAAGATGACCTGGAACGGCGTGCCGGGCGCCGAGATGGATCCCGAGTTCGCCTACCAGGGCCACTTCAACCTGCTGTCGAAGTACAAGAAGCAGTATCCGGACGTGAAGACCCTCATCTCCGTCGGGGGCTGGGCCGATACCCGCGGCTTCTACGCCGCCACCACCAAGGGCGACTGCTCGGTCAATACCGCCGGCATCAACGCCTTTGCCGACTCGGCCGTGGGCTTCATCCGCCAGTACGGCTTCGATGGGGTGGATATCGACTACGAGTACCCCACCTCCATGAAGGATGCGGGCAACCCCAACGACTTCCCGCTCTCCAACCTGTGTCGCGGCAAGCTCTTTGCGAACTATGAAGTGCTGATGAAGACCCTGCGCAACAAGCTCGACAGCGCCGGCACCGAGGACGGTCGCAAGTACATGCTGACCATCGCCTCGCCGGCCTCGGCCTACCTGCTGCGCGGCATGGAAAACTTCCAGGTCACCCAGTACCTCGACTACGTCAACCTGATGACCTATGACTTCCACGGCGCCTGGAACCACTTCGTCGGCCACAACGCCGCCCTGTTCGACAACAAGGCGGATCCCGAGCTGGCCCAGTGGGGGGTCTACACCCAGGCCCAGTTTGGCGGCATCGGCTATCTCAACTCCGCCTGGGCGGCCCACTACTTCCGTGGTGCCCTGGCGGCGGGCAAGATCAACATCGGGGTGCCCTATTACACCCGTGGCTGGCAGGGGGTCACCGGTGGCACCCACGGTCTGGGTGGCAAGGCGGCGCTGCCGAGCCAGAGCGATTGCCAGCCGGGCACCGGTGGCAGCACCATCCCCTGCGGCAACGGGGCGGTGGGCATCGACAACATCTGGCATGACCTCGACAAGAACGGCAAGGAGATTGGTGGCGGCGCCGTGCCCATGTGGCACGCCAAGAACCTGGAGCACGCAGCCAGCCTCGGCATTACCACCCTGCCGAGCTACGGCCAGGCCTGGGGTCTGGATCCCAACAACCCGGCAGACGTGATCCAAGGGCAGTATGTGCGTTATTACGACGACAAGGCCCATGCGCCCTGGCTCTGGAACGAGCAGAAAAGGGTGTTCCTCTCCACCGAAGATGAAGAGTCCATGGGTCACAAGCTCGACTACATCGTCAAGCGCGGCCTGGGGGGCGTCATGTTCTGGGAGATGGCGGGGGACTATGACTTCGACGCCGCGAAGAACGAGTACGTGATGGGCAGTACCCTCACCAGCCTGGCCTACGAGAAGTTCAGCAAGGCCGACAAGGCGGCCCTGAAGCAGAATGACCTGCCGGCTCCGGCCGCTCAGCTCGACATCGGCGTGAGCCTCTCCGGCTTCAAGGAGGGGGACTCCAACTACCCGATCAACCCGACCCTGAAGCTCACCAACAAGTCGACCCAGACCATTCCGGGCGGCACCCGCATCGAGTTCCTGGTGCCCACCTCCACCTCAGACACCATCACCGACCAGAGCGGCATGGGGCTGAAAGTGGTGGAGAGCGGCGGCAACCAGAACTCGGACGGCATCGCCAACGAGAAGGACTTCCACAAGGTGGCCCTGACGCTGCCGGCCTGGAAGGCCTGGGCGCCGGGTACCGACGTGGAAGTGGCCATGACCTACTATCTGCCGGCCGCTGGCGTGCCGAGCGGCATGCGCCTGATTGCCGGCAGCCAGACCATAGGCCTGAAGTCCGACTTCCCGGCCCTGGCCGAGGCGGCGCTGGGCAGCAGTGGTGGTAGTGACGGCGGCAGTGGTGGCACCACCTGTGCCAGCCAGAACGTCAACCCGGCGGACTACAATGCCTATCCGACCTGGCCGCGCGGGGATCACGCCAATGGCAACGACCGCATGACCAACGGCAAGGCGGTGTGGCAGGCCAACTGGTGGACCAGCAGCGAGCCCAAGGCGGGCGACGGCAGCTGGAAACTGGTGTGCAACTACTGAGTTGTCCCGGCTGCTGTACCAGCAGCGAACTCAGAGCGGGCGATGGCAGCTGGAAACTGGTGTGCAACTACTGAGTTGCCCCGGCTGCTGTACCAGCAGCGAACTCAGAGCGGGCGATGGCAGCTGGAAGCTGGTGTGCAACTACTGAGTTGTCCCGGCTGCTGTACCAGCCGCGAACTCAGAGCGTGCGACGGCAGCTGGAAGCTGGTGTGCAGCTACTGATGACAGGTTGAGGGGGCAACCCCGTCTCAACGCAATGACCCAATCCGGAGCCCAGGCTCCGGATTTTTTTGCAGCCTATATAAGGAGAAAACAGGCATCTCGTGAAAAAGGGGGGAGGGACCATAAAAAAGACCGCTCCGAAGAGCGGCCAATTGCCACCAAGGCAATCTGCGGGGCAGGTCCCCTTGTGCTTGCCGACCGGGCGGGAAGGCGCTTCCCTCGGCCGGATGGCCGCCCCGAACGTCCGGGGCGGCCCGTTGTTGTCGCTTACTGGGTGACGGCGCCGCCCTGCTGCTCCTTCAAGAAGCTGATCCAGGGGGTGGCACGACCGCTGACGTTGCCATTCTGGGCGGCCTGGGTGAAGGCGTTGAGCGCCTCCTTCGGCTTTTGCTGCTCAAAATAGGCGACCCCGGTCAGGAACTTCAGATCTGCCCGCTGCTCCCCGCTGGCGTTGGCGGCTGGCTTGGCGGCCAGCGCCACCAGATCCTGATAGCGTTTGCTCTGGATCATCATGCGCGCCATCTTGAGCTGCAGCTCGGCATTGGGGGCCAGCTTGTAGGACTTGGCCAGGGTGTCGATGGCCGGGTCCAGCTCCTTGGCCTGATGCCAGTAGTTGGCGAGCGTCTTGTAGTTGGCCGCATTGCTCTCGATCTGCCCCTCCTTCATGGCCTTCTCCATCACGCGGGCAGCGCGGTGGGGAATGCCGGCGAAGGCGAGGTAGTTGGCGAGCCGCTGCAACTCGTTGGCTTCGGTCAGCATGCCGAGGTTGTAGGCGCCTTCCAGTGCCGCCAGGGCCTTGGCATCGTTGCCCGCCTGCATGTGCATGGCCGAGAGCTGGGTCCAGTACTTCTTCTTCTCCGGATAGCGGTCGACCAGCGCGGTCAGCACCTCGGTGGCCGGCTTGTACTGTTTCAGCTCGTAGTGGGCCGCCATCTTCAGCAGGTACCAGGACTCCGGCGCCTTGCCCGCAGAGAGCTTGATCGCGCTGTCCACCGCCGGAATGGCTTCCCGGTACTGCTTGAGCTGCACATGGGCGTTGGCCAGGGTGATGTAGGCGTGCGGGGTCGGTTTCTCGTCCTTGCCGAGGTTCGCGAACCACTCCTTCATGGTGCTGATGGAGCCCTTGAAGTTCCCCTCGGCCATGTAGAGCTGGGCCAGGTTGTAGCGCACCTGCTGGGCCACGGGGGGAGGCAGGCCGCCGGTGGCGATGGCGTCGGCGAAGTACTTGGTCGCCTGACCGTACTTCTCCTGCTGGGCGGCCACGAAGCCCAGGGTCTGCAGAATGACCCCCTTGTCGTAGACCCGCTCGCCTGCGCCGGACAGCGCCTCCTGCAGCTTGGCATTGGCCTCGCCGTATTTCTTCTCGGTGATCAACGCCTGGGCCTTGTTGACCGCGCGGTAGGCGCGGTCAGACAGGGCGGGCTGCTCGGCGGCCCAGCTGGCGGTGCTGAGCAGCACCGCCATGGCTACCGGGGCGAGGATCAGGGTGTGTAACTTTTTCATCGCCACCTTCCTTAGTTGGTCGCAAACTCGATCTCTTGCTGCATGCGACTGGCCTGCGGCTTGCCGTCCACCATGGCCGGCTTGAAGGTCCACTTGGCGATGGTCTGGCGTGCTGCCTTGCCGAGGTCATAGCTGCGGGGCTCTTCCTTGACGATCCGGATGTTGCTGACGGTGCCGCGCTCGGTGACGGTGAACTCCACCAGTACCTTGCCGGAGGCGAGGCCGGCCAGCGCCGCCTTGCGGGGCATCATGGGCTCGAAGGTCGCCATCGGGATTGCGCCGTTGTTGCCGCCGATGCCACCACCACCACCGCCGGTGCTGTAGGCACCGAGGGCGTTGCCACCACCGATATTGACCGGGATGTCGAGTTTGGGCATGTCCATGGGGGAGCTCTCCATCTGCGGCCTGTCCGTGCTCGCCACCTCCATCTCGGGCGGGGGGGGCGGACGGTTCGGGGGCGGCGGCTTGGGCAGTTCCCGTTGCTTCTCTTGCAAGGTCTCCTGAGGCTTGAGGCGAATGAAGTCGGTCATGGTGACGTCTTCCCTCTCCGTCAGCTCCCGGTGATCCGGCGTGATGAGCTTGTTCATTCCCAGGAACAGGAAGAACACCACCACGCAGGAGACCGCTAACGATATCAGGTATCTCATAGGGCTCGCTCCGGCATCAGCTGCTCTTGCTCGCCGCGATGGAGATGTTCTGGACACCGGCCATGCGGATCTGATCCATGACCTGGACCACCAGCCCGGAACGGGACTCGGTATCGGCCTGGATCACCACGGCGCTCTCCGGGTTCTCCGCCCGCAGCCGCTCGATGTTGGCACGCACCGCGCCCACCTCGACGACCCGTTTGTCGACCCAGACCTGACCGTTCTCGCGGACCGCGACCATGATGTTCCCCTTCTTCACCGTCTCGGCCGTGCTGGCGCTCGGGCGGTTGATCTCCACGCCGGACTCCTTGACGAACGAGGTGGTGACGATGAAGAAGATCAGCATGATGAACACGATGTCCAGCATGGGGGTCAAATCGATGGCCGCCTCGTCCGCACCGCTGTCGCTGTGACGTTTTCTCATGGCAAAAAACTCCTTGCTTGTTCTGTGCCCCGGCGGGCATGGCCCGGCCGGGGGTGTGCATCCTGCATCAGCCGTGTTTCAGGTTGTCTTCCAGCTTCTGCACGGCCAGCTTGGCCTTGTGATCGAGCTGGTTGACAAAAAACAGGCCGGAAAGGGCGGCAATCATGCCCGCCATGGTCGGCACCGTCGCCTTGGAGATCCCCGAGGCCATTGCCCGCGGTGAGCCTGTGCCGGTGATGGCCAGGGTGTCGAACACCTGTACCATGCCGACCACGGTGCCCAGCAGCCCCATCAGCGGGCAGAGGGCGATCAGCACCTTGATGACCGGCATCCCCTTGTCCACGGCCATGGAGACCCGGGAGACCAGCTCGCGGCGGATCTGCTTGGCGGACCAGGAGAGGTGATCGGTGCGGGCCAGCCAGGCCGCCTTGGTCTGCTTCACCTGCTTGGGGTAGACCGCCATGAAGTAGAACCAGCGCTCCAGCAGCAGGGCCCACATCATCAGGGTCAGGAAGAACAGGGCGACCAGCACGTCGCCCCCCAATCCCAGAAACCGGCGGACCGACTCGACTTCTTCAATCAACCAGAACCACATGGGTGACTCCTTAGGCTGCGGCCTTGGCGGCGTGCAGACGTTCCTGATAGCGGGCGACGAAGCCGGCGCTCTGCTCTTCCAGGACCTGGATGAGACGGCGGCTCTGGGTCTGCACTATGGTGTAGAGGAACAGCATGGGCACGGCCACGACCAGACCCTGCATGGTGGTCACCAGGGCTTCGGAGATACCGCCCGCCATCAGCTTGGGATCGCCGGTACCGAACAGGGTGATGGCCTGGAAGGTGGCGATCATGCCGACCACTGTCCCCAGCAGACCCAGCAGCGGGGCGACCGAGGCGATCAGCTTGATGATGCTGATGCCCTTCTCGAACTTGGGCACGTTGCGCAGGATGATCTCGTCGAGCTTGGACTCCAGATCCTCGATGTTGTCACCGCGGTGCTCCTGGTAGGCCACCAGCATCTCGCCGATGGGGTTGCCCTTGATGACCTGCTCGGACTTCAGCTGCTTGCGCATGGAACCGCCGATGAGGGAGAGGCGGGCACCGCAGAACAGGGCCAGCAGGGTACCAAGCACGCCGAGTACCATGATGACGTAGCCGACTTCACCCCCCTGATCGATCCGTTCTTTCAGGGTCGGAGACTGTACCAGCAGGGAGAGGATCACGCCGCGGGACGGGTCGATGAACACGGGTTTGATGCTGCCGTCGCCCTGCTCAAAGTCGGCAACGGGCTCCAGCACCGCCTTGTCCGGCTGGCGGGGCAGCTGTTCGAACTTGCCGGTCTCCGGCACGAAGGTCAGGTACTTGCCCTCGGAGACGGTGTTGAACTCGCCGATCTGGGTCACTGTCTTCTCGGCCTGGTTGCCCTCGCCATAGACCACGGTGGCCGGGAGCTGGCTCACCTTGCCACCGTCGACCATGCGGCTAAGGGTGGTGGTCCAGAAGGCGGTCAGGTCATCGCTGGAGGGGAGCTCCTTGCTCTCGGCCAGGCGGGTCAGCAGGGCGGATTGCTCGGGGTGCTCGACCCGGCGGGCGGAGGCGTTGAAGATCCCCTTAAACTCACCGGCGAACTGGCGCAGTACGCCGAACATCTCGCCCATGTTGCCGGAGCGCTGGCGCAGGGTCTCGGTCAGCTCGGTGAGCTGCTTGTCGTTGGCATCGAAGGTGGCCTTGAGCTGTTCACCTCGGGCGGTCTCGGCGGCGAGCTCGGCCTTGGCCTTGGCCAGCAGGGCGCCCTGCTCGTTCTTGTCAGCCAGGAAGCGGGCTTCCCGCTCCTTGTTGATCTGGGATTCGCTGGCGCTGGCGGCTTTCACCTGGCTCAGCAGGGCATTGAGATCCACCGGCTTCTCGGCGGCGGTCACAGGCAAGGTGACCAGGGTAGCCCCCGCAATCAGGGAGGCAATGGCGAGTTTGATTCCTTTCATGATGCTTTCTCCGCAGTTTGAACCGGCAGCTTGATGAGGGCGGGGGGCGCCTGCTTCTTGGCGATGCGAAGGCCCTGTTCGACGGCGCTGCGATACTCCTGGGGCAGTTCTTCCCACTGGCGGGTCTTCTTGTTCCACATGCCGGTCTCGTTGCCATCCGGGGACTGGTAGAGCAGGGCGATGCGGCCCACGCGCAGGAACTCGTAGGTCTTCTCGCTGCCATCCTTGTCCAGGCTCGCCTTGTAGGACTCGATGGTGCGGCTGAAGCCCTCCTCGATCTGGTAGGCCTCGAGGATCTTGCGGTACTTCTCGGAGATGGTGACGTCAGCCCGGTTCATGAGATCGGTCAGGGCCGCCACGCGGTCCTCACGCTCCACCTTCTGGAACGGCAGGTCCAGGGAGACGAACTGATCGAGGGAGTCGATCATCTTGAGCATCAGGGGCACCACTTCGGTGCTGGTCTGGTCGATCTGGGCGATCTGCTTCTGCATGGAGGCGAGCTCGGCGCTCTGGGACTCGACCATCTTGCCCACTTGCTCGTTGTAGGTGCGCAGGCTGTCGACCTGACGCAGGGCGGCCTTGTACTGGGCCAGGGCAGACTCGGCAGACTCGGCGTAGTTGTCGATCTTCTGCTGGGAAACTTTGGATGCATTGTCGGTGGCGGCTTGAGCGTCCACTGCCTGACCGGCAGAGGCGGCACTCAGATTGAAGCTGGTCATCAAGGCAGCCGAAACCAGGCTGCCGAGGAGCGCTTTCTTCATTGTAATTGTCCTTGTTTTCATAGGATTACCCTATCTCCGTAACTTCCTTGGGGCATGGGGCAAAGCCGGCCCGAACGGGCCGGCTTGTCATCTGCAGGTGAATTAGAACTTCTGGCTGTAGTCGAGGTAGTAGATGCGACCGTCGATGCTGTAGAGGTCTTCGTCGTAGGTGAAGCCATCGCTCTCGAGGGACGGGCCCGCGTTGAACATGTTCTTCACGCCGACCTGGATCTTGCCATCCCAGGGTGCATCCACGCCGACGTTCAGGTTCCAGGTGGTCTGGGACGCGATGTGGCCCACTTCCTCACCGGTATCGGCGATATAGTCCTGGCTCTGGGAGTCGATGTAGTTCGCGCTCAGGTAGGTATCCATGTTCCACCATTGGGGAACATTGACGCCGACACCGGAGCTGAAGCGCAGCTGCGGCAGACCGTTCTGGCCGATCTTGTCGATGACGGGGCCACCGGCGTACAGACCTTCCTCGTACTCGAGGATGTAGGTACCGCCCAGGTCGTAGCGGATGGTGGCGTAGTTCAGGTCGTACTTGTAGTCCACCTTCAGATCAAGACCCGAGGTCTTGAGGGTGCCCAGGTTGACCATGGGCGCGATGGCGCCGCTGATCTTGCCCTGGCTGTTGCGGGTGATGTAGCTGGAGCCGCCGCTGTTCAGCTCGTCATAGATGACGGACTGCAGGGAGTTCAGCTGGATCACGTCGTCGATCTTGATGGTGTAGTAGTCCAGGGAGAAGTTCAGGTCATCCAGCGGGCTGTAAGCCACACCGAAGTTCCAGGTATCCGCGGTCTCTTCCTTCAGCTCTTCGTTGGAGGTACGGGTGGTATTGTACTGACGGTTCGGGCAGTCAGCGGCGGAGATGCCGTTGGCCTCGCAGTAGACATAGTCCTTGGCCCAGTCGGCGGAGTAGGAGTCAGCCGAGTAGAGGTCGCTCAGGCTCGGGGCGCGGAACGAACGGGACCAGGAGGTGCGCAACATCAGGTTGTCCAGCGGCTGGTAGCGCAGGCTCGCCTTGGGGGAGAAGGCGCTGCCGAAGTCGCTGTAGTCATCGAAGCGACCGGCCACGTTCAGCTCGATCTGCTCGGTGATGGGCACCAGGGACTCGATGTAGGCGGCGGTCACATCCCGGACACCACCGGAGGAGTTGCCGGAGGAGCCGATGATGTTGCCGGCCTCGGACTGGGCATCGTACTTGTCGGTATAGACCCAGTCGTTGTACTCGGCGCCCGCGTACCAGCTGACCGGACCGGCCGGCAGTTCACCCATGTCCCACTGGACACCGGCGTACCACTGGTAGAAGTCCATGGTGGAGCGGCGGCTGGTGTCGGCGGCCATGGAGGCCGTTGTCTTGGGATCAAACTCGCCACCGACGAACTTGCCGTCGGCCACTGCCTGCTGGGCAGCGGACTTCAGGACGTAACCGGTGCCGTTCTCCTTGTTGTCGGTCTTGGAGTACATGTAGCCGGCGTTCCACTGCATGTCGCCGACGCTTTCGGTGGTGATGGTACCCTCGAAGCCCAGGTTCATGCTGCCGGTCATGTCGGTGACCAGGTTGTCGCGGGGGCCGACGTTGTTGAAGCGGTAGTAGGCATAGGCAGCTTCACCCAGGCCCTGGGTGGCGGCGGCATCCAGGCCGTTGTCGGCGAAGAACTGGGCGTTCTTCGGGTTGGCCGGATCGATGGTGAAGGCGCCGGCGGCCGGGGCGAAGCGGCCGAAACTCTCGACCCGGGAGCCGATGAGCTGCGGCACGAAGTCGACGTTGTCGTTGATGTGATAGCGACCGTTCACGTACAGGGTGTCGCGGCTGCGGGAGGCCGTGGTGGCAGCCACTTGGCCGTAGTTGAAGTTACAGCCGTCCTCGAACCCGACGAAGGGGGACTTACAGGTGCCATCGGCATTGGTGGCGCCGGCCAGGGGACCGTATTTCCAGATGGGATCCCCGTTTGCATCGAGGCCGGTGATCCCTTCCACGTTGCGGCCATAGGCGCTGGGGGCATCGTTGCCCTGTTTGGAGAGATAATCGCGATCCCGGCTGTAGATGACGTCCTTCTTGTCGTGCTCGTAGACCGCCATCAGGGAGCCCTTCTCGCCGGCAACGCCCGCGACGATGGAGCCGCTCTTCTCGTCACCACCCTCTTCGGTCGGGGAGCCGAGACGTCCCTGGAAGGTCAGGCCTTCATAGCCCTCTTTGAGCACCACGTTGATGACACCCCCGATGGCGTCGGAACCGTAGATGGCGGAGCCGCCGTCCAGGTTGACTTCGACACGCTCAACGGCAGCCATGGGGATGGTGTTCAGGTTGATGGAGGTACCACCCATGGTGGGGGAGCCCGCCACCCGTTTGCCGTTCAGCAGGACCAGGGTACGCTCTGAACCCAGGCCGCGCAGGCCGACGGTGGATTGGGACTGGAAGGAGCTGCCGGAAGCCGGGGAGACGCCACCAAAGGAGTTGTAGGAGGCCTGCTTGAGGTAATCGGCGACGGTCTGCTGACCGGACTGTTCGATTTTTGCCTTGGTCACGGAGACGACCGGGGTGGCGCCTTCCACATCGACACGGGAGATCCGCGAGCCGGTGACCTTGATTTTTTGCAGTTTTTCGACGTTCTGGCCCTCTTCGGCCAGGACAGGGGTAGCCACTACTGCCGCGCTCGCCAAGGCAAACGCGACGGCAGCAGAGAGTCTGCTTTTCCTAAGCATCGCTAGTATCCTTCCTGATTGTTTTTTGTTTGCTTCCATACCGCCCTCGTTGGAGCGGTGCGTAAGGCTTATCAAGGTTTGATGATTGACGTCAAATGGAGCGGCAAGGATGGGGGCGACGGAACTAATTAGATGACTATGGGCAATTGTTTGATTGTTTTTGGTGTTTTATTCCGAAAGAAATGCCTCGTGTTTTGTAAAGATGTTGTTAAGGCCCTTCTTTACGATTTTATTTATTATTTTTGAACTTATCGATAAGGCATCTGTCGGGTCTGGTTCGATATCGTAAAACGACATTTTTACAGTGTTTTTATCTATATTGGCGAAGGAGTCAGTATGGGTTCAGCCAGGAGGTTCCGGCATTCCCCTTCTTCTCTATATAGGTAAAAATGGCACCGGATGTCACCATGGTTATGTGATTGATTTATATTGGTTTTTTGTTTGTTTAAACAGGTGCGTAATTATTATTTTAATTATTAAAAACAAGTTTCATGACAGGGCGTAGCAGTTTTTTATATTGAAGTTGGCTTTTTTGGAAAAAAATATCAGCGGGTTGTGCTGCAAGTGACTCCCAGGAGCAATGACCTGGTTCTACTTGATTTTTGTTGCAGAGCTTTTACAGTGACCGAGCCGGATTGTCTGCCGATAACAGGCAATTCAGTGAGTAATGCCAGGAAGGATAGGCTCGTCATCGGATGTGACTGGCCATAAAAGAACAACAAGGACGAGGTTCCACCATGCTGTCGTATTTCCTACGTCGGATGCTTTTGATCATCCCGACGTTTCTCGGTATCACCCTGCTCGTCTTCACCATCACCCGCTTCGTGCCGGGCGGCCCGGTCGAGCGCATGCTGCTCCAGGCACAGGTCTCGCAAAACGAGAGCGGTCGCTCCAGTGGCAGCAAGGGGGCACAGGCGCTCTCCGATGAGCAGATCGAGGAGCTCAAGGCGTTCTACGGTCTCGACAAGCCCATGCTGATCGCCTATTGGGAGTGGTTGCAGAAGCTGGCGGTGCTGGATCTCGGCGAGTCGACCCGCTACTACGAGCCGGTTTGGGATCTCATCAAGGATCGCCTGCCTGTGACCGCCTTCTTCGGGCTCGCGACCTTCCTGCTGAGCTACGCCGTCTCCATCCCGCTCGGGGTGGCCAAGGCGCTCAGGCACAACAGCCGCTTCGATTCGCTCAGTTCCATGCTCATCTACATGGCCTATGCGCTGCCCGCCTACGTGGTGGGGATCTTCCTCATCACCGTCTTCGCCTTCCATCTGGAGTGGCTGCCCATGGGGGGCTTCCCCGGGGACGATTTCGAATACATGGAGAGCAGCTGGGATCAGATCCGTACCGTCTTCGCCCACGCCCTGCTGCCCCTCATCGCCTACGCCATCGGGGATTTCGCCATCCTCACCATGACCATGAAGAACAGCCTGATGGAGAACCTGTCGGCGGATTACGTGCGCACCGCCGTGGCCAAGGGGTTGCCGTTTCGCAAGGCGGTCACCGATCACGCCATGCGCAACAGCCTGATCCCCATCGCGAGCCACCTGGGGTCAGTGCTCACCGTCTTCTTCGGCGGCTCCTTCCTCATCGAGACCATCTTCAACATCGACGGCATCGGCCTGCTCGGCTACGAGGCCATCGTGGAGCGGGACTACCCCACCGTCATGGGCATTCTGGCCATCACCTCCCTGCTGATGCTGGTGGGCAATATCGTCTCCGACATCTGCGTGGCCCTGGTCGATCCCCGCGTGCGGTTTGGAGAATAACCATGCAGCTTAATCCGGTTACCTTGAAAAAACTCAAGCGTTTCAAATCGATAAAACGCGGTTACTACTCTTTCATCATCTTCTCGGCCCTGGTGATCATCTCCCTCTTGGCGGAGCTCCTGGTCAACAGCCGGGCGCTGGCGGTGAGCTATCAGGGGGAGCTCTACTTCCCCACCTATGGGGACGTGATCCCGGGTCAGCAGTTCGGGCTCGACTACGAGTACGAGACCAACTATCGCCAACTGAAAGCCAAGCTTGAGCAGGAAGGGAAGGGGGACTGGGTGCTGCTGCCCCTGGTGCCCTGGAATCCCTATGAGCAGGACTTCAAGGAGGAGGCCTATCCGCCCTATGCCCCGAGCCTTGAGGAGCGCCACTTCCTCGGCACCGACACCAGCGGTCGCGACGTGCTGGCGCGCTTGGTCTACGGCTTTCGCATCGCCATCGGCTTTGCCTTCATCGCCCTGGTGGCGAGCTATGTCATCGGGGTCACCATCGGCTGCATGATGGGCTTCCTCGGCGGTCGTTTTGACCTCCTGATGCAGCGCTTCATCGAGATCTGGTCCCAGGTGCCCTTCCTCTACGTCATCATGATCCTGGTCTCCCTGGCCAAGCCGAACTTCGGCCTGTTTGTGGGCATCAACGTGCTGTTCGGCTGGATGGGGATCACCTGGTACATGCGCACCCTTACCTACAAGGAGCGGGCGCGGGACTACGTGATGGCGGCGCGGGCCCAGGGCGCGGGCACGGGGCGCATCATCTTCAACCACATCCTGCCCAACACCCTGATGATGATCGTCACCCTGGCCCCCTTTGCCGTGGTGGGCAACATCTCCACCCTGACGGCGCTGGACTATCTTGGCTTCGGGCTGGCGCCGCCGACCCCGAGCTGGGGAGAACTGCTCTCCCAGGGGATCAACAACCTGGATGCCATCTGGATCGTGAGCTCGGTGGTGGCGGCGGTGAGTCTGGTGCTCATCATGGTCTCCTTCATCGGCGAGGCCATCCGGGAGGCGTTCGACCCGCGCAAGTTTACCCGCTATCAGTGAGGTGCGGCGCCAGGCATGGCCGCACAGTGATGACCCTTAATCGAGAAGCCCCCAGTGAAGGGGCATGACCAGGAAGTCAAATATGAACAATAAAATCAAATGGATAGGTGCACTTTTTCTGCTGGTGAACGGGACCTGGGTGTGGGCGGCCAGCCTGCCCGCGGGTCTCGAGTGGGAAACCAACGACACCGACCCCGTGTTCGCCTCCCCCAAGGCGCTGCCCGGCGGCAGCATCACCATGTTCGTGGACAGCTTCCCGCTGACGTTTCGCACCGTGGGCCCCGACTCCAACGGCGCGTTTCGCTCCTTCATCCTGGACAACCAGCTGAGGCTCATCAGCTTCCACCCCAATACGGGCAATCCCATCCCCTCCCTCGCGAGTGCCTGGGCCATCGCGCCGGACAGCCAGACCGTCTACTTCAAGCTCGACCCGCGCGCCAAATGGTCGGACGGCAAGCCCGTCACCGCCGATGACTACACCTTCGGCTACGAGATGATGCGCTCCAAGGACATCAAGGGCCCCTGGTTCAACAACTACTACACCACAGAGGTGGTGGCGGTGGAGAAGATTGACGACCACACCATCCTGGTGAAGGCGGGCAGCCGGAAGGCCAAGCTGGATCTCCTGAACACCACAGAGCTCTGGCCCCAGCCCAAGCACTACTACAAGATGGGCCCGAACTGGGTGAAGCAGTACAACTGGGCCGTGGTGCCGACCACGGGCCCCTATGTGATGAGCGAGGTGAAGAAGGGCAAGTCCGTGACCTTCAGCAAGCAGAAGGAGTGGTGGGCAAAAGACGATCGCTACAACCAGCACAGGTTCAACCTCGATACCATCAAGGTGCAGGTGATCCGCGATCACAACATCGCGTTCCGCCACTTCCTGAAGGGGGAGCTCGACACCTTCGAGATGATCCTGCCGAACTGGTGGCATGAGAAGGCCGTGACCCCGGAGTACAAGAAGGGCTATGTGCAGAAGGTGATGGCCATGACCGACACCAAGCAGGGGGGGCAGGGGGTTCACCTCAACGTCAGCAACCCCAAGCTTGCTGACATCAACGTGCGCCTCGGCATCCAGCACGCCATGAATCTCGACAAGATGATCGAGACGGTGCTGCGCGGCGACTATGACAGGGCCACCACCTTCGGCTCGGGTTTTGGCGAGTTCACCGACATGACCCTGCCCGAGCGCGCCTACGACATCGCCAAGGCGCGGGAGTACTTCGCCAAGGGCGGCTACGCCAAGCCGGGGCCGGACGGCATACTGCAGAATGACAAGGGGGAGCGGCTGACCCTGGCCCTCACCTACACCAGCCAGGAGCACTCCAAGCGACTGACTGTGCTCAAGGAAGAGGCCAAGAAGGCGGGCCTGGATCTGGAGCTCAACCTGGTGGACGGCGCCACCGGCTTCAAGGTGATGCTGGAGAAGAAACACGAGGCGGCCTGGCTCGGCTGGGGGGGCGGCGGCCTCTATCCGCAGTATTGGGAGTCGTTCCACTCGGACAACGCCAACAAGCCCCAGACCAACAACCTGTTCAACGTGGCCGACAAGGAGCTGGATAATCTTATCGACGCCTACAACGTCGAGTTCGACATGGGCAAGCGGGCGGAGATCTCCCGCCAGATCCAGCAGCGCATCTATGATCTCGCCATCTTCGTACCCGGGGTTCAGCTCAACTATGTGAGGGCCAGCAGCTGGCGCTACGTGATGCTGCCCGAGGTACCCGCCACCCGAAACACCCCGGATCAGCTCTACTGGCCCATGGACGGCTACCCCCACAGCAGTGGCGGCCTGCTCTGGATCGATCCCAAGGTGAGGGAGGAGACCCGCCAAGCCAAGGAAGCGGACAAGGCGCTTGCCCCCATCACCCTGATTGACAAGACCTATGCACATCATTGAGGGAGAGACGATGGCAGCGACAGAGTCTCCCCTGCTCGGCACCCGGGGTCGTGAGGGGCAGCGCCAGGCCCCCATCCTCGAAGTGCGTGACCTCGAGGTGGAGTTCGCCGTCGACGACGGCAAGATAAAGGTGCTCGACGGGGTCAGTTTCCAGGTCGCCCCCGGCCAGACCCTGGGGATAGTCGGCGAGTCCGGCTGTGGCAAGAGCGTCACCTCGCTCGCCATCATGGGCCTGCTGCCCAAGCCCCACGGCCAGGTAGTGGCGGGTTCCATCCGCTTTCAGGGGGAGGAGCTGCTCTCCCTGCCGCCGGATCAGATGTACAGGGTGCGCGGCAACCGCATCTCCATGATCTTCCAGGAGCCCATGACGGCGCTCAACCCGGTGCAGACGGTCGGGGATCAGCTGATGGAGGTGTTTTCGCTGCACAGACCCGACTACAGCAAGGCCGAGCGCCGAGAGGCCGCCATCGCCATGTTGCAGAAGGTGGGGATCCCCGAGCCGGCCCAGCGTTTTGCGGCCTACCCCCACAACCTGTCGGGGGGAATGCGCCAGCGGGTGATGATCGCCATGGCCCTGGCCTGTGAGCCCGACCTGCTCATCTGTGACGAACCGACCACGGCGCTGGACGTCACCATCCAGGCCCAGATCCTGGATCTGATGAAGGCGCTGCAGGCCCAGACCGGCATGGCCATCATCTTCATCACCCATGATCTCGGGGTGGTAGCGGAGCTGTGCGACGAGGTGGTGGTGATGTATGCGGGCCGGGCGGTGGAGCGGGCAGACATCTTCGAGCTGTTTGACCACCCGCGCCATCCCTATACTCATGGTCTGATGGCCTCGATCCCGCGTCTGGAAGATGTGCCAAAGAGCCTGCTCAAGACCATCAAGGGCCAGGTACCCGCCCTGCACGAGATGCCGGCGGGGTGCCGCTTCTCCAACCGCTGCCCCCACGCCACCGCACTCTGCGTGGAGACCATACCGGTGACCGAGTCGTTGACCGAACGCCACGCCGTGGCCTGCCACCACTGGAAGGAGTTGAGCATATGAGCATCTTGTTGTCGGTTCGGGATGGGAAACGGCAGCTCGGCAGCGGGGAGGGCATGGAATCATGGCCATCCTTCGGCCTGGGCGAGCGGGGGCGTGCACGATGAGCATGTTATTATCCATACGGGACCTGAAGCAGCACTTCAAGATGGGGGGCGGCTTCCTGCGCAAGCAATACACCGTCTATGCGGTGGACGGCATCAGCTTCGATCTCAGGCAGGGGGAGACGCTCGGTCTGGTGGGGGAGTCGGGGTGCGGCAAATCCACTCTGGGGCGCTCGCTGCTCAAGCTGTTCGAGCCGACCGCCGGCACCATCACCTTCGAGGGGAAAGATATCACTCACCTCTCGCCCAGGGAGATGCGCTCCCTGCGCCAGGAGATGCAGATCGTGTTTCAGGATCCTGCAGAATCCCTCAACGGCCGCCACACCGTGGGGCAGATCCTGGAAGAGCCCTTCATCATCCACGGCAAGGGCACGGCGGCGCAGCGGCGGGAGTGGGTCCGGGATCTGCTGGACAAGGTGGGGTTGCCCGGCAGTGCGGCGGATCGCTACCCCCACGAGTTTTCCGGCGGTCAGCGCCAGCGTATCGGCATCGCCCGCGCCATCGCCCTCAAGCCCAAGCTGCTGGTCTGTGACGAGGCGGTGTCGGCCCTCGACGTCTCGGTGCAGTCCCAGATAGTGAACCTGCTGCTCACCCTGCAGCGGGAGATGAACCTGGCCATCATCTTCATCGCCCACGATCTGTCGGTGGTCAAACACATCTCCGACCGGATTGCGGTCATGTACCTGGGACGGATCGTGGAGCTGGCCGAGGCCCAGGAACTCTATCTGGCCCCCCGTCACCCTTATACCCAGGCGCTGATCTCGGCCATTCCGGTGCCGGATCCCCGCAGGCGCAACCAGCGTATCCTGCTGACCGGGGACGTGCCGTCCCCCATCTCGCCGCCGAGTGGCTGCCACTTTCATCAGCGTTGCCCCTATGCGACGGATCTGTGCCGCAGCACCTCACCCGGGCTCGAGTCATGCGGCGGGGTGAGCCACCAGGTGGCCTGCCATTTCCCCTTGCCTCCGGCGGAGGCGGCACCACTGGGAAAGGCGGTGTGATACCGGTGTCCACCTCGTCACGGCCGGTATCGAAACCCGGCGACATCGAGGAGACGGAATAAAAAAATGGGGCCTGCGGGCCCCATCTTCATGGTTGGAGTTCAGGTTTGGCCGTGGAACATCTGGCCCGGGCGGGACAGCGCCCCGAAGGGGTAGCTGTAGTGTGGATTGCTGGATTGTTTTGTAATTTATTTACGTTTCTAACTTCAACTTCCGGGCGAACGAAATCAGGCGCCATAGCGGAAGTAGTAGTTGCGGGTTGCAGGCGCATAAGTGACTTTCTCTTCAACGCCTTTCTTGCTGGTGGCACCCTTCAGGTGGAACAGCACTGCCAGGTTCTCAAACATATATTCACCTCATCATTGGTCATCATGGGTTGTGTGTGACCTGGGTCACGGTTTGATCCTAGGGGTTTATGTGACATGGATCAACTTTTCGTGTTGTAAATTTACATAAATCATGGAAAAGGTTTTCAATTTCAGGGTTGCTTATGGATACGCTTTCAAGCCCCAGTGTTGAGAAGAGGGGGAGAGGCAGGCGGGAGGACGCAGGCTGAGAGAGGGCAGAAACGAGATGCCCCGCACGGGGCGGGGCATCTTGAGGCGTGACCAAAACGCTTATTTGGCCGGGATATGTTCCAGCACGTGGACCAGCAGTTGCCAGAAGCGCTCGACCGCCGGGATGTGCACCTTCTCCCCCGGCGCGTGGGCGCCGCGAATGGTGGGGCCGAAGGAGACCATGTCCCACTCCGGGTAGGCGCTCTTGAACAGACCGCACTCGAGACCGGCGTGGATCACCATGACGTTCGGCATCTCGCCGAACAGGGTCTGGTAGCTGTTGCGTACCAGCGCCATCACCGGGGAGTCCACATTCGGGGCCCAGCCCGGGTAGGCGCCGGTGAACTCGCAGCTGGCGCCGGCCAGGGTAAACAGGGAGCGGGTCATCTGCTCGATGTTCTCGCGGCCGGAGTCGATGAGTGAGCGGATCAGGCACTGCACATAGACTTCCCCCTCGAGCGTCTTGATGACACCCAGGTTGGTGGAGGTCTCGGTGACGCCCGGGATGGCGTCGCTCATGCGCATCACCCCGTTCGGGCAGGCCATCAGGGCGTCCAGCAGGCGGGCCTGCAGGGATTCGCTCATCAGCTGGGCCGGTTTCTCCTGGCTGTTGAGCAGCACGGTCAGGTTCGCCTCGGTGGCAGCCAGCTCGCTCTGGTAGATGCCGGTGTAGCGGTCGACCAGGGCCTTGAAGTCGTTCACGCTGGCGGCGGGCACCAGCAGGGTGGCGCGAGCCTCGCGCGGGATCGCGTTGCGCAGGGTACCGCCACTGATATCGGCCAGGCGTATGCCGAGCGGCTCGGCCGCCTTGAGCAGACGTACCAGCAGCTTGTTGGCGTTGCCACGACCGCGGTGAATGTCGACCCCGGAATGACCGCCGCGCAGGCCTTTCACCTGCAGTTCGAACCCTTCACCCTCGGTGGAGGCGACCCGCTCCAGGGGGAAGCGGATATTGGCGTCGACCCCGCCGGCGCAGCCCATGTAGACCTCGCCATCCTCTTCGGAGTCGGTGTTCAGCAGGATCTCCCCTTCCAGCCAGCCGGCCTCCAGACCGAAGGCGCCGGTCATGCCGGTCTCTTCGTCCGTAGTCAGCAGCACTTCCAGCGGGCCGTGCTTGATGGTCTTGTCGGCCAGCACGGCCAGACAGCCGGCCATGCCCATGCCGTTGTCGGCACCCAGGGTGGTGCCACGGGCAGTGACCCATTCACCGTCGATGTAGGCATCGATGGGGTCCTTGGTGAAGTCGTGCTGGGTATCGGCGTTGGCCTGGGGAACCATGTCGATGTGGGCCTGCAGCACCACGGCCTTGCGGTTTTCCATCCCCGGCGTGGCCGGCTTCTTGATGATGATGTTGCCCACGGCGTCCTGTTTGACCGCCAGGCCTTCTCCCTGGGCCCACTGCACTACCCAGGCGCTCAGCTGGGCCTCGTGCTTGGAGGGGTGGGGGATGGAGCAGATCTGCTCGAAGAATTGCCAAATCAATTTGGGAGACAGAGAACTAAGCTGTGCCACGTCGGGACTCCTTACCAGCATGGAAATTGTCGGGGCCCCATCTGCGGGCCGGGGAAGAGGATAACGATAATACAGTCAATCACGCAAAAATGTGAGCGATCAGCGCAAATAGCGGTCTGCTTGTGCTGGTAAAGGGAACTTGCATGGCGAACTTCACTGCCCTGTGCCGCTCGGTCAGCACAACATGAAATTTGTGAGTCACATCACAAAAATATTGTCTTTTTGGCGCCGGGTGGTAAATTAGCCGCCGTGGTCACCCCACTTGTCAGGATGACAATGAATGCCTCCAGGGAACCGAAGCAAAGCAAGTGCGCCTCCATGGAACCGAGTGTCCGTTCAAGGATTTGAACCCGCATTAAGGTACGTAACTTGTTAAGCAATCAGGAGTTCATGATGTCAGGCAGCAATTCAACCTATTGGTTTGCCCAATCTCTCTATACCCAGGGCTTCAACTACCCGAATCCCTACGCCGGTCGCCGCTGAGGCAGACAGGCAACCGTCAAGCAGCAGGCGCGTGAGGACTTCATCCTCCCCCTGCTATTTTTTTACCCGCTCGCTACCCGATGTGCGGTATGGGCAGCCCGAATGAGCACCCTGCTGGTGAAAACCTGTCCCATCCTGCGCCAGACTGGCGGAAGATGGCCGACTTTTCCTGTTTTTCGCATACGTTTGCCACGCATTTTATCGATAAAGGGTGCTATCATACCGGCCCAACAGCCGGCCCGAGCTCGGGATCCTGCCCGACCTGGCCGCCAGCTACCCCCAATCCCTGCGTTCACTGCATCCGTGTTTGCCACCGAGGCGCCAGCCCTGAGGCGGCAAACGTGCAAGCAAAATTCGGGAAACGGGGCGCCAGAATTGACCGGTTTCCCGGTGTCTGCCGGGGGCCTTGCTTCTTAAGTGATTGCTTTATAACTCGTTGAGATCGACAGCATGCCTAAAAAATTCTACGTGTCCTGGGACAACCTGCAACGTGAAGCGCGCCGCCTGGCCCGTCGTCAACTGCCCGTCAGCCAGTGGAAAGGGATCATCGCAGTCAGCCGTGGCGGTCTGGTGCCTGCGGCTCTGATGGCCCGTGAACTGGGCATCCGCAATGTCGAGACTCTCTGCATCTCCAGCTATGACCACGACAACCAGCGCGAGCTGGTGGTCGTCAAGGCCGCGACCACGGCCGGTGACGGCGAAGGCTGGCTGGTGGTGGATGATCTGGTGGACACCGGCGGCACCGCCAAGGCGATCCGCGAGCTCTACCCGCGTGCCAAGTTCATCACCATCTTCGCCAAGCCCATGGGCGAGCCTTTGGTGGATGACTTCGAAGTTGCCATTCCGCAGGACACCTGGATCGAGCAGCCCTGGGACATGGCGCTGGAGTTCGCCAAGCCGATCTGCGACGAAGAGTAATCGCCACGCCGCCCCCGCAGGCACATTCTGGTGCCGGGATGGTGTAATTGGGCCCCTTATGGGGCCCAACGTGTTTCTGGTGTGGCTGCCCGCCCTGAAAAGTGGTTAAGATGGAGCATTGTTTGCGACAGAAGAGCCACCATCTTGGAACCAAACGACGATACCAACCTGACGGAAAAGCTGTTCACCCGGGTCAAAAAGGTATTGGAAACCTCCGAAATCTCCAACTCCAGCCCCGTTGGCGAGCAGGATGGCTCGCTGACCGAGAGTTTCATCGACGGCGCCCTGTCCCCCCATTGGTACCGCCTGCTGCGTCGCCCGACCTGGGCCTGGCAGGGGGCCGATCCGGTGGAGGTGGAGCAGACCCTGGCCCAGATCGCCATGGGGCAGGGGGAGCGTACCCACGAGCGCTACCTGGACACCATCAAGGGCTACGTGCCCGGCAACTGGGTCTACGAGTGGAGCCAGCTTGCCGGCCGCTACTTCAACCGGGGTCGCGAGCTGGTGGCACAGGGTGAGCGGGCCGCCGCCCTGAAAAGCTTGCTCAAGGCGGTGCGCTACTACTCCATCGCGAGTTACCCCCACCTCAAGCACGACGAGCTGGCGGATCAGGCCCAGTTGCTCGGCAACATGGCCTATCGCGAGGCCGGACGCCTGTTCAAGGTGCCCCTCAAGGAGCTGCAGGTCCCGTTCCGGGGCAAGACCATCCAGGGGTATCTGCACCTGCCCACCACCGACAGACCGGTTCCCCTGGTCATCGTCAGCGGCGGCATCGACTCGCTCCAGGTCGACTTCCTCAACTTCTATTTCAAGTGCCTCGAACCCCACGGCATCGGCATGCTGTCGCTGGACATGCCGGGCACGGGCTATGCCGAACACTGGCCCCTGGTGCAGGACACCAGCCGCCTTCACCAGGCGGTGCTCAACTACCTCTCCGAGGTGGCCTGGGTCGATCATCAGCGTATCGCCATGGTGGGATTCAGGCTGGCCGGCAACGTGGCGGCCCGCCTCGCCTTCGTCGAGCCCTTCAAGCTTCGGACCGTGGTCTGCATCGGTGCCGGCATCAACCAGGTGTTTACCAACCAGGAGATGTTTGCCCGCTGCCCGCGCATGATGCGGGACGGGCTGGCGAACCGTCTGGGGGCCGATGCGGCCCAGTGGGATCTGCTGCGCACCAAGTGCCAGGTCTTCTCCCTCAAGACCCAGGGGTTGCTGGGGAGCCGCACTTCCGTGCCGATATTGAGTATCGGGCACAAGAAAGATTTTATTTGTCCCGAGCAGGATGTCCGGGCTCTGGCCGCCGCCAGCCGCAATGGCAAGGCGGTGGTGTTTGACAAGCAACCGCTGCTCGAGGTCTATGACGAGGCGCTCAAGGAGACGGTTGATTGGCTCAAGAAGCACTTATGTACATGATATAAAACTAAAAATGTAACATCATCGTGTGATGGTATGGCTTGTTCAACAGGGAGGTTAGCATGTCAGAGAGAGTGACCTACAAGCGATTGCTGCGGCAATTCGCGGCCATTGGCCCCTATTTGCGGGAAGACCTGTGCGAAGAGGGGCGCTACCGCTTCGACTGTCTTTCCGTCTGCGTCAGCGCCAAGCCGGCGCCTGACAAGCGGGAATTCTGGGGCTGGTGGCTGGTGCTGGAGCAGGAGGATCACCGCTTCAGCTATCACTATCAGGTCGGCTTCTACAATGCGGAAGGGGAGTGGCTCGACAAGCCGCTGCCCAAGAAGCACCAGGCAGAAGTCGAGCGCACCCTCCATCACTTCTACAAGCTCATCAGCGGCAAACTGGCCCAGCTGGAGTGCACCCTGTTGCCGGCCGAGCAGGTGACCGCCGAGCTGAGCGTGACGGCGGCCTGACCCCTGGCCCCGCGCGCACGTTGCGCGGGGCTGCTTCTTCCCTGTCCCGACCACCTTGCACAAGGCTTAATTGCCTTGCAGGGCAACAGGGCCGTGGGTATAAAGGGACTCCTTACTTTTCTGACCCCTTTGTTCCCATGGAAAACAGAACCATAGTCGTCAAACTGGGCACCAGCGTGCTCACCGGGGGATCTGCCCGGCTCAACCGTGCCCACATGGTGGAGCTGGTCAGGCAGTGTGCCGCCTTGCATCGACACGGACACCGCGTCGTGCTGGTCACATCGGGGGCCATCGCCGCCGGTCGTGAACACCTGGGCCATCCTCCACTGGCGCCTACCCTGCCGAACAAGCAGATGCTGGCGGCGATTGGCCAGACCCAGCTCATCCGGGTGTGGCAGGACCTGTTCAATCTCTACGGGTTGCACATCGGCCAGATGCTGCTGACCCGTGCCGATCTGGAGGACAGGGAGCGTTACCTCAACGCCCGCGACACCCTGCGCACCCTGCTCGATCACCGCATCATCCCCGTCATCAACGAGAACGATGCGGTAGCGACCGCCGAGATCAAGGTGGGGGACAATGACAACCTCTCCGCCCGTGCCGCCATCCTGGCGGACGCCGATCTGCTGATCCTGCTGACCGACCAGAAGGGGCTCTTCACCGCGGATCCGCGTACCAACCCGGATGCCCAGCTCATCGAAGAGGTGCAGACCATAGATGACACCCTGAGATCCCTTGCCGGCGACAGCGTCAGCGGCCTTGGCACCGGCGGCATGGCCACCAAGCTGCAGGCGGCCGACGTGGCACGCCGGGCCGGGGTGGACGTGGTGATCGCCACCGGCCAGATCCCGGAAGTGATCGGTCGCCTCGCCGCAGGGGAGCGGGTGGGTACCCTGTTCCCGGCACTGGCGTCGCCTCTGGAAGGGCGCAAGAGCTGGATCCTGGCGGGCCCGCCCCCCCATGGGGAGGTGCATGTGGATCAGGGCGCCGTGGCCGCCATGCAGGAGAAAGGCTCCAGCCTGCTGCCCAAGGGCATAGTGGCGGTCAAGGGGGATTTCGTGCGCGGCGATGTGGTGCGCATCCTGGATCCCAAGGGGAGCGAGCTGGCGCGCGGCATCTGCCGTTATGACCACCTCGAGCTCGACCGCTTGCGCGGCGTCCATTCGGACAACATCGAACAGGTCTTGGGTTACGGCTATGGCGCCGTGGCCATTCACCGGGATGATATGGTGCTGCTGTAAGCCGCACCGATGAAAGAGAAAAAGGATGACGTTATGAGTCTGGAGAAAATGGGGCTGGCGGCCCGCGAGGCTGCCTATCAGCTGGCCACCGTCAGCACGGCGCAGAAGAACCGGGCGCTGGCCGCCATCGCCGACGAACTGGAGGCGCGCAGTCACCAGATCCTGGCGGCCAACGAGAAAGATATCGCCGCAGGGCGCGAGGCGGGGCTGACTGATGCCATGCTGGATCGCCTGCTGCTCAACCCGGCCCGGCTGGCCGGTATCGTCGCGGATGTGCGCAAGGTGATCACCCTGGACGATCCGGTCGGTGCCGAAATCGACAGCCGGGTACTGGAGAACGGCCTGCGCCTCTCCCGCCGCCGGGTGCCCATCGGCGTCATCGGCGTCATCTACGAGGCGCGCCCCAACGTCACCATCGACATCGCCAGCCTCTGCCTCAAGACCGGCAACGCCAGCATACTGCGCGGTGGCCGGGAGACCTTCCACTCCAACCTGGAGCTGGTGCGGGTGATCCAGCATGCACTGGCCGCCTCCGGCCTGCCCGAGGCGGCGGTGCAATACATCGACAACCCGGACAGGGCGCTGGTCGGCGAGCTGCTGCGCCTGGATCGCTACGTGGACATGATCATCCCCCGCGGCGGCGCAGGCCTGCACAAGATGTGCAAGGAGAACAGCTCCATTCCGGTCATCATCGGCGGCTTCGGCATCAGTCACATCTTCGTGGACGAGAGCGCCGATCTGGTGCGCTCCCTGGCGGTCATCGACAACGCCAAGGTGCAGCGCCCCTCCGCCTGCAACGCCCTCGATACCCTGCTGGTTCACGAGAAGGTGGCGGAGCACTTCCTGCCGCAGCTGGTGGCGCTCATGAACGAGCGCAAGGTGAGCCTGGTGGCCGCCCCCAATGCCATGACGCTGCTGGCCGGGGCCGACAACCTGTGCGAGGCGGGGCCGGAAGACTTCGATACCGAGTGGCTGGGGCTGACCCTGGGGGTCAAGCTGGTGGCCGACGTCAACGAGGCGCTCGCCCATATGCGCGAGCACAACGCGGGCCACTCCGACGCCATCCTGACCAACTCCCTCGTTAACGCCGAGCGCTTCGTCAACGGCGCCGGTTCGGCGGCCGTCTATGTCAACGCCTCCACCCGTTTCACCGACGGCGGCCAGTTTGGCCTCGGCGCCGAGGTGGCGGTCTCGACCCAGATGCTGCATGCGCGTGGCCCCATGGGGCTGACGGAGCTCACCAGCTACAAGTGGGTCGGCCAGGCGGATTACCTGAGCCGTGCCTGATCCGTTGTTTCGCCATGCCGTTCTGAATGCCGACCCTGGTCGGCATTTTTATGGTTTTTTATTGCGCGCAATCAGTGGCTTGCATATAACTATCCAGCGAGAGGTGGCGCCTTTCAGGGCGCCGGACTATCGGCTGAACGGGGAGTGACTTCAAGGATGAAGCGACACTATGTAAGCGGATGGCTGGGCCGTCTCTGGCTGAGCCTGCCCTTGCTGCTGGGGGCGCTCTGGTTCAGCAGCACCAGTCACGCCAGCTGGGATCAGGATCTCTATCGCCAGCTGGGTCTGGCGGGCAAGCTGGACAAGAAGGTGTTTCGCCAGGCCCTCGATGGTTATCAGAGCGTGCGTCACAAGCGAAAGCCCATCCTCACCATCATCGACTACAGCAAGCCCTCGACCATGCGCCGGCTGTTCGTCATCGACGTAAAGCGCCACAAGCTGCTCTATCACACCTGGGTCAGCCACGGGCGCAACTCGGGGGAGCTGGCGGCCCGCCAGTTTTCCAACCAGATGAACTCTCGGCAGAGCTCCCTCGGGGTCTATCGCACCGCCGAGACCTACCAGGGCAAGCACGGTTACTCCCTGCGTCTGGACGGCCTCAGCCCGGGCAAGAACAGCAATGCCCGCAAGCGGGCCATCGTGGTACACGGGGCGGACTATGCGAGCCCCAAACACCTGCGCAAGTTTGACAAGCTGGGCCGCAGCTGGGGTTGTCCCGCCCTGCCGCGGGAGCAGTCCAGGGCCATCATCGACACCATCAAGGGGGGGAGCGTCATCTACGCCCACGGCTGAGAAGCACTCCACGATCTTGCTGGCGGCCTCTCGTCACCACTCGTGAGCCGGTACTGAGCCAAACGCTCCGACCAGCAAAGAGCAAAAAGGCCAGCATATGCTGGCCTTCGCGTCTCGGGTGGGGGTTACTTGCGCACCACCAGCACCGGGCAGGGGGCGTGGCGTACCACGGACTCGGCCACGCTGCCCACCAGCAGATGGCTGATGCCGGAGCGGCCGTGGCTGCCCATGACCAGCAGGTCCACCTTGTCCTCCTTCGCCTGGATAACGATCTCGTCGGCGGCGCGACCGAAGCGCACCTCGAAGGTGGCCGGAATGGGCAGGCAGGCTACCAGCTCCTTGAGCTGGCTCTTGGCCTGGCGCTCCATCTCGTGGGTGATCTCGATGGCCGTCATGTGCAGGATCTTGTAGCTGTCGAAACCGTGCAGCTGATCGACCACGTGAACCAGCTTGAGCTCGGCCTGGTGGCTGGTGGCCATGAAGACGGCGTAGTCGAGCACGGCCTTGGACATCTCGGAAAAGTCGACGGGGCAGAGCAGGGATTTGATGGTTGGCATGAGAATCTCCCTTCAGGTTGGGCTGCTAATGAATCTTGTTTTCATCATACCGAACGAGGGGACAATAACCCTCGACCCGCTCGCAAAATGAGGAAAATCTCCGGTGGTACCGGCAATTTTCTATGCTATCTGTAAGCCTGAATGTGCCGTCTGGCGTTTGGCGCCCGCCACACCACCGAGGAAACACATGGTTCGTCTGCTCCTGTTGTGCTGTCTATTGTTCGTCTTGCCCGTCCGGGCCGATACCATACACGTCTATTGCGATGACTGGCCCGGCTTCTGTCAGCAGGATGGCGAGGGGGTCTATCTGGACGTGGTACGCGCCATCTATGAACCCCGGGGTTATGTCGTGGTATCCCATCTGGTGCCCTACAAGCGGGCGCTGGCGCTGGTCTCCCAGAAGGGAGGGGACATGGCGATGGGGGTCTATCGGGGCGAGGTGTCTGGGGTCCATCAACCGGATTACCCCGACTCGGCCGATCATGTGACCGTGCTGATGCAGAAGCGCTGGCTGCCGCACTGGACTGGGGTGCAAAGCCTGAAAGGGCAGGAAGTGCTCTGGCTGCGGGGCTGGGCCTTCGACAAGTTCATCCCGGTCACCATGAACTGGCACGAGATAGACAACCACGACATGGCGCTGCAACTGCTGATGAAGGGGCGCTACCGCTACTACCTGACCGACGACGCCCTCTATCCCAAGGGGGCCCTCCCTCCCGAGCTGGCGCAGGTCTTCCTGCACTGGATCCCGACTTACCCCATCTTTGCCGACACCGAGAAAGGCAGGCTGTTGAAAGCGCTCTGGGATCCCGCCATGCATGCCCTGCTGACGGGGGGGAAACTGGCGGAGATCTACCGGGAGAACCGGCTCTACGACTATTACCGGGACTTTATCCGGGAGCAGGAGGCGAGGGCGCGCAAGGCGCCGCCACCTGGGAGATGATCCCCCTTCACGGCTGGCCGGACAGGTTCACTCTCCTGGTCAGCCCTCGGTGTTCGGCTCCCGGCCCTGGGCTCTCAACCCCTTGGCCAGGCGATCGTAGAGGATGACGTTGACCGAGGCCGCCAGGTTCATGCACCCGCGAGTGGGCACATAGATCACCTCCTTCACCGCCGCGAAACGAGCGGGCTCCAGGGTGCCATCCTCCGGGCCGAAGATGTAGAAGGCCCGCGCCGGGTGCACATAGTCCGGCAGGGAGGTGGCCCCCTCGATGAGATCCACCAGCACCGGGGTACACCCCTCGGGCACGAAGTCCAGCAGCTCCTCGACCCCGAGCAGGGGGATCTTCTCCACCATCTGCTTGGTATCGGTGACAAACCGCCTCGCCAGCTCGAAGCGCTGCCCCGTGTAGTAGACCTCGTCCGCCCCGTAGCAGCCGGCGGCCCGCATCACGGCGCCCACGTTCTCAGGGGACTTGGGATTGACCAGCCCGATGGCGCAATAGTCGCGTCCCTCCCGATCATCGGTCCTGAGCTGCCGGGCTTCGCCCTTCTCTGACACTTTCATCTCGCTCTCCTCTGTGGCGGCGCATTATACCCCCGCCGCGCCCCTTGCCCAGCGCGTGGCGCTCTCTCCCGCCGGACGGGCCCAACAAGGGAGCAGTTGCACCGTCCCGGCGCAGGCCAGTGCCTCTGTGCCCCGTGGAGAGCGGCCCTGCATCCTGGCGCGGGGTTTGCAGTCACTTTCCCATACAAGACGATGAGGCTTATCCGGACAAAGGCGTCCGTCCCCGCAGGGGGGCGGACGCTTTTTTATGGGCCATGGCAATGAGGCAGCCCCGGAGGTTGTCGGTGACAAGGAGCAAGGGAATGAAGACCACCTGTGCCTATTGTGGAGTGGGGTGCGGCATCCGGCTGAACCGGGAGGGGGATGAGTGGCAACTGCAGGGGGATGAGCAGCACCCGGCCAATGGCGGCGCCCTGTGCGTCAAGGGGGCCAGCCTGCTGGAGAGCCTGGCGTTCCCGGATCGCCTGCTCTATCCGCGCTGGATGGGGCAGCGCATTGGCTGGGAAGAGGCCCTGGACACCCTGGCGGCGCGCCTGGCCACCATAGCGAAGGAGTCGGGGCCCGAAGCCATCGGCCTCTATCTGTCGGGCCAGCTCACCACGGAGGACTACTACGTCGCCAACAAGCTGATGAAGGGGTATCTCGGCAGTGCCAACGTGGACACCAACTCCCGGCTCTGCATGTCCTCGGCGGTGGTGGCCCATCAGCGCGCCTTCGGGGAGGATCTGGTGCCCGCCTGCTACGAGGATCTCGAGCTCGCCGATCTGGTGGTGCTGACCGGCGCCAACACCGCCTGGACACACCCCGTGCTGTTCCGTCGCCTGCAGCAGGCGCGGGCGCGCCGCCCCGGGCTCAGACTGGTGGTGCTGGATCCCCGTCGTACCATGACGGCGGAGCAGGGGGATCTCCACCTGGCGCTCAAGCCCGGCAGCGACGTGACGCTGTGGAACGGCCTGTGCCGCTACCTGCTCGATGTCGACGGCTGGGACAAGGATTATGTGGCGCAGCACGTGAGCGGCTTCGAGGCGCTGGCGGCGGCGCTGGACGACCCCGCCTGGCAGCTGGACGAGGTGGCTCGCAGCTGCGGCCTCTCCCGCAGCGATCTGCTCGGTTTCTACCAGCTGTTTGCCCGCACCCCCAAGACCGTCACCCTGTTCTGCCAGGGGATCAACCAGTCCAACCAGGGGGTGGACAAGGCCAACGCCATCCTCAACGCCCACCTGATGTGCGGCCGCATCGGCAAGCCGGGGGCGGCCCCCTTCTCCATGACGGGGCAGCCCAATGCCATGGGAGGGCGCGAGGTGGGGGGGCTCGCGACCCAGCTCGCGGCCCACATGGGCTTTGGCGAGGCCGAGTGCGACCGGGTGCAGCGTTTCTGGCAGAGCCCGACCATAGTGCGCGGACCGGGGCACAAGGCGGTCGAGCTGTTCGAGGCGGTGCACCGGGGGGAGATCCGCGCGCTCTGGGTGCTCGGCACCAATCCGGCGGTCTCCCTGCCCGACGGCAACCGGGTACGGGAGGCGCTGAGTCGCTGCGAGCTGCTGGTGGTCTCCGAGGTGACGGCCAACACCGACACGGCGCGTCTCGCCCACCTGCTGTTGCCCGCTGCCGCCTGGGGGGAGAAGAGCGGCACCGTCACCAACTCCGAGCGCACCATCAGCCGCCAGCGTGCCTTCCTGCCCCTGCCGGGGGAGGCCAGGCCAGACTGGTGGGCGCTGACCCGGCTCGCCCGCCGGCTCGGCTTTGGGGAGGGGTTCGCCTATGAGCACGAGCACGACATCTTCTGCGAGCACGCCGCCCTGTCGGGGTTCGAGAACGCGGGGGAGCGTCAGTTCGACATCTCGGGCCTGGCGGGCCTCACCCGTGCCGAATTCGAGGCCCTGGAGCCCCTGCGCTGGCCCGTCAACGCCCGCTGGCCCAAGGGGCGTGACCGCCTGTTCGAGGATGGTCGCTTCGCCACCCCGGATGGCCGGGCACGTCTGCTGCCTCTGGCCCAGCACTTCCCGCCGCAGCAGGGCGCCGGGCCGGGGGAGGACCTCCCCCTGCTCCTCAACAGCGGTCGTCTGCGGGATCAGTGGCACACCATGACCCGCACCGGCCATGTGCCCCGATTGCAGGAGGCCGAGCCCTGGCCCAGGGTGCGGATGGGGGCGGCCAGCCTGCTGGCGCTCGGTGTGCGGGAGGGGGATCTGGTGCGCCTTGGCAACGGGCTCGGGGAGGCCCTGCTGCTGGCGGGGCTGGACGAGGGGCTCAGGGAAGGGGAAGCCTTCCTGCCCATGCACTGGACCGACAGCCAGTGCAGTCAGGGGGCGGTCAACCGCCTCATCGCCCCCGTGGTGGATCCCCTCTCCGGCCAGCCCATGTTCAAGCAGGGGCGGGTGCAGGCCAGGGCGCAGCCTACCCGCTGGGAGGGGCTCTGGTGCGGCCGCCATGAGTGGCGCGAGCCGGTGGACTGGTGGGCCAGGCGCCCCCTGCCCGAGGGCAACTGCACCCTGCTGGCCTCCTGGTCAGAGAGCCCGGCGATCCTGTGGCAGCGGCTGGGAGAGCAGGGGCACTGGCTCAGGCTGCCCCTGAAAGAGGGTTGGCTGGCCGTGGCCCTGGCGGGGGATCGCATCGAGGGGATCCTGCTGATGGCGGCGCGGCGCCCGTCGATCAAGGTCGATCTGCTGGCGAGCCTGCTCGGTACGCCGCTGCAGGCGGGGGGGCTGAGTCAGACCCTGAGCCAGGCCCTGGCGGGGGAGAGCCGCCTGGTCTGCTCCTGCCTGCGGGTGTCGGAGGAGCGCATCGTCGATGCCATCACTAGGCAGGGGGTGAGCGAGCTGGCGGGGCTGCAGGCTCTGCTCGGCTGCGGCAGCAACTGTGGCACCTGCCTGCCTGAAATCGACAAGTTGTTGATCAAACATGTATTTCTGGCATCCGCTTAGCGCGTTGCCAGGACACAAGGAGCGTGAAATGAGCCAAATCAGTCTGGTGGGAGCGGGGCCCGGCCCCCTCGAGTTGTTGACCCTTCGAGCCCTGCAACGTCTGGAGGCGGCGGAGGTGGTGGTCTATGACCGTCTGGTGGGGAGCGAGATCCTGGCCCGTATTCCCCGGGGGGCGGCCCGCTTCGACGTGGGCAAGCGCTGCGGAGAGCCGAGCCCGACCCAGGAGGAGATCAACGCCCTGCTGCTGGCCCTGGCCCGTACCGGCAAGCGGGTGGTGCGCCTCAAGGGAGGGGACCCCCTGGTGTTTGGCCGGGGCGGCGAGGAGGCGCTGCACCTGGCCCGCCACGGCATCGAGGCCGAGCTGGTGCCCGGCATCACCGCGGCCCTGGGGTGTGCCGCCAGCACCCTCATCCCCCTGACCCACAGGGGGCTGGCCCGCTCCCTGACCCTGGTGACGGGCCACCAGATGGACGAGCGGGACTACCAGGGCTGGCAGGGGCTGACCCGGGCCGGCCACACCCTGGTCTTCTACATGGGGCTGGAGCGGGCGGCCCGGATCCGGCAGGGGCTGCTGGGGGCGGGGGCCTGCGGGGATCTGCCGGTGGCGCTGGTGGTTGCCGGCTGCAGTGCGCGCCAGCAGGTGCATCACACCCGGCTGGAGACGCTGGAAGAGGCGGCAAGTGCCCTGCTGGGCCAGAGCCCGGTGCTGATCATCATGGGGGAGGTGGTGCGGCTGCGCACCGAGTTGCAGGCCCTGCTGAACCAGGCGCTGGAACGGGTGGCCTGAGGGCCCTGTCCCCTCTACCCCCACTACCTCCAGATAGATAAAAAAGAGGTAGATTCAAAGAGTTGGCCTTCATGTTGCGGCACTTTTGCCAGATGAATCGCAATAGCCGTTGGCAAGGAGTGCCATGACTACTTTTTCCCCCCGGGGCCAGGATGGCCCCGCTTCCCGCCTGCTGATCCACGCCGACGAACCGGGTCAGGCCAACCGCCTGGCCCTGCTGGTCAGCCATTACGGCCATCAGCCCAGGATCCTCGACAGTCGCCAGTTGCTGACGCCGACGGATCAGGGGGACGCCCTCATCATCAGTTGCCGCCAATTCGGCGCCGAGGTGCGCCTCGGCCTCTCCCTTTGGCCCGGCCTGCCGCGCCTGCTGTTCTGCGAGCGGCTCGGGGGCGACACCCAGCTCGCCCTGTTGCAGCAGGGAGTGCTGCTGGTGCCCCACCCTTGCGGCGAGCGGGAGCCGGTGGAGCAGTGGCTGCGCCTCGCCCGCAGCCAGCTCGCCATGGTACAGGCCCTGCAGCAGACCGAGAGCGAGCTGCGCCAGAAGCTGGTGGAGCGGCGGCTCATCGAGCAGGCCAAGGGGCGCCTGATGCGCCACCAGGGGCTGGACGAGGAGCAGGCCTACCGCCTGATGCGCAGCACCGCCATGAACCGCCACCTGAGCCTGGGGGAGCTCGCGCAGCAACTGCTGCAGGCGCTGCCAGCCTGAACGTCCCGGTGCCCAACCGTTTTGGTGCAGTTGCGCCTAATTGAGGCAAATTCGGGGTGGCGAGGGTGGGATGGGAGGCGCGAAAGCCCGTCTGGCGGGCCCTGGCAGAGCTGGCACGGAAAGTGAATAACCGAATACACGATAGCAAGTGAAGAGACAGCGGGCAGGGAAGGGCCATATGGCCATTCCTCCGCAACAGGGCAAAGAAGCCCCACCGATCCCGGATCGGTGGGGCTTTTTTTTGGTCGCGACTCGCCTGTCGGGTCGCAGCGCTGCAACGAGGTGGCGCTGCAATCCCTGAGAGCGCGGCGCGACCGCCGGGAAGAGTGAACCGAGCGAGGGACTGGAATGAACGGACGACAAGGATGTGCGGGCTTGCTGCTGGTGGCGCTGTCGCTGCCGGCGCTGGCCGCGGTGGGTGCCCCCGAGCAGGAGGAGCTCAGGCTCGGCTTCATCAAGCTGACCGACATGGCGCCGCTGGCGGTGGCCTACGAGCGGGGCTATTTCGAGGACGAGGGGCTCTATGTCACCCTGGAGGCCCAGGCAAACTGGAAGATCCTGCTGGATCGGGTGATAGACGGCGAGCTGGATGGCGCCCAGATGCTGGCGGGCCAGCCCCTGGCCGCCCACATCGGCATCGGCACCCAGGCCGAGCTGGTGACGGCCTTTGCCATGGATCTCAACGGCAATGCCATCACGGTGGCCAACAGCGTCTGGGCCGCCATGGCGCCCCAGCTGCCCAGGCCACAGGCGGGTCAGGCGCCGGCCCCGGTGAGCGCCGCCGCCCTCAAGCCCGTGGTGGCGGACTACCGCCAGGCGGGCAAGCCCTTCAACATGGGGATGGTGTTCCCCGTCTCCCCCCACAACTACGAGCTCAGGTACTGGCTGGCGGCAGGCGGCCTGCACCCCGGTTTCTATGCGCCCAAGCTGGGCGACAACTCGGGCCAGCGCCAGGCCGACGTGCTGCTGTCGGTGACGCCGCCGCCCCAGATGCCCGCCACCCTGGAAGCGGGCACCATCGCCGGCTACAGCGTGGGGGAGCCCTGGAACCAGCAGGCGGTCGCCAAGGGCATAGGGGTGCCCGTCATCACGGATCACGAGATCTGGCGCAACAACCCGGAGAAGGTGTTCGGCGTCACCCGGGAGTGGGCCGAGCGCCACCCCAACACCCATGTCCGGCTGGTGAAGGCGCTGTTGCGGGCGGCCTGGTGGCTGGATGCCGAGCAGAACGGCAACCGGCGCGAGGCGGCCAAGCTGCTGGCCAAACCCGAGTACGTGGGGGCGGACGAGCAGGTGATCGCGAACTCCATGACGGGCACCTTCGAGTACGCCAGGGGGGACAAGCGCCAGGTGCCGGATTTCAACGTCTTCTTCCGCCATCACGCCACCTATCCCTACTACTCCGACGCCATCTGGTACCTGACCCAGATGCGGCGCTGGGGCCAGATCCCCGAGGCCAAGCCGGACGCCTGGTTCGAGCAGGTGGCCAAGGCGGTCTATCGACCGGACGTCTATCGCCAGGCGGCGGAGGCCCTCATCGCCGAGGGCAAGCTCAAGGCGCAGGACTTCCCCGACTTTGCCAGCGAGCAGGGCTATCGCGGCCCCCAGGATGGCTTCATCGACGGCCTCATCTATGACGGCCGCCACCCCAACGCCTATCTGCAGCAGTTCGCCATCGGCCTCAAGGGCGATGAGCGGGTGCAATGAGCAAGGAGCGCGCAATGACACGATACCAGTGGAGAATCATGGATTGGAAAACCCTGGTGCAGCCCCTGATGGGCGTGCTGCTCTTCCTCGGCCTCTGGCAGTGGGGGGCCAGCCAGGTGCAGACCAGTCTGGGCACCCTGCCCGGGCCGATCGCCACCGCCAGCCAGCTCTGGTCCCTCGGGCAGGAGCACCTGCAGGAGCGGAAGAAGGCGGCGGCCTTCCTCGAACGCCAGCAGGCGCGCAACGCCGCAAGGCTGGCGGAGGATCCGTCGGCCGAGGTGAAGCTGCGCCCCTACACCGGGCGCCCCACCTTCTTCGATCAGATTGGAACCAGCCTGCTCACCGTGCTGTGCGGCTTTGGCCTCGCGACCCTGATCGCCATCCCGTGCGGGGTGCTGCTTGGCATGAACCAGGGGCTCTATCGCGCCGCCAACCCGGTGATCCAGCTGCTCAAGCCGGTCTCCCCCCTGGCCTGGCTGCCCCTGATCACGCTAGTGGTGAGCGCGCTCTACGCCAGTCCCGCCCCCTGGCTCGCCAAGTCCTTCCTCACCTCGGCCCTGACGGTGACCCTCTGTTCCCTCTGGCCGACCCTGATCAACACGGCAGTCGGGGTGGCGGGGCTGGACCGGGACCTGCACAACGTCAGCCGGGTGCTGCAGCTGTCGTTTGCGACCCATGTGCGGCGCATCGTCTTGCCCGGGGCCCTGCCCATGATCTTCACCGGCCTGCGCCTGTCCCTGGGGGTGGCCTGGATGGTGCTGATCGCGGCGGAGATGCTGGCCCAGAACCCGGGGCTCGGCAAGTTCGTGTGGGACGAGTTCCAGAGCGGTGGCGCCTCGTCCCTGGCCCGCATCATGGTGGCGGTCATCACCATAGGCCTCATCGGCTGCGCCCTGGACAGGGGCATGCTCGCCCTGCAGCAGTGGCTGTCCTGGGACAAGCGCCAGGTATTGCGTTGACGACGCTGCGAGAAACCCCGGGCAGTACAGGCCCTGCAGCAGTGGGTCTGCTTCAGGACAAGCGCCAGGTACTGCGTTAACCACATTCCTATTCAGGCAGGAGAAGAGCCAATGAAGAGTTATCTGGAGATAAGCGACGTCGGCATCTCGTTCGAGACGGAGCAGGGGCGCTTCGAGGCCCTCAGCCGGGTCAACCTGCGCATCGAGAAGGGGGAGTTCGTCTCCCTCATCGGCCACTCGGGCTGTGGCAAGAGCACCGTGCTCAACCTGGTGGCCGGGCTGCTGGAGCCGACCCTCGGCGGCATCATCCTCGATGGCCGCGAGGTGGCGGGCCCGGGGCCGGAGCGGGCCATGGTGTTCCAGAACCACGCCCTGCTGCCCTGGCTCAGCGTCCAGCAGAACGTGGCGCTGGCGGTGGGCCAGGTGGAGCCAGACAAGCGGGCGGTGGCGGAGCGGGTGGACTACTACCTCTCCCTGGTGCAGATGGATCACGCCAGCCAGAAGATGCCCCACGAGCTGTCGGGGGGGATGAAGCAGCGGGTCGGCATCGCCCGGGCGCTGTCCCTCTCCCCCAAGGTGCTGCTGATGGACGAGCCGTTCGGCGCCCTCGATGCCCTGACCCGGGCCCATCTGCAGGATGCGCTGATGGCGATCCAGGCGGAGCTTGGCAACACCGTCATCATGATCACCCACGACGTGGACGAGGCGGTGCTGCTCTCCGATCGCATCGTCATGATGACCAATGGCCCCAGTGCCACCGTCGGGGAGATCCTGACCGTCGACCTGCCAAGGCCCAGAGACAGGGTCGCCCTGGCGGATGACCCCCACTACCACAAGCTGCGTCAGCAGGTGCTGCGCTTCCTCTACGAGAAGCAGCGCAAGGTGACCCCCCTCAAGGCAGCCGGGCAGGTGCGCAGCAAGCTGCGCGCCTGAGCCCCACCGGATTCAAGGAAGAGAGACATGACTGACAAAGAGCAACAGTGGGTGATCGGCGACGGCATGGACCTGCTCGATCGCCAGAACAGCGGTTCCGCCGACAAGGCCGACAATGCTGCAAAACAGCGGCTGCTGGTGGTAGGCAACGGCATGGTGGGTCATCACTTCGTCGAGCAGCTGGTGGCGGCCGGCGGCCTGGCGCGCTTCGAGGTGACGGTGTTTGGCGCCGAGCCGGACGCCGCCTACGACAGGGTGCATCTGTCCGAGGTGTTCGGCGGCAAGGCGCCCCAGGCCCTGCGCATGGCGGATCCCGCCTGGTATGAAGAGAACGGCATCGCCCTGCGGCTGGGGGCCGAGGTGGAGGTGCTCGACAGAGAAACCCGGACCCTGACCCTGTCCTGTGGCGAGCAGTATTCATACGACCGCCTGGTGCTGGCGACCGGCTCCGTGCCCTTCGTGCCCCCCATCCCCGGCCATCAGCGGGAGGGGTGCTTCGTCTACCGCACCCTGGGGGATCTCGCCGCCATCCGCGATGCCTGCGCCCAGGCGCGCAGCGGCGTGGTCATCGGCGGCGGTCTGCTGGGGCTGGAGGCGGCCAACGCCCTGCGCCTGCTCGGGCTCAAGACCCAGGTGGTGGAGTTCGCCCCCAGGCTGATGCCGGTGCAGCTCGACGAGAGCGGCGGCGCCGTGCTGAGGGACAAGATCCAGGCCCTCGGGGTCGAGGTGCTGGTGGAGAAGGCCACCGAGTGCATCGAGCAGGGGGAGCAGGCCCGCCATCGCCTGCGCTTCAAGGACGGTACTCACATTGAGACCGACGTACTGCTGTTCTCGGCGGGGATCCGCCCCGCCGACACCCTGGCCCGGCAATCCGGGCTGGCGGTCGGGGAGCGCGGCGGCATCTGCATCGACGACGGCTGCCACAGCTCGGATCCCGCCATCCTCGCCATCGGCGAGTGCGCGCTCTGGCAGGGGCGCATCTTCGGCCTGGTGGCCCCCGGCTACCAGATGGCCCGGGCCGCCGTGGCCAGCCTGTGTGGCGGCGAGACCCGCTTTGGCGGGGCCGACATGTCCACCAAGCTCAAGCTGATGGGGGTGGACGTGGGCTCCATCGGCGATGCTCACGCCACCACCGCCGGCGCCCAGGAGTTGCTGGTGCTGGACAGGATCAAGGGCATCTACAAGAAGCTGGTGACCGACGGCGAGGGCAATCGCCTGCTCGGCGCCATCCTGGTGGGGGACGGGGCCGACTATGAGCGGCTGTTGCAGTACTACCAGAACGGGGTGGCGCTGCCCCAGCCGCCGCTCTCCCTGCTGGTGGGGGACGCAGGGGCCGCTCCCGCGCCCCTGGTGCTGCCGGACAGCGCCATCCTCTGCTCCTGTCACAACGTCAGCAAGGGGGACGTGGTGGCCGCCGTTCGGGCGGGCAATCACGAGCTGGCGGCGGTGAAGAGTTGCACCAGGGCCGGCACCGGCTGCGGCGGCTGCGGCAACCTGCTCAAGCAGGTGGTGGATCAGACCCTGGCAGACCTTGGTGTGGAGGCGGACAAGGGGTTGTGCGAACACTTCGCCTACAGCCGCCAGGAGCTCTATCACCTGGCCCGGGTGGGCGAGCTGAAGAGCTTCGAGGCCCTGCGGGACAAGCACGGCCAGGGGCTGGGGTGCGACATCTGCAAGCCGACGGTGGCCTCCATCCTGGCGTCGCTCTGGAACGAGCACGTGCTGGAGAAGCCCCACCGCGCGTTGCAAGACACCAACGACGCCTTCCTCGCAAACCTGCAAAAGGACGGCACCTACTCGGTGGTGCCGCGCATTCCCGGGGGGGAGATCACCCCGGACGGCCTCATTACCATCGGCGAGGTGGCGCGCAAGTACGGCCTCTACACCAAGATCACCGGCGGCCAGCGCATCGACCTGTTCGGCGCCCGGGTCGATCAGCTGCCCGCCATCTGGGGCGAGCTGGTGGCGGCGGGCTTCGAGACCGGTCAGGCCTACGGCAAGTCGGTGCGCACCGTGAAGTCCTGTGTCGGTTCCACCTGGTGTCGTTACGGGGTGCAGGACTCCATGACCCTGACCCAGACCCTGGAGCACCGCTACAAGGGGCTGCGGGCTCCCCACAAGCTGAAGTTTGCGGTCTCCGGCTGTACCCGGGAGTGCGCCGAGGCCCAGAGCAAGGACATCGGCGTCATCGCCACCGAGCGGGGCTGGAACCTCTATGTGTGCGGCAACGGCGGCATGCGGCCGCGCCACGCCGATCTGTTCGCCACCGACCTCGACGAGCAGACCCTGATCCGCTACATCGACCGGCTGCTGATGTTCTACGTGCGCACCGGGGACAGGTTGCAGCGCACCTCGGTCTGGATGGAGAACATGGAGGGGGGACTCGACTACCTCAGGTCGGTGATCATCGAGGACAGGCTCGGCATCGGTGCCGAGCTGGAGGCCATGATGGAGGGAATAGTCGGCACCTGGCAGTGCGAGTGGAAGAGCACATTGGCGGATCCGGACAAGCTCAAGCTGTTCGAGGCCTTCGTCAACCGGCCCGAGGACGAGACACCGCCGCGCCGTGAGGAGCGGGGGCAATGGGTGCCGGATATCGCTATCAAGGAGGTGGTATGAGGGACATAAAAGAAGCGACCTTGCAGTCAGCGACCGGGGCCTGGCATCGGGTATGCGAACTGGCGGCGTTGCCGGAGCAGGCCGGGCGCAGCGCCTGGCTGGAGGGGCGGGTGCTGGCGCTGTTTCGTCTCGGGGAGCATGTCTACGCCCTGGACGGGGTGGATCCCCTGGCCGGCGTCGCCGTGCTGGGGCGCGGCCTGGTTGGGGATGCAGGCGGGGAGCCCGTGGTCGCCTCGCCCCTCTACAAGCAGCGCTACGCCCTGATGGACGGTCGCTGCCTGGACGATCCGGCCCTGAGCGTCGCCTGCTGGCCGGTACGGCTGGATGAGGGCGCTGTCTGGGTTCGACTGGACTGAGAACACCAGGCATATGGCATTGAGGATCACCGGGCTTGCCCGGTGATTTTTTTTGTGGCTGACCCGACATTTCTTGCACGCAGTCGTGGCGGGAAAACGTTTCCCGACAATAATGGACAAACGTTTGTAACTGGATGTTTGTCTATGACGGAACGTGAGCAAGAGATCCTCGCCCTGCTGCGCCAGGACCCCATGATTGCCCAGCAGGAGCTGGCGGACAGGCTCGGCATCAGCCGCTCGGCGCTGGCGAGCCACATCTCCAGCCTGATGCGCCAGGGCTATGTGCAGGGGCGCGGCTATGTGCTGCGGGAAGGGCCCTACGCCGTGGTGATCGGCGGTGCCAACATGGATATCTGCGGCTGCAGCCACGACAACCTGCGCATCGGGGATTCCAACCCGGGCCGGGTGCGTACCTCCGCCGGCGGGGTGGGGCGCAACATCGCCGAGAACCTGGCGCGCCTCGGTACCGACACCCGGCTGCTGACCGCGGTGGGCAACGATCAGTACGGCCACCACCTGCTGGAGGTGAGCCAGCGCGCCGGGGTCGACGTGCGCCAGGTGCTGGTGCTGGACGGCCAGGCCACCTCCTGCTACCTCAGTCTGCACGATGGCAGCGGCGAGATGAGCTGCGCCGTCAACGACATGGGGATCATCGATCAGCTCACCCCGGCCCGGCTCACTCCCCTGAGCGGTTTTCTCGGTGCGGCCCGGCTCTGGGTGCTCGACACCAACCTCGCGACCCACACCCTGGACTGGCTGTTCGAGCGCCAGGGGGAGCACATCATCTTCGTCGACACCGTCTCGGTGGCCAAGGTGGAGAAGATCCGCCCCTGGCTGCACCGCATCCACACCCTCAAGCCGAACCGCAGCGAGGCGGAGCAGCTGTGCGGCTTGCGCATCGCCGGCCCAGACACCTGGTCCATGGCGGCGGCCTGGTTCCACCGCGCCGGGGTGCAGCGGCTGTTCCTGAGCCTGGGGGATCAGGGGATCTTCTACAGCGACGGGGCCTGCCAGGGCCATCTGCCCGTGCTCGGCAGCCCGGTCGTCAACGTGACCGGTGGTGGCGATGCCTTCATGGCAGGGCTGGCCCACGCCTGGTTGCAGGAGCAGGGCATCGTCGAAACGACCCGTTTCGCCCTCGGCTGCGCCGCCCTCACCGTCAATTGTTCCGATACCGTCTTTTCCGGCCTCTCCAAGGCCGCCGTTGAACGCATGCTGGAGGAGTACCCATGTTGAACGCTTACCTCGATATCCAACCCGAAATCGCTGCCGCCCTGGCCGCCGGCAAGCCTGTGGTGGCCCTGGAATCCACCATCATCTCCCACGGCATGCCCTATCCGCAGAACGTGGAGACGGCGCGCCAGGTGGAGCAGGTGGTGCGCGACAATGGCGCCGTGCCGGCCACCATCGCCATCATCGACGGCCGCCTCAAGGTGGGTCTGGATGCGGGGGCCCTGGAGGCGCTGGGCAAGGCCGGCCACGCCGCCATCAAGTGCAGCCGCCGTGACATCCCCTTCGTGCTTGCGAACAAGGGGATGGGTGCTACCACGGTGGCCTCCACCATGATAGTGGCCGCCATGGCCGGGATCCGAGTGTTTGCCACCGGCGGCATCGGCGGCGTGCACCGCGGCGCCCAGGAGAGCTTCGACATCTCCGCCGACTTGCAGGAATTTGCCCAGACCCCGGTGGCCGTGGTCTGCGCCGGCGCCAAGTCCATCCTCGACATCGGTCTGACCCTGGAGTACCTGGAGACCCAGGGGGTGCCGGTCATCGGCTACCAGACCGAGGAGCTGCCCGCCTTCTACACCCGGGAGAGCGGCTTCAAGGTGGATTACCGCCTCGACACCCCGGCGGCGATCGCGCAGGCGCTGCGCCTGAAGTGGGAGCTGGGGCTGGCGGGCGGTGCCGTGGTGGCCAATCCCATCCCGGCCCAGTTTGCGATGCCGAAGGCGGACATAGACGCGGCCATCGAGCAGGCGCTGCGGGAGGCGGACGAGCAGGGGGTCAAGGGCAAGGCCTCCACCCCCTTCCTGCTGGCTCGCGTCTGCGAGCTGACCGGCGGCAACTCCCTGGCTTCCAACATCCAGCTGGTACTGAACAACGCCGCCCTGGGGGCAAAGATTGCCGCCAGCCTGTAACCACTTGCTGCAATTAAAAAAGAGGGCCCGTTGGCCCTCTTTTTATTGCGCAAATCGGTGACATACCACCTTATTGCAGCACCAGTCGCCCGTTGAGGGGCTGGACGGGTCTGTTGTTGGGGTGGTGCATCACCGCCTTGAAGGCGTCGATCTGGGCCTGACTCACCTGCACCGGATCCTTCATCACCAGCCAGCGCACCCCTTCCGAGCAAGGCGGGGTGGTCAGCGAGCCGCTGAAGCGGTAGTAGTCCCGTTTGGCGGGCAGCAACTGCTCCGCCGAGACCGGCTCCTTGAGCTCGTGGTGCTCGCCCGCCTTGGCCGGCAAGGATTGCCAGGCTTGGCCGAGGGCCGTGTTCGCACCGCCCGGCTCGAACATCACCGCCACCACCGCCAGCTCACCCTTGTCATTGGCGTGCACCAGGTGCCCCTCCAGGGGGTAGGATTTGCCCTCGATGAGGTTTTCGCTGGGGGCGTGGAAGTGGAACTGCTTGAGGGTGAAGCGCATGCCATCGAGCTCCAGGGTGCTGCCGGGGGCATAGTCGACCTGCACCGTGTGGCCATTGTTGGTGACGCTGCGCCCGCCTGCCTGGTAGTGGAACTGCAGCGGGGCCAGTTCGGCCTCCACCAGGCCCGTCAGGT
Organism: Aeromonas sp. SrichE-2G; assembly: GCF_017939565.1. Classification (NCBI taxonomy): domain Bacteria; kingdom Pseudomonadati; phylum Pseudomonadota; class Gammaproteobacteria; order Aeromonadales; family Aeromonadaceae; genus Aeromonas; species Aeromonas sp. SrichE-2G. The sequence continues at coordinate 93,326 of NZ_JAGKRG010000005.1, forward strand.
TGACCGGCGACTGGTTGCTGCCCGCACACTGGCCATATTCCGGGGTGAGGCTGGCCCATTTTGCCGGACCGGCCTCGCCACCGTATTCCCAGTGCGGGGTGGCGGCGAAGGCGGTGGGGCACAGCAGCAGGGCGGCGAACAGGGACTTTCTCATCATGCATCCTTATCTTGATTGAAAAGCACGGCCATCCGTTCCCGCAATAAACACGGAAATCGCAGATGGCATCATCTGAAATGCGGGATACAGAATGTCAGACCGGATTTTTATTATTGGCTGGGGATTGTCGACGATATTTATGATGCATTTAACATGAATCTAAATAATGTTCGGCACCCCATGCATATTGAATAATTGCCGTGTTTATTGAAAGCAATCTAATTAATGGCGTGTCGTTGCAGATGAATTCCCTCATGTTACATCCATCAAGGTTCATCTTTTTCTACCGCTCAGGCTCCCGCCACCAGGCCTCCTGCGATATATCAATACCTTGTTTCCAATATGGTTTTTGTTTTCCCATCCAGCCATTGAACAAATAACAGGCAGCTATGCGCGGGCAGGCCGGGGCTGCTGCCATGCCCGGCCACAAGGGAGAGAAAACCCGAATCGAGAGTGTCGGGGGTCGGTGGCTGGACGGGACGGGCAAACGCGCCTGAGCCGGTGATGGCGTTCAGGTGATGACCAGGTGGGACTGACCCCCTTATGACAGCAGGGGACTGGGCCCCTGTTGTCAGTCGTTCAACTCGTTACCTATCTTCTTGACGGTATCCCGGGTGCCGTGACCTATCTCGCGGGTCACGTCACGGGTGGTGTGGCCAATCTCCCGGGTCACGTCCCGGGTGGTGTGCCCCACCGTCCTGCCCGCCTCCTTGATGTCGGCGCAACCGCCGAGCAGGCTGCCCAGGATCAGGCCGAGTGCCAACAGTGCCGTGCCGTTACGCGCCATGGCGTGCTCCTTCTCGTGTCATCGTTGCAGTCTGTGTGATGACGGCCATTATGGCTGGGTGTGCAAGGGGCGGGCAACCAGCAGGGTGTGGCCCGGGCCCGGGATCTCGTGCTCGGCCTCCACGTGGAAATGGGCCTCGCGCAGGCACTGGTACAGCTCCTTGGAGTGATAGAAGCGGCTGTTGCCATTGGCCAGACAGGTGAAGTAGAGGGAGGTGGCGTTGAGACTGAAACTGGCGGCTTCGAAGGATTGGCGGTCCCAGAACAGCTCCAGGATGCAGACCCGGGCGTCCGGTTTCATGGCCAGCCGGATCCGGTTCAGGATGGCGACGATCTGTTCGTGGCTGAAACAGTCGAGGAACTGGCTCATCCACCAGATGTCTGCCTCACCGGGCAGGGAACCCGGTTGCAGCAGATCCACCGGATGGCCCTGCACCCGATCCGCCAACCCCGCCTCTTCGATGTTGCGGCGGGCGAGCGCCAGCTGCTCGGGCAAATCGAGGATGGTGACTTGCAGCGCAGGATCACGACTGGCGCAGGCCAGCGCCCACTTGCCGGTGTTGCCACCGAGATCGTAGAGGTGGCGCGGCTCGTACTCGAACACCTTGTCCAACGCCTGCTGGAATGCCCAGTCGGAGTAGAAGTGATCGAAGGCAAACCAGCTGCGGCGGGCCTCTTCCGGCAGCTCGCTCAGATGCGGGTAGAGGGTCTGCCAGGAGCCGAATACCTGCAGGCCGGCCGGGGTGCCCTGACGAATGGCGTCGAGCAGGTGGGCGAGGGGCTGGTAGCAGAGGTGCTGGGTGAAGTCGAAGTTGACCCGGCTCATGGGGTCGTTCAGCAGGTACTTGCCAACCCGCCCCAGCACATAGCGCTCCTCGGCCAGGTAGCAGAGGCCGCCGCCGAGCCCCATGTCCAGCAGCACGCCGGCGCCGTATTCGCTCAGCTCGCAGGCCCGGGCGATGTCCGCCAGCGGTGCGCCCTGCTGACCACGACTCTCGAGAAAGGCGAGCACCCCGGTCTCGCGAAGACACCAGCTGGCTTGAAACAGCATGGGGCCGAAGGCGATTTTCTGGGCCTCGCTGATGGCCTCCAGCGCATTGTAGGGGTCTGTCTGATAATGCTTCACGGGGTGGCTCCTGCCGGATCAATGGCTCTGGGTGCGGGCGAGTTCGGTCTGGATGGCCTGATTAAGGCCCAGGACCCAACGGTTATAACTGCGATGTATGCTGCCCTTGCCCTCGTCGTCCAGATTGACACTGCTCACATAATTGATGGAATAATCGCGAGCGCTGTAGGGAATATCGATCACGGCCTGATGTTGGCGCACATTGACCTGACCACGAATAAGTCCGGGTTTTTCTTTCTTCATCACCCAGCTCTTGCTGATGCCTGCCGTAATAATGGCATTGGCTACCTGCTCATCGGTCAAATTAAAAGCAACCGGGTTGGCAGCCATATTGCGAATGGGCTGACTGGTAGAACAGGCGGCCAACAGGGCACAGGTCAGCACCACGCATATTTTATTAACGAGTTTCATAATATATTCCTTGGAGAGTATATTCACCACTGGCGGATGGCAATAAGACAACACAAATCGTTATTTTTCAATCACCATGGCGGGGAATAATCTGTGCCAGCTATTATTTTTGATAAATAATGGTATTATCCGCCCAGAATTAACGTGATGACTCCATTTCATGCCGTGGAGCAGGCTGCGCCCGCCGGGGGCGCGCCTGTTATTCCCAGGGCATTTACACCAAGGTCAAGGACAGGTTGCCTGAAACATGCTCTCTTTTTCACTGCAGGACAGTCAGGCCCTGTCACCCGGTCTCGTCGATGAGGCCGCCTGGCAGGCGTGGGCACAACAGGGCCGCTGGCCCGTCGAGCCGCCGTTTCCCGCCACCCCCCTGCTGCCCATGATGATGGCGCGCCGCCTGAGCCAGGGTTCCCGGCTGGCGGTGCAGGTGGGATTGAGCCTGCTGGCCAGCCACCCCGTCGATTACGCCATCTTCGCCAGCCGCCACGGCGAACTGACCCGCTCCATGACGCTCTTGCAGGCGCTGGCGGACCGTCAGGCGCTGTCGCCTACCGATTTTTCCATGTCGGTGCACAACACCGCCGCCGGGCTCTGCTCCATCCAGGGCAAGGCCGCCATCCCCATGACGTCCCTGGCGGCAGGGGAGAGCAGCCTGATGGCAGGCCTGACCGAGGCGGTGGCGGCCCTGCAGGCCGGCGCCCGCAAGGTGCTGCTGGTGGCCTTCGAGGGGCCTGTGCCCGGGTTTCATCGCCCCTGGCTGGGGTCGGAGGCGCCGCCCCACGCCCTGGGGCTGGTGCTCGAAGCTGGCGACCAGTGGCGCTGCGAGGGGGTACGACCCGCGGTCGACGCCGCCCGCCCGCTTCCCCAGAGCCTCGCCTTCTGGCGCGCCCTGCTGCGGGACGAGCGGACCCTGACCCTGGGTGATGACCGTCAGGAGTGGACATGGCAAGCTTGCTGAACCGGGGATGGCGGCTGATCGGCACGGCCCTTGGCTTCACCCTGTTCGGGGTGGGGGGGCTGCTGCTCTCCCTGTTCTGGTTCCCCTTGCTGGCGCTCTGCCTGCGCGGGGAGCGGCGCCGTACCCTGGCCCAGCTCACCATTCGCCACAGCTTCCGGCTGTTTCTGGCCATGCTGCGGGGCTGGGGGGTGCTGGATTACCGGGTGAGCGGCATGCCCGCCGACCTGCAAGGCGCCCTGGTGGTGGCCAACCATCCCAGCCTGCTCGACTATGTCATCCTGGCGGCCGAGATGCCGGTGTGCGACTGCATCGTCAAGCAATCCCTCTGGCGCAACCCCTTCATCGGCGGCGTGGTGCGGGCGGCCGACTACCTGCCCAACGTGGCGGGGGAGGATCTGCTAACCCTGTGCACGGCGCGGATCCGGGCCGGCGGCCTGCTGCTGATCTTCCCGGAGGGAACACGCACCACTCCGGGGGAGCCGATCAAGCTGCAGCGCGGCGCGGCCCAGCTGGCGGTGCGCGCCCAGGTGCCGGTGCAGCTGGTGCGGATCCACTGCAGCGCCCGTTTTCTCACCAAGCAGGACAAATGGTTCAAGATCCCGGAAAATAAGCCGACTTTCACCATAGAATTTCTGCAGCAAGTGGCGGCACAAGAGGTGGTCGCCACCGGCCAGAGCAGTGCACTGGCCGCCCGCCAGTTGACCCGGTTTCTCACCCGGGCCCTGCAACCGGGGCCCCAATGACAGCGTATGGAACAGTTATGCAAGACCTGCATCTAGAGATAAAACAACTCATCATCGACAGCCTCAACCTCGAAGGGCTCACCCCTGACGACATCGACAGCCAGGCCCCCTTGTTCGGTGACGGCCTGGGGCTGGACTCCATCGATGCGCTGGAGCTGGGCCTTGCCATCAAGGGACGCTACGGCATCGTCCTCTCCGCCGACGATGAGAATACCCGTCGCCACTTTGCCTGTGTCGCGGCCCTGGTGGCCCTGGTGCAGGCGCAGTCTAAAGCGGAGGCCTGAGCCATGACCCGTGACGATATCTTTGCCCAGATCCAGGCCGCCCTCGTCGAGCTGTTCGAAGTCGACGAAGAGGCCGTGACCCCCGAGGCCCGTCTCTACCAGGATCTCGAACTCGACAGCATCGACGCCATCGATCTGGTGGTGCACCTGCAGAAGCTGACCGGCAAGAAGATCAAGCCGGAGGAGTTCAAGTCGGTACGCAGCGTCAACGACGTGGTGGATGCGGTCGAGCGTCTGCTGGCAGACTCCTGATGCCGGTTCGCGCCAAATCATGACGCGTTGGCTCTCCTGGCTGGCCGGTGGTGTCCTGCTGCTCTACCCGCTGGCGGTTTACTGGGGGCTGACCCGTGCCGGTCAGACCCCGCTGCTGCTCGCCCTGCTGCTCCTCTTCTCGCTGCGACTCTTGCCCGGCCTGCTCAAGGGGCGGGTCCGTCTCGGCCCACTGCCGGAGTGGCTCTGGCTGGGCCGCCTGCTGGCCTGCATCGGGCTCGGGCTGACCCTGCTCTCTGCCCTGTTCAGTGCCCGGCACTGGCTGCTTTACTACCCCCTGGCGGTGAGTCTCTCCCTGCTCTGTCTGTTCGGCTGGAGCCTGACCCACCCCATGAGCCTGGTGGAGCGGCTGGCCCGCTTGCAGGATCCCGATTTGCCGGCGGCGGCCATCGGCTACACCCGGCGGGTGACCCAGGTCTGGTGCGGCTTCTTCGTGTTCAACGGCGCCCTCGCGGCCGCCACCATCTGGCACGGGGATCTGGCGCTCTGGAGCCTCTACAACGGCCTCGTCAGCTATGTCCTGATGGGCTGCCTGATGGGGGGGGAGTACCTGGTGCGCAGGCGCGTGATGAAGAGGCTGACCCCATGAGCCTGCTGCAGACCCTCTGGCTGCGCGATGGTGCCCAGCCGGTGGCCTTCGGCCCGCAGGGGGAGGTGACCCTGGCCGAGCTGCGCCGCGCCAGCCTGCAACTGGCCAGAGCCATGGCCCGTCACGAGAGCGCCGGCCAGCCTGGCGCGCGCTGGGCCCTCTGCTTCGACGACAGCCTGCTGTTCACGCAAGCGTTGCTCGCCTGCGCCCTCGGCGGCTATCAGGCTATTCTGCCAGGTCATCAGCGACTGGCCGGCCTGCAGGAACTGCAGAGCCAGTTTGACGGCCTGCTCACCGACTCCGAGCTGCCCGGTGCAGCACTTGTCGTGCCTCAGCTCAGGCTGCCCCTGGCCGATGCCCACGAGGGGCTGGATGCCGCACACGGTGATCTTGCGCCCGCGCGCCTGGATATCACCCTGTTCAGCTCCGGCTCCACCGGCGAGCCCAAGGCGATCCCCAAGGCCTGGCCCCAGCTGGAGGCCGAGCTGCGGGTACAGATGGCGCTCTGGGGCGAGCGGATGGCGGGCACCCGGGTGCTGGCCAGCGTCAGCCACCAGCATATCTACGGGCTGCTGTTTCGCATCCTGCTGCCGCTGGCCCTCGGTCGCCCGTTCGATCGCCGCACCATCGACTACCCGGAGCAGCTGGCGACGCAAGGCGCCCCCTGGTGCCTGATCGCCTCCCCAGCGTTCCTGAGCCGGCTCGATCCGGCCATGCCCGCCACCGGCTGCCGGCTGATCGTCTCCTCCGGCGGCCCCCTGCAGCTGGAGGATGCCCGGCAAGCCCGGTTGCTGCTCGGTCAGCTGCCGGTGGAGATCTTCGGCAGCAGCGAGACCGGCGGCATCGGCTGGCGTCAGCGCCATCGGGAGCAGACCCCCTGGACGGCGCTGCCCGGGGTCGAGGTGCGGGTCAGCCCGGATCAGGGCCTGTTGCTGCGCTCCCCCTTCCTGGAAGAGAACGACTGGCTGGCCTGCGCCGATCGCATCGCCCTGCACGAGGAGGGTTTCGAGCTGCTGGGGCGTCAGGACAGGATCGTCAAGCTGGAGGAGAAGCGCATCTCCCTCGACGAGGTGGAGGCGCGCCTGCAGGCCCTGGCGGAGGTGGAATCGGCCGCCGTGCTGGCGCTGCAACAGGGCCATCGCCAGATCCTCGGCGCCGTGCTGGTGCTAAGCGAATTGGGCGCCGCCCGCTGGGACGAGCTCGGTCAGGGTCGCTTCCTCCTGGCCCTGCGCCAGCAGCTGCGTCCCTGGCTCGAACCGGTCGCCCTGCCGCGCAGCGTGCGCCGGGTTGAGCAGATGCCCGTCAACGCCCAGGGCAAACGCCCCTGGCCACTACTCAAGGAGCTGTTCGATGAGCCTGCCCGCTGACACGCTGCCAACCGAGCTGGGTTGCGAGGTGCTGGCCGATGGCGTGCGCCTGCGGCTGCGACTCGATCCCGCACTGCCCTGGTTTGCGGGCCACTTTCCCGGGGCGCCCCTGCTGCCCGGGGTGACCCAGGTCCACTGGGTGATGCACTACGCCGCCAGCCGGCTCAAGCTGACACTGCCGTTTCACGGGGTGGATCAGCTCAAGTTCCAGCGCCCGTTGCGCCCAGGGGCCGAGTGCAGCCTGAGCCTGCAGTGGCAGGCGGACAAGGGCCAGCTCCTCTTCAGCTACCAGCTCGGGGACGAGCCGGCGAGCAGCGGGCGGGTGCGCCTGATCCCATGAACCCCTGCATTCTGATTCCCTGTTACAACCATGCCGAGCCGCTGGCCCCCGTGCTGGCGCGGCTGGCCGAATTCGGGCTGCCCTGCCTGCTGGTCGACGATGGCAGCGAGCCCGTCGCCGCCGCAGCGCTCGATGCGCTGGCCGCCCAGCACCCCTGGGTCACCCTGCTGCGCCACCCCCACAACCAGGGCAAGGGGGGCGCCGTGATGACGGGGCTGCGCCGCGCCCATGAGCTCGGCTTCAGTCACGCCCTGCAGGTGGATGCCGACGGCCAGCACGATCTCGCCGACCTGCCGGCCCTGCTGGCGGAGGCGCGCCAGCACCCGGCGGCGCTCGTCTCCGGCCGCCCGCTCTACGACGACTCCGTGCCCAAGGGGCGCCTCTACGGCCGCTATATCACCCATGTCTGGGTCTGGATAGAGACGCTGTCGTTCGTCATCAAGGACAGCATGTGCGGCTTTCGGGTCTATCCGCTGGCGCCCACCTGCGCCCTGCTGGAGCGGGTGGCCCTCGGCCGGCGGATGGATTTTGACACCGAGGTGATGGTGCGCCTCCATTGGGACGGGGTGCCGATGCGCTTCGTGCCGACCCGGGTGATCTACCCCGTCGACGGCCGCTCCCACTTCCGGCTTTTTCGCGACAACCTCGACATCTCCTGGATGCACACCCGGCTGGTGTGCCGCCTGCTGTGGGATCTGCTGCTGTGCCTCTGCCGTTGGCCCGCCCGTCTGGGCGCCCGCGTCACCCGGCTGTGGCGCGAGCGACGCTCTCACTGGTCGCGCACCCCGGAGCGGGGCTCGCTGCTCGGCATGCAGATCATGCTGGCCAGCTATCGTTTGCTGGGGCGGCGCGGATTTTCCCTGCTGCTCTATCCGGTCATCGGCTACTTCTGGCTGACCGGTCGTGCCCAGCGGGAGGCCTCCCAGGCCTATCTGGCGCGACTCGAGGCCTTCGCCGGCGAGCGCGGCGTGGCGCTGCCCGCCGAGCCGAGATCGAGCTTTCGCCACTTCTTGCGCTTCGGCGAGGCGGCCCTCGACAAGCTGGCGGGCTGGCGCGGCGACATCACAGAGCAGCAGGTTGAACTGGTGGGGGCTGAGCACTACCAGACCGCCATCACCAGCGGCAAGGGGGTCCTGCTGCTGGGCTCTCACCTTGGCGATCTCGAGCTGTGTCGGGCCCTCGGCAGTCGCAAGCAGGGGCTGCGCATCAATGCGCTGGTGTTCACCCGCCATGCGGCCCGCTTCAACGCCCTGCTCAAGCAGATCAACCCGGATTCGCACCTCAACCTCATCCAGGTGCAGGAGCTGGGGGCCGATACCGCCATCCTGCTCAAGGAGAAGCTGGAGCTGGGAGAGTGGGTGGTGATCGTCGGCGATCGCACCTCGGTGACCCGGGAGAAGCGGGTGATCTGGGCCGATTTCCTCGGCGCGCCTGCGCCGTTTCCCCTCGGCCCCTTCGTGCTCAGCAGCGTGCTGGGCTGCCCCGTCTACCTGATGTTCGGCCTCAAGGAGCAAGGGCGCTTTCGGGTGCATTTCGAGCCCTTTGCCGATGGCCAGCCCCTGCCGCGGCAGGGGCGCCAACAGATTCTCGCGTCCCGGGTACAGGCCTATGCCGATCGCCTGCAGCACCACTGCCTGCGCGCCCCGCTGGACTGGTTCAACTTTTTTGATTTCTGGCAGCTGACCGATGAACAAGAGTGAGATGAGCAGGGTTGTCTTCGGCGCGAAGCCGCTGACCATCGAAGACGTGGTGGCGCTGGCGGAACTCCGTGCCACCCCCGCATTGAACCCGGATCCCGCCTTCATGGCCCGCATCCAGCGGGGCGCCGACTTCCTCGACCGGCTGCTGGCCGAAGAGGGGGTCATCTACGGGGTGACCACTGGCTACGGCGATTCGGTGACCCGGCCGGTGCCAACCGAGCTGGTGCCCGAGCTGCCGCTGCACCTGACCCGTTTTCACGGCTGCGGGCTGGGGGCGGATCTCGAGCTCGATGCCGCCCGCGCCGTACTGGCGACCCGGCTCTGCTCCCTGACGCAGGGGGTCTCCGGGGTCAGCCCGGCCCTGCTCGAGCGCCTCTGCTGGCTGCTGGAGCAGGATCTGGTGCCGCGCATTCCGGAAGAGGGATCGGTGGGCGCCAGCGGCGATCTCACCCCGCTCTCCTACGTCGCCGCTGTGCTGGTGGGGGAGCGCGAGCTTCATCATGATGGTGTGCTGCGCCCCGCCGCCGAGGTCTATCGGGAGCTGGGGGTGACCCCCCTGACCCTGCGGCCGAAAGAGGGGCTGGCGCTGATGAACGGCACCTCGGTGATGACGGCGCTGGCCTGCCTCGCCTACGCCCGCACCGAGTACCTGATGCAACTGGCGACCCGGATCACCGCCCTGGTGAGCGTCGCCATGGGGGGCAACGCCTTCCACTTCGACGAGCGGCTGTTTGCCGCCAAGCCGCACCCCGGCATGCAGGGGGTCGCGGCCTGGTTGAGAGAGGATCTGGTGGCCGGTGAGCTGCCGCGCCACAGCGACCGGCTGCAGGACAGATACTCGTTGCGCTGCGCCCCCCATGTCATCGGGGTGGTGGCCGACAGCCTGCCCTGGTGGCGCCAGCTCATCGAAAACGAGCTCAACAGCGCCAACGACAACCCGCTGATCGACGGCGAAGAGGAGCACGTGATGCACGGCGGCCACTTCTACGGCGGTCACATCGCCATGGCCATGGACAGCATGAAGGCGGCCGTCGCCAACCTGGCCGACCTGCTGGATCGCCAGCTGGCCCAGCTGGTGGACAGCAAGTTCAACGGCGGCCTGCCGAGCAACCTCTCCGGCGCGCCACAGGGGCGGCAGATGATTAACCACGGCTTCAAGGCGGTGCAGATCGGCGTCTCGGCCTGGACCGCGGAGGCGCTCAAGCAGACCATGCCCGCCAGCGTCTTCTCCCGCTCCACCGAGTGCCACAATCAGGACAAGGTGAGCATGGGCACCATAGCGGCGCGGGATGCCCTGCGGGTGCTGACCCTGAGCGAGCAGGTGGGAGCCGCCTGCCTGCTGGCGGCGGTGCAGGGGGTGGAGCTGCGCCTGAATGCCCGGCAACACGGCCTGGAGACCCTGAGCCAGCCCCTGCGCGAGACGGTGCTCGCGGTGAGGGCGGATCACCCGCCACTGGTGGAGGACAGACCCCTGGAGCAAGAGCTCAGGGCCCTGATCGCCCGGTTGCAGGGGCGCCACTATCAGTTTTACGGAGAGTCGAAACATGTCAGCTGAACCCTGGATGATCAGCCACAGCATCGAGGTGGAGATCCCGTTCCACGACGTGGACATGATGGCTGTGGATGTCTGGCATGGCCTGATGGAGAAGTCTCATGCAGCATGAACCCTGGATGATCAGCCACAGCATCGAGGTGGAGATCCCCTTCCACGACGTGGACATGATGGCGGTCGCCTGGCATGGCCACTACGTCCGTTACATCGAGCTGGCCCGCTGCGCCCTGCTCGAGCAGATCGATTACAACTATCCGCAGATGGATGCGTCCGGCTACCTCTGGCCCATCATCGATCTGCGGCTCAAGTACATGGCGCCCCTGCGCTTTGGCCAGAAGGTGCGGGTCGAGGCGAGACTGTGCGAATACCAGAACCGGCTGAAGATCGAGTACGAGCTGTTCGATGCGAAGAGCGGCGTGCGCACCAGCAAGGGGTACAGCATCCAGGTGGCGGTGAACAAGGCGAGCGGCGAGATGTGTCTGGCCTCTCCCAGGGTGCTGCTGGACAAGCTGGGGGTGAGCGAATGACCCCCGTGATGACGCGGCTGGTGGCCGGCCTGTTCCTGCTGCTGGCGTGGCCGCTGCAGGCGGCGCCCCTGAGCCGGGCCGAAGTGCAGCAGCTGCTCGCCCTGAGCCAGGCCAAGGAGGCCCGCTTCGAGCAGGAGAAACAGGTGGCGGGGCTGAGCCAGCCCCTCAAAGCCTCCGGCGAGCTGCTGCTGGTGCGTGATCTTGGCCTCTGGTGGCAGCAGCAGAAGCCCTTCCCCCTGACCCTCACCCTGACGCCGACGCGCATGGTGCAGCAGATGGCGGGCCAGCCCGCCACCGTCATCGACAACCCCCAGCTGCTGGAGTTCAGCCAGATGCTGCTGGCGCTGTTCGGCTCGGACGAGGCGACCCTGGGCCGCTACTTCACCATCGATTTTCACAGCTCGGAGACGGGCTGGCAGCTGGTGCTGGTGCCAAGCCGGGCCCCGCTCGACAAGGTGTTCGCCAGCCTCACCCTGAGCGGCCAGGGGCAGCTGGATCAGCTGCTCATAGCCGATCGGCAGGGTGACAGCACCCGCATCCGCTTCAGCGCCTGGCGCGAGCGCCCCCTGCCATTGACCCCTGAGGAGCAGGCCCGCTTTGCTGTCCACTAGTGCCCGCGCGTACTCTGGTGCCCCCTCCAGGAGGAGAGCCCGCCTTGCTGCACGCTGAAACCACCTGGCGCTGGCTCGGCACTGTCTGGATCGGGCTCTGCCTGCTGCTGGCGGCGGTGCTCGCCTGGCAGCTGCCCCACAGCCGCATCAACACCAGCCTGATGGATCTGCTGCCCCACGAGTCCCGCAGCGATCTGGACCCGGCACTGCAGCAGGGTCTGCTGCAGCAGCTCGACCGCCAGCTGGTCTGGATGCTGAGCCTGCCCGCCGGCCAGGACGGGCGCGCCGCCGCTACCTTCTGGGCGAAGCAGCTCGGCACGCTGCCTGCCCTGTCCCGCATCAAGGGGGAGCAGCCCGAGCTGGCCCCCGCCTGGCAGCGCTATCTGCACGCCCTGGCCTGGCAGCGGCTGGATCCGGCGAGCCGGGCGCGCCTCGCCGATGGCGCCGAGGGGTGGAGCCAGTGGGTGCTCGGCCAGATTTACTCCCCCTTCGGCGGCGTCTCCCGCGCCGAGTGGCAGAGCGATCCTCTGCTCCTGACCCGGGCCGGGGTGCTGGCCGAGGCCGGCGGCGCCATGCAGCTCAAGGAGGGCTGGCTGGTGAGCCGGGACAAGGGGGGGCGCGACTGGTATATGATCCGGGCCGAGCTGGATCTCTCCGCCTTCGACATCCAGCGCAACCAGGCGCTGCTGAGCGCGCTGGCCGGGGCTGAACAACGGCTCGCCGAGGCCTATCCCGGCACCGAGTTGCTGCGCCGGGGCACCCTCTTCTACAGCCAGCACGCCAGCAACCTGGCCCAGCAGGACATCTCCACCATAGGGCTGGGCTCCATGGTCGGGGTCATCCTGCTCATCTGGGGCGTGTTCCGCTCCACCCGGGCGCTGCTGCTCTCCCTGCTGCCCATCGGCGTGGGGCTGATGTGGGGGCTCGGCACCGTGCTGCTCCTGTTTGGCGAGATCCACGTCTTCACCCTGGTCATCAGCAGCAGCCTCATCGGCATCGCCATTGACTACGCCATCCACTTCTTGTGCGAGCGGCGGCTGCACGGCGACGACGAGACGCCCCACCAGACCCGGCTCAAGTTGCTGCCGAGCCTGTCGCTCGCGGTGCTGACCACCCTGATAGGGTATGGCCTGCTCTGGTTCGCCCCCTTCCCGGGGTTGCAGCAGCTGGCGGTGTGCGCCCTGGCGGGGTTGTTCAGCGCCTTCGTCACCGTGCTCTGCCTGTTCCCGCGCTGGGTCGGCCCGCTGCCGACAAGGCCGCTTTGGGGCCAGCGCTGGCTGCAGGGCTGGCTGCTGGCCTGGCAGCAACGCCCGCTGGTGCGTATCGTTCTGCCGCTCTGCTGTCTGGTGCTGGCGGTCCTCGGCGTCAGCCGGCTGCAGGTGGATGACGACATCCGCCGGTTGCAACCTCTGCCAGCGGAGCTGCAGGGGCAGGAGCGCAGGATCCAGGCGCTCACCGGCCAGCAGGGGGGCATACAGGGCCTCCTGGTGACGGGAGCGGACGGCGAGCAGGCACTGCAACGGCTGGAGCGGCTCCACGGCCCGCTGGCCGCGTTGAAGGCACGCGGTGCGCTGCAGGAATTCGTCTCCCTCGACCGCTGGTTGCCCTCCCTGGCGCGCCAGCAGGAGGACGCCGCCGCCATCCGCACCCTGCTGCCCGAGGTGGTGAGCCGGCTCAAGGCGGCCGGCCTGCCTGTGCAGGCGCCCGTTCGGGAACCCGAATGGTTGACCCCGGCGGCTTGGCTGGCCAGCCCGGTCAGCGAGGGGAGCCGCCTGCTGTGGCACGCGGCGAGCGACGGCCGCGTCGCCATCTGGGTGCCGCTGGTGGGGGTGACAGACGAAGGGGCCCTGACGGCGCTGGCGGCGGCCGAGCCCGGGGTCTACTGGCAGGATCAGCGCAGCGAGTGGAGCCAGCTGTTTGCCCACTACCGCGTCAAGCTGGCGGAGCTGCTGGCGGTGGCCATCGCGCTGGTGGCCCTGCTGCTGTGGCGACGGATGGGGGCGGCCCGGGCGGCCCGGGTGCTGCTGGTCAACCTGATTGCGCTGGCCATGGGGCTGGCGCTGCTCGCCGCCTGTGGTCAGCCGCTCACCCTGTTCGGGGTGCTGGCGCTCAGCCTCATCTTCGGCATCGGCATCGACTACGGCCTCTTCTTTGCCCATAGCGGCAGCGGGGTGGCGCGCCAGAGTTCCACCCTGCTCGCCATCCTGCTGGCCAACCTCACCACCCAGCTGGCCTTCGGTCTGCTGGCGCTGAGTCACACCCCCGCCATCGCAGGCTTTGGCCTGGTGCTGAGCGGCGGTATCTTTACTGCATTCCTGCTCTCTCCCCTGGTGCTGGATCGGGTGGGGCAGGATGGCGCCATCCAGGCGCCGCCATCCCTTGGGCAGGAGAATCGGGAGCCAACGCCACAATGAGAACCCTGTTCGTCCTCTTCACCCTGTTGCTGGGGGGCTGCAGCAGCCAGCCGACCCCCACCGCCTATCTCGACAAGGGGACAGCCATGACGCTGCCGGCCCCCGTGCTGGCCACCCCCTTCTATCGCCAGCAGCTGCTGACCGCCAGCGTGGGGGGGCGTTCTCACCAGCTGATGACGGTGCTGGAGGCGGACGGTCGCCAGCTGACCCTGGTGGGCCTCACGCCGAGCGGGGTGCGGCTGTTCCGGGTGCGCTATGACCAGCAGGGCATTGCGACCGAGCAGCTCAGCCCGCTGCTCACCGGCGGTATGCCGCCGGTGAGCCAGGTGCTGGCGGACGTGATGCTCTGCTACTGGCCGCTGGCAAGCTGGCAGCCGCAGCTGCCGCCGGGCTGGACGCTGCAAGACGATGGGCTGACGCGCCGGCTGCACGCCCCCGATGGTGCCCTGGTCACCGAGATCCGCTATAGCGACGCCGACGGCGTGCGCGAGCCGGTCAGCCTGCAACAGCACGTGTTCAACTACCGTCTGCAACTGGAGACCCTGAGCCAATGAGCTGTTATATCGCCGCCTATGGTCTCGTCTCGGCGCTGGGGGCGGGGCGCGATGCCAGCGCCGAGGCGCTGAAGGCCTGGCACGACGCGGGTGTCAGCCCGCTGGATCGCCACCGGACACCGCTGCTGGATGGCCGCCTGACCCCGGTGGGCCAGGTGGAGGACGAGCTGCCGGCCATCCCGGCGGCGCTGGCCCCCTACGCCTCGCGCAACAACCAATTGCTGCTGGCTGCGCTAGCCCAGATCCGGCCAGCCCTGGACCAGGCGCTGGCCACCTTCGGCAGGGATAGGGTCGGCCTGGTGCTCGGCACCAGCACCGCCGGGATCGGCGAGGCCGAGCTGGCGGTGGCCGCCGCCCGGCATGGGGAGGCCGTGCCCCCCGAGTTTGACTATCGCCAGCAGGAGCTGGGGTCCCCGTCGGAGTTCCTGTCCCGCCACCTCGGCCTGACCGGGCCGGCCTGGACGATTTCCACCGCCTGCTCCTCCAGCGCGCGCGCCTTCATCAGCGGCCAGCGGCTGCTGGCGGCCGGGCTGGTGGACGCCGTACTGGTGGGCGGTGCCGACAGCCTGTGCGGGCTCACCCTCAACGGCTTTGACAGCCTGGAGTCCCTTAGCTGTGCGCGCTGCCAGCCGTTCGATCTGGCCCGCCAGGGGATCAACATCGGCGAGGGGGCAGCGATCTTCCTGCTGAGCCGGGAGCCTGCACCGCTGGCGCTGCTGGGGGCGGGGGAGTCCTCCGATGCCTGGCACATCTCGGCGCCCCATCCAGAGGGCATCGGGGCCGAGGCGGCGATGCGCATGGCGCTGGCCCAGGGGGGGATAGCGCCAGAGGAGGTGGGTTACCTTAATCTCCACGGCACCGCCACCCGGCTCAACGACGCCATGGAGAGCCAGGCGGTGCACCGCCTGTTTGGCAACCGCGTGCCCTGCAGCTCCACCAAGGCGCTCACCGGCCACACCCTGGGTGCGGCGGGAGCCATCGAGGCCGCGCTCGCCTGCCTGTTGCTGGAGCGCGCACTGCCACTGCCGCCCCAGCGGGTGGCCACGGCGGATCCGGCGCTGGCCCCCATCTGGCTGGTGAGCGACGAGGTGCCACTGGCGGCGCCCCGGGTGCTCTCCAACTCCTTTGCCTTCGGTGGCAACAATGTCAGCCTGCTGTTTGGGAGCGTTCACCATGAATGAGCCAGGTTCACTGCCTGCCATCGAGACCCTGCTGCCCCACCAGGCCCCCATGCTGCTGCTGGACCGGCTCTGCGCGGTGGATGCCCTGCGGGTGCGCTGCGAGACCCGCATCGGTGCCCGCCACGCCCTGCTGCTGGATGGGGAAGGCAGGCTGCCGGCCTGGGTCGGCATCGAGCTGATGGCCCAGACCATCGCCGCCTGGGCCGGCATACAGGGGCGGCTGCGCGGCGAGCCGGTGCGCATCGGCATGCTGCTCGGCACCCGCAAGTACCGCTGCCAGCCGGAGGGCTTCGCGCCGGGCACCCTGCTCACCATAGAGGCGTGCTGCCTGTTGCAAGACGGCGGCATGGCCAGTTTTGATTGCCGGATCCTGCTGGACGGGGAGGAGTGCGCCCAGGCGCGGCTCTCCACCTACCAGCCGGGCCCCGGCGAATTGTCCGATTTGTTAGCCTGAGGAAGTTTCATGAGCTCTAGCGTATTGGTCACGGGCGCCAGCAAGGGGATAGGCCGCGCCATCTCCCTCAAGCTGGCGGCCGACGGCTTTGTCATCGTGGTGCACTACCACAGCGATCGGGCCGGCGCCGAGGCCACTCTGGCCAGCCTGGAGGCGGCCGGGGGACAGGGGCGTCTGCTCCAGTTCGACATCGCGGATCGCGAGGGTTGCCGCGCGCGGCTGGAGGCCGACATGGCCGAGCACGGCGCCTATTACGGTGTGGTCTGCAACGCCGGCATCATCCGTGACGCCGCCTTCCCCGCCCTCACCGACGAGGAGTGGGACGGGGTGCTGCACACCAACCTGGACGGTTTCTACAACCTGCTCAAGCCCTGCATCATGCCGATGATCGGCCTGCGCCGGGGCGGGCGCATCGTGACCATCTCCTCGGTGTCCGGGCTGATGGGCAATCGTGGCCAGGTCAACTACAGCGCCGCCAAGGCGGGCATCATGGGAGCCACCAAGGCGCTGGCCCTCGAGCTCGCCAAGCGCAAGATCACGGTCAACTGCGTCGCCCCCGGCCTCATCGACACCGGCATGGTGGACGAGGAGGTGAAGGCGGAGGCGATGAAGATCATCCCGCTCAAGCGGATGGGGCAGGCGGACGAGGTGGCCGGTCTGGTCTCCTACCTGATGTCCGACATCGCAGGCTATGTCACGCGGCAGGTCATCTCCATCAACGGGGGCATGGTATGAAACGGGTTGTGGTGACCGGCATGGCCGGGGTAACGGCCTTCGGGCAGGACTGGGCGAGCGTGCGGGCCAGATTGCAGGCGGGGCGCAATGCGGTGGTGAGCATGCCGGAGTGGGCCATCTACGACGGCCTCAACACCCGGCTGGCGGCCCCCATCCCGGACTTCGTGCTGCCGGCCCACTACCCGCGCAAGAAGACCCGTGCCATGGGGCGGGTTTCGGCGCTTGCCACCGTCGCCACCGAGCTGGCGCTGGCGCAGGCGGGGCTGCTGGACAACCCCGTGCTCACCGACGGGCGCACCGGCATTGCCTACGGCTCGTCCATCGGCAGCACGGATCCCATCCGCGCCTTCGGGACCATGCTCAACGACAAGAGCACTGCCAGCATCACGGCCACCACCTATGTGCAGATGATGTCGCACACGGCGGCGGTCAACACAGGGCTCTTCTTCGGCCTGCGTGGCCGGGTCATTCCCACCTCCAGCGCCTGCACCTCCGGCAGCCAGGGAATAGGCTACGCCTATGAGGCGATCAAGCACGGCTACCAGACCCTGATGGTGGCCGGCGGGGCGGAGGAGCTCTGCCCGTCTGAGGCCGTGGTGTTCGACACCCTGTTTGCCACCAGCCAGATGAACGACCACCCAGAGCTGGCGCCACGACCGTTCGACAGGGACAGGGACGGCCTGGTGATAGGCGAGGGGGCCGGCACCCTGGTGCTGGAGGAGCTGGAACATGCGCAGGCGCGCGGCGCGACTATCCTCGCCGAGCTGGTGGGCTTTGCCACCAACTGCGACGCCACCCACGTGACCCAGCCCCAGCAGGAGACCATCAGGCTCTGCATGGAGATGGCGCTGGCCCAGGCCGGGCTTCAGCCCGCCGACATCGGCTACATCAGTGCCCACGGCACCGCCACCGAGCGTGGCGACATCGCGGAGAGCCACGCCACCGCCGCCATCTTCGGCGATCGCACTCCCATCTCCTCCCTCAAGAGCTACTTCGGCCATACCCTGGGGGCCTGCGGCGCCATCGAGGCCTGGCTGGCCCTGGAGATGATGCGGGAGGGCTGGTTTGCCCCCACCATCAACCTGAGGGAGCCGGATCCCGCCTGCGCCCCGCTGGATCACGTGATGGGCAGCGGCCGCGCGCTGGACGTGGAGTACCTGATGTCCAACAACTTTGCGTTCGGCGGCATCAATACCTCCCTCATCTTCAAGCGCTGGTCCTGACGGGGCCTGCCCGTTCAGCTCCGGTGCAGCCTGGGTTCAGTTCCAGTACAGCCTGGGTTTAGCTTTGCTTAATTAAGATGCCTCCCTTTTTCAGGGAGGCATCATGTCCGTTTTATCTGTTTCATCCTTTTCCCGCCGCGGCCTGGCCGCATGCTTGCTGTCCACGCTGCTCTGGGTGCCGGCCTCGCCGGCCCTGGCCGACGATGAATTCCGGCTGGGCAAGACCATTCTGCTTGGCGTCGGCGATCACCCCGCCATCATTCCCATGCTCGCCTGTCGTCCCACCAAGTCCATCATGGTCAAGGCGGGGCGGGAGCTGACCCTGGAGAGGGTCAAGGTGTTTTATGGCAGCGATCGCAGCAAGACCCTCTATTTTGACAGGGATCTGAAAGAGGATCAGGAGTCGGGGTGGAAGTCCCTCGGCAGCCGGCTCTGCATCAAGCGGATCGAGGTGTACGGCAATTCGGAAGGGAGCCGGGCCGGTGTCAGGGTATACGGCCGCAAATAGGGCGGGAGCATGACGGCGGCCGGGGAGACCCGGCCACCTTGTTCATCCCCTGGAACAGGGGGCTTATTTCTTGGGCCTGAACGGCTTGATGACGGCTTCGTCGCACTCGAGGTAGGGCCCTTCCATCAGGTCGATGCAGTAAGGGATGGCGGGGAAGACCGCATCCAGGCACTCGCGAATGGACTTGGGCTTGCCCGGCAGGTTGACGATGAGCGAGTCGCCGCGCAACCCCGCAGTCTGGCGCGACAGTATGGCGGTCGGCACGAATTTGAGGGACTCGGCCCGCATCAGTTCGCCAAAGCCCGGCATCATGCGATCGCAGACCGCCTCGGTTGCCTCCGGCGTCACGTCCCGTCTGGCCGGCCCTGTGCCACCGGTGGTGACGACGAGGCAGCACTGCTCCTCGTCGACCAGCCGGATCAGGGTCGCCTCGATCTGATCCCGTTCGTCGGGGATCACCTGGTAGACGGGCTCCCACGCCGAGGTCAGATAGGCGTTCAGGGTGTCGATGATGGCCTTGCCGGACAGATCTTCGTAGATGCCCGCGCTGGCGCGATCGCTGACGGTGACGATACCGATTCTTGCCTTGCTCATGGTCTGCTCTTGGTTGCCGCAATAAGTGGTAAATAAAATAACATAATCAGTGAGATATGTTAAATCGTCGGGGGCGGGGAGGGGCGGGAATGACAAAAATAGAGAGTCGAACGAAAAGCTGTTTATGTCACACCGATGAATAGCGAATAAGAAAGACGAAAAACGAATTCAAATTTTATAAAAAAACTGGCGCAGTCAAATTGAAAACAATTTCATGAATCATAAGGAATAAATGCCATTCCCCCTGGCCTGTCAGGCTATTTTTCGGAAAACTGGACTCCTGTGGCACGGAGGCGACTGAACCAAAGTTCCCACCATCCTATATAACCTTCCTATGGACAGTGAAATAGTGATGGATCGGCGTCGTCGTTGCTGTAATACGCGCGATACGTCCAGCCTGGAGGGCATATGGAGCTGCCTGACTTTGACACCCTGAGACATTGGGCCCTGGCGGAGCCGCAGCGGCTCGATGCGCTGTTGCACCAGCAGATAGAGACCCTGATCGCCCAGGTGGGGCCGGAGCAGCAACGGCGGTTGCGCGGTCTGCAGTTTCGTATCGACTGCCAGCGTCGTCTCGCCAGAAACAACATGGACAGCTGCATCCGCATCGCCAATATGATGCACGAATCCGTCAATGCCATGCGCCAGCATTTCAATCACCTGCAGGATGACTCATTTTCGGACCCGTATGAGGGTTCGCCGCCAAATAACGTGATACTGCTTGCGACCTACCGCAAAGATAAATAATCGGTGCTTCCCGGCCTGCAACCCTATTCCCCCGCACTTCAACCTATATCCCCGTGTTGCGAAATTTGGGGAATTTGTTTTCTATTTGCTGCGAATCGTCGTCATCCGGTGCATTAATTCCCGCAGGGCTGACGACCGGTCAGATAGGGATGGAGAAATATCACGTTTGGGGTAATATCTCGGCATATTCCATCTTGCTAACACTCAAAGGGATCATGAGCAGCATCACACCAGGAAGGGAGCTGTCGCGGGAGCAGCAGACGGAGATCACCCGGATCATCGTCAAGGCGGGCCAGATGCTGGCCCAGTTCGGGGCCGAGAGCCGCATCATAGAGCAGACCACGGTCCGGCTCGGGATTGCGCTGGGGCTGGAGAGCGTCGAGATGGCCATCTCCTCCAGCGCCATCGTGCTGACCAGCCTCAACCGGGGGAGCTGCGTCACCACCACCCGGCGGGTGCGGGAGCACGGCATCAACATGCAGGTGGTGTGCGAGATCCAGCGTCTCTGCATCATGGCGGAGAAGTCGCTGATCGGCGCACGGGAGGTGCGTCAGCGGCTGGAGGCCATAGTGCCTTTCCACTATCACCCCTGGCTGGTGGTGCCCATGGTGGGCCTCTCCTGTGGCGCCTTCAGCCTGCTGTTCGGCGGCGACTGGCCCATCTTCCTGGTGACCTGTTTCTCGTCCGCCGTGGCGATGCGGGTGCGCCAGCTGATGGCCCGCCATCACCACAGCCCCCTCATCAACTTCGCCACCACCGGCTTCATCGCCACCCTGCTCTCCTCCAGCGCCACCTTCTTTGGCTGGGGGGCCCAGCCCTATCTCGCCATGGCAGCCAGCGTGCTGCTGCTGGTGCCGGGCTTCCCGCTCATCAACGCGGTCTCCGACATGGTGAAGGGCTACTTCAACATGGGGCTGGCCCGCTGGGGCACGGCGACCCTGCTCACCATCAGCGCGGCGATCGGCATCATCCTCGCCATGTCGGTGACCGGTATCTGGGGGTGGAAGGTATGAAGACCTTTGACGCTGTATCGACCCTGTTGATCGGGGCAAACCGGCTGTCCATCAGCGCACGGAACCATACCGGCATCATCCTCGCCATGTCGGTAACCGGTATCTGGGGGTGGAAGGTATGACGGGTTTGCATCAGGCGCCGAATATCACGCTGGCGACGTCGGTCGGCCGCATTCAAGGAGGAGAGGCATGATGGATCTGCTCTGGCTGCTGGCCAAGGATGCCTTCTGGTCGGCCATTCCGGCGGTGGGCTTTGCCATGCTGTTCAACGTGCCGCCACGGATGTTGAAGTACTGCGCCATGGGGGGCGCCCTGGCTCACAGTTTGCGTACCCTGCTCATTCACCACGGCATGCCCATCGAGTGGGCCACCCTGGCGGCGGCGACCACTGTCGGTTTTGTCTGCGTCTACTGGTCCCGACGCCTGCTGGCTCCCCGCCCGGTGTTCAGCGTGGCCTCCATCATCCCCATGATCCCCGGCAGCTATGCGTTCAAGGCGATGATCGCCGTGGTGGAGCTCAACATCTCCGGGGTGACCATGGAGCTTATCCAGAGTGCGCTGGAGAACGGGTTGAAGGCCATCTTCATCGTGGGCGCACTGAGCTTCGGGCTGGCGATACCCTCCCTGGTCGTGTACCGTAACCGGCCCATTGTCTGAGAAGGGTGCAAGAGGCTGACACCATGCAAATTTCCATGATTGCCGCCATGGCGCACGATCGCGTGATCGGCCTGGACAACCAGATGCCCTGGCATATGCCGGCGGATCTGGCCCACTTCAAGCGGGTGACCCTGGGCAAACCGGTGCTGATGGGGCGCAAGACGTTTGAATCCATCGGCCGACCGCTGCCGGGACGCCGCAATCTGGTGATCAGCCGCAACCCGGCCTATCAGGCCGAGGGCGTGGAGGTCATCGATTCGGTCGAGGCAGCGCTGGCACTGCTGGGGGAAGGGGTGGACGAGCTGATGGTGATCGGGGGCGGCTACCTCTATGGCCAACTGCTGCCACGGGCCGACAGGCTCTATCTGACCCGGATCGATCTGGCGGTGGCGGGGGATACCCGTTTCCCGGCGTTCGACGACGAGCAGTGGCGGCTCGTGGAGAGCGAGGCCCATCCCGCTGACGAGAAGAACCCCCATCCCTATCGTTTCGAGACCTGGCAACGGCGCTGAGTCGCCTGCCCGAGACGACAACGCCCGGCACTGGCCGGGCGTTTTTTATGGGCGAAGGTCGGGGTCAGATGCCGGAGCCGTCGCTCTCGCCACCTTCTTCGTGCAGGCCGCATTCGCGTTTGAGGCCGAAGAAGCGGGTCTGCTCCTCACTCATGCCGGGCTCCCACTTGGTGGTGGTGTGCACGTCGCCGACCGACAGGTAGCCCTGCTCCCACAAGGGGTGGTAGGGGAGGTCGAACTCCTTGAAGTAGTAGAAGACGTCCTTGTTGCTCCAGTCGATCACCGGCAGGAACTTGAAGCGGCCGCGCTGGATGGCCAGCACAGGCAGCTTGCCCCGGCTGCCTGACTGCTCACGGCGCAGGCCAGAGAACCAGGTCTGGGCACCCAGCTCGTTCAGGGCGCGGTCCATGGGCTCCACCTTGTTGAGCTGGTTGTAGCGGGTGATCCCCTCCACGCCCTGTTCCCACAAGAGGCCAAAACGGGCCTCCTGCCAGGCCGGGCTGAGTTCTGCCCGGTAGATCTTGAGGTGGAGGGCGAGCCGCTCGGTCAGCTCGTCGATGAAACGGTAGGTCTCGGGGAAGAGATAACCGGTATCGGTCAGCACCACGGGTACATCGGCCCGCTCGCGGCTCACCAGGTGCAGCATGAGCGCCGCCTGGATGCCGAAGCTCGACGACAGCACGTGCTCCCCCGGCAGGTTGGCCAGGGCCCAGCGCACCCGCTCGGGGGCGCTCATGGCGTCCAGCGCCCGGTTGAGGGGCGCCAGCGCCTCGACCTGCTCCTCCCGGCTCAGGGCCAGGAGGGCGTCGAGGTCGAGCCGGCCGTCGGCGGTGCGCGCCAGCCGTTCGGTATCAGTCTGTTCAGGCTGCATAGAAGTCCCTCGCGGAGTCGATGACCGGAGCGATGATCCCGGCGCGAATGACGAAGTCGCCGAAGCACTCGTCCGGGTTGCGCTCGGTGGCCCAGCGGCCGATCAGGGCATCCAGCTCGGCCAGGATCTGCGGCTCGGTGATGTTTTCCAGGTGCAAGCGCGGGATACGGGTTCCCTCCAGGTTGCCACCCAGGTGCAGGTTGTAGCGACCCGGCGCCTTGCCCACCAGCCCCACTTCCGCCAGCATGGCGCGGCCGCAGCCGTTGGGGCAGCCGGTGACGCGGAAGATGATGGCGTCATCCGCCAGGCCGTGCTTGGTCAGCAAGCCTTCGATGTCGGTGACAAACGCCGGCAGCATGCGCTCGGCCTCGGCCATCGCCAGCGGGCAGGTGGGCAGGGCCACGCAGGCCATGGACTGCTTGCGCTGTTCGCTCACGCCGTCATCCAGCAGGCCGTACTGGCGCGCCAGCGCCTCGATGCGGGCCTTCTCGCCGGCCGGGACGCCCGCGATGATGAGGTTCTGGTTGGCGGTGAGGCGGAAGTCCCCCTGATGCACCTTGGCGATCTCCAGCATGCCGGTCTTGAGGGGCTTGCCCGGGAAGTCCAGCAGGCGGCCGTTCTCGATAAACAGGGTCAGGTGGTGCTTGCCGTCGATCCCCTCGACCCAGCCGAAGCGATCGCCACGGCTGGTAAATTCGTAGGGGCGAACCGGCCCGAACTGGATGCCGGCACGGTTCTCCACCTCGGCCTTGAAGGCCTCGACGCCGACCCGCTCCAGGGTGTACTTGGTCTTGGCGTTCTTGCGGTTGACCCGGTTGCCCCAGTCGCGCTGGGTGCTGACCACGGCGGCCGCCACCTCCAGCACGTGGGAGAGGGGCACGAAGCCGAAGTCGCTCGCCTTGCGCGGGTAGGTGGTAGTGTCGCCATGGGTCATGGCGAGACCCCCGCCCACCAGCACGTTGAAGCCCACCAGCTTGCCACCTTCGGCGATGGCCACGAAGTTGAGATCGTTGGCGTGGATGTCCACGTCGTTGTGGGGCGGGATCACGACAGTGGTCTTGAATTTGCGCGGCAGGTAGTTGGAGCCCAGGATAGGCTCCTCGTCCTCCCCCAGCTTCTCGCCGTCCAGCCAGATCTCCACGTAGGCGCGGGTCTTGGGCAGCAGGTGCTCGGAGATCTTCTTGGCCCACTCGTAGGCCTCCTGGTGCAGCTCGGACTCCACCGGGTTGCTGGTGCACAGTACGTTGCGGTTCACGTCCCCCGCAGTGGCGATGGAGTCGATGCCGGTGCTGTTCAGGGTCTGGTGCATCAGCTTGATGTCGCGCTTGAGCACGCCGTGGAACTGGAAGGTCTGGCGGGTGGTCAGGCGAATGCTGCCATACATGCTGTGCTCTTCGGCGAACTTGTCGATCACCTGCCACTGGGCCGGGGTGATGATGCCGCCCGGCAGGCGGGCACGCAGCATGACGTTGTGCAGGGGCTCCAGCTTCTGGGCAGCGCGCTCCGGGCGGATGTCGCGGTCATCCTGCTGGTACATGCCGTGGAAGCGGATCAGCTGGAAGTTGTCGCCGTTGAAGCCACCGGTGAGGGGATCCTGCAGATCCTGCTCTATGGTACCGCGCAGGAAGTTGCTCTCGCGCTTGAGGCGCTCGTTGTCGGCCAGCGGTCCTTCGACCGGTCCCGGAATAACTTGTTTGCTCATCAGTAGACATCCCTTTGATAACGTTTGGCACGACGCAATTCGCTCAGATACTCTTCTGCTTCCTCACGGCTCTTGTGGCCATGTTCGGCAATCACTTCCAGCAGGGCTTCCTGCACATCTTTCGCCATGTGGTTGGCGTCGCCACACACATAGACGTGTGCGCCTGCTTCCAGCCACTGGTAGAGCTCGAGCCCCGCCTCGCGCAGGCGATCCTGCACATAAATCTTGTTGGCCTGATCCCGGCTGAAGGCCAGGGAGATCTTCGACAGCAGGCCGGATTTCACATAGCGCTGCCACTCCACCTGATAGAGGAAATCCTGGGTGAAGTGAGGGTTGCCGAAGAAGAGCCAGTTCTTGCCCGAGGCCCCGAGGGCTTCCCGCTCCTGCATAAAGGCGCGGAAGGGGGCGATGCCGGTGCCAGGGCCCACCATGATGACGGGGGTATCCGGGTTCGCCGGCAGGCGGAAGTTGTCGTTGTGCTCCACGAACACCCGCACCTCGGCCTCTTCGGCCAGGCGGTCCGCCAGATAAGAGGAGGCGCCGCCACTGCGCACTGTGCCGTCTTCCTGAGGGTAGCGCACCACGCCGACGGTCAGGTGCACCTCCTCTTCCACCTCGCTCTGGGCGGAGGCGATGGAGTAGAGGCGCGGGGTGAGCGGGCGCAGCAGGGCGATCAGTTGATCTGCACTCAGGGAGGCGGGGAAACGCTTGAGCACATCCACCACCTGGGCAGAGGCGACCAGGGCATTGACCTGGGCCTTGTCGCCGGCCAGATCCTTGAGGGCCGCGTTGTCCGCGATCTCGGCGAGGCCCGTGATCAGGCCGCCGTGCAGCCGGGTCAGCTCGAAGTGGCGGGTCAGTGCCTCGCGCAGGCTGCCATGGGGAGTGGCCTCGTCACCGCTCAGACCGGTCAGGGTCAGCACCTCGCCCACGAGATCGGCGTCATTGTCGAACCAGATACCGAGGGCATCCCCGGGTTGATAGGTGATGCCGGACTCTTCCAGGTTGATCTCGATATGGCGGATGTCCTTGGTGGAGTCGCGGCCGGTGATCTTCTGGTTGACGGAGAGCCGTGCCGGGAAGGGGTTCTCCTTGTGGTACTGGCTGTGGCCGACGGCCGCCTGCACGGCCCCTGCCACGCTGGCACCGGCACTGCCCGCGGAGAGGGTGGCGGCAACGGCCTTGACCGCCTGCTCGCCCCAGGCCTTGGCGGCGTCCTGGTAATCCACGTCCAGGCTCGCCAGCTCATAAATACGCTCACCACCTGCTTTGGACAGGAAGTCGTCGAAATCCTTGCCGGTCTGGCAGAAGAATTCGTAGGAACTGTCACCCAGCCCCAGTACGGCGAACTTGAGGCCGTCCAGCTTGCCAATCTTGCCCTTCTTGAGCTGCTCGAACAGATCGACCGCGCTCTCCGGCGGCTCACCTTCCCCGTAAGTGCTCACGACCACCAGCAGGTGGGTCTCTTTCTTGAGCTGCTTGGGCTTGTAGTCCGCCATGGAGATGAGGGTCACCGGCAGGCCGCTGGCCTCGGCCTGTGCCTTGATGGCGCTGGCCACGCCCTTGGCGTTGCCGGTCTGGGATCCGTAGAGGATGGTGAGGCTGCCGCCGGGGGCCGCGGCCTCGGTGCTGCCGGCCGCAACGGGCTGGACGCCGGCCTGGGAGAGGCCGTAGAGATAACCGCTCACCCAGGCGAGCTGCTGGGTGTTGAGGGTCGCGAGGACCTGGTTAAGCTGGCGCTGCTGTTCGTCAGAGAGCGGGCTGAGGTTGGGTATGGGGGCTGTCAATGGCATCACACATGTCTTCCATGGTCTGATTTTTGGTCAGAGTAAGGGGTGCAATGAATAACAACAAAGAATAAAAATATCTTCTTTATGCGATTTGTGAATTTATAAAGTCGGATTTCGCCTCAGTACCCGTCTCCCTGTGGTATAAAAGCGGCATTATTGAGTCCCTATTTTGTCCCGGAGGATCTGCCGATGTCCCGTTTGTTCCATGTCAACGCCTTCAGCCAGCACCCCTTCGGGGGCAACCCCGCCATCGTGGTCCAGGGGCCCGAGCGCAGTGACGCCGAGCTGCAGGCCATGGCTGCGGAGTTCAACCTGTCGGAGAGCGCCTTCCTCAGCCCTCTCGGCGAGGGGCATTACCGGCTGCGCTGGTTTACCCCTCAAGTGGAGGTGGACTTGTGCGGTCACGGCACCCTGGCGGCGGCCCACGTGCTGTGGCAGACAGGGGAGGTGGCCGAAGATCAGCCCATCCGCTTCGCGACCCGCAGCGGCGAGCTGGTGGCCAGGCGCGAAGGGGCCTGGATCTGGCTCGACTTCCCGCGTATTGCTCTTGTGCCCCTTGAGCTGGATCCCGCCTATGGGGCCGCCCTCGGCTGCCGGCCGTTGCAGACTCTGGCCGCTGGCGCCAAGTTCCTGCTTGAGCTCGGTAGCGAGGAAGAGGTGCGAGCACTCTCCCCCGACTTCCACGCCCTGCGCGCCCTGCCGGGGCGGGGGATCATGGTGACGGCGCCATCGAGCCGGGGGGAGGACGATTTCGTCTCCCGCTACTTCGCCCCCTGGGTCGGGGTGGAGGAGGATCCGGTGACCGGCTCCAACCACTGCGCCCTGGTGCCGTTCTGGGCCGAGCGCCTCGGCAAGTCGCAGCTGCGGGCCCGTCAGATCTCGACTCGAGGCGGGGATCTCAGGCTCATTCTGCAAGGGGAGCGGGTGCTGATGGCGGGCCAGGCCGTCACCTTGTGGCAAGGGGAGTGGCTGCTGCCCCCCGCCCCATAATCAGCAGGCTGTCGGCGGCTTGAACGTTCGCCACCGGTTGTGCACGCCATAAAAAACGCCCCGCAATTGCGGGGCGTTTCCATTGTGATCGCGCTCGGGAGGGATCCCGGCGGGGGTCACACTTATTTCTGCGGACGCAGAGCCGGGAACAGGATGACGTCGCGGATGGTGTGGCTGTTGGTGAACAGCATCACCAGACGGTCGATACCGATACCCTGACCGGCGGTCGGCGGCAGGCCGTGTTCCAGCGCGGTGACGAAGTCGGCGTCGTAGAACATGGCTTCGTCGTCCCCTGCGGCTTTCTGGTCAACCTGGGCCTGGAAGCGCTCGGCCTGATCTTCTGCATCGTTCAGCTCGGAGAAGCCGTTGGCCAGCTCGCGGCCGCCGATGAAGAATTCGAAGCGGTCGGTCACGTCCGGGTTCTGGTCGTTGCGACGGGCCAGGGGAGAGACGGCGGCCGGGTACTCGGTGATGAAGGTCGGTTGCAGCAGCATGTGCTCCACGGTCTCTTCGAAGATCGCGGTGATCACGTGGCCCAGCTCCCAGCTCTTCATCAGCTCGATCTTCAGGCCCTTGGCGACGGCAGTTGCCTTCTCCAGAGTGGCCAGATCGTCACGGGTCACGCTCGGGTTGTACTTCAGGATGGAGTCCACCATGGAGAGGCGCTGGAACGGCTGACCGAAGTCGATGGTCAGGCCCTCTTCGCCCTCTTTGGCGTAACGGATCCTGGTGTCGCCCAGGATGTCCTGCGCCAGGGTGCGCAGCATCTCTTCGGTGAGATCCATCAGATCGATGTAGTCGGCGTAGGCCATATAGAACTCGAGCATGGTGAACTCGGGGTTATGGCGAACGGAGATGCCTTCGTTGCGGAAGTTGCGGTTGATCTCGTACACGCGCTCGAAACCACCGACCACCAGACGCTTCAGATAGAGCTCAGGCGCGATACGCAGGTACATGTCGATGTCCAGCGCATTGTGGTGGGTGATGAAGGGACGTGCGGAGGCGCCACCCGGGATGACCTGCATCATGGGGGTTTCCACTTCCATGAAGCGCTTGTCGTTCAGGAACTTGCGGATACCGGCCACCACCTTGGTACGGGTCACGAAGGTCTTGCGGGACTCTTCGTTGGCGATCAGATCCAGGTAACGCTGACGGCAGCGTGCTTCCTGGTCGGTCAGGCCCTTGTGCTTCTCGGGCAGCGGGCGCAGCGCCTTGGTCAGCAGGCGGATAGTGGACACGTGCACGGAGAGCTCACCGGCGTTGGTGCGGAACAGGGTACCCTCGACACCGACGATGTCACCGAGATCCCACTTCTTGAACTGTTCGTTGTAGAAGCCTTCCGGCAGGTCGTCACGGGTCACGTAGATCTGGATCTTGCCAGCCATGTCCTGCAGGGTCGCAAAGGAAGCCTTGCCCATGATCCGGCGGGTCATGATGCGACCGGCAATCTTCACCTGTTTACCCAGGGCGACCAGCTCGTCGTTGCTCTTGTCGCCGAACTCGGCGTGCAGATCGCCGGACAGGCTGTCACGACGGAAGTCGTTGGGGAAGGGGTTGCCCTGGGCGCGCAGCGCGGCCAGCTTGGAACGACGCTCAAGCATCTCGTTGTTCAGCTCGAGTGTCTGGTCGATTTCCGGAGTAGTGCTTTGTTCAGACATGGTGATTCCTGCTGCTCTGTTTACAGACCTGATTTCAGGCTGGCTTCGATAAACTTGTCCAAGTCGCCGTCGAGTACCGACTGGGTGTTGCGGGTCTCGACGCCGGTACGCAGATCCTTGATACGGGAATCATCCAGTACGTAGGAACGGATCTGGCTGCCCCAGCCGATGTCGGACTTGGTCTCTTCGAGGGCTTGCTTCTCGGCGTTCTGCTTCTGAATTTCCAGCTCGTAGAGCTTGGCCTTCAGCTGCTTCATACACTGATCTTTGTTCTTGTGCTGGGAACGGTCGTTCTGGCACTGCACCACCACCCCGGTCGGGATGTGGGTGATACGCACCGCGGACTCGGTCCGGTTGACGTGCTGACCACCGGCACCGGAGGCGCGGTAGACGTCGATACGCAGATCGGCCGGGTTGATCTCGATCTCGATGTCGTCATCGATCTCGGGGTAGACAAACACGGAGCAGAACGAGGTGTGGCGACGGCCACCGGAATCGAACGGTGACTTGCGGACCAGGCGGTGCACGCCGGTCTCGGTGCGCAGCCAGCCGAAGGCATACTCGCCGGTGAACTTGATGGTGGCGGATTTGATGCCGGCCACGTCGCCCTCGGAGCACTCGATGAGTTCGGGCTTGTAGCCGTGGGCATCGCCCCAGCGCAGGTACATGCGCAGCACCATGTTGGCCCAGTCCTGGGCCTCGGTACCGCCGGAGCCGGACTGGATGTCGATGTAGCAGTCGGAGCCGTCGTGCTGACCGGAGAACATGCGGCGGAACTCGAGATCCACCAGCTTGGCTTCGAGCTCGTCCGCTTCGACCACGGCTTCGTTGAAGGTCTCTTCGTCTTCCCCTTCGACGGCCAGGCTGACCAGCATCTCGACGTCATCGACGCCCTGGGTCAGGGTATCTATGGTGCTGACCACGTTCTCCAGGGAGACGCGCTCCTTGCCCAGCGCCTGTGCGCGCTCGGGTTCATTCCAGACATCCGGCTGTTCCAGCTCGGCGTTTACCTCTTCCAGACGCTCTTTCTTGGCGTCATAGTCAAAGGTACCCCCTAAGCAGCTCGGTCCTCTCAGACAGCTCCTTAAGCTTGTTTAATACAGGATTGACTTCAAACATCGTGAAAACTCTCGGGGTCGATGTGATTTAAAAACGGGATATTCTAGCCAATTGCGGAAGGAATAAACAGGGTTGGCTGTACCCGCATGTCTTCCTTCACCGATTTCCGAAGCCATTTTTGCCATTCATGGGCAAAATGTCGTCGGCGATGCCATTCTTCGCTTCAGTTTTGCGCTGGCTGGCCGCTATCAACATGACAGTGCCATGCACTCCCGGTAATCCTGTTCCTGACTCCACAAGAAGAAAACACGATGAAAAACCTATCACTCAAGCAGAAGATTCTGTTGTCTGTGGTCATCGCCCTGTCGCTGGTGATCCTGCTGCTCTCCTGGCAGAGCTATACCAGTCAGAAGTCCCTGCTGCTGCAAGGCAGTCAGGAACAGGTGCAACGCCTTGGCAGCCAGCAGGCCGCCAGCGTGAGCGACTGGCTCGCCGCCCGTCGCGACGTCATCCAGGCCCTCGGCAACAAGGCCGGTACCGAACCCCTCAACGCCCTGCAACAGGCTCAGGTTTCCGGTCGCTTCCAGCTCACCTACTTCGGTGAAGGCAGCGGCAAGATGAACGACTCCGACCCCACCATCAATCGTGACGGTTACGATCCCCGCTCCCGTGGCTGGTATCAGGAAGCCATGGCCAAGGGTGGCATGATCGTCACCAAGCCCTACCTGGACGTGGCCTACAACATCCTGGTGGTGACCCTGGCCCAACCGGCCCAGGGCGGCGTGGTCGGCGGCGACCTCTCCATCGCCTCCCTGGTGGAAGACGTCACCAAGATGAAGCTGCCGGCGGACGGCTTCGCCATCCTGATGCACAAGGACGGCACCGTCATCGCCTACAAGGACGCGGCCAAGGCGATGAAGCCGGCCAGCGAGATCGACAACGACCTGACCAATGCCCTGATCGAGCAGAGCAAGAACAGCAACAGCCTGGTGCCGGCCTACTTCGACAACGAAGGCCGTGACAAGCTGCTGTGGGCGGTGGATATCCCGGACACCGACTGGGAGCTGGTACTGGTGCTGGACAAGAGCACCCTGGAGGCTCCGCTCTCCTCCCTGCTGATGACCCAGCTCGGCCTGGCCCTGCTGGTGCTGGTGGGCAGCATCCTCGCCATCTCCTGGCTGGTCAGCCTGCTGCTTGGCCCGCTCGGCAAGGTCTCCCAGGCCCTGGCTCGCATCGCCGATGGTAACGGCGACCTGACCCAGCGCATCAAGATCGACGCCAACGACGAAGTGGGCCAGCTGGCCAACAGCTTCAACCGCTTCGTGGGCAGCCAGCATCAGCTCATTGCCAACATCCGCCAGCTCGCGAACGAACTGAACGCCGACGCCGAACGCAGCCTGGTGACCAACCAGGCCGCGGTGGAAGAGCTGCAGCGCCAGCAGCAGGAGGTGACCATGGTCGCCACCGCCGTCACCGAGATGGCGAGCGCCACCATGGAGATCGCGGGCAACGCCGAGAACACCGCCGCCGCCGCCCAGCAATCCGCCCAGAGCAGCGAACAGGGCAAGATGCTGGTGAACCAGACTCGCCACTCCATCAACAATCTGGCCGAGGAAGTGGGCCAGGCGACCGGGGTCATCGGCGAGCTGAGCCGCCATGCCCAGGCCATCTCCGGCATCCTCTCCACCATCCAGGGCATCGCCGAGCAGACCAACCTGCTGGCGCTGAACGCGGCCATCGAAGCGGCCCGTGCCGGTGAACAGGGTCGCGGCTTCGCCGTGGTGGCGGACGAGGTGCGGGTGCTGTCGCGCCGTACCCAGGACTCCACCCAGGAGATCCAGTCCACCATCGAGACCCTGCAGCAGACCACGGCCCGTGCGGTGAGCCTGATGCAGACCAGCCAGGGGCTGGCCGACAACAGCGTGAAGGACGCCGATGCCGCCGCCGCCGCACTCGAAGAGATCACCCAGGCCGTCAGCCTCATCTCCGACATGGCGGGACAGATCGCCACCGCCGCCGAGGAGCAGACCCAGGTGACCGGTGAAATCACCCAGAACACCACCGCCATCAAGGACGTGAGCGACGAGATCACCGCCTCCGCCATGCGCGACCTGGATCAGGCACACAACCTCAAGGGACGTGCCACCAACCTGAACCAGCAGGTGTCGACCTTTATCCTCTAAGGGATGATGCGCGGCGATCACGGCCGTCATGAGAAAAGCCCTGCACTCTGGCGAGTGCGGGGCTTTTTCTTTGTATGTTCCCTTGCCTGTGTGCCTGTGTGCCTGTGTGCCTGTGTGCCTGTGTGCCTGTGTGCCTGTGTGCGGGCGGGGCAAGCGATGACGGCGGGGCGGGATTGCCGGCCTGTGCAAACGACAGAGCCCACCTGAGGTGGGCTCTGTTCATATGCGTCTGACAGAAAAAGGAATTACAGGAAGGGCAGCGCCAGGAACAGCTTGATCACCACGGCGTTGATGATGTCGATGAAGAAGGCCCCCACCATGGGCACCACCAGAAACGCCATGTGGGAGGGGCCGAAGCGCTGGGTGATGGCCTGCATGTTGGCAATCGCCGTGGGGGTGGCCCCGAGGCCGAAGCCGCAGTGGCCCGCCGCCAGCACGGCCGCGTCATAGTTCTTGCCCATGACCCGGAAGGTGACGAAGACGGCGTAGAGTGCCATGGCCACGGTCTGGGCCGCCAGCAGCACGAAGATGGGCAGGGCCAGGCTCGCCAGATCCCACAGCTTGAGGCTCATCAGGGCCATGGCCAGGAAGAGCGAAAGACTGACGTTGCCGAGCAGGGAGACCTCGCGATCGCTCACCTCATGCCAGTTGAGCAGAGTCAGGGTGTTGCGCAGCAGCACACCGACGAACAGCACGCAGACGAAGACGGGCAGCTCGAAGGCGCCGCCCCTGAGGTAGGCGGCGAGCATCTCGCCCCCCTTCAGGCTGATGGCGATGAGCGCCAGGGTCTCGATCACGCTGAAGGTGGTGAGGGGGCGCTCCATGTCCGGCATCTCGAAGCCCTGAGGGGCGCCGTCCCGGTTGTGCTCCTCGCCGGGCACCTGCACCTTCTTCACCAGGTGACGGGCCACGGGGCCGCCGATCACGCCCCCCAGCACCAGGCCGAAGGTGGCACAGGCGATGGCGAGCTCGGCGGCGGATTGTACCCCGTACTTGGCGCTGAAGATGGACCCCCATGCCGCCCCGGTGCCGTGCCCCCCGGAGAGGGTGATGGAGCCGGCCAGCAGGCCCATGTGGGGATCCAGCCCCAGCAGGGTGGCCAGACCCACCCCCAGGCTGTTTTGCATCAGCAGCAGGCCGGTGACCACCATCAGGAAGGTGATCACCGCCTTGCCGCCGCGCTTGAGGCTGGCGAGATCGGCGGAGAGGCCGATGGAGGCGAAGAAGGCGAGCATCAGCGGGGTCTGCAGGCTGGTGTCAAACTGCAGCTCCAGTTGCAGGGTGGAGCGCAGCAACAGCAGGACCAGGGCGACCACCAGACCACCCGCCACGGGCTTGGGAATGTTGAAGGTACGCAGAGGTCCGATCCGGTTGACCAGCAGACGGCCGAGCAGCAGCACCAGGGTGGCGGCGACCAGGGTGGTGTAGGAATCAAGTTGTAGCATTCGGTACTCCCATGTTGAACGGCTGTGTCTTTGGCAAGAAAGACCCACGGATCCAGCCGGGATGAAACAGAGCGGCGAGGGTGCCGGTTACAGAGGGGGCCTGGGCCCCGTCCCACGCAAAAATGGGATCGGTACGAACCCGTCATCGTCGGGCGTTCAGAAGAGATTCTTGAAAAATCCGGCGGATAGTAGCAGAAAGCATCGTTTATATCCATGTTCATCATATTAATGCTTAAAACATATCATTAACATGGTGTTTAACTCTGGCGGATGGGCGGGGCTGGGGGACGCTGCAACGCAGCCGTGGCTGTCATTTGGGGCGACACTCTTTATAATTCGCCCGTTTCCAGCCCGCGGGGGGAAGCAGGAAGTGAAGAGGTCGGTTGCGGCCCGATATGCGCCTCGTGCCACCCATGACGGTGAGACGAGGGCGCGTACCGGTTGAGCCCCAGACGATTTGCCGGTTTCCAGTTCACAGAGAGGAGAGGGTGTGAAGAAGTCCATCTACATCGCCTACACAGGCGGCACCATAGGGATGCAGCGTTCCGACCACGGCTATGTGCCGATGGCGGGCTTCATGGAAGACTGTCTGGCACGGATGCCCGAATTCCATCGACCGGAAATGCCGGATTACCATATCCACGAATATGCCCCCCTCATCGACTCCTCCGACATGACGCCGGCGGACTGGCAGCGCATCGCCGAGGACATTCGTGACAACTACGAGAAGTACGACGGTTTCGTGATCCTGCACGGCACCGACACCATGTCGTTCACCGCCTCTGCGCTCTCCTTCATGCTCGAGGATCTGCACAAGCCGGTCATCATCACCGGCTCCCAGATCCCGCTCGCCGAGCTGCGCTCCGACGGCCAGCAGAATTTGCTCAACGCCCTCTACATTGCGGCCAACTACCCGATCCACGAGGTGACGCTCTTCTTCAACAACCAGCTCTATCGCGGCAACCGCAGCAAGAAGGTGCACGCGGACGGCTTCCACGCCTTCGACTCGCCGAACTACCCGCCGCTGCTCAATGCCGGCATCGCCATCTCCCTGGAGGCGGGTGAACTGGGTGTGCCGTGCGATAGACCGCTGGTGCTGCACGACATCACTCCCCAGCCCATCGGCGTGGTGACCCTCTATCCGGGCATCTCGGCAGAGGTGATCGCGAACATCCTGCAGCAGCCGGTGCGTGCGCTGATCCTGCTCTCCTTCGGGGTGGGGAATGCACCGCAAAACCCGGCGATGCTGGCGCTGCTCTCCGAGGCTTCCGCCCGCGGCGTCATCATCGTCAACCTGAGCCAGTGTCTGCACGGCAAGGTCAACATGGGGGGCTATGCCACCGGCAACGCCCTCTCCCGTGCCGGGGTCATCTCGGGCTTCGACATGACTGCCGAGGCGGCGCTCACCAAGCTGCACTTCCTGCTGAGCCAGGACCTGCCGGCACCGCGCATCCGCGAGTTGATGCAGCAGTCCCTGCGGGGGGAGCTGACCCCCTGAGCGTTGCGGCCCTCACCCTAACCCTCTCCCCAGGGGAGAGGGGATAGATCGAGGTGCTGTTGGCCGCGAGGCTTGCCATGAAGATTGCCGGCAGGTGGCCCGCTTACTGTTCGCAGCTGCGAGCCTGCTCCCTTCTCCCCTTGCGGGAGAAGGGCCGGGGATGAGGGGCATCACTCTGCAGATATAAAAAAGAGGGGAGCCATAATGGCTCCCCCTCTTTCGTTTCGTTACCGCGACAGGTGACGTGCGGCCTGCCTCAGTGGCTGATCTCGATACGGACTATCTCTTCCTCATCGCGATACTGGCGCTTGAGCTCGCTCTTGCTCTTCATCACGATCTCGCCGTCGCGGCCTATGTTCATGTGCTCCGGATTCTCAAGGTGCATCGCCTGCCAGGCCATGACGGCCTGCAGGGAGGTGGCCTTCTGCTCCTCGGTGAGGGGCTTGCCGTCCGGCCACTTGCCCAGTTCGACCGCGGTCTTGAGCCGCTCGTACACCTCTTCGGGCATCTGTGCTATCGCTTGTTGAAACGTCACTTGTTGGGACGACATCCGGCCTCTCCTTGAAAATTGAGCCATGAACCCGGGATCAGGCGGGCAGATCCTGACGGACTACGCCGGCCATCTGCTCCATCACCCGTACTACCTGACAACTGTATCCGAACTCGTTGTCATACCACACGTAAAGCACGCAGTGATCCCCCTCGGCGATGGTGGCCTGGGAGTCCACTATGCCCGCGAAGCGGGAACCCACCATGTCGGAGGAGACCAGCTCGGTGCTGGCACTGAAGTCGATCTGGCGATGCAGGGCGGAGCTCAGCGCCATCTGCTGCAGATAGGCGTTGAGGCTCTCCCGATCGGTGGCCTGCTCCAGGGACAGGTTGATGATGGCCAGGGAGACGTTGGGGGTCGGCACCCGGATGGCGTTGCCGGTCAGCTTGCCCTTGAGCTCGGGCAGCGCCTTGGCCACCGCCTTGGCGGCGCCGGTGCTGGTCATCACCATGTTGAGGGCTGCGCTGCGACCGCGGCGCTCACCCTTGTGATAGTTGTCGATCAGGTTCTGATCGTTGGTGTAGGAGTGGACCGTCTCCACGTGGCCGTGGCGAATGCCGTACTTGTCCTGCATCACCTTGAGCACGGGGGTGATGGCGTTGGTGGTGCAGGAGGCAGCGGAGACTATCTTGTCATCCGGGCCTATCACCTCGTGGTTGACCCCGAACACCACGTTCTTCATCTCCCCCTTGCCGGGGGCGGTCAGCAGCACCCGGGCGGCGCCGCGCGCCTTGAGGTGTTCACTGAGGCCGGCCTCGTCACGCCAGACGCCGGTGTTGTCGACGATCAGCGCGTTATCGATCCCGTAGGCGGTGTAGTCGATGTCGGCCGGGCTGCTTGCGTAGATCACCTGGATGAAGGTGCCGTTGGCGATGATGGCGCTGCGCTCCACATCCACCTCGATGGAGCCGTTGAAGGGGCCGTGGACCGAGTCGCGGCGCAGCAGGCTGGCGCGCTTCTCCAGATCCCCGTCGCGGCCGCCGCGCACGACGATGGCGCGCAGGCGCAGAGAGTTGGCGGCGCCGGTGCGCTCGATGAGCAGGCGGGCCAGCAGGCGGCCGATGCGGCCAAAGCCGTAGAGCACCACGTCGGTGGCCGCCGGCACGTCACGGCCCAGGGCCGGTGCCAGCTTGGCGCGCAGGTAGTCGTCGATGCCCGCTTCATCCTGATGATCCTGCCAGTAGCCCACGGCCAGCTTGCCCAGATCGATCTCGGCGGCGGTCGGGTTCAGGGCGACGATGGCTTGCAGCAGGGGGAAGCTTTGCTGGATGGGGAGGGGGGCTCCCTGGTGGCGGCGAACGACCCGGTGGGCCTTGAGGATGTCGATGGTGGAGGCGTTTTGCAGGGGGCGTCCAAAGATGGTGATCTCGATGCCCTGCTGCCGGTAGAGGCGACCAATCAGGGGTTGCATGGCTTCGGCGAGCTCCTGGCTCTCCTGCCACGCCTGCAAGTAGTGCTCGTGGGTCATTAACCAGATCCTTTATTTCACGTTGTTGAAGCAAATTGCCTGGGCAAATTGAAAATTCGTCGAATGCAGATCAGTGTAGGGCTGATGGTTTCGTTATATTATTCTGCAGTCGCGGCCTTATACGGCGCGCGCATTGTAATGGATATGTAGCCTGTTTGCTAGTTGGCGGTGGCCAGGGCGGGTTGCGATTGTTACCAACCAGACGTGAACCATGACCCTATTCCCACAGCGTCCGTTACTGCTCTCTCTCGCCTGCTGCCTGACGCTGACGGCCTGCGAAGATGACAGGATCCACAACATCTGCAGCCAGAATCCGGCGTTGTGCGCCGATCTGGTGGACGACGGCTGGTGTCGTTATGAGCGCAGCGACGTCATCCGCGCCCGCTACTACCTGCAGACGGAGGAGACGGACAGGCGCAAGTACGAGTTGATGCGCGGCCTGGAGCGCTACCTGCACTGTGCCGAACACTCCACCAACATCGAATACAAGCGGGCTCGCGAGCAGAAGAGTCCCAGGGTGGAGGGAATGCTGGCGGCTGGCAGCCAGCTGGAGCAGCTGGATGCCCAGACCCGTGGCTCCCGGGATCCCTACCTGCTGCTGTGGCACTGGACCAACAACACCAACCCCCAGGCCCGCGCCAGCTTCATGGCGCTGGAAGGGACCCCGGCCCTCGAGGAGCCCGAGCTGCAGCTGGCGCTTGGGGGCATTTACGCCAAGCACGAGCCCCAAAAAGCCATCGCCCTGATGCACCACGCCCTCTCCCTCTACCGGGAAGGGGAGCAGGTGAACAGCCGCATCCTCACGGCCCTCAGTACCCTCTACATGGGGCAGAAGGGGTTTGAGCAGGCCTACCTGTGGGGCAAGGTGAGCGAATCCTTCCAGGAGCAGCAAGAGGTCTCCTCCGTGCGGCTCGGCATCTACCACGCCATCGGCAAGGCAGAGCAGGAACGGCTGGACGAACAGGCTGCCGTCATCGTCGACGCGCTCAAACAAGGGACCTACCGCACCCCATGATCCCGTCCCTGTCTGCGACCCCCAAATGGGCCGACCCCTTCGACATTCGTCTCGTGCACGGCCAGATCCACTGCGAGGGTCGGGTGCTTGAGCGCAGCACGGTGAGAGCCGTGGTGCTGCGCGGTGACCGGCTGCTGCTGGTGCACTCCCGCGTCAACGGCGATCTCATGTTCCCCGGTGGTGGTGTCGAGGCGGGGGAGTGCCATGGCACCGCCCTGGCCCGGGAGCTGCTGGAGGAGTGTGGCGCCGAGCTGCTGGCGGTGGGCCCTCTGATCGGGCAGACGCGGGAGTACCGCGCCGCCCGGGAGCCGGACTACGACGCCTACTGCATTCGCTCCTCCTATTACCTCTGCCAGGTGGGGGAGGGGTGGAGCGAGCCGCGCCCCCAGCCTTATGAGATCCGCCTCGGCTTCTCGCCGGGCTGGTTTGCGCTGGATGACGCGCTGCAGACCAACAAGACCCAGCTGGCCGGCCCCTGCCCCCAGTGGACGGTGCGGGAGACCCGGGTGCTGGCCGAGCTGCACCGCTGGCATGAATCCGGCCTGCTGGCCTGAGGCTTTCTTCTCTTCGCCCATAAAAAAAAACCGCCCGGGGGCGGTTTTTTTTATGGGGAGTCACGTCACTGGACACAGACCGGGCAGAAGGCATAGGTGCCTTGCGGATCGTTGAAGCGGGTGAGGGGATCCAGCGTGCGGTTCATCTCCAGCAGCGTCTTGCCGAGCCCGGCGGGCAGCCAGCTCTGCAGGTGCGGGGCCAGAATGCGGGCACTGCTGTCGAACAGCTCGCGCAGGAACTTGTCCCGGGCAGACTCTTCCGGTGCTATGGGGGTGACCTGCCAGCTCTTGAGGTCGGCCAGCTCGGCGGCCGCCTTGAGGGCGTCGTCCAGGTTGCCGAACTCGTCCACCAGCCCCAGCTCCTTGGCATCCTGCCCGGTCCAGACCCGGCCTTCGGCGGCTTTCTCCGCCTCTTCCGGGCTCAGGCCACGGCCCTTGCCCACCAGGCCGACGAAGCGCTGGTAGGTGTCTTCCACGCTGAGCTGGATGGCCTCGCCCACGTGTTCCGGCAGGGCCCGGGTCAGGCCGACCCCCACGAAGTCCGTGGTGCCGACGCCGTCGGTGTGCACCCCGTACTGGGAGAGTGCCTTCTCGATGGTGGCGAACATGCCGAACACCCCGATGGAGCCCGTGAGGGTGGTGGGGGAGGCGAAGATCTTGTCCGCGTCGGCGGAGATCCAGTAGCCCCCCGAGGCGGCGTAGCTGCCCATGGAGATGACCACAGGCTTGCCCGCCTGCTTCAGGGCCAGCAGCTCGGCGCGGATCTGCTCGGCGGCGAAGGCGCTGCCCCCCGGGCTGTCGACCCGCAGTACCACGGCCTTCACCTGGTCGTCGCGGCGGGCCTCGGCCAGCAGATCGGAGAGGCTGTCGCCGCCTATGGTGCCGGCGGGCTGAACCCCGTCCATGATGGCACCGCTGGCGAGGATCAGACCCACCTCATCCTTGCCGCTCTGGGGATACTGCTCCGGAATGGCGGCCAGATACTCTTTCAGACCCACCCCTTTCCAGCCGTGATCCTCGGCCTCGCCCACTTCCTTGATCACCGCCTGGGTCATCTCGTCACGGGTGGCGAGCTGGTCCACCAGACCGTTGTCGAGGGCGTAGTTGGCGGCATTGCCACCGGCCTTGCGCAGCAGTTCGAGGAAGCGGTCCTTGTTCGGCGCGACGGCATCGGGCTCGATCTCCCGCTGCTCGGCCACGTCGGTCACATAGGATTGCCACAGCTGATCCAGCCAGCGCTGGTTCGCCTCCTTGCTCTCGGGGGACATCTCGTCCCGGGTGTAGGGCTCGACGAAGGATTTGTAAGTGCCGACCTTGAACACATGGGGGGTGACGTTGAGCTTCTCCAGCGCCGACTTGAAGTAGGTCTGGTAGACGCCGAGCCCTTCGATCAGCACGGCACCACTCTGGTTGAGCAGCACGTGATCGGCGTGGGCAGCGAGCAGGTAGGCCCCCTGACCGTAGTAGTCGGCCATGGCGATGACGGGTTTGCCGCTCTCCTTGAAGTCGTCGATGGCGCTCGCCACTTCCTGCAGCTTGGAGAGGCTGGCCCCCTGCAAGCCCTGGGGCTTGATCACCAGCGCCTTGATGCGATCGTCATCCCCGGCGCTCCTGATGGCCCACAGCAGATCGGACAGGACGATCTCGCTGGGCTGATCGTCGCTCTTGTCGATCTGTTTGAGCAGTTGCACCGTGGGGTCGGCCTGGGTGCGCTGTTCCACCAGCACGCCAGCGAGATTGAGGGTGAGGGCACCCTCGATGGGCGTACTGGGGGCCTCGTTCTGGTTGATGCTGAAGACGATGACCAGCACGATGAGCAGAAACAGCAGGTTGACCAGCATCAATCGGGTAAAGTTGAGCAGGCGCCAGAGGCTGCGAAAGAGCCACCCCAGACCTTTGAAAATAGACATAGCCGCGTTGTCGCCCTGTTAATGGGTAGAGAAAGGCATTATTAACCAGTTGCGGCGCCAATTGCCATTTCCCCTTGGGGACTATCACCCCCTGCGCCTTCGGAATACGGCTGTTCGCCGAAAAAATGTCCAAACATTTGTTTGAAAAAGAATTTTTGATTCTTTACTCTAGCTCCAATTTGATAACAAAAAATTAACTGGAGACACTGTGAGCCCTTGCCCCATCCCGCTCATTTTTCTCGACCCGGGTGTGACCCTCCCCCTGTGTCGTGAGAGATGGATGGCGCAGTACTCACAGGTTTCGACAAGGAGTTCATGATGAGCCGTTATCCTGCCCTGCTGGCCCCCCTCGACCTCGGCTTTACCCAGCTCAAGAACCGGGTATTGATGGGGTCCATGCACACCGGCCTCGAAGAGGAGAAGGGGGGCTTTGACAAGCTGGCCGCCTTCTATGGTGAGCGGGCCCGCGGTGGCGTCGGCCTCATTGTCACCGGCGGTATCGCTCCCAACCTGCGTGGGCGCCTGGTTCCCCACGGCTCCCAGCTGAGCTTCCCCTGGCAGGTCGCCAAGCACAGGAAGGTGACCGAAGCCGTGCATCGGGAGGGGGGCAAGATAGCGCTGCAGATCCTGCACGCAGGGCGTTACGCCTATCACCCCTTCAGCCTAGCGCCGAGCCCCCTCAAGGCTCCCATCTCCCCATTCAAGCCGCGTGCCATGAGCGAGCGGCAGATCCGCGGCACCATCCGCGACTTCGCCGCCACCGCAACGCTCGCCAGGGCGGCAGGTTATGACGGGGTCGAGGTGATGGGCTCGGAAGGCTATCTCATCAACCAGTTCATCTGCGAGCGCACCAACAAGCGTACCGATGGCTGGGGTGGCAGTGCCGACAACCGCATGCGCTTCCCGGTGGAAATCGTGCGCGCCATCCGCGAGCGGGTCGGCCCGGATTTCATCATCATCTTCCGCCTCTCCATGCTGGATCTGGTGGAGCAGGGCTCCACCCTGGAAGAGGTGATTGCGCTCGGCAAGGCGCTGGAGCAGGTAGGGGTAACCCTGATCAACACCGGCATCGGCTGGCACGAGGCACGGGTCCCCACCATCGCCACCAGCGTGCCGCGCGGCGCCTTCAGCTGGGTGACGGCGGAGCTGAAAAAGCACCTCAAGGTGCCGCTTATCACCACCAACCGCATCAACACCCCGGAGGTCGCCGAGCGTATTCTGGCGCAGGGGGACGCGGACATGGTCTCGATGGCGCGCCCCTTCCTGGCGGACCCCGAGTTCGTCATCAAGGCGGCGGAAGACAGGGCGGACGAGATCAACACCTGCATCGCCTGTAACCAGGCCTGCCTCGACCACATCTTCAAGCAGAAGCGCGCCTCCTGCCTGGTCAATCCCCGCGCCTGTTTCGAGACCGAGCTCACCTTCGGCCGGGTGCCCCAGCCCAAGAAGCTGGCGGTGGTGGGGGCGGGCCCTGCGGGCCTGGCGTTTGCCTGCTATGCCGCCGAGCGCGGCCATCAGGTGAGCCTGTTCGATCAGGCGAGCGAGATAGGCGGCCAGTTCAACTTCGCCAAGCAGATCCCGGGCAAGGAGGAGTTTCACGAAACCCTGCGCTACTTTGCCAAGCGGCTGGAGAAGTGTGGCGTCGAGCTTTATCTCGGCCAGCGCCAGAGCGCCGAGAGCCTCTTGGGCGGCGGCTTTGACGAGGTGATCCTCGCCACCGGCATTCGCCCGCGTACCCCCAACATTCCGGGCATCGAGCATCCCAAGGTACTGAGCTACCTGGACGTGCTGCGGGATCACAAGCCGGTGGGGGAGAAGGTGGCGGTGATCGGTGCCGGCGGTATCGGCTTCGACGTGGCCGAGTACCTGGTGGAGAAGAGAGGGACGCTGGATGCCGAACACCATCGTGACCACTGGCTCAAGGAGTGGGGCATCGACCGGCAGCTTGCCGGGCGAGGTGGCCTGACGGCACCCGAGATCGACGCCCCCGAGCGCCAGATCTGGCTGCTGCAGCGCAAGGAGAGCAAGGTGGGCGACGGCCTTGGCAAGACCACAGGCTGGATCCACCGCACCGTGCTGAAGAACCGCAAGGTGCAGATGCTCTCCGGCGTGCAGTACCTGCGTATCGACGACCAGGGGCTGCACATCCAGGTGGGTGAGGCCAAACAGTGCCTGCCGGTGGATCAGGTGATCATCTGTGCCGGGCAGGAGCCCCTCAAGGAGTTGCAGGCCGGCCTGCAGGCGGCGGGCAAGCCGGTGCACATCATCGGCGGGGCGGACGTGGCCGCCGAGCTGGATGCCAAGCGGGCGATCCGCCAGGGGGCCGAGCTGGCTGCCGTCATCTAGACTGGTGCATAGTGCAACGAAGGGACCCTCGGGTCCCTTTTCTTGTCTTGCGCCCGGCAGGTGGTTTCACCGGGGAGCCTATGGTTGTATTTGTGTTATCAACACCTTGTCGGCCAGGAGTGGGCCGCATTGTCGGGGGCCAGCCGGTTAGGGTGTACGGGGCCCAGCGTTTCGGCCATCGGCCATCTTTGTCCCTCAATGGGGGGCATGGTCGGGTGCTGGATAGATGCGTGTTCGGTAAGGAAACCACATGAGCCTAGCTAAATCACGGATGCTGCCCCGGGGGCCGGGTTGCCCCTTGAGCCTTGTCGCCTGGAGCATGGCGATGAGCCTGTACGGCACCAACGCCGCCGCCGATCCGGCGGGGCGTCTCGTCTTTCTCGGCTGGACCGCCGATCAGCAGCACTCCGTCTGGCTGTCCGCCATCTCTCCCGGCCAGTTCGAGGTCGAATCCGCCAAGCAGAACCAGATCTACGACAGCTGGCAGCAAGACAGGAGGGGGTTGCACCTGACCCTCTCCCCCGAAGTCCAGAACGGGGGGACGCACAAGCTGTATGCCTATGACGACGGGAGCGGCAAGCGGGTCTTGCTCGATACGGATAACCAGCAGCCTGGTCATTTCACCTTCCCGGATCACTTCACCCCGCCCTCCGGGCCTATCCTGCCCCCCCAAGGCATGATGCCGACGAGGCCGGGCAGTCTGTTGCCCGATCGGCCGGGTGGAACACAGCCGCCCATCGGCGCCGTGCCACCCCAGGGGGTGATGCCGACCCGGCCGGGGACGTTGTTACCCAATCGACCGGGTGGAACACAGCCGCCGATCGGTACTGTGCCACCTCAGGGCGTGATGCCGACTAGGCCGGGTGGAGTGCAGCCGCCGATCGGTACAGTGCCACCTCAGGGGGTGATGCCGACCCGGCCGGGCAGTCTGTTGCCCGATCGACCGGGTGGAACACAGCCGCCCACTGGCGCCGTGCCACCCCAGGGGATGATGCCGACAAGGCCGGGCAGTCTGCTACCCGATCGACCGGGTGGAACACAACCGCCCATCGGCGCCGTGCCGCCCCAGGGGATGATGCCGACAAGGCCGGGGA
>NZ_JAGKRG010000005.1:137604-226225 GCF_017939565.1 Aeromonas sp. SrichE-2G
CCAGGGGGTGATGCCGACGAGGCCGGGCAGTCTGCTACCCGATCGACCGGGGGGGACACAGCCGCCCATCGGCACTGTGCCGCCCCAGGGGACGATGCCGACAAGGCCGGGCAGTCTGTTGCCCGATCGACCGGGGGGAACACAGCCGCCCATCGGCGCCGTGCCGCCCCAGGGGATGATGCCGACAAGGCCGGGCGGTCTGTTACCCGAGCGGCCGGGGGGAACACAGCCACCCATCGGCACGGTGCCGCCCCAGGGGATGATGCCGACGAGGCCGCCCCTGGGGGAGAGGCCCGCTATCAGGCTGCCGGGCAGGGTTGAGCCGCCGGCGGTCTTGCCGGGTCGGGTGACGGCAGGGCAGCAAGCGAGCGAGCGGGCTCTCGACGAGCGCACCCTGTGCGTGATGCCGGACGAGCGGGATAGCCTGCCCGCAGAGCAGCGGGATCACTATCCGGATTGCCCCTTCAGCCGGGCCGAACTGGCAGCGGGTCAGGTAGCGGCCCAAGAGCCGCCTGCCGCCGTGCAACCGGCAGAGCGGCGCTGGAACCTCTGGGCGGATGAGGTCTACTACGACATCTCGGATCACCGCCACGGGCTCGACATCTCGGGCTCGACCAATGTGTTCAGCCTGGGG
Organism: Aeromonas sp. SrichE-2G; assembly: GCF_017939565.1. NCBI lineage: Bacteria > Pseudomonadati > Pseudomonadota > Gammaproteobacteria > Aeromonadales > Aeromonadaceae > Aeromonas > Aeromonas sp. SrichE-2G. The sequence continues at coordinate 138,239 of NZ_JAGKRG010000005.1, forward strand.
GCGGACACCCGGCTGGATAACCGCCTCATCCTCGGCTTCAGCGTCTCCCGGGTCGACAGCAGGGTGGACGCTTTCAATGGCGGCATGCAGCTGGCGGCCGGGGGATACAACCTGGGCCCCTATCTGGCGTACCCGCTGTCGGAGAGCTGGATGCTGGACGGCAGCCTGGTCTACGGCTGGATGGACAATACCCAGGAGCTGCTCTTCCTCTCCGGCGATTATGGGTCGACCTCCCTTGGCGGCAGCCTGGGGGCCACCGGCCAGTACTTCTGGTCCGAGACGTCGGTGCGCCCGCGGCTGGCCATCAATTACAGCCATGACCGCAGCGACGGATACCGGATGGAGGGGGATTACCGAGGGCTGGCGGTGCGGCTGGCGCGGGACAGCGACAGTGACAATCAGGGCAACCTGACGGGCACGGTCGAATTCAGCCGCGTCTATTACACCCGCCAGGGCCGGCCGCTGATGCCTTACGGTGAGCTGGGGCTGGATTATGGCTTTGAACGGCCGAACGATGGCTATATCCTGACGGGCGATCTCAGCTCGGCGCGTACCGATCCCCTCAGCGGGACGGTACGATTGGGCGTGCGCACCCTGATCGGCAGCGAGGCCACCCTGACCACCAGTGCCGGGTACACCAGCATAGGGCAGGATGGGCTCAACATCTGGGAGTGGCGCATCAATCTCTCCAAGCCGTTCTGACCCCATAGACAGGGGCGATACCGCCCCTCACGACCAAGAAGGAGCATCGAATGGATGCACTGACGCTACTGCTCAACCGCCACTCCTGTGGCCGCCTGACCGAGCCGGCGCCGAGCGGCGAGGTACTGGACAATATCCTGAAGGCGGGGCTGCGTGCGCCGGATCACGGCACCCTGACCCCCTGGCAGTTCATCCTGTTTGAAGGGGAGGGGCGCGAGCGCCTGGGCACCCTGCTGGCCGACGCCGCCCGTGCCCGTGGGGAGGATGAGGACAGCGTCGAGAAGTCCCGGACTGCCCCCCTGCGTGCGCCTCTGGTCATCGCGGTCGCGACCCGGTATCAGGCGCACCCCAAGGTGCCGAAACTGGAGCAGGAGCTCTCCGCCGGTTGTGCTCTGATGGCGATGCAGATGGCGGCCCAGGCCCAGGGCTTCAACGGCATCTGGCGCTCCGGCTGGTTTATCTTCGATGCGGGGATCAACGCCGGACTGGGGCTGGCACCGGAGGATCAGCTGGTGGGCTTCCTCTACCTCGGTACCCCCATGCTGGAGGCTCGCAAGCTGCGCGAGCTGCCGATGGCGGACTTCGTGCGCCGCTTCTGAGCCATAAAAATGAAAAGAAAGCCCTGATTATTCAGGGCTTTCTTGTTTTCTGATAGTTCCATCAGGCTGTACTGATAAATGGGCGCTTGCCAAGAGGGGAGTGGGGATTAGCCGGACATTTTTTAAATAGTGAGAGGTTCTTCTCAATCCTGGTGGATTACGCTATGTAAAACGTTTGCGCCCCTTTATTATCCCACTGCCAGTTTAGAAGGGGATCCCTTCTAATTTTCTGCGATGAGAGTCGCAATTCCGTAGCACCTTTTTACAGCCCAACGTCTTGATGACATTGGGCTTCATTTTTTTGGGCATTTTTTAGGTACCGGTACCCTCAACCTCTTAGGACCGGAAAGGTCACCTTTTTACAGGTCATCATGGTTTTGATGACATTGAGCTTCATTTTTTTGGGCGTTTTTTAGGTACCGGTACCCTCAACCTCCTAGGACCGGAAAGGTCACCTTTTTACAGGTCATCATGGTTTTGATGACATTGGGCTTCATTTTTATCCGCGCTTCTCAGGTATTGGTACCCTCAACTCTTTAGGATCGGCAAACCCACCTTTTTACAGGCCATCATGGTCTTGATGGCATTGGGCTTCATTTTTATTGGCGCGGCTCGGTGGGGAGCCCGGGCTCAGCGGCCGCCTTGGCGGGCAGTATCCGGGCCGGGTTGCCCACCACCCGGGCGCCGGCCGGCACGTCCTTGCTGACCACGGCCCCCGCGCCGACGATCGCCTCCCGCCCTATAGTCACCCCCGGCAGCAGTATGGCCCCGCCCCCGATCCAGACCCTGTCTTCGATGGTGACCGGCAGCGCCGTCTCCACCCCCAGCAGGCGCTCATCGGCCTCCAGGGCGTGGGCGGCGGTGTAGATCTGCACGTTGGGTCCTATCATGACCCCGGCGCCGATGCGGATCGGCGCATTGTCCAGCAGGGTGGCCCCCATGTTGATGTAGGAGCCCTGGCCAAGGTGGATGTGGCGACCATAGGTGCAGTAGAGGGGCGGGCAGATGAAGGCTCCCTCCGCCAGCTCGCCGACGATCTCCCGCAGCAGCGCCAGCTGCTCATCCTCCTCGTCGCTGCGGTTGAAGCGGCGGTAGAGGCGCGCCGTCTCCCGGCGCAAGAGATCCAGCTTCGGCGCCATGCAGTTGTAAGGCTGGCTGGCGATCATCTTCTCGTATTCGGTCATGGGGGCTCCTTGTCGGTCTGGTGCTGCAGCTTGGCGGCCGGGCCGCCGGATAACCTGGTCAGCCGCCTGTCACGGGCAGCACCAGATTGGTCGGTCTGCCCTCGGCAAAGGCAACCAGGTTTTCAAAGGCGGCACGAAAGTAGAGCTCGTAGCTGCTGCGCTCCACATAGCCCAGGTGCGGCGTGGCCACCACGTTGGGCAACCCCAGCAGGGGCTCGTTGTCCGGCGTGGCGGGCTCGGCGTCGAACACGTCGACTGCCGCCCGCCGGCTCGGGTTGGCGCTCAGCGCCGCATACAAGGCGCCCGGCTCGATAAGCTCCGCCCGGCTCACATTGACCAGCAGAGAGTCCCCCTTCATCTGTGCGAGATCGGCCCGGGTCACGCAGCCGCGGGTCGCCTCACCGAGGCGCAGGTGCAGGGAGAGGACGTCGGCTTGGCGGAAGAAGGCATCCTTGTCGGGAGCGCTGGCATGGCCATCCTGCTCGGCCTGCCGGCGGGAGGCGTCACTGCCCCATACCAGCACCGACATGCCAAAGGCCCGGCCGTAGCCGGCCACCAGCCTGCCAATCTTGCCATAGCCCCAGATGCTCAGGGTCAGCCCCTGCAGGGTGCGGCCAAGACCCAGCGCGCCGGATTGCTGCCACTGTCCCTGGGCGAGGGCATGGCTGTAGGCCGGAAGGTGGCGGGAGGCCGCCATGATGAGGGCCCAGCAGAGCTCGGCCGGTGCCACCGGGCTGCCGACGCCCTCGGCAACGGCCACGCCGTGGCGCTGGCACAGGAGGGGGTCGATATGCTGGCTGACCTTGCCTGTCTGGCTGATGAGGCGAAGGGAGGGGAGGCGCCTGAGCAGGGTCTCGTCGATGCGGGTGCGCTCGCGGATCAGCACCAGGGCCTCTACCCCTTCCAGGCGGGCGGCGAGGCGCGCAGCATCGGGCTCGCCCTGGTTGAGAATGCGAACGTCGTGCCCCGCCAGCAGGGCAAAGCAGGGGAGGTGGCGCACCTGATCCTGATAGTCATCCAGAATGGCGATCTTCATTTTTATCCTCCAGTTTCCAGTCATTGCGTGCCCTTGGCTGGGCGCTGGCGAGAGTCGCCGATGGCTGGATGACGATGCCTGCAGCCGTATCAAGATTCAAGTGGTTCAGATTGGAATCTCACCGTGGACGAGCCCGGGTGGGCCCGTCCGGATGATCAGGTGGGGCGAGAAGCGGGCAGGGCCGCGTCGTGCTCGATCAGCTGGGAGAGTTCGCCGCTCTCATCCTTGAGGGCGACCCCGGTCAGGCGGCGGCTGAAGGCCTGTTCCAGCAACCAGGCCAGCTTGTGCGCCGCCTGGGGGAAATCCAGGCCTGCCGGCCGCACGTTGGAGATGCAGTTGCGCTCGGAGTCCATGCGTCCGACCCTGGGCTGCCAGGTCAGATAGAGCCCCAGGCTGTCGGGTGAGGATAGGCCGGGGCGCTCGCCAATCATCACCAGCACGGCACGGGCTCCCAGCAGCTCGCCCACCTCGTCCCCCAGTGCCACCCTGGCCTGGCTGGCCATGACCAGCGGGGCGCAGGTCAGCCCCAGGCGCCTGAGATGGGATTGCAGGGACTCGACAAAGGGCAGGGCATTCTGGTGCAGGGCGGTGGAGGAGAGACCATCTCCCAGCACGATGGCGAGATCGACCTCGCTCTGCGGCAGTTGGCTCAGCAGGCAGCGACTGGCGTCGTCCAGGCGCCGGCCCAGATCGGGGCGGCGCAGATACTCCTCCCGGGTGCTGGCGGCGCTGTGCACCGCCAGCACCCGGTGCCCTGCGGACTCGAGAGCCTGAGTCAGCCGGGCGACGTCCAGTGGTTGGTGTACCGCATCCCGGGCCTGGGCGTGGGCCAGGCCAAAGGCCAGCAACGCCTCCGTGGGCAGGCTGACGCCGGTGCGTCCCAGGGCGATGCGGGCCGAGGTGTAGCGCTTTAGCTCAAGCCAGGGGTTCAAGTGCACGATGTCGCTCATGTCATGGGGCTCCTTGCTCATTCAGGCCACCTTGCCACGGGGGCCCAAGGTGGTCAGCAGCGGGTGGCGCAGGCCGGCATCGAGCAGCTGGCCATCCGGGTTGGTGAGCTGCATGCGCACCAGCCAGTCGGCAAATTCAGGTGCGTGCTTGAGGCCGAGCAGCTCGCGGATGTAGAGGGCGTCGTGAAACGAGGTGCTCTGGTAGTTGAGCATGATGTCGTCGGCACCGGGGACACCGATGAGGAAGGTGAGGCCGGCGGTGGCCAGCAGGGTAAGCAGGGTATCCATATCGTCCTGATCCGCTTCGGCATGGTTGGTGTAGCAGACGTCACAGCCGAGCGGCACCCCCAGCAGCTTGCCGCAGAAGTGATCCTCCAACCCGGCGCGGATGATCTGCTTGCCGTCATAGAGGTATTCCGGCCCGATGAAGCCCACGACGGTATTGCACAGCAACGGCTTGAAGTGGCGAGCCACCCCGTAGGCCCTCGCCTCGCAGGTCTGCTGATCCAGCCCGTGGTGGGCATTGGCCGAGAGGCAGCTGCCCTGGCCCGTCTCGAAGTACATGACGTTGTTGCCCAGGGTGCCCCGTCCCAGGCCGAGGGCCGCGTCATGGGCCTCCTGCAGCAGGGCCAGATCGATGCCGAAGCCCCGGTTGGCCGCTTCGGTGCCGGCGATGGACTGGAACACCAGATCCACGGGCACATTGCGCTCGATGAGCTGCAGGGTGTTGGTGACATGGGTCAGGATGCAGGATTGGGTGGGGATAGCGAAACGCTGGATCACCTCGTCGAGCATCTGGTTCAGGCTGGCCAGGACCGGCAGGTTGTCGCTGGCCGGGTTGATGCCGACCACCGCATCCCCGGCACCGTACAGGAGGCCATCGAGCATGGCGGCGGCAATGCCCTGGGGATCGTCCGTGGGGTGGTTCGGCTGCAGCCGCACGCTGAGCCGGCCGGGCAACCCTATGGTGTTGCGAAAGGCGGTGACGACCCGGCACTTTCTGGCGACCAGGATCAGATCCTGATTGCGCATCAGCTTGCTGACGGCGGCGGCCATCTCGGGCGTGATGCCGGGGGCCACGCGCGCCAGGGTCTGGCTGTTGGCCGCCTCCGACAGCAGCCAGTTGCGAAAATCCCCCACCGTCAGGTGGCTGATGGGGGCAAAGGTGGCGCTGTCATGGTTGTCGATGATGAGGCGGGTCACCTCGTCCTGTTCATAGGGGATCAGAGCCTCGTTGAGGAAGGTCTTGAGGGGGAGATCCGCCAGCGCCATCCTGGCGGCCATCCGCTCCTCGGCGCTGCCGGCGGCGACGCCGGCCAGATAGTCGCCGGAGCGGGCTGGCGTGGCCTTGGCCATGAGGGTGCGCAGATCGGGAAACTGATAGCTGTGGTGAGAGAGGTGGGTGCGATACATGGGTGTTCTCGTCGATTCATGGTGGACCGCAAGCGCACAGTGCCTTCGCTGACGCTGTGCGCTTCGGGCAAACGGGGCGGGTATCAACCAGCCTTGACCAGCTCGCCATCGCTGGCGGCGAGCGCTTCGTCATGGGTCAGACGGAAGTAGGCGTATCCCGCCAGCATCAGGCCGCCGAAGATCAGGGCCAGCAGGCCGTTGTAATAGACCATGGCCACCAGACAGAGGATAGCCAGTCCCAGCGCGAGTGCCGGAGCAAAGGGATAGAGCGGGGCCTTGAACGGGCGCTGCAGTGCAGGCTCGGTGCGGCGCAGCTTGAACAGGGCGGCCATCGAGATGATGTACATGACGATGGCGCCAAACACCGCCATGGTCACTATGTTGGCCGTGAGGGAGAGCCCGCCGATGACGATCAGCGAATCGGAGAAGATCGCAAGGATCCCCACCACGCCGCCGGCCAGGATGGCCCAGTGCGGGGTCTGGAAGCGCGGATTGACCGAGGCCAGCGCGGCAGGCAGATAGCCGGCCCGGGCCAGGGCAAAGATCTGGCGGGAATAGCCCATGATGATGCCGTGGAAGGAGGCGATGAGGCCGAACAGCCCCAGCCAGACCAGCATGTGCAGCCAGCCGCTGCTCTCGCCCACGATCATCTTCATGGCCTGTGGCAGGGGGTCGTTGATGTTGGCGAGCTGGCGCCAGTCGCCGACGCCCCCGGCAAACACCATGACCCCCATGGCCAGTACGACCAGGGTGAGGATGCCCCCGATGAACGCCTTCGGGATGGTCTTCTTCGGTTCCTTGGCCTCTTCGGCCGCCATGGCGGCTCCTTCAATGGCGAGGAAGAACCAGATGGCGAATGGAATGGCGGCAAAGATGCCGGAGACGGCGCCGAGGCTGAACTCCTGTTGACCCGCCCAGCCGTTGAGCATGAAGTTGCTGGCGCTGAAGCCCGGGCTGACCACCCCCATGAAGACCAGCAGCTCGAAGATGGCGAGCAGGGTGACCAGCAACTCGAAGGTGGCGGCGATACCCACTCCGATGAGATTGAGGGTCATGAAGACGAGATAGGCGCTCACCGCCACCCACTTGGGATCGATGGCCGGGAACTGCACATTGAGGTAGGCGCCGATCGCCATGGCGATGGCGGGCGGGGCGAACACGAACTCGATCAGGGTGGCAAAGCCTGCGATGTATCCCCCGACCGGGCCAAAGGCGCGGTAGGCATAGGCAAAGGGCCCCCCCGCATGGGGGATGGAGGTGGTCAGCTCGGTGAAGCTGAAGATGAAGGCCGTGTACATGGCGGCCACCAGCAAAGAGGTGACCAGAAAGCCCATGGTGCCCGCCTGCGCCCAGCCGTAGCTCCAGCCGAAATATTCCCCCGAGATCACCAGCCCCACGGCGATCCCCCACAGCTGGAAAGCCCCCAGAGTCCGTTTCAGTGCCGGTTTTGCACAATCCTGATGCTGCATACGCTTCTCCAAATGACATTCAAAGGTGAAAGTCTCTGAAGAGCGGGTTTGCAAGGGGCATACCACTCAGCCACATGGCACGCTATGTCATTACTTTTCAAGTGGTTGTATGGCATCCATGCTGAAGGCCGCCGCACAGCCATTGCGTCATTGTGGTGCAGCGGCACCACTATGCCCGGCTGGTGGCTGCATGCCTGGATGGGGAGGCTGGGGGAGCACAGAGAGAGTGCGCAGTAAGATGGGGGAAACGGGCTGGCAGAAACAACAAGGGCACCCTGGGGTGCCCTTGTTGTCATCCGTCGTGCTGGAGGCGGGACGGGAGATGTCTGCTTAACCGTGCTTGCGACCGGAGAGGCGGCACCACTCCTCTTTCACTGCGGTCGGGTCCATCTCGAACCACTGGCCGTAGATGATCTCCAGCTCCGGCGCCTGGCTCTCCAGCACGCCGGAGAGGGCCATCAGGCTGCCCGCCTTGCCGTGGCCTGCGATGAGCGGGGCGAGTTCCCGCAGCGGGCCTGCCAGGATGTTGGCCACCACCACGTCCGCTTCGACATCTTGCGGCTGATCCGCCGGCAGGTAGAGCTCGATCTGATCGGCGACGCCATTGCGCATCGCGTTGTCACGGCTCGCCTGGATGGCCTGGGGATCGATGTCGATGCCGATGACCCGGGCGGCCCCGAGTTTCAGTGCCGCGATGCCGAGGATGCCGGAGCCGCAGCCAAAGTCGACCACTGTCTTGCCGGTCAGATCCAGCCCGTCCAGCCACTGCAGGCAGAGCGCCGTGGTGGGGTGGGTACCGGTACCGAAGGCCAGGCCCGGATCCAGCATGACGTTGACCGCCTCGGGGTCCGGTACGTCGCGCCAGCTCGGGCAGATCCAGAGCCGCTCGCCGAACTGCATGGGGTGGAAGTGATCCATCCACTCGCGCACCCAGTCCTTGTCCTCCAGCTGCTCCACCTTGTAGCCCACGTCTTCCCCGAAGATCTGCTGGAAGAAGGCAATGGTGGGGGCCGGATCGGTTTCGGCATCGAACAGGCCCATTACTTCGGTCTCGCCCCAGAGCGGGGTCTCGCCCGGCATGGGTTCATAGACGGGCACATCCTTGGCATCCATAAAGGTCACCGCCTGGGCTCCACGCCCCAGCAGCATGTTGCTCACCTTGTCCGCCGTCTTGGCGGTGGCGTTGATTCGAATTTGTATCCAGGGCATGGCGTCGACTCTTCATAAATGTGAAACCGCGGGATTCTACCATCATGGGCCTGTGCTGTCGTGGTTTGCCCGTGGCGGCAGGGGAGAGGAAGGCAACCCTGCCAAGTTGGCACGGTTAATGTATTCCTTACTGGGTGACGGGAAGCAACTTGTTCCCGCTGAATGCTTTGCTCTATGAAGTTCCGTCATCTTTTTCAGCCACCCTCGGGTGGCTATTTTTTTGGAAAATCGGCAAATATCGGCGATCAGGCGAGAAAAACAAGAAATTGGCACGTTATCTGCAAAGGTAGGAATGTCCTGCATAAGGATGTGTGTGTGATTGTTACCCCAACGTTCAGGTTTTTAGGGCCATCCCAACGGGATGGCCCCTTTTTTTATGGTTTTTGCCGGGAAAGCCCCGTCATCTGGGGGCAGGGCCTGCTGCGGCTGTGCACTGTTGGGGCTTGTCACTGGTGATTTCACCCCATGATGGTGCATTTTCTTACCCATTAGGGAATAGGAGGGGGGAAGGGGGTGGGGCGAGTTGCCTCAGCGATCGAAATTTTTCATGTCGATCACCAGCTTGCCTATCATGCGGCCCGCCTCCAGCTCGCGATGGGCCTCTGCCAGGGTGGCGGGGGTCAGGGCGGGCAGCGTCTTGGTGAGGGTGGTCTTGAGCACTCCTTCCTCCACCAGGGTGGCGACCCGGCCGAGCAGGTGGTGCTGCTCGATCATGTCCGGGGTCTGGAACAGGGAGCGGGTGAACATGAACTCCTGGCTGAAGGTGGCGCTCTTGGACTTGAGCAGGGCCAGATCCCAGGGCTCGCTGGACTCGGCGATGGTGCAGATGTGGCCGAAGGGGCGAATGAGGCTCGCCATGGCCCCCCAGTGCTGCTCGGTGGCATTGGTGCAGAAGATGGCATCGAGCTGGCGGATGCCAATGGCGGCCAGCTCCGCCTGCAGGTCGTGGTGGCTCACGACCTGGTGCGCCCCCATGGCCAGGCACCACTCTCGGGTTTCGGGGCGCGAAGCGGTGGCGATCACCTCCATGGCGGTGAGCCGGCGGGCCAGCTGGATGGCGATGGAGCCGACGCCGCCGGCCCCGCCGATGATGAGCAGCCTGCCTGTGCTCTCGCGGGTGAGGCCAAGGCGATCGAACAGGGTTTCCCAGGCGGTGATGGCGGTGAGCGGCAGGGCGGCGGCTTCCACATCGCTCAGGCTGGTGGGGGCGAGGGCGGCGATGCGCTCGTCCACCAGCTGCAGGGCGCTGTTGCTGCCGGGGCGGCTGATGTCGCCTGCATACCAGACCCTGTCTCCGGCCTGGAACAGGGTCACCTCGCTCCCGACGGCAACGACGTCACCGACGGCGTCCCAGCCCAGCACGCGGGGGCTGCTCTCCACCTTCTCCTTGGGGGCACGCACCTTGGTGTCGACCGGGTTGATGGAGGTGGCGTTGACCCGCACCAGCAGGTCGCGCGGGCCCGGCGTCGGGTCGGCTAGATTGACCTCGATAAAGCAGTGGGGGTGATCGCTTGGCAGATAGTGGGTCAGGGCGATGGCTTTCATGGCATTTCCTTTCAAATGGAACAGGTAGGATTGCCAGCCAGTCTAGTCTGGTTGATTATTCGTATTAAGGTGGGTAATTGGTAAAGACTGTTTGAATAGATGAACAATATCGAACTGGAATTGATGGGGCTGTTCGCTACCGTGGTCGAGCAGGGCAGCTTCACCCGGGCGGCCGAGGTGCTCGGCATGCCCAAGTCCTCGGTGAGCCAGAAGATCTCGCGCCTCGAGTCCAGGCTCGGGGTGCGCCTGTTGCAGCGCACCACCCGCAGGCTGAGTCTGACGCCCCAGGGGGAGGTCTATGTGGAGCATTGTCAGGGGCTGCTGACCCTGGCCCGCAGCGCCAATCTGGCGATGGCCAGGCTGAGATCCGCCCCGGCAGGCCGGGTGCGGATCACCGCCCCCGAGGCCACCGGCACCCTGCTGCTCGGCCGGATCCTGGCGGAGTTTCGCGCCCTCTATCCCGAGGTGGTGCTGGAGCTGACCCTGTGCGACGAGCAGCTGGATCTGGTGGGGGAGGGTTACGATCTGGCGCTGCGGGCGGCGCCCCTGAAAGACTCCAGCCTCATCTGTCGGCGCATCGGTCAGGTGGCGCGCCATCTGGTGGCCGCCCCGGGTTACCTGGCGCGCCACGGCACGCCGCAGCAGGTGGCGGATCTGGGCGGGCATGCCTGCCTGGTGCACGGATCGCTGCCGGTGTGGCCGCTGCAGGAGGGGGGATGGCGGCCCCGGGGGGCTTGCCTCAGCAACAGCCTGCTGGCGCTGCGGGAGCTGGCGCTTCACGAAGGGGGCATCGCCCTGTTGCCGGCCCACGTCTGCCGGGAGGCGCTGGCGGCAGGGCAGCTGCACAAGGTGCTGCCAGACCACCCCATTCCTCCCAATCCCTTCTATCTCATCTACCCGAGTCGGGAGCACCTGGCCCCCGCCTTGCGCAGCCTGATGGACTTCGTCGCCGAGCGCCTGCCCTTCGCCTGATCACTGGTGCTGGCCGAGGGGGGCCTGACCGGGTTCGAGGCCGAGGGGCACCGACTGGCGCTCCGCCAGCATGCGGATCTGACCCTCTATGAGGCCGGCATTGGGGCCGAGGACCAGCACCAGCTGGTGCTCGTTCAGGACGATCCAGGAGAGGCAGCCGAGCCTGGCCAGACAGGACTGATCCACCAGCGCCATCTCCCGCACCCGCAGGCTGAGACGGGTCAGGCAGACGTTCATGGCCTGCAGGTTGTCCATGCCCCCCAGCGTCTTGAGGTACTGGATAGCCAGCATCTGGGGATCCGTGGGGGCCACGGTGGCGAGCTGGGGCAGATCCTCGGCGATGGGCTTGCCCGGCAGGCTGAGGGGCGTGTGCTCCAGCAGCCGGGAGAAGAGCAGGGCATAGAGGACGAAAAACAGGATGCCAAGGGGGATGAGCCAGAAGCTGTGATGGCCGCTGGAGTAGCTCAGCACCATGTCCAGCAGGCCCGCCGAGAAGTAAGTGCCCACCTGGATGCCGAGGGCGCTGCAGATGGCCAGCGACAGCCCGGTCAGCAGGGCGTGGGCCAGGAACAGCCAGGGGGCGGTGAAGGCGAACAGGAACTCGATGGGCTCGGTGATGCCCACCAGCGCCGAGGTGAGCGCCAGGGTGAGCAGCAGGCCTCCCTGCGGCACCTGCCGCATCCGCTGGCGATGAAGCCAGATGGCGAAGCAGGCACCGGGCAGGCCGAACATGATGACGGGGTAGAGGCCGGCCACATAGCCCTCATGGAGTGGCTGGGCGGTGGAGAGGGCCTGCAGGTTGCTCTCCCCCAGGCCCATGAGGCTGCCCAGTACCTGGTGCAGACCGAGCGGGATCAGCAGCCGGTTCAGCACGCCGTAACAGAAGGCGCCGATCGGGGTGGTAAGCAGGTCGGAGGCGAGCAGGGTGATGCCCTGCTCCAGCAACGGCCAGAGGATGGAGAGGGGGATCACCAGCAGCAGGCAGGCCAGGGCCGAGAGCAGCATGCCCGGCAAATCCTCCTGCAGGGGGCGCAGCCAGCCCGGCAGGCGCAGGCCGCGAGCCCATGAGCAGACCACCGCCGTGGTGAGGCCGGCCAGCAGGCCGCAGATCATGTCTGCATGGAGCCCTGGCACCAGGGTGTTGAGCGCCGAGCCGAGCAACAGGAAGTTGACCGCCCCGGCCAGGGCCTGGGCCCCTTGTCCCTGGCGGCTCAGGCCGAAGGCGATGGCCACCGCATAGATGAGGGGCATCTGGCTGAAGAGGGCCTGGCCTGCGAGAGAGAGTACGGCGAGATCCAGCACGTCCGGCTGGCCGAGGCGATGGAGCAGGGCGGCCAGAGGCAGGATGGAGACGGGCAGCAGCAGGGCATAGCCGAGCCGTTGCAAGGACTGTGTCAGGATCTTTCTGGCGTTCGTAGCGGGCATGGGTGAACTGAATTTTGTGACTTGGCGCACATTTTACCCGCATGCCCCCATTTGGGAATAGGTGAGGGGGCTTTATCGCCCCCTTTCTTAATTTTGATCAAACAATCGGCGAACCGACTGATCCGGGGCCGGTGTCAGCAGGCTGACCAGCACGAAGGCGACAAGCCCCAGCCCCAGGCTCGGGACGATGGCGTGCAGGCCGGCCAGCTTGATCCCCCACTGGCTCAGGGCGGTATAGCAGAGGATGCCACAGACCATGCTGGCCAGGGCTCCGGGCCCGTTGGCCCTGGACCAGTAGAGGCCGAGCACCAGGGGCCAGAGGAACACCGCCTGCAGACCGCCGAAGGCGAGCAGGTTGAGCCAGATGATCATCTCGGGGGGCTGCAATGCCGCCACCAGCACCAGGGAACCCAGGATCAGGGTGCAGAGCAGGGAGAGCCGGGGGATGCGCACCTCCAGCTTCTCCTGCCTCGGGTTGAGGTAGTTGAGGTAGAGATCCTTGACCAGGGTGGCCGAGGCCTGGATCAGCTGGGAGTCGATGGTGGACATGATGGCCGCCATGGGAGCCGCGAGGAAGACCCCGGCCAGCCAGGGAGGGAGCACCTCCATCATGAGGGAGGGCATGATCTTGTCCGGGCTGTCCATGCCGGGCAGGATGGCGCGACCGAGGGCCCCGGCCAGGTGCATGCCGAACATCAGCAAGGCGCAGACGATGGTGCCGATGAGAATGCCGCGGTGCAGCGCCTTGCTGTCGCGATAGCCGAAGCAGCGCAGGGCGGAATGGGGCAGCCCCACCACCCCGACGCAGACCAGGATCCAGAAGCTCAGCATGAAGGGTTGGGTCAGCATGTCGCCGGCCCCTTGCGGGCTCACCAGCTTGGGGTCTATCTCCCTGAGCTGGTGGATGAGGTTTGGCAATCCGTCACCGGCCACCAGGATCCCCGCCAGCAGGGCCCCGGTGCCGATGAGCATGACGATGCCCTGGAGCGCATCCGTCATCACCACGGCGCGAAAACCGCCGATGACGGTATAGAGCAGCACGCAGCTGGCAAACAGCAGCAGCCCTTGCTGGTAGGAGAGGCCGGTCGCCGCCTCCAGCAGGCGGGCGCCGCCGATGAACTGCACCACCATGGTCGCGATGAAGGCGAGGATGATGGTGACGGAGCCCAGGATCACCACGGCCCGGCTCTGGTAGCGGGCCCACAGCATGTCGTTGATGGTCACCGCATTTACCCGGCGGGCGATGATGGCGAACTTCTTGCCAAGGACACCCAGGGTGAGCCAGACGGTGGGTAGCTGGATCATCGCCAGCAGCACCCAGCCAAGACCGACCTTGTAGGCCGCCCCGGGCCCGCCGATAAAGGACGAGGCGGAGGTGTAAGTGGCCACCAGCGTCATAGCCAGCACCAGGCCGCCCATGCTGCGGTTGCCGATGAAGTACTCCTGCACGAAGTCGCCGCCGATCCGGTGACGGCTGGCCCAGAATCCCACCCCCAGCACCAGCACCAGGTAGACCACCAGCGGCAGCAGCAACTCAAGATTCACGGGGAGGCTCCTTGTCATCGAGGGATGGAGAGTCGAGGGGGATGTCCACGAACAGGCGGTCCACCATGAGGGCGCAGAGGCCGATGAACAGCAGCGGCATCAGGATGCAGCTGAGCAGAAACCAGAGCGGCATGTTCCAGAGCTCGAGCTCTTCCGGGATGAAATAGGCCGAGCCATACCAGGCAATGAAATAAAGCAGGGTGAGCAGCAGGCAGAGGGCTGCTTCACGACGGGCGAGTGCAAAACGGTTCACCTTGGCCTCCGACAAGTGAGCGGGGCGCAAGAATAACAAAAAAGGGCCATGTCGCCATGGCCCTTTTTTACGTTGCCGATCCGGGTGGATCGCGCATTTTCCCGACGAAGGCGTCCTTACAGACCCAACTTCTTGTGCAGGTAGTGGATGTTGGTTCCACCGTGCTGGAAGTTTTCGTCCTTCATGATCTCTTTTTGCAGGGCGATGTTGGTCTTGATGCCTTCTACCACCAGCTCGTCGAGGGCGTGACGCATGCGGGCGATGGCCACGTCACGGTTCTCGCCGTAGCAGATCAGCTTGCCGATCATGGAGTCGTAGTAAGGCGGTACCTTGTAACCCGCATAGATGTGGGATTCCCAGCGCACGCCCAGACCGCCCGGCGCGTGGAAGCGCTGGATGAGACCGGGAGAGGGCAGGAAGGTAGCCGGATCCTCGGCGTTGATCCGGCACTCGATGGCATGGCCACGAAGACGGATGTCCTGCTGGGTGATCGACAGGGGCTGGCCGGCGGCGATGCGCAGCTGCTCCTTGATGAGGTCGACGCCGGTGACCATCTCGGTGACCGGGTGCTCGACCTGGATACGGGTGTTCATCTCGATGAAATAGAACTCGCCGTTCTCGTACAGGAACTCGAAGGTACCCGCACCGCGGTAGCCGATCTCGAGACAGGCGCGCACGCAGCGCTCGCCGATGAACTTGCGCATCTCGTCGGTGATGCCGGGAGCCGGCGCCTCTTCCACCACCTTCTGGTGGCGACGCTGCATGGAGCAGTCCCGCTCGCCCAGATAGAGGGCGGTGCCCTGGCCGTCAGCCAGCACCTGGATCTCGATGTGGCGCGGGTTTTCCAGGTACTTCTCCATGTAGACCATGTCGTTCTTGAAGAACTGGCCTGCTTCGGATTTGGTCAGCGCGATGGCGGCAGCCAGCTCGGCCTCGTTGCGCACCACGCGCATACCGCGACCACCACCGCCACCGGCGGCCTTGATGATCACCGGATAGCCTATGCGCTTGGCGATGGCGGCGTTGCGCTTGGCATCGTTGTCCACCGGACCGTCGGAGCCGGGTACGCAAGGCACGCCCGCTTTCTTCATCGCCTCGATGGCGGAGACCTTGTCACCCATCAGGCGAATGGTCTCGGCGCGCGGGCCGATGAAGATGAAGCCGGATTTCTCGACCACTTCGGCAAAGTCGGCGTTCTCGGAGAGGAAGCCGTAGCCCGGGTGGATGGCGACGGCACCGGTCACCTCGGCGGCAGCGATGATGGCCGGCACGTTGAGGTAGGACTCACCGCTGGCAGGTTTGCCGATGCAGATGGTTTCGTCCGCCAGGAGCACATGCTTGAGCTCCCGATCGGCAGTGGAGTGAACGGCCACTGTCTTGATCCCGAGCTCTTTGCAGGCGCGCAGGATCCGCAGGGCAATTTCACCGCGGTTGGCGATGACTACTTTGTCCAACATGGGTGGCATTTTCCCTTATTCGATGATGAACAGCGGCTCGTCGAATTCGACTGCCTGACCATTTTCAACCAGGATCGCTTTGATCACGCCGGCCTTGTCAGACTCGATTTGGTTCATCATTTTCATGGCTTCGACGATGCACAGGGTGTCGCCGACATTGACGTGCTGACCGACTTCCACGAACGGCTTGGCTTCCGGGCTGGAAGAGCGGTAGAAGGAGCCCACCATGGGGGAGCGCATCAGATGACCGCTCGGGGCGGCATCGGCAGCGGGCGCTGCGGCAGCGGCCGGAGCAGCGGCAACAGGGGCGGCAACGGGAGCGGCGGCCTGCGGCATGATCATCTGCGGGGCAACGCTAACCTGGCCGGAGAAATTACGGCTGATGCGAACGGACTCTTCCCCTTCGGAGATCTCCAGCTCGGCGATGCCGGACTCTTCAACCAGTTCAATCAGCTTCTTGATTTTGCGGATATCCATTAGCATTCTCTTTCTTCTTTATCAGATAAGTGATTATCAAGCCGCGCGCAACTGATGCACGGCCGCGGTTAAAGCGAATTGGTAGCCATCGGCACCCAGCCCGCAGATCACCCCTTTGGCGACATCAGACAGATAGGAGTGATGACGGAAGGGCTCCCTGGCATGGACGTTGGACAGGTGAACCTCGATAAAGGGGATGGCCACACCCAGCAGGGCATCGCGAATGGCGACGCTGGTGTGGGTGAAGGCGGCCGGGTTGATGATGATGAAATCCACCTGACCCATGGCCTGATGGATGCGGCCGACCAGCTCGTGTTCGGCATTGGATTGCAGATGTTCCAGGGTGACACCGAGTTCGCTGGCGCTGTGCACCAGATCGGCGACGATCTCATCGAGCGTCTTGCTGCCGTAGATTCCCGGCTCCCGCTTGCCCAGCAGATTCAGGTTGGGACCGTTGAGCAGAAGGATTCGGTGATGTTGCGACATATTGAGTACATCCTCGATGATTATGCTGCTATCTATCAGCTATCTGTGGACAACCAGAAATCTAGCCAATTTTTGCACAATTCGGTGTGCCCTAGCACACAGATTTCGCAATTATATTGATTTCGTGAAAATTAGCAGCATTTTACTGGTCTAATCTCTACATCTGGCTATTTATTGGCCTTTCTCCTCCCGCTCCCTGCCGCGCCGTCGTTCCCTCTGCTGCATGAGCCCCAGACGCAACAAAGCCGGCACTGGGCCGGCTCTGCTGTGGAAGCGGAAGTGGACTTAAGCCGCTTCTGACTTCTCGCGGATCAGCTTGTCCACGACACCCGGATCCGCCAGGGTGGAGATATCCCCCAGGCTGTCGGTCTCGCCGGTGGCGATCTTGCGAAGGATACGGCGCATGATCTTGCCGGAGCGGGTCTTGGGCAGCCCCTCGGCCCAGTGGATCACGTCCGGGGTGGCGATGGCGCCGATCTCCTTGCGCACCCACTCTTTGACCTCTTTATGCAGCTCGCGGCTCGGCTCTTCCCCGGCGATCAGGGTGACATAGGCATAGATGCCCTGGCCCTTGATCTCGTGGGGGACGCCGACCACGGCCGCTTCGGCGATCTTCGGATGGGCCACCAGGGCCGACTCGATCTCTGCCGTGCCCATACGGTGGCCGGAGACGTTCAGTACATCATCCACCCGACCGGTGATCCAGTAGTAGCCATCCTCGTCGCGACGGGCACCGTCGCCGGTGAAGTAGCGGCCGGGGAAGGTGGAGAAGTAGGTCTGCTCGAAGCGATCGTGATCGCCGAACACGGTGCGCATCTGGCCGGGCCAGGAGTCGGTGATGACCAGGTTGCCCTCGGTGGCGCCTTCCAGCGGCTCGCCCAGGTTGTCCACCAGGGCCGGCTGCACCCCGAAGAAGGGGCGGGTGGCGGAGCCGGGTTTCAGTGCGGTCACGCCGGGCAGCGGCGTGATCAGGATGCCGCCGGTCTCGGTCTGCCACCAGGTATCGACGATGGGGCAGCGTTCGTCGCCTATGGTGCGGTAGTACCACTCCCAGGCTTCCGGGTTGATGGGTTCACCCACGGATCCCATGATGCGCAGGCTGGTACGGGAGGTGCCTTCGATGGCCTCCTTGCCCTTGGCCATCAGCGCGCGGATCGCGGTGGGGGCGGTATAGAGGATGGTGACCTGGTGCTTGTCCACCACCTGGCTCATGCGATTGGTGGCCGGATAGTTGGGCACCCCTTCGAACATCAGGGTGGTGGCGCCGTTGGCGAGCGGCCCGTAGACCAGGTAGGAGTGGCCGGTGACCCAGCCCACGTCGGCGGTACACCAGTAGATGTCCTCCTCGTGATAGTCGAATACGTACTTGAAGGTGAGCGCGGCATAGACCAGGTAACCGCCGGTGGTGTGCAGCACGCCCTTGGGCTTGCCGGTGGAGCCCGAGGTGTAGAGCACGAACAGGGGATCTTCGGCCCCCATGGCCTCGGGCGGGCAATCCGGGCTGGCGGCGGCGACGGCGTCGTGCCACCAGATGTCCCTGTGGCCGTGCCAGGCCACGTTGCCGCCGGTGCGCTTGAGCACGATCACCTTGTTGACCCGGGTATCCGGGTGGGTGAGCGCCTCATCGACGTTTTTCTTGAGGGGGATGGGACGACCGCCACGCAGGCCTTCGTCGGCGGTGATGACGATGGTGGCCCCGGAGTCGATGATGCGACCGGAGAGGGCTTCCGGCGAGAAACCGCCGAAGACGATGCTGTGGACGGCGCCGATGCGGGTACAGGCCAGCATGGCGATGGCGGCTTCAGGCACCATGGGCATGTAGAGGCACACCATGTCGCCGCGTTTCACCCCCTGAGCCTTGAGCACATTGGCAAACTTGCACACCTCGCCGTGCAGCTCACGGTAGGTGATCTTGCGATCCTCGGCCGGGTTGTCCCCTTCCCAGATGATGGCGACCTTGTCACCGCGTTCGTTCAGATGGCGATCCAGGCAGTTGGCCGAGACGTTGAGCAGACCATCCTCGTACCACTTGATGGAGACGTGGCCCGGATCATAGGAGGTGTTCTTGACGCGGGTGTAGGGCGTCATCCAGTCGAGGATCTTGCCCTGCTCCCCCCAGAAGGCGTCAGGGTTTTGCACCGACGCCTGATACATGGCTTCATAACCATCCTTGTCCAGCAGGGCGCCGTTGCCGATGTGGGCCTTGACCGGATAGACCTTGCTCTCGCTCATCTTTCACTCCTGTGAATACATTTTCTTAATGATTGAGTAACAACTTATACCTTTGGTTCCCGAGGGCAATTAGACTTTTGGATAGCGACAAAGGAAGAAGAGTGGCCATCAGCAAAAAGAGAAGGGAGCCCGGTGCTCCCTTCTCTTTTATCCGTGACTCACCCCTGGTTCATCCGTGTCCATGGGGGAGCATGGCGGCCATGTGGGGTTCGGCCAGGGGGTGGCTGAACAGATAGCCCTGGCCCTCCTCGCAGTGCAGGGATTGCAGAAACTGGCGCTGGGGCTGGGTCTCGATGCCCTCCGCCGTGACCGCCATGCCGAGGGAGCTGGCCAGCTGGACTATGGTGCGGCACAGCTCGCGACTGTGCTTGTCATCGGGCAGCGCCTGTACGAAGGCCCTGTCTATCTTGATGCGATCGATGGGCAGGCTCTTGAGCAGGCTCAAGGAGGAAAAGCCGGTTCCAAAGTCGTCGATGGCGATCTGCACCCCCAGCGCCTTGAGGCGGGTAAAGAGGCGCAGGCTGTGATCCACGCTCTGGATGATGCTCTCGGTGACCTCTATCTCCAGCCGCTCGGCGGGGAAGCCGGTCTCGGCCAGGATGGCGGTGACCCTCTCCACGTAGTCGGGGGAGCGCATCTCCCTGACCGACACGTTGACGGAGAGCCGGGGGACCGCGAAGCCTTCTGCCAGCCACTTCTGGCCTTGCTGGCAGGCGGTGCGCATCACCCAGGCACCGAGCTGCTCGATGAAGCCGCACTCTTCGGCCACCGGGATGAAGCGAGCCGGTGAGATGATGCCCATGCAGGGGTGCTGCCAGCGCACCAGGGCCTCGAGACCGCTGAGGCTGCCATCGGCGAGATCTGTCATGGGCTGGTACAGCAGACGAAACTGCTGCTGCTCCATGGCCTTGAGCAGCCCCTGCTCCAGGGCCATGCGTTCCCTGGTCTGTGCCGTCATGTCCGGGGAGTGGAACAGATAGCCGTTGCGACCACGGCGCTTGGCCTCGTGCATGGCATTGTCTGCCGCACTGATAAGGCTGTCCGGGGTATAGCCATGTTCCGGATAGAGGGAGATGCCGATGCTGGCGGAGAGTCTCACCCGCTCCTGCCCGATGTCGGCCGGCTCGTGCAGCCTCTGCTGCAACCGCTCGATCAACCACACCAGCTCTTCCAGTTTCCCCATGTCGGGGAGTAGCACCAGAAACTCGTCGGCCCCCAACCGGATGGCGACGTCCCCGGTGCGCAGGCAATGGCGGATGCGATCCGCCGACAGCTTGAGCAGCAGATCTCCGGCGCTCTGCCCCAGGTTGTCGTTGATGAGTTTGAAACCGTCGAGATCGATGAACAGCAGCGCCAGAGTGTGCCGGTTCAGGCGGGCCATCTCGATCTCCAGGGTGAGGCGCTCCTGCAGCAGGCTGCGATTGCCAAGATCGGTGAGGGGATCGTGATAGGAGAGGTGCTGCAGCCGTGCCTCCATCTGGGACAGCTGCCGCACCTGATGGCCGGACAGCTCCGGGGCTGATACCGCCAGTGTGGGGTGGGCGGCAGGCATCAGGGGCAGATCCCGGGTGATGAGGAAGAGGCCGTTGAAGATGCCGTCGTCATCCAGCACCGGGCCGCAGCTCAGGTGCCAGCGTGTCGAGGACGCGGGATGGGGGGCGCCCGTGTCATCCAGCTCCAGCTCGACCCGCTGTGCTCCATGAAGCAGCTGCTGTAGCAGGGGAGCCAGCATGGGGGCACGGGCCGGGCTGATCTCAAACAGGGTCTTGCCGGGGTGATCCGACCTGGCGAGCCCGCTCAGCTGGGCAAAGCTTGCGTTGACCTCGCGGCATCTGAATTCACGATCGAACATGGCAATGCCAAAAGGAGCCTGATCGAACAACTGCTGCAATTCGTGGATGGTGAGCGGGCCTGACAGATGCAGTGTCTGAACCGATTCGGGTAGCACTCTTTCCATATAGGCTCCTGAATTGATTTTCTTATCATTTGCGCGACTGTGTCAGTATGGCATGAAGTTTCAGGAGGGAAAGAAAGTGGGGGAATGGCGTGAAATCAACAGGATATCAGCCTTTCTGGCGACCAAATGCCTGAAGGCCTCGCACGAAGACCAGCCAGCCTACCAGGTGAAAAGGCAGGGCCATGGCGTAGAGCAGCAACCAGTGACTCTCCGTGCCGCTGCTGTTGATGAAGTCGATCCAGGAAGCCAGCAGGGCCAGCATGCCCGCTATCTGGAAGCGGCGGCGCAGCACCACCTCGACGCCGAGGTTGGCAAGGTAGAGGGTCAGCAGTATGCCGGCGAAGCCGGTGAGCTGGGCGGTGCCGTAGAGTGTCCGATCCGGGTTCAGCAGCAGCGCGGCGAGGGGAGTAATGCCCTGATCCAGCGGGATCAGGGCCAGCAGCCAGCATGCGATCAGGAGCAGGGCTGTCTTCATGCCGGGCTTAGTCGGCGGCTTGCGCCGGTTTGACCAGGCTGAGGTAGTTGGCATCCATCTTGAGGAATACCCCCAGCAGTCGGGCACTGGCGCCGTAGAAGCCAAACTGGTCGGCGGCGCGGCAGGCGCTCTCGAACTTGTCGAACCAGCCGAGCAGGTGGCCGTGCAGCAGGGACTCCTGCTCGCTGAGCCAGGTTTCGCGCTGTTCGGCGGTGGTTGCCTCGGCGGCGCGGATGATGAGGTTGCCCATCAGATCCAGCTCGATGGCCAGGTGATCGGCAGGCTCCTTGTATTTGTCGCTGACGTTGATGCCCAGGCGTTCGAGGCGCGCCTGCATCTCGCTCATGGGGGCCTGCATCAGCAGCTTGCCATCGCCGCGATAGAGCGACTCGTAGGGCAGGGCCCCCTGCTTGGGATCCACCAGAAACAGGCCGGCGAAGTCGGCGGCCAGCTCCAGCTGGCGATCCGGGCGCACCAGCAGGCGGGCGATGGCCTCGTTCAGCTCGGCCACGGCTTCGCGCATGGGGTCCAGGGTAGAGAGGCTCTTCAAGAAGCTGCGCACGTCATAGGTGTCGTATTCAGCAATCTGTGCATCACTGAGTTCGGCAGCGAACAGGGTGGAAAACCACCAGTAAAGCTCGGCCCGGCGTTCGCTGGTAGCCATAAATTCCTGCATTTTTCCTCCGTGGATGACAATCGGGAGCCATAGAGGCTCCCGATTCTAACGACTTTAAAAATAAAGGAAACTCAAGGGGGACTTTAGTCCCTTCGGGGTCAGAGTGCCGGGAACATGGGATCGATGCCCTTGGCGGATTCCGGTGCCCCGAAGGCGGTGACGGCCGGCGCTTGCCCGCGGAATTTCTCGATCTCCACCAGGGCGGTGTGGGCCGTGGTGGCCTGGGCCAGGCTGGAGGAGCCGATGTCCGCAGTCAGCACGTTGGGATCGCCATAGGTACACAAGGTCCCCACCTTGCCGCCCTCCTGCGGGCCGTACCAGGCCCCTTCCTGGATGCGCACCACGCCGGGGGCGTAGTCGTCGCTCACCACCAGACCGGCCAGCACCTGACCGCGGCCGTTGAAGACCCGCACCAGATCCCCGTCCTTGAGCCCGCGCGCTTTGGCGTCCTGCGGGTTCATGTAGACAGGCTCGCGCCCCTGCACCGTGTAGGTAGCACGGTAGGCATCGGAGGAGCAGAGCTGGCTGTGCAGGCGCTTGTCCGGGTGACAGGATTGCAGGTGCAGCGGGAACTGCTGGCTGCCATGGCCGCCGTGGGAGCGCTCGTAAGGCTCGATCCAGACCGGGTGGCCCGGGCAATCTGCGTAGCCGTAGTCGGCGATGGTCTTGGAGTAGATCTCGATGAGGCCGGACGGGGTGCCCAGCGGCTCCAGATCCGGCTCCTGACGGAACGACTCGTGACGCACCCAGGGCTGGCCCGCCGGGAAGCTGACGAAACCTTCACCGTGCCAGAACTGGCTGAAGCGGGGCAGGCGGATACCGATGCCGCGGCCCTGCAGGCGGGCGTCGTCATAGATGCTCTGGATCCACTCCAGCTTGGTCTTGCCACCGGTGAACTCGGCCTCGCGATCGAAGCGGCGGCACAGATCGGCGAAGATGTCGTAGTCGTCGCGCGCCTCGAACAGCGGCTCGACCACCTTGTGCATGGCCAGGATGCCGGCGTTGGAGTGGGAACCCCACTGCTCGATGTCATCCCGCTCGTAGGTGGTGGTGGCCGGCAGCACGATATCGGCGAAGCGGCAGCTGGCGGTCCACTGGTGATCCACGCTCACCACGGTTTCCAGCTTGCGCCAGGCGGCGATCATCTTGTTGCGATCCTGCTGGTGGTGGAACGGGTTGTTGCCACAGAACACCGCCATCTTCATCTGGGGATAGGTGATGGTCTGACCGTTGAAGGCGATGCGCTTGCCCGGATTGAGGATGCAGTCGACGAAACGGGCCACCGGGATGAATTTGGAGTAGCCCTTCCAGTCGCCGTCGTGCAGCGGCTTGATCCCGGGAATGACGGAGCTGAAGCCGGACATGATGGGGCCGCTGGAGGTGATGGTGCCCGCGCCGTTGTAGTGCCAGCCAAAACCGTAGCCGCCCCCCGGCAGGCCGATCTGGCCCAGCATGGAGGCCAGTACCACCAGCATCCAGGCGTATTGTTCGCCGTGGTGCATGCGCTGCACGCACCAGCCGCCGATGAGCTGGGTGCGGCCGCTGGCCATGGTGCGCGCCAGCTCGCGAATGGTCTCGGCAGGCACGCCACAGATGGCGGAAGCCCACTCGGCATCCTTCACCTGACCATCCTTGGTGCCCAGCAGGTAGGGCAGGAACTTGTCAAAGCCGGTGGTGTAGTTCTTGAGGAAGGCCTCGTCGTGACGCTTCTCGCTGTAGAGGGTATGGGCGATACCCAGCATCAGGGGTACATCGGTCTGCGGGTTCAGGGTCACCTGATCGCAATTGAGGTACTTCTGGGTTTTGGACTTGACCGGGTCGACGCTGATGACCTTGATCTCGCCCCTGGCCACTTTCTCTTTCAGCTGTGCCCAGTATTCGTAGACGCTGTGATCCGGCACCAGCCAGCCCACCTGCAGGTTCTTGATGGGATCGGAACCCCAGATGACGATGGTCTTGCTGTGTTCCAGCACCAGGGGCCAGGAGGTCTGCTGTTCGTATACCTCCATGGCGCCCGCCACGTGGGGCAGGATCACCTGGGCGGCGCCGGTGGAGTAGTCACCGGCCTTGGCCAGATAGGTGCCGTGCAGGTTCATGGCACGGCCCAGCATGGCGCCGGCGGAGTGCAGCTTGCCCACCGACTGCCAGCCGGAGTGACCGGCGTAGAGGGCGCTCGGGCCATGGGTCTTCTGCACCCGTTCCAGCTCGTGATAGAAGAAGTCCAGCGCCTGGGACCAGGTCACCCGCACGAAGCGGTTCTGGCCGCGTTCGCTGGTGTCTGACTGGTGGCCCTTGCGCAGCCAGTCCAGACGTACCATGGGGTAGCGGATGCGGGAGGGGTTGTAGACCACTTCACTCAGGGCCTTGAGCATCTCGGTCGGATGCTTGTCATGCTCGAACGGCAGGGTCTCGACCCAGCGGCCGCCCACCACACGGGCGCGGAAGGCGCCCCAGTGGGAGCCGGACTGCACCAGTTTGTCGCCAGACTCGGCGGCCATCACGGCGCGACCGAGCAGAGAGGGGCCGATCAGGGCGCTGGCACCGCTGGCCAGCAAGCCACCCAGAAAACCACGACGGGAAATATTGATCATCTTGTTATTCCTTTCTCGAATCCGGAATTAGTGGCTGCCCTGACCACCGGTATCGGCGGCATGGTTTTGCAGGTACTTGAGCAGGGTGCGCTCCTCTTCCTTGCTCAGGCGGTAGTAGGCGGACATGGCCTTGAGACCCGAGATCCAGCCGTTGGCGGTGAAGTGAGCCGGATCCGGCGCCGCGTGGCAGGAGTTGCAGGTGGACTTGTACATCTCGCCGGCATAATCCCAGATCGGTTTGAGGGAGGATTCGAGGCCCTTGCCATCGACCCAGGCCTGCACCTGCACCTGTTCCCATTTGATATGGGTGGCGCTGTCGGTTTCCTGTTTCAGGATCTGCTCGTTGGCCCTGAGCTCGTCACGGATGGTGGCCACGAAGACTCGCTTGCCCATGTACTCGCTCAGCACCCGGCCCTTGCCTTCGGTTTCGCGCCAGCCTTCGATGGTCACCTTGAGGCGATCGCCGCTGCGGGCCACGACGTCGATGCGGGAGGCGGGCAGCAGCTTGCCGACCGGCTCGGTACTCTCTTCGCTTTCGTAGAGATCCTTCTCGCCCAGGGTGTAGAGGGTCTCGGCGGCCGGTGCCTCTTGCGCATCGCTTGCCAGGGTGGCGTAGGTGGCACGGAAGCCGCCCGCCATGTTCGGCAGCTCGTGGGCGATGCCCTTGTGGCACTCGATGCAGTTCATGTTCTTGGCGGCGGCATCCTTCATCGCCAGGGCGGCGGCGGGGGACTGCTTGGCGTGGTCCATGTTGTCGTAGCTGTGGCAGGACTTGCAGGTCTTGGAGTTCTGGCTGCTCATGCGCGCCCACACCTTCTCGGCCAGATGCAGACGCCTGTCTTCAAACTTCTCCTGGGTGTCGATGCTGTGGCCTATGTACTGCTGATAGAGGTCGTTGGCCGCCTCCATCTTGCGGGCGACCTTGCCGACGAAGTCCTTCGGCTGGTGGCAGTCGGTACAGATGGCCTGGACGCCGGAGGCATTCTTGAAGTGAACGGACTCCTTGTACTCGGGGTAGACGGTGTCCTTCATGGTATGGCAGGAGATGCAGAACTCGAGGGTACTGGTCTTCTCGAAGCCGTAGTGCAGGCCGACGCTGCCGGCCAGGGTGACCCCGACGCCCGCCAGCACCAGCGCCAGTACCGACCAGCGGCGGCTGGGGGTGCGCAGGAAATGCCACAGTTTTTTCATCATGTTCTCTCACATCGCTTTTTTGATGGAGGCCATGATAGGGAGGCGTTGTGAACAGGGCTGCCGCCGAAAATTAACGAAATAGGGGTATTTATGAAAAATTATGAATAGAATAATCCCCCTATGTTGAACTCTGTCGAACCCTGCGGACCCTGCCCATGAGCCACCACATTCTGGTTGTTGAAGACGATGCCGTGACCCGCGAGAAGCTGACCTGCTATTTCGAGCGGGAGGGCTATCGGGTGACCGCGGTCGAGAACGGCCAGGAGATGCGGGCCGTGCTGGCAGAGCAGGAGGTGGCCCTGGTGATGCTGGACATCAACCTGCCGGGGGAGGATGGCCTGCTGCTGACCCGCGAGCTGCGCGCTCGCAGCACGGTGGGGATCATCCTGGTGACTGGCCGCAGCGATGCGGTGGACCGGATAGTGGGCCTCGAGATGGGGGCCGACGACTATGTCACCAAGCCGTTTGAGCTAAGAGAGTTGCTGGTGCGGGTCAAGAACCTGCTGTGGCGCATCTCGTTGGCCGCGGCCCAGCCGGGCGAGCCGGCGGTGGCCGACGATGCGGTGCGCTTCGGCCCCTGGCGCTTCGACATTCCCCGTCGCCAGCTCAGCCGTGACGGGGTACCGGTGCGCCTGACCAAGGCAGAATATGAGGTGCTGGTGGCCTTCATCGCCAACGCTGGGCGGGTGCTTAGCCGGGAGCGGATCCTGGCCCTCACCAGCCACCGGGGCGATGGCCCGAGCGATCGCACCATAGACGTGCTGATCCGCCGCCTGCGGGGCAAGATGGAGCAGGATCCCCGTGACCCGCAGCTGTTCGTCACCGTACACGGTGAAGGTTATCTGTTTGCCGGCGAGCTGGCCGCCTGATCCTCAGCTTTGCGAGGCGCTCAGGCCGATGGCCGGGTATCGAACTGCGGGCAGTCATCCCCTATCTGGTGCCAGGGCGCCTTGGAACCGACGAAGATGTGAAACGCGGGCTTCTGGCTCGGCGCCTCGTCCAGTATCCCCAGCCTCAGATTGATCTTGCCCGTGCTGCGCTTCTGGCTGTAGAGGCTGGAGCCGCAGTGGCGACAGAAGGCGAGGCTGGTCTCGTCCGATTTCTGGTAGCGGCTGATGGCATCGCTCCCCTTCACGATGGTCACCTTGTCGCCATCCAGCCCGCCGACCGAGGCGTAGTCCGCCCCGGAAAACTTGCGGCATTCGGAGCAATGGCAGTTGCCCATGTAGTCGAACTGATCCGGCAGGGTCAGGGCCACGGCGCCGCACAGGCAGCTCGCATGCAATGTGTTCATCTCTATCTCCTTGAGTGCTTGGTTAGTTGCCGCTGGCGTCGACGCCGACCCGGTAGACGGGGCGAAAGGTGCCATCGGACAGCGAATCGGTGGGATTGGCCAGGGGGGCCTCCAGGGTCAGGATGGGGGGCCCCATCACCCGCGGGCACTGCTGCTCGCCGGCCTCGGGACTTTGCAGCAGGCAGACTGCCTGGGCCAGCGCGAGGCGCCCCTGCTGGCGCATCTGGTCGCTGTTGGCGGCCAGAACCTTGCCCCGGCGCAGGCCGCGCTGCACCCCGTGGCTGAAGTAGGTGCTCAGCACTTTGGGACGATCGCGTTGGCGCTGCGCCAGCTCGTTGACCGCCACCTCGGCGGCGATGGCGCCCCCCACCAGATAGTCGAGATCGG
Source organism: Aeromonas sp. SrichE-2G (assembly GCF_017939565.1). Lineage (NCBI taxonomy): Bacteria > Pseudomonadati > Pseudomonadota > Gammaproteobacteria > Aeromonadales > Aeromonadaceae > Aeromonas > Aeromonas sp. SrichE-2G. The sequence goes on from NZ_JAGKRG010000005.1 coordinate 165,767, forward strand.
GGTGGCGGGCCAGGGTCTGCTGCACCAGGGTGCGCTGGATCTCGCGGCTGTTGTCACCGCGCGCCGTGGTGACCAGCCTGATGGCGCTCCCCTCGATGCCGTCGGCAAAGCCCGGCTCGACGAAATTGTTGCCACCGCTCGCCTGCGGGCCGGGAAAGAGCGCCACCGTCACCGGCGGGCTGCCGGCAGGGTGGCGCTTGGCCAGCCACTGGCCCATCTGCCAGCCCATCTGATACCAGGAGACCCCCACCTTGGCCTTGACCAGTCCGGCGGGCAGATCGTTGACCAGGCCGAACACCGGCAGCGGACTGGCGCTGATCGCCTCGTCCAGCCCGTCGTAGCTCACCGCGCCGAGCAGGATGGCATCGCTCCCCTCGCTCACGCACTGCTGCAACTGCTGGCGCTGTTCGGCAAGGGCGCCGTAGCCCCCCGCCTCATGGATGCGCAGCGTCACGCCGAGCCGTTTTGCCTCCTCCACCATGCCCTGATTGACCGACAGCCAGTAGGCGTCGCGCAGGTGGGGATAGAGGGCGCACAGGGTCAGTGGGCGCGTGACGGGGACGGGGACGGGCCCTTGCCAGTTCAAACGGGCCGGTTGGCCGCCGAAGGCACCGTCCGGCCAGTGATCCACCTCGAAGGCGAGAACGGAGGCCGGGAGCAGGATGAGCAACAGGGAGAGACAGACGCTTCGCATGGGCGGGGGTTTTGTTAAAGTGTGGGGCCATATTATCCGGTCAAAGTCGACCACAACCAAGGTACTTCCCGTGAGAATCTTTTCCGGCCTGGGCGGCAAGCTGTTGCTGGCCTTCTCCCTGATGGCGCTGTTGACCCTGGGGGCCTCCCTGCTGGGGTGGTTCGGGCTCACTCATCTGCGCCAGCTGGAGCAGGGGGTGCAGCAGACCCTGGCGGATCAGGAGCTGGCCCGCACCCTGGCGCGGCTCGGCGGCGAGATCCAGAGCTCCTCCCACCTGCTGGCCTCCGCGACCAGCGAGGAGGAGTGGGAGCATCAGGGGCGGCTGCTCACCCTGCAGGGGCAGCAGATGCAACAGGTGCTGGAGCAACTGGGCCATGGTGGCGGCAAGGCGGCGTCTGACGAGCTGCATCGCCTCAGCCAGACCATCATCGGCAACCTGGGCCAGCAGGGCTGGCTGGTGGGAGAGCGGCTCACGCTGATGGCCGAAGGAGGCGCGTTGCGTTCCCGGCTGGTGACGGCCGCCGGTCAGGTGGCGGAGCTGGCCCGCAGCCAGATGGAGAACGCCGAAACCGTGATGGTGGCCGGGCTCGGCTCTCTCTATTCGCTGCAGGGGCGCCCAGCAGATGGGGCGATCGACCGGCTGCTGGAGCAGGATCTCGACTGGCTGGAGCAGATGACGGAGCTGCGCCACCGCACCCTGATGCAGCAGCAGCGCATCGAGGAGATCTGGCGCAGCGACCGGCAGGCCGGGCTGCTGACCCTGCTGCAGGAGGTGCGTCGTGAGCTGGCCATCCTGCGGCTGCGCGCCGGGGCGGTGACGGATCCGGCCCGTCGCCAGGCGGTGGAGCAGGCGCTGACCGTGCTGGAGCAGAGCGACCGACTGGTGCAGCTGCGCAGCGACTGGCTCGGCAAGGGGGAGGCGCTGCGGGTGCTGGCCGCCGCCAACGAGGCCCTGATGGAGAGCCTCAACCGCGAGGTCGGCACCCTGGTGAACCAGGCCCGGGACTCCCTGGGAGAGAGCCAGCAGGCTCTGAGCCAGCGCCTCAAGCTGCTGGAGCAGGCCCTGATGGTGATCGGCCTGCTTACCCTGGTGCTGCTCATCCTGCTGATGTGGCGCATGGTTTATGGCCGCATCGTCTGGCCGTTGCAGCATGCGGTCGCCGGGATGAGCCGGTTGGCCAGGGGGGATCTGGCGCCCCTGACGCCGGTCGGGGAGGCGGGGCGCGACGAGCTGGCTGAGCTGGCGCGGGCGCTGCAGGTGTTTCGCGACAACGCACTCGAGCTAGGCCGCTACCAGCGGGAGCTGGAGTCGCGGGTCGAGGAGCGCACCGAGCAGCTCAGCCACGCCAATGCGCGCCTCAACGAGGAGGTGGAGAAGCAGCGGCTGGCTCGCGCCGAGGCGGAGCAGGCCAACCGTGCCAAGTCGGTGTTCCTCGCCACCATGAGCCACGAAATTCGCACCCCCATGAACGGCATCCTGGGCGGTCTCACCCTGCTGGAGGATACCCATCTCAGCGAGACCCAGCAGCGCTACCTGGCCGCCATCGAGCAGAGCGGCGAATCCCTGCTGGAGATCCTCAACGACATTCTCGACTACTCCAAAATCGAGGCGGGCCACGTGGAGGCGCGCCGCGAGCCCTTCTCCCTGCGCCCGCTGGCCGAGGAGCTGATCGCCCTGTTCGGGCCGAGGGCCGACGCGAAAGGGGTGACGCTGGCGCTGGAGTTCGCCCCCTCGCTCCCTCCCGTGGTGGAGGGGGATCTGGGCAAGCTGCGCCAGGTGCTCGCCAACCTTCTTGGCAATGCGGTCAAGTTCACCGTCAAGGGGCGCATCACCCTGGTGGTGGCGCCGCTCGCCTGTGCGGGTCCCTGCGCCGAGCCCTGCATCCATTTCATGGTGAAAGACACGGGCCCCGGCATCCCGTCCGGGGAGCAGGAGGCGGTGTTCGAGGCCTTCCACCAGCGCAAGCGGGACATGGGGCATCAGGGGGGCACGGGGCTCGGGCTTGCCATCAGCCGCCGGTTGGTGGCCGCCATGGGGGGGGAGCTCACGCTCTCAAGCGAACCGGGGCAGGGGTGTGAATTCAGCTTCAGCCTGCCGCTGCAGCGCTCGGCGGCCCGGCTGCCGGCCAGCGCCCAGCCGGTGCGCCTCGGCCAGCCGCGGGAGATCCTGCTGGTGGAGGACAACGAGATCAACCGGCTGGTGGCCCAGGGCATGCTGGTGCGCCTCGGCCACCGGGTCACCCTGGCCGAGGACGGGCGCAGCGCGCTGGCGCGGGTGACCGAGCGCCCCTTCGAGCTGGCCCTGCTCGACATCAACCTGCCGGACATGGATGGCCTGACCCTGCGCGAGGATCTGGTGGCCATCAGCGAGGAGGAGCATGGCCGCGACCTGCCCGCCATCGCCATCTCGGCCCAGATGTACCCGGAGGATGTGCGCGCCTGTCTGGCGGCGGGGTTTGCCGATTTCGTCGGCAAGCCGGTACGGCTGGCGGCGCTGGCTTCGGCCATCGACCGGCTGTATCAGGGTGAAGAAGGGGGGGAGATGCCGGACGTGCCGGGCGGCTCCGGGAGTGCTCCGGACATGGCGAACCCGATACTGGAGGCGGATCTGGCCCTGCTGGGCGGCCCGCGCATCCGCCAGCTGATCGGACTGTTTGCCTCCCAGGGGGCGGCCCTGGTGGCCGAGCTGGCAAGCAGCGAGGGGGAGGCGCGGCGGGCGCTGGCCCACAAGCTCAAGGGGAGCGCCCTGGCGCTCGGGCTGGACACCTTCGCGGCGCAGTGCGCCGCCGTGGAGGAGGGGGGCGGTGACCCGGCACGGCTGCCCATGTACTTTGACGAGGCAATAGCCGGTCTAGAGGCGTGGCAGGCGCGGCACCTGCCGCCGGCATAAGCAATCCCGTGGCGCCAGCTCTCGCGGGCTATTCCGCCTCGCGATAGAGCTCCTGCTTGCAGCGGGGGCAGATGTGCTGGCGCCGGTAATCCAGCTGGTGCACCAGACCGACCTCCAGCTGCTGGTGGTGACCGCAATGAATGCAAAAGACGATGTCGCCATCGGCGGCGCCGGGGTGGGCCGCCAGGTACTGCTCCCGGGTGGGCAGCGACTCCCAGCGGGTGACGCAGGCACCCTTGCGGCTGCCGGTGTAATAGACCCAGTAGAAGAGAGCGAAGACCGCGACAATCAAGAACAGCATCAGGTGATCCATCATGGTGTTTCCCCTTGTGGTCCGGGATGAAAACGCATGGCGTGTGCCGCATCGGGCCGGGCGGATGCGACGCTCAATAAAATGTTATCTGTTAATAACCGCTGCAACCTTGATCTGGCTCCGGTTTTGCGGCCTGCGCGGGAGAGGGGGGCGAATCGGGGACCGCTGGGTGGGTGCCGGATGACTCGAACCTGGAGGCCATGCGGATTTCGAGATTTGCGACGTATTTTACATTTTATAAACATTTTTTTGGGTGGTCGGACTGTCTCTTTGATCCAGCTCACGTTACAATGCGCGGGCCCACTTCACCTATCGCGCAAACGATTTTCAGGAGATAAACGGATGTTGAAACGTGACATGACCATCGCCGGCTATGATCCCCAGCTGTGGCAGGCCATCACAGACGAGACCCGTCGTCAGGAAGAGCACATCGAGCTGATTGCGTCTGAGAACTACACCAGCCCCCGCGTCATGGAAGCCCAGGGCTCCCAGCTGACCAACAAGTATGCCGAAGGTTACCCGGCCAAGCGCTACTACGGTGGTTGCGAGTATGTGGATGTGGTTGAAACCCTGGCCATCGAGCGCGCCAAAGAGCTGTTCGGTGCCACCTACGCCAACGTGCAGCCTCACTCCGGCTCCCAGGCCAACAGCGCCGTCTACATGGCTCTGCTGCAGCCGGGCGACACCGTGCTGGGCATGAACCTGGCCCACGGCGGTCACCTGACCCACGGCTCCCCCGTCAACTTCTCCGGCAAGCTGTACAACATCATCCCCTACGGCATCGACGAGTCCGGCAAGATCGACTACGACGAGATGGAGCGCCTGGCCGTTGAGCACAAGCCGAAGATGATGATCGGTGGCTTCTCCGCCTACTCCGGCATCGTCGACTGGGCCCGTATGCGCGAAATCGCTGACAAGATCGGTGCTTACCTGTTCGTGGACATGGCCCACGTGGCGGGTCTGATCGCCGCCGGCGTCTACCCGAACCCGGTGCCCCACGCCCACGTGGTCACCTCCACCACCCACAAGACCCTGGCCGGTCCGCGCGGTGGTCTGATCCTCTCCGCCGCTGACGACGAAGATCTGTACAAGAAGCTGAACTCCTCCGTCTTCCCGGGCGGCCAGGGCGGCCCGCTGATGCACGTCATCGCCGGCAAGGCTGTGGCCTTCAAGGAAGCGCTGGAGCCCGAGTTCAAGACCTATCAGGCCCAGGTCGTGAAGAACGCCAAGGCCATGGCCGCCACCTTCATCGAGCGCGGTTACAAGATCGTCTCCGGCGGTACCGACAACCACCTGATGCTGGTTGACCTGATCGGCCGCGAGCTGACCGGTAAGGATGCCGACGCTGCCCTGGGCAAGGCCAACATCACCGTCAACAAGAACTCCGTGCCGAACGACCCGCGTTCTCCGTTCGTGACCTCCGGCGTGCGTATCGGCACCCCGGCCATCACCCGCCGCGGCTTCAAGGAAGCCGAGTCCATCCAGCTGACCAACTGGATCTGCGACGTGCTGGACAACCACGACAACGACGAAGTGCTGGCCACCGTGCGCGAGAAGGTGCTGGACATCTGCCGCCGCTTCCCGGTCTATGCCTGATAACGGCTTACGCCCGGTTTGAGACCAATGCCACCTTCGGGTGGCATTGTTTTTTCTGGGCTTTTACCGGTTTTCCATGGCCGTGCTACACTGGCGGGCCAATTATCCTGGCCCTGTGGGGCCGGCGCCCTTTTCCGTCAACGCCGGAGGTCCGATGCATTGCCCTTTCTGTAGTGCCGTTGATACCAAGGTGATCGATTCCCGTCTGGTGGCCGAAGGCCATCAGGTGCGCCGCCGTCGTGAGTGCCTGCTCTGCCATGAGCGCTTCACGACCTTCGAGATGGCCGAGCTGGTGATGCCACGGGTCATCAAGTCCAATGGCTCCCGCGAACCCTTCAACGAAGACAAGCTGCGCGCCGGCATTCTGCGGGCGCTGGAGAAGCGGCCGGTGAGCATGGAGGCCATCGAGAAGGCGGTCAACCACATCAAGTCCCGCCTGCGGGCCACCGGCGAGCGCGAAGTCGCCTCCGAGCTGGTGGGCAACCTGGTGATGGACGAGCTGAAGGGACTCGACAAGGTGGCCTATATCCGTTTTGCCTCCGTCTATCGCAGCTTTGAAGACATACGTGAGTTTGGCGAAGAGATCGCCAAGCTGGAGAAGTAAGCCTGCGTCAGGCTCTGTGTATAGACCCTCATTTCTCGCCTGTAACGGGAGCCCAGATGTTTAGTCAAGACGATTACCAATGGATGAGCCGGGCCCTCGAACTGGCCCGCCGTGGCCGTTACACCACGGCCCCCAACCCTTGCGTCGGTGCCGTGCTGGTGAAGGCCGGCGTGGTGGTGGGGGAGGGCTGGCACCAGCGTGCCGGCGAGCCCCATGCCGAGGTCTACGCCCTGCACGCGGCCGGCGAAGAGGCCCGCGGCGCCACCGCCTACGTGACCCTGGAGCCCTGCTCCCATCACGGGCGCACGCCCCCCTGCGCCGAGGCGCTGATCAAGGCCGGGGTGACCCGGGTGGTCGCCGCCATGGTGGATCCCAATCCCCAGGTGGGGGGGCGCGGGTTGCGCATGCTCTCCGAGGCGGGGATCAAGACCGACTTCGGCCTGCTGGCCGCCGAGGCCGAAGCCCTCAACCCGGGCTTCTTCAAGCGGATGCGCACCGCCTTCCCGCAGGTGACGGTCAAGCTCGGCGCCAGCCTCGATGGCCGCACCGCCATGGCGAGCGGCGAGAGCCAGTGGATCACCTCCCCGGAGGCGCGCCGCGACGTGCAGCGGCTGCGGGCCCGCCACGATGCGGTGCTTTCCAGCGCCGAAACCGTGCTGGCGGACAACGCCTCCCTGACCGTGCGCTGGGATGAGCTGCCCCCCTCGGTCAAGGCCGCCTATCCCAGGGAGGTCCTGCGCCAGCCGCTGCGGGTCATCGTCGATTCCCAAAACCGGCTCACCCCCGACCTGCCGCTGTTCCAGAGCGAGAGCCCGATACTGCTGGCCCGCCACAAGGCCGCTGGCGACTGGCCAGCCTGGGTGCAACAGCTGGAAGTGCCGCTCCTGGATGGCAAGCTGGATCTGGTCAGCCTGTTCATGCTGCTGGCCAAACAGAACATCAACTCGGTGCTGGTGGAGGCGGGGCCCCGCCTGTGCGGCGCCCTGCTGGAGAAGGGGCTGGTGGACGACCTGGTGCTCTATCAGGCGCCCAAGCTGATGGGGGATGAGGGGCGCGGCCTGTTCCATCTGCCCGGGCTCACCCGGCTGTTCCAGGCACCCAAGCTCAACATCAAGGATGTGCGCATGGTTGGCCAGGATATTCGCATCAGCGCCAAGGTGGCGTGAGGCGCCCGGGCCCGGCCGGCGAGGAGCCTCGTCGTCGCCAGCTGGCCCGATCTTTCAACGTTCAAGGGGGCGAGTCCCCCTCATCAGCAAGGTGATCTGCATGTTTACCGGAATTATCGAAGCGGTGGGAACCCTGGCCGAGCTGCGCCGCCAGGGGGAGGACATGGCCCTCACCGTGCACGCGCCCACCCTGGACTTCAGTGACGTCAAACTGGGGGATTCCATCGCCACCAACGGCGTCTGTCTCACCGTGGTCGCCCTGGGGGACCAGCGCTACACCGCCGACGTCTCCCTGGAAACCCTCTCCCGCACCGGCTTTGCCGCCGCCAAGGTGGGGGACCCGGTCAATCTCGAGAAGGCCTTGATGCCCACCTCCCGCCTCGGCGGTCACCTGGTCTCCGGCCATGTGGACGGCGTCGGCGAGGTGAAGAGCAAGTCATCCAGCGGCCGAGCCATCGAGTACTGGATCAAGGCGCCGACGGAGCTCTCCCGCTACATCGCCGAGAAGGGGTCCATCGCGGTGGATGGCATCAGCCTGACGGTCAACGCCGTGCAGGGGGAACTGTTTCGCCTGACCATAGTGCCCCACACCGCCCAGGAGACCACCATCTCCCGCTGGAAGCCGGGGTATCGCGTCAACCTCGAGGTGGACCAGATCGCCCGCTATCTGGAGCGGCTGATGATGGGCAAGGGGCAGGAGAGCACGACCTCCACCCTGACCCTGGAGAAGCTGGCCCAGTCCGGCTTCCTGTGAGGACGCGGCAGAAAAACGCGGTTCTGTGATCCCGCTCGGATTGAAAGCGGGCCCAGAGCCCCCATCTAGAGCCACATAAACCCAGGTCGAGTCGAGCCCCAGGCTCGCTCCCCACGCACATTGATGGAGTAGCCCATGGCGCTGAGTACAACCCAGGAAATCATTGCCGATATCAAGGCTGGCAAGATGGTGATCCTGATGGACGACGAAGACAGGGAGAACGAAGGGGACCTGATCATGGCCGCCTCCTGTGTCCGCCCGGAAGATATCAACTTCATGGCCCGCTACGGCCGGGGGCTCATCTGCCTGACCCTGACACGGGATCGCTGCAAGCAGCTGGCGCTGCCGCTGATGGTCGACCGCAACAATGCCCAGTTCTCTACCGCCTTCACCGTCTCCATCGAGGCGGCCGAGGGGGTGACCACCGGCATCTCCGCCGCCGATCGCGCCGTCACGGTGCAGGCCGCCGTTGCCCCCAATGCCAAGGCCGCCGATCTGGTGCAGCCGGGTCACATCTTCCCGCTGATGGCCCAGGATGGCGGTGTGTTGACTCGCGCCGGTCACACCGAAGCCGGCTGCGATCTGGCACGGCTGGCCGGGTATGAGCCTGCGTCCGTCATCGTCGAGATCCTCAACGAAGACGGCACCATGGCGCGCCGCCCGGATCTCGAGCTTTTCGCCGAGCAGCATGGCATCAAGCTCGGTACCATCGCGGATCTCATCGAGTACCGCAACCAGCACGAGACCACGGTGGAGAAGGTGGCCGAATGCAAGCTGCCCACCGAATACGGCGAGTTCGACCTCGTCACCTTCCGTGACACCATCGACAACCAGATCCATTTTGCCCTGAAGAAGGGGGAGGTGAAGGCCGATCAGCCGACCCTGGTACGGGTGCACCTGCACGACGTGCTGAGCGATCTGCTGCTGACCGACCGTCACAGCGCCCGCAGCTGGCCGCTGCCCAAGTCCATGGCCCGCATCGCCGACGAGGGCGGTGTGCTGGTGATCCTGGGGGCGGAAGCCCATGGCGCCGAGCTGCTGGCCAGGGTCAAGGGGTTCGAGGCTGCGGACAAGGGGCTGGCACCGGAAGGGGCCAAGTGGCAGGGCACCTCGCGCCGGGTCGGCGTGGGCTCCCAGATCCTCAAGGCGCTGGGTGTGGGCAAGATGCGTCTGCTGAGCTCCCCCAAGAAGTATCACGCCCTCGGTGGCTTCGGCCTGGAAGTGGTGGAATACGTCGGCGAATAAGCCGATTCGGCAGGCAGTCAATCTGTGACGGCTGGACTCACCGAAGAAATATCACTATGTCCCAGTGGCTTCGGACTGGAAGTGGTGGAATACGTCGGCGAATAAGCGCCCCGTCAGGCTGACATCCCGATCATGGCCGCCCGTTGCGGCCATGGTTTTTTGTCGCGGGTCTGTTGTGCTAGAATGTGCGCACTTTTGGCCGCGGCCCCATTGACGGCCCTACTGATTGCACAGAGACAGGATTTCCAATGAAGATTATCGAAGGAAATATCGCCGCTCCCGAGGCGCGTGTTGCTATTGTCGTTGCCCGTTTCAACAGCTTCATCAATGACAGCCTGGTGAACGGTGCGCTGGACGTGCTGAAGCGTCAAGGTCAGGTCCAGGAGAGCAATCTGACCCTGGTACGCGTACCGGGTGCCGTTGAAATCCCCCTGGCGGCCAAAAAGCTGGCCAAGAGCGGTCAATACGACGCCATCGTCGCGCTCGGCACCGTCATTCGTGGCGGTACCTACCACTTCGAACTGGTGGCGAGCGAGAACGGCAAGGGTCTGGCCCAGGTAATGATGGAATACGACATTCCCGTTGCCTTCGGCGTGCTGACCACAGAAAACATCGAACAAGCCATCGAGCGCGCCGGTACCAAGGCGGGTAACAAGGGTGCAGAGGCTGCACTGAGCGCGCTCGAAATGATCAACGTCCTGAAACAACTGGACGTGTAACGAGGAGAAATGCATTGAAACCGTCCGAGCGCCGTAAGGCCCGCCATTGCGCCACCCAGGCCATCTACCAGTGGCAGATGACCCAGGCCAATGTGGGCGACATCGAAGAGCAGTTCAAGATCGATCAGGACACCAAGGGTGTGGACCTGAACTATTTCCGCGATCTGCTGTTCGGGGTTGCGGTCCACTGCAACGAGCTGGACAAGGTGTTCGCACCTTTCCTCTCCCGTCCGCTGGAAGAAGTGGACATGGTGGACAAGGCGATCCTGCGTCTGGCGACCTACGAGCTGACCCGTCGTGAAGATGTGCCGCCCCGCGTGGTGATCAACGAAGCGATCGAGCTGGCCAAAGCCTTCGCCGCCGATGACAGCCACAAGTTTGTCAATGGCGTACTGGACAAGGTGATCAAGACGCTGCCCAAGCGTTGATCCCGCTGTCCGTCAGCATTTAAGAGAGGAGCCAGCTTATTGCTGGCTTTTTACTGTATGGGTGAATTCGAGCTGATTGAGAAGTACTTCAAGGTCCCCCACGCCCGCAAGGACGTGGTGATGGGCCCTGGAGATGACTGTGCCCTGCTGACCCTGCCCCCCGACACCCAGTTGGCGGTGAGCACGGACACCCTGGTGAGCGGCGTGCACTTCTTCCCCGACATGGATCCGGTGGATCTCGGCTACAAGGCGCTGGCGGTCAACCTGTCCGATCTCGCCGCCATGGGGGCCGAGCCGCGCTGGGTCTCCCTGGCCCTGACCCTGCCCGCCGTCAACGAGGCCTGGGTCGCCGGCTTCGCCGAGGGATTCCTCGAGCTGGCGGAGTATTACAATGTGGCCCTGGTGGGCGGTGACATGACCCGGGGGCCGCTCTCCATCACCGTCTCGGTGAAGGGATCCGTGCCGGCCGGTCGCGCCCTGATGCGCAGCGGTGCCAAGGTCGGGGATGGCGTCTATGTGACCGGTACCCTGGGTGATGCCGCCCTGGCGCTCTCCCACCTGCTGGGCAAGCGCACCCTCAACGAGAACCAGCTGGCGGCGGTGCTGCCGAGGCTCGACCATCCCCATCCCCGCATCCTGGCCGGCCAGGCCCTGCGCGGGCTGGCCAGCAGCGCCCTGGATCTCTCCGACGGTCTGGCCTCGGATCTCGGTCACATCCTCAAGGCCTCCGGCGTGCGGGCACAGATCGATCTCAATCTGCTGCCCCTCTCGCCGGTACTGCAGGATGCGGTGCCCGCCATGGATGCCTGGCAGCTGGCGCTGGCTGGTGGCGACGACTACGAGCTCTGCTTCACCGTGCCCCAGGAGCATCACGGCGCCCTGGACACGGCGCTCGCCAACTGCGGCGTCAGGTTTACCCGCATCGGCCGCATCCTGGCAGGGGAGCCCGGCATCGACTACCTGCAGGATGAGCAGCCAGTCGAACTTCACCTCAAAGGCTGGGACCACTTCGCATGACGTTTATCAAGATAAAGCCCGAGCTCAAACGGCTGAACCTGACGAACCCGCTCCACTTCCTGGCGGTGGGCTTCGGCTCCGGCCTCTCCCCCAAGGCACCGGGCACCATGGGCACCCTGGTGGCCATCCCGCTCTACCTGCTGGTGAGCGGCCTCTCCACCCCCTGGTTCATCGCCTTGCTGGTGGTGGGCTTCGTGGCGGGGATCCGCATCTGCCAGAGCGCCACCGATGCCCTCGGTATGCCGGATCACGGGGCCATCGTCTGGGACGAGGTGATCGGTTTCGGCGTCACCATGATAGCGGCACCCGCCGGCTGGGAGTGGGTGCTGGCCGGCTTCGTGCTGTTCCGGCTGTTCGACGTGCTCAAACCCTGGCCCATCTCCTGGTTCGATCGCCGTATCCACGGCGGCCTGGGCATCATGCTGGACGATCTCATCGCCGGCCTGTTTGCCCTGCTGTGCATGCAGCTGCTGGCACGCTGGTAAGGCTGCGGGTGAGGGAGCGCCAGCTCTCTGCCCCGTTCTGCTGTCACCGCGCCTGTCGCCCCAAGTGGGCGGCAGGCACGCTCAGATGTTGCCTCTCTCGTGTCTCTCTCGGGCCTGATGGCCTCTCGGCCCTTGGGCGGGAGGGTGGCTCCTGAATACCTCATCAGACCCCGAACCGTTTTGTATGCAATCTCCCCCGGCTGGTACCGTGACCCTGTGTCGGGCGCTGGTTGAAGATCCTGGATTATCACTATTTATCTCTGCTTAGTTTTCCTTCCACCAGATATGCTCTCGTCAAAAAAACATTTCACATAAATATTCACTACTCATTCGAAGCTTGCTAGTTTGTTCCCTATAGTGGAAATAACGGCTTGTTATCATTTTGTTGAAACATAAATGGAAAGAAGTCTCGCATTGCCATCTTAATCTCTGGCAATGTGACTTTTGACAACATATTTAGCCCGCAAAGCCGGCATGAACTCGGCAAAGTATTGCGAAATTGTATAACTGGATCATTTACACCTGCGGGCAAACCGACTAACTTACTCGCGGGTTATTCCAAAAAAATGCAAAAAACCCGCCCGGATCGCTGGTTTGGCTGCCTCATGGATTGAGCGTTTATTACACAGAGAAGCTCTCAACAGAAGTACCCAAGGCACAACCAGCATCTGCGGCTGATTTACGGACGAATTATTTGGGACGGATGTCCCCCGCAGAGGTAACCATGTCCTTGCTTGAAGTCAAAAACTTGCGGATCGAGTACCCCTCCCGCTACGGGGTGCTGGCCGCGGTCAAGGATCTCTCTTTTTCCGTGGAAAAGGGCGAGATCGTCGGCGTTGTCGGTGAATCCGGCGCCGGCAAATCCACCATCGGCAACGCCGTCATCGATCTGTTGAGCCCGCCCGGTCGCATCGCCCGCGGCGACATCTACCTCAACGGTGAACTCATCTCCGGCAAGAGTCAGAACGAGATGCGGGCCATTCGCGGCTCACGCATCGGTTTCATCTTCCAGGATCCCATGACCTCCCTCAACCCGCTGTTCACCGTGGAGCGGCAGCTGGTGGAGACCATACTCGCCAACACCGATCTCGACCGCGAGGCGGCCTTTGCCAAGGCCCTCGAGCTGATGGGGGCGGTGGGGATCCCGAACCCGGAACTGCGCATCAAGCAGTATCCGCACCAGTTCTCCGGCGGCATGCGTCAGCGGGTGGTCATCGCCATCGCCCTCTCCGGCGATCCCGAGCTCATCATCGCCGACGAGCCGACCACGGCGCTGGACGTTTCCATCCAGGATCAGATCCTCCAGCTCATCCGCACCCTGTGCAAGGAGCGTCAGGTAGGCTGCATGCTGGTGACCCACGACATGGGCGTGGTCTCCAACGTCACCGACAAGGTGGCGGTCATGTATCGCGGCGATCTGGTGGAGTTCGGCACCACGGAACAGGTGCTGGGCCGCCCCAACCATCCCTATACTCGTAGCCTCATCTCGGCGGTGCCCCGCTCCGATGTCAAGCTGGTGCGCTTCCCCCTGGTCTCCTATATCGAGGATGCCGGCGCGGCGGATACCAGCATCGATCTGAAGACCCACTGGCTCGGTCAGAGCCAGGACGAGCGCAGCTATGAAGGGGCCCTGCTGCGAGTGGAGAACGTGGATCTGAAGTTCGTCACCAAGGATTCCTTCTTCCCGAGCCGCCGCCAGTACGTGCGCGCCTGCAACAACATCAGCTTCGAGATCTTCGAAGGGGAAACCTTCGGTCTGGTGGGGGAGTCCGGCTCCGGCAAGTCCACCATCGCCCGGGCCATCACCGGCCTCTATCCGCCCGATGCCGGCAAGATCGTGTTCGAGGGGATCGATCTCACTGCCCTGAAGGGAGAGCACGAGCGTCGCCCGCTGCGCCGCCAGATGCAGATGGTGTTCCAGAACCCCTATTCGTCCATGAACCCGCGCATGAAGGTACGTGACATCATCGCCGAGCCGATCCGCTTCCACCGCCTCGCCGAGAGCGAGCGGCAGATTGAGCAGATCGTGGCGGACCTCCTCGACCACGTCGGTCTGGGCAGCGGAGCAGGGGTCAAGTATCCCCACGAGTTCTCCGGTGGTCAGCGCCAGCGCATTTCCATCGCCCGCGCCCTGGCGACCCGGCCGCGCTTCCTCATCTGCGACGAGCCCACCTCGGCGCTGGATGTGTCGGTGCAGGCCCAGATCCTGAACCTGCTCAAGGATTTGCAGCAGGAACTTGGCCTCACCATGCTGTTCATCAGCCACGATCTGCCGGTCATCCGCCAGATGTGCGATCGCATCGGGGTGATGCAGCACGGCAACCTGGTGGAGGTGGCCGAGACCGAGAAACTGTTTACCAATGCCGAGCATGAGTACAGCCGCAAGCTGATCTCCCTCATGCCGGAATTTAAGGGAATGTCCCGCGAGGGGCTGGAAATCGCAAGCTAGGAAAGCACCGGTTCGCCGGTTTGTCTGTCAATAAAAAGCCAAAAGCATGGAGAAAGACATGAAGAAAGGATTATCCAAGATCGCCATGGCGCTGTTCGCCGCTGGTCTCGCGTTCAACGTTTCCGCTGCCGACATCAAGGTCGCCGTCGCCTCCGACGCCACCTCGCTGGACCCGCAGGAGCAGCTGTCCGGTCAGACTCTGGAGATGTCTCACCTGGTATTCGACCCCCTGATGCGCTACACCCAGGACCTGCAGTTCGAGCCGCGTCTGGCCGAGAAGTATGAGCGCATCGACGACAAGACCGTCCGCTTCCACCTGCGCAAGGGTGTCAAGTTCCACTCCGGCAATGACTTCACCGCCGACGACGTGGTCTGGACCGTCAACCGTCTGAAGGCCTCCCCGGACTTCAAGGCGATCTTCGACCCCATCGCCGAAGCCAAGAAGGTGGATGATTTCACCGTGGATCTCGTCACCGCCAAGCCGTTCCCGCTGGTGCTGCAGACCGTGACCTACATCTTCCCGATGGACTCCAAGTTCTATACCGGCAAGACCGAAGCGGGCAAGGACAAGGCCGAGATCGTCAAGAACGGTGACTCCTTCGCCTCCACCAATGTCTCCGGTACCGGTCCGTTCAGCGTCAAGTTCCGCGAGCAGGGCGTGAAGCTGGAGTACGTGCGCAGCGCCAACTATTGGGACAAGGCCTCCAAGGGCAACGTCGAGAATCTGACCGTGGTGCCGATCAAGGAAGACGCCACCCGTGTGGCTGCCCTGCTGGGTGGCGACGTGGACATGATCTACCCGGTTGCCCCGAACGATCTGGAGCGCGTGAAGAACGGCAAGGATTCCCAGCTGGTCACCCTGTCCGGTACCCGTGCCATCATCATCGAGCTGAACCAGAACACCAACCCGGCGCTGAAAGACAAGCGCGTGCGTCAGGCGATCAACTACGCCATCAACCAGGTGGGTATCGTCGACAAGATCAACAAGGGCTTCGGTACCCCGGCCGGTCAGCTGAGCCCGAAGGGCTACGCAGGCTACAACGAGGCGCTCAAGCCCCAGTATGATCTGGCCAAGGCCAAGGAGCTGATGAAGGAAGCCGGTTACGAGAAGGGCTTCAAGATGAGCTTCATCTCCCCGGCTGCCCGCTACGTCAACGACGTGAAGATCGCCCAGGCCGTCTCCGCCATGCTGTCCAAGATCAACATCAAGGTGGATCTGAAGACCATGCCGGTGGCCCAGTACTGGCCGGAGTTTGACAAGTGCGCCGCTGACATGCAGCTGATCGGCTGGCACTCCGACACCGAAGACAGTGCGAACTTCTTCGAGTTCCTGACCTTCACCAAGGATGCCAAGACCGGCATGGGTCAGTACAACTGTGGCGGCTATGCCAACGCGGAAGCTGACAAGATGGTGATGGAAGCGAACACCGAGACCGATCCGGCCAAGCGCGCCGCCATCCTGCAGAAGGTGGAAGCCATGCTGATCGACGACGCCGCCTATGTGCCGCTGCACTGGGAAGACCTGGCCTACGGTGCCAAGAAGAACGTCGACATCAAGCCGGTGGTCAACGTGATGAACTTCCCTTACCTGGGTGACCTGGTGGTCAACAAGTAAGAACCTGCTCACGTTCTTGCTGCGACGCCGTGATCAAGGCTCATGTGCTGCTCGGAATCCTCATGTGTCATTACACACTCCGGTTCCTGCACTGCTCTTCACCTTGCTGACGGCCTCTCGTCACAGACCGTGAACAGGTTATGAAGGAAGGACCCGGCGGGGCGCCTCAGGTGCCCCGCCATTAACAGAAGCCTGTGCCAAGACACAGGCCACGTAGAAGGACAAGCATGTTTACATTCCTGCTGAAACGGTTCTATCAGGCCGTGATAGTGATGTTCGTCATCAGCCTGGTCGCCTTCTCCATCCAGGACAATCTGGGGGATCCGCTGCGCGAGCTGGTGGGACAATCCGTCTCCGAGTCCGTGCGCCAGGAGCTGCGCGACAAGATGGGCCTCAACGACCCCTTTTTGGTGAAATACAGCCGCTTCCTGCAAAACGCAGTGCAAGGGGATCTGGGCACCTCCTATTTCTTCAAGCGACCGGCCCTCGAGGTGATCCTCGACAAGCTGGTGGCTACTCTTGAGCTGGTGTTTGCTGCCGCGCTCATCATCGTCGTGGTCTCCATTCCGCTGGGGGTTTATTCGGCGATCAGGCCTCGCAGCATCCTCACCAAGGTCATCATGGCGGTGAGCAGCATCGGCATCTCGATCCCGGTCTTCCTGACCGCCATCATGCTGATGTACCTCTTCTCCATCCAGCTGGGCTGGCTGCCGGCCTATGGCCGTGGCGAGACCGCCAACGTGCTGGGCTGGGAGTCAGGCTTTTTCACCTGGGACGGCATCCTGCACCTGATCCTGCCGGCAGTGTCGCTCTCCTCCATCATGCTGCCGCTGTTCATCCGGCTGGTGCGCTCCGAGATGCTGGAGCAGCTCTCCTCCGAGTACGTCAAGTTTGCCCGTGCCAAGGGGCTGGACAACAACAAGGTCTACTACCAGCACGCCCTTAAGAACACCATGCTGCCGGTCATCACCGTCGGCGGCGTGCAGATCGGCACCATGGTGGCCTACACCATACTGACCGAGAGCGTGTTCCAGTGGCCGGGGACCGGTTTCCTGTTCCTCGAGGCGATCCACCGGGTCGATACCCCCCTCATCACCGCCTACGTCATCTTCGTGGGCCTGATCTTCGTGGTGACCAATACCCTGGTCGACCTGCTCTACGGGTTGATCAACCCGACCGTCAACTTGACCGCCAAGGGGTAAGCACATGAGTAATGCAGTAACTGCGAGCCCGAGCTGCCGTTTGGCACGCTGCGAGAGTGCCGGCATGCTGGCGAACCCGACTATTCACCCAACTGGGGTAAACGCATGAGTAACGTTACAACTGCGAGCCCGAGCCGCTGGGCACGCTTCAAGAACTCCGACATCGTCTACTACTTCCTGCGGGACAAGGTAGCCATGTTCAGCTTTGCGGTCTTCGTGGTCTTCGTGCTGGCGGCGATGCTGGCACCCTGGCTCGCGCCGCACAACGTCTATGACCAGACCAGCTTCGATCTGATGGATGCGGAGCTGCCCCCCTCCTGGCTGGAAGGGGGCGAGGAGCGCTTCTGGCTCGGCACCGACAACCAGGGCCGCGACATCTGGAGCACCATCCTCTATGGTGCCCGCATCTCGCTGACCATCGGCCTGTTCGCGGTGGGGCTGCAGCTGGTGCTCGGCATCGTCATCGGCCTGATGGCCGGCTACTTCGGTGGCCGCATCGACAACCTGCTGATGCGTTTCGCCGATGTGCAGCTGTCGTTCTCCACCATGATGGTGGCCATCATCATCTCCGCCATCTTCCAGGCGACCTTTGGCTCCGAGTTCTACTCGCGCTTCGCCATCGTGATGCTGGTGGTGATCATCGGCATCGCCGAATGGCCCCAGTACGCCCGGACCGTGCGCGCCTCCGTGCTGGCGGAGAAGAAGAAGGAGTATGTGGAAGCGGCCAAGGTGATGGGCTTCCGCGCCCCGCGCATCATGTTCCGCCACATCCTGCCGAACTGCCTGTCGCCCATCCTGGTCATCTCCACCGTGCAGGTGGCGAACGCCATCATGAGCGAGGCGGCACTCTCCTTCCTCGGGCTCGGCATGCCGGTAGATCAGCCGTCACTGGGGTCGCTGATCAGCGTGGGCTTCAACTACATCTTCTCCGGCTCCTGGTGGATCACCGCCTTCCCGGGCATCTGCCTGGTGGTGCTGGTGCTGGTCATCAACCTCCTGGGTGACTGGCTGCGGGATGTGTTCAACCCGAAGATTTACAAGGGCTGATGGTGTCCTGTTCACCGGGCCGCAGCGGCCATGGGGGAACAGGCATCAGAGGATGAATGACAAGAAGGGCGCCACTATGGCGCCCTTCTTTATTGCTCGCGGTTCAGGTCAGGCTGCTGCCAGCCCTTGCATCAGGCTTTTAGCCAGCCTTGGATGCTGGCCAGGATGCCAACACCGTCCAGCCCCAGCTGGGCGTAGATCTCTTCCTGGGTGCCCTGCTCGATGAAGCGGTCGGGCAGGCCCAGGTTCAGCACCGGCTTGCACTGCTTGTTGCGCATCAGCAGCTCGTTCACCGCGGAGCCGGCCCCGCCCATGATGGCGTTGTCTTCCAGGGTCACGAAGTGATCATGGGTGGCGGCCAGGGAGAGCACCAGTTCTTCATCCATCGGCTTGACGAAGCGCATGTCCACCAGGGTGGCGTCGAGGGCTTCGGCGGCCGCTCTGGCCTGTTGCAACAGGGTACCGAACGCCAGGATGGCGGTACCCTTGCCCTGACGCACGATCCGGCCCTTGCCGAGCGCCAGCGCCTGCATCTCGCTCTCGGCCTGGATGCCGGTGCCGCTGCCACGGGGATAGCGCACCGCCGCAGGCCCGTTGCACAGGTAGCCGGTGTAGAGCATCTGGCGGCACTCGTTCTCGTCGGACGGGGCCATCACCACCATGTTTGGCACGGTGCGCAGGAAGCTGATGTCAAACGCCCCCTGGTGGGTGGGGCCATCGGCCCCCACCAGGCCGGCCCGGTCGATGGCGAACAGCACCGGCAGGTTCTGCAGTGCCACGTCGTGGATCAGCTGGTCATAGGCCCGCTGCAGGAAGCTCGAATAGATGGCGACCACAGGCTTCTTGTCGGCGATGGCGAGGCCGGCGGCGAAGGTGACCGCATGCTGCTCGGCGATGGCCACGTCGAAGTAGCGATCCGGATACTGCTGGCTGAACTTCACCAGACCTGAGCCCTCACGCATGGCGGGAGTGATGCCGACCACGCGCTCGTCCCTGGCTGCCATGTCGCACAGCCACTGGCCGAAGATGGCGGAGAAGGTCGGCTTGCCACCGGCGCTCTTGGGCAGGGCGCAGTCGTCCGGGTTGAATTTGGGCACGGCATGATAGCCGATGGGGTCTTTTTCCGCCGGTTCGTAGCCCTTGCCCTTCTTGGTCTTGACGTGCAGCAGCTGGGGACCCTTGAGGTTGCGCATGTTGCGCAGGGTTTCGACCAGGGCGTGGATGTCGTGACCGTCGATGGGGCCGATGTAGTTGAAGCCGAACTCCTCGAACAGGGTACCCGGCACCACCATGCCCTTGAGGTGCTCCTCGGCCCGCTTGGCCAGCTCCTTGACCGGCGGCAGGCCCGCCAGCACCTTCTTGCCACCCTCGCGGATGGTGGTGTAGAGCTTGCCGGACATCAGCCTGGCGAGGTGGTTGTTCAGGGCCCCCACGTTCTCGGAGATGGACATCTCGTTGTCGTTGAGGATCACCAGCATGTCCTTGTGGACGTCGCCGGCGTGGTTGAGGGCCTCGAACGCCATGCCGGCGGTGATGGCGCCGTCACCGATGACAGCGACCACCTTGCGGCCAAGGCCTTCGCTCTCGGCGGCCACCGCCATGCCGAGCGCAGCCCCGATGGAGGTGCTGGAGTGGCCCACGCTGAGCACGTCATATTCGCTCTCTTCCCGCCAGGGGAAGGGGTGCAGGCCATCTTTCTGGCGAATGGTGTGAATGCGATCCCGCCGTCCGGTCAGGATCTTGTGGGGATAGGCCTGATGGCCCACGTCCCACACCAGGCGATCGAAGGGGGTGTTGTAGACGTAATGCAGGGCGACCGTCAGCTCGACGGTACCAAGGCCAGAGGCGAAGTGGCCGCTGGAGCGGCTCACGGAGCGCAGCAAGTACTCACGCAGCTCGTTGCACAGCACAGGCAGCCGCTCGAAGGGGAGGGATCGCAACTCGACCGGCGTGTCCGCGAGGGCCAGGTTGGGGAAATCGCTAATATCAACGCTCATTTTGTTACTGTTATCCAGCGTTTAGTGGGTTCGCTCGATGATGTAATCGGCAAACGCTTCCAGAATGTCGGTATTGTAGGGCAAGGATTGCAGGGCTGTTAAGGCCTTGTCATGCAGTTCGCGAGCCAGCTCACGGGCATTGTCGAGTCCGAGCAGGGCCGGATAGGTGCTCTTCTCCTGCGCCAGATCCGAGCCTTGCGGCTTGCCCAGGGTGGCGGTATCGCCGGTGATGTCGAGGATGTCATCCTGCACCTGGAAGGCCAGCCCGATGGCGGCGGCATAGGTCTGCAGGGCGGCCAGGGTGGCGTGTTCCACGTCAGCCTTGCACAGGGCGCCCAGGGTGACGGCGCACTCGATGAGGGCCCCGGTCTTGTGGCGGTGCACCTGCTCCAGCTCGGCGAGGCTGATCTGGCGGCCCTCGGCCTCCAGATCCAGCGCCTGTCCGCCGCACATGCCCAGATAACCGGAGGCGCGGGCCAGGGCGCTCAGCATCTTGACCCGGTTGGCCATCAATTCGTCGGGCAGCGGGTGATCGGCCAGGATGGAGAACGCCAGGGTCTGCAGGGCATCGCCGGCCAGGATGGCGGTGCCTTCGTCAAAGGCCTTGTGCACCGTCGGTTGACCGCGACGCAGGTCGTCGTCGTCCATGGCGGGCAGGTCGTCGTGCAGCAGGGAGTAGGCGTGGATACACTCCACCGCGGCGGCCGGACCGTCCAGCAGCTCGCTCTTGACGCCCAGCATCTCGCCCACGGCGTAGACCAGGAAGGGGCGAACACGTTTGCCGCCGAGCAGCAGACCATATTTCATCGCGTCCCGCAGACGCGGCGCCATGGCGGGCAAGGCTTCAAGCTGTGCCGAGAGGCAGGCGTCGATACGCTGTCGATGCTGGCGGGAGAAATCGTCCAGGGTCACTCACTCCTCTCCTTGCTCTGACTGAAAGGGGACCGCCTGCTCGCTGCCGTCGGCCTGGGTCAGCAGGATCTGGATCTTCTGTTCGGCCTGCTCCAGCTTCTGCTGGCCGGCACGCACCAGATGGATGCCCTGTTCGAATTGTTTGAGTGCCTCCTCGAGGGGGAGCGAACCCTGTTCCAGTTGATGCACTATGCTTTCCAGCTCTTCCAGGGTGGCATCAAAACTCAGACGGTCGATTTTTTTACTGGCCATGTCCATCCTCGGGGATTGAAAAAAACGGCTCATCTTAACATCGACCGGCCACAGGGGGGAGGCAGAAAAACGCGGCCTCCTCAAACTATCCTGACCCTGGCCGATAAGAACCGGCATGCAACCAGGTATTGCCGATCGGCGATTGAGGCGTACCGGGCTTGCTGCCGGGGACGCAATAGCAGAAAATTCAACGCAATATAATTAGACGGCACGTTCGGCGACAGGAGTAGGGGTGTGGATTTAGGGAGTCTTATAGGCATAGTGCTGGGGTTCGGGGTCGTGGTGTACGGCATGCTGCTGGGCGGCCCCATGAGCATGTACGTGGACATGCCGTCGGTCTATATCACCATTCTGGGGTCTGTGTTCATCTGCATGATGAAATTCAACCTCGGCCAGTTTCTGATGGCCTTCAAGGTGGCGGGCAAGGCCTTCATGTACAAGGGGGACAAGCTCGATGACCTGATTGCGAAGGCGGTGGAGCTGGCGGATGCGGCCCGCAAGGGGGGCTTCCTGGCCCTGGAGGCGGCGGAGATCCCCAACACTTTCATGAAGAAGGGGATCGACATGCTAGTGGACGGCCACGATGCTGACGTGGTGCGTGCCGTGATGGAGAAGGACATCGAGCTGACCGCGGAGCGCCATGCCATCGCCATCAAGGTGTTCCGTTCCCTCGGTGACCTCGGTCCTGCCATGGGCATGATAGGTACCCTGGTGGGCCTGGTGGCCATGCTGGCCAACATGAGTGACCCCAAATCCATCGGTCCGGCCATGGCGGTGGCCTTGCTGACGACCTTGTATGGTGCCATCGAGGCCAACATGATCGCCATCCCCATCGCGGACAAGCTGGAACTGCGCAGCGGCGAGGAACAACTGAGTCGCACCTTGATCCTCGACGCCATCATGGGGATCCAGGATGGACAGAACCCGAGAGTGATCCAGGCCATGTTGCAAAACTACCTGAATCAGTCCAAACGCAACAACGGGACCGAATAGGAGCGCACAGATGGCAAAGTGCAAGTGCCCGCCTCCCGGATTGCCCGGTTACATGGGAACCTTCGCGGATCTCATGTCCCTGTTGATGTGCTTCTTCGTGCTCTTGCTCTCCTTTGCCGAGATGGATGTGCAGAAGTTCAAGCAGATCGCTGGCTCCATGGAGAAGGCGTTCGGGGTGCAGAACATCCTGGAGGTCAAGGATATTCCCAAGGGAACCTCGGTCATCGCCCAGGAGTTCCGGCCTGGTCGCCCTGAGCCGACCCCTATCGACACCATCATGCAGCAGACCATCGACATGACCCAGACCGAGCTGGATTTCCAGCCCGGGGATGCGGACAAGGCGGGGGGGCATGACAAGACCGATGGCCAGCAGAGTGGCGGCGACAGCACCCAACAGGCCCAGGAGCAGAAGGCGCAGGAGCAGTCCAATGCCCTGGCGAAGGCGCTGGCGGAGCAGATGCAGGCCCAGATCCAGGATGGGGCCATCGAGATAGAGGCGCTGGGACAGCAGATCATCATCCGTATTCGTGAGAAGGCGGCCTTCCCGGCGGGATCTGCCTTCCTCCAGCCCCAGTTCTGGCCGGTGATCCGCAAGGTGGCGACCCTGCTCAAGGACGTGCCCGGGGAGATCACCGTCTCCGGCCACACCGACAATGTTGCGACCGAAGACGAGCTGTTCCAGTCCAACTGGGAGCTCTCGTCCCAGCGCGCGGTGGCGGTGGCCCATCAGATGATCAAGGTGCCCGGTTTTGACGGCAATCGACTGGTGGTGCAGGGCATGGCGGATAGCCAGCCGCTGGTGCCCAACAACAGCCCGGAAAACCGGCGCATGAACCGGCGAGTCGAGATCGCCATCATGCAGGGCAAACCGACAGTGTCGGCCCCCATCGGGGTATCCGAACCCAAGTAGTCTTTGCCGGGAAGCGGGATCCCCCTCGCAGGGGCTGACATGGATTTTGTGGCGGCTTCATATTAAGATGCCCCATCCGAACCGACAGCTGCGGCTCTCTTTTGATTGCCGCAGCTTCTCTTTATAAAGCAACCCAGGTTTCGACTATGAATCATACTCCGATGACTGTTCGTGGCGCCGAAAAGCTGCGTCAAGAGCTCGACTATCTCAAGACCGAGCTGCGTCCCCAGATTATCGAAGCGATTGCTGATGCCCGTGAACATGGTGATCTGAAAGAAAATGCCGAATACCATGCCGCCCGTGAGCAGCAAGGGTTTTGTGAAGGCCGCATTCAGGAAATCGAAGGCAAGCTCTCCAACGCCCAGGTGATCGATGTCACCAAGATTGCCAATAATGGTCGCGTGATCTTCGGAGCGACCGTGACCCTGCTCAAAAGCGAAACGGAAGAAGAAGTGGTGTATCGCATCGTGGGTGACGACGAGGCGGATATCAAACAGAACATGATCTCCGTGAACTCCCCCATTGCCCGTGCGCTGATCGGCAAGGAAGTGGATGACGTTGCCATCGTCAAGACCCCTGGCGGCGACGTGGAGTACGAGATCCTGGAAGTCGCCTACCTCTGATCGCAGGGGCGGGGAAGAGACAGGGGAGCCGGGCTCCCCTGTTGCATTTACTCTCCCTGATAGGCCTGGATGAAGGCGTCCTGATGGCGCTGGAAGAGCCAGTCCCGCAGTAGCTCCTGATCCTCCTTGTTCAGCCGGATTTGGACGGCCCAGTCGTGAAGGCTCTGGTTGGCCTCCACATGCCGGATCAGGGTTCCCGCCATCGTCAGGTGGGGGAGTCCCTCGATGCAGAGGGTGCCGTTCAGGGTATCGCCCTTGATCATGGACACGGGCAAGCCGGCCACGATGAGGCCGCCAAGGGAGAGGCTGTATACCTCGTACTCTGCGTCTTCGGTACAGAGCACGGCCTTCTCGTCGAGTCGCCAGGCGCGTAGATGGGGCGAACCCAGTTCAGTAATGGTCGGCGCGGCGATGCGCAGTTCGGCGAGACCCTCCGCAGCCAGGGTACAGTGCAGCGGGAAACGCAGCTGGTGGCCGGCGATGCGGGCCTCGAGCGTCAACGGGGTGGCGCGTTGCAGCAGGCTTTGCAGAGGAAGGGACAGATTGCCGTGCAGAAACTGGCTGACAGTCATGTCCTCGGCGTTGCCCAAGTCCCGCAGCATGGCCAGTTCTTCATCGGTGAGGAGCTGATGCTTGTCCATAGTGGGTGTCCGCGACTATTCATCGCAGGTTAAGGGCCTGACCGCTATGTTGGCAAGCGACTTGGGAAGAGGGGAAATGAAGGAAAGAGCGAATGCTCTTTCCTGTTACTTGCGCGGCAACTGGATTTTGGGTTCTTTGGCCTGACGATAGATGGTCAGGACATGGCCCATGCTCTGTACCTTGATGGCGCCGGTCTCACGGACAATGGCATCCATAACCAGCTGTTTCATCTCACGATCTTCAGACGCAACCTTAACCTTGATCAGTTCGTGGTGGTTCAGCGCCAGATCGATCTCGGCCAGCACCCCTTCGGTCAGACCGTGTTGTCCCAGGAGGACGACCGGCTTCAGACTGTGGGCAAGGCCCTTGAGGTACTGTTTCTGTTTATTGTTGAGAATCATGGCAATTTCTTCATAAGTCAGGGTTGAAAGGGGCGTATTCTACCCCCACTTAGCCCTTAATACTAATAACCCTTGTGGTTTTTTAAAGTCGACAATCATGACCCAGAAAAAACGTTCCCCCAGTTCAACCCGCTGGTTAAAAGAACATTTCGACGACCAATACGTCAAGAAAGCCCAGAAGCTGGGGCTGCGCTCCCGTGCCGTGTTCAAGATTGACGAGATCCAGGGTAAGGACAGACTGCTCAAGCCCGGCATGACGGTGGTTGACCTGGGGGCTGCCCCTGGCGGCTGGTCCCAATTTGCCATCGATCAGGTTGGCGAAAAGGGGCGTGTGATCGCTTGCGACATTTTGCCGATGGATTCCATCGCCGGTGTCGATTTCCTGCAAGGAGACTTTCGGGAGGAAACTGTACTCGGCGCCTTGCTGGAGCGAGTCGGTCCGGGCAAGGTGGACGTGGTCATGTCTGATATGGCGCCCAACATGAGTGGCACCCAGCAGGTGGATCAGGCCCGCGCCATGTATCTGGTCGAGCTGGCACTGGACATGTGCAATCAGGTCCTGAGCAGCAATGGCAGCTTCGTGGTCAAGGTATTCCAGGGGGAGGGGTTTGATGCCTATCTCAATGAAATACGTAGACTTTTCTCTGTCGTCAAGATTCGAAAACCAGACTCGTCCCGTGCCCGTTCACGAGAAGTCTACATTGTGGCTACCGGTTTTAAACTGTAGTACCCTAACCCTCATCGTTAACTGTCAGTCTGCGAGGTCATTGATTTGAGTGACATGGCGAAAAACCTAATCCTGTGGCTGGTCATCGCCGTCGTGTTGATGTCGGTGTTCAATAGCTTCAGCCCCAGCGATACCACCAGTCGCCAGCTGGACTATTCCAGCTTCGTGAAAGAAGTGACCCAGGAACAGATCCGTGAAGTGCGGATGGACGGCAAGGTCATCAATGGCGTCAAGCGCACCGGTGAACGTTTCACCACCATCATCCCTGCGCCGGATCCCCAGCTGCTCAACGACATGCTCAACCACAACGTCAAGGTGATGGGTGAGAAGCCGGAAGAGCCGTCTTTGATCACCTCTATCTTCATCTCCTGGTTCCCGATGCTGTTGTTGATCGGCGTCTGGGTCTTCTTCATGCGTCAGATGCAGGGCGGCGGTGGCAAGGGTGCCATGTCGTTTGGCAAGAGCAAGGCTCGCCTGATGAGTGAAGATCAGATCAAGACCACCTTCGCCGACGTCGCCGGCTGTGACGAGGCCAAGGAAGAGGTCAAGGAGCTGGTCGACTATCTGCGCGACCCGAGCAAATTCCAGAAACTGGGCGGCAAGATCCCGACCGGCGTACTGCTGGTAGGTCCTCCCGGTACCGGTAAGACCCTGCTGGCCAAGGCCATCGCAGGCGAGGCCAAGGTGCCCTTCTTCACCATCTCGGGTTCCGACTTCGTCGAGATGTTCGTGGGTGTGGGCGCCTCCCGTGTCCGCGACATGTTCGAGCAGGCCAAGAAGTCCTCCCCCTGCATCATCTTCATCGACGAGATCGACGCGGTCGGTCGCCAGCGTGGCGCCGGTCTGGGCGGTGGTCACGACGAGCGCGAGCAGACCCTGAACCAGATGCTGGTCGAAATGGATGGCTTTGAAGGCAACGAGGGCATCATCGTCATCGCCGCCACCAACCGTCCAGACGTGCTGGACCCCGCGCTGCTGCGTCCGGGCCGCTTCGACCGCCAGGTGGTGGTCGGACTGCCGGATGTGCGCGGTCGCGAGCAGATCCTGAAGGTACACATGCGCAAGGTGCCGCTGGCGGATGACGTCAACCCGGCCCTGATCGCCCGCGGTACTCCCGGTTTCTCCGGTGCGGATTTGGCCAACCTGGTCAACGAGGCTGCCCTGTTCTCTGCACGCGAGAGCCGCCGCGTGGTCTCCATGCTGGAGTTCGAGAAGGCGAAGGACAAGATCATGATGGGGGCGGAACGCCGCTCCATGGTGATGAAGGAATCCGAGAAGGAGATGACGGCCTATCACGAGGCGGGTCACGCCATCATCGGTCGTGTGGTACCGGATCACGATCCCGTCTACAAGGTGTCCATCATTCCGCGCGGCCGTGCCCTGGGTGTGACCATGTACCTGCCGGAGCAGGATCGCTGGAGCCACTCCAAGCAGCACCTGGAGTCCATGATCTCCAGTCTGTACGGCGGTCGTCTGGCGGAAGAGCTGATTTACGGTGCCGAGAAGGTATCGACCGGTGCGTCCAACGACATCGAGCGTGCCACCGACATTGCCCGCAAGATGGTCACCCAGTGGGGCATGTCCGAGCGTCTCGGCCCCATGCTCTACGCGGAAGAGGACGGTGAAGTCTTCCTCGGCCGCAGCATGGCCAAGGCCAAGCACATGTCCGACGACACCGCACGCATCATCGATGCCGAGGTCAAGCAGGTCATCGACCGCAACTACGACCGTGCCAAGCAGATCCTGCTGGACAACATGGACGTGCTGCACACCATGAAAGATGCGTTGATGAAGTACGAGACCATCGATGCCAAGCAGATCGATGATCTGATGGCTCGCCGGGAAGTGCGTGCCCCCAGCAACTGGCACGATGAGCACGGTGACACCCCGCAGGGTGGTGCCAGCGCGAGCAGCGGACCCGACGTCAAGGCTCCGGCCGATGAGAGCAATGCGCCGCTCAACGACATCGACAAGGCGAACGATGTCCCGGCCAAATAAATTGTCATGATTGAAACCCCGGGCTTGCCCGGGGTTTTTCTTTGTACGGACGGTCAGACGTTCTTGTTACAGGTAGATGAAATGATGCAACTAAGCAGCAAGGGGCGCAGCCTTTCACTGGAACGCCCTCATGTCATGGGCATTCTCAACGTGACGCCAGACTCCTTCTCCGATGGCGGCCGATTCAAGCGGATCGATCTGGCGCTGAGCCATGCCAGCGAGATGGTGGCCGATGGGGCGACCCTTATCGATATCGGTGGCGAGTCGACCCGCCCCGGAGCGCCCGACGTGAGTGAGCAGGAGGAGCTGGACAGGGTCATCCCCGTTGTCGAGCGCATGGCGCGTGAGCTCGACGTGATGATCTCCCTCGATACCTCCAAGGCCGTGGTGATGAAGGAGGGCTGCGCCGCTGGCGGGCACCTGATCAACGACGTTCGTGCCCTGCTAGAGCCGGGCGCCTTGCACGTCGCCGCAGAGGCAGGGGTACCCGTGTGCCTGATGCACATGCAGGGCCAACCCAGAACCATGCAGGCCAAACCCCATTACGACGACCTGCTGGGGGAGGTGAGGGCTTTTTTTGACGAGCGGATCGCCGCCTGTCTGGCGGCAGGGATCCCGCGCGAGCAGCTGCTGCTGGACCCGGGCTACGGCTTTGGCAAGACACTGGCGCACAACTACCAGCTGCTGGCCGAGCAGCACAAGTTGCTTGATTACTGTTTGCCGCTCTTGGTGGGCATGTCGCGAAAGTCTATGATAGGCAACCTGCTCGCTCGCCCGGTGGATGAGCGACTGGCAGGCAGCCTGGCCTGCGCCCTGATCGGGTTGCAGCAAGGGGCCAGGATCATCCGGGTACACGACGTGCGCGCCACCATGGATGCGCTGCGTGTCGGCTGGATGACCATGACGGGACAAGATTTCATATCCAAATAGAAAAACGAGAAACAGGCAATGACCAGAAAGTATTTCGGCACCGACGGCGTGCGCGGCAAGGTAGGGGAATACCCGATCACCCCGGATTTCGTGATGAAGCTGGGCTGGGCTGCGGGCAAGGTGCTCTCCCAGAAGGGGACCCGAAAGGTACTGATTGGCAAGGACACCCGGATCTCCGGTTACATGCTGGAGTCAGCCCTGGAAGCGGGTCTCTCCGCCGCCGGTCTCAAGGCCATACTGATGGGCCCCATGCCCACTCCCGCCGTTGCCTACCTGACCCGTACCTTCCGTGCCGAGGCAGGCATCGTCATCAGCGCCTCCCACAATCCCTATTACGACAACGGCATCAAGTTTTTCTCCGCAGATGGCACCAAGCTGCCCGATGATGTCGAGCTGGCCATCGAAGCCGAGCTGGACAGCGAGCTCAAGTGCGTGGAGTCAGCGGAGCTTGGCAAGGCACAGCGCATCGACGATGCGGCCGGCCGCTACATCGAGTTCTGCAAGAGCACCTTCCCGAGCAACCTCAGCCTGGAAGGGCTGAAGATGGTGGTGGATTGCGGTCATGGCGCCACTTATCACATCGCCCCTTCCGTGTTCCGCGAGCTGGGGGCCGAGGTGATCGCCATCGGTTGCAGCCCGGATGGTCTCAACATCAATGATGGTGTCGGCTCCACCGCCCCGGAGGCGCTGGCGGCCAAGGTGCTGGAGTGCAAGGCCGACCTCGGTGTCGCCTTCGACGGTGACGGCGATCGCTTGGTGATGGTGGACAGCACCGGCTACATCATCGACGGGGACGAGATCCTCTATATCATCGCCCGGGATGCCCTGCGCAACGGCCGCCTCAAGGGGGGGGTTGTCGGCACCCTGATGGCCAACATGGGTCTGGAGCTGGCGCTGCAGACCCTCGGCATCCCATTCGCCCGTGCCAAGGTCGGTGACCGCTACGTGCTGGAGATGATGAACGAGAAGGGGTGGCGCATCGGTGGCGAGAACTCCGGCCACATCATCTGCCTGGATCAGACCACCACGGGGGATGGCATCGTCGCCGCTCTGCAGGTGCTGACCGCCATTTGCACCGCGGAGATGCCGCTGGCCAAGCTGCGCTCCGGCATGAGCAAGTTCCCACAGGTACTGGTGAACGTCCGCTTTGCCGAAGGCAAGGATCCCCTGGCGGCAGAAGCCGTTCAGCAGGAAGTGGCCAAGGTGGAGGAGGAGCTCGCGGGCCGAGGTCGCGTCTTGCTGCGCAAATCCGGCACCGAGCCCCTGATCCGGGTCATGGTGGAAGGTGAACACGAGCAGCAGGTGCGTGACATGGCAGAGCGCATCGCCCAACGGGTCGAATCGGCGCTTTAATGAGCAGTCAAGGCGGCTTTTTAGTCGTCTTGGTTGTATCTTGTTCAAACGATTCGAAAATTTGAAAATAGCACTTGTCAGCTGAACATCCTCTGGATATTATCAGCCCCGCTTTCGCAAGGGAGTTGCCGATGGGACATCGCAAGCCGTTTGTAGCAGCCAACTGGAAGTTACACGGTAGTAGGTCACGGTTAGAACAGTTTGCCGGTCAGTGCCTAGCGCACATAGATGAGCGAGTAGATGTGGTCTTGTGTCCATCCCATGTGCATCTCGACTTCACGGCCGCTTTGCTCGGTGAGCAGGTGGTGATGAAGTTGGGGGCTCAGAATGTGAGTCAGCATAGACAGGGCGCTTATACGGGGGAGGTCTCGTGTGAGATGCTAGTCGAGGCACGGTGCCAATATGTATTGGTTGGCCACTCCGAGCGCAGGCGTCTCTTTGGTGAGACCAGTTTTATCGTAGCGGAGAAGTTCGCGGCAGTCAGAGCGGCAGGCCTGATACCCATCCTCTGTTTGGGGGAGTCAGGAGCGGCGAGACAGGCAAGAAGAACCTTCGAGGTGATTGCCGAAGAACTGGATATCGTCATAGAGAAAAATGGCGCGATGGCTTTCGATAATGCTATCATCGCCTACGAGCCGATTTGGGCTGTAGGTACAGGTAAATGCGCCACACCCGAGCAGGCACAAGAGGTTCATTCCTTTATACGTGGTCGCTTGGCGGAGGATACTCCGGTAATAGGTGAGAAAGTTAGAATCATCTATGGTGGGAGCGTGACGCCGACCAATGCACGAGATTTGTTTGCCCAGCCCGACATCGATGGCGGTCTGATAGGCGGAGCGAGTCTTGATGACAAAGCGTTTTTAGGAATCGTTGAAGCGGCAAAGGGTGCAAGTTAAATGTACGAGATTCTTTTGGTCGTTTATCTGCTGGTATCGCTGGCTCTGATTGGTCTGGTGATGATTCAGCAAGGTAAAGGGGCTGATATGGGCGCCTCCTTCGGCGCAGGGGCATCGAATACCGTATTCGGCTCCGGTGGTTCAGGCAGCTTCCTGACCCGCACAACAGCGATTTTGGCTACTCTGTTCTTCTTGATTAGCTTGGTTCTGGGTTCCATGTCCAGTAACAAGGTCAAACAGGGTAGTGAATGGGAAAATCTGCAACAGACTCAACAGGTTGAGCAGAGCAAAGCGCCAGTGAAGAAAGATACTGACGTTCCCGAGTAAGAGTTTTGCCGTGGTGGTGGAATTGGTAGACACGCTATCTTGAGGGGGTAGTGCTCTAGGGTGTGCGGGTTCGAGTCCCGCCCACGGCACCAATTAAGCAGTAAGCCCGGGTGACCGGGTGTGTTATAGCTAGTCAGTCTTGTGTGACGAGAATGGAGTGGCTATAATCTCGCACGATTTCGGACGCGGGGTGGAGCAGCAT
This sequence comes from Aeromonas sp. SrichE-2G, assembly GCF_017939565.1. Lineage (NCBI taxonomy): Bacteria > Pseudomonadati > Pseudomonadota > Gammaproteobacteria > Aeromonadales > Aeromonadaceae > Aeromonas > Aeromonas sp. SrichE-2G. The sequence goes on from NZ_JAGKRG010000005.1 coordinate 197,154, forward strand.
GGTAGCTCGTCGGGCTCATAACCCGAAGGTCGTCGGTTCAAATCCGGCCCCCGCAACCAAATTTCACGCATTTCCTACGCTCAGGAAGGCGGTCGCTGCGAGGCGACAATCAGGGTAAAGCGCCAAGCCCCGATTTGACATCGGGGCTTTTTGTTATGTGCAATTTACTCTGTTTCCATCTCTATCTGGGCTTTATGCCCTTTTTTTGTTTTTCGGAGGGTGACTTTGGCTACGTTGGAACAACGTTTGACCGATCTGCTCGAGGCTCCTGTCGTTGCCTTGGGTTTTGAACTGTGGGGTGTCGAGTTTATCCGTGCGGGTAAGCATTCGACCCTGCGCGTTTTCATCGACTCGGAACAAGGCGTGACGGTGGAAGACTGTGCCGAGGTGAGCCGCCAGGTTGGCGCCATCATGGACGTCGAAGACCCCATCACCGAGGAGTACTACCTCGAGGTGTCCTCCCCGGGTCTGGATCGTCCGCTGTTCAAGGTCGCCCAGTTCGAAAAATACGTTGGCCAAGAGGCGGCGGTTTCGCTTCGGATGGCAACAAACAACCGCCGCAAGTTCAAAGGCGTAATCAAAGCCGTGCAGGGCGACATGATCACCCTGACGGTAGATGGTAAGGACGAGGTGTTGGCTTTCACCAATATCCAAAAAGCGAACATAGTGCCGAACTTTGGTTAACGAGGCTATCGGATATGAATAAAGAGATTTTGCTGGTCGTTGACGCTGTGTCCAACGAGAAGGCTGTCCCCCGCGAGAAGATCTTCCAGGCTCTGGAGACTGCGCTGGCGACTGCGACCAAGAAAAAATATGAAGGCGAGATTGAAGTACGTGTCGAAATCGATCGCAAGACCGGCGACTACGACACCTTCCGCCGCTGGGTCGTCATCGCGGATCAGGCCGCCATGGAGAACCCCTACGCCGAAATCACCCTGGAAGCGGCCCAGATCGAGCAGCCGGATATCCAGATCGGTGACTATGTGGAAGATCAGATCGATTCCGTGACCTTCGATCGCATCACCACCCAGACTGCCAAGCAGGTCATCGTGCAGAAAGTGCGCGAGGCCGAGCGTTCCCAGGTCGTTGATCAGTTCAAGGACAAGGAAGGCACCATCATCAGCGGCGTGGTCAAGAAGAGCAACCGCGACAACGTGATCCTGGATCTGGGCAGCAATGCCGAGGCCGTGATCTTCCGCGACGACATGCTGCCGCGCGAAACCTTCCGCCCGGGTGACCGTATTCGCGGTCTGCTGTACGCAGTGCGCCCGGAAGCCCGTGGTTCCCAGCTGTTCGTCAGCCGCTCCAGCCCGGACTTCCTCAAAGAGCTGTTCCGCATCGAAGTGCCGGAGATCGGCGAAGAGATGATCGAAATCATGGGCGCTGCCCGTGATCCGGGTTCCCGCGCCAAGATCGCGGTCAAGACCAACGATCGCCGCATCGATCCGATCGGTGCCTGTATCGGCATGCGCGGTGCCCGCGTTCAGGCGGTTTCCGCCGAGCTGAGCGGCGAGCGCGCCGACATCGTGCTGTACGATGACAACCCGGCCCAGTACGTGATCAACGCCATGGCCCCGGCCGATGTGGCCTCCATCATCGTCGATGAAGACAACCACACCATGGACATCGCCGTGGAGGCCGCCAACCTGGCCCAGGCCATCGGTCGCAATGGTCAGAACGTGCGTCTGGCCTCCCAGCTGACCGGTTGGGAGCTGAACGTGATGACCGTCGAGGACATGCGTGCCAAGCACCAGGCCGAAAACGACCGCATCATGACCCTGTTCACCAGCACCCTGGACATCGACGACGATTTCGCCGGCCTGCTGATGGAAGAAGGCTTCTCCACCCTGGAAGAGATCGCCTTCGTGCCGGTCAACGAACTGCTGGCCATCGACGGTCTGGATGAAGACATGGTCGAAGAGCTGCGCAAGCGTGCCAAGGATGCCCTGACCACCAAGGCCCTGGCCAAAGAAGAATCCTTTGAAGGTGTTGAACCTTCCGAAGACCTGCTCAATCTGAACGGCCTCGGCCGTGACATGGCGTACGCCCTGGCCGCTCGCGGCATCGGCACCCTAGAAGATTTGGCAGAGCAAGGCATTGATGACCTTGCCGACATCGAAGGGCTGACCGCCGAGAAGGCAGGTGAGCTGATTATGGCTGCTCGCAATATCTGTTGGTTCGGAGAAGAGCAGTCTAGTTAAGATCAAACGGAGGAAAATGAATGGCAGAAGTATCAGTCAAACAACTTGCCACTGACATCGACACACCGGTTGATCGTCTTCTCCAGCAGTTTGTCGATGCCGGTATCAGCAAGAGCAAGGCCGACGACATGGTCAGCGAGTCTGAAAAGCAGACTCTGCTGGCCCATCTGAAGAAACAGCATGGAGGTGACGAGGTTGCCGCCCCTGCCCGCATGACCTTGCAGCGCAAGACCAAGAGCACCCTGAGTGTTCAAGGTACTGGCGGCAAGAACAAGGAAGTGCAGGTAGAAGTGCGCAAGTCTCGCACCTATGTAAGACGCTCGGCGCTGGAAGATGAACAGCGTCAGGCGGAAGCCGAGGAAAAAGCGCGTTTGGAAGCAGAAGAAACAGCTCGTCGCGAGGCCGAAGAGAAGGCCCGTCTCGACGCTGAAGAGAAGGCTCGCCGTGAGGCTGAGCAGGCTCGTCGTGAAGCTGAGGAAAAGGCGCGGATCGAGGCACAACAAAAGGCTCGACAGGCTCAACAGCCCGCCAAAGCAGCCAGTAGCACAGCTCAGCAAGAGGCAGAAAAGATGGCCAAGCGCGAAGCAGAAGAACTGAAGCGCCAGCAGGAACAGACAGCTTTGCAAAAAGCTGAAGAACTCGCCGCGAAGAAAGCCGAAGAGGCTCGTCTCATGGCGGAACAGAACGCGGCCCGTTGGGCCGAGGAAGAGGCGGCTCGTGCCAAAGAGAGCAGCGATTACCATCTGACCACCAACAAGCACGCGCAAGCGGCGGAAGATGAGCTGGATCGCAAGGAAGAGAGCAGCCGCCGCACGGCTGCCGCTGCCAAGGCTCCGAAGAAGGTCGGCCGTCGTGAAGATGACCGCAATGATCGCAACTCCCGCGATCCGCGCGCTCGCAAGGGCAAGCGTGGCAAGATGGCCATGCCGAACGCCATGAAGCACGGCTTCAACAAGCCGGCGGCCGTGGTCAACCGTGACGTCGTCATCGGCGAGACCATCACAGTCGCAGAGCTTGCCAACAAGATGGCCGTCAAGGGTGTCGAAGTCATCAAGGTGATGATGAAGATGGGCGCCATGGCCACCATCAACCAGGTGATCGATCAGGAAACTGCTCAGCTGGTCGCCGAGGAGATGGGCCACAAGGTGGTGCTGCGTCGCGAGAACGAGCTGGAAGAGGCGGTGCTGTCCGACCGTGACGAGACCTCCGAAGCCAAGCCGCGCGCGCCGGTCGTGACCATCATGGGTCACGTCGACCACGGCAAGACGTCTCTGCTGGACTACATCCGCAAGGCCAAGGTTGCCGCGGGCGAAGCCGGTGGCATTACCCAGCACATCGGTGCTTACCACGTCGAAACCGACAGTGGCATGATCACCTTCCTGGATACCCCGGGTCACGCGGCGTTTACCTCCATGCGTGCCCGTGGTGCCAAGGCGACCGACATCGTGGTACTGGTCGTGGCTGCCGATGACGGCGTCATGCCGCAGACCATCGAAGCCATCCAGCACGCCAAGGCTGCCGAAGTGCCCCTGGTCGTGGCGGTCAACAAGATCGACAAGCCGGAAGCGGATCCCGATCGCGTCAAGACCGAGCTGGCCCGTTACAACGTCATGTCCGAAGACTGGGGTGGCGATTGCCAGTTCGTGCACGTCTCCGCCAAGTCCGGTGAAGGCATCGACGACCTGCTGGAAGCCATCCTGATCCAGGCTGAAGTGCTGGAGCTGAAGGCCGTGGTTGACGGCATGGCCAGCGGCGTCGTGATCGAGTCCTTCCTGGACAAGGGCCGTGGCCCGGTTGCTACCGTGCTGGTACAAGAAGGTACCCTGCGTCAGGGCGACATCGTTCTGTGCGGTCTGGAGTACGGCCGTGTGCGCGCCATGCGTGACGAACTGGGTCGCGAGATCAAGGAAGCGGGTCCGTCCCTGCCGGTGGAAATCCTCGGCCTGTCCGGTGTTCCCTCTGCCGGTGACGAAGCCACCGTCGTACGTGACGAGAAGAAGGCCCGCGAAGTGGCACTCTATCGTCAGGGCAAGTTCCGCGAAGTCAAGCTGGCTCGCCAGCAGAAGGCCAAGCTGGAGAACATGTTCGCCAACATGACCGAGGGCGAAGTGTCCGAAGTGAACGTGGTGATCAAGGCCGACGTACAGGGTTCCGTGGAAGCGATCTGCGATGCCCTGGTCAAGCTCTCCACCGAAGAGGTGAAGGTGAAGATCGTCGGCTCCGGTGTCGGTGGTATCACCGAGACCGACGCGACCCTGGCTGCCGCTTCCAGCGCCATCCTGGTGGGCTTCAACGTCCGTGCCGACGCCTCTGCCCGCAAGGTCATCGAGGCCGAGAGCCTGGATTTGCGTTACTACTCCGTCATCTATGACCTGCTGGACGAAGTGAAGCAGGCCATGAGCGGCATGCTGGCCCCCGAGTACCGTCAGGAGATCATCGGTCTGGCGGAAGTGCGCAGCGTCTTCAAGTCGCCGAAGTTTGGCGCCGTGGCCGGCTGTATGGTCACCGAAGGTGTGGTCAAGCGTTCCAACCGCATTCGCGTTCTGCGCGACAACGTGGTTATCTATGAAGGCGAGCTGGAATCCCTGCGTCGCTTCAAGGATGACGTCAACGAAGTCAAGAACGGCTACGAGTGTGGTATCGCGGTCAAGAACTACAACGACGTGCGTGAAGGCGACCAGATCGAAGTTTACGAGACCGTTGAAATCCAACGGACTCTGTAAGCCAAGAGTCAGATTAAATAGGGGGCCGCGGCCCCCTTTTATCGCAGGATAGAATATGGCCAGAGAATTTAGCCGGACCCGTCGGGTCGGACAGCAGATCCAGCGCGAAATCGCGCTCATTCTGCAGCGCGAGGTGAAAGACCCGCGTATCGGCATGGTGACCGTTTCCGATGTGGAAGTGTCCCGTGACCTCAATTATGCCAAGGTGTATGTCACCTTCTTGCAGCTGGAAAACGATGCCGAGCGCATCAAGGAAGGGCTCAAGGCGTTGACCGAAGCGGCCGGTTACATCCGCAGCCTGCTGGGCAGTGCCATGCGTCTGCGCGTGGTGCCGGAGCTGCGCTTCTTCTACGATCAGACCCTGGTTGAGGGGATGCGTCTCTCCAACCTGGTGACCAATACCATCCGTGAGGACCAGCGCCGCATGACCGAAGCCGGTCGTGACGAGGAGCAAGCCGCGCCGGATGACACTACTGAGGACAAAGCCTGAGATGTCCCGAAGACGTCGTTTCAAGGGCCGTGACGTACACGGCATCCTGCTGCTGGACAAGCCCACCGGCCTGACTTCCAACGATGTGTTGCAGAAGGTCAAGCGGATCTACAACGCCGCCAAGGCCGGCCACACCGGTGCCCTGGATCCCCTGGCGACCGGCATGCTGCCGATCTGCCTGGGCGAAGCCACCAAGTTCTCCCAGTACCTGCTGGAGGCGGACAAGCGCTATGAGGTGACCGCCAAGCTCGGCGAGCGCACCAACACCAGCGACTCCGATGGCGAAGTGGTTTCCACCCGTCCGGTGGACGTGGCCGTGGGCACCCTGATCGAGGCGCTGGACCAGTTCCGCGGCCCCATCATGCAGGTGCCGTCCATGTACTCCGCCCTCAAGCACAATGGCCGCCCGCTCTACGAGTACGCCCGCGAAGGCATCGAGATCGAGCGGGAAGCCCGTCCCATCACCATCTTCGAGCTCAAGCTGCTCGGGTTTGAAGGGAACGAGGTGAAGCTGGAAGTGCACTGCAGCAAGGGCACCTATATCCGCTCCCTGGTGGACGACCTCGGTGAAGTGCTGGGCTGTGGCGCCCACGTCACCCAGCTGCGCCGTACCCAGGTGGCCAGCTATCCGTACGATCGGATGCTGACCCTGGAGCAGCTCGAGTGCATCTTCGAGCAGGCCAAGGCCGAGAGCATCCCGCCGCGGGAGCAGCTGGATCCCCTGTTGCTGCCGATGGATACCGCCGTGGCGTCCCTGCCCGAGGTGAACATGCAGGTGGCCGTGGCCGCCTACGTGAACCAGGGTCAGGCCGTGCAGGTGGCCGGTAGCCCGCAGAGCGGCCAGGTCCGCATGACGGTCGGCCCGGAGCGCGAGTTCATCGGGGTGGGTGAGATCGACGACGAAGGGCGCGTGGCGCCCAAGCGTCTGGTGCGCTACCACGACGAGGAGTGATCCTCCGGCGGTCATGGACTGCCGCCCCTTTTTCTCGTTGCGAAAAGGGGCGGCTGCGATTATGATACCGCCCTCATTTCACGGCTGAATTAGAGATTGGCTGTGAACCTTTAAACACTCTACTGGAGTAACATCATGTCTCTAAATGCTGAGATCAAAGCGCAAATCGTTGCCGACAACGCTCGTGGCGCCAACGACACCGGTTCCCCCGAAGTGCAGGTTGCCCTGCTGACTGCCCAGATCAACCATCTGCAAGGTCACTTCAAGGAGCACGCCAAGGATCACCACGGTCGTCGTGGTCTGCTGCGCATGGTTTCCCAGCGTCGTAAGCTGCTGGACTACCTGAAGCGTAAAGATACCGAGCGTTATGCTGCTCTGATCGCCAAGCTGGGTCTGCGTCGTTAATCGACCATCAGATTTCGCGAAAAAGGGGAACCTCCGGGTTCCCCTTTTTTATTGCTCTTCTCAAGCGGGATGCGGGCCGTTGCCTGCCTCACAGAATTAACGTCTCCGCTTACCTTTTGATGCGAATCAAGTATACTTGCACGCGAATTTAAAGCGCCAAATTGTAAAAAGGAAATTCACGTGAATCCTATTGTAAAGTCATTCCAGTACGGTCAACACACCGTCACACTGGAAACCGGTGTGATGGCCCGTCAAGCCACTGCGGCCGTCATGGTCAGCATGGACGATACCTGTGTCTTCGTGACCGTCGTTGGCAAGAAAGAGGCCGATCACGGCCGTGATTTCTTCCCGCTGACCGTCAACTACCAGGAGCGTACCTATGCTGCTGGTCGCATCCCGGGTGGTTTCTTCCGTCGCGAAGGCCGTCCGAGCGAAGGCGAGACCCTGATCTCCCGTCTGATCGACCGTCCCATTCGTCCGCTGTTCCCGGAAGGCTTCCTCAATGAGGTTCAGGTGGTTGCCACCGTCATGTCCGTGAACCCGGCCGTCTCTCCCGACATCGTTGCCATGATCGGTGCCTCCGCGGCGCTGGCCATCTCCGGCATCCCGTTCGGCGGCCCGATCGGTGCAGCCCGCGTGGGTTACATGAACGGCCAGTACGTGCTGAACCCGACCACCACCGAACTGCCCCAGAGCGATCTGGACCTGGTGGTTGCCGGTACCGCCAACGCCGTGCTGATGGTGGAATCCGAAGCGGCCATCCTCTCCGAAGAGGTGATGCTGGGTGCCGTGGTCTACGGTCATGAGCAGATGCAGGCCGTTATCAACGCCATCAACGAATTTGCTGCCGACGTCGGCACCAAGCCGTGGAACTGGACTGCGCCTGCTGTCAACGAAGCGCTGAAAGCCAAGGTTGCCGAGCTGGCCACCAGCGATCTGGGTGAAGCCTACCGCATCACCGAGAAGGCCGTGCGTTACGAAACCATCGGTGCCATCAAGGCTCGCGTGGTTGAGCAAGTCATCGCTTCCGGCGTGGAAGAAGATGCCAAGAAGATCGGCGAAGAGTTCCACAGCCTGGAAAGCCGCATCGTCCGTGGTCGCGTCGTTCGTGGCGAGCCGCGCATCGATGGCCGGGATCCCGAGATGATCCGCGCCCTGTCCGTCGCCACCGGCGTACTGCCGCGCGCCCACGGCTCGGCCCTGTTCACCCGTGGTGAAACCCAGGCCATGGTCGTTGCGACCCTGGGTACCGAGCGTGACGCCCAGAACATCGACGAGCTGACCGGGAACCGCGCCGATCGCTTCATGCTGCACTACAACTTCCCGCCATACTGCGTCGGTGAGACCGGCATGATGGGCAGCCCGAAGCGCCGCGAAATCGGTCACGGCCGTCTGGCCAAGCGCGGCGTTGCTGCCGTGATGCCGAGCGCCGACGAGTTCCCGTACGTGGTGCGCGTGGTCTCTGAAATCACCGAATCCAACGGCTCCTCCTCCATGGCCTCCGTCTGTGGTTCCTCCCTGGCGCTGATGGACGCCGGTGTGCCGATCAAGGCCTCCGTCGCCGGTATCGCCATGGGTCTGGTGAAGGAAGAAGAAGGTTTCGTCGTGCTGTCCGACATCCTGGGTGACGAAGATCACCTGGGCGACATGGACTTCAAGGTAGCCGGTACCACCGAAGGTGTAACTGCCCTGCAGATGGACATCAAGATCGAAGGCATCACCAAAGAGATCATGGAGATTGCCCTGAAGCAAGCTCGTGGTGCTCGCCTGCACATCCTGAAAGTGATGGACGAAGCCATCCAGGCTCCGCGTGCCGAGATCTCCGATTTCGCCCCGCGCATCCACACCATCAAGATCAACCCGGAGAAGATCAAGGATGTCATCGGCAAGGGTGGTTCCGTGATCCGCGCCCTGACCGAAGAGACCGGCACCAACATCGAGCTGGATGATGACGGTACCGTCCGCATCGCCGCCGTTGACGGTGACGCTGCCAAGGAAGCGATCCGCCGCATCGAGGCCATCACCGCCGAGATCGAAGTGAACCGCATCTACGAAGGCAAGGTCGTTCGTCTGGCCGACTTCGGCGCCTTCGTCAACATCCTGCCGGGCAAAGACGGTCTGGTACACATCTCCCAGATCACCGATGCACGCGTGCAGAACGTGGCCGACTACCTGAAGATCGGTGACGTGGTGAAGGTGAAGGTACTGGAAGTGGACCGTCAGGGCCGCGTACGTCTCTCCATCAAGGAAGCGAACGCCCCGACCGAAGCCGCTGCTCCGGCTGCTGATGCCGCTCCGGTTGCTGCCGAAGCGCCTGCTGCTGAATAAGCCGCCGCTCGTTGAAAAAGCCGACCTCTTGGTCGGCTTTTTTTATGTCTGCGCCATGCCCCTGGAAGGGGATGACTTGTTCCTTTTGGCGCCAATTGTTATAAGGGACGACTCTCCTCCGGTTGTCATAAGGACGTGCAACATGTCGTGGGCCTCTCTCAGGCTGTTTACTCCCCTGGTCTGGATCGTCATCCTGGGCACCTTCATGGTGCGCACCACCTTCTTCATGGTCTGGCCCTTTCTCTCCATTCTGCTCTACCGTGACTACGGCCTGTCGGCAACCTTGATCGGCGCCATCCTGGGGGCCACGGCGGCGCTCTCCACCCTGGTGAGCTTCTACGGGGGCTGGCTGTCGGACAAGTGGGGAAGGCGCAATATCCTGCTGTTTGGCTGCGTCATCTCCGCCGCAAGCGTGGCGCTGCTCGGCCTCTCCCATCAGGTGACCTGGCTGGCCATCGGGGTGATCGGCAGCGGCCTCTCCTACGGGCTCATCGACTCGCCGGGCAAGGCGCTGATGGCCGACAACCTGGCCGAGCCCAAGGCCCGCGAGCTGGCGCTGCATCTGCGTTACTTCCTGCTGAACCTGGGGGCGGCCATCGGCCCTCTGCTCGGGGTCACCTATGGCCTGAGCGCACGGCAGGAAACCTTCCTGCTGCTCAGTGCCAGCTACCTGCTGCTCGCGATCGTCTTCGCCACCGGCTTCCGGCTGGCCCGCTGCCAGGCAAGCCAGGCCGCCGGGCCCGGCATGCGCGCCGTGTTGCGGGTGCTCTGGCAGGACAGGGGCTTCCTGCTGTTGACGATGGCAAACCTCTTGCTGATGCTGGTCTATGCCCAGTTCGAGTCGCCGCTCATCCAGTATCTGACTCGCTCGGGGACGCCGGAGGTGGAGCGACTCATCGGCTGGCTGGTCACGACCAATGCGCTGACCATAGTGATCCTGCAGTTCCCCCTGCTGCACCTGACGGCGGCCTGGCCGACCCGGCGCAGGCTGCAACTCGGGGTGGCGCTCTTTCTCGGCGCCCAGCTGCTGTTTGCGCTCGGGGATACCGCCATCTGGTGGCACTGGATAGTGGCGGTGGTCCTCTTGAGCGTCGGGGAGTGCATCCTCTTTCCTCTGCTCAACGTGCTGGTCGATCAGATGGCGCCGAGCCACCTGAAGGGCAGCTACTTCGGCGCGGCTTCCATTTCCGGGCTCGGGATCGCCATGGGGGCCCTGCTGGGAGGCTGGATCCTGGCCCACTGGGGAGGCGCCATCCTCTACGCCCTGATGGCGCTGCTCTGCCTGATGATCCTGATGCTCTATGGCCTGAGCACCCGGATCCCGAGACCCACGTTGGCCAGTGCCAGAGCCGGATCCTGATGGTTAGAAGGTCAGCACCTTGTCGGCGGCCAGGGTCCACTGGGCCAGCAGGGGCAGGGTACCTATCTCGATGCCCTCGATGAGGGGCAGGGGGGTGATGCCGCGGGCATCGCTGCAGCTCTTGCACAGCCGGATCCGGGTGCCCTGGGCCAGCAGGATCTCCAGCATCTGGCGCAGGTGGTAGCCTTCGGCAGGGGCCTGCCCCGGGAGGGCGGCGCAGACGGCATCCGACATCAGGAAGAGGTTGAGCTCTATCTTCTCCTGCTCGTGGAGGGCTATCCCGAGGCGAAGGGCGTTGAACAGGGACTCGCTGCCGTAGGGGGCGCCGTTGGCGACGATGAGGATCTGTGGGGTCATGGAAGGGCTCCTGGCTGAAAAGGGCATTGTAGCGTCACCGACGTGGCGCAGGCTTTGATGCAATGCAAGACCTTGTCGTAACCCCGGCCCCCGCGCCTTGACCTGCAAGGGGGAGTCAGGTCTCATGGGCGGCCATCCAGTATGACAGAACAAAGAGGTCGTTATGTGGAAGATTGCCGGGATCGGCTTGCTGCTGTTGGCCGGGCAGGCCTATGGCAGTGAGAGCGTCGGCTGCAAGGCGAAGCACCAGGCGGTGACGGAGCAGCTCGCGTTCGCCAGAGCGCATGACAACGCAGAGCGGGTGGCCGGCCTGGAGCAGGCCCTGCGCAACATCGAAGCGCACTGTACCGACGCGGGGCTCCTCGAGGAGCAGCGGCAGCGGGTCGCCAAACTGCAGGAGGAGGTGGAAGCGCGCCTCGCGGATCTGCAGAGTGCGCGGGTGGCGGGCAAGCCGGACAAGATAGCCAGGAAGCAGGCGAAACTCGAAGCCTCCCAGACCGAACTACTGGAGGCCCAGCGCGAACTCGAGGCATTGCAGAAGCTGGTCAAATCCTGAAGCGCGTATCGATGCGCATAAAAAAGCCGGGGCAATCCCGGCTTTTTTATTTACTGCCTGTGCATCCGCACGAACTTTTCCATCAGCTGATCTTCCGTCTCCACGTGGGCGGGATCCCAAATGATGCAGTCGATGGGGCAGACGCTGATGCAGGTCGGCTTCTCGTAGTGACCGACGCATTCGGTGCAGCGATCCGGATCTATCTCGTAGATCTTGTCCCCCAGGCTGATGGCCTGGTTCGGACACTCGGGATCGCACATGTCACAGTTGATGCACTTGTCGGTGATGAGCAGGGACATCTCAGGCGGCCGAGTGAGGCTGGCGGGTATCCTGACGCTCGCCGAGGTTGCGCAGCAGGATGCCGTAGTTCACGTCGATCTCCTTGGGCACCGGCACATAGACCACGTGGCCGTTGCCCGGCGCGGTGTCGATGAGCTCGCCCTTGCGGTTCTGCATCTGCTCCAGATTGAAGCTGAGGTTGCCTTGCGGGGTCATCAGCTCCAGGCTGTTGCCCAGCAGGAACTTGTTCTTCACCTCGACCTCGACCATGTCACCGTTGCGACCGGTGATCTCGCCGACGAACTGCTGGGTGTCGGAGACCGAGTAACCGTAGTCGTAGTTCTGGTATTCGCTGTGGTTGTGACGGCGCAGGAAGCCCTCGGTGTAGCCGCGATGGGCCAGGTTCTCGAGGGTGCCCATCAGGGTCGGATCGAACGGCCGGCCGGCCACTGCATCATCGATGGCCTTGCGATAGACCTGGGCGGTGCGTGCGCAGTAGTAGAAGGACTTGGTACGCCCTTCGATCTTGAGGGAATGCACGCCCATCCTGGTCAGGCGCTCCACGTGCTCGACGGCGCGCAGATCCTTGGAGTTCATGATGTAGGTGCCGTGCTCGTCCTCGAATGCGGTCATGAACTCGCCAGGGCGGTTGGACTCTTCCAGCAGCACCAGGGCATCGGTCGGCTTGCCGGCGCCCAGGGTCGGGTCGACCTTCTGTACGGCGATGGGCTCCTGACGGTGGACGATCTGTCCCACCTCGTCTTCCTTGCCCTCGTGTACCTTGTACTCCCAGCGGCAGGAGTTGGTACAGGTGCCCTGGTTGGGGTCACGCTTGTTGATGTAGCCGGAGAGCAGGCAGCGGCCGGAGTAGGCCATGCACAGGGCGCCGTGGACGAAGACTTCCAGCTCCATCTCCGGCACCTGCATGCGGATCTCCTCGATCTCGTCCAGGGAGAGCTCGCGGGAGAGGATGGCGCGGGTCAGGCCCATCTGATGCCAGAACTTCACCGTGGCCCAGTTGACCGCGTTGGCCTGCACCGAGAGGTGGATGGGCATGTCGGGGAAGGCTTCGCGCATCATCATGATGAGACCGGGGTCGGACATGATGAGGGCATCCGGCTTCATCTCCACCACGGGACGCATGTCACGGATGAAGGTCTTGAGCTTGGAGTTGTGGGGCTGGATGTTGGCCACCACGTAGAACTGCTTGCCCAGGGCATGGGCCTCGTTGATGCCGAGTTGCAGGTTCTCGTGATCGAATTCGTTGTTGCGTACCCGCAGACTGTAGCGGGGTTGGCCCGCATAGACGGCGTCGGCGCCATAGGCATAGGCGTAACGCATGTTCTTGAGGGTCCCGGCGGGGGAGAGCAATTCTGGTCTGAACATGTTGGACTCTTCTATCTGATTGCAAATCAGGACGACTCTACCTAATAGAGTCTAATAAACAATAACTTAACGCACTTTTCTTTGCGTGTATAGTCGTGTGTAGTTGGGGGCTCCCAACACGTCAAGATTTTACCACCAAACCAAGCTGCCAGCCACGCACACCGCTTTGCTGAGTTGATTTCGGTGCAACTGTACTAACAGGGCGTTAGGTTGCAACACGACATCCCACTTCGAATGAGTCCTGTTGAGGCTGCTCTGATTCATCAGCTCATCATCACCGACAACCATGAGCTATTTGGAAAGGAGTAACTAGCTGATTCGAGATCAACAGGCACGATTAGTCTCATGGGTAGGGTCAATATTTGTTTTTGCGGACAGCGAGTTAAACTGAAATGTGACAACGACAGGTAGTTATGGGGGACAAGAGATACCCTAATGGCAGTCTCTTGGGTGTGGCCCCATGCAGCGTAAGCTGCAAGATCACAAGAATCCTCCGAAACGAAAATGAGTATCCACTAAATGGCCCGTCTCACAACCTATGTCTGAACCAGGTCCCTAGTAAATCAATACTTCAGCATATCCTCCACGGCGGCTAACCGGCCTCGAAAGACGCGATATTCCTTATCATGCTCTAAATCAAGTAGCCTTCATTCTTATCACAGCAATTCTTATTTTTGGCGTGTTTGTCAAGTCCTAACCTTCAAGCTCTCGTGACTTTCTGGTCAATAAAAAGCTTCTAGATCGATGAAGAGCCTTAATCGAGGCTTGTTTGATGTGCCTGTAAGCTGAGTGTCTAGGATTAGCCTGCTCCAGCCGATGTCACTCAAGCGGAACTATCAAACCAAAATTCGAAACAAAACACAGAAAAACTGAAACAAAATCCGAGAATTTCGTGGCAGGAGTGCGCTACAATGAAACGATGCGACGACTGAGATTCATTTGTTATGGAACATTTATCTGAGATTCTTAAAATTCTGGATGGAGCGCTGAAAGCAAATGCAAGTATGGCTACAAACTATGCGGGCTTATTGGCTGATAAACTTGAGCAGAGTGGAGAGACTCGCCAAGCTCTCATGATAAGAGAGCGACTAGCGCGGGCTCCAGCAGCTCTTGCAAGTGCTCAGGATGCATCTAGAGGGATCAGCTTTGGTAACTTGCCAGTTGATGGGGAAAGTCGCTTACACACTGTTGACGTTAGCCATCCGATACTAGGCGAGACGAATTTGTTGCTCCCCAGTGCAATTGAAGAACGAGTATCTGAATATTTAGTGAATATCAATCACTATGATGACTTGGCTAAAGCTGGAGTAGCAATGCCGAGCAGGCTGCTTGTGTACGGCCCTCCAGGCACAGGGAAAACTAGACTCGCTCGTTATGTTGCTGCACGGCTTGAACTTCCTCTTCTAACTGTTCGGTGCGATACATTGGTTAGTAGCCTACTGGGACAAACAAGCCGTAACTTACGCAGAGTGTTTGAATATTCCCAGCAATCTCCATGCATCCTCTTTCTCGATGAGTTTGATGCACTCGCTGGAGCTCGCGGTAATGAAAGGGATGTTGGTGAACTACAACGAGTAGTCATTGCTTTGTTGCAGAATATTGATGCCCTTCCTGATTCAACAATCTTGGTTGCTGCCACAAATCATGATCAGTTACTAGACCCAGCCATTTGGCGGCGTTTTGGCTTTCGCATTCCAATGCCAGCTCCTGATGACTCACTAAGATGTCTGCTATGGGAGCAATTTTTGAAGCCATTTGCACCAACTGGATTAGACATGGATGGGCTTGTAGTTGCTTCCGAAGGAGTTACTGGTGCCAATATCGAGCAGATATGCTTAGATGTAAAACGTAATGTAGTTCTTTCTGGAGCATCAGAAATTGATGAAGCTCAACTTTTTCGTCGCTTGGGATTGACGATTGCACTAGCTAATGGAATTCTCTTATCAACAATTGAGTCTGAAATTAGATGGCTGAGAGCTTGGGATTCAAAGAGATTTTCCTATAGGAGTCTAGCTAAACTCTATAAGATCTCCACTCGCCATGTTACCAATGTTCTTAAGGAGATGAACTTAAATGGCGAAGAAATCTGCTCCACCGTCTAGAGAAGGGTTGAAAGCAAAAGTAGAAAACCCATTTATACATGTTCCCTTTTCAAGCCAAGACCTTGGTTCAATTGATCGAAATGGTGGCGGTGGTGGAAAGATTCTCGTTGAGATAAATGATAACTATAGACAGAATCTTGCCAAGAGCTTGGATATCGCAGCAGGTCATCTTTTGGATGAGCAAAGGCAGCACCCAGGATACCAGTCTACCATTATCTTTAAACTCAGAGATATTGGTATAGCTAAGACTCATAGACCCATAACTGTAACTGCTGAGTCAGGACTTGCCTCAGCAGGTCATGCTGCAATAAATGAAATGCTGGTTTCGGGTGGTAGAGAGTCGCTTGATAAATTAAGAGATATAATTCTTAAGAGAAATACCAAAGCGATTCAAGCAAATCTGAGTGCTATTGAGACCATTGAACCTTGGACTCGTCAGAAACGTAACCCAGAAGGCGTTGACTATTTGTTAGAAAGAGGCCGGGCGATAATAAGACTGTTTCAGTATGCGAAGGATGATTTTAACGTAAGTAATTACAATGGAGTTATTAGTCTATTCCGTTATCTGGGGATAAAGGGGTGTGAATTACAACGTCACCGTGGGCTTCCACTTTTCTCTGTGGATAAGTTAGATCTTTTAGATAAAGATAAACTTGAGTTTCTTCTAACATATCCAGGAATGAGGCAGATTATTGCCGAGCCAATCTTTAGGTCGTCAATGCTTATATCTAGTAATTTCAATGCTGACCTGAAAGCAGATTCATCAATCCCTAATTTGTCAATGACACCTACTGTTGCAGTTTTTGATACTGGTGTTAGCCCTAATGCGAGCGCTATATCAGGTTGGATCATATCTAAAGATACATATATTCTTCCACCTGATACTGATTATGCTCATGGCACAGCAGTGGCGTCTTTGGTATCTGCGGGTTCTCATTTTAATAAAGGAAATTCTTGGCTCCCGAATACTCAGTGTACAGTACATGATGTTATTGCACTGGAAGTAAATGGATCTTCCATGAGTGATCTTGAGCTTCGCTTACGTGAGGCAGTACGAAAAAAACCAGAAATAAAGGTCTGGAATTTGTCTCTCGGCGCACAGGCTTGCAGCGAGACTGAGTTTAGTGATTTTTCTATGTTACTTGACGAACTCAGTGATGAATATGGGATTTTATTTGTCGTCGCTGCGGGAAATTATATTGATATTCCTCGCCGAAGTTGGCCTAATCCCGCGATAAAAACTGATCGAGTATCAATCCCTGGTGAGTCAGTGAGGGCATTGACGGTTGCATCAATAACACATGCTGATGGTTCTGGTGCATTATCCATGGTTGGAGAACCAGCCCCCTATTCACGTCGTGGTCCTGGTCCAGTATTTACACCTAAACCTGATATATGTCATGTGGGTGGTGGGGTACACACCCCATGGGCTGCTGGCTCAAGCAGCTTGAATGTGTTAACACCATACAATCAACTCACAGGTAATTTTGGCACTAGCTTTGCTGCACCCGTTGCTTCCAGCATGGCGGCACATGCATGGCAAGCCATTTCTGAGCATCCGGAGTTAACTCCTAACCCTTCATTAATCAAAGCATTGATGATTCACTCAGCTCAATTATCATCGCCAGATTATAGCCCTTTTGAACGCCGATACTTCGGCTCTGGTAGACCAGATGACATTATGGGTGTACTTTTTGATAGTGACGACAGTTTCACCCTTGTGTTCGAAGCAAATCTTATTCCTGGAATGAGATGGCGGAAACCAAATTATCCTATCCCATCCTCACTAATAAAAGATGGAAAGTTTCGTGGGGAAATAGTTATAACTGCCACTTATGCACCACCTCTAGACCCTAGTGCAGGGAGTGAATATGTTAGAGCGAATGTTGAGCTAAGCTTTGGTGTTTTAGATGGCGACAATATAACGGGACGGGTTCCCATGGAAGGAGAGGATGGTGACAGTGGTTACGAGATCGCTCAGATTGAGCATGGAGGAAAGTGGTCTCCAGTTAAAATTCATAGAAAAAGGTTCCCAAGAGGGTGTGAAGGGGAAAACTGGGCTCTTCAAGCAGGACTAACATTACGAGCTTTTGAAGCACCTCTACAAGATGCTTTGCCTGTTTCAATTATCGTCACACTAAGGTCTCTAGATGGCGATCCTAATGTCCATTCTGACGGGATTAGGGCATTACAGTTGAATAACTGGGTTCATAATCAACTACCAGTCCACGTACCTGTTACAGTGCAAGCATAATACTTACTTCATATTGAGGTCGTCTTTCATGACGGCCTCAATACTGAATTTTTTCATATTATTATAGGCATTAAAATTAGGCACAGTCCCAATTACGTGTTGGAAGGCTAGTCTTGGAATAGGTCATCACCTTGAGGGCATTCATCATGGATACCCAAGATTTCCAACATCTCCTTACCCTGTTCCCACAACTCTTTGTTCGACAAAGACATATTGCTCAGGTAATCCCCCCGAAAAACTGAGGTGCTCATAAGTAGAATTTTCTCGTATCTTGAACGCAGGAGGTTCTACATGAAAACATCACGCTTTAGCGATGCACAGATCATCGCCATCCTCAAGCAGGCCGAGTCTGGTTCACCCGTCCCTGAGCTCTGCCGTGAGCATGGCATCAGCTCCGCCACCTTCTACAAGTGGCGCTCCAAATTCGGTGGCATGGATGCCTCTCTCATGGCGCGCCTCAAAGAGCTGGAAGAGGAAAATCGTCGCCTTAAGAAGATGTATGCCGAGGAGCGCCTAAAGGCTGAGATCATCTCCGAGGCGATGGCAAAAAAGTGGTGACGCCATCTGCCCGCAGGGAGATGGCGACCAAGGCTGTGGCTCATTACGCCATTTCTATCCGTCTGGCTTGCCAGGTGTTCAAGGTGAGCGAGGGTTGCTACCGTTATCAGCCCGTGCTGGCTGATGAAAACCAGGAGATTGCCGACTGGCTGCTGCGCCTCACCGCCAACCAGCGCAACTGGGGTTTCGGACTGTGCTTCCTGTACCTGCGTAACGTCAAAGGCTTTGGCTGGAACCACAAGCGGGTCTACCGGATCTATCGGGCGCTAGAGCTCAATCTGCGGATAAAACCCAAGAAGCGGCTAGTGCGGGCCAAGCCGGAGCCGTTGGCAGTCCCTGACCAACCGAATCACTGTTGGTCGATGGACTTTATGCATGACCAGCTCAGCGATGGTCGTTCGGTGCGGTTGTTTAATGTGATCGATCATTCCGCACCTAATTTTTGCATTTTAAATGGTGATGACGTTCACACAAGCAGAATCGAATTGAGAAAACCAGTGACTTCACTCACCTTGCCACGTAATAATACTCCGTTGAGTAACAGTTCACATCATTTCACGGGGGGGAAGTATGAATCTGAGCATTTTAACTTTTGCCACCGCCTCCACTGCCAGCACCTCAATGTTGCCATTTGTTGTGAGCGTGTAGGCATCGTCGCCGGAAAAAAATCCCCAATCAGGTGCGGGATGTCGGATGAAGAACAACTGCGCCATTTTACATTGATTCCATTTGACTATGCCTTTAGCATAATGAAACTCCCGAGGTGTAGAGGAGATCGTATAGATAGCCTCTGCTGTCCAGCAATGGATGACAGTAACAGAGAAACGTGCTTCTGCTCGTTTGGTTAACCTGCTTGCTCCAGCAAGCGATAGATGCTCATAGATGAGACCTCGGGAGCCCATTCTGGAGATGAACTAGTGTTACAAGAAACTCTTAAAGCAAGAATATGGTGGACCAGTAGAGCAAGAATGCAGACTGAGAAAAGGTTGTTATCCAATCATTTTCAAACTCAAGTTGTTTTACTTTATTACTCGTTTTTCTCTACATGTATAGCTGTTTATTATTTGAAATTTGATAATGCCAATGATTTGGCTAACGTCAGCTGGCTTTCCTTTTCTATTCTAACAATGATTGCATCTATATTTATTAGCACCCTAAGATATAAAGAACGAGCTGATAGTGTAAAGCAATGCTATGAGTCCTTGACGTCAATATACAGTCGCATTCATCAAGAAACTTCCCTCTCAGAGTTATATGAAATCGAAGATAAATATAATTACACCTGTTCACTTTGCGAGAATCACTCATCTTCCGATTATGGTGCTGCGATCATCAGTGAATATTCAAAAAACGATAAAGATGGCAGACAGCGCTTAAGTAAAAAGCCAACGTGTCATCTTCGGATAGAAAATAACGTAAATAAAATAAAACGTCTTGTGCTATTGATTGCAATATATTCCCTGCCAATTATAGTGCTTCTATTGCCGTCATACATAGCACCTTCCACACAAACTTATAAAATTGAAATTCCTTCGCTTCATTATGTGCGGTGACAATAAAAATGAAATCAAAGTCATTTGAGAGTTTTTTTGAAGTAGAGAGGCTTGAAAAATGCTATTCCGAGAAAATAGCTAAATCCATGTCTTCTGGGATTGATAATGTCACTCACGAAATCTTTAGCCAAACCTTAGAGCGAGAACTGACAACAATAAATAGGAAGGTGTTAAACGATAAATATCGTTTCACAAACTATAAACTAAAACTAATCAGTAAAGGAAGAGGGAAGATACCAAGAGAGATTTCCATTCCAACGATCAGAGATAGAATTACCTTGCGGTGTCTTTGTGATTATCTTCTCGATACATATAAAGAAAGTATAACACAAGCACTACCGCAACAAATGATTAAGGATGTCATTTCAACAATAGATGATTTCGATACGTTTATTAAACTCGATGTGAAGGATTTTTACCCTAGCATCAGGCATGATATTTTAAGTTCGATATTGGAAACAAATATACCAAAGAGCGCTTGCAGGCTTATCATGGCCGCAGTCTCCACTCCCACTGTCAGTTGTGCAGGAGGAGCAAGTACCCCAAGCTTTATTGGCGTTCCACAGGGAACATCAATTTCTAATATCCTTGCATATATATATCTTTTTGATACAGACAAAAAATACCATTATCAAAAAACGTGTAAATACTTTAGGTATGTTGATGATATTCTAGTTTTGTGCCAACACTCCGATAGTCATAATATTGCAGATAGTTTAAAATCTGACTTTGTAAGTTTAGGCCTAAATACACATGAAATAACAACTTCCTCTGAGAAGTCAAAGATTGGCTCTACTACAGAAAAACTTTCATATCTTGGTTATGAACTCAGTTACAAGAACCACAAACGGATTATTTCATCCAGAAAAAGCTCTGTAGATAACCTTAAGAACTCCCTGGCATCGATATTTACCTCATATAAATATGCCAAAGATAAAAGAATCGAATATCTAAACTGGAGATTACATCTTAGAATAACTGGGTGCATATATGAAAAACAATGCAAAGGATGGTTGTTCTTTTTTTCTGAGATGAATGACTTCTCTCAACTTTACATCCTCGATAATTATGTAAAGAAACTAATTGCTAGATATAAAGTTCCAGCTTCCCCACCTAGCTTCAGCAAGGCAATTCATGAAATTAAGCACAATAGATACGAATCAAAAACAATCATGAATTACGATCTATTTGATGTTAAAGATATGCGTAAATTTCTTATCGAGGTTTTTGGTATAAAAAATATTGCAGCAGCAAGGGATAGCGACATTGAAGCTTTGTTTCATAAAAAAATGAGGCGAGAAACAACAGACCTTTTAGTCGACATACAAAGCTTTAGCTAGGGAAGGTGCGAATAAGTCATATGGCACGAGAGCATTTACTGGTAACCCATTGATATTAAATGACTAAAATTTTCATTTTTTGTTCGTGGGATACTTGTTCGCACTTTCCTTAAATGTTGACGCCATGATGTGTGCCGTCAGGCATATGAACGAATAGACTTAACCGACAGTCATGGCTCTCAACTAATCTTTTGAGTGATAACAAACCATCGAGAACATCGGTATCTATTGCAGGAACATCACCTGTACCGAGATTTGAAAGCAATTTAGTCACACTCAGACGTACCAGTTGCTCTTCGGCCAGCGCCTTGGCTCTCTGGACTACCTCTGGTGATTCAGATTCCAGTAGCTCATCTAGCGTTCTACCCATTGTTATAATACCTCCAAGTATTAGCATGACATTAGGGGATGGTAATTTAGCCATCCCCATTTTGTACAATCCCAGATGCTCACCGGACTGCTGATATCGCTGGCCCCATATCTGCAAGCATCCGTTTTACATGTCGCAAGGGAGGCCATGCAGGATGAGTGAGTTCGACTCTTGCCAAATATAAAAAACACCGAACCGATACTACAATCTCCGTAAAGCTTGGTCTCACTCTCTCACATTACTACCGTTTTTAATATCAATCCCAAGAGAGCACATACACAGATAACGTGGATGACGTTTCGCTTGAATTTAAACAAAGCTACCGCAGCACCAAGTGCAATTAAGGCTGATATCCAATCAAAGTGCTCACCAATACCCTGAGGCCACAGTACATGGTAACCAAAGAACAGCGCCAAATTGAGTATCACACCGACTACAGCAGCCGTGATCGCCGTTAACGGAGCAGTAAATTTGATGTCACCATGTGTAGATTCTACTAAGGGGCCACCTGCCAAAATAAAAATGAAGGATGGTAAGAAGGTGAACCAGGTGACAAGACTCGCAGCTACAGCACCAGCCAGAAAGAGTGCATCAGGGCCAAACAGAGCTTTAACATAGCCACCAATAAACCCGATGAACGCCACAACCATGATCAGCGGGCCTGGTGTTGTCTCACCTAGCGCCAAGCCATCAATCATCTGCGTTGATGATAGCCAGCCATAATGGCCGACAGCCCCCTGATAGACGTAAGGTAACACTGCATAAGCACCACCAAATGTCAGCAGCGCCGCTTTGGTGAAGAACCAGCCCATCTGTGTCAATGTATGATCCCAACCCAAGGTAGTAGTAAGCAGCCCCATCGGGATTAACCACAGCAAGGCACCGACAATCACTAATTGCAGTAATCTTCCCCATTTGAAGTGAGCATGGGATGGTATTGGTGTCTCGTCATCAATCAAAGCCGCACCGAAAGACTTATCGCTCTTATTGTGACCACCACCCGCTTGCCACTTCTCAGGATCAACACGACCACCGATAAAACCGATGAGTGCTGCTGCGGCAACAATCGCTGGAAATGGCACATTGAAAGCGAATATTGCAGTAAAGGATGCAACAGCTATTCCCCATAACCAGTTATTCTTGAGTGTGCGTGACCCTATGCGGTGAGCAGCCTGCATAACAATGGCGGTTACTGCGGGCTTAATCCCATAAAATAATCCCTCAACAGCAGGTACATCACCAAAGGCAATATAAAGCCAAGACAACGCGATCAAAATGAAGAGTGATGGGAGCACAAACAAGACCCCAGCGATTATGCCACCCCAGGTTCGGTGCATCAGCCACCCAATGTATGTCGCCAACTGCTGGGCTTCTGGGCCAGGCAGTACCATGCAGTAGTTGAGTGCGTGAAGAAAGCGCCGTTCCGACAACCAACGTCTACGTTCCACCAGTTCTTGATGCATGATGGCTATTTGTCCAGCAGGCCCTCCGAAGCTAATAAACCCGAGCTTGAGCCAGAAGATAAATGCCTGCCAAAACGAAACGCTTTGTGGCGGTGGTGGTGACGTTAAAGATTCTTGTTCGATAGTTTGCTTCATGCTGTTTCACTTCCCTGTTCGAACCCTGCCAATAAAGCATCAAAGGAGATAGATGCCATCGCTAAGAGTTGGTCGTCATTGTCAATCGTGGCCTTCATACCAGCCAACATGCGCTCTATTCCTATTGCCTCTGGTGGTTGAATACCACCGATATCAAGGAAATGAACCAACTGTCCTAACCGCATCATTGCGGGTTGAGTCAACCCAAAACTGGCGCTCAGGACTTCAAAGGTGACCTGATTACCAACGTGACTAAATTCAGCCCCATCGAAATCAAAACCCAAGACGTCATCTGGACAATCGTTAGCATTTTCTAGCCACAAAATGTGGGCTTGGGGATCTATAAAGCGGCGGATAAACCAAGCGCTAGCTAAACGGTCTACCCATGGACGATTACGTGTCGCCCATGTTCGTCCCTGATAATCCACGATGTGTCTATGTATCATTTCACCTTGGATAGCCTGAGGTTCATCTGGGCCTAATGCTCTGGCACATGATTGTTCAAGTTCAGATAACTTGGCGCTAACTTGGCTTCTAACCTCTCCAGGGAAAAAATCTATCTTGTTGAGCGATGTCATCGCTTTACGCAGTTTACGAGCATGCTTAATGCTGGCTTGCGCGGTTTGACTGGTTAATTGTGAAAGACACCTCTCAATGTCTTCATGCAATTGCATATAGTCTTCTCTGCGATCAAACAGTGGTGCGAACCGCTCGCCATCAGGGTCATGAACAGGCAGAAGATAAGCCGTGCCGTTGATTGCCAAGATGTCATGCTCAACCGCCTGAAAAGTCTCCAAGCAATCTTGGCTGTGGGGGAGCAAATATACGCCATCCCGCAACACAGCAGCTCCGCTTGCTTTCAAGGTACGCCAGGCGCGCATACGAGCGGTCGCATTGGCTGTTGGGAGGCCAATGACTAAGGCAAGCCAAGGCTTCATAGAGATACCTACATTTTTAGTAGCGATATCTACATTATGAGTGTCTTAAAGAAAAAAAGAAGAGGATATGAGGTCTCTGCGCAAAAATAATCAAATCAACTAAGGAAGTTTTATAAAGTAGGGTTTGTAACCATACTTGCATTAAAATTCAGCGTACTTCGCTTTCAATTTGGATGTTTTAAGCGAAGTTATAAATTAGAACGCATGGGGTGGGGAGTGCGACTCATTAGCGCCACGTATCGGAGGAGCACCAATTGAACTTGAGGATGTGTGGATATCAGTCCTGCTAGCGATAATCAAGTGATATGTAGCCCATGGATACACCATGGGCTAAGCAAGTTAGATCAGGAAATCTTCCAGAGTCTTGCCAGCCGCAACAGCGTCTGCAATGGCCTTGGGCATGCGCCCCTGGCCAGTCCATGTCTTCTCCTGACCGCCTTCGGTGTACTTGTATTTTGCAGGACGGGGAGCGCGTTTGGCTTTGTTGGCTGAACCATCAGCTTTCGCTGGAGCCGCAGTGCCAACCAGCTCACTCGGATCTATGCCCGCTTGTTTCAGCAGCTCGGTAAACTCAGCCAGTTTTTGCAGGCGTTCAGCTGACTCTTCTCTCAATTTGCTCTCTTGCTGCTCACGTTCGGCATAGATTTCGTCAAATTTGTCTTTAGCCTCGACCAACTGCTCATAAGACAACTCACGCAGTACAGCTCGCAGACTACGAATATTCATCAGTGTTTTCAAAAAATCGTTCATTGATAGCCTCATGTATCACATTTTTATATCATGAAAATTATCTCTCAATCTCAGCATCAGCTCCACTGTTTTTGGCACCAAGATGACTCAAAAAATAGCATCATTTAAAATTCGTGAGCTAAATTGCGTTTGGATCTACTTATTGGCCTAGCTCCAATCTGCTATGAAACTATGTAGCTAAAAATTAAATCCAAGTGGTAGTGAGCGTTGAGACCACCTCACCAGATGAGCCGATGAAGGATCTTGTTCGGCTCACGAAATGAGCCGATAGGACAATATCAATGGCTCACAGAATGAGTCGATGATAGGAAATAGTTCTCTCCACACAACCTCGAATATAGGGGCATACTATTCAGATTATCTCCCTATTAGAATAATCACGTCCAAATGTGTTTGGGTTTGCAGCCTCATAGTCATCGTCAAACATATGTTCCCCGCGATGCATCTCCCTCATTGTTGCGAGTATACCGAAAAAGCACATTTCACACAGATGCACCTTATAACGTTCACCATCGTGACGGGAACCATAGCCAAAATCCGCCGATAACGAGCCGTATTGATTGGTTCCAAAATTCGTTTTTGTACTACGACCACAGACATCACAGAGAATGTCAACGACCTGCTCTGTTGGCACAATTTCTTTTACGAGCATGCTAAGCTCCTAATCTGATGAGAATAGGAGTTATCATACGCGGACTGACTATATATGGTGCAACCTGTTATTGGTTACCTTTTGGTATCCATGCGAATAAGGGTTTTCACCTCAACAACAGTGGCTCCGATAGGAACACCTATCGAACTCAATAACTCGCCATTTTCAGTTCTGGTAACCTCGGGATCACCCTTATACCAACACCATTCTCGGCCAGTTTTTGTGTCGGCTGCCTCTAAGATGCCACAACGATAATCAAAATTGATGGTCACTGAATGTTCTCTCAGCTAGCTAGTGGTTATAGCATAGTACCTAGATTCTACGTCAGTACTTCAAAAAGCATAATCAAAGCCTTGATAAATATGCATTCCTTCGAAATTCAGCTTTCACCCATTGGGTGAAAGAAAAGTGCTCAAAAATATGTTAAATTATCAGCTTTTATGACTCGATATATGGTAAAATAATAGTAAGAAAAGTAGTAAAAAGGGGTTCTAATTATGATTAATAAAATTGATTTCAAAGCTAAGAATCTAACATCAAATGCAGGTCTTTTTCTGCTCCTTGAGAATGCAAAAAGCAATGGGATTTTTGATTTTATTGAAAATGACCTCGTATTTGATAATGACTCAACAAATAAAATCAAGATGAATCATATAAAGACCATGCTCTGCGGTCACTTCATTGGCATTGATAAGTTAGAACGTCTAAAGCTACTTCAAAATGATCCCCTCGTCAACGAGTTTGATATTTCCGTAAAAGAACCTGAAACAGTGTCACGGTTTCTAGGAAACTTCAACTTCAAGACAACCCAAATGTTTAGAGACATTAATTTTAAAGTCTTTAAAAAACTGCTCACTAAAAGTAAATTGACATCCATTACGATTGATATTGATAGTAGTGTAATTAACGTAGAAGGTCATCAAGAAGGTGCGTCAAAAGGATATAATCCTAAGAAACTGGGAAACCGATGCTACAATATCCAATTTGCATTTTGCGACGAATTAAAAGCATATGTTACCGGATTTGTAAGAAGTGGCAATACTTACACTGCAAACGGTGCTGCGGAAATGATCAAAGAAATTGTTGCTAACATCAAATCAGACGATTTAGAAATTTTATTTCGAATGGATAGTGGCTACTTTGATGAAAAAATTATCGAAACGATAGAATCTCTTGGATGCAAATATTTAATTAAAGCCAAAAGTTATTCTACACTCACCTCACAAGCAACGAATTCATCAATTGTATTCGTTAAAGGAGAAGAAGGTAGAGAAACTACAGAACTGTATACAAAATTAGTTAAATGGGAAAAAGACAGAAGATTTGTCGTATCTCGCGTACTGAAACCAGAAAAAGAAAGAGCACAATTATCACTTTTAGAAGGTTCCGAATACGACTACTTTTTCTTTGTAACAAATACTACCTTGCTTTCTGAAAAAGTAGTTATATACTATGAAAAGCGTGGTAATGCTGAAAACTATATCAAAGAAGCCAAATACGACATGGCGGTGGGTCATCTCTTGCTAAAGTCATTTTGGGCGAATGAAGCCGTGTTTCAAATGATGATGCTTTCATATAACCTATTTTTGTTGTTCAAGTTTGATTCCTTGGACTCTTCAGAATACAGACAGCAAATAAAGACCTTTCGTTTGAAGTATGTATTTCTTGCAGCAAAAATAATCAAAACCGCAAGATATGTAATCATGAAGTTGTCGGAAAACTATCCGTACAAGGGAGTGTATGAAAAATGTCTGGTATAATAAGAATATCATCAATAAAATTGAGTGTTGCTCTGTGGATAACTTGCAGAGTTTATTAAGTATCATTGCAGCAAAGATGAAATCAATGATTTATCAAAAATGATTGAAAGGTGGTTGTAAATAATGTTACAATGTGTGAGAAGCAGTCTAAATTCTTCGTGAAATAGTGATTTTTGAAGCTAATAAAAAACACACGTGGAATTTAGGTTTCATTCTGGCGACGTCCGTATTTGCCTTTCGGAAGCATAAAATCGGACGCGTTGTGGCTCGCTTCAGGTAAAATATTGACTATTCATGTTGTTGTTATTTCGTCTCTTCCAGAATAAGGAATCCCATGGTTAAAAAATCACTGCGCCAGTTCACGCTGATGGCGACGGCAACCGTCACGCTGTTGTTAGGAAGTGTGCCGCTGTATGCGCAAACGGCGGACGTACAGCAAAAACTTGCCGAATTAGAGCGGCAGTCGGGAGGCAGACTGGGTGTGGCATTGATTAACACAGCAGATAATTCGCAAATACTTTATCGTGCTGATGAGCGCTTTGCGATGTGCAGCACCAGTAAAGTGATGGCCGCGGCCGCGGTGCTGAAGAAAAGTGAAAGCGAACCGAATCTGTTAAATCAGCGAGTTGAGATCAAAAAATCTGACCTTGTTAACTATAATCCGATTGCGGAAAAGCACGTCAATGGGACGATGTCACTGGCTGAGCTTAGCGCGGCCGCGCTACAGTACAGCGATAACGTGGCGATGAATAAGCTGATTGCTCACGTTGGCGGCCCGGCTAGCGTCACCGCGTTCGCCCGACAGCTGGGAGACGAAACGTTCCGTCTCGACCGTACCGAGCCGACGTTAAACACCGCCATTCCGGGCGATCCGCGTGATACCACTTCACCTCGGGCAATGGCGCAAACTCTGCGGAATCTGACGCTGGGTAAAGCATTGGGCGACAGCCAACGGGCGCAGCTGGTGACATGGATGAAAGGCAATACCACCGGTGCAGCGAGCATTCAGGCTGGACTGCCTGCTTCCTGGGTTGTGGGGGATAAAACCGGCAGCGGTGACTATGGCACCACCAACGATATCGCGGTGATCTGGCCAAAAGATCGTGCGCCGCTGATTCTGGTCACTTACTTCACCCAGCCTCAACCTAAGGCAGAAAGCCGTCGCGATGTATTAGCGTCGGCGGCTAAAATCGTCACCGACGGTTTGTAATAGCGGAAACGGAATGGGGAAACTCATTCCGTTTTTGTTTATCGCCTTAGACGGCAAAAGTGCTGTCGCCCACCTGCGCTTGCGCATACCAGGCCATAAGCTCCGTGGTTCCTGGTTCTCCTTCCGCTGGAGCCCAGTGCGCATAGTCATCGGCAGCCACGGGTTGATAGCCACCGTGTTTTACTTCAAAAATTATGCCACCGGTATCCAGCGACAGCACGGCATGCCAGGTTCCTGCGGCCATCTCCAGCACCGTACAGGTTTCCCCTAGTAAATATATGAGAATTCAAGTCTCATAAAGACCCCAGATAGAATTATGCACAGAGATTCACGAAAAAGTTGGTATTGCCCGAATGGGGCGCTTCAACCTCTGTATCCTGTGCCTCATCCAACAAAGTCCTCAGATCCATCGCCATCGCCACATGGAACAGATAGGATAAGGTAATCTGGTATCGTAGGTTCAGGGGAGATTTCATCATGTCCTATGCGAGTTATCATCCAGGTAAGGCTACGGCCTCTACTAAGACAATATTTGACTCTCTTGGCATACCGAGTGACCCGTTGGGGGCACATCTATGGATCGTGGCTGGCGTAGCTCCTGGCAGCATTCATCGACTGGCTGAATTGATGAGTGCAGACATAGTTTGGATATGCCGCCTAGCAGGCATTAGCCGCCACACTGTTGCTCGCAAGCTGAGGATTGGGGCACCCCTATCAATCTCTCAGGGTGCGAGGGTATACGGCGTTGTACAGGCCCTCAATGCGGCACTATCCCTCAACAAGAACGATACTGCCAAGGCGTTGTCATGGATAAACAGACCAGCCTGGGGCCTTGGTGGCGTGGCTCCAGCCACATTGCTGAATACACCGATGGGGGTTCAGGCTGTTGTGAATTTGGTGGGACGGATTAGGCATGGGGTTTGCGTATAAGCAATAAGTCGGGGGGGGGG
>NZ_JAGKRG010000043.1:0-333 GCF_017939565.1 Aeromonas sp. SrichE-2G
CTGGGAAATTGCCCAGTCGAGGGGGATAACAGTTGGAAACGACTGCTAATACCGCATACGCCCTACGGGGGAAAGCAGGGGACCTTCGGGCCTTGCGCGATTGGATATGCCCAGGTGGGATTAGCTAGTTGGTGAGGTAATGGCTCACCAAGGCGACGATCCCTAGCTGGTCTGAGAGGATGATCAGCCACACTGGAACTGAGACACGGTCCAGACTCCTACGGGAGGCAGCAGTGGGGAATATTGCACAATGGGGGAAACCCTGATGCAGCCATGCCGCGTGTGTGAAGAAGGCCTTCGGGTTGTAAAGCACTTTCAGCGAGGAGGAAAGGT
>NZ_JAGKRG010000044.1:0-288 GCF_017939565.1 Aeromonas sp. SrichE-2G
TCCAAGATGCTTAAGGGCTAATCCCCGTTCGCTCGCCGCTACTGAGGGAATCTCGGTTGATTTCTTTTCCTCGGGGTACTTAGATGTTTCAGTTCTCCCGGTTCGCCTCGCTACGCTATGTATTCACGTAGCGATACCCAGCTTATGCTGAGTGGGTTTCCCCATTCGGAAATCCGTGAGTCGTAATGTCTCTTACCGACTGCTCACGGCTTATCGCAGGTTAGTACGTCCTTCATCGCCTCTGACTGCCAAGGCATCCACCATGTACGCTTAGTCACTTAACCATAC
>NZ_JAGKRG010000045.1:0-433 GCF_017939565.1 Aeromonas sp. SrichE-2G
GATCCGGATTGTCGATGACACCCCGCTTGCAAACAATGATACCGGTGGCACGGTCACGGAGGATGGTGCCGGCAGCCTGAATGGCAACGTGTTGGACAACGATGTGTCCGGTGCAGATACCCCGGCGGTGTTCGTGGGCTGGAGTGCGGCCGGGCATGACAACAGTGCTGCGGTCAGTGCCCTTGGTACTTACGGTACCTTTACCCAGAACCCGACCACTGGCGCCTGGAGCTATACGCTGGACAACAGCAAGGCGGCCACGCAGGCGCTGACGGCGGGCTCGAACCTGAGCTATGACGTCTGGTACACGATGAAGGATGCGGATGGGGACGAGAGCATTGCCAAGCTGACCATCAACATCAAGGGGGCGGATGACAGCCAGAGTGTCACTGTCGTGGCAGCCGGTGGGGCCACCACAACGGTCTATGAAACG
>NZ_JAGKRG010000046.1:0-567 GCF_017939565.1 Aeromonas sp. SrichE-2G
AATACCGGTAATGGGTTGCTGGATATCACCAGCGTGACGTTGAGCGCGGATGGCAAGAGTGCGACGGTTGGATACACCTATACCTTGTCGGACAATGTGCTGACCCCGCCGGCAGCCACGGATCATTTCGACGACATAGGTAACTTCATCACGGTGACTGGGGTCAGTGGTGTGACCTCGTCGGCAGCTGACCTGCAGATCCGGATTGTCGATGACACCCCGCTTGCAAACAATGATACCGGTGGCACGGTCACGGAGGATGGCGCCGGCAGCCTGAATGGCAACGTGTTGGACAACGATGTGTCCGGTGCGGATACCCCGGCGGTGTTCGTGGGTTGGAGTGCGACCGGGCATGACAACAGTGCTGCGGTCAGTGCCCTTGGTACTTACGGTACCTTTACCCAGAACCCGACCACTGGAGCCTGGAGTTATACGCTGGACAACAGCAAGGCGGCCACGCAGGCGCTGACGGCAGGCTCGAACCTGAGCTACGACGTCTGGTACACGATGAAGGATGCGGATGGGGACGAGAGCATTGCCAAGCTGACCATCAACATCAAGGGGGCG
>NZ_JAGKRG010000047.1:0-288 GCF_017939565.1 Aeromonas sp. SrichE-2G
TCCAAGATGCTTAAGGGCTAATCCCCGTTCGCTCGCCGCTACTGAGGGAATCTCGGTTGATTTCTTTTCCTCGGGGTACTTAGATGTTTCAGTTCTCCCGGTTCGCCTCGCTACGCTATGTATTCACGTAGCGATACCTAGCTTATGCTAAGTGGGTTTCCCCATTCGGAAATCCGTGAGTCGTAATGTCTCTTACCGACTGCTCACGGCTTATCGCAGGTTAGTACGTCCTTCATCGCCTCTGACTGCCAAGGCATCCACCATGTACGCTTAGTCACTTAACCATAC
>NZ_JAGKRG010000006.1:0-252449 GCF_017939565.1 Aeromonas sp. SrichE-2G
CCATGCCGAACTCAGAAGTGAAACGCTGTAGCGCCGATGGTAGTGTGGCATTCGCCATGCGAGAGTAGGACACTGCCAGGCACCCAATTAAACAGTGATGTGCAAAATCACGTTACTGGCTGCGAGGATGACACCTCACAAACAAGCAGCAACAGCTTTAGCGAAAGCTAACCGAATGCGGAGCGGTAGTTCAGTCGGTTAGAATACCGGCCTGTCACGCCGGGGGTCGCGGGTTCGAGTCCCGTCCGCTCCGCCACTAACAAGAAGCCCAGTCGACAGACTGGGCTTTTTTCTTTTCTGAATGTTCCCATCCCCCAAGTCCGTCCCCGCGAGAAGGTCTTTTGCTTAACAACCAGTCAGCGTTAGAGCGGTACGCGATGCTTTCTGCTTTACCTAACAATTGCCCCTTGTATCCTACCGCTGGCCACGTCCTGGGCGCTCTGAGTGATACTTCAGGCCCCTCTGATAGCTCTAGGGATGAAGGAATATAGGAAAGCAGGTTGAAGTCCTGCCAGGCCGCTTGTGGCGGCAGCGATCTGGAGCCCCGCGTGTCAGGCTATCACTCCCAGTCAATGTCAGCTGTCATATCAGGTACTGGCTCAGAGCTTGATGACCTGCCCGCAGGCCTATGACCATGGGGCCTTCTCAGGCGCTGATTCGCTATCTTGGGAATGATGCTGTGGTAGACAGATAAAGAAAAGGGGACGGCGTCTGCCGTCCCCTCAAGTCATGTCGCCCAGTCCCTGAACTGCCATGCTCCCTGCAATCCTTGACTCTATCCTTTCCTTTGGAATTTCCCCTTCCCACTCCGTTGGGGTGTCCTGTGGCCATCCTAGCCTGGCAATCGATCCTGATTGCTTCACCCTCTCCATCCTGGAGGTGTCCATTACCACATCCCGTGGTGTTCCATGTGTCGTCCTGACAGATAACCACCCTGGTTATCTCGCTTCATCCTGAAGCTGGTTCCTGCCGCTTCCTGCCGCTTACTGCGGGGTTCCCTTGCCATCCTTGAGAGTGACTATCCGTGCCACTCATCCTCGTCCCGAGGTGTCCAGCGACCGCATCCCGCGGTTGTCCTGTCTATCCTTGCGATAACCATCCAGGTCATCGGCCTCATCCCGAGGTGTTCCTTGTCCACGTCCTGTGGATTATTCCATGATTATGCGCTGTTTCTGCATCCTGCCGAATCAGCTCGTCCTTGTGAGACCCATACTAAGGCAATCGAGCGCATCTACAAGGCATCTGAAGTCATTGGAATCGATTGGCTGGCGAACTAAGGTGTGATGATGATATAGATTTTCCATCTATATCAGAAGCTTAATTAGTTTCCGTGGAAAGCATGCCGTACCCTGGATGGCTTCACGCACGGTTCAAAACTGAGGGGGCTTACAGGGGGAATGGCAGATCTCTCACAAGCAGAAAATGGCAGGAAAACGATAGTACAGCGGGTTCAATCAGGGGAGTAAGAGTTAAAAATTAATTGAATAAATATGTGTGAAAAACAGACAAAAGCCGAGCGCAGGCTCGGCTTTTCATCATGGATGGCTGGGGAGATCAGCTTACTCGGGTACCCGGTGTCGGATATGCCTTGCGCAGGGACTCGGGGGCCAGAACTTCCAGGTTGCCGCTCATGTTGTTCAGCCAGGAGCGAAACTCGGGTGTGTCCTGCACTTCGGTCTCGACCACCACGCTGCGTTTGTCATAGCGGGTCATTCGCGGGTTGTGTCCCGGGATTTGTCCGTCGATCAGGGTCGGGCAGTTTGCATCGATGCGCCCGACGAAGCGGATCGGGCCGCTAACGTCCTGATAACCCTGGTCGCGGATCAGCTTCTGGATATTGAAGTCCTTCGGCTGGGTCGCGCTGAAGTTGGTCAGCTCCACGTTCTTGATGTGATCGAACGGAATGCCATAGACCTTGGGATCCAGCTCGGACAGGGTGCAGAGCAGGATAGGGCCATCGGTCTGGTTCAGGATGCCGAGGGGATTGATGCGGTCATAACAGAGCCACACGGTGCGCTCCTTGATGACACGCTGGATCTCGGCGCTGAACTTGCGGCCGCGCCAGAGGGCGTCGCGGATCAGGGTGCTGCGACGGATCTCCGGGTTGCCGGCAAACGGACGCGGCGACTGATGCACGCTCTCCAGCCAGCGTTCGGCCAGTTCGCTCTGGCTGTCGCGGATCACCTGGCCGGCCTTGTCGACCAGCGGGTTCAATTCGGTCAGCACGCTGGCCGGCAGCAGTTGGCTCGCCTGGTCGCTCCAGGTCTTCAGCGCTACTGCCAGGGAGAGCGGCATGATGTTGGCAAAGTCGTTGAGACCGTGTCGTTCGAAGCACCAGCCATGGGGCTTGCTGCGCTCATCGGAGGTGAGATCGAACAACCCCATGCCGGACATCTCTTCCAGGTCCCGTTGCACGGTACGGAGACTGACGTGAATGCCTTCCTCTTCCAGTTTTACCTGGAGTTGGCTGGCGGTCAGCTTGTAAGGGCGGTGCGGGATGCAACGCGCCAAGGTCAGTTGTCGTAACAGCTTCTTACTCATGGTGCTTGCCTTCACTGGTTTAGCGTTGAGTGTATCCTAGCCATGGGTTGCGACAGTCTATGTCGCAAGTTTTGCTGCGACAACTGTCGCCATTTTCATACATAATCTTGCAAGTTATTGATAATAAATGTGAATCATCAATATGGAGGGGTTGTTTGAGGCTTGTTTTGGTTGAAATAAAGTCTTGTCAGGGTTGTCGCCGCCGTGATGGCTGCGAGGAAATGAGGATCAAACGGAGATACAGAGGAGCGGGAGAGGGGGGAGAGAAGCCTCCCCCCCAGGAGGTCATCAGGCCAGCCAGGACCAGGGAGACTTGGTGAGGGCGGCGCCCACCATGTAACCGAATACCACCAGGGCGGCGATACCTGCCAGCACCTTCTGGCCGCGGGCCGGGCGCTTGAGCGCCATGACGCCGAGGCCGATGTAGACCACCAGGGCGATCAGCTTGGCCATCAGCCAGGGTTGCTGACCCGGGCTCATCTGCAGCGTCACCGCCAACAGCACGCCAAGCAGTAGCAGGAAGGTGTCGTTGACGTGGGGCAGCACCTTCAGCCACTTCTGCTGCAGGCGAGCACTGCCCCCGAGGGCCAGCAGCCAGCGATAGAGGAACAGCAGCAGGCTGACCAGGGCCAGGGTCATGTGCAGGTGTTTGAGCAGGGGATAATAGGCAATCATATTGCTTCCTTGTCGTTGTCGGGCAGACCGCTGTTCCAGTTGTGGGCGTGGGTACGCTCCTGTCCTTCCTGATCGTCTTGCAGCAGGTCGGAGAGGATCTCGCGGTATTGCAGGCTCTTGTTGATATAGGTGTGCTCGTCGTCCAGGTAGTTGACCTGCTCGCGCAGCAGCCGGTTGTCGTACTGCTTGAACATCTGGCCGGCGCGCCAGGCCTGGTTGGCCCGGAATCCCAGCTGGGTCAGTGCCTCGACCCCCAGATCCACCGCCGATCCCAGGGTCTCCCGGTGCACGCTGTCGATGCCCTGGCGCAGGATCTCGTGGGCATGGGGTCTGTCCTGGGCGCGAGCCAGGATCCTGAGGTGCGGGAAGTGCTTCTTCACCAGCTCGATCACGGCGATGGAGGTGGCCGGGTCGTTGATGGAGAGCACCAGCAGCTTGGCCTTGTGGGCACCGGCGGCATGGAGCAGGTCGAGCCGGCTCGCATCGCCGTAGAATACCTGATAGCCGTACTTGCGCAGCATCTCGATCTGGCTGGCGTCCTGCTCGAGAATGGTGGTGCCGATGCCGTGGCCGTGGAGCAGGCGCCCCACGATCTGCCCGAAGCGGCCGAAGCCGGCGATGATGACGGGGTGCTCCACCAGTTCCGGCTGCTCGTGTTCGGGGGCATCGCTCTGGTTGCGGTAGTCGAACCAGGGCTGGATCACCCGATCGTTGAGGATCAGCAGCAGAGGCGTCAACGCCATGGAGAGGGCCACCACCAGGGTCAGCAGGGAGATGGTCTCCCCCGGCAGCACCTTGTTCTGGGCGGCGAACGAAAACAGCACGAAGGCGAATTCCCCACCCTGGGCTAGGGCCAGGGCAAAGGTCCAGCGCTGGCTCGGCGAGATGCGGATGGCGAAGCCGAGCCCCATGAGCACCAGCCACTTCAACACCATCAGGCCGAGCACCAGGGCCGGGATGAGCAGGGGATGGGCCGCAAACAGGCTGAAGTCGATGCCGGCCCCCACGGACATGAAGAAGAGGCCTAGCAGCAACCCCTTGAACGGCTCTATGTCTGCCTCCAGCTCGTGGCGATACTCGCTGTCGGCCAGCACCACACCGGCGAGGAAGGATCCGAGGGCGGGGGAGAGCCCCACGGATTCCATCAGCACCGCGATGGCGATCACCAGCAACAGGGCGGCGGCGACGAAGATCTCCCGCATATGGGCCTCTGCGATGGCGCGAAACACCGGCCGCATCAGGTAGTGGCCGCCCAGCACTATGCCGGCGATGGCGGCCACCACCAGCAGGCCGTGCTGCCAGCCGGCGAGTTCCGATCCGCCGTTGCTGGCGATCGGGGCGATGGCCAGCAGCGGCAGTATCGCCAGTATGGGGATGACGGCGATGTCCTGGAACAGCAGCACCGCAAAGCCGGAGCGGCCGCTCTCGCTCTGCATCAGCCTGCGTTCCTGCAGGCTCTGCAGCACGATGGCGGTGGAGGAGAGCGCGAGAATGAGGCCGATGGCCAGCCCCTGTTGCCAGGGCAACCCGATGAGGCTGGCCACCCCGGTCAGGACGGCACTGGTGAGCAGTACCTGCAGGCCGCCGGTGCCGAGGATGGGCCCCTTCAGTTGCCACAGCAGCGCCGGGCGCAGCTCCAGGCCGACCAGAAACAGCATCAACACCACTCCGAACTCGGCGAAGTGCATCACATCTTTTTGCTCACCCACCAGCCCGAGCAGGAAGGGGCCGATGATGATGCCCGCCAGCAGGTAGCCGAGCACGGAACCCAGCCCCCAGCGCTTGGCCAGCGGCACCGCGATCACCGCGGCACAAAGATAGATCAAGGCGTCAAACAGCAGTCCGTGTCCCATCAGTGATTCCTCCGCCCTTGTGGTCTTGTCTCTTGCCTCATGATGACAGCCCCCCCAGGAGATCGCGTAGGTAGGAGGTGCCGGTGAGCTGGGCCGGGGTCAACTGCTCGTCCCGCAGGGCGCACAGGAGCTGACGATAGTCCTGGCCGCAGCGACGAAGTGCCTCCGGATCCCGCATCTTGTGAAAGGAGTGCAGCACAAAGGGGGGCAGCCAGGTCATGCCGCACAGCTGCGCCGTCTGCTGAAAAGGGAGCAGGAAGTCGAGCAGCGGGCGCTGGTTGTAACCGGCGCTGCAATAGGATTCGGGAGCGCCCCCCGTGGTGATGGCCGAGAGCCACTGCTTGCCGCTGAGGGCATGGGCCTCGGGGCCGTAGGCGTAGCCATACTCCAGCACCAGATCCATCCACTCCTTCATGATGGCGGGGCAGGAGTACCAGTAGAAGGGGTGCTGGAAGACGATGATGTCGTGGTTCGACAGCAGGGTCTGTTCCCGCTTCACGTCGATGTACATGTCCGGGTAGTGGTGGTAGAGGTCGTGCAGGGTGATACCCTCCAGACCGTCGATCGCCTGCAGCAGCTGCCTGTTTGCCCGGGAGCTCTGCAGTGCCGGGTGAGAGAAGATAACCAGAATGCGTTTCATGGGGTCATAACCTGAAGGGAAGGACTCGGCAAAGGTGCATCGAGTTGCGACGTTATCAAGAAGCGCCCCGGCTCGCCACTGTCCATGTCGACTGACGGGGCGTTCACACCAGGGCCGGCGCCGATTTGCCTCTATTGCCTCTTCTTTTGATCTCCCTCAGGTGACGGGCTTGACCCTCACCCTGGGCCAGGGGTTACCATAGCCCCATCTTTCGTCAATGAGTCCTGTCATGGTCCTGACCCGTCGCCAATTCGCTCGCGCCCGCCGCTGGCTCCCCCTGTGGGGCCTGCTGATGGTGCTGATGTCGTTTGGCAGCCAGGCCGCCACGGATCTCTGTACCCTGACGCCCCATTGCAGCCAGAGCGAACGCACCCTGGAGAAGGCCATGCCCTGCGGCAGCTTCACCTCGGCCCTCGCCATGACGGTGCTTGCCAGCGATAGCCTGACGGTCGCAAGACTTGAGCCTGACGCGCCAACCTTCGTCTCCCCCTCCCTGTTCACGCCGGATGCGCCGCTGGAGCGGCTGGAACGCCCGCCCCGTCACCTCTGCTGAGTCGATCCCCCCTTTTCTGGGCATTTCTTCTTATCCGAGGTGAGTTATGTACAAGTCCCTGTTACTGGCCGTGCTGGCCAGCACCATCAGTCTGTCTGCCCTGGCAACCGAGCAGATGACCGTCTACAAGTCCAAGTATTGCGGCTGCTGCAAGACCTGGGTCAAGCACATGGAAGAGAACGGCTTTGAGGTCAAGGTCGTGGAAACCGAGCAGCTCGATCCCATCAAGCAGCAGCACGGCATTACGCCACAGCTGGCTTCCTGCCACACCGGGGTGGTGAATGGCTATGTGGTGGAGGGGCATGTGCCCGCTGCCGACGTGCAGAAGCTGCTCAAGGAAAAACCGGCGATCCGCGGTCTGACCATTCCGGGCATGCCCCAGAGTGCGCCGGGCATGGATATTCCGGGCCAGCCCTATGAGGTGCTGAGCATCGACAAGGAGGGCGCGACCAAGGTCTGGTCGAGCTATCCCGGCTGATGCAGGCTGACCCTGAGCGGGCACACTTTCATCATGTGAGGCACACCTGAGCGAGCCCGTGCCGCCCATGGTCAGCAAGAGGGGCCGCCATCGCGAGATGGCGGCCCTTTTTCGTCGATTTGGGGGGAATGTCAGGGGATCGCTTGCAACCCAGAACGACAAGGGGCAGATTGAACGCCAATTTGTTTTCTCAGGGACGATGCCCTCCCGTCAGCCTTGCCGTTGGGTGGCGCGATCGTCGATGCATGGCGTTCCCCCGGGGCCGTCAGCCCTGTTACCGCGCAGAGGATGCGACATGTTTACCTTTTCCCGAGGGTTGCTGCTGGCTTGCCTGCTTGCCGCACCCTGTACCCATGCCAATGAAGAGCCAGCCATGCCTACAAGCGATACCTCCCCTTCGTCCACCCTGCTCCCCCCGGTAGCGGCCAAGCACCCTCACACACTCAAGAAGCACGGGGATACGCGGGTCGACAACTACTACTGGCTGCGCGACGACGAGCGGCAGAATCCCGAGGTGCTGGACTATCTCAAGGCCGAGAATGCCTATACCGAGGCCATGCTCAAGCCGGCCAAGCCGCTGCGCGACCAGCTCTACAAGGAGATGGTGGCCCGCATTCCCCAGCAGGATGAATCCGTCCCCTACGTGAAGAATGGTTACCGCTACCAGACCCGCTACGAGCCCGGCAAGGAGTACGCCATCTACTCCCGCAGCAAGGTGGACGGGGATGGGGCCCAGAGCCTGCTGCTGGACAGCAACCAGCGTGCCGAGGGCCACGAGTTCTACTCCCTGGGCGCCCTGGAGGTGAGTCGCAACAACCGCTGGATGGCGGTGGCGGAAGATTTCCTCTCCCGCCGTCAGTACCAGGTGCAGTTCCTGGATCTGGAGAGCGGCACCTGGGCCGCCGACAAGCTCGAGAACACCTCGGGCAACCTGGTGTGGGCCAACGACAGCAAGACGGTGTTCTACGTGCGCAAGCACCCCCAGACCCTGCTGCCCTATCAGGTCTATCGCCACGAGCTGGGCACGGATCCCGCCAGGGATCAGCTGGTCTATGAGGAGAAGGACGACAGCTTCTACGTCAGCCTCTACGCCACCACCTCGGAAGACTTCATCGTCATCAATCTCTCCAGCACCACCACCAGCGAGGCGCGGCTCATCGACGCCAACACCCCGGTGCAGGCGCCGCGCCTGTTCCTGCCCCGGCAGGCGGATCACGAGTACAGCCTGGATCACTATCGCGGCCGCTTCTATGTGCGTTCCAACAAGGACGGCAAGAACTTCGGCCTGTACGAGACCAAAGAGAGCCCGGTGGATCGCTGGAAGGCGGTGATCGCCCCCAATCCCGACGTGCTGCTGGAGAGCTACGCCCTGTTCAAGGAGTGGCTGGTGCTCGAGGAGCGCAGCCAGGGGCTGACCCGGCTGCGCCAGGTCAACTGGCAGAGCGGTGAGCAGAAGGAGATCGCCTTCGACGATCCCGCCTACGTCACCTGGCTCGCCTACAACCCGGAGCCGGAAACCAGTGCCCTGCGTTACGGCTACTCCTCCATGACCACGCCGTCCTCCACCTATGAGCTCGACATGGACAGCGGCAAGCGCACCCTGCTCAAGCAGCAGCCGGTGGCGGGCTTCAAGGCCGAGCAGTATGCCAGCGAGCGGCTCTGGATCGCCGCCCGCGACGGCGTCAAGGTGCCGGTCTCCCTGGTCTATCGCAAGGACAAGTTCAAGCACAATGGCCAGAACCCCTTGCTGGTCTACGGCTACGGTTCCTATGGCGCCAGCATGGATCCGGACTTCAGCAGCTCTCGTCTGAGCCTGCTGGACCGGGGCTTCGTCTATGCCATCGCCCACATCCGGGGTGGCGAGGAGCTGGGTCGCGCCTGGTATGAAGACGGCAAGCTGCTGAAGAAGCAGAACACCTTCAATGACTTCATCGACGTCACCGAGGCGCTGGTGGCCCAGGGCTATGGTGCCAGGGATCAGGTCTATGCCATGGGGGGCAGTGCCGGCGGCCTGCTGATGGGGGCCGTCATCAACCAGGCGCCCCAGCTCTATCGCGGCGTGGTGGCCCAGGTGCCCTTCGTCGATGTGGTCACCACCATGCTGGACGAGTCCATTCCCCTCACCACCGGCGAGTACGACGAGTGGGGCAACCCGAACCAGAAGCGCTACTACGACTATATGAAGTCCTACAGCCCCTACGATCAGGTCAAGGCGCAGGCCTACCCGAATATGCTGGTGACCACGGGTCTGCACGATTCCCAGGTACAGTACTGGGAGCCGGCCAAGTGGGTGGCCAAGCTGCGGGAGCTGAAGACAGACGACAACCAGCTGCTGCTCAGCACCGACATGGACGCCGGCCACGGGGGCAAGTCGGGCCGTTTCAAGGCCTATGAGGATATCGCCCTGGAGTTCGCCTTCATTCTGGAGCTGGCCGGCAGCAAGGCGTGACCCTCGGCATCGAATGAAAACGAGTTGTAACAGACCCCCGATCCGGCAGCGGATCGGGGGTCTTGCGTTATGGCGATGACCGCGTCTTCGACATCGCGATTATGCTGTATATGGTCGCCGTTTCGAGATAACACACCAGGCTTGCAATCCCTGCCAGCAAAGGGTTACGAAAGAATCTGATGACTTTTTTTATTGCTTCCATTCGATGGCACATCTAATTAATCTGCCATTGAGAAATGAATGATCCGCTTCAAAATTCTCGCTATTTAAATCCGCCATTTTGCTGTTTTGTTTGATTTATGTTGGCGTTATGTGCTTAATCGGGGCGTTGATGCTTTTGAACTGACCTGGTCGTGGTCAGATCATCTCCGATCGGCATGACGCTGATTATCTCACCGCAGGATGATGGTGGCTTATGGAAGAGCGCGTGTCGCTCGACCATTTCCTCGTACGAGGCTGTATAGGCAATCCCGTCGCAGAGCGGGCCTGCCTCATAATCACCCGGGAAACGGGTGGGATTAATCAATGAAAAGGATGAAGAACATGAAAGGATTATCCTTGGCGTGCGCCTTGTCGGCGGCCCTGGTCGGTGTCTCATTTGGTGGTCCGGTACAGGCGCAGGAGCGCTTCGTGACCATAGGCACCGGCGGTCAGACCGGCGTTTACTACGTGGCGGGCCAGTCCATCTGCCGCTTCCTCAACCGCGGCGCCGCCGATCACCAGATCAAGTGCAACGCACCGGCCAGCGGTGGCGGTGTTGCCAACGTCAACGGCATCCGCTCCGGTGAGTTCAACTTCGGCATCATGCAGTCCGACCACCAGTACAAGGCGATGAAGGGCGTCGAGCCGTTCAAGGCCGAAGGGGCCATGGACGACATCCGTGCCGTCTTCTCCCTGCAGAGCGAAGTGTTCACCATCCTGGCCCGCAAGGATGCCAAGGTAGCCGGTTTCGACGATCTGAAGGGCAAGCGCGTCAACATCGGTAACCCGGGCTCCGGCCAGCGTGACACCTTCGAAGAGATCATGGCCGTGAAGGGTTGGGACAAGTCCGCCTTCAGCCTGGTCTCCGAGCTGAAACCCGCCGAGCAGGCCTCCGCCCTGGGTGACAACAACATCGACGCCATGAGCTACTTCGTCGGCCACCCGAACGGCGCCATCCAGGAAGCCTCCACCACCACCGACACCGTGCTGGTGCCGGTGACCGGCCCCGAGATCGACAAGCTGCTGGCCGAGAAGAGCTACTACAGCAAGGCCGAAATCCCGGGTGGCCTGTACAAGGGCAGCCCGAACCCGACGCCGTCCATCGGCGGCAAGGCCGTGCTCTCCACCAGCGCCAAGGCCGATCCGGAAGTGGTCTACCAGCTGGTCAAGTCCGTCTTCGACAACCTGGATCGCTTCAAGCGCCTGCACCCGGCCTTCGCCGACCTGAAGGAAGCCGACATGATCAAGGTGGGTCTCTCCGCCCCGCTGCATGAAGGCGCGGTGCGTTACTACAAGGAGCGTGGCTGGATGTAATCCGGCTGCGGCTTCGGATGTGCCCCTGACTCGCTCCTCCTTCGGGGGAGCGAGTCTCGTTTATTGCAGCACCAACAGAGTCACACTATGCAGCAAACACAACAACAAGAGGCGCTCTCGGCCGAGGAGCTGATCGCCCAGGACGTGGGAGCCCGCCTGCCGGTGGGCACGATGAGCTGGATCATCGCGGGCCTCGCGCTGATCTGGTCCCTTTTCCAACTCTGGATCGCTTCGCCGCTGCCGTTTTCTCTCGGCATCGGTGTTCTCAACGACACTGAAACACGCTCGATTCACCTGGCCTTCGCCATCCTGCTCGCCTACCTGGTGTTCCCGGCCATGCGCAGTTCGCCGCGCGACCGCGTGCCGCTCGGCGACATCGCCCTCGGCCTCATCGGGGCCGCCGTCGCCAGCTACCTGTTCGTCATGTACGACCAGCTGGCCCAGCGCCCCGGCAACCTGACCACCATGGACTTCGTGGTCGCCTGTGTCGGCGTTCCGCTCCTGCTGGAAGCCGCCCGCCGCGCCCTCGGCCCGGCCCTGGCGGTGATCGCCATCGTCTTCCTGGCCTACAGCCTGGCCGGCCCCTGGATGCCCTCCCTGCTGGCCCACCGCGGGGTGAGCCTGCATGCGCTGGCGAACCACCAGTGGATCACCACCGAAGGGGTGTTCGGCATCGCC
The DNA here is from genome assembly GCF_017939565.1 of Aeromonas sp. SrichE-2G. Taxonomy (NCBI): domain Bacteria; kingdom Pseudomonadati; phylum Pseudomonadota; class Gammaproteobacteria; order Aeromonadales; family Aeromonadaceae; genus Aeromonas; species Aeromonas sp. SrichE-2G. The sequence continues at coordinate 11,383 of NZ_JAGKRG010000006.1, forward strand.
CTCGGGGTCTCCACCAGCTTCGTCTTCCTGTTCGTGCTGTTTGGTGCCCTGCTCGAGCGTGCCGGCGCGGGCCACTACTTCATCCAGCTCGCCTTCAGCCTGCTCGGCCACCTGCGTGGCGGCCCGGCCAAGGCGGCCGTGGTGGCCTCGGCCCTGACCGGCGTCATCTCCGGCTCCTCCATCGCCAACGTGGTGACCACGGGTACCTTCACCATCCCCATGATGAAACGGGTCGGTTTCTCCAAGGAGAAGGCTGGCGCGGTGGAAGTGGCCTCCTCGGTCAACGGCCAGATCATGCCCCCCGTCATGGGGGCCGCCGCCTTCCTGATGGTGGAGTACGTGGGCATTCCCTATGTGGAGATCATCAAGCACGCCTTCCTGCCGGCGGCCATCTCCTACATCGCGCTGCTCTACATCGTGCACCTCGAGGCGCTCAAGCTCGGCATGGAGCCCATCGGCAACCGTCAGCCGCGCCCCTGGCTGCGTCGTCTGACCGGCTTCGCCTTCGGTGCCGCCCTCATCAGCGGCCTCTCCATGGCGGTTTACTATGGCCTGGGCTGGCTCAAGCCGGCGCTGGGTGACTATGCCCTGCCGGGGATCAGCGTGCTGCTGGCCGCTGCCTACCTGGGACTGCTGAAGATAGCCGCGAGCAACGAGCCGCTGCCGTCGGAAGATCCGGACAAGCCCCTGGACGAGCTGCCGGAGACCCGCGCCGTGCTGCTCTCCGGCCTGCACTTCCTGCTACCCGTGGTGGTGCTGGTGTGGTGTCTGATGGTGGAGCGCCTCTCCCCCGGCCTGTCGGCCTTCTGGGGCTCGGTGATGCTCATCATCATACTGCTGACCCAGCGTCCGCTGCTGAACTGGCTGCGCACGGACGGCAAGCATGACTACGGTAGCTTCACCGACGGTATGGTGGACCTGCGCGAGGGGCTGATCGCCGGTGCCCGCAACATGATCGGCATCGGCATCGCCACCGCCACCGCCGGCATCATCGTCGGGGCCGTCTCCCAGACCGGGGTTGGCCTGGTGCTGGCGGATCTGGTGGAGTTCCTCTCCATGGGCAACCTGCTGCTCATGCTGATATTGACCGCACTGCTGAGCCTGATCCTCGGCATGGGGCTGCCCACCACCGCCAACTACATCGTGGTGTCGAGCCTCCTGGCGCCGGTGATCGTCACCCTGGGGCAGCAGAACGGTCTCATCGTGCCGCTCATCGCCGTGCACCTGTTCGTGTTCTACTTCGGCATCATGGCGGACGTGACCCCGCCGGTGGGGCTGGCCTCGTTCGCTGCGGCCGCCGTCTCCAAGGGCGACCCCATCAAGACCGGGATCACGGCGTTCTACTACAGCCTGCGCACCGCGGCGCTGCCGTTCCTGTTCATCTTCAACACCGACCTGCTGCTCATCAACGTGGACTTCGCCCACGGCGTGATGATCTTCATCGTGGCGACCATCGCCATGCTGATTTTCGCCGCCGCTACCCAGGGCTACTTCCTGGTGAAGAGCCGCTGGTACGAGAGCGTGCTGCTGCTGCTGGTGGCCTTCACCCTGTTCCGCCCCGGCTTCTGGATGGATCTGCTGCACGACCCCTACCGTGACACGGCACCGGTCGAGCTGGTCCAGACCATGGGTCAGGTGGAGGCAGAGAGTACCCTGCGCCTGCGCATGGAAGGGGAGGACGCGGTGGGCAAGCTGCGCCGCTTCACCGTGCTGTTGCCGGTGCCGGATGGCGCGAGCGGTGAGGACCGTCTGGCCAAGCTGGGGATCCAGACCTATGAGCAGGATGGCAAGATCCTGATCGATACCGTGACCTTCGGCAGTCAGGCCGCCGAGCTGGGGCTGGAGATGGATCAGCAGATCCTGAGCGTCAAGGCCCCCACCGAACGTTGGAACAAGGAGCTGATGTGGCTGCCTGGCTTCCTGCTGTTCGGCGCCGTGGTCTGGCTGCAACGCCGCCGGGCTGCCCGCCCATAAACCAGTGCAATGAAAAACGGCGCCTTCGGGCGCCGTTTTCTATGGTGGGCTGGGGTCAAGCTGTTTGCAGGCCTGCTCTAAGCCGATGCCCGGAGTATTAGTTGGACTGCTTCTGCTTTTGCAGCAGATCGAGGGTCTGCTGTTCCTGCGGGCTGAGGCCAAGCTGCTCGCAGGCCTGTTCGAATCTGATGCCCGGCATGTGGCACATCGGGATGCCGATGCCGGGAGGATTAGTTGGACTGGGTCTGCTTCTGTTTTTGCAGTTGGTCGAGGGTCTACTGTTCCTGCGGGCTGAGGCCAAGCTGCTCGCAGGCTTGCTCGAAGCTGATGCCCGGCATGTGGCACATCGGGATGCCGATGCCGGGAGGATTAGTTGGACTGGGTCTGCTTCTGTTTTTGCAGTTGGTCGAGGGTCTGCTGCTCCTGCGGGCTGAGGCCAAGCTGCTCGCAGGCTTGCTCAAAGCTGATGCCAAGGTGGCACATCATGATGTCGATGGCGGGCAGGTAGTTGGTCATAGCGTCTTCCATGGTGATCTTCCAGAGCTGTCTCTTATGCCCGAGCCACGAGGGAGGGGCAATTAGACTTTAGGTGTAGGGTGCCATATGTCTCACCCTCTGCCACTGGCCGGGGGAATTTGCTACTCTTGCGTGCACTAAAGGGGTTGCCGCCCGAGCGCGCGCAGTCGGTGAGGAGCAGGGTATGGTATTGAGTTTCTTGATCATCGCATCGGGCTGGTGGCACATCCGCGCGGCCTATGGCTCAGACTCCCGTCAGTTCTATATCAGCAAGCCCCTGACCATGCTGTTCATCATCGCCCTGGCATTCGGTTACCAGAGTGACGATCACAATGGCTCCCATGCCTGGATCCTGCTCGGCCTCTGCCTCTCCTTGGCTGGCGACGTACTGCTGATGTTGCCACGGGATCGCTTCATCCAGGGGCTGGCGGCATTTCTTGTCGCGCACCTCTGCTACATCGTCGGTTTTGCCCAGGGCCCCCTGGTGCTCAAGCTGGTGGACGGCCTGCTGCTGCTGGGGCTGGCAGCCCTGGTGTTCGGCCTGCTGTGGGGCAGTCTTGGGGAGATGCGGATCCCCGTCTTCTGCTACATGCTGGTGATCATCGCCATGGCCTGGGTGGCCGCCGGCGCCTGGCATGCCTCTCTGACCGCCGGCAGCGCCGCTGCCCTGGTGGGGGCGCTGATGTTCCTCTTCTCCGACAGCATGCTGGCCCTCGACCGTTTCCGTCGTCCGTTCCCCCATGCCACGGCCTGGGTGATGACCAGCTACTTCGCCGCCCAGTTCCTGATCGCCGCCTCCCTGGCGGGCTGACCGGCGGGCAGCAATGAAAAACGGGCCTTCTGGCCCGTTTTGCTATTCCATCTCCACCGTTTTCACGCCTCGACCGGTTCGGCATCCGGCGCCCTCGGGGCAGGCTGCTTGAGCAGCAGCATCAGGGCGCTGGCGATGAGCAGGAAGATGCCCATCACGTAGAACACCTGGTTGTAGGCCATGATGGCTGCCTCGCGGCTGATGGTGTTCGACAGCATGGCTCTGGCCTGTTGCTGCGCCAGTGCCGGATCCGAGCCCTGAGCCATCATGCTCTGGGCCAGCTGCAGCAGGTAGCTCTGCCCCTCGATGCTGGTGGCGGCCAGGGTGCTGCCGATCTGGCTGACGTGGGTCCGGGTATCGTTGTCGATCAGGGTCGCGATGATGGCGATGCCGAAGGCGCCCCCCAGGTTGCGCAGCACGTTGAGCAGGGTGGAGGAGGAGGGTATCTCGTCCGGGGTCAGGCTGGCGGTCGCCACCAGGGAGAGGGGCACCATGATGAAGGGCTGCCCCAGCGCCCGCACGATGAGCGACTGGATCAGCTGGGGGCCGGCGTAGTCGGCGCTCATGTTGACGTTCATAAAGCAGCTGATGGCAAAGACCAGAAAGCCGAAGCTCACCAGATAGCGCGGGTCTATCTTGTGGGTCAATTTGGGCACCAGGGGCAGCACCAGCAGCTGGGGCAACCCCATCCACATCAGCACCTCGCCGATTTCCAGGGCGTTGTAGTTGTGGATCTGGGTCATGTAGAGGGGCAGCACATAGATGGAGCCCATCAGGGCCATGCCGAGCACCAGGTAGGCGAAGCAGGCCAGGGCGAAGCGCGGGTTGTGCAGCAGCCGCAGGTTGACCAGGGGGTGGCGGCGCAGCAGCTGGCTGATGACGAAGAACACCAGGGCCACCACGGAGATGACGGTGAGCCGCACAATGAAGCTGGAACCGAACCAGTCCTCCCGGTTGCCCTCCTCCAGCACCACTTCCAGCAGACCCAGCCCCACCGCCATGGTAAGGATGCCGACCAGATCCACCCGCTTGATTACCTCCCAGTCCACCGGCTTCCGGTCCAGGCCGTGGGCCAGCATGGCCATCACCAGCAGTCCCGGCGGCACGTTCAGGTAGAAGATGTAGTGCCAGGACATCTGTTCCGTCAGCCAGCCCCCCAGGGTCGGACCGATGGCGGGGGCGAAGGTGGCGCACAGGCCGAACAGCGCCATGCCGGTGGCCCGCTTTTGCAGCGGCAACAGGCTGACGATGAGGGAGAAGGCCATGGGGATCAGGGCTCCGCCGGTGAAACCCTGCAGCGCCCGAAAGACGATCATGCTGGTGAGGTTCCAGCTGAACGAGCAGAGCACGGAGGCGACGATGAAGGCGCCCGTGGTCCACAGCAGGTAGCGACGAACGCTCAGCCCCCGGCTCAGCCAGCCGCTCAGGGGGATGGCGATCATCTCCGCCACCAGATAGGAGGTGGAGATCCAGGAGCTCTCGCTCAGGGTGGCCGAGAGGGCACCCTGAATGTCCTTCAGGGAGGCGTTGGTGATCTGGATGTCGAGGATGGCCATGAAGGCGCCGATAAGGCCCCCCATGACCGCGATCCAGTTGCGGCGTGGAATGGGTTCCATCAGTGGGCGGCCACCACGGGCTCAGGGGTGCGGGTATCCACTATCACCTCGGTAGAGAGGCCCGGCAGCAGCTTGCCCGCCAGCGCACCCGGCTCCGGGATGCGGATCTTGACCGGCACCCGCTGCACTATCTTGGTGAAGTTGCCGGTGGCGTTCTCCGGCGGCAGCAGGGCGAACTTGGCACCGGTGGCCGGCGCCAGGCTGTCGATGATCCCCTCGACCGGCTGATCCGGGTAGGCATCCAGGATCACTTCCACCTTCTGCCCCGGCTGCATGTGCTGCAACTGGGTCTCCTTGAAGTTCGCCTCGACCCATACCTGCTGCAGCGGCACCAGGCTGGCCACCTGCATGCCGGACTGGACGTAGAGCCCGGCCCGCAGGCTGCGCTTGCCGATGATGCCGTCGGCCGGTGCCCGCAGCTCGGTGTAACCAAGCTCCAGCCTGGCTTGTTCAAGCTGAGCCTCACTCAGGGCCAGCTTGGCCTGGTTCTGCTTGGCTTCGGCATCCAGCACCAGCAGCCGCTCGCGGGCGGCCTGCAGGGCGGCTTTGGCCTCCTGCTCTTGGGCCTGGTTGACCTGCAAGCCGGCGCGCACCTCGTCCAAGCTGTCCTGGGAGCTGTAGTGGCGCTCATTGAGCTGGCTGACGCGGCGCACCTGCTGCTGGGCCCGGACCTGTTCGGCATTGGCGGAGCTGACCTTGGCCTCGGCCTGGCGAATGAGGCTCAGCTGCTGGGTACGGGTGGCGGCGAGATTCTCCGCCGTCGCCTGATTGAGGCGCAGGTCGGCCTCGGCCTCCGCCACCCTGGTCTTGTATTCGCGGTCGTCGAGGCGGGCGATGAGCTGGCCGGCCTTCACCGCCTGGTTGTCGGTCACCAGCACCTCGCTGATGTAGCCGGAGAGCTTGGAGCCGATGCCGGTGACCTCGCTTTGCAGGTAGGCGTTGTCGGTGCTCTCGAAGTAGCGGCCATGTAGATACCAGTAGGCGGCGAACAGCATGCCCAGCAGTGCCAGCAGCAGGGCGGCCAGCAGGGGGATCTTCTTGTGTTGACTCATGATATTGGTTTTCCTGAACTGTGGCGGGCAGGCTAACATCGCGAAACTGTTTCGATTAGTATCCATTCATGAGATATACAGTTTCACTGGTGAGACAATGGACCTGAACGCAGCTCTAATTCTGGTGCGCATCGTCGACAAGGGCTCCTTCACCGCCGCCGCCCAGGAGCTGGGCATGACCAAGGCCACGGTGAGCCGGCGCATCGCCGAGCTGGAGCAGCGCCTCGGGGCGCGGCTGCTCTACCGCTCTACCCGCCAGCTCACCCTGACCGAGGCGGGTGAGCAGTACTACCAGCGCTGCAGCAAGGCGGTGGAGGAGCTGGCCCAGGCAGAACTGATGCTGAGCGCCAGCCAGCAGGAGGTGACCGGTACCCTCAAGCTGGCAGTACCCATCGAGACGGGGCAGCTGGTGGTGGGCAGGCTGGTGGCCAACTTTCTGCAGGCCTATCCGGGGCTGCGGGTGGAGCTGGAGCTGACCAATCGCATCGTGGATCCCATCAGCGAGGGGCTGGATGCCATAGTGCGGGTCGGCGACATGAGCGACTCCAACCTGGCGGCACGACGGCTGTGGAGCACGGAGCGCCTGCTGTGCGCCAGCCCGGACTATTTGGCGCGCAGCCCGGCGATAGGCCGGCCAGAGGATCTGGTGCACCACGAGCGGATCGCGGTCAGCAGCGGCTTTCTGTCCTCTCACTGGTGTTTCGAGCGGGAGGAGCGCGAGGTGCTGGTGGACCCGCCTTCCCGTTTCCAGGTCAACAACATCACCTGTGCCCGGGAGGCGGCCAAGGCCGGGCTGGGGCTCGCCTCCCTGCCCGCCATGCTGTGCCATGATGAGCTGGCGAGCGGAGCTCTGGTGTCGCTGCTGCCCGAGTGGCAGCAACCCAGGGTGCCCATCTACCTGCTGTTTCCGGAGCGGCGGCTGATGCCGCGCAAGTTGAGGGCATTCATCGATTTTCTGGTGGCCAACGGCCCCGAGTATGGCATCGACAAGCTGTTGTGAGCGGCGCCCGGGGGCGGGTGCCGGTGTGGGGATGACAGGGACGGGCCATAGTGGATCACAGACCATCGGACCAGTCGCCCCGGGCGGCATGACTCGGGCGGGAGCCTTGCGATACGGAAATGGTGAAGAGATTTTTCATGGATCACTGGCTTGGCTTGTATCTGGCCTCCCCTTCCCTGGAGGTATACGCCCTGGCATGAGGGTCGCGCTGGCGGCACTGACAAGCGGTTTCGAGGACAACGTATGGATCAGTGGATTAACTTGTATCGGGCTTCCCACTCCCTGGAGGCGCACGCACTCAAAGGGGCGCTGGAGGTGGAGGGAGTCAGGGTGAGGCTGAGCGGTGAGGGGCTCTCCGGCGCGCTGGGAGAGCTGCCGGTGGATCTGCTGCAGGTCACCCTGATGGTGTGCGAGCAGGATCGCAGCAAGGCGGGGCGGATCATCGAACGCTACCAGCAGCGGCAGGGCAACGGCTGGTTGTGTGGTCAGTGCGGGGAGGAGAACGGCGCCAATTTCGACATCTGCTGGCGCTGCCATCACGATCCCCACGACCACTGAGTGCCGCCCGCGCGGCCTCAGCGCAGGGTGAAGTCGATGTCATCTCCCGCGCTGGCGTCGTGGTAGGTGGCGAGATCCAGCTCCTTCTCGCTGCGGGCGATGAGCACGGAAACCAGGATGTCGCCGGAGACGTTGACCGTGGTGCGCGCCATGTCGAGGATCCTGTCTATGCCGGCGATGAGCGCCACCCCTTCCAGCGGCAATCCCACCGCAGTGAGCGTCAGCGTCAGTAGCATGAGCCCGGTGCCCGGCGTCCCCGCCGTGCCGATGCTGGCGAGGGTGGCGATGCTGATGATGGTCAGGTAGTCCACCAGATGAAGATCCACGCCGAAGGCCTGGGCCACGAACAGGGCGGTCACTCCCTGGTAGAGGGCTGTCCCGTCCATGTTGATGGTGGCCCCGATGGGTAGCACCTTGGCGGTGATGGCGGGGGAGACCCCGAGCCGGCGCTCGGCGCAGGCCAGGCTGATGGGCAGAGTGCTGCTGCTCGAGCTGCTGGTGAAGGCCACAGCCTGGGCGTCGACGATGCTCTTGAAGTAGTGCAGCGGATTGAGGCGGGCCAGCAGGATAAGCAGGCTGCTGTAGACGCCGAGCACGTGCAGCAGGCAGCCGAGGTAGACGGCCCCGATCACCTTGAGCAGCGGCAGCAGCAGGCTGACGCCGTATTTGCCGGTCATCCAGGCCATCAGGGCGCAGACGCCGTAGGGGGCCAGTGACATCACCATCTGGGTCAGTTTGAACATCCCCTCCGCCAGGGAAGTGAAGAAGAGGATGGCGGGGCGGCCACGCCGGCCGGTGGCGTTCAGGGCGAGGGCGAGGGCCACGGCGAACACGATCACCTGCAATATCTTGCCATCCACCATGGCCTGCATCGGATTGCGCGGCACCAGGTGGCTCAGCACGCTGGCCAGGGTTGGCTGCTCTGCCATGGCCCCCCGCTCATAGGGACCCATATTGGCACCCATGCCAGGCTCCAGCAGCCAGCCCATCATCAGGCCGATGCAGATGGCGACGGCGGTGGAGCTGAGGTAGAGGGCGATGGCCTTGCCGGCGATACGGTCCAGGCGCTTGCCCTTGAGCAGAGCAGTGAGGCCGGCGATGACGGAGCAGAAGATGAGGGGGACCATCAGCATCTGTATGGTGTTGACGAACAGGACGCCGACGGGTTTGAGCAACAGCGCCTGCTCATTGAAGCAGAGCCCCAGCCCTATCCCGGTCAGCATGCCGAGCAGTGTCTTCAACCAGAGCGGGCGGCGGGTCCAGATCCGCCAGGGTTTGAAGACCAATCCATGGAACAGCATGACGCCAATGTCCTTATTTTCTGTCTGCGATGGCAAAAAGGGGCGCCAGTGTAGCCGTCCCCCCGTCAGGTTGCCACATTATCGACAAAGCGGTGAATACGATCACCCCGGTGGCGCAAAAAAGGGCGCTTTGTTGGCTTATATCAAGATCATGCCGCGGACTTTTGGTTTTAATTGGCATCTGACATGATGATTAACGAGGTTTGAGATGTCCCAGTCGATACACGGCCACGAAGTGATGGAGATGATGCTGGCGCAGGGAGGGCAATTTACCCGGGCCAGCCTGAAGCAGGCGATCGAGACGCACTTTGGCGTCGATGCCCGTTTCCATACTTGCAGCGCGAGCGAGATGGATGCCGAGGCCCTGATCGCCTTCCTGGCCCAGCGCGGCAAGTTCATCGAATCTGACGAAGGGTTCCAGACCCGCGCCGACAAGATCTGCAACCACGGGTGATCCCTGGCGGCGGGCACACCTGGGTGCTCGCCGAATCCCGCCACCTTTGTTATATTTCGCCCTCTTTTCCCCTCTTGTTGAAAGGCTCTGCCTGGGCGTTGTATGGACACTTTTTCCGCTGCCGTCATGCTGTTTCTGATCATGGATCCCCTGGGGAACCTGCCGGTCTTCCTTTCGATCCTTCGCCATGTCGATCCCAAGCGGCGGCGCAAGGTGATGATCCGCGAGCTGCTGTTCTCTCTGGTCATCATGATGGGCTTCCTGTTCGCCGGTCAGCAGATCCTGAGCTTCCTCAACCTGCGCCAGGAGGCGGTCAGCATCGCTGGCGGCATCATCCTCTTCCTTATCGCCATCAAGATGATCTTCCCGAGTCCGGGCGGCGTGACCGGGCTGGCGGCGGGGGAGGAACCCTTCCTGGTGCCCATGGCCATCCCCATGATTGCGGGCCCCTCCATCCTGGCCTCCCTGCTGCTGCTGGCGAACCAGGAGCCGACCCGGATGGTGGACTGGTCCCTGGCCCTGCTGATGGCCTGGGGGGCCAGCGCCGTGATCCTGATGTTCTACGAGCTGTTCAACAAGCTGCTGGGTGAGCGAGGACTCACCGCGGTGGAGCGGCTGATGGGCATGCTGCTGGTGATGATCTCGGTGCAGATGCTGCTGGACGGCGTGCACCACTATCTGGCGGTGACGAACCAGAACTGACGAAGCGGGGCTGAAACAGCCCCGTTTTTTTGCGCGTCAGGCGGCGGTGTCCACCGCGCTGGTGGGGGACTCCAGCTTGCCCATGATGAGGGTGAGCAGGGTCTCCCGCAGCCAGCGGTGCCCCGGATCCTCCTCGTGGCGCTGATGCCAGATGAGCAGGTGGGAGATGCTGTCCAGGGCGATGGGCAGCGGCAGTGGCACCAGGGGGTAGACCTGGGTGGCATGACGGGCATAGAGCCGGGAGAGGGTCACTATCATGTCCGAATGCATGCCCATGCGCAGGGCCGCCTCGAAGGAGGGCACGGTCGCCTCGATCCGGCGGTAGAGATCCAGCTCCGCCAGCTTGTGATCGAGCATCCAGCGATCCCGCCCCTCGCAGTAGGTCTGCACATGGGGGTAGGCGAGGTAGCGGGCGAGATCCCAGCCGGGCTCGCGCAGGGCCGGGTGATCCCGCTGCACCAGGCAGGTGAGATCGTCGATGGTGAGCAGCCGCTGGCAGATGGCGTTGGGCAGGGTGTCGAGCCGGAAGTCCGAGTTGATGCAGTTCTCCCGCACCGTGAAGGCGATGTCCACCTGACCCTGACTCATCTCGGTCAGGCTGTGCTCGGTCCACTCCTCGTAACGCAGCCGGATGCCGGGAGCCTGGCGCTTGAGCTCGCTCAGGTAGAGGGGCGCGAACAGGGTGAAGGCGCTGTCCATGCTGGCGATGACGAACTCCCGCTCCGTGCTGGCCGGATCGAAATCCGGCGGCTGGATCAGGTTGTCCAGGGAGAGCAGTATGGGCTGCAACTGCTGCTGGAGATCCAGGGCGCGGGGGGTGGGGTCCATCCCGTAGGCGGAGCGGACGAACAGGGGATCATCGAAGGTTTCCCGCAGACGGCCGAGGGCCTTGCTGACGGCAGACTGACTCAGGTGAAGGCGGCGGGCGGCCCGGCTGCCATTGCGCTCTTCCAGCAAGACTTGCAGGATAATCAAAAGATTGAGGTCTATGCGCCCCAACTGTTCCAGCAACATGATATGAATCCTCTTCAATTCTTAGATGAATTTATACCATTTGTTTTCATATCTTGGCGATCCTATGCTCAATCCGTCTCTCGCCTTGGTGGCGGCTGGTACAGGATGTAGCGGTTGAGGGGACAAGTAGCACTGATTCATACGGCGACTCCAGGTCGCCGTATTTTTTTGCCTCTAACGTCCGCATCTGAGCGATTTTCCCGCCAACTTGCACCTGCCTTGATTTTGCCCAACAATCGAGGCGCTTTCTTTTGATACAACCTCAGGGTATCTAATCTGTCAGGAGTATCCCTATGGGGCTGGGTGGAATCCATATCTGGCATCTGCTGATCCTGCTCGTCGTCGTGGTGGTGGTGTTTGGCAGCAAACGCCTGGCCGGCGCCGGTGAGGACCTGGGCGCCGCCATCAGAGATTTTCGTAACGCCTTGCGTGACGATGGCAATATCCGGAATAAGTAGGAGTAAACATATGTCTGTAGACGAGAAAGTGGAATTGAACGAGACCTGTGACAGCTGCGGCTGCTTCGCCGAGATCGGGACCATCATCGGCGAGGGTGATGACGTGATGGAGCTGGTGATCGAGGCGGCGGAAGAGGCCGATGCCCGCGCCAAGCTTGCGGCCTATGAGGCGCTGGCCCGGCAGGTGACTGCCGAGGCGAAGAGCAGCAGCGAGCTGAGCCAGGGTGCCCACGGTGTGATCCTGAAGGCCCGCCTGCAATTTACCTGCACCGCCGAGAAACTGATCTTCGAGATGCGTGCCCGCTCGCTCTGAGTTCGTGATGAAACGGCAGGCTCGCCTGCCGTATTGCCCCTCCAATAGCCTTCCCCGTTGTATAGTGAGTTATCCCGCGGACGTTCCCGGTGCCAGAGCGGAACGAGCCGATGGGCGGACGCGCGCCCGCACCGCCATGGCCCCTGCCATGAGGCGCAGGCGCCACAGACGTCGTTCTGCTGACGCTTCCCCCGACGCGAGTCGGCCCACGATGAGGTGGCTGGATCATGATACGGCGATGGATCTGGGCCCTGCTGGCCCTCTGCTCTCTCCCCCTGCTGGCGGCGGATCCCATGCCTCTGTCTGGCGCAACGCCTTCACGTGTCCCGGATGTCAAACCCAAGCTCCTGTCCCAGGCCGGGGATCTCGATCACATCCTGGAGAAGAAGGAACTCAGGGCCCTGGTGGTCTATGAGCGGGGCTTCTTCTTCTTCGACAAGGGGGCCCAGTACGGCATACTGGTCAATCAGCTGCAGGGGTTCGAACGCTGGTTGAACCGGACCTATCTGGCCAAAGATAAACTCAAGCTCAAAATCATCTACATCCCGGTACGCCAGGACAAGTTGCTGGACTACCTCACCGAGGGGCGCGGGGATCTGGTGGCGGCCAACCTGACGGTGACGCCGACCCGGCGCGAGCAGGTGACCTTCTCCCAGCCGCTCATCTCCCCCATCGAGGAGTGGGTGGTGAGCCAGCGGGATCTGCCTGCCTTCAACCGCATCACCCAGCTCTCCGGCCGGCGGATCTGGGTGCGGGCCAGTTCCAGCTATTACGAGAGCCTGCGCCAGCTAAACTGGCTGTTTCGCGAGCTGGGGCTGCCCCCCGTCTACATAGAGACGGTACCCGAGTACCTGCAGGACGGGGACCTGCTGGAGATGGTGGCGGCCGGCATCATCCCGCTGACGGTCACCGACAGCTTCAAGGGGCGGATCTGGCTCGACATGATAGGGGGGCTCAAGGCCCACAGGTTGATCCCGCTGCGGGATCAGGGGCGCAGCGCCTGGGCCCTGCGCAACAACAGCCCGGAGCTGCTCAAGGCGGTGAACGCCTATATTTCGGAGTCGAGCAAGCGCACCCTCTACAGCGACATGACCCTGCGCCGCCTGCTGGCCCAGAGCGACCAGATGAGCAACATACTGGCGCCGGATCCCCTGGGCCGCCTGTCGACCATCCGCAAGGTGCTGGAAACCCAGGCCGACAAGTACGGGCTGGACTGGCTGATGCTGGCGGCCCTGGCCTACAAGGAGTCGGGGCTCAACCCCAATGTCCGCTCCCACCGGGGGGCAGTTGGCATCATGCAGCTGCTGCCGAGCACCGGGGGCGAGGTGGGGATCCGCGGCGCCAGGCTCACCAGCCTGGAGGGGAATGTGGAGGCGGCCTGCCGCTACATGCGGCTCATTCTCGATACCTACTTCAACGACCCCGGGATGGACAGGGTCAACCGCCACCTGTTTGCGCTGGCCGCCTACAACGCGGGCCCGAACCGGGTGAAGGCCCTGCAGGCCAAGGCCGGGGAGCGGGGGCTGGATCCCAACGTCTGGTTCGGCAACGTGGAGCAGCTGGTGGCCAACGAGGTGGGCCAGGGGCCCATCAACTACGTCGGTACCATCTACAAATACTACGTGGGCTACCGCTTCAGCCTGCCCCAGCTGGAGGGCAAGTCGGAGGCCATCGAGGCGGTGCAACCCTGAACGCTCAGTGCCGCCCGGGAAGGCGATCCCCGTGAAGCGGGGGGAGGGGGTCCCAACCCAGATCCTGGTGTTGCAGGTACCAAGGCATCAGCAGCCTGGCGGGGGTCGGGTCCGGCTGGCTGGCCTGGGGGCCCTGGCTGAGAGAGGGGTGGTCGCGCAGTTCCATCATCGGCTCCTTGACACGTGGCGATCGGGGCGGTTGTCTGGGTTATGCCACGACCAGATGACAGGGAGATGACCCTTGCTCACCGCCGACTTCGCCCTGCTGGATAACCCCGGTGACGGCCTCAAGGCCCGTTGCCAGCTGATCCGCCACGCCCGCCACCGGATCCTGGCCCAGTACTACAGCTGGGAGGAAGACGGCAGCGGCAAGCTGCTGCTGGCCGAGTTGATCCGGGCGGCGAGGCGCGGGGTCCGGATCCGGCTGCTCATCGACGATCTCTATGGGGGCGACAACCGCTTCCTGGAAGCAGTGGCGGCAGAGCCCGGCATCGAGGTGCGCCTGTTCAACCCGTTCTGGCTGAGGGGTTGGCGCCCCCTGACCCTGCTGCTGGAGGGTCTGCTGAGCTTTCGGCGCATCAACCACCGTATGCACAACAAGCTGCTGCTGGTGGACGGCTGCCAGGCGGTGATCGGGGGGCGCAACATCGGCGACCGCTACTTCGATCTCGGGCCACCCCCCCATTTCATCGATCTGGATCTGCTCTGCCGGGGCCCGCTCTGCCAGCAGGCCGAGCAGGGATTCGACCTGTTCTGGTACAGCCGCTGGAGCCATCCCGTGCGGCGCCTGTTGCGGCGCGCCTTGTCGCCCGCCGAGGTCACGGTGCTGAACGACTTCCTGCTGACCCTGACCGAGCCCGCGGTGGCTGCCGTCTACGATCTGCCCGCCAGCCTGTTCGACGACGAACCTGTCTCCCTGCGCTGGCACCCCGGGCGGGGGGAGTGCTGGTTTGACCGGCCCGGCAAGGGGCTGGTCTCCCGGCCCGCCACGGCGCCTCTGCTGGGTCGCAAGCTGGCCGGCAATCTGGGGGACCTCAGGTTGGTGAGCCCTTACCTGATCCTGACCCGGAGCCTGCGCCGCCAGCTCAGGGGGCAGCGCAGGGCGGGGGTCGGCATCGAGATCCTGACCAACTCCCTGGCCAGCACGGACGTCCCCCTGGTGTATGGCGCCTATCGGCGTCACCGCCCCTGGCTCGAACGCCAGGGGATAGGGCTGTTCGAGCTGGTGGGGGAGGAGGTCAGCCTGCACGCCAAGCTGATCCTGATGGGGCGGGAGGAGGCGCTGCTCGGCAGCTTCAACCTGGACCCCCGCTCCCTGATGCTCAACACCGAGCTGATGCTGCACCTCAGGTGCCCGGTGCTGTGCGACGAGTTGCAGCAACTCATCGATGGCTGGTTGCAGCAGGCCGTTCACCCGGTGGCGGCGTCCCCCTCTGCATGGCGGCGGCTGCTGGCGCAATTGAGCGATTGGTTACCGTTGCACCGCTGGCTGTGAGGGGCGCAGGGCTTGTGCGAGATCTCGCAAAGCCTTGTGCGCCTTCGAGGATAACGTTTGCCATCCAAAACCAGGTTGGGATTTTATCGTATTGTTTTTAATCGGTTTATCTCTTGAGGCTGGCGATGCGATCGCCACCCGGTCTCCATGGCGGGCCGGATAAAGCGGTTTTTTATTTTACTGAACTGCGTAGTATTTCGGTTGCAAGGACAAACACGGCGGCTGGTCTGCCGTGTGGGCGAAAGCAGCAGGGGAAATGGGCTGGCCGGATTGCTTCGGCTGGCAGCGCGGATCGGGAGCGGAAACCCGTGAGGCACAACGGCTCCCCGTCGTTGCCGGATCCCAATATGGAACATGCTATTTGCGAGGGGGTGACATGCGAATGTCGCCCCATTTTTTTATGCCCGCTTCCAGCCGGGACCAATGAAAAGACCGCCCGGAGGCGGTCTTGTCGGCAAGGCGTTCCGACGTCAGGCAATGCCGGCCAGGAGGCGGCTCCAGTTGCGTTTGCTGGCGAGGAAGCCATCGCGCAGCGTGCGATACTCCAGTTGCAATTTGAGCCTGTCGTAGCGTGCCATGGCCGTGCGCTTGCGCTGCTCCAGCAGGGACTTGCGACTGGCGTAGTAGTGCTGTATCTGCAGGCTCAGCTTGTCGTACTCCTCTTGCAGCAGGGCCTGCCACCGCTCCCTGTCCTCTCCCCTGTGCAGCCTTGCCTGGGCGCGCTTGAGCTGCATCTCCAGCCTGGCCTGCTCGATGCGCTCCTCCGGGCAGGATCTCAGGTCCTTCGCCAGACCGCACCAGGCGGCGCTGCGAATGAGCCACTTGGTGGGATCGAACTGCCACCAGTGAATGCCGTTGCGATAGTCGTTCTCGAACAGGTGGTGGAAGTTGTGGTACCCCTCGCCGAAGGTGAAGAAGGCCAGGATGCCGTTGTCCCGGGCGCTGTTGCGATCGGTGAAGGGCTGGCTGCCCCAGATGTGGGCCAGGGAGTTGATAAAGAAGGTGGTGTGGTGGGTCATCACCATGCGCAGCACTCCCGCCAGCAGCAGCATGCCGAGCAGATCCCCGTGGACGAGCCCCAGTACCAGCGGAATGCCGATGTTGGTGCAGAGGGTCAGCGCCAGATAGTGCCTGTGCTGGAAGGCGACGATGGGGTTGTTCTGCAGATCCCGCACATTGGTGTAGTCGTGATAGGTGTCGCGCTGGTATTCCCGCAGCATCCAGCCGATGTGGGAGAACCAGAATCCGCGGCCCGCGCTGTAGGGATCCTTGTGGTTGTCGTCCACGTGGCGATGGTGGCGACGGTGATCGGACGACCAGTGCAGCGCCGAGTTTTGCAGGGCGAGGGCCCCGCCGATGGCGAAGATCCATTGCAGGGCGGGGTGCGCCTTGTAGGCCTTGTGGGACCAGAGCCTGTGGTAGCCGGCGGTGATGGAGATGCCGCAATAGCAGAACAGCAGCAGGAAGCTGCCCCACTGCCAGAGGTCATAGCCATGGGTCATGCCGTACCAGGGCACGGCGATCAGTGCGGTCAGCCCGGAGAGGGCAAACAGCAGGGTGTTGGTCATGATGATCGGGGGGCGTTCCATCTCACTCGGTTCCTTTCAGCGAACAGCTGTTCACTATTCTCCATTGAGCCGGAATGCGGGTCAATGGTAAAAAAGTCGGAGACAAACCTGATCCCGCCCCTCCCTTCGGGTTATCATCTGGCCTCGCTCATCTCAAGGTGACAGTTTTCGTGGGTATTCGCGCGCAACAAAAAGAAAAGACCCGGCGTACGCTGATCGAGGCGGCGTTCAGTCAACTCTGTGCCAACCGCAGCTTCTCCAACCTCAGCCTGCGGGAAGTGGCCAGGGAGGCGGGCATAGCGCCGACCTCCTTCTATCGTCACTTCCGCGACATGGAGGAGCTGGGGCTGACCCTGGTGGACGAGGGTGGCCTGACCCTGCGTCAGCTGATGCGCCAGGCGCGCCAGCGCATCGCCGGTGGCGGCAGCGTCATCAGCACCTCGGTGCAGACCTTCATGGAATTTGTCGAAAACAACCCGAACATCTTCCGCTTGCTGCTGCGCGAGCGCTCCGGCACCTCGGCGGCGTTCCGCCAGGCGGTGGCCCGGGAGATCCAGCACTTCATCGCCGAGCTGACCGACTATCTGGAGGCCACCACGGAGGCGCCACGGGAAGAGGCCTACATCCAGGCCGAGGCCATGGTGACCATCGTCTTCAGTGCCGGCGCCGATGCCCTCGACATGACCAGTGAAGAGTGCCGGGCCCTGTCGGAGCGCACTATCAGCCAGCTGCGGATGATCGCTATGGGCGCCGAGGTACAGAACCGCAAGCGTCGCGAATCACTCTCTTAACGCAAGGATGGACAGCCCCATGCACGAACCGACCCCGATCCCGAAGAAGCCCCTGTTACTGGCCCTGTTGATAGGCATCTGCGGTGATGCTTTTCTCGCGGTGGTGACTGAATCCGTGGTGCCTTTCTCCTTCTTCCCCCTGATCGCCTTGCTGCTGGCGGCCAGCCAGCTCTATCAGTACTACCGCCAGGAGCCCATGGTGGGCAATACCCCCAGCTGCATCCTGCTCTGTTTCTTCATCGGCGCGTTCGGCCACTCTGCCCTGATCAAGGTGCAGTACCCCGAGCTTGGCAGCAACTTCTTCTCCCTCATCGCCATGCTGTTGCTGCTCGCCGTGCTCTCCATCAGGCTCGGGATCAGCCTCGGAAAAACAACGAAGGAGTGACGCATCACTCCTTCTGGTCGGGCATGGCGGTTCGACGCTAGTCGACCCTGGGCGGGTTCTCGCCCTTCTGTCTGGCGTCTATGATGGCCTGCAGCTTGGCGCGGATCTCCATCATGCCGAACACGCCGAAGATCAACACCTGGGTGAACTCCAGGCGCGTGACCGCGAAGTAGGGTTTACAGGCCGCCTTGATCATGCTCGCCTGTACCCAGTGCATCAGTATCACGATGACGCCGCAGACCGGCAGGAAGCCGTTGAGCTTGCCGGGCAGGGTGCCCAGCAGGGCGAGCGCCACGCCGAACCAGAAGAACAGCAATACCCCCATCGCCAACAGATTAAACACCCGCTTCATCACCTACCTCCCGTACATAGAGTTGATGGCAGACCTGATGTGATCGACCTGCCTGTCCTTGATTCGTTGTCCAGATTGACGGGGAGGGGCACTGCGCCCATCTCCCCCCTTTAAACTTCAGCGTCATTCCTGGTGTCCCGCAGATAGAGCTGATAGCAGACCTGACCGGCCTGCTTGTCCTTGAGTAATTGCCAGCTGGCGGGCAGGGCCAGATCGGCCATCTCCTTTTCCCGCTCCAGATAGATGAGGGCGTCTGGCGCCAGCCAGCCGCGCTGCTCCAGCAGGTCGCACACCTGGGGCAGCAGCTCGCGGCGAAACGGCGGATCCAGGAACACCAGATCGAAGGGGGTGACCGGGCCTTGCAGCCAGCTCACCGCATCGGCCTGGATCACCTGGCCCTGGCTGCTGCCGAGCACGGCCAGATTCTTCCTGATCTGGTCGGCGGCGCCCTTGTCCATCTCGATCAGGGTCACCTGCTCGGCGTAACGGGACAGCGCCTCCAGTCCCAGGCCGCCGCTGCCGGCAAACAGATCGAGGCAGCGGGCACCGCGCACATGGGGCGCCAGCCAGTTGAAGATGGTTTCCTTGACGCGATCCGTGGTGGGTCTGAGACCTTCCACATCCCTGACCGGCAGTTTGCGACCCTTCCACTGGCCGCTGATGATTCTTACCACGCCCGCTCGCCCCTGGGGGGCCGGGCTCTTGCTCGGGCTGCTACGGCTGGATTTCACTCTGGGCATCGCGTTTCGTCGTCAGAAAATAAAGTGATAGTATAAGGCGGTTCATTTTTATGCCGACCCGCCGAGGGACGGCTATCTTAGCAGTCAGCCTTTGATGTGAGTATTTTTAGATGGCAAAAGGTTTGTTTTCCTGGCTGGGTTTCGGCCGCAAGAAAGAAGAGGCTGAGGCCGTCCAACCACAGACACCCCAAGCCACCCCCGAGCCAGGTCCCGAGGTCGCGACCAGCCCTGCCCCCGTTTCCGATACCGCGCAGCCCGAGGCTGTCGAGACGCCGGCCAGCGCACAGAATGCTGGTGTGCAAGAGGAGTGCGCCCCCTCCGCCGAGCTGGATGACCATGGCCCCGTAGTGGTCGAGGAGTGTGCGTCCGAGCTGGAGCCGGTGATCGTCAATGACGCCCTGCTGGCCGAGGAAGAGGCCCGTGTTGCCGCCGAGGCTCAGGCCGCGGAAGAGGCCCGTGTTGCCGCCGAGGCTCGCGCTGCGGAAGAGGCCCGTGTTGCCGCCGAGGCTCGCGCCGCAGAAGAGGCCCGCCTTGCTGCCGAGGCTCAGGCTGCGGAAGAGGCTCGCTTTGCCGCCGAAGCCCGCGCCGCTGAAAAGGCTCGCCTTGCCGCCGAGGCTCGCGCCGCTGAAGAGGCTCGCCTTGCCGCCGAGGCTCAGGCCGCGGAAGAAGCCCGTGTTGCCGCCGCCGCTCAGGCCGCGGAAGAGGCCCGTGTTGCCGCCGAGGCTCGCGCTGCGGAAGAGGCGCGTATTGCTGCCGAAGCTCAGGCAGCCGAGGAAGCCCGTCTCGCTAAAGAGGCCCAGCGCGCGGAAGATCTGCGCCTGGTCGCCGAGATGGAGGCGGAGGCCGCCGCCCTGGCTGCCCTGCCGCTGGCCGCCGCCGTGGAGGACGACACCCAGGACAAGCCGCAGCGGGAGGGCTTCTTTGCCCGTCTCAAGCGCAGCCTAGTACGCACCAAGGAGAACATCGGTTCCGGTTTCTTCGGCCTGTTCCGTGGCAAGAAGATCGATGACGATCTGTTCGAGGAGCTGGAGACCCAGCTGCTGACCGCGGATCTCGGCGTGGATACCACCAGCCGCATCATCGAGGGTCTGGTGCAGCACGCGGATCGCAAGCAACTCAAGGACGCCGAGGCGCTCTACGGCCTGCTCAAGCAGGACATGGGTGCCATGCTGGCCAAGGTGGAGCAGCCCCTGGTCATCGACACCAGCAAGAAGCCCTATGTGATCCTGATGGTCGGTGTGAACGGCGTCGGCAAGACCACCACCATCGGCAAGCTGGCCAAACAGTTCCAGGCCGAGGGCAAGAGCGTGATGCTGGCCGCCGGCGACACCTTCCGCGCCGCCGCCGTCGAGCAGCTGCAGGTGTGGGGTCAGCGCAACAACATTCCGGTGATCGCCCAGCACACCGGCGCCGACTCCGCCTCCGTCATCTTTGATGCCATCGAGGCTGCCCGCTCACGCGGCGCCGACGTGCTGATCGCCGACACCGCCGGCCGCCTGCAGAACAAGAGCAACCTGATGGAGGAGCTCAAGAAGGTGGTGCGGGTGATGAAGAAGCTCGACGAGGAAGCGCCGCACGAGATCATGCTGACCCTGGATGCGGGCACCGGCCAGAACGCCCTGAGCCAGGCCAAGCTGTTCAGCGAGGCGGTGGGCCTGACCGGCATCACCCTCACCAAGCTGGATGGGACCGCCAAGGGGGGCGTCATCTTCGCGGTGGCCGACAAGTTCCAGATCCCGATCCGCTACATCGGGGTGGGCGAGGGGATCGACGATCTGCGTCCGTTCGTGGCCAACGACTTTATCGAGGCGTTGTTCAGTCGCGATGAATGAGTCTGGCCGCGATGCGCCAGCTCAGCCGCGATGAGCCAGTGTCCCAGCCCCGACTCAGGTCGGGGCTTGTCACTCTCAGGGTATGATCCCCCTCGATACCGATCGGGGTTTGTCACTGTCAGGGAACCGTTATGATTCGTTTTGACAAGGTCAGCAAGGT
The DNA here is from genome assembly GCF_017939565.1 of Aeromonas sp. SrichE-2G. Lineage (NCBI taxonomy): Bacteria > Pseudomonadati > Pseudomonadota > Gammaproteobacteria > Aeromonadales > Aeromonadaceae > Aeromonas > Aeromonas sp. SrichE-2G. Next base: position 32,166 of record NZ_JAGKRG010000006.1, read on the forward strand.
ATACAGCGGTGGCCACCAGGCGCTGCAGAAGGTCAGTTTTCACCTGCGCAAGGGGGAGATGGCCTTCCTGACCGGCCACTCGGGGGCGGGCAAGAGCACCCTGCTCAAGCTCATCAGCGTGATGGAGCGCCCGACCGACGGTCGCGTCTTCTTCCACGGCGATGACGTCAGCCACATCCAGCGCAGCCAGATCCCCTACGTTCGTCGCCAGATCGGCATGATCTTCCAGGATCACCGCCTGTTGATGGACAGAACCGTGTTCGACAACGTGGCCCTGCCCCTGGTCATCGACGGCTACAGCCACGCCGACATCAACAAGCGGGTGGCTGCGGCGCTCGACAAGGTGGGCCTGCTCGGCAAGGAGCGTTACCAGCCGCGCATGCTCTCCGGGGGGGAGCAACAGCGGGTCGGCATCGCCCGCGCCATCGTCAACAAGCCGCCACTCTTGCTGGCGGATGAACCGACCGGCAACCTGGATCCCCAGCTCTCCATGGACATCATGCGCCTGTTCGAGGAGTTCAACCGCTTCGGCGTCTCCGTGCTGATCGCCACCCATGATCTGGGGCTGATTGCCCGCATGCGCTATCGCACCCTGACCCTCAAGGCAGGGCGCATGTACTCGTCCGGGGAGGAACTCTGATGGCTATTGTTCGTCATAAACAGCCGCCGCTGCGTCGCCTGATGATGTATGGCGTGGATCACGTGCGTCAGGCCTTTGCCAGCCTGGGAGAGCTGTGGCGCAATCCGCTCGCCTCCCTGATGACCCTGGCGGTGCTGGGGGTGAGTCTGGCGCTGCCCTCCTGCTTCCACGTGCTGCTGAAGAACGCCGAGGTGGTGGAGGGGAGCTGGCAGACCAGTTCCCAGATCTCCCTCTATCTGCGCAAGGATCTGCCGGAGCAGAGCATCCTCGACATGAAGCAGCGGATCCTGCTCTACCCCGAGGTGGAGTCCGTTACCTACATGAACCGGGACGAGGCGCTCAAGGAGTTTCGCGAGATCTCCGGCTTCGGCGATGCCCTGGATTACCTCGACAGCAACCCGCTGCCACCGGTACTGAGCGTGATCCCGGATCCGCGCTGGCAGAGCCCGGAAGGGGCCGCCGAGCTGCTCGCCAAGCTGGAGAATGAACCCGGCATCGAGCAGGGCAAGCTGGACCTGCAGTGGCTGACGCGGCTGCAGGGGATCATGAACCTGCTGCGCCACACCATCACGGGGATCGCCGTCCTGCTGCTCTCCGCCGTGCTCTTGATCGTCGGTAACACCTTGCGCCTGAATATCCTGAACCAGCGCTCCGAGATCGAGGTGCTCAAGCTGGTGGGGGCGACCGATGCCTTCATTCATCGTCCCTTCCTCTATACCGGCATCTGGTTCGGTGTCATCGGCGGCATGCTGGCCTGGTGGCTGACCGAGGTGATGGTGATCTGGAGCGAGGGGGTGGTGAAGGAGCTGGCGGGACTTTACAACAGCAACTTCCGGCTGGTGGGGATGGGGGCGTTCGACGGCTTCAACCTCATACTGCTCGGGGCCTTGCTGGGGTTGATCGCCTCCTGGTTTTCGGTCCACAGGCATATTCGCGACATCGAACCTTCCTGATGAATTTACCAGCAGTGCAAAGCACTGGATTTTGAGAACTGGATCAAGTAAAAGAGTGGCCCGTTTCTGGCAAGGCCCACTTTCTCGGGGTAATCTGAATTGTACCTGAATCATCAGGCGCTTCTCCGAGTCTTGGGAACCTTCCAATTTGTTAGCGGTCTACTAGTTCGACAAATTTATACGGGTATGGCCCCTATGCCTTGCTCGTCTGACTTGGCAAGCATGTGAAGGTTGCGAGCTCCGCAACAATGGACTTAGCATGCTACTTTTCGGGGGTCCTTCACTGTGACCCCTTTTTTTTGATTGTTCATTTATGATTCATGCCGTCAGCCTAAGATAGGCCGGGTTCATGCTGGGGTTATGTATGATGCAGCCCGCAGAATGATACCTGGTCGGTAGACACGTCTTCTCAGGGTGTTAGACTGATTCGATTGAAAAGTAAGAGGTAGAACATGGGAACTTCATTGCAGCGCACTATGGCTCTGATTCCGCAAGGTAGTCTGGAAGGCTATATCCAGGCCGTCAACTCGATCCCTGTGCTGAGCGCAGAGGAAGAGCGCGAACTGGCGATGCGTTTGCAGCAGGACGGTGATCTCGAGGCTGCCCGCCAGCTGGTCATGTCACATCTGCGTTTTGTCGTTCACGTGGCCAAGAGCTACTCCGGCTATGGCCTGCCTCAGGCCGATCTGGTGCAGGAAGGCAACATCGGCCTGATGAAGGCGGTCAAGCGCTTCGACCCGAGTGTCGGGGTGCGCCTGGTCTCCTTCGCCGTGCACTGGATCAAGGCCGAGATCCACGAATACGTGCTGCGCAACTGGCGCATGGTCAAGGTGGCGACCACCAAGGCCCAGCGCAAGCTGTTCTTCAACCTGCGCAAGTCCAAGAAGCGTCTGGGCTGGCTGAACCACGAAGAGGTGCAGGCCGTGGCCGCCGATCTCGGGGTTTCCGCCGCGGACGTCACCGAGATGGAAGCGCGCATGAGCAATTACGATCAGGCCTTCGATCTGGTCGGTGACGATGAAGACGAGGGTGGCTTCGCACCTGTGCACTATCTGGAAGACAAGTCTTCTGATCTCGCCGCCACCATCGAGAACGACAACTGGGACAGCCACGCCACCCGCCGTCTGAGCGCGGCCATGGCCACTCTGGACGAGCGCAGCCAGCACATCATCCGTGCCCGCTGGCTGGATGAAGAGAGCAAGACCACCCTGCAGGAGCTGGCCGACAACTACGGCGTCTCCGCGGAGCGGGTCCGCCAGCTCGAGAAAAACGCGCTGAAGAAGCTGAAAGACGCGATGGATGCCTGAGGGCTTCCGCCGAGATTAAGCAGGGCCTGATGGCCCTGTTTTTGTTTCACGGGGTGCTGGTCGGCCTTGCCTTGGTTACCCTTGTGTATGGTATGTTGCCGCCACTGCCACAGTAGGGAGAGCAGAAGTGAAACTGTTGAACGACCTGTTTACCAATAACCGCGAGTGGGCGGAACGGATCAAGGCCGAGGATCCCAATTTCTTCGCTACCCTGTCCGCCCAGCAGGCCCCCGAGTATCTCTGGATCGGCTGCTCCGACAGCCGGGTGCCCGCCAACCAGCTGATGGGGCTGCTGCCGGGGGATGTCTTCGTCCACCGCAACGTCGCCAACCTGGTGGTGCACACCGATTTCAACTGCCTCTCCGTGCTGCAATACGCGGTGGAAGTGCTCAAGGTGAAGCACATCATCGTCTGCGGCCACTATGGCTGCGGCGGCGTCAAGGCGGCGATGCAGAACCAGGAGCTGGGCCTCATCGACAACTGGCTGCGCAACATCAAGGACGTCTACTTCAAGTACGGCGAAGAGCTTGAGGCCATCGAAGACGAGCACGAGCGCTTCGACTACCTGTGCGAGCTGAACGTGGCCGAGCAGGTAGCCAATGTCTGCCACACCACCATCATCCAGAATGCCTGGCGCAAGGGGCAGGAGCTGGCGGTGCACGGCTGGATCTATGGCATCAAGGACGGCCTGCTGCACGATCTCGATCTCTGCATCAGCGGTCCGGACCAGATCCCGGACGTCTACCGCGCCTGGCCGGACATGCGTCCGCCCCACCGCCGTCGCTGAGGCGCCTAGGTGGCCCCCGCACTCTACCTGCAGATAAAGCAGCACATCCTGGACGGGATCCGCGAACGCCACTACCAGGCGGGCGACAGGATCCCGACCGAGGCAGCCCTGTGCGAGCAGTTTGCCGTGAGCCGGATGACGGTCAACAAGGCGCTGCGTGAACTGGTGGCCGAGGGCTGGCTGGTGCGTACCGCCGGATCCGGCAGCTTCGTGGCCGACAGGCGCACCGAGTCGCCGCTGCTGGCCATTCGCAACATCGCCGACGAAATCGCCGAGCGTGGCAGCCAGTACAGTGCACGCGTGATCCGCCTGCAACGCCAGGCCGCCGACGAGAAGGTAGCGGTGCGTCTGGGCCTGCGGGTGGGTGCGCCCACCTTTCACAGCCTCATCGTCCACCAGGCCGACGGGGAGCCGCTGCAGCTGGAGGAGCGCTTCGTCGATGCGGAGCGCCTGCCGGACTACGGCGAGCAGGACTTCACCCAGCAGACGCCGAACAGCTATCTGATGGAAGTCTGCCCCCTCTCCGAGATGGAACACGTGGTGGAGGCCGTGCTGCCGAGCGCAGGGGAAGCCGGATTGTTGCAGGTACGGGTCGATACCCCCTGCCTGCTGCTGCACCGGCGCACCTGGTCGGATGGCTACCTGGTCTCCTATGCCAGGCTGCTCTCGCCGGGCTCCCGCTACAAGCTGAGCTCCAAGACGCGCCTCGCATGATTGTATATACAAATTAAGCCTTTAAAAGCCCACCCCTCGGTGGGCTTTTTTGTGTTTAAACTCTAATGAAGCCGCTGTTATCAAGATGTGAACTTGATCCTTTCTTTCTCATCAGAGATCGGCTATAAATTATTGTATATACATTTAGAGGTCGGTATGAACAAGGAACTGTTGAACTGCGAGCGGGTCTGGCTCAACGTGACACCCGCCACCCTGCGCTCCGATCTGGCGGACTACGGTCTGCTGGAGCCCCACGCCTTCGGCGTGAAAGAGGGGCGGATCCACGCCATGGTCCCCATGCAGGATCTCAAGGGGCCCTATCCCGCCCACTGGCGCGACATGAAGGGCAGGCTGGTGACCCCCGGCCTCATCGACTGCCATACCCACCTCATCTTCGCGGGCAGCCGAGCCGAAGAGTTCGAGCTGCGCCAGAAAGGCGTGCCCTATGCGGAGATCGCCCGCAAGGGGGGTGGCATCCTCTCCACGGTGAGGGCCACCCGAGCAGCCAGCGAGGATCAGCTCTACGATCTGGCCCTGCCGCGGATCAAGTCCCTGATCCGGGAAGGGGTCACCACGGTGGAGATCAAGTCCGGCTACGGACTGACTCTGGCGGACGAGCTCAAGATGCTGCGGGTCGCCCGCCGTCTGGGCGACGCCCTGCCCATCCGGGTCAGGACCACCCTGCTGGCGGCCCATGCGGTGCCGCCGGAGTATCGGGACGATCCCGACTCCTGGGTCGAGACCATCTGCCAGGAGATCATCCCGGCAGCGGCCGAAGAAGGGCTGGCCGATGCGGTAGACGTCTTCTGCGAGCACATCGGTTTCTCCCTGGCCCAGACCGAGCAGGTCTATCTGGCGGCGGCCCAGTACGATCTCGCGGTGAAGGGGCACATGGATCAGCTCTCCAACCTGGGAGGCAGCACGCTGGCCGCCAACTTCGGCGCCCTCTCGGTGGACCATCTGGAATACCTGGATCAGGACGGCATCCAGGCGCTGGCCCATCGCGGGGTGGTCGCTACCCTGCTGCCCACCGCCTTCTACTTCCTGAAAGAGACCAAGCTGCCACCGGTGGAGGCCCTGCGCCGTGCCGGTGTGCCCATGGCGGTCTCCTCCGACATCAACCCGGGTACGGCCCCCATCGTCTCCCTGCGCATGGCCATGAACATGGCCTGCACCCTGTTCGGCCTGACCCCGGTGGAGGCCATGGCCGGGGTGACCCGCCACGCCGCCCGGGCGCTCGGCGAGCAGGAGCGCCTGGGGCAGCTGAGAGTGGGCATGCAGGCCGATTTTCTCATCTGGAATTGCGGCCATCCGGCCGAACTCAGCTACCTCATCGGCGTCGATCAGCTGGTGAGCCGGGTACTCAACGGCGAGGAGACGCTCCATGGATAAGTTCAACCCGGTCGACATGTCGGTCTGGCAGGGTCGCCAGGATCCGGAAGACGGCGCCCTGGCCCTGCGCTGGCACGACAAGGTGCAACCCTGGCAGGGACGGGGTGAACCCGGCGTGGTACTGCTCGGCTTCGCCTGTGACGAAGGGGTGCGCCGCAACAAGGGGCGTGTCGGTGCCGCCGGTGCACCGCTGGCGGTGCGCAAGCTGCTCGCCAACAGCGCCTGGCACCTGGACCAGCCCGTCTATGACGGCGGCGACGTGCGCTGCGAGGACGGGGATCTCGATGCCGCCCACGGCCGGCTGGCCGAGCGGGTCGCCGCTGCCCTCGAACAGGGCCAGTTCCCGCTGGTGCTGGGGGGCGGCCACGAGGTGGCTTTCGGCAGCTGGAGCGGCCTCAACCGCCACCTTCTGCAACAGAACGCTGGCCGTGGCAAGGTCGGAATCATCAACTTCGACGCTCACTTCGATCTGCGCATGAAGCAGGAGCAGGCGAGTTCCGGTACCCCCTTCTACCAGATCGCCGAACAGTGCGCGGCCCAGGGCACGGCGTTCCATTACGCCTGCCTCGGGGTGGCCGAGACCGCCAACACCGCCGCGCTGTTTGCCCGCGCCGAGGCGCTGGGGGTGTGGCACATGCTGGATGACGCCATGACCCAGGCCGATCTGCCGGTGCTGCTGGCGGGGCTGGATGCCTTCATTGCCCGCTGTGACCACCTCTATCTCACCATCGATCTGGACGTGCTGCCCGCCGCCGTGATGCCGGGGGTGAGCGCTCCCGCCGCCCGCGGCGTGGAGCTGGCCGTCATCGAACCCCTGATCGCCCATATCCGGGCCAGCGGCAAGCTCAGGCTCGCCGATCTGGCCGAGTACAACCCGAACCTGGATCAGGACAACCGCAGTGCCCGAGTGGCCGCGCGCCTGGTCCACCAGTTGACCAAGTAGCGGCGCACCGCGCCGCCTGACCGTATCGATAAACAAGGAGTGTCTATGTCTGTACAACACCAGGATCCCCGCCACGATCCGAGCCGGATCATCCGTGCTCCCCACGGTACCCAGCTGACTGCCAAGAGCTGGCTCACCGAGGCGCCCCTGCGGATGCTGATGAACAACCTGGATCCGGAAGTGGCCGAGCATCCCCAGTCCCTGGTGGTGTACGGCGGTATCGGTCGCGCCGCCCGCAACTGGGAGTGCTACGACAAGATCGTCGAGGTACTGACCCGTCTCGAGGATGATCAGACCCTGCTGGTGCAATCCGGCAAGCCGGTCGGCGTGTTCCAGACCCACAAGGACGCGCCGCGCGTGCTGATTGCCAACTCCAACCTGGTGCCGCACTGGGCCAACTGGGAGCACTTCAACGAGCTCGATAAGAAGGGCCTGATGATGTACGGCCAGATGACCGCCGGCTCCTGGATCTACATCGGTACCCAGGGCATCGTCCAGGGCACCTACGAGACCTTCTTCGCCGTGGCGAACCAGCACTTCAACGGCGAGCCCAAGGGCCGCTGGATCCTGACCGGGGGCCTCGGCGGCATGGGCGGCGCCCAGCCCCTGGCCGCCACCATGGCCGGCTTCTCCATGATCGCCGTGGAGTGTGACGAGACCCGCATCGACTTCCGCCTCAAGACCCGCTACGTCGACAAGAAGGCCTACAGCCTGGATGAGGCGCTGGCCATGGTCGAGGAAGCCAAACAGAGCGGCACCGCCGTCTCCGTCGGCCTGCTCGGCAACGCCGCCGACGTCTTCGCCGAGCTGGTGGCCCGCGGCATCACCCCGGACGTGGTGACCGACCAGACCTCCGCCCATGACCCGGTACACGGCTACCTGCCCCAGGGCTGGAGCGTGGCCCAGTGGCGCGATCTGCAGAAGAGCGCGCCGGAAGAGGTCAATGTCGCCGCCCGCCGCTCCATGGCCCGTCAGGTTGAAGCCATGCTGACCCTGCAGGCCCGCGGCGCAGCGACCCTGGACTACGGCAACAACATCCGCCAGATGGCGCTGGAAGAGGGGGTCAAGAATGCCTTCGACTTCCCCGGCTTCGTCCCGGCCTACATCCGTCCGCTGTTCTGCGAAGGGATAGGTCCGTTCCGCTGGGTCGCGCTCTCCGGCGATCCGGAAGACATCTACAAGACCGACCAGAAGGTCAAAGAGCTGATCCCGGACGATCCCCACCTGCACAACTGGCTCGACATGGCCCGTGAGCGCATCGCCTTCCAGGGCCTGCCGGCGCGTATCTGCTGGGTCGGGGTCAAGGATCGGGTGCGCCTCGGTCTGGCCTTCAACGAGATGGTCAAGAACGGCGAGCTGAAGGCGCCGGTCGTCATCGGTCGCGACCACCTGGACTCCGGTTCGGTGGCGAGCCCGAACCGTGAAACCGAATCCATGATGGATGGCTCCGATGCCGTCTCCGACTGGCCGCTGCTCAACGCCCTGCTCAACACCGCAGGCGGCGCGACCTGGGTCTCCCTGCACCACGGTGGCGGTGTCGGCATGGGCTTCTCCCAGCACTCCGGCGTGGTCATCGTCTGTGACGGCAGCGACGACGCCGCCAAGCGGGTCGGCCGCGTGCTGCGCAACGACCCGGCCACCGGCGTGATGCGTCATGCGGACGCGGGCTACGAGATTGCCATCAACTGCGCCCACGAGGCGAAACTGGATCTGCCGATGCTGCACGCAGCCGGTAAAGGGGTGAAATAAGATGTTTGAACTCAATCTGCAACCGGGCAAGCTCTGCCTCAACACCCTGCGCCGCGTTAGCCGCGAGCCGGTACACGTCAGCCTGGATCCGTCCGCTCTGCCGGGGATCCACGCCTCCGCCGCCGTGGTCACCAAGGTGATCGAGCAGAATCGCGTGGTGTACGGCATCAACACCGGCTTTGGCCTCCTGGCCAACACCCGCATTCCGGTGGAGCAGCTGGACGAGCTGCAGCGCTCCATCGTGCTCTCCCATGCCGCCGGCATCGGCGAGTACATGGATGACGCCACCGTGCGCCTGATGATGGTGCTGAAACTGAACTCCCTGGCCCGCGGCTTCTCCGGCATCCGCCTGGTGGTGCTGGAGGCCCTGATGCGCCTCATCAACGCCGAGGTCTATCCCGTGGTGCCGAAGAAGGGCTCCGTCGGCGCCTCCGGCGACCTGGCGCCGCTGGCCCACATGAGCTGCCTGCTCATCGGGGAAGGCAAGGCGCGCCACAAGGGTGAGCTGATCGACGCCGCCACTGCCCTGAAGATTGCAGGCCTGGAGGCCATCTCCCTGGCGCCGAAAGAGGGGCTGGCCCTGCTCAACGGCACCCAGGCGAGCACCGCCTTCGCGCTGGAAGGGCTGTTCCACGCCGAAGACCTCTACGCCGGTGCCATCACAATCGGTGCCATGAGCGTGGAGGCGGCCCTCGGCAGCCGCCGTCCGTTCGATGCCCGCATTCACGAGGTGCGCGGCCAGCGTGGCCAGATCGATGCGGCCGCCTGCTACCGTCACCTGCTGGTGGATGGCAGCGAGATCGGCATGTCCCACCACAACTGCGAGAAGGTGCAGGATCCCTACTCCCTGCGCTGCCAGCCCCAGGTGATGGGTGCCTGTCTGACCCAGATCCGTCAGGCGGCCGAGGTGCTGGTGTGCGAGGCCAACGCGGTCTCCGACAACCCGCTGGTGTTTGCCGATGATGAAGAGATCATCTCCGGCGGTAACTTCCACGCAGAACCCGTGGCCTTCGCCGCCGACAACCTGGCGCTGGCCATCGCCGAGATCGGTTCCCTGTCAGAGCGTCGCATGGCGCTGCTCATCGACTCGCGCATGTCCGGTCTGCCGGCCTTCCTGGTCAACAACGGTGGCGTGAACTCCGGCTTCATGATCGCCCAGGTTACCTCGGCGGCGCTCGCCTCCGAGAACAAGACCCTGGCCCACCCGGCCTCGGTGGACAGCCTGCCCACCTCGGCGAACCAGGAGGACCACGTCTCCATGGCCACCTTCGCCGGTCGCCGTCTGGCGGACATGGCGGAGAACACCCGCGGTATCCTGGCAGTCGAGCTGCTGGCGGCGGCCCAGGGGCTCGACTTCCGCGCGCCCCTGCGTTCTACCGAGCTCATCGAGCTGGCCAAGGGCCGTCTGCGTGAAGAGGTCAGCTTCTACGACAAGGACAGGTATTTCGCGCCGGACATCGAGGCGGCGGCCGCGCTGCTGGGCCGTGCCAGCTACAACGACCTGATCCCGGCCGGGACCCTGCCCAGCCTCTGAATCGAAGCCTGAGCAAACCATAAAAAAAGACCGCCCATGGGGCGGTCTTTTTATTTCTGGGCTTTGGGTGCCGCTCCTGTCCTTGGCCATCGGGAGCGGGCTGACCAGCTGCGGACACTGTTATCCGTGTTCGAATATCAGGCACCGGTGGGCCGTGAAGGGCACCATGAAGAGTTGGCGCCGTTAGCCATGCTCGAACATCAGGAACAGGTAGACCACGAAGAGCACCATGAAGAGTTGGCGCCGTTAGCCATGTTCGAACATCAGGAACAGGTAGACCACGAAGAGCACCAGATGGGTGGCGCCGTGCAGGGCGTGAGTGCGGCCGCTGCTGAAGGTCACCTTGCACACCATGAGGGTGGTGACGAGCAGTACCATGTCGGCCGGGGATAGGCCGAGGCGCACGTCGTGGCCCACCAGGGAGCCGATGAAGAGCACCGAGGGAACGGTGAGGGCGATGGTGGCCAGCACGGAGCCGAAGTAGAGGTTCATGGCGCGCTGCAGCTGGTTGTTGAAGGCCGCCTTGATTGCGCCGACCGCCTCCGGCGCCAGCACGATACAGGCGACGATGAAGCCACCCAGGGCCGCCGGGGCCTCCATCACATGGACACCGTGATTGATGGGGATGGCCAGCGTCTTGGCCAGCAGGATCACCACCACCAGGTAGGCCAGCAGCAGCAGGGTGTGATAGACGTTGCTCTGCAGGGGGCCGTGGTGCTCCTCGTGATCCTCGTGGTCGCTGTCGACGAAAAAGTGGCTGTGGCTGCGAGTCTGGATCAGCAGGAAGACGCCGTAGAGCAGCAGCGAGATGATGATCAGCATCCAGGACATGGCGCCGGACAGGCCGCCCTGGGAGCCCCCCTGGGTGAAGTTCGGCAGCACCAGGCAGAGCAGGGCCAGGGGAATGATGGCCACCAGATAGGATTTGACCCCGTCCAGATTGAAGTTCTGGGTGTGGTAGCGCCAGCCGCCAAACAGCAGGGTGAAGCCCACCAGGCCGTTGGTCACCAGCATCACCACCGCAAACATGGTGTCACGGGCCATGGTGGGGTTGGGCTCGCCGGTCAGCATGACGGAGGAGATCATCACCACCTCCAGGGAGATGACTGACAGGGTGAGGATCAGGGTGCCGAAAGGTTCGCCGAGCTTGATGGCAAGGGCATCGGAGTGACGGACGACGGAGAAGATGGCCCAGGTGACGACGGCCAGCAGGAGCAGCGACACCGGCAGGTACACCGCAAGGGGGGTTGCCTCCGTCAGCAGCTCGCTGCCGAGCGTCTTGAAGAAGAGCAGGGTCAGCAGGCCGGCGGGCAGGGCAATCTCTTGGCGGATAAATGACTTCATAGGCAGTGGTTCTCATCTCGGGGCGGCGGTGGCCGACAGGGTATGGAGCGACTTGGCGTCGTCACCGGCGTGACGCACCCGCAGATGATAAAGGCTGTTGTCCGTTCAGGGGAAAATCATTTTGTTACAAATCACGAGGACGCCGGACCCGTCACCTGGATCCGGCGCCGCCATCAGGTGCTCGCGCGGCTCTGACTCCAGGCCATCTGCCAGATCTTCAACTGGCTGAGGGACATGGGTTTGGCATAGACATAACCCTGGATGAGATACACGCCATGCTCGCTCAGATAGTCGACCTGGGCCTGGGTCTCGACCCCTTCGGCGATCATCTCCATACCCGACTTGCGGCCGAAGGCGATGATGGCGTCCAGCACACTGCGCTTGAGATCGTCCGTGCCTATGGTGTCGACGAACATCTTGTCGATCTTGATCTGGCGGATGCCGAGGCGCTGCAGGTAGGCAAAGCCGCCATAGCCGGTGCCAAAATCGTCCAGCTTGATGTGATACCCCTTCTCCTGCAGCGTGGTGATCTCCCCCATGGCGGTCTTTATATCCTTGATGGGCTCACGCTCCGTGAACTCGAAGGTCAGCCTGATGGGGGAGGGCCAGTCGTTCTGCTGCAGCAGCTCGCGCAGGTGGGGGTGCTCGAGGTGGGTGGCCACTATGTTGACGCTGACCCACTGTCCGTCGGCGAGCTTGGGCAGATCGGCGATCACTTTCTCCAGCAACTGGCTGGTCATGGGCAGGATCAGCCCCTGCTCCTCCGCATAACCGATGAAGGCCCCTGGGGGGACCAGGCCGCCCCCCCGCTGCCAGCGTAGCAGGGCCTCGAACCCCACCACCTGCCGGGTACGGCTGTCCACCACGGGCTGGTAGAAGGGGATGAACTCCTTGCGTGCCAGCCCGGCCTGCAGCAGGCCCTTGAGGGAGCGCCGGTAGTTGCGCAGCCCCCAGTAGGCGGCGACCAGCAGCAGCCCCAGGGCTCCGCCGAACCAGAGGCCGTCATGGCGAACCTGGCCTCTCGCATAGTCGTGCAACGCCTTGCCCGCCCACAGGTCTTGCTCCACCCGATGGAGCTCGTCCATGCTGGTCACGCGGATGGCGTTTGCCTCTTCCCGTATGTGCTTGTTGCCCCGGGGGAAGTAGAGCCCGGCCCGGGCCGGATCCTTGTGGTTGAATTCGAGGTAGAAGCAGTCGTCGCATGGAGTGCGCAGCAACTCATGGCTCCAGCTGCTGTCGAGGACCCAGAAGGCCAGGTTATTGTCGCGCTTCCCGTAGACCAGTGTCTCTCGCTCGGTGTCGAACATGGGGACTGTACTGGTGAAGTGGAGACCCGGGTCGGTAGGCATAGTCGCACCGGACAGCAGGGGGACTGCAAGCCCCAGGGTCGAGCAGCCCGTCCCATTGGCCAGTTGCAGGCCGGCCAGGCGGATATGGCGGTTGTAATATTCCGGTTCTCTCAGCAGGGCCATGTCCTTGGGGCCGCAGTCAAAGACGAAGCGATCCAGCTGGAGGGGCACATGGTGATCCAGTATCCGGGTGCGTTCCTTCTGGAACTCCGCCAGCTCCATTCCCTTCGACTCGAGCAGGTGGCGAGCCAGCCAGTCGGTCAGCAGGGGGCTGAGAAGCAGCATCAGGAGGAGGGGGGCACAGAACAGCCCCAAAGAAATCCATAACGGAGAGCGTGTCGACATAGGGAAACCCTTCTTCCATGAAACAAGGTCACTCGATTGAGGCTCAACCAGCATAACATTAGCTACATCGATTTGAGTCGAATCGGTCACACTTGGAACAAAAATGCTAATTCCTTGATAAACAACCAATATGACAAAGCGAGCGGTGAAGATTCAATCGCTGACCTGTCATAAATGACAATTGTCCAGCTTATCTGAAATGGCTAGAGTAGCAGTGCGGTTTGACTCACCGTGTGTTCAATACTCCTGTATCTATTTTTGTCAGTAGCACAGAGTGTTAGTTTTGATATGAGTGTTTCTTTTGGTCCCCATAGTGGGACCATTTTTCTGCCCGTTTGTCACCTCCTTTCTTCCTGATTTCGCTCCCGTTCCCCATTTTTCCCGCACGCCGTGGCGCAGCGGTCTGACGCCTGCCATCGCTTATTTGCAGAAGCGGGATCTTCATCCATAGGCGCCCTTTGGCCAAGGCTGATACCATGAGGGTCAATGGATGCTGTCGGCTACGGAAAGGCACATGAAACTGACCACTCAACTCGTCTCCTTTATTACCCTGTGCGTGATCTCGGCCATGGCCATGGTGATGCTGGGGGGGGTCTTCAGTTTCCGCCAGATGGGGATGGAGCTGCAGCAGAACCGGGTCGACTCCCTGGTGGAAATCATCGACAAGCAGCTCGGGGTGACCGACGACCAGCAGGCCCTGGCCCGCTGGCTGCCCTCCCTGCTGCGCGCCTCCCACGTGGTCGAGCTGGAGATCCGCCAGGACAAGCAGCGGGTCTACTGGTTTCGCGACGTGCAGCAGCAGACGGACGAGAGCCTGCTGATCCCCTACAGCAAGGCGATCCCGAACCAGGCCGGCATGCGGGCCGAGTTCAAGCTGGACAGGCCGTTCAAGGAGTTCGAGTACTCCATGCGGGCCATGTTCGGCATCTCCTTCGGGGTCTTCATCGTGGTGTTCGGGCTCTGGTACTCCATCCGCTGGTTGCGCCAGCAGCTGCGCGGCGCCGAGCTGCTGGCGGATCGCGCCCAGCTGATCCTGGACGGCAAGCTCACCAAGCTGGCCCATGATCCCGCCGAGGAGTGGCCGGCTCCCGCCAGCCAGGCCCTCGACTACCTGCTGGCCGAGCTGGCGGACGCCCGCAAGGAGCGCAGCCGGTTCGACAACTTCATCCGCAGCAACGCCTTCGTCGACAAGACGACGGGCATCGGCAACCGCCTCTTCTTCGACAACCGGCTGGAAAGCGCCATCATGGAGGCGAGCGTGATCAGTGGCGGTGTGCTGCTGATCGAGCTGGCCGGTCTGGAGGAGCTGGATCCCGAGCTCAGCAGTCGCCCGAGCCAGGATCTGCTGATGGAGGCGAGTGCCTCCATCGGTACCTTCGTGCGCAAGCACAGCGGCGCTCTGCAGGCCCGCTATGCCGGCCAGGTCTTTGCGGTGCTGCTGCCCAACATGTCCGAGAGCGAGATGGTGGACGGCGCCAGCCAGTTGCTCAAGAGCCTGCAGCGTCTGCACTGGCCGGAGTCGGTCAATGTGGAGACGGCCGTCTATCTGGGGGCCGTCTGCTATCAGGCGGACGATTCCCTGCTCAAGGTGCAGGAGGAGGCCGAGCTGGCGCTCAAGAGCGCGCGCCTGCAGGGGCACAGCGGCTGGTTCCTGTTCGAGAAGTCCCTCAACGAGGAGGCGAGCAACAAGGGGACGGTGCGCTGGCGTACCCTGATCTCCCGGCGTATCGAGGAGCAGGGGATCTCCTTCTACCTGCAGCCGGTACAGCAGGAGCGGGATCAGGTGGTGCTGCAGCAGGAGCTGCTGATCCGCATCCACGACGAGCAGGGGCGGGAGTTGCAGGCGGGGGTCTTCATGCCCATGGCGGAGAAGGCCGGGCTCCTGCTGCCGCTGGACCGGCTGGTGATCGCCAGCACCCTGCGCCTGCTGCGCCAGCGGCCGGCGTCGAGCTGCCCCGTCAGCCTCTCCCTCAGCGCCCAGAACCTGCTCAACCGGGAGTTCCAGCGCGAGCTCTTCTTCGAGCTGTTCCAGCTGCCACGCAGCACCAACGAGGGGCTGATCCTGCAGTTGTCGGAATCCCAGGTGACCCGCCACTACGAGGCGCTCAAGCGACCGCTGCGGGCGCTGCGCATGCTGGGTTGCAGGCTGGCCATCGATCACGCGGGCCAGGACGTGGTGAGCACCCAGTACATCAAGGAGTTCGAGATCCACTTCCTCAAGCTGCATCCCAGCCTGGTGCGGGAGATCCACCTGCGCCAGGTCAACCAGATGGCGGTGCGCAGCCTGGTGGGGGGTTGCGCCAACACCCAGACCCGGGTGATAGCAGTGGGGGTGGAGAGCGGCGACGAGTGGAAGATGCTGCGCCACCTCGGGGTGCACGCGGGGCAGGGGCCCTGGTTCGCCGAGCCCGCGCCGCTCACCATGTCCGTCTGACCGCCCGGCGGGGCGACAACAGGGAGGACGACTACAGGCGTCCCTGTTCCCGCAGCCCCGCCAGCCCTTGCAGGCCGCCGGTGTGGAGGAAGACCACCTCGCTGCCGCGGGGGATGCGGCCGGCCTCCAGCTCCCTAAACAGTCCCCACATCGCCTTGCCGCTGTAGATGGGTTCGAGCGGCAGGCCGGTCTCGGCGCTGAACGCCTGCACCCACTGCCAGAGCGCCGGGCTGAACCTGGCGTAGCCGCCGTCGTGGTGATCCAGGGCGATGCGCCAACCCTCCGTGGTGGCCGCCCCGGGATGGAGCCGGCACACCTCGTCACGCAGCTGGGTTCCCCCCTTTATCACGGCGATGGCCAGGATCCGCTCCCGTTCACGCTTGCCCGCGATGAGCCCTGCCAGGGTGCCGCCGCTGGCGCAGGGCAACACCCAGAGATCCGGCGAGAAGGGCAGCTCGTCCACCAGTTCAGCCACCCCGGGGAGGGCCAGCGGGCTGCTCCCCCCCTCCGGGACTATCAGGGTGTCGGCATCCTCGAACTGGGCCAGCCAGGCGGGATCCTGGCGGCGCCGGTAGTTCTGGCGATCGACAAAAACGAGATCCATTCCCCAGCCTCTGGCGGCGCTCAGGGTCGCGTTGCTGACGCTGGCGGCTTCGCCGCGTATGATGCCTGTTGTGCGCAGCCCCAATCTGCACCCTGCCGCCGCCAGGGCGTGGATGTGATTGGAGTAGGCACCGCCAAACGACAGTATGTGGGTCTTGCCCTGTGCCCGGGCTTGCTGCAGATGGTACTTGAGCTTGCGCCACTTGTTGCCGGACAGGCTCGGGTGAATGAGATCGTCCCGTTTGCACCAGAGCGTGACCCCATGGGCCGTCAGCAGCGGGTGGTGGATCCGGTGCAGGGGGGAGGGAAGTTGCAGAGGTTCAATCGGATTGCATCCGGAGGGCGCCCCCTCGTCCTTCAAGGCATCGTCTGTCATAAAGTTGGAGGCTAATCGCCTGTTTATGTTAAGGTTTAATCCGTTTCATACCGCCAGGTGCAGGTCCAGATGAAATCATTGTTCAGACGCTCGCCTCCCAGCCATCAGGTCGGACTCCTGCTGGCCAGCGATCGCATCCTGCTGGCCTGTCCGGGATCCGCGCCCGTGTTCACCAGTCGCGCCGTCAATGGTCCCCACGAATGGGCCAGGGCCACGACGGAGCTGTTCGCCCAGCACGGTCTGGCCAAGTCTAAGGTGCGGGTGGCCCTCGGGGCCAGCCTTTATCAGCAGATCCAGATCGACAAGCCCGCCGTGCCCGATGCCGAGATGGCGGGGGCTCTGCCCTGGGCCGTGAAGGACTTCGTCAACGAGCCTGTGCTGCAGCTCGCCATGGATTACGTGGATCTGCCGACTCCCCCCGCGGGCAGCCCGAGGATCAACGTGATCTGCGTGCCGAAGAGCCGGATCCAGCTGGTGGCGGACGCGGTCAAGGGCGTGGCCACCCTGGACGCCATCATCAGCGACGAGCTGGCCATGACGGCCCTCTACGAGGAGGATCAGACGGTGCGCATGCTGCTCTGGCAACCCAGGGGGCAGGAGCTGCAACTGCTGGTCTTCCACCGGGGCGGGCTCTGCTTCTCCCGCCAGTTGCGCGGCTTTGCCGCCCTCACTGGCCCCCGTGAGCCCGACATCGAACAGCTCGACGGGCTGGCGCTGGAGCTCCAGCGCTCCATCGACTACCTGGCCGGCCACCTCAAGCTGCCGGAGCCGGGCCAGCTGCAACTCGCCATCGCCTCTTCCGCCATCGGGCTGCTGGTCCGCCACCTGGAGCAGGCCTTCGGCTTCCCGGTCTCCGCCATGGCCAACAAGGCGGTCCTCGCGGGGGTTGAATACCTCTGCGCCTATGGCGCGGCCCTGGGCAGGAGCGAGCGATGAAGCATCATATCAACCTCTATGGGGCCGAATTCCGGCCAAGGCGCCTGTGGGCCAGCCTCTCCCAGATGAGCCTGGTATGGGGAGCCGTTCTGCTGGTGCTGGCCGCGGTCACCCTGGCCTATGGCTGGCAGCAGCGGGGCGTCGATCGCGAGCTGGCCCAACTGCGGGCGCAGCTCGACGTGCAGCGCGGCGAGGCGGCACGGCTCGACGGCGAGCTGGCACGCCACCAGGCGGACGCCAGGTTGCAGCAGCAACTGGCCGACAAGCGGGAAGAACTGGGGGCCAAGCAGGCGCTGATGCAGCAGCTCGGCGACCTCTCCCTGCAAAAATCCCGGGGGTACGCCGGCGTGATGGCGGATCTGGCCCGCCTGCGGGATGCCCGTCTCTCCCTGCAGCGGATAGAGATAAGCGAGGGGCGGATCAACCTCTCCGGGGTGGCCGAACGCAGCCAGGATGTGCCCGCCTGGGTGAACCGCTTCAAGCAGACGTCCTCCCTGGCGGGCAAGGAGTTTGGCGAGCTCACCCTGAGCCGGGACAAGCAGGGCCAGCTGGCCTTCCAGCTCAGCGGCATAGCGCGGGAGACCCCTTGATGGAGATGAAGGCACAGTGGCAGGCATGGGCGACGCGGGTCGCCGCCCTCAGCCTGCGGGAGCGGGTCCTGATCCTGCTGACCGGGGTGATCCTGCTGGGCGCCGCCGGCGTCTATGGCTGGCTGGATGCCGCCGATACCCGCCTGAACCAGGCACGGCAGGCGTTGACCGCAGCCGAGCGGGATCTGGAGATCCTGACCCTGGAGAACCAGGGCAAGCAGGCCCGGCTGGGGCGGGATCCCAACGCCCGCGCCCGGGAGCAGCTGGCCAGTGTGGAGGCCTCCCTGGCCCAGCTGGATGCCAGGCTGCAGGCCCAGACGGTGGATCTGATCCCGGCCCGGGAGATGCCGGCGGTGCTGGAGGCCCTGTTGTCTCGCTCCGCCAACCTGCATATGCTGGCGCTCACCACCCTCAAACCCGAGCCGCTGATGGCCGGGCAGCAGAAGGCCAACCTGTTCCGGCACGGGATCCGGCTTCAGCTGGAGGGGGGCTATTTCGACGTCTACCAGTACCTCAAGGCGCTGGAGGCCCTGCCTCGCCACTTCTACTGGAAGGGCTTCGACTACAGGGTGGTCGAGCACCCCAAGGCGGTGGTGGAGATGGAGATCTACACCCTCAGCACCAGCAAGGAGTTTATCCGTGGTTAAGTGGCGTATCGGCGGGACGGGATCCCGCGTTTTCGCGCTCTCGTCCTGCCGCTGGCTGGCCCTGTGGGGCTGCCTGCTGGGATCGCTGGCCCAGGCCGAGGTGTTGCAGGATCCCACCACCCCCCTGGCCGGTTCGGTGCCGGCGGCGAACGCGACCAGGGAGGCCGGCCTGCCCCGTCTGCAGAGCGTCATCCTGGGCAACGGGCCTGCCCTGGCGGTGCTGAACGGCCAGAGCTACCGGGTGGGCCAGCAGGTCAACGGGTTCCGGCTGGTGGGCATCAGCGCCGACAGCGTGGTGCTGGAGAAGGCGGGCAAGCGCCAGACACTGACCCTGTTTGGCAGCAAGATCCGGATGTGAAGTGGTTGCCGCGCGGGATGCTGCGGGCCAGATGTGTCGAGTTTCATTGCGAGTCAGGTGCACGAATAACATGAAAAAACACCCTTTTTGTCTGCTTCCCCTCGCACTGGCGGTGGCGGGTTGCACTACCTATCGTCATCCCGAGCCGGTACAGGCCAAGGATGCGATCAAGCAGGCCATGAGCGAGCAGACCCCGACCGCCCCGCTGACCACCCTGCCTCCCTCGGTGCAGAGCGAACTGCTGCAGCTCAACCGTCCCCAGCAGCCCCTGAGCGTGCCCGAGAAGCGGATGCGCATCGCGGCCCACGACGTGGATGCGGTGGAATTTTTCGGCTCCCTGTTCAAGGGCTCCCGCTACAGCGTCGCCGTCCACCCCGGGGTGGCGGGCGTCATCTCGGTGGAATTGAAAGACGTGACCCTGCAGGAGGCGCTGGCCACGGTGGGGGACATGTACGGCTTCGACGTGCAGCGCAAGGGCAACGTCTTCCACGTCTATCCGGCGGGCCTGCGCACCGAGACCATCCCGGTCAACTACCTGATGATGGCCAGACGCGGCCTCTCTCGCACCTCGGTGAGCACCGGCGGGGTGACGGCCAACGACAACAATGACAACGGCAATAACAACAACTTCGACAACGGCCTGAACAATAGCGGCAGCAACAACAACAGCAACAGCTTCGACAACGGCAACAACGGTAACGGCAACAGCAACGGCACACGGATCGAGACGGACAGCAACAACGACTACTGGACCGATCTGCGGGATGCCCTGCAGACCCTGATCGGCAGCGGCGAGGGGAGAGCTGTCATCACCAGCCCCCAGGCGGGCCTCGTCACGGTGCGCGCCTATCCGAAGGAGCTCAAGGCGGTGCGCGATTTCCTGGAACAGTCCGGCGAACACCTCAAGCGCCAGGTGGTGCTGGAGGCACGGATCCTGGAAGTCTCCCTCAACGAGGGTTACGAACAGGGGGTGGACTGGAGCGGTCTCTCCGCGAGCTGGGACGGCGGCAAGGGCATCACGGGGGGCGGCTCCCTGCTCGACAGCCCGATCGCCTCGACCCCCAACCAGATCTTCCGGGCACTGGGGGGCGGTGCCGGCTTCACCATCTCCGACGGCAACTTCAATGTGGCGGTCAGCCTGCTCAAGACCCAGGGGGACGTGAACACCCTGTCGAGCCCGCGCGTCACCGCCACCAACAACCAGAAAGCGGTGATCAAGGTGGGGACGGACGAGTACTTCGTCACCAACGCCTCGACCACCACCACCACCTCGGGCAATTCGGCCCCCATCGTCACCCCGAACGTGGAGCTGACCCCCTTCTTCTCGGGCATTGCCCTGGACGTGACGCCGCAGATCGATGAGCAGGGCCGGGTGCTGCTGCACATCCACCCCTCCGTCATCGATACCGAGGAGCAGAGCAAGACCATCAACGTCGGCACCACCGATCCCCTGGTGCTGCCGCTCGCCAAGAGCTCCATCCGCGAGTCGGATACCGTGGTGCAGGCCAACAACGGCGACATCGTGGTCATCGGCGGCCTGATGAAGACCGACAAGCAGGAGATCGTCAGCAAGGTGCCCCTGCTCGGGGACATTCCCTGGGTCGGCGAGGCCTTCACCAACCGCCGCGAGAGCAACCGCAAGGTGGAGCTGGTGATCATGCTCAAGCCGACCGTGGTGGAGAAGGACACCTGGCAGCAGGAGCTGCAACGCTCCTCCGAGCTGCTCGACAAGTGGTATCCGCCCAAGGGCTAAGCCATGATGCGCACCCCCATAGTGCCAGCGCCATCTCGCCGGCCTGTTGCCGCAGCTGCCCCCAGTCTTGGGGCTGACGGGAACGGGGAGGGAACATGTATCTGAACCACTTCGGCCTGCGGGAGGCCCCCTTCGGCCTGACCCCGAACACCGGCTTCTATTACGGCCTGCCGCCCCACGAGGAGGCGATGCAGGTGCTCAACTGGGCGCTGGGGCAGGGAGAGGGCTTCATCAAGGTGACCGGCGAGGTGGGTACCGGCAAGACGCTGCTCTGTCGCAAGCTGCTGAGCGAGCTGGGCTCGGAGGCGAACCCGGTGCGCCTGGCCTGGCTGCCCAACCCTCACCTCACCCCGGGGGAGCTGCGCACTGCCCTGGCCCTGGAGCTGGGATTGCCGCTGGCGGGGGAGAGCGAGCTGGATCTCACGGATCGCATCCACCGACACCTCATCGCCCTGCACAGGCAGGGAAGCCGGGTGGTGGTGCTCATCGACGAGGCGCAGGCCCTGCCGGACGAGACCCTGGAGGCGATCCGGCTGTTTGGCAACCTGGAGACCGAATCCAGCAAGCTGCTGCAGATCGTGCTGTTCGGCCAGCCCGAGCTGGATAAGCGGCTCGGCAAACCCCATCTGCGCCAGCTGCGCCAGCGCATCGGCTTCTCCTACCGTTTGCGGCCGCTGCGGCTCGACGAGACCCGGGCCTATCTGGAATACCGGCTGCAAGTCTCGGGCTATCGCGGGGCTGCGCTGTTCGAGGGGCGAGCCCTGCGCCGGCTGTGGCGGGCTTCCCGCGGCATCCCCCGGCTCATCAACGTGCTGGCCCAGAAGTGCCTGATGCTGGCCTACGGCCGCGGGGTGCGCCGGGTCGACAGCGCCCTGGTGCGTCTCGCCATCCGCGATACCGATGATGCCGGTGTGCGCAGCGTCTCCCGCTGGTGGCCCCTGTTGCTGTTGCTGGGGGCCGCCCTGGCCTATGGAGTCTGGTCATGAGCGTGATCAATCAGATGTTGAAGGATCTGGAGCGACGCCAGCCGGGCGCCGAGGAGGGCGCCGTCTACGTGGCGCCGGTGCGCCAGCAGGGCTGGTGGATGCTGGTGCTGACCCTGCTGTGTACCCTGGCCCTGGCGATCCTCGGCTGGCGCACCTGGATCTACTGGCAGCAGAGCCAGCGGGCCACCCAGCCAACGGCGAGGGTCGAGCTCCGGGCCGTCGCATCTCCGGCCCAGGTGTCGTCTGCGGTTGTCACTCCAATCGTTTCGTCCGCTCTCCCTGCGATGGTGAGCACGGCAGTGCCCAGCGCCTCTTCGGTGGGTGGGACGAGCGTGCTGGCGGCGTCCCCCGCGAGGGCGTCGATCCCGGCCCAGACGCAGGCGCCTGTCGACGAGGCCCAGCCGGCGTCCGGGGCCCAGGCCGATGAGGATCTGGCGGATGAGAACCAGGTAGACGAGGTGCCGGTGGACGAGGCGATCCCGAGCGACGAGGAGTTGCAGCCGGATCTCTATGCCGAGCTGGCCGCAGAGCAGGAGGCACAGGAGGCGGCGCCGGCCGTCCCGGCCCCGCGTAAACCCGGGATCCTGAAGATCGAGACGGTGGAGCTCTCCCCCTCCGAGCTGGCCGCCCTGGCGGAACGCAAGGCGACCACCGCCATGGCCAAGGGACAGATGCAGGAAGCCCAGGACAACTACTACGAGGTGCTGGCCCATGACCCCCACAATCAGGGCGCGCGCGAACAGCTGGCGGGCCTGCTCTACGGGGCGGGGCGGCTGGCGGAGGCGGCTCGTGTATTGGAGGAGGGGCTGAGCCTGGATCCGGCCCAGGCCGATCTGCGCCTGCTGCTGGCCCGGGTGGCCATCGCTGGTGGCGAGCGCCAGAAGGCGCTGGACTGGCTCACCGGCTATCGGCCCGAGCTGGCCACCAACCTCGACTACTACGCCACCTGGGCCGGGCTCGCCCAGGAGCTGGGCCAGTCCGGCCAGGCGTCCGAGCTGTACGTCAGGCTGCTGCGCCAGCAGCCGGATCAGGGGCGCTGGTGGCTGGGGCTCGGCGTGGCCGAGGACGGCCAGGGCCACCGCCAGCGGGCGCTGGATGCCTATCGCAACGCCCAGCTGCACGGCGAGCTGGGCGAGGCCTCGACCCAGTGGCTGGAGCAGCGCATCGCCCAGTTGAACCCCTAAGAACCCGCCGTGACCCGGGGGCGACCGGCACAGGTCGGGCGGCCCAAGGGCGGGAGTGAAGCAACCGATTCGGAGTGTAAATGGCACAACCCAGACTGAAGATGCGCCTCGGCGACCTGCTGGTTCAGGAGCAGATCATCTCGGATGATCAGCTGCAGCTCGCCCTGCAGCAGCAGCGTCACACCGGCCGCAAGCTGGGCACCACCCTCATCGATCTCGGCTTCATCAGCGAGGTGCAGCTGCTGACCTTCCTCGCCCGCCAGCTGGACGTGCCCTTCTTCGATCTCAACAACCTAACCATAGACGCCTCGGCCGTGACCCTGCTGCCCGAGGTGCAGGCGCGCCGCTACCGGGCGCTGGCGGTGAACCTCACCGACGACAAGGTCACCGTGGTGATGTCGGACCCCGCCGACTTGAGCGCCCTCGACGCCATCGCCGCCCTGCTCAGCCCGCGGGAGCTGGTGCTGGCGGTGGCCAGGGAAGGGCAGCTGCTGGAGTATTTCGACCGCCTCTACCGCCGCACCCGGGAGATAGAGAACTTCGCGGTGCAACTGCACGAGGAGCACCAGGAGACCGGCTTCGAGCTCGGCAACAGCGGCCTGAATACCGGTGCCGACGAGGGAGAGGCGACGGTGGCCAAGCTGCTGCGCTCCCTGTTCGAGGACGCGGTGCAGGTGGGGGCCTCCGACATCCACATCGAGCCGGACGAGAAGGTGCTGCGCATCCGCCAGCGGATAGACGGCGTGCTGCACGAGAACATACTGAGCGAGGTGCGCATCGCCCAGGCGCTGGTGCTGCGCCTCAAGCTGGTGGCGGGGCTCGACATCTCGGAGAAGCGGCTGCCCCAGGATGGCCGCTTCAACATGAAGGTGCGCGGCCGCGACGTGGATGTGCGGATGTCCACCATGCCGGTACAGTACGGCGAGTCCGTGGTGATGCGCCTGCTGGATCAGTCCTCCGGCATCCTCTCCCTGGTCGAGACCGGCATGCCGCCGGCCATGCTGGCGCGCTTCCGCCGCCAGCTCAAGCGTCCCCACGGCATGATCCTGGTGACGGGCCCCACCGGCAGCGGCAAGACCACCACCCTCTATGGTGCGCTCTCCGAGCTCAACCAGGCGAGCCACAAGATCATCACGGTGGAAGATCCGGTGGAATACCGTCTGCCGAGGATCAACCAGGTACAGGTCAACCCCAAGATAGGGCTCACCTTCTCCCAGGTACTGCGCTCCACTCTGCGCCAGGATCCGGACATCCTTCTGGTGGGGGAGATGCGGGACAACGAGACGGTGGAGATCGGCCTGCGCGGCGCCATCACGGGTCACCTGGTGCTGACCACCCTGCATACCAACGACGCCGTCACCAGCGCCCTGCGTCTCATCGACATGGGGGCGCCAGGCTACCTGGTGGCGAGTGCGCTGCGGGCCGTGGTGGCCCAGCGCCTGGTGCGGCGGGTGTGTGAACACTGCGCCTGCGAGACAGCACCGGACGAGGGGCAGGCCACCTGGCTCGGCGCCCTCAGCGGCGAGGTGCCGGGCCAGCACGTCTATCGCAAGGGGCGCGGCTGCCAGAGCTGCAACTTCACCGGCTATGCGGGCCGGATCGGGGTGTATGAGCTGCTGGAGCTGGATCAGCCCATGATGGACGCCCTGCGCCGCAACGATGCCGAAGGCTTCGCCCGGGCTGCGCGGGAGCACGCTCACTACAGGCCCCTGGCCCTCACGGCGCTCGACTATGCCCGGGAGGGGATCACCTCGGTGGACGAGGTGCTCAGGCTGGCGGAGGATCTGGGGTAAGTCATGACTCACACCCATCGCAGTGCATCACAGAGCCCCCCGGGCGTTCGAGGTCGCCCATGAGCCGCTTTGCCTACAAGGGGCGCGACAATCAGGGCCAGGCCGTCAGCGGCGTGGTGGAGGCGGCCAGCGAGCTGGCGGCCGCCGAGCAGCTGATGCGCCGGGGGGTGATGCCCACCGAGCTGAAAGCCAGCCAGGCGAAAGCGGCGTCCATCGACTGGTCCCTGCTGCTGGAGGGGGGCGTCAAGCTGGAGGAGCTGGTGGTGTTCAGCCGCCAGATGTATGCCCTGACCCGGGCGGGCATCCCCATACTGCGCGCCATCGCCGGGCTGGAGGAGAGCGCCCACAGCAAGCCCCTCAAGCGGGCGCTCCACGCTCTGGGGGAGGATCTCGGCAACGGCCGGCCGCTGTCGAGCGCGATGCAGTCGCACCCCAGGGTGTTCAGCAACCTCTTCGTGGCCATCATCCACGTGGGGGAGAACACGGGCCAGCTGGAGGAGGCCTTCCTGCAGCTCGCCAACTATTTCGATCTGGAGCTGGAGACCCGCAAGCGGATCAAGACCGCCATGCGCTACCCCAGCTTCGTGATGATCGCCATCGGTGTCGCCATGGTGATCCTCAACATCATGGTGATCCCGGTCTTTGCCAACATGTTCGCCAAGTTTGGCGTCGAGCTGCCGCTGGCGACCCGGATCCTGCTCGCCACCTCCCACTTCTTCGTCCACTACTGGTGGCTGCTGCTGGCCATCCTGGTGGGGGCGGTCGTCGGCTGGCGCCGCTGGATTGCCACGACCAGGGGCAAGCTGGCCTGGCACCGCTGGCAGCTGCGGCTGCCCATCGTCGGCTCCATCATAGAGCGCTCCCTGCTGGCCCGCTTCGCCCGCAGCTTCTCCATGATGCTCAAGGCCGGGGTACCGCTGAACACGGCGCTCACCCTGGTGGCCGATGCGGTGGATAATGCGTATATGGCGGGGCGGATCCGCGACATGCGGGGCGGCATCGAACGGGGGGAGAGCCTGCTGCGCACCGCCGGGGCCAGCGGCCTGTTCACTCCCCTGGTGATGCAGATGATCGCCGTGGGGGAGGAGACGGGCCAGGTGGACGAGCTGCTGCACGAGGCGGCCGAGTTTTACGAGCGGGAGGTGGACTATGACCTCAAGAGCCTCACCGCCCGCATCGAACCCATCCTGATCGGCATCGTCGCCGTCATGGTCCTGGTCCTGGCCCTGGGGATCTTTACCCCCATGTGGGACATGATGAGGGCCGTGCGAGGACAGTAAAGGGATGAGCAGACAGTCCGAACTGGATGATCGCTGGCTGGGAGGGTATCGGCGGATGGTCGCCCTTGCCCTGCTGCTGATCATCCTCGCCACCCTGGCCATGAGCTATCGCAGCCACAGGGAAGAGGCGCTGGCGGTCAGCCTGAGCCTGCTCGGGGAGCAGTTTGCCGAGCGGGTCCAACGGCTGCACGGGCGCTGGCTCGATGAGCGGCGCCCCGCCGTGCTTCACGCCGAGGGCCTGGCCTGGCAGTTCGACGAGCGGGGCTGGCCGCTGGGGGTGCTGCCACTGGGTTCACCGTCCGAGAACTGCCGCCAGCTGTGGCTGGCCCTGATAGGGCCGGAGGAACAGGGGATGCCGTCATGGCAGGGGCTCGCCAGCAGGGATGGATCCGGGTGCGAATTCGGCCGGGAGGCGCACTGGCTGAGCTACCGTTTTCACGATGGCAGGGTGGTCAAGCCTTGAGCGCCCCCTCTCAAGTACTTCATCGACATGATTTTTTTCTATCTGCATGAAATAATGCACAACATTACGGAGGCAGCATGACAGCAAAGAGAGTGAGTCCCTGTCGGGGCCCCGGCAGGATGGGGGGCTTCTCCCTGATCGAGCTGGTGATCGTCATCGTCATCCTGGGGATCCTGGCCGTCACCGCCTTGCCCCGCTTTCTCGACGTGACCGACGAGGCGAAGAAGGCGAGCGTGGAGGGGGTCTCCGGCGGGTTCGCTACCGGCGTCTCCCTGGTGCGGGCACAGTGGGAGGCGGAAGGGCGCGCCAAACAGGATGGGCTCAACACCGTGCTCTATGACGGCTCGCGTTTTTACCTGACGACGCCAACCGACACCCAGGTCAATAACGGCGAACTCTCCCCGGGGTATCCTATGGACACGGCGGCGAGTGGCAGCGCCGATGTGGACCCGGCCAGCCTGACGGCGGCCCGCTGCCTCAATATCTGGGAGGGGCTGTTGCAGAATCCGCCCAAGGCGACCGCCAGCTTCGACGAGGTACGCGGTAGCGGCAATGACCTCAAGTTTTATGCTACCGTGAGCAGCAATGGACTCGATTCAGTCTGTCGTTACTATCTGGTCAACAGCCTGAGCAAGGGCAGCGATGGGCGCTATCAGGACCCGCAAGGGAGCACGGATGCCTACATGAGTTTCAGTTACCGCCCGGCCTCCGGCCAGGTGACCACCCATATCAATTGATAAACCGAGGAAAGACGTAATGAAGAAGCAATCGGGTTTCACCCTGATCGAACTGGTCATCGTGATCATCATTCTGGGCATTCTGGCGGTCACCGCCGCACCCAAGTTCCTGAATCTGCAGGATGATGCCAAGAAATCGGCTGCTCAGGGCGTGCAGGCTGCATTGTCCAGCGCAGCCAATCTGGTCTATAGCAAAGCAGCTTTGAATGGACAGGAAAAGGCATCTGCAGCAGATGGTACAGACTTGACCGGGATGACTGGTGTCAAGGTCATCTATGGCTACCCGACCGCTGATACCATTTCCGCTGCCGTGACTCTGGACGGCTGGGCCGCCGCTTCTGGCGCAACTGCTCTCGAGTCAACCTTTGCCCCTGCGAATACCAGCGGCAATACCTGCACCGTGAAATACACCGCAGCAACCAGTGAAGACGCTCCTTTCAAGACTGAGTTGCAAAACTGCGATTAATTGTCTTGGTAAGCGAGGCTTCGGCCTCGCTTTCTCTTTGTTCTGGTGAGAACCCCCATGGCAACAACCAAGGGATTTACCCTGATTGAACTGGTCATCGTGATCCTGTTGCTCGGGATTCTGGCCGCCTTTGCCGTGCCCAAATGGCTGGGCAAAGGCGGCTTTGAAACCCATACCCTGCGCGACGAGCTGGTGGCCCGGCTGCGGCTGGTGCAGACCATGAACATGCATGAAGGGGAGGGGCGTTGTACCCAGCTGGTGCTGGAGGCCAACCGCTTCGGCCACCTGACCCGGACGGGGAGCTGCACGCCCGGGCCCATCGCTGGCTGGAGCGGGGATGAGCAGACCCGGGGGCGGCTGGTCACAGCCTCCGGTGGCCTCTCCCTCCCCCAAGGCAGCTTCTCTTTCGACAAGCGCAGCGGCCGTCCCCTCTCTCCGTCAACCTGCACCGGTGGTTGCAACCTGGTGGTGAGCGACGGTCGGGAAAGCGCACGGCTGCGCATCGAGCCCGAAGGCTATGTCCATGCGATCCCCTAAGGCCCGCCGCGGCTTCACCCTGGTCGAGTTCGTGGTCGGCATCGTGCTGCTGGCCATCGCGCTGACCGGCATCCTGGGGCTCCTTATCAACCAGGCGCCCCAGGCGGTGGATCCGGTGCAGCAGGTGCGGGCGGCCCAGCTGGCCCAGCGCATCCTGAACGAGGTACTGCAGAAGTCCTTCGACGAGCATTCGGATCACAACGGCGGGCGTTTTCGCTGCGGCGAGACGGCGGATGAGCCTGCCGTAACCTATTCCCCCTGTACCGCTCCTGCCGACTACGGTCCGGACGGCGGCGAGACCCGCCCTTATCAGTTCAACGACGTGGACGACTTCGATACCGGGGGGAGCTGGGTGGAGGCCAACCGCTTTACCCAGACTGCCGCCGGCATCCGCGACGAGGAGTATCGCGGCTACCAGGTGAAGATTGCCGTCACCCCCGACACCCTGTTCGGCAGCCAGGGCCATGGTGCCGAGTCCATCGGCAAGCGTATCGAGCTGTGGGTGCGTCTGCCGGACAAGAGCGAGCTGGCTTTTGCCCTCTATCGGGGGAACTACTGATGCGCGCGTCATCGAGAGGGTTCACCCTGGTAGAGTTGGTGATGGTGATCCTGCTGCTTGGGGTCTTGGCCACCTTCTCCAGCCAGTTCATCGGCATCGGCACCCAGATCTACGGGGATGCCAGCCGCCGCGAGCAGCTGATGAGCGATGCCCGCTTCGCCCTGGAGCGGCTCAATCGCGAGGTACGGGACGCGGTGCCGGGCTCGGTGCGCATCGAGGACGAGGGGGGCAACGCCCTGGAGCAAGGGGCCTGCCTGCGCTTCTGGCCCATCGCCACCGCCAGCCGCTATCTGGGCTCGGCCCTCGGCAGCGGGCTCACCATAGTAGAGCCGGATCCGCTCCCCCGGGACGGGGAGAGTGCCATCGTCTACCCCCTTGCCGACCCTGTGCTGACCCTGGATCAGGGTTGCCTCCATGGCACCTGCGTGGCCCGGGTCGATACCGTGGGCAGTCCGGTCTCGGGGGCACTGGCGCTGACACTGGGCAGTGGCTTTGCCAGGGAGTCGCCGGGACAACGGGTCTACTTTGCCAGCCAGCAGGTGCGCTACTGCGTGACGGGCACCACTCTGACCCGGGCCAGCGCCGCCATCGGCCTGGATTTTAGCGGGATCACGCCGGCCCTGATGGCCGAGCATATAGGTACGGGCTCCTATTTCTATCGGGATCCCGCTGCCTTTAGCTCGAGTGAGGTGGGGCTGCGGCTTGAGCTCGAACAGCGCGGCGAGCGCGTCCTCTTCAACCACAAGCTGGAGACGCTCAATGTCCCCTAGGCCCCCTCGTATGCGGCGCACCCAGCGGGGCAGCGCCATCATGATCGCCCTCTTCGTCATCGTGATCATGGCGCTGCTGGCGGCCGCCATGGGCCGCTTCCTGGTGGACAGCGGCGAGAAGAATACGGTGGAGGTGCGCGGAGTGCGGGCCCTGATGGCGGCCCAGAGCGGGCTGGAGATCGCGCTCTACCGACTCTATCCAAACGACGAGTGGACCGCCCAGCAGTGCGATGCATCGACCACGACCGCCTTTGCGCTGCCCGGCCTGGCGGACTGCGAAGCCGAGGTGAGCTGTCAGCAGATCACCGTGAGCGCGACCGGCGGGACCCAGACCGGATACAAATTTCGCAGTGAGGGGCGCTGCGGCGATCCGGGTGTGAACAGTGGCCCCAACCCGGACTTTGCCGTCAGCCGCACCCTGGAGGCGGAAGCCTTTGATGGTGCTATCCCGTGAGACGCTTTGCAAGGAGCCAATACCCATGAAGTTCAGCCCGTCTCTCTGGGTTTCTATCTTGTTTACCATGCTGTCGAGCCCGCTCCCGGTGCTGGCGGCCGATCAGTGCACCGCTGCCTTGCTCTTGCCGGTGCAGAGTCACGCCGCGCCCGGTGTGCTGAGCATGAACAACGAGAGCAAGATCGTCAGTTCGACTGCGGGAACCAAGTATCCTTTCCTCAGCAAGAACATACAGCCAAACGCCAGCTGCAACAGCGGCGGTGTCTGGGTTAACGGGGTCTGGGTCTCCAACTGCAATGTCACCGGCGCTCTGGCCAGCCCCCTGCAAGATGTCGCCTTCATCACTGATCCCAATGTTTTTCCCGCCAACCCGGGTGGTTTCCCCACCTACACAGGTCAACACGACCTGGCCTGTGATGGGGCCATCTCCCCCGCAGCCGGTGACTACAGGAATGCCTCCTGGGGCGGAAACAGTTGCGTGGCGACGCTGAAATCGGGGCAAACCTATCGCTTCGACACCCTCTCGATTGCTGAAGGAGCCATGCTCAACCTCAATGGCGCGACCCTCTATGTCAGGAAGCTGACGATCAGGAATGACTACAACAGCGGCATATCTGGGTCGGGAAGCCTCCATACGAACGAGATGATCGTCACGGGGGGCGGCAAGCTGTCTGGCGCCAGGGTCACCGTTTACCGCAGCCTGGAGATCTCTGGTAATGGCAACACCGGGACGGCCATCTTCCAGCCGCGCTATATCGATAACGTCACCATGGATGTGTCGGCGGGGGGCCAGAGCGTGCTCATGGCTGCAGGGAACTGGCTCATCCGGAATCTGGAGATGAAAAGCAACAGTGCCCTGGCCTTTCAGGGCCAGAGTACCCTCGACGTCTACGGACTCAAGATGGCGGATCAGGGCCGTATTAGTGTTGCGGGCAGTCGCAACGATCTGACCGTCCAGCTTCATCAGACGCTGGAAATGAGCAGCAATGCGGCTATCGGCGGCTATCTGCAGGCCCGTTACGTCAAAACGTTCAGGCACCAGAGCTCCTCCAACATCAATTTCTATTTCCGTGGTGGCAACCACTGGATAGACAAGATGGAACTTGGACAAAACGACAAGTTGTTCTTCGACAGTGGCAGTGCCACCCAACTCTACCTCAGGAGCGATCTCACCCTGAGCGATCAGATGGAAGTCAATGCCACCGGCAAGGCCAACAGCCTGATGATCTACCACTTCGGCAAGGTCACCATGAGTGCCAATGCCAAACTCAACGCCATTCTCTATGTGAAAGCGGGGGATCTGGTCATGGGCGATGATACCCTGCTGACCGGCACCGTATCGGCGGTCAATGTCACCATGGCGGGCAACAGCAAGATCATCCATGAGCCCTTCGCTGGAGAGTGGCCCGGTATATGCCCCTTCTCCACTTGCAAGGATATTTTTACCGATCCTCCGACGGAGGGGACCACATTGACGCCACCCCCCGGCGTGCTGGTGCCCCCCCTTGGGGATCTGGTGTGCAACAAGCAGGGTACCGGCACCAGCTGTACCGGCCACAGCGGCAACAGCTTCGGGCCCGGCGACTACGATTTCGACAACGGCAGCATCAGCAACAAGGCCGAGATCATCGCCACCGGCGTGACGGCGAGACTCTATTTCAACAACCTCGATCTGAACAACGCCATACTCAACCTCCACAATCCAGCCGAAAACCTCTTCATCTACGTGAAGGGGAATCTCTCCATCGCCGGTCAGAACCAGATAAATGCCGTCGTCTATGTGGCGGGCAATGTGCGCATGGCCGGTAATGCCTCACTCGAAGGGGCGCTGGCGACAGGGGGCACCCTCGATATCAGCGGGAATGGCGACTACTACTTCGATCAGGATGCCGTGGACAAGGTGGATCTCGGTAGCAACACCTGTGGTGGCGGCTCGGGAGGTACCCAGATCGATCACTTCGAGCTCAGCCACTCTGGCCAGGGGCTCACCTGCAACCCAGAGACTGTGGTCATCAAGGCCTGTGCCGATACGAGCTGTTCCCGCCTCGTCACCGAGCAGGTCAGCGCGGCCCTGAGCCTCTCTCCCGGCACCGCCAGCAATGGCTGGGTGGGAGGCAACCAGCTGACCTTCAGCGGGGGCTCTACCACGGCCCAGCTGCGCAACAACACGGCGGGTGCCGTGACCATGGGTGTCTCGGGGTCGACGCCAGCGTTCCTTTACCAGACCCTGTGCCGGGCGGGTAGCGGGGGGCCGAGTGCCGCTGCCTGTACCCTCAACTTTGCCGACAGCGGCTTCGTGTTCGATGTGCTGGATACCTATGCCAACAGGCCGCAGGATGTGGTGATCAGCGCCGTCAAGAAAGACGATGCGACCAAGCAGTGCGTGCCCGGCTTCGCCGGCGTGAGCAAGCCGGTCAACTTCTGGGGTGCTTATATCACTCCCGATGCCAATGCATTTGGCAGCAAGGTCGCGATAGATGGCAACCCTGTCTCGACGTATGCGGCCAATGTGGCGTCGCCAACGGGCACTGTCATCAACGTGAACTTCGATAGCCAGGGCAAGGCGACCCTGAAGAATGTTCGCTATCCAGACGCGGGCCAGATGCGGCTCAATGCCCGCCACGATGGCAGCGGAGATACGGCGGGGCTGGTGATGACAGGGTCGGACACCTTCATCAGCCGTCCGGTGGGGCTCTGCATCACGCCAACCCAGGGAGCCTGCGCGGCAGGCAACAGTAGCTGCCCGCTGTTCAAGCGAACGGGAGAGGCATTCCCGCTGACCGTTGCTGCCATGGCCTGGCAGGCCGACATTGATACCGACTTCTGTAGCGGCAACCTGCCCACTCCCAACTTTACGCTGGCCAATATCGCCCTGGGCAGCCAGCTGGTGGCTCCTTCACCCGGTGTGGAGGCAGTGGTCGGCAATGTCAGCTATGACCACTCCAACCAGCAGGGCAGCAGCAACCTCAACCCCCTCACCCAGACGGTCAATGAGGTCGGTGTGTTCAGGATGACGGCGACCCCGCCGGCCTCGGGTTACTTCGGGTACACCATCCCCCCTGCCAGCAGCGTGCCGGTGGGACGCTTCGCGCCCTGGGACTTCAATCTGGTGAGCGGCGCCGTCACTCCGGCCTGCGGCGACTTCAGCTATATGAGCCAGCCATTTGACGTGCAGGCAACGGTGCAGGCGCGCAACAAGGAAGGGAGCGTCACGAAGAACTACCATGATGCTTTTGCCAGGGGGGCCCTCACCCTGGTGGCCGCCAACAACCAGGATGGGGTGGACAGATCCAACCGGCTGGATCCCCTGGTGACCAGCTGGTCCGCCGGCGTGGCGGACTTCACCGGCCAGAGCCGCTTTATGCGGTTGCGCGAGCTGACCCCGAGCCTGAGTGCGCCGGAAGAGCCGTTGCGGCGGCTGCAGTTCGGCCTTCGGGTCGCGGATGGCGAGACGCCCGAGACCAGCTTCTTCGCCGACCGGGACATGAATCCCGCCGTGACCGGCACCTGCCAGAGCGGGGTGAATTGCACCGCGAAGCGGCTCGATGTCCCGCAGGGGACGGACAACACCATGATCGCCTACTACGGCCGCCTGCTGGCCAGCACCCGTCAGGGGGCCGCCAGTGCCCCCCTGGCACTGCCGCTGCAGGTGCAATATTTCGAGGCGGGCCTGTGGCGGGTGAATCAGGAGGATCTCTGTACCCGGATATCCCTCGCGAACGAAGGCATTCGCTTTACCGATGGCGAGCAACATTACGACGCCGCGACCGGGGAGCTGGGCCTCCAGGATGGCACCCGGATCCGCCTTGGCCTGGGGCAGGTTGCCCCCGGCGGTAGCGAGGTGCGCGTCGAGGGCGGGGAGACCCGGTTCCACTTCGCCGCGCCGAACCAGAGCGTGCGCATCCCCTACCAGATCCAGCTGGATAAGCTCCCATTGCAACCCATGGCACCCCTCTGGCTGGCGGACCCGGCCACGGCGGATCACCTGCTGGGGGAGGCCATCTTTGGCCGGGATCGGGGTAATGACAGAATTATTTATCGCCGGGAAGTGATGCCCTGACACCCGTGCCGCGGCGATGAGAGAGACGCATTGGTGTACACCTGCGTCTTATCTCCTTGTTTCGTAGAGTTTGTCGGCTTGTGCGGGTGAGTGATGACTCGCATTTTTGTCGCGCCTGATTGATTGGCGACAGTTTGAGCGCTTGCCCATTGGGGTGGGCATTGGTAAAGTTAGCCGGTTTTCTGCACCTCAAAATTCTTAGGATTTCCCGTAGCCATGTTCAAAAAGCTCAGAGGCGTCTTTTCCAACGATCTGTCGATCGACTTGGGAACTGCCAACACCCTGATCTATGTAAAAGATCAAGGGATCGTCCTTAACGAACCCTCAGTTGTCGCCATTCGCCAAGAGCGCGGGAACGCCAAATCGGTCGCTGCTGTCGGTCATGCCGCCAAGCAGATGCTGGGTCGTACCCCTGGTAACATCTCCGCCATTCGTCCGATGAAAGACGGCGTGATCGCCGATTTCTACGTGACCGAGAAGATGCTGCAGCACTTCATCAAGCAGGTTCACGACAACAACTATTTCCGCCCCAGCCCGCGTGTGCTGGTGTGCGTACCGTGCGGCTCCACCCAGGTGGAACGTCGCGCCATCAAGGAATCCGCCCTGGGTGCCGGTGCCCGCGAGGTCTACCTGATCGATGAGCCCATGGCTGCCGCCATCGGTGCCGGCCTGCCGGTTTCCGAAGCGACCGGCTCCATGGTGGTGGACATCGGTGGTGGTACCACCGAAGTGGCGATCATCTCCCTGAACGGCGTGGTCTACTCCCAGTCCGTCCGTATCGGTGGCGACAAGTTCGACGAAGCCATCATCAGCTACGTGCGCCGCAACTACGGCAGCCTGATCGGGGAAGCCACCGCCGAGCGCATCAAGCACGAGATCGGCTCCGCCTACCCGGGCGAAGAGGTGCGCGAGATCGAAGTCCGTGGTCGCAACCTGGCCGAAGGGGTGCCGCGCAGCTTCACCCTGAACTCCAACGAGATCCTGGAAGCCCTGCAAGAGCCGCTGTCCGGCATCGTTTCCGCCGTCATGGTGGCCCTGGAGCAGTCCCCGCCCGAGCTGGCGTCCGACATCTCCGAGCGCGGCATGGTGCTGACCGGTGGTGGTGCCCTGCTCAAGGACATCGACCGTCTGCTGATGGAAGAGACCGGCATCCCGGTCGTCGTGGCTGAAGATCCCCTCACCTGTGTCGCCCGAGGTGGTGGCAAGGCGCTGGAGCTGATCGATATGCACGGTGGCGATCTGTTCCACTACGAATAAGACCCAAAGCCGGCCGAGCGCCGGCTCTTTTTTGACGACTCATGAAACCCATCTTTGGTAGAGGCCCTTCGCTTCAGTTACGGTTGTTTCTCGCCGTCATCATCTCCGTCGCTGCCATCGTCGCGGATTCCCGCTTCGGTGTGTTCAGCCACGTCCGCGTTTACCTGAGCTCCCTGGTGAGCCCGCTGCAGTACATCGCCAACACCCCCGGTACCCTGCTCGACACCATGTCGACCCAGGTGCAGACCCGTGCCGATCTCATCGAGCAGACCAAGCAGCAGGAACAGCAACTGTTCACCCTGCGCTCGCGCCTGCTGAAGATGGATCAGCTGGAGCACGAGAACCAGCGCCTGCGGGAGCTGCTCGGTTCCCCCGTGCACAAGGAGTCCCGCAAGATGGTGGCCGAGCTGCTGTCGGTGGATTCCGATCCCTTCAGCCACCAGGTGCTGATCAACAAGGGGGCGCTGGACGGCGTCTACAACGGCCAGCCGGTGATCAACGATCAGGGGGTGGTCGGCCAGGTGCTGCACGTGGGATCCACCACCAGCCGCGTCCTGCTCATCACCGACTCCAGCCACGGCATCCCGGTGCGGGTGCTGCGCAACGACTTGCGCGCCATCGCCTCCGGCAGCGGCGAGCTCGACAAGCTGGAGCTGCGCAACCTGCCGCGCAACACCGACGTCCAGGTCGGCGACCTGCTGGTCACCTCGGGCCTGGGCGGCCGCTTCCCGGAAGGCTATCCGGTGGCCACCGTGACCCGTTCCGACTACGTGGAGGGCAAGCCCTTCGCACAGATCGAGGCCAAGCCCCTGGTGGCACTGGACAGACTGCGCTACCTGCTGCTGCTGTGGACCGACAAGAAACCGGACGTGCACGACAAGGATGAGGAGCCCGCGGCGAACGCCTCGGCGGCGACGGCTACCTCGGCGGCGGGGGCGACGCACTGATGCTGCAACCCGCCAGCGGCAGGATCTGGATCTGGTGCTCGATCCTGCTGGCCCTGTGCCTCTCCATCCTGCCGCTTCCCTTTCAATTCGAGCCCTTCCGGCCGGACTGGCTCGCCATGGTGCTCATCTACTGGGCGCTGGCGCTGCCGCACCGCACCAACGTCGGTACCGCCTGGGTGGCGGGCCTGCTGCTGGATGTGCTGCTCGGCAGCACCCTCGGGGTGCGGGCCATGGCCATGGCCATCACCACCTACCTGGCGGCCTTCCAGTTCCAGAAGATCCGCAACTTCTCCCTCTGGCAGCAGGCGCTGATCATCGGCCTGCTCTCCCTGGTGGGGAAGATCACCGTGTTCTGGGCCGAACACCTGTTCAGCCGGGCCAGCCTCAATTTCGCCTACTTTTGGTCGACGTTGACAACGATGTTAATATGGCCCTGGATTTTTATGGTCTTGCGCAAGGTGCGGCGTCGCTTCAATATCAAATGAATCTGAGCAAAAACAACGGATTGTGACCGCTCCTCGTCTCATTGAGTGAATATGAACAAGCACAACGAACTGCAACTGTATCTCGCCTCGGGCTCGCCCCGCCGGCACGAACTCCTGACCCAGCTGGGCTACCGCTTCGAGGTGCTCAGGCTGGATGTCCCTGAGCAGCGGGAAGCGGACGAGAAGCCACAGGACTACGTCTGCCGGCTGGCCCGGGACAAGGCGATGGCTGGCGTGGCCGCGGCCCCCACGGCGCTGCCCGTGCTGGGAGCCGATACCATAGTGGTGCTGGGGGACCGGGTGCTGGAGAAGCCCTCCGATCTGCTGGACGCCAAGGACATGCTGGAGGCCCTCTCCGGGCGGGTACATCAGGTGATGACGGCGGTGGCCCTGGCCACCCCGGAGCGCTGCGACGTGCGGCTGGTCACCACCAACGTGGCATTTCGCAAGCTGGACGAGGCGGAGATCGAGGCCTACTGGCGCACCGGTGAGCCCTGTGACAAGGCCGGCGCCTACGCCATCCAGGGCATTGCCGGCAAGTTCGTCAGCCGCATCGAGGGGAGCTACAGCGCCGTGGTCGGCCTGCCCCTGCTGGAGACGGACCTGCTGATCAAACAGCATCTGGAACAGCTCAAGTAACTTCCCGTCAGCTGGGCTCTGCTGCGTTTTCCTTGCGCGAGTTGTGCCGGATTGGCTTCATTGAATTCAACACTGGAACAGGCAAGGTAACTTATGTCGGTAGAACTGCTGGTGAACGTCACCCCCTCCGAAACCCGGGTCGCCCTGGTCGAGAACGGTCTGCTGCAGGAAGTGCACGTGGAGCGCCAGGCCAAGCGCGGCATCGTGGGCAACATCTACAAGGGCAAGATCAGCCGGGTGCTGCCCGGTATGCAGGCGGCCTTCGTGGATATCGGCATGGACAAGGCGGCCTTCCTGCACGCCTCCGACATAGTGCCCCACACCGAGTGCGTGGCGATCAAGGAGAAGGAGCAGTTCCAGGCCGGCAACATCGCCGAGCTGGTGCGCCAGGGTCAGGACATCATGGTGCAGGTGGTGAAAGATCCCCTCGGTACCAAGGGGGCTCGCCTCACCACCGACATCACCCTGCCTTCCCGCTATCTGGTGTTCATGCCGGGCAGCGCCCACGTGGGGGTCTCCCAGCGCATCGAATCCGAGGCGGAGCGTGAGCGTCTCAAGCGCACCGTGGCCGGCTACGTGGACGAGCTCGGCGGCTACATCATCCGCACCGCCGCCGAAGGGGTGGGGGAGCAGGAGCTGGAGCAGGACGCCGCCTTCCTGAAGCGCCTGTGGCGCAAGATCCTGGAGCGCAAGCAGAAGTACCCGCCGTGCAAGATCCTCTACGAGGATCCCAGCCTGGCATTTCGGGTGGTGCGCGACTTCGTCGGTGCCGAGCTCGACAAGATCCGGGTGGACTCGCGCCAGAGCTTCGACCAGCTCAAGCGCTTCACCGAGGAGTACGTGCCCGAGCTCGCCGGCAAGCTGGAGTATTACCTGGGGGAGTCTCCCATCTTCGATCTCTACGACGTGGAGAACGAGATCCAGCGCGCACTGGAGCGCAAGGTGGAGCTGAAATCCGGCGGCTACCTCATCATCGACCAGACCGAAGCCATGACCACGGTGGACATCAACACCGGCGCCTTCGTGGGCCACCGCAATCTGGAAGAGACCATCTTCAACACCAACATCGAGGCGACCGCCGCCATCGCCCGCCACCTGCGGCTGCGCAACCTCGGTGGCATCATCATCATCGACTTCATCGACATGCAGTCCGAGGATCACCGCCGCCGGGTCTTGCACAGCCTGGAGCTGGCGCTCGCGAAAGACAGGGCCAAGACTAACGTCAATGGCTTCTCCCAGCTCGGCCTGGTGGAGATGACCCGCAAGCGTACCCGCGAGAGCCTGGAGCACGTGCTGTGCGCCGAGTGCCCCGAGTGCAAGGGGCGCGGCCGGGTCAAGACGGTGGAGTCGGTCTGCTTCGAGATCCTGCGGGAGATCATCCGGGTCAACCGCGCCTACGACGCGGATCAGTTCACCGTCTATGCGGCCCCTTCCGTGGCCGACTACCTGCGGGGCGAGGAGTCTCACAGCCTTGCCGAGCTGGAAGTCTTCATCGGCAAGCAGGTCAGGGTGGTGTCCGAACCGCTCTGTGGGCAGGAACAATTCGATGTGGTGATGATGTAATTGATCTATCGCTGGCTGAGTCGGGGCTGGTTGGCCCTCGGAGTCCTCTTCGTACTGCTGGCCATTCTGGTCAGCGTGGTGCGACTGGGCGGCCCCATGCTCAACCAGCACCGCCAGGCCGTGATCGCGACCCTGCTCGGGGAGAGCCAGCTGGAGGTGAGCGTCGGGCACGTCGGGCTGGACTGGACCCAGCACGGCCCGGCCATCGAGCTGGAAGGGCTCGTCATCGCCCCCGATTCGGGCCGCTTCTCCCTGCGCCTTGGCAAGGTGTGGGCCCACCTCGACTTCTGGCGCTCCCTCCACGACTGGAAGCCGGTGTTCGGCCAGCTGCTCCTGAGCGACGGCGACATCGCGCTGGATCTGACCCAGCCGGCCACCCCGGCCAACGACAAGGGCGCGAACCAGCAGGAGGCCCTGCTGCGCTTCCTGCTGACCCAGCTCTCCACCTTCGACATTCACGACAGCCGCCTCAGCCTCACCACGGCGCTCGGCGAGGTGCGTGCCCTCAGCATCGCCCAGCTGCGCTGGCAGAATCGCGGCAAGCGTCATCAGGGGGTCGGCAAGGCCTACCTCATCAACGGGATTGGCGAGAGCACCCTGGATCTCATCATCGACGTGGATGCCCCCGAGGCGCGCCTCGACCGCCTCAGGGGTCAGCTCTACCTGGGGGCCAGCGAGCTCGACATCAGCCCCATGCTGGCCAGGATCCACGCCGGCGAGCCAGCGGTGAGCGGCCAGCTCGATTTCCAGCTCTGGAGCGACTTTGCGGACGGCAGGCTGGGAGACTCCCTGCTGGCGTTTGGCAACAACCATCTGATCTGGAAGGATGAAACCAAAGGCGAGCCCCATCGACTCGATCTGCGGGGTGGCAAGATCCAGCTGCGCCGCGACGGCGAGGAGTGGCAGCTCGCGAGCCACGACGTCACCTTCAAGCTCGACGGTGCCACCTGGCTGCGCAGCCGGCTGCAGCTCGAACGGATGGGCTCCCGCATCCAGGGTTATGTGCCTGCCATCGATCTCGACCAGGTCGCCAACCTGAGCCAGCTGGTGTCCGGCCTCTACCCCGAATTGACCGAGACCCTCAAGCGCACCCGGCCCAGGGGCCAGCTGCAGGAGCTGGTGCTGCAGGCCGACGGCGACTGGCAGGATCTGTCCCTGAGCGGGCAGCTGAAGGGGTTCGAGACCCAGGCCTGGCATGACGTGCCCGGCCTGCAGAAACTGGATGGCGACTTCTGGCTGACCCCGACGGGTGGCAGCGCCCGCCTCACTCTGGGCAAGGGGAAGGTCGACCCCGCCCGTCACTTCAAGGAGCCCATCCCGGTCGACAGCCTGAGCGCTCGGCTCGACTGGTGGCAGGTGCCGGAAGGCTGGGTGCTCTATGGCCAGGACATCGCCCTGGACAACCCCGATCTGCGCCTCGCCAGCCGCTTTCGCCTCGAGTTGTTCGAACACCCCTTCCTCGCCCTGACCGGCCGCATCGACGTCAAGAATGCGGCCCATGCGGATCGCTACTACCCCCTGGCGGTGATGGATGAGGGGCTGGTGAGCTACCTGAGCGGGGCCATCAAGGGGGGCAAAGCGAAGGGGGCAGACCTGCTCTGGTACGGGGAGTTCAAAGACTTCCCCTACACACACGGAGAGGGGGTCTTCCAGGTGGCGGTGCCCCTGGAGCAGGCCACCTATGAATTCTTCCCCGGCTGGCAGCCGCTGACTGACCTGCAGATCGATCTCCTGTTCCAGAATGCGGGGCTGGACATGCGCAGCAGCGCGACCCGGCTCGGCAAGGCGAGCTCCGACTCGGTGCACGCCTGGATCCCGGACCTCTCCCCCGGTGCCCACCTCTACGTGGATGCCAGGGTCCAGGGGGAGGGGCAGGCCATCAGCGACTATCTGCAGGATTCCCCCCTCGGCGACTCGGTGGGGAAGGCGCTGCGGGAGGTGGAGATCCACGGCCCCATGAAGGGCACGGTCAAGCTGGACATTCCCCTGGATGGAGAGGGCGAGGTCAAGGCCAGCGGGGACGCCAGCTTCCACGACAACAAGGTGAGGATCGCCTCACTGGATCTCCCCCTGGAGAAGGTGGAGGGGCGGCTCGAGTATGACAACGAGCAGACGCGCATCCACAACCTCAAGGCCAGCCTGTGGAACCAGCCGCTGACTCTGGATTACCAGGGCAAGCGGCTGCCCCATGCCTACCAGGCCGACCTCAAGTTCAAGGGCAGCTGGGACAGCAGTCGCCAACGTCAGGACATCCCCGCCCTGGCGATGCTCCAGGGGCGCAGCAACTGGGCGGGGACCCTGGGGCTGACCCTGCCGGAGAAGCAGGCCTTCAGCTTCCAGCTCGCCCTGAACTCCGACCTGCAGGGCATGGGGCTGGATCTGCCGGTGCCGCTGACCAAGGCCCCGGGGGATCGCCTCCCCCTCAGGGTGACGGCGCGGGGCAGGGACGGGAGCGCCGATATCCGGGCCGTGCTGGGGACGGACGTCGACATGCAGAGCCGCCTGGTCTATGGCGAAGGGGCGGCTTACCTGAGCCGGGTGCGGGTCAACGTCGGTCAACCCGGTGCGCGGGTGATCCAGGACAGGCCCATGCTGCTCACCATCAACCAGCAGCAGGCGGACGTGGCGGGCTGGCTGGCCCGGCTCGCACGCTGGCTGCCCGGCAAGGGCGAGGAGACGGGGACGGCGGTGGTCGGTCCCGCCTTCCTGCCCCAGGAGTGGTGGGTGGATGGCCAGCTGGCCCGGGCCGACATCGGCAGCGCCAACCTCAAGGCGGTGCACTTTACCGTGGGGCCGGTGAACCAGGCGACCGAGGTCGTGATCGACAGCCCGGACGTCATGGGGGTGGTTCGCCTGCCGGTGGCACCCCGTCAGCCCGTCGACGCCAGGTTCGCCCGCATCTACTGGTCCGGCAAGGGGGCCGATCTCAGCCCGGATCCCGATGAGCGACAGGACAAGGCCATCATGGATGCCATCCCCTGGCTCACCTTCAGCTGCGTGGACTGCCGCTTCGGCAAACTGCCCCTGGGCGAGCTGAAAGGGGAGCTGGTCCCCGGCGCCAACCGGCTCGATCTCAAGGGGCTGGAGATGCGCCTGGCCAGCAGCACCCTGACCGGCAGCGCCGAGTGGCTGGCGCGCAGCGGCCAGATGCAGACCCGTGCCCGGGTTCACCTCGCGACCCCGAACAGCGAGATGCTGCTCAAGCGCCTTGGCTTTACCTCGCCCATCGGCGATGCGCCGGGCAAGCTGGCGCTGGATCTGGCCTGGCGTGACACCCCCTACCGCCTGAACCTGCCGAGCCTGGCCGGCAGCGCCGACTATCAGCTGGAGGGGGGGACCCTGCGGGAGGTCAACGACAAGGGGGCGCGGCTGCTCTCCCTGCTCAGCCTCGACTCATTGCTGCGCAAGCTGCGCCTCGATTTTCGCGACGTGTTCGACAAGGGCTTCTACTTCGAGTCCATGTCCGCCTCGGCCAAGGTCAGGCAGGGGGTGGTGGAGAACAACGACTTCTACATGAAGGGGGCGGCGGGCAACCTGCGCGGGGAGGGGATCGCCGACCTGGTGCGCTGGCACCTCGACTACGAACTGAGCTTCTCGCCGAATCTGGGGGGCACCCTGCCGGTGGTGGCGGCCTTCTCCCTGACCCCGATCACCGGGCTCTATGTGCTGGCGCTCTCCAAACTGCTCGAACCCGTGGTGGATGTGGTGACCCGCATCGATTTTCGGGTCTCCGGCCCGCTGGATGATCCCAAACTGATCGAGGCGGGGCGCAACCGGGCTCGCATCAAGCTCAACCAGGAGCAGAAGGAGGCGGTCGATGCGGTGGCTCCCAGCCTGCCGGCGCATGAGGTGACCCCCTTCCTGCTCAGCCCCAAGCACGACGGGCCAGGTCAGCGTTGAAACGGGCAGACTTTCACCCCGCGGGGTAAAGGGCCATAGTGCACCATGAGGGCCCGGGGCAGTCAGCCTCCTGGCCGAGAACACGACAAGGAGCGAGTCATGTGGTTAGCCGCAATACAGCTGGTATCGGGCCGTCAGTGGCAGGATAACCGGGAAGAGATCGCCGCCCAGCTGGCTGCGTTGCCGGCCGGGCGGCCGCTGCTGGCCCTGCTGCCGGAGAACTTCGCCCTGTTTGGCGAGCGTCAGGGCTACCTGGACGGGGCCGAGGCGATCGGTGATGGCCCCATCCAGGCCCAGCTGGCCGAGTGGGCCCGCGAGCACGGCATCTGGCTGGTGGCCGGGGCCATGCCCACCACCATCCCCGGGTCCGATCATATCCACACCAGCTCCCTGGTGTTCGATCCGGCCGGGGAGCTCAGGGGCCACTATCACAAGATCCACCTGTTCGACGTGGACGTGGCGGACAACCATGGCCGTTACCGGGAATCGGAGACCTTCAGTCCGGGGGCGTCCCCCGTGGTGCTGGGCTCCCCCTTTGGTCCCCTCGGCCTCTCGATCTGTTATGATCTGCGCTTCCCCGAGCTTTATCGTCAGCTGGCCCGGGCCGGTGCCCGCGTGTTGCTGGTGCCCGCCGCCTTTACCGCAGTGACCGGCGAGGCGCACTGGGAGCCGCTGCTGCGGGCCCGTGCCATCGAGAACCAGTGCTATGTGGTGGCCGCCAATCAGGGGGGCACCCACGAGACGGGGCGCCAGACCTGGGGCCACAGCATGGTGATCGATCCCTGGGGCCGGGTGCTGGCCTGCCGGGATAGCGGGTGTGGCACAGTGCTGGCACAGATGGATGAGCAGCTGGTTGCCGAGCTGAAGCGCACCATGCCCGTGATGGAGCACGCCCGTTTGCTCTGATGGTGTGGTGAAGAACTGAAGCGCAGCCGTTTTCCGGTGCTGCAACACGCCAGGCCGTTGTGAATATACGCAGGTTCGATTCGCCCCATGGCGGCGCAATCGGATGTTCGCGAATCCTATAGTGTATTTGACGTCCGCTGACGGTTCGCGAATCGAACCCAGGGTCGGGATTTCACCGTTACGACATCTCACATCGAGATTGGAGAGAAAGATTTGAGTCTATTGAGCCAGGTTAGTGCCTCCCTGTTGGCCCCGAATGATCTCGACGAAGGGCGCCTGCAACAGCTGCTCGGCAGCCTGATGAGCCATCAGGTA
The DNA here is from genome assembly GCF_017939565.1 of Aeromonas sp. SrichE-2G. NCBI lineage: Bacteria > Pseudomonadati > Pseudomonadota > Gammaproteobacteria > Aeromonadales > Aeromonadaceae > Aeromonas > Aeromonas sp. SrichE-2G. The sequence goes on from NZ_JAGKRG010000006.1 coordinate 76,221, forward strand.
GAGTTCGGCGACCTCTATTTCCAGCGCAGCTGGCACGAGTCCTGGATGCTGGAAGATGGCATCGTCAAGGACGGCAGCTACAACATCGATCAGGGGGTCGGGGTGCGCGCCGTCAGCGGCGAGAAGACCGGTTTCGCCTACTCGGACGAGCTGAGCCTGCTGGCGCTGCAGCAGTCGGTGACCGCCGCCCGCGGCATCGCGGCCGCCGGCGCCCAGGGCAAGGTGAAGGCCTGGGCCCGCACTGAGGCGAACCTGCTCTATCCGGCCATGGATCCCCTGCAGACCCTCGACAAGCAGCAGAAGATCGCCCTGCTCGAGCAGATGGACAAGTTCGCCCGCAGCCTGGATCCCGCCATCAATCAGGTGATGGCCTCCATCAGCGGCGTCTATGAAGAGATCCTGGTGGCCGCCACCGACGGCACACTCGCCGCCGATGTACGTCCCCTGGTGCGCCTCTCGGTGACCGTGATCGCCGAGAAGGGGGATCGCCGGGAGCGTGGCAGCGCCGGCGGTGGTGGTCGCTTCGGCTACGACTACTTCCTCGAACTGGACGGGCTGGAGAGCCGCGCCTTCGGCTATGTGCGCGAAGCCGTGCGCCAGGCGCTGGTCAACCTGGAAGCCATCGACGCCCCGGCCGGCACCATGCCGGTGGTGCTCGGGGCCGGCTGGCCCGGCGTGCTGCTGCACGAGGCGGTGGGCCATGGCCTGGAGGGGGACTTCAACCGCAAGGGCTCCTCCGCCTTTGCCGGTCGCATCGGCGAACAGGTGGCCTCAAAACACTGCACCATCGTCGATGACGGCACCCTGGTGGGCCGTCGCGGCTCCGTCTCCATCGACGACGAGGGGACGCCGGGGGGTTACAACGTGCTGATCGAGAACGGCATCCTCAAGGGTTATCTGCAGGACAAGCAGAACGCCCGCCTGATGGGCGTGCCGCTCACCGGCAACGGCCGGCGCGAATCCTACGCCGCCCTGCCGATGCCGCGCATGACCAACACCTATATGCTGGCCGGTGAGTCGGATCCCCAGGAGATCATCGCCTCGGTCAAGCGCGGCATCTATGCCCCCAACTTCGGCGGCGGCCAGGTGGACATCACCTCCGGCAAGTTCGTCTTCTCCGCCTCCGAGGCCTACCTCATCGAGGACGGCAGGATCACCGCCCCCATCAAGGGCGCCACGCTCATCGGCAACGGCCCCGAGGCGATGAGCCAGGTCTCCATGGTGGGCAACGATCTGGCGCTGGATCGCGGGGTCGGGGTCTGCGGCAAGGAGGGGCAGAGCGTGCCGGTCGGTGTCGGCCAGCCCACCCTCAAGCTGGATCAGCTCACCGTGGGCGGCACTTCGTAGGTTGGGTTAGCCGCGCAAAGGGGTAACCCGACGCATTCAGACCCCGGCCCTTGCCGGGGTTTTGCTATTCAGGGGTCACAGACAACAAAAAGCCCCGGTCAGTAGGCCGGGGCTTGCAGAATAATCGGTGTCAATTGACCGAGATGGCGCGGGCATCGATGTAGTAGCGGGTGTGGCCCTTGGCATCGCGCTTGATCAGTGCCACCAGGCGGTCGGCCTCCTTGTATTCCCACCCCTGCGTACCTTGGGCGGGGGTGGGGCCATCGACACCGACCACGTTCAGATACTCGTGAAACAGGCTGTAGCTTCCAATCTCGGTCAGCGTATCTTCCATGGTATCTCTCCTGAGGGTTGATGTTCCGGATCCATTCTAGGCCCACCCGGCTGAATGCCAGCTGTACAAAAAAACATCGCAATGCGTTCGAGGCAGGCTCACCTGTTAGGGGGCGGTACTCGGTGCCTGTGGCAAGGTCTCCTTGTCCGCTACAGGCACGGGGTGCTCGACCTGGACTGCGGCAGGACCGTGGAACACGGGATCCTGGGCCACCTCCTTGACGCCGTTGATGCAGAACTGCATGCCCATGCACACCAACAGGAAGCCCATGATGCGGGTCATGGCGTCAATCCCGGTGGCGCCGAGGATCTTGCACACCGGATCCGCCAGTTTCAGCACGCCCCAGCTGAGCAGGCTCATCAGGGCGAAGGCGGTGACCATGCCGGAGTAGATGACAAAACGATTGTAGTCTGCCGGCAACTCGGCGATCTGGGCGGCGCCGCTGATGACCAGGGCCATGGTGCCCGGCCCGCACATGCTGGGCATGGTGAGGGGCACGAAGGCGATGCTCTGGTTGATGTCATTCTCGGTGGCCTGGCTCGGCGCCGGGAACAACATGCGAAAACCGATGAAGGCGATGATGAGGCCACCGGCGAGGCGCAGCCCGGGGATGGAGATCCCGAACAGATCCAGAATGGAGGATCCGATGAAGAAGCTGACGCACAGGGTGGCAAACAGATAGAGGGCGGCCAGATTGATCTGGCGGCGAATGTGCTCGCGGGACATCCCCTTGCTCAGGCCCAGCAACAGGGTGGCCGTGGTGGGGGGGTTGACCATGGGCAGCAGGGCCAGCAAGGCGAGAAATACGACCTGGAAGAACATCTTGCACCTCGGGGGGGTTGGCAAAAACAGGGGGGCGGACGACGGATCCGACCCAGGGGGGTGGCAACTCTACAGGAGTCCGGCTGAATATAGCCGGAACGAGCGGGCCCCGACAGTCGGGGCCCCTGTTCATCTCATGTCATCAGGCGTCGCCGGCGCAGGCCGATCAGGCTGCCTGGGGCGTGACCTGGCGTTGGCCGCGCTGACGCAGCCAGAGCCAGCAGCCGAGAACGAAGCCGAGGCTGGCCAGGCTGACCACGTAGTGGGAAGGGGCCAGCACGTCGCTCTTCATCCACAGGGTCACCAGCATGGGCGTCAGGCCGCCGAAGATGGCGTAGGCCACGTTGTAGGAGAACGAGAGCCCTGAGAAGCGCACCACTGCCGGGAAGGCGTTGACCATGACGTAGGGCACGGCGCCGACGATCCCCACCGCAAATCCCGCCAGCATGTAGAGGGGAACAAGCTGCTCCGTTCCGGCCGCCAGACCGTGATAGAAGGCGTAGGCGGAGCCGGCCAGCAGCAGGGAGCCCAGGATGAAGGTCGGGCCGCTGCCTAGGCTGTCTATCAGGCGGCCGTAGACGATGCAGCCCAGGGTGAGCGCGACTATGGCCAGGGAGTTGGCGGTCAGGGCATCCGCAGGGCTGATGCCGTGTACCTTCTGCAGGTAGGTGGGGGTCATCAGGATCACCACGACGATGCCGGCGGAGAGCAACCAGGTCAGCAGCATGGAGACGACGACGCTGCCCTTGTGCTCGCGCAGCACCGTCTTGAGCGGCAGCTCCTCGGCCAGGGACTTGTTGGCCTGCATCTCGGCGAAGACCGGGGTCTCGTGCAGCCAGCGGCGCAGGTACATGGCGACGATGCCGAATACCCCGCCGAGAACGAAGGCCAGGCGCCAGCCCCACTCGCTCACATCGCTCGGACTCATGCTGCGGTTGATGGCGGTGGCGACCAGGGAGCCGAGCAGGATGCCGGCGGTCAGTCCCGCCGTGAGGGTGCCGCAGGCGACGCCAACCCGCTTGGCGGGTACGTGCTCGGCCACGAAGACCCAGGCACCCGGCACTTCGCCGCCGATGGCAGCCCCTTGCAGGATCCGCAGCAGCAGCAGCAGCAGAGGCGCGGCGATGCCGAGGGCGGCATAGGTGGGCAGCAGGCCGATCAGCAGGGTTGGCAGCGCCATCATGATGATGCTCAGGGTGAACATGCGCTTGCGGCCAATGAGATCGCCGAAGTGGGCCATGATGATGCCCCCCAGGGGGCGGGCCAGATAGCCGGCGGCGAAGATGCCGAAGGTCTGGAACTGGCGCAGCCACTCGGGAATGTCGGCCGGGAAGAAGAGTTCGCCGATGACAACGGCGAAGAAGACGAAGATGATGAAGTCGTAGAATTCGAGGGCGCCGCCGAGGGCAGCCAGGCTCAGGGTCTTGTAGTCCTGTCGATTGAGGGGACGACCGTGGTCGTGAGGTGTGCTGACTGTACTCATATCCTTATGTTTCCCATCGTTTTTTTAGTTATTCTCCCCCATGTTCTGCGGGGATACGCTCAACTACGAGGGTATGCTTTTGTATCCCGCAATGTAAATCGCACAATTTGCAACACTGTCTTTCAGCTTCTTGCCGGGGCGGGACAGTCGGAGAAATCATGACCAAGACCAAGGTGCTGCTCTCCTGGAGCAGCGGCAAAGACAGCGCCTGGGCCCTGCATCGCCTGCGCCAGGATCCGGCTATCGAAGTAGTCGGGCTCTTCACCACCCTCAACGAGGCCTACGAGCGGGTTGCCATGCACGGGGTGCGCAAACGCCTGCTGGAGATGCAGGCCGAGTGTGTGGGGCTGTCCCTGCACTGCATCGATCTGCCCTGGCCCTGCAGCAACGAGGAGTACGGCCGCATCATGACGGGTTTCATTGCCGGGGTGCAGGCCAGGAACATCCACCACATGGCGTTCGGCGATCTCTTCCTCGAGGAGGTGCGGGCTTACCGGGAGAAGCAGCTGGCGGGTACCGGGATCACGCCGCTGTTCCCGCTCTGGGGCTGCGACACCACGGATCTGGCCCGGGAGATGATGGCCGCCGGGCTCAAGGCGAGGATCTGCACCCTGGATCCGGGGAAGCTGGACGTCGCCCTGGGGGGGCATGAATTCGATCCGGCGCTCCTCGCGGCCTTGCCCGCCGGGGTGGATCCTTGCGGCGAGAACGGCGAGTTTCACACCCTGGTGTACGACGGCCCCATGTTCCTCCGTCCCCTTGCGGTCAGAGTGGGGGAGACGGTGCTGCGGGACGGCTTTGTCTTCACCGACCTGCTGGCGGGCGGCCCCGTCTGAGAGGCAGCCCCGGCCGGCGGTAAACAGAAGGGGCCGGCTCCCGAAAGAACCGGCCCCTCATGCTGACTGTGTTCAGCGGGCGGCGAAGGTGTCGCAGCTGGCGGGGCTGCCGCTGTCAAAGCCCTTCTTGAACCAGGCGAGGCGCTGGGCCGAGGTGCCGTGGGTGAAGCTGTCGGGCACGACCCGGCCCTGGCCCTGCTGTTGCAGCCGATCGTCACCTATGGCCTGGGCGGCGTTGAGGGCCTCCTCCAGATCGCCGCGCTCCAGCACCTGCTCCTGTTCCATGTAGTGACCCCAGACGCCGGCAAGACAGTCGGCCTGCAGCTCCAGCCTGACCGACAGCCGGTTCTGGGCAACCTGGCTCAGCCCCTGCTGTTGCTGGCGCACCTTGGTGGAGATGCCGAGCAGGTGCTGCACATGGTGGCCCACCTCGTGAGCGATCACGTAACCCTGGGCGAAGTCGCCGTCGGCACCCAGCTTGTCACGCATGTCCTGATAGAAGGAGAGATCGATGTAGATGGTGCTATCCGCCGGGCAGTAGAAGGGCCCCATCACCGACTGGCCCTGGCCGCAGCCGGTGCGGGTCGCCCCGCGATAGAGCACGAGTCTGGGGGGCTGGTAGCGCTTGCCGCTCTGCTGGAACTGCTTGTCCCAGGTATCCTCGGTGGAGGCGAGCATCACCGAGGTAAAGCGGGCGAGAGGATCGCTTGATGCCTGTGACGGGTTCTGGCGCGGGGTCTGGCTCTGCGGGGCCGGATCGTCGAGCAGGGGGCTGAGGTCCACGCCGTAATAGCCCGCCACCATGACTACCAGCAGCAGGATGAGTCGCCCCTTGCCGCCGATGGGCAGGCCGCCACCCCCGCTGCCACCGCCCTCCTGGCGCCTGTCCTCCACATTGTTGCTCTCACGGCGATCTTGCCAGCGCATGTCCCCATACTCCCGTCATTGGTGGTGGGAGTAATGATAATGGCTGGTCACCCGCCTTGCCTAACGAGGGGCCTTACTCGGCCCAGGGCATCTCGGGCAGGCTGTCGAGAAACTCGCCGTAGCGGGTCAGGTTGAACGGGCCCTGTTCGGCTTCCATGGCCATGAGTTCGGCGCCCAGGGCGCAGGCAATGTATTGCAGCGCCTCTTCCCGCGGGGTGCCCTTCATCACCAGGCGCATCAGGGTGGCCTTCACCTGCAGGGGGTGGCCGTCGGCGAGCTGGTTTTCCACCATCTCCAGCAGTGTCTCTTCGTCAAAAAATTCGGGGGTCCCGGTCATGGTGGCTCTCCTGCCTGTTGCATGGGGTTGTCATGGGGTGGGCAGTATAGCGGTAAGCGTGGCGCGGCTCATGCCATCCTGGCAGAAATGTCGGCAGGCCCTTGCCAAGGAGCGGCGGCGGGCGCAGTCTTGGGGCCTGTTTTTTTGAATGGAGCCCTTGCCATGATCCTCTCCGAGCGCCTGATGCTGCGCGAACTGACCCCTGCCGACGCCCCCTTCATTCTCGAGCTGCTCAACGACGGCGACTTCCACCGCTACATCGGCGATCGCGGTCTGCGCACGCAGGGGGATGCGGAAGAGTACATTCAGCAGGGACCTATGGTGAGCTATGCCCGTCACGGCCACGGCCTCTACCTGGTGACGCGGCGGGAAGACGGTGCCAGCCTCGGTATCTGCGGCCTGATCCGGCGCGATACTCTGCCCTGTGAAGACATCGGCTACGCCTTCCTGCCGGCCTGGCGCGGGCAGGGCTACGCCATTGAGGCGGCGCGGGCTGCGCTGCAGGATGGTCGTGAGAGGCTGGGGGTAAACCGGGTCGTTGCCATCGTCACTCCGGGCAATGAACGCTCGGTCAGGCTACTGGCCAAACTGGGGCTGAGTCAGTGCAATCGGGTCAGACTGGGTGACAGCGAAGAGGAGTGCCTGCTGCTGGAGGTGCCTGAACCGGCTGCCTGCCAGGTCTAGGACTGTCCGGGACCGGGAGTACAAGGGGCCGCCGTGAGATGCGGCCTGCCTGCATCGGACGCTGCCGTGGGGCAGGGTCAGTTGAGCTCTTCGATGGAGAACTCGCCCGGGATGCCATCGCAGGAGATGGCGAAGCCACCGCTGAAGCGGGTGCTGAACTGGATCAGAAACGCATCGTCGTCGTGCTCTTGCACGGGCAGGTTGATGGGTTTGCTGCGACGCAGGGGTTTGCGGGTTTGTACGCTTTTCATCATGGTATTTCTCTATATAAATTAAGTAATTGCTCCTTGTGTTGGCAAATGTCAGGTCAATGGGCGCGGTCAGATCTCTGGCTGACGGGCGCGCAGGAATACCCAGCCCGGTTCAGGGGCGTCTGCACTTTCAAGGAATGCGCCAAGGACCATGCGGATGCATGATGCTACTTGGGAGTGGGCAGATCGGGTCTGCACCGTGAGAGCCGGGCAACGCAGGCAGACAGCCTGAACGGTTCTCAAGGCGAGTAAATCAGAAGAAGGTTATGCGGGTACTGGCAGGATTCATCGTGAGGTGAAGCATTGCGAACATAATCAGGGCTGATTAACTAGCCGGGGCGCATTCTCTCCTCGAAATGCATAAAAAGCAAACACTAATTGTGTCGTGACGGGGCGGGGGCTCTCCCTGCCCGGTCAGGGCGAACGAAAAGGGCTCCCGAGGGAGCCCTTTTTCAGGTGGCCAGTAGGGAGTGGCTCAGGCGTCGCCACAGGCCTTCTTGGCGGCGGTGATCATGGGGGTGATGGTCATGCCCTGGACCACGATGGAGAACATCACCACCGAGTAGGTCATCACCAGGATCACCTGGCGCAGATCGACGCCGTGCTCCGGCAGCATCATGACGCCGGAGGGCAGCGCCAGTGCCATGGCCATGGCCAGACCGCCGCGCAGTCCGCCCCAGGTGAGGATGCGCACCGAGAAGGTGTTGTAGCTGCGGAACTTGCGGAAGGCCACATAGGGCAGGGAGACGCTGATGAAGCGGGAGGCCAGGCAGAGCGGCACCGCGATGACCAGCAGGATCCAGTCTTGCCAGGCGAGATCCAGCAGCACCAGCGCCAGACCGATCAGCAGGAACAGCAGGGCGTTGAGGAACTGATCCATCAACTCCCAGAAGTGATCCAGGTGATGGCTGCTCTGCTCGGAGAAGCCGGAGTGGCGGGTCCAGTTGCCGATCATGATGCCGGTGACCACCATGGCCAGGGCGCCGGAGACGCCGATCATGTTGGCGAAGGCGAAGCCGGCGGTTGGGATGCAGAGGGTCAGCAGCAGCTCCAGGGAGCCATCATCGGTGGCGCTGATCATCACGTGGGCGATGAGGCCCAGCACGGCACCGAACAGGATGCCGCCGAGGGCCTCATGCAGGAACAGGCCGGCCACGCTGGTGAAGGTGGGCTCGACACCGCCAAAGGCCACGGCAAACACGGTGGCGAAGATCACCAGGCCGACGCCGTCGTTGAACAGGGACTCCCCCTCGATCTGGATGGCAATCTGGGGTGGCGCCTTCATCTTCTTGACGATGGCCAGCACGGCGATGGGGTCGGTGGGGGAGATCAGGGCACCGAACAGCATGCAGTAGACCAGCGGCACATCCCAGCCCAGCAGCCTGGCGATGAACCAGAAGCCGTAACCGATGAGGAAGGTGGAGAGCAGGGTCGCGGCGATGGAGAGAATGGTGATCTCCCACTTCTGGCTGCGCAATGCCTTGAGGTTGATGCCAAGTCCGCCGGCGAACAGCAGGAAGCCCAGGATCCCCTTGAGCAGGAAGTTCTGGAAGTCGATGCTCTCCATGGTCTTGACGGCCAGGGGTTCCAGATTGAACCAACCCAGTTTGCCGAACAGCACCATCAGCGCGGAGATCAGCATGGAGCCGGCGGTGATGGCGATGGTGGTCTGGATCTTCACAACATACTGGTTGGCAAAGGCGATAAAGATCGCCAACGCTGCCAGGAAGCAGAGTGTGTAGTAGACGCTCATAGTTGTTTTTCTCTTTTTTAGTAAACAGCAAGCACGTATCCCTATTGAGGACGGGCATAGGGTACTCTTGGGCCACATCTTACTCATTACCTACTTATGAGTATATGCTCGAATCTTCGGACAGATAGACGGCTAGATTTCCATTTGATTTGTTTGCTGCTAGGATGGATGCCACGCAGTTGCATGGATGTAGAGGGGTACGAGCGGTGTCGAGCATAGAGTCGAGCAAGAAATCGGATATCACAACGAAACTGGAAGCCTGCCTCAAGGAGCGGATCCTGATCATCGATGGCGCCATGGGCACCATGATCCAGGGGTACAAGCTCGGCGAGGCGGACTATAGAGGCGAGCGCTTTGCCGACTGGCACACCGACATCAAGGGCAACAACGACCTGCTGGTGCTGAGTCGTCCCGCCGTGATCCGGGAGATCCACGACCAGTATTGCGCCGCCGGGGCCGACATCCTCGAGACCAACACCTTCAACGCCACTCGTATCGCCATGGCCGACTACGAGATGGAGGATCTCTCCGCCGAGATCAACCGGGAGGCGGCCCGGCTGGCCCGCGCGGTGGCGGACGAGTGGACCGCCAAAGAGCCCCACAAGCCGCGCTTCGTGGCCGGGGTCCTGGGGCCCACCAACCGCACCGCCTCCATCTCGCCGGACGTGAACGATCCCGGCAAGCGCAACGTCACCTATGACGAGCTGGTGGCTGCCTACACCGAATCGACCCATGCCCTGATCGAGGGCGGTGCCGACCTCATCCTGATCGAGACCATCTTCGACACCCTCAACGCCAAGGCGGCTGCCTTCGCGGTGGACCTGGTGTTCGAAGAGCTGGGCTACAGCCTGCCGGTGATGATCTCCGGCACCATCACGGACGCCTCCGGCCGCACCCTCTCGGGCCAGACCACCGAAGCCTTCTACCATTCGCTGCGCCATGTCAAACCCGTGTCGTTCGGTCTCAACTGCGCGCTGGGCCCGGACGAGCTGCGCCAGTACGTGGAGGAGCTGTCGCGCATCAGCGAAACCTTCGTGAGCGCCCACCCCAACGCCGGCCTGCCGAACGCCTTCGGGGAGTACGACCTGGATGCGGTCGAGATGGCGGAGCATATCCGCGAGTGGGCCCAAAGCGGCTTCCTCAATCTGGTGGGCGGTTGCTGCGGCACCACCCCGACCCACATTCGCGCCATGGCGGATGCCGTGGCGGGCATCACGCCCCGCGCCCTGCCGGATCTGCCGGTGGCTTGCCGCCTGTCGGGCCTGGAGCCCCTCATCATCACCCCCGAATCCATGTTCGTGAACGTGGGTGAGCGGACCAACGTCACCGGCTCGGCCAAGTTCAAGCGACTCATCAAGGAAGGGCTCTACGACGAGGCCCTGGACGTCGCCAAGCAGCAGGTGGAAAACGGTGCCCAGATCATCGACATCAACATGGATGAGGGGATGCTGGACGCCGAGGCGGCCATGGTGCGCTTCTTGAACCTCATCGCTGGCGAGCCGGACATCGCCCGGGTGCCCGTGATGATCGACTCCTCCAAGTGGGAGGTGCTGGAGGCGGGCCTCAAGTGCGTGCAGGGCAAGCCGGTGGTCAACTCCATCTCCATGAAGGAGGGGGAGGAGAAATTCATCGAGCAGGCGAAACTGCTGCGTCGCTACGGCGCCGCCGTCATCGTCATGGCGTTCGACGAGGTGGGCCAGGCGGATACCCGCGCCCGCAAGTTCGAGATCTGCCAGCGTGCCTACCGCATCCTGGTGGACCGGGTGGGTTTCCCGCCGGAAGACATCATCTTCGACCCCAACATCTTCGCGGTGGCGACCGGCATCGACGAGCACAACAACTACGCGGTGGACTTCATCGAGGCGGTGAAGGACATCAAGGATAACCTGCCCCACGCCATGATCTCCGGCGGTGTCTCCAACGTCTCCTTCTCGTTTCGGGGCAACGAGCCGGTGCGCGAGGCCATCCACGCCGTCTTCCTCTACCACGCCATCAAGAACGGCATGGACATGGGGATCGTCAACGCCGGCCAGCTCGCCATCTATGAAGACATCCCGGCCGAGCTCAAGGAGAAGGTCGAGGCGGTGGTGCTTAACCTCAATGACAACGCCACCGAAGAGCTGCTGGCCATCGCCGAGAAGTATCGCGGTGCCGGCGCCCAGGCCGAAGACCCGCGGGATCAGGAGTGGCGCGGCTGGCCGGTGGGCAAGCGGCTCGAACATGCCCTGGTGAAGGGCATCACCGACTTCATCGAGGAGGACACCGAAGAGGCGCGCGCCCAGGCCGAGCGGCCGCTGCACGTCATCGAGGGGCCGCTGATGGACGGCATGAACGTGGTGGGTGACTTGTTCGGCGCCGGCAAGATGTTCCTGCCCCAGGTGGTGAAGTCGGCCCGGGTGATGAAGCGGGCGGTGGCCTACTTGCAGCCCTACATCGAGGCGGAGAAGTCCGGCGGCTCCAGTAACGGCAAAATCGTGCTCGCCACTGTGAAGGGTGACGTGCACGACATCGGCAAGAACATCGTGGGCGTGGTGCTGCAGTGCAACAACTTCGAGATAGTTGACCTCGGGGTCATGGTCTCCTGCGAGACCATCCTCAAGACGGCCCGGGAGGTGAACGCCGACATCATCGGATTGTCGGGCCTCATCACCCCGTCTCTCGACGAGATGGTGCACGTGGCGAAAGAGATGGAGCGCCAGGGCTTCAAGCTGCCGCTGCTCATCGGCGGTGCCACCACCTCCAAGGCGCACACTGCGGTGAAGATAGAGCAGAACTATTCCGAGCCCGTGGTCTATGTCTCCAACGCCTCCCGCGCCGTGGGGGTGGCCCAGAGCCTGCTCAGCCCGGATCTCAAGGAAGCGTTTGTCGCCCGCATCGACAAGGAGTACGAGATCGCCCGCGAGCAGCACGCCCGCAAGCAGCCGCGCTCGCGCCCCATCACGCTGGCGGAGGCCCGCGCCAACCGCCATCAGCTGGACTGGGTGGGGTATGAGCCGCCGGCGCCCCGGGAGTCCGGCGTGCAGAAGTTCGAGAACGTGCCCATCGCGGTGCTGCGCCCCTACATCGACTGGACGCCGTTCTTCCTCAGCTGGGAGCTGGCGGGCAAGTTCCCCCGCATCCTGGAAGATGAAGTGGTGGGGGAGGAGGCGACGCGCCTCTTTGCCGACGCCAACGCCATGCTGGATCAGCTGGAGAAAGATCAGAGCGTGCGCTGCGCCGGCATCGTCGGCCTGTTCCCGGCCAATGCCGTGGGGGACAGCATCGAGGTCTACACCGACGAGTCGCGCACTGAAGTGAAAAAAGTGCTGCACCACCTGCGCCAGCAGAGCGAGAAGCAGGGCTTTCCCAACTACTGTCTGGCGGACTATGTGGCGCCGAAGGAGAGCGGCAAGCCCGACTGGATCGGCGCCTTTGCGGTGACCGGCGGCATCGGTGAAGAAGCCATCGCCAAGGCCTACAAGGCGGCTCACGACGACTACAACGCCATCCTCATTCAGGCGGTGTGCGACCGTCTGGCAGAGGCGTTCGCCGAGTACTTGCACGAGCAGGTGCGCAAAGTGCACTGGGGTTATGCCCCGGACGAGGCACTCTCCAACGAGGAGCTGATCCGCGAGAACTACCGTGGCATCCGCCCGGCACCCGGTTACCCGGCCTGCCCGGAGCACACCGAGAAGGGGAGCATCTGGGAGCTGCTGGACGTGGAACAGGCCATCGGCATGCAGCTCACCGAGTCCTACGCCATGTGGCCGGGGGCAGCGGTGTCGGGTTGGTACTTCTCCCACCCCGACAGCAAATACTTCGCCGTGGCCCAGATCCAGCCCGATCAGGTGGAGGACTACGCCGTGCGCAAGGGCATGACCCTGGAGGAGGCCCAGCGCTGGCTGGGGCCGAACCTGCACTGATCCCTGCCCGCCCCGCATCACGCGTGCGGGGCAGGCTTCGGGAACAGACGCCATATCGAGGTTGTCATGAAGGTTGGATTCGTCGGCCTGGGGGCCGTGGTGCAGACCGCCTATCTGCCTGCACTCGCCACCCTGGCGCCAGATGTCGAGATACGGGGCTTTGACCCCGCCATCACTCTGCCCGGTGTCATCCCTGCACCGACCCTGGCGGCCCTGCTGGCCGCGCCCCTGGACAGGCTGGTCATCGCCACCCCCTCCCTGATGCACCTGCCCGTGCTGGAACAGGCGCTGGCCAGTACAGTTCCCCTTATCCTGGTGGAGAAACCCGTGGTGGCCACTCTGGCCCAGCGCGATCGTCTGCACGCCCTGCTGGCAGACCCCGCGGTAGCGGGCCGGGTGCTGGCGCTGGATCACTGGATGGCCCGCACCGCCGTGCAGCGGTTGCTGCTGACTGGCGGGCTGGATGAAGGCTGGCTGCCTCGGGAACAGGGCGGCGCCGGTATTGCGCCCGCCACCCTCGCCGAGGTGAGCGCGGTGGAGGGCTTTCTGCTGGAGCCCTGCGGCCTCGACGAGGCGGGACATCCCTATGCCCTGAATTTTGCCACCGGCGAGCCGGATCGGCGGGAACTGCGCCACCCCGACGGGGTGATCCTCGACATCGGCACCCACCTGCTGGCGATGATCCGCGAGTTGCTGGTGGCCCTGGGCGGGGACGACAGCCTGTGTCTGGTCGCGGACGGCGTCTGCGATCGCCTGGGGCAGCCCATCCGGCGCGGGGATCTGGAGACCGCCGAGGGGCGTGCCTGCCTGCGCGGCGAGGCGGCGGGGGTGCCCCTGATCCTCTGGCTCGACAAGTACGCCGGTCCCGGGGTGGAGAAGAAGGGGCTCTGTCTGCATCTCAAGGATGGGCGGCGCATCGAGCTGCTTCGCCGTGGCAACCTGGAGTGGCTGCATCATCACGATGCCGACGGCATGCAGGGTTGGGAGCACAATGGGCCGCTCTATCGCGACTGCATCGCCCAGACCCTGCTGGCCCCCGTGCCGCCGGGCGGCTGGGGCGGGGTCACGGCGCGCCGTCTGCAGGAGGTGGCCCTGCTGCTGGCGCTGCAACAGGGGTTGCGCGGTCCCCATTGATGCCTGTCTGGCCCTTTTTGCAGTGCGGCACCCTCTGTTTTGTACGGTTCTTGCAGAACCGCGCATGGTGAGGGGAAAGGATTGGCGTTGCCAGTCGTTCATGGCACCTTATACTCTCCAGTCCGATTATCAGGTCTGCCATTTCCATGAATATTGCCATTTTATCCCGTGAGCCCAACAACTACTCCACCCGCCGTCTGGTCGAGGTGGCCCGGGCCCGTGGGCATCAGGTCGAGGTGCTCGACACCCTGCGCTGCTACATGAACATCGCTTCCCACAGCCCCTCCATCCATTACGAAGGACGGGAGCTGGAGAGCTATGACGCCGTGATCCCGCGCATCGGTGCCAGCATCACCTTCTATGGCACCGCCGTACTGCGTCAGTTCGAGATGATGAACACCATGGCCCTCAACAGCTCGGTGGCCATCTCCCGCTCCCGTGACAAGCTGCGCGCCATGCAGCTGCTCTCCCGTCATGGCATAGGCCTGCCGGTGACCGGCTATGCCCATAGCACTCACGACGTCCCCGACCTCATCAAGATGGTGGGGGGCGCCCCTCTGGTGGTGAAGCTGCTGGAAGGGACCCAGGGGATAGGGGTGGTGCTGTGCGAGACCCAGAAGGCCGCCGAGAGCGTGATCGAGGCCTTTATCCAGACCAACAACAACATCCTGGTGCAGGAGTACATCCGCGAAGCCAATGGCGCCGACATCCGCTGTCTGGTGGTCAACGGCAAGGTGGTGGCTGCCATGCGCCGGCAGGCCCAGCCGGGGGAGTTTCGCTCCAACCTGCATCGGGGCGGCGAGGCCTCGGCCATCAAGATCACCCCGGAGGAACGAGCCACTGCGGTGCAGGCCGCCAAGATCATGGGGCTGGACGTGGCCGGTGTGGATATCCTGCGCTCCGCCCGTGGCCCCCTGGTGCTGGAGGTGAACTCCTCCCCCGGCCTGCAAGGGGTGGAAGCGGCCTCCGGCAAGGACGTGGCGGGCAAGATCATCGAGTTCCTCGAGCTCAAGGCGAGCCGCAAGCACAAGCCGGCGGAGTAAACACCGGGCGAGTGTCAGACAGGTAGAAACAGGGCGCCCTCGGGCGCCTTGCTGCTATCTGGCGGGTGGGTTGGAGGGCAGCGAGCTTGCCGGGAAGTGTCCCCCTTCTCCCACTCTGTTGCATCGCCGGGGAGAAGGGTCGGGGATGAGGGGCTATGCCTTCGTGGTTTCACCGGGGATCATCGCCAGCCGGGCGCTGAAGATGCCGTCTTCCAGCCGGGTCTCTATCTGCCAGCCCAGCTTCTCGCAGATGCGCTGGATGATGGTGAGGCCGCAGCCGTAACCCAGGATCTGATCCGGCGCTGCCGCCGTGGGATTGCTGATGGTGATCACCTGCTCGTGCAGGGTGATCTCGATGTGCCCCTCGGCGTAGCTCAAGGCATTCTTGAGCAGGTTGCCGAGCGCAATGGCGAGCAGGGAGAGGGGCGCTTGTACCTCGCTCTCCTCGTCCAGGTGCAGGCGAATGTCCAGCGTCTCCCGTTGCAACAGGGGAGCGAGGCGGGTCAGCTCCCGGCGAATGAGCGGCGCCACCTGTTGGGGTGGGCGCTCCACGGCCTCCTTGCGGCCCAGCAGCAGGAAGGTCTCGGTGAGCAGGGCCATCTCGTCGGCGGCAGCGCGGATGCGGGCCACGGCACGGGTCGCCGGGGCGGGCAGATCCGTCACCTTGCCGAGCAGGGCGGCGGATCCCTGGATCACCATGTTGGGGGTGCGCAGCTCGTGGCTGGCGAAGCGGCTGAACTCCTGTTCGCGGGCAAACACGGCGGCTACCTCGCGCTTGCCCGCCAGCAGCGCCTGCTCTATCTCTCGCAGCTCCTGCCAGGGGGCATCGGGCACGAAATCGCCCTGATCCGGGGTGAGATGAGCGACCCGCTGGCGCAGCCGCTCCAGGGGCCCCGTGATGTGGCGCACCAGCCAGATACCGAAGGCGAGGCTCCCCAGCAGCAGGGCCAGGCCGATCAACCGGGTGACCAGATGCAGCTTGTCTTCGTAGGGGTCCAGATAGTCGTCGGCGTCGTCGTTGAACACCAGATAGAGCAGCCCCTGGCCGGACGGATGGGGCCTGACCAGGAAGTGTTTGTCCTCGCGGCCGAGCTGATGTTCGAAGAAGCCGGGGTTGCGGTAAGCCTTGAGCCAGGCCGGCAGGCGGCCCGCCTCGGTCCAGTAGCTGGAAAACTGGCGCGGGCTGGGGGCGGGAGCCAGCTCGCCCAGGCGCAGCCAGTCATCGCCGTAGCGGGTCGCCTCGGCTTCCAGCCAGTGGCGCAGGCTCAGCTCCTCCATCTTGTCCTCGGCCACCACCATCAGCAGGCTCAGCAGCATCAGCAGCAGCAGGCCGGCGCCCCCCAGCGCCAGGATCAGCCGCCGGCGCAGGCTCGGCAGCGGCGGGCCAGGGGGCATAGGGGCACTCATGGTTTCACCAGCCGGTAGCCCTGGCCGTGCAGGGTCTCCAGCATGGGGGTGGGGAAGGGTTTGTCGAGGGCGCTGCGCAGGGCGTAGATGTGGCTGCGCAGGGCGTCGGAGTCCGGTTCCTCGTCCCCCCAGACGGTGTCGAGCACCTCCTGGCGCGTCACCAGCTGGGGGGCACGTTTCACCAGCAGGGTGAGGATCCGGAACGGGATCTTGCCGAGCTTGAGCTCCACTCCGGCGCGGGTGGCGCGGCTCTCGGCGGTGTCTACCGTCAGATCGCCGAAGCTGAGGGCGCCCATGTCACCCCGGGGGCCGCGCAGGGCAAGGGCCTGCAACCTCACCTCCAGCTCCTCCATGGCGAATGGCTTGACCAGGTAGTCGTCGCCCCCGGCCTTGAAGCCTGCGAGCTTGTCTTCCAGGCTGTCGCGGGCGGTGAGAAAGATTACCGGTGTCGAGATGCCGTCCGCACGCAGCCGCTCCACGGCGCTAAGCCCGTCGAGACGGGGCATCATGACGTCCATGATGATGACGTCGAAGCGCTGCTCGGCGAGCAGTTGCAGGGCGGCCTGACCGTGATAGGCGCAATCCACCCTGTGCCCGGCCAGCTCCAGATAGTCCATGATGGTCTCCGCCACCTGGGGACTGTCTTCCACCACCAGTATTTTCATGCTTTGATCTCCTGGTTCTGGCCGGCATTTCACGGCCATTTCACACCGGATACGTCATCCTGTGTGCCAGTGTAACCCCGAGGATCCCCGATGAAGAAGTCTCTCCGCGCCTTCTGGTTATTGATTCTATTGCCTTTTGGTCTGGCGCAGGCGGCCGAGTTCAAGCTCACTGGCCGCACCAGCTGGCAGCTTGGCCAGTTGATGGTCAACGGCATGCCCTTCGTGCTCGACGAGCAGACCCGCTTCAAGGACGGGCTGGATGAGGACGATCTCGGCGGGACCTGGGTCGATCTGGAAGGGGTGGTGCAGGAGACGGCGCAGGGGGCGCGGCGGCTCGTTCGCGAGGTGGAGCCGCTGGAGGAGGCGGACGAGATGGAGCTGGAAGGGCCGGTAGCGCAGGGGCGGATCTGGGGCTACACCACCTCGGACGACAGCCTGGCGCCGTTCGAGGGGCGCTGGCTGGAGCTGGAGTGCAGGTTCGACGGCATGCGTCTGAGCCAATGCAGGGAGGAGGACTGAGGCGCGCCACGAGGGGAAAAATCGCGCATCCCGGCCCATAGTTAAACCTCATCGCGCTGACCCCGGGCCACCCTGCCATGACCAGAACCGCATTGTGTTTGCTGCTGTTGCCCTTCTGCACCCTCGCCGACGACGCCGAGCTCTGGCTGGTGGAGCTGGAGCACAACGACGGGGTGCGCCTGCAATTTCAGGGGGCTGAGCTCGAACTCGGCAGCGCCGAACTGCACGGCGTGGCAGGCGATGACGCCCTCAGGCCCGGCATGCGCCTCGCCATCCAGAGCCGCTATGGCGTGGCCGAGACGATCCGTGTACTCCACGCGGCGCCGGATCCGGTGCAGGAGGGCCACTGGCGGCGGGCGGAGGATCGGCTGCTCGCGAGCTCGGGCCAGGCATTGCTGCTACAGGATCTCGGCGTGCTGGTGTTTGATGCAGAGACCCGCTGGCTGAACGGCTCCGCTGCCGATCTGCAACCGGGGCGCCGCCTGGTGCTGAGCCGGGATGAAGAGGGCCGCCTCACCGAGATCCTGATCCCCAATCCGGAAGATGAATAAATAGCGCCACGGAGTGGCGCTATTTTTGTCTCTTATTGGAAGTGTATGTGCTCGAGAGGTATCTGGATGGCGTTCCAGGAGGTGGCACAGGGTGTTGGGCTCGGATAGGTGAACTCGAAGAGTTTTTGCTTGTCCTTGTTTATGCCCTGAATGACGACCTTGCTCCGGTTGTCGGCAGCAGCATAGTTGATGAGAAAATCACCCTGAGTCGCCAGTTTGTCTTCATAGATGCTGGAACAGATGTCTGAATAGATACCATCGTCGAAGCTCCAGGTTACCTGAGCAGTCCTGTTTAGGCTGTCTATATCAAAGATCGCGGTTTGGCTGCTGGCAAGATCTATACCGGCCGGTGTGCCGGCAGGGTTATTGAAACTTCTTAGCCCATTGTTGAACAACATCAGCTTGCCATCTTTGGTCATGGAGACGGCGTGCTGTCCTATCGGGGTCTGTCCGGAGGAGAGCGAAAGAGCCAGTTTCTGCAGGGAAGGGTAGGAGTACCAGTGCTTGGTCTCATCTCCTAGTAGCCAGATCAGTTTGCCGGTGTTGTAGTCCAGCTTCACGACAAAATTTTCCCGGCTGGAGATCACCAGGGTGTCATCAGTTGGATCATATGTGGCTGCATTCATGTGGAACCAGTCCACGCCATCTCTTACAAAGTTGCTGGGGTCATCTCCCTCTTGCACCATATATTCAGAAAATATTTTCCCGAGGTCCCACTCTTTAATCACATTGCCAGAATCATCTATCTCACTTAAAAAAGACTCTATTTTTAACGTGCCGTTAGTTGTACCATCGAGCTCAATCAATATACCTTGTTTGCCAAGATCTATGTTGTGGTGAAAATAAGCATCACTACCCATTGCTGTACCATTGATATGCAAAGTGTCAGACTTTCCATATAGAGATAAAACATCAATTTTAGTGGCTGCATTCTTAATGTTGCCTGTCCAGAATGCATTTTTTATAAAGGTAGATGAACTTGATACTCTCTTAATGTCGGCATCCCAACGAACTTCTCCATCGACATCCATGATGATGGGGGATTTGAGAGCCCCCTTTAGATAAAAATAACTGTAACTCGGTGTGGCGATTGGCTTGATACTGATACTAACGTTGTCATAAATGCCAGTACTATCAACATAGGTAGCCGTGGGGATCACTTTCTGAAATGAGTAGATACTGTCATCGATGTACTTAATGTCTATCGTGAGCTCATTCAGATAGTCGCTGTAGAGACCGAATATCGGGAGCTGTAAGCTGTTATTTGCGCTCTCGTATAGTCCATTGCTGGACAGGTAGCTCCAATCATATGTAACAGATACGGGTTTGGCAAAGTTGCCGTTTTTTGTTTTGATGTTGAAGGATATGTTTTTTATCTTTTCTGTATCAAGCCCAGTCATCTTCAAGGCTGAGATAAATACTGATGTATGTGGGTCGTCTTCAAAAACCTGTGTCGTAGGATCATACGCGAATTGTTCAGCCAGAGTCCTGCTGTCATTGCTACTGTCGCATCCATATAAGCCGAAGCAGCACATGCCAAGAATAAGAGTCTTTTTGTGGTTCATAATAAACATCATCCCTATGTTAATGAACAAGATTCATTATAGTGAGAAAATCATGGTTGAGTTAAAAAACAGGCCGTATATACTGGCGCCATCTTGTCGGAGTGCTGACCGTCGAACGACGCTAAGCTGAGACCGTTAATTCGGGATCCGTGGAACCTGATCAGGTTAAGACCTGCGAAGGGAAACAAGGGTAACTTGCGGGTTACCGCGCCGGGGAAGGAGCACCTTCTCGCCAACCAGAGGCAGACCGCCTCTGGCCGCTACAGGCGCACAGGGGGAGGTTGTCCCGCCGGGCCGTCAGGGCCGCGGATCTGCCGCACAGGGCAGAGGGACGACAGGGCTGGACTGGGAAGAGAAACCCCATCGCTCACTCCCCCGCTAGAGCACACCGCCGCAAGTTCATCTTCTCCTCGAACTCCAGACAAGCAAACACCCATAACTTCAACCAGTTAATGTGAGTTTTGCTATGTCTACCAATGTTTCTGATACCGCCAAATCCAGCCGCCGCGAGCAGCGCTCCAGCGCCCAGACCTTTATCGACAACCTCAAGGGGATGGCTCACCCCAACTCCCGCCGCATCTTTATTGAAGGTTCCCGCCCCGACATCCGGGTGCCACTGCGGGAGATCCAGCTGGCCGACACCTTTGTCGGCGGCACCAAGGAAGCCCCCCAGTTCGAACCCAACGAGCCGGTGCCGGTCTACGACACCTCGGGTCCCTACGGGGAAGAGGCTGCCCCCATCGATGTGCGCCGCGGCCTGCCGCGCCTGCGCGAGGAGTGGGTGCTGGAGCGCGCGGACACCGAAGCGCTGGAAGGGCTGAGCTCCACCTTCACCCAGGAGCGCCTGGCTGACGAGGGGCTGGATCACCTGCGCTTCGAGCATTTGCCCAGCGCTCGCCGTGCCAAGCCGGGCCGCCGGGTGACCCAGCTGCACTACGCCCGCGCCGGCATCGTCACCCCGGAGATGGAATTCATCGCCCTGCGCGAGAACATGGGCCGCGAGCGGGTGCGCTCAGAGCTCTTGCGCACCCAGCATCCGGGTCAGGGCTATGGCGCCAGACTGCCGGAGAACATCACCCCCGAGTTCGTGCGCGATGAAGTGGCCGCCGGCCGTGCCATCATCCCCAGCAACATCAACCACCCGGAAGCTGAGCCCATGATCATCGGCCGCAACTTCCTGGTGAAGATCAACGCCAACATCGGCAACTCGGCGGTCACCTCCAGCATCGAAGAGGAGGTGGAGAAGCTGGTCTGGTCCACCCGCTGGGGCGCCGACACCGTGATGGATCTCTCCACCGGCCGCTACATCCACGAGACCCGCGAGTGGATCCTGCGCAACAGCCCGGTCCCCATCGGTACCGTACCCATCTACCAGGCGCTGGAGAAGACCAATGGCATCGCCGAGGATCTCACCTGGGAGCTGTTCCGCGACACCCTGCTGGAGCAGGCCGAGCAGGGGGTGGACTACTTCACCATCCACGCAGGCGTCTTGCTGCGCTTCGTGCCCATGACCGCCAAGCGCCTCACCGGCATCGTTTCGCGCGGTGGCAGCATCATGGCCAAGTGGTGCCTCTCCCATCACAAGGAGAACTTCCTCTACGAGCACTTCCGCGAGATCTGCGAGATCTGCGCCGCCTACGACGTCAGCCTGTCGCTGGGTGACGGCCTGCGTCCGGGCTCGGTGTATGACGCCAACGACGAGGCCCAGTTCGCCGAGCTGCGCACCCTGGGCGAGCTCACCAAAATTGCCTGGGAGTACGACGTGCAGGTGATGATCGAGGGCCCCGGCCACGTGCCCATGCACATGATCGAGCGCAACATGACCGAGCAGCTGGAGCACTGCCACGAGGCCCCCTTCTACACCCTGGGCCCGCTCACCACCGACATCGCCCCGGGCTATGATCACTTCACCTCCGGCATCGGTGCCGCGCTTATCGGCTGGTACGGCTGCGCCATGCTCTGCTACGTGACCCCCAAGGAGCACCTGGGCCTGCCCAACAAGGAGGACGTGAAGCAGGGGCTCATCACCTACAAGATCGCCGCCCACGCAGCTGACCTTGCCAAGGGCCACCCGGGCGCCCAGATCCGCGACAACGCCATGTCCAAGGCGCGCTTCGAGTTCCGCTGGGAGGATCAGTTCAACCTGGCGCTGGATCCCGACACCGCCCGCGCCTATCACGACGAGACCCTGCCCCAGGAGTCCGGCAAGGTGGCCCACTTCTGCTCCATGTGCGGCCCCAAGTTCTGCTCCATGAAGATCACCCAGGACGTGCGCGACTATGCCGCCAAGCTGGAAGCCGTAGAGATCAAGATGGTCGGCATGGACGGCCAGCAGGAGCGGGTGGTGGCCGAGGTGGAGAGCGGCATGGCGCGGATGGCGGAAACCTTCAAGGAGACCGGCGGGGAGATCTATCACCAGGCGGCGACCCTGAAGCAGGCCGTAGGGGAGGAGGCGTGAGCAGCGAGCGCGGGGCTGTCAGCCCCGCCGACCTGTCCGCGGTGACGCAGGCCCGCCCCGTGGTCTGGACCATAGCGGGTTCAGACTCCGGCGGCGGCGCCGGCATTCAGGCCGACTTGCACACGATGCACGACCTTGGCGTGCACGGCTGCTCCGTCATCTCCGCCATCACGGCCCAGAACTCGGTGGCGGTGAAGATGGTCGACCCCGTGCTGATGCAGACCTTCACCGCCCAGATCGACGCCCTGGGGCTGGATCTGCCGCCGGCTGCCATCAAAATCGGCCTGCTGCCGACCCGGCTGCACGTGGAGGTGCTGGCTCGCCGACTGGCAGCCACCCCGGCCCCCTTCGTGGTCTACGACCCGGTGGCCATCGCCAGCACTGGCACCCCCATGGCAGAGCCCGGCATGCTGGTGGCGGTGCGCGAGCACCTGCTGCCGCGCCTCTCCTTGATTACCCCCAACGGTCCCGAGCTGGAGGCCCTGACCGGCCTGCCCGCCACCAGCCCCGAGCTGGTGCGCCTCGCCGCGAGGCGGCTGCGCGAACTCGGCGCCCGCGCCGTGCTGGTGAAGGGGGGCCATCTGGAGTGGAGCGGGGAGCTGTGTCTGGACTACTACCAGGACGAGACCCGCGAATTCTGGCTCGCCGCGCCGCGCCTCGATACCCGCCACGGCCACGGCACCGGTTGCTGCTACGCCAGCGCCATTGCGGCCGTGGTGGCGCAGGACTACCCGGTGGAAGACGCCATCACCCTGGCTCGCGCCTACCTGCAACAAGGGCTGGCGGCGGCGCAGGGGGTGGGGGCGGGCCCGGGGCCCATCGCCCATCTGGGCTGGCCGACCAGACTCGCCCACTTCCCCCGCGCCGTGCTGGCGGGGTCAGCCCTGGATCGCCGCTTCGGCCTGTATGAGACAAGCAGTGCCAGCCTGCCGCAGGGCCCCTTCGAGCCGACCGAACACAGCCTCGGCCTCTATCCGGTGGTGGATTCGGTCAAGTGGCTCAAACGCCTGCTGGGGGCCGGGGTCAAGACCATCCAGCTGCGCATCAAGGATTTGCCCGCCGCTCAGGTGGCGCCGGCCATTGCTGAGGCGGTCGCGCTCGGTCGCCGCCATGGGGCGCGGCTCTTTATCAACGACTACTGGCAGCAGGCCATCGAGGCGGGCGCCTGGGGCGTGCACCTGGGGCAGGAGGATATGGAGACCGCCGATCTCGCCGCCATTCAGGCGGCCGGGCTGCGCCTTGGCATCTCTACCCACGGCTACTTCGAGCTGATGCGCGCCCGCGAGCTGGCCCCCTCCTATATCGCACTCGGCCATATCTTCCCGACCAACACCAAGGCCATGCCTTCGCGCCCCCAGGGGCTGGAGCGGCTGCACAGCTACTGCGCCCTGATGTGCGACTGGCCGACGGTCGCCATCGGCGGCATCAGCGAGGAGCGGGTGGCGGCGGTCAAGGCGAGTGGGGTCGGTAGTATCGCGCTGGTCTCGGCCATCACCGCCAGTGACGACTGGCAGGGGGCGACCGAGCGGCTGCTGGCTGCCGTGGGGGCGGGGGATGAGCCACGTTCGGCCACTGACATAAGAGAGGTGGAACATGCGCTCTGATGCCGCGTCTCTCAGTGACAAAGAGTATCTCAGATACGGCCGCCAGCTGATGCTGGCGGAAGTGGGGGAGGCGGGTCAGGCGCGGCTCAAAGATAAGTCCGTGCTGATCGTGGGCCTCGGCGGGCTCGGCTCGCCGCTCGCCCTCTATCTGGCCGGGGCCGGGGTCGGCACCTTGTGGCTGGCCGATGGCGATACGGTGGATTCCAGCAATCTGCCGCGCCAGATCCTTTTCGACTCTGATGCGGTCAACCACTCCAAGGCGGAGCTGGCCCGCGAGCGCCTTAGCCAACACAACCCGCTGGTGGAGCTGATCGCCATCAACCAGCGCCTCAATGCCGCCAGCCTGCCCGGTTTTGTGGAAGAGGTGGATCTGGTTGTCGATTGCTGCGACAACCTCGCCACCCGTCAGGCCATCAACGCCGCCTGCGTGGCCCAGGGCAAGCCCTGGGTCTGTGCCGCCGCAGTGGGCTGGCAGGGGCAGCTGATGGCGCGCACCAGCAGCGATCACGCCTGCTACGCCTGCCTCTATCCGCTGGATACCGAGATCAAGGAGAGCTGCGAGACCAGCGGCGTCACCGGCCCATTGGTCGGGGTGATGGGCTCCCTGCAGGCGCTGGAGGCGCTGAAAGTGTTGCTCGGTTTGCCGAGCCCGGTCGCCGGCTCATTGCGCCGTTTCGACGCGCTGGCCCATCAGTGGCAGACCCTCACCCTGGCCCCCGATCCCGACTGCCCGGTTTGCAGGCAGCACAAGGAAATCACCCCATGACCTTGACCATTCGACTCAACGATAAAGCCCAGCCGCTGGCGGCAGGGCAGAGCGTGGCCGACCTGCTGGCCGCCCAGGGCGTCCATCCTCAGGGGGTGGCGGTGGCCCTTAACGGCGCCGTGCTGCCCCGTGGCCGCTGGGCCGAGACCCCGCTCAATGATGGGGACGAACTTCACCTCTTTACTGCCATTGCGGGAGGCTGACATGCTCAAGATTGCCGATCACACCTTCTCTTCGCGCCTCTTTACCGGCACCGGCAAGTTTGCCCGCCCGGATCTGATGGCTGCCGCCATCGAGGCGAGTGGCTCCCAGCTGGTCACCATGGCCATCAAGCGGCTCGAACCGGGCAAGACCCACGACGATATCCTCAGCCCCTTGCTGCAACTCGGGGTCAAGCTCTTGCCCAACACCTCGGGCGCCAAGACCGCCGCCGAGGCGGTGTTTGCCGCCCACCTGGCCCGTGAGGCGCTGGGGACGAACTGGCTCAAGCTCGAGATCCACCCCGATCCCCGCTATCTCTTACCCGATCCCATCGAGACGCTGAAAGCCGCCGAGCAGCTGGTGAAAGAGGGCTTTGTGGTGCTGCCCTACTGCGGCGCCGACCCCGTGCTCTGCAAACGGCTGGAAGAGGTGGGCTGCGCCGCAGTGATGCCGCTCGGGGCGCCCATCGGTTCGAATCAGGGGCTGGTGACCCGGGAGTTTCTCTCCATCATCGTCGAGCAGGCCAATGTGCCCGTGGTGGTGGACGCGGGCATCGGTGCGCCGAGCCACGCCGCGGCCGCCTTTGAGCTCGGCGCCGACGCCGTGCTGGTCAACACCGCCATCGCGGTGAGCGGCGACCCGGTCGCCATGGGCCGCGCCTTCGCGCTGGCCTGTGAGGCAGGCCGTAGCGCCTATAAGGCGGGCCTGGGGGCACGCGGCGTGCAGGCCCAGGCCTCCAGCCCGCTCACCGATTTTCTGGGGGCCCTATGAGCGTGCACTTCGACCCCATCGAGGGCGTGAGTTTTATCGATAGATGGCAGGCGCTGGAGTGGGACGACGTGGGGATGCAGGTGCGCGCCAAGACCGCCGCGGACGTGGAGCGGGCGCTGAGCACCCCGCGCCGCAGCCTGGATGACTTTATGGCGCTGATCTCGCCAGCGGCCGAGGCCTACCTGCCCCGGATGGCGGCCGAGGCCGAGCGCCTGACCCGCCAGCGCTTTGGCAACACCATCGGCTTCTATGTGCCGCTCTATCTGTCGAACCTGTGCGCCAACGACTGCACCTACTGCGGCTTCTCCATGAGCAACCGCTTGAAGCGCAAGACCTTGAATAGCGAGGAGATTGAGCGAGAGTGTCTGGCCATCAAGGCGCGCGGCTTTGACAGCGTGCTGCTGGTGACCGGTGAGCACGAGCACAAGGTGGGGCTCGCCTATTTTCGCGAGGTGATGCCCATCATTCGCCGCCACTTCAGCACGGTGGGGATGGAGGTGCAGCCCCTCTCGCAAGACGAATATGCCGAGCTCAAGACCCTCGGCCTCGATTCGGTCATGGTCTATCAGGAGACCTACCACGCACCCACCTACGCCCGCCACCACCTGCGCGGCAACAAGCAGGACATCTCATGGCGCCTCGCCACGCCGGATCGGCTCGGCCGCGCCGGTATCGACAAAATAGGGTTGGGGGCGCTGATCGGTCTCTCATCGGACTGGCGCGCCGACAGCTACTTTGTCGCCGAGCACCTCGCCTGGCTTGAGCGCCACCACTGGCAGAGCCGCTACTCGCTCTCCTTCCCGCGTCTGCGCCCCTGTACCGGCGGGTTGGAGCCTGCCGTGGTCATGTCGGATCGCCAGCTGGCCCAGCTTATCTGCGCCTGGCGCCTCTTCTCGCCCACGCTGGACTTGTCGCTCTCGACCCGGGAGTCTGCCACCTTCCGCAACGGCGCGGTGCGCCTTGGCATCACCCAGATGTCGGCCGAGTCGCGCACCCAGCCGGGTGGCTATGCCGAGGGGGATAAAGAGGAGCTGGAGCAGTTCGCCATCCACGACGATCGCCCGGTGGGCGAAGTGGCCGCCGCGGTGCGCCAGGCGGGGTTGCAGCCGGTGTTCAAGGACTGGGAACCCTTCCTGGGCCGATAGGGGCGGCCACGACCCCCTTTGCAGGTGGCATTCGGGCGTCCAGCCAGACTCCGTGCCTGTGGCGAGCACCTGGCTCCCTCCCCTGCGAAGGGGAGGGCTGGGGAGGGGTCTTGATGCGGCTATGCCGCATGGGATGCGAGGCCGCTGGCCTCGACGGGGTTTCGCCCGCCCTTCGGGCTTGGGCGAGTGACTTTGGAAAGACCCGCTCTTTTCAAAAAATGCACCAAAGATCTTCTCCCCTGCTTATTCGCCCGACTTACGTCGGGTGCCTTCGGCTCACCCGCTTGTCCGACGGCACGCGGCGACGGGCCTTTGGCCTTCGCCATCCATGGCTTCGGCCAAAGTCCGCTTCGAACATCCCTGTTCTCGCGCCAAATCGGGTCGAGCTGCGCTCACCCTTTTCCGATTTGGCCCATGGCCCCGCGCCGCTCGCTCGACATCCTGTCTCGCGGCCTGGACAAGCGGGCTCGCCTCAGCGAATAAGAGGGAGGAGCAATGCCGTTCCTGTCTTTGCTTTTATGATAGATATCATTATAAGAACTTATATTGTTGAACCCCGCTACGCGGTTGTTCAAATGAAATTAGTTAAGTGTTTTTTATATAAAATTCCAAACCGTCCTCATCTAGAGGTCTTAAACCAGAAGAAAATGCATGCCTTTTTTTATAAACTATCTCAAGGTTTACAAAAGAAATTTCCTCCGAGTGAGAATTGATGAATTTACTAGTGTTCTTACGAATATGCTCGTCCCAAATTATAACTTTAGATATTGTTTCTAGATTGTCTATAAAAATGTTATCAGCATCGTGTGATTGATTTTTATCCACCGGAGACAATCTAATTCGGAATGTTGCATGCTTATCCATAAGTCCAATCTCAGCTTGTTTAGCGCCTATAGAGTCAGCCCCATATTTGTACCAAATTTCAATTGATGTCTGTCCCTTTCTTAGGCTACGAATCGTCTAGACTCTCCTTCAACATAACGCTTAAATGACGGTTGTAGTTTCTACCATGATAGATGTAGAAGGTGTGTAGTTAATTTACTTGTTAGGTCTACCATCTTGAATGCAACTTTTGGCGCGGAGTCATTGGAGCTCCAGTATAGCCATCTAATAAGCTTGGATTCCTATCCAAATATTCACGAGCCCAAGGTTGTAGATTAAATGCAAAGCCATTGAGCATGTCCCCCATGCTTGCTGCCAGATAGGTAATACCTTTTGCACGTAGTCCAGCCATTACTCCATCATCTATACCAACATAAACCGTGTTCTGCTGTTCTTCTATGTATGCTATCAGGTAACCTTTTTCCTCTGGAGTCAAATTATGAAGTGCCGCCTGTCGTTTCTTGAGTGTTTGTCTCTGACGATATCCCTGCATCAAAAAATGGAATAGTCTGGCTGCGCAAAATGATAGCGTGAGTAAAAAAGCCGGGCCCAAAAAAACTCTATATTCATTTCTAAAGCCGTCTACAGCTAGAGTTTTAGAGTATTCTTCTGGCAAAAATAAAATGAGACCAAGAACAGATATAATGGCTACTAAGAATGCAGCTGGTATCTTTATGAAATAGTCAGAAAACGCTGTCAGTTTATCAATCATTGTTTCGCTTTCTCCTGAAAACTATCAAAATTACTATCATGACATGTAGACCAGTGTACTTCCGATGGAATTATGAATGAAGCATTGGAGTCTTTTGATGTGATATACCCAGTGTTGTTATGAGCTGCACCTACTTGGTGACGACGTTTTACCACTACAGCCGCACATTTTTTGATGCGAGTCTTACCCTATTCGCCCTGATTACTCCCTATAACCCCACCGTCTCCAACTCACTAATCTCCCCGCCGCCGATCAAGTTCAAATTCCGGCTGATCCGCTCCACCGGCCAGTCCCACCAGGCGATGGCGTTGAGACGGGCGATGGTGTCATCGTTGAAGCGGTAGCGGATCACCTTGGCGGGGTTGCCGCCGACCACGGCGTAGGCGGGCACGTCACCGGTGACCACGGCGCGGGCGGCGATGATGGCGCCGTTACCGACCTGGACGCCTGGCATGATCAGGGCGTCATAGCCAATCCAGACATCGTTGCCGATGACGGTATCGCCCTTGTAGGGGAGGCTGCTCGGGGTGGGGACGGCATGCTCCCAGCCGTTGCCGAAGATAAAGAAGGGGTAGGTAGAGAAGCCGGAGGTCTGGTGGCTGGCGCCGTTCATGATGAACTTCACCCCGCGGGCGATGGCGCAGAACTTGCCGATGATCAGCTTGTCGCCGATGAAGGGGAAGTGGTAGAGGACGTTTCTCTCGAAGCCCGCCGAATCCTCCGGGTCGTCGTAATAGGTGTAGTCACCCACCTCGATATTGGGCCCCTTGATGGTGTTCTTGATAAAGCACACCTGGGGGAAGCCCGCCATGGGGTGCGGGTTGGCGGGGTCGGGTCCGTGCATGGGGGGCTCCTCTGGCGTCTGGGCTCAGGCTACCCTAACGGAACCGGGTGGGGCCGTGCCACCCTTTTGTGCGCTGCCGGTTCGCCAGCCTTTGTCGCCCCCTGACCATGTGCGCATCGACCCGGGGCGGGTTTGTCTCTAGCATGGAGGGGAGGCGGAGCCTGGCTCCGCAAAATGGACTGGATTGTTGGCGAAGTTCGTCCTGCGAACTTCAGGCGGAGAGAAAAAGATGAAGCTGCGTTCCTTGTTGATGGTGGGTGCCCTGATGCTGGGCGGTTGTGCGGTCAATCCCTATGGGGGGACCCCGGCGCCGGTCGGTGAACCGGACAAGCCGGTGACCCAGCCGCAAAAGCCGGTGACCCAGCCCGGCAAGACGGAGCCGGTGCCCGCGCCCAAGCCGGTGGCGCCGACGGGGCTGGCGGTCTCCATGGCGGATGCCTTCCTGAAGTCTGCCGAGGTGCAGTCGATCGCGGGCAGCAGCCCGGTGCTCTTGCTGATGGCGCCCCAGAACGGCACGGGGGAGGCCTTCAGCACCCAGCCCATGGCGGTGGCCATGATCCAGCGCATCCAGGCCAACAGCGGCTTTCGCTTTGCCGACCCCGGCCAGGTGGCGGCCATCACGGGTCAGCTTGAATACCAGCAGGGGGGCATGAACCCCGCCTCCCTGGTGCGCCTGGGTCGCCAGACCGGCGCCGGCTACATGCTCTACGGAGATCTCGTCTCCGAGGGGAGCCGCTACCGTCTCGCCATGAGCCTGATGGATCTCAAGAGCGGCGAGCTGCTCTGGAATGGGAGCCGCTCCGCTCCCCGCTGATCCCCACTGTGCGCCGGGCCCCCTCCCTCGCGGGGGGATCCGGCCTTGCCAGCAAGCCACGTGCGACCCCTCTTCACACGCCGGCCCTGTGCCACCTGCGTTCCCAAGGCGCTGCCCGCCCATCCCCCTGTGCGACACTCGATGAGTCCTGTATAACAGGGGTATCGAGGCCTCACCCGCAGACAGCAAGGAGCTTGGATGGCGCTCTCAGTAGTACAACTCTATGAAGTGATGGCCCAGCTGCCGGACCCGGTCTTCATCCTCAGCGAGGATGGCTACTACATCGAATACATCGGCGGGGTGGAGCAGCAGTCCTACCAGAACGGCAACCCGCTTGTCGGCAAGCGGCTGCTGGACGTGCTGCCCGAGGAGAAGGCTCTGTGGGTGATGGAACAGGTGGCGCAGGCCCTCGCCAGCGGTCAGGTGCAGGTGGTGGAGTACGAGCTCTCCCCTGCCGAGGTGGACGGCATCGATGCCGAAGCGGGCCCCCAGGGGATGCAGCGCTTCGAGGGCAAGATAGCGCCGCTGCCTTCCCTCTACGAGGGCAAGCGGGCGGTGGCCTGGGTGACCCGCAGCATCACCCGCCAGCACGAGCTGCAACAGCGGCTCAAGCGACTCGGCGAGACGGATCAGCTCACCGGCCTCTACAACCGCCACTTCTTCTTCGAGCACTACCACCACAGGGTGCAGGGCCAGCAGCTCACCGGCCTCATCATGCTGGATCTCGATCACTTCAAGCAGATCAACGATCGCTTCGGCCACCAGACCGGAGACGAGGTGCTGTGCCGGGTCTGCGAGTGCGTGGCCGCCCAGTTGCGGGGGGAGGATTTGTTCGTGCGCAGCGGAGGGGAGGAGTTTCTGATCCTGCTGCCGCAGATCGACGAGGGGATACTGCTGAAGGTGGCGGAGCGGATCCGCGCCGCGGTGGCGGCCATGGCGCCGGATCCGGCTCCCGTCACAGTGAGCCTGGGCACCACCCTGATCCGGCCGGGTGAGGAGCTCGGCGCCGTGCTGGCCCGGGCGGACGAGTGGCTCTATCGGGCCAAGCGGGGCGGGCGAAACCGCATCGCCCACGACGGGGAATCCTGAGGGGGCGAGAGGTCTGATGAACGAGGGCGACCCTGTTTGTCTGACACGGTCGCCCTCGTCGTTGTCGGCCCCCGCCCGGGTCAGCCAAACAGGGTCGAGATATTCTGGCCAGCCATCAGCAGGCCGATGGCCAGCACGCTGAACCAGACCAGGGTGGCGCTGACCAGGGTGTAGCCGAGGGCGACGAAGAGGCCGTCCCGCTGCAGCATGCCGATGGCCAGCAGCAGGATGGCCCAGGCGGGCATGGCGTTGGTGAAGGGAATGGCGCCCAGCGGCAGCATCAGCAACAGGGCCGCCAGCATGATCAGCAGGCCGTTGCAGCGGTTGATGGCGTAGCTGCCGGTCAGGATCAGCAGGCGCGGCCGGATGAAGCGGTCGATGCGGGCCAGCAGATCGGCCCCCTTGTGCAGGGTCGGCTTGAGGTGCTCGGCGGCGAAGCGGCGCTCCATCAGGAAGGCGGGCAGCCAGGGTACCCGGTTGAGGGTGATGCCGACGCCGATGAAGAGGATCAGCAGGCCGAAGGGGGTGCTGACGCCGGGAATGGAGACCGGCAGCAGGAAGGGGACGGTAAGCAGCACGCAGAACAGCAGCATGCCCTGCTCGCCCACCAAGGCCAGCATCTGGCGCAGGCTGATGTGGCTCTCCTCGATGGCGTGGGCGGTGGCCCTCAGGGTATCGGAGAGCGTGCTTTGTGGGTCGTTGAGTTGCGTGGCAACCATTCCTGGGATCCTCATCCTGTTGACGCCACCGCTGTGGCGCCGCCAGCTTACGGAGGCGAGGTTAATCCGAGATGAACATGGTGAGCCGGCGCAAAAAATGGGGGTGGAGGGTGCTGATCACCCAGTGGCAGGCCAATATCGGCTTGACCCCGAGGTTCTGAGTCCCATGATGGCAGGACGCCTCCAACAGGATCCTGCGCCTTGAACCCACTGCCATCCCTGCCCCGCACACTGCCCCTGCTGTCGACCCGGCGACTGCTGCTGCGCCCGCTCACCCCACAGGACGGCGCGGACCTCTTCGCCATCTACGGGGATCCCGAGGTGATGCGCTTCGTCGGAGAGCCGCCGTTTCCCGAACCGGCCACCGTGGGGCTGATGCTGGCGAGCGTGGCGCGCATGCTGGCCGCCGGGGAGTCCCTGGAGTGGGGTGTGACGGCACGGGAGGGGGGCCGTGTCATCGGCACCTGCGGCTTGCACAGTTTCGACGAACACCTCTGCCAGGCAGAGATGGGCTGCATGCTGGCCCGGCGCCACTGGGGCCAGGGCCTGATGGGGGAGGCGCTGACTGCGGTGATGGGGTATGCCCGCGAGATCGGCATCCATAGCCTGTTGGCCGACATCGAGCCGCAGAACCTGCCGAGCCAGCGGCTGTTTGGCCGGCTGGGCTTTGTCTGGCAGGGGGAGACCCGCTACCGGCTGCTTCTGGGGGAAGGATTTAGGCCAGACCGCGGGTGAGACGGCTGAGGGGTTCGTTGACGTCGAATACCCTGTATTGCACCGCGCTGGCCCCCATGGCGAGCACCCGCTGCTCGTGCATGGTGGCGTAGGCGAGGGCGCTCGCTTCGTCTTCGAACAGATAGATGCCGCCCGCCTCGCCGGTGCGCGGGTTTTCAGTCCAGATCTTGGAGATGAAGCCCGGCTCCCGGGTGATGGACTCGGCCAGCGGCATGGCCGCGCTCGTGAGGGCCGGCCCCATCATCGCGGCGGGGAAGTTGAAATGGATCTGCAGCAGGCTGGGCATGATGAACCTCTCTCGGGGGAATGATGGAATCCGCATCATAGGAAGCCGGCATCTTGGCTGCAAGAAGGCACATTTTCGTGGCATAGTTACCGCAAAGTAACCACTCGCGAGCTATCCCGTGTCCTCACTGCCCTGTCCCGCCTACCGGGTGCTGCGCCTGCTGGCCGGCAAATGGAAGCCGGCCATCCTGTTTCATCTGCGCGCCCGGACCCTGCGCTTTGGCGACCTGCGCCGCTGCCTGCCCGAGGTGAGCCAGAAGGTGCTCACCGCCCAGCTCAAGGAGCTGGAGAGCGACGGCGTCATCATCCGCACCCTCTACCCCGACGTGCCGCCCCGGGTGGAGTACAGCCTGAGCCCGCTCGGGGTCGCCCTGATCCCCCTGCTACAGCAGATGCACGACTTCGCGCTGAGCCACGGCGATCTGCTGGCCGGATCGGAACCTGTCTTTTCTAGCGAGCCCGCAGCAGCCGACGACTGAGCGGGTTTGCCGCCAGCAGCCCATAGGCGAGCAGGGTGAGCGCCAGCAGCACGGGCACCTTGACGAGCTCCCACCACACCAGCTTGCCCTGGGGGCCGAAGATCATCAGCCACACCACCAGCATCATGTGCAGGCAGTAGAGGCCGAGCACTTTGGGGGCCTGGCGCTCGAGCCAGCTGCCCTTGCCCCACGCCGGGTTCGCCAGCAGCAGCCCGAACAGGCCGAGGGCCCAGGGGAGCGAACCCAGCAGGAAGTCGTGGCGGTTGAGGGGGACGGCGGCAAAGCGCAACAGCCCCCAGGCCTCCAGGGCGTAGAGCCCCATTCCCGCCACCATCAGCAGGGCGCAGCGTCGCCCGTCCGGGCGCCAGGCACGGTGGCGCAACTCGGCGCCGAGGGCCACGAACAACAGGGAGAAGAAGGGGCCGTTGCGGGTCAGCAGGGCCCACTCCCCCCCCGGCAGCAGCGGGCCATAGGAGCCGCCAAGCAGGGCCAGCCCGAAGAGCAGGGCGCCGAGCACCAGGGCGAGCCTCGGCAGCCCGGCGCGCTGGCAGAGCGCCAGGATCAGCACCGCCAGCATCAGGGCGGGCAGGAACCAGAGGTGGATCATGCCGCCCACCCACCAGACGTTGAGGTGATCTCCGAGCTGCATCTGCCACTGGCTCGCCATGGCGGGCAGGTAGCCCTCGGTCACCGCCGCGAGCGGATTGAAGGGCACCAGCACGTAGAGCAGGCTCCACGCCAGCCAGAGTCCCAGCAGGGGGCGGCAGTAGCGCAGGGCCACCGTCAGGGGGTGGCCCGCGACCAGGGCGGGTTGCAGAAAGTAGCCGGCGCACAGGAAGAAGAGCGGCACCGCGAAGCGGCAGAGCTGGTTGATAATGGCTCCGGCCAGAGGGTAGGGCGTGCCGTCCCACAGGGCGGGGTCGAAGGGGTTGCTGAAGGGGGAGAGGTGAATGGTCATCACGGCCAGGATGGCCACCACTCGTCCGCATTCGATGCTGGAGATGCGCATGATTCCTCGCGGCGTTCGGGGTGTTGGCGCACCCTAGCAGCCCCACCCGACCCCGGCCAGCGCGCCGGCCGACAACTGTGAACCCGTCCCTCGCCGGTTACCCTTTGTTACCTGTGCCGACGGGGTGTTACGCCGCGTCGGCTTCGGGCCGCGTTCAGAGCAGGGCGACCAGCAGGGTGGCCAGGGCCCCCAGCAGCAGCAGGGCGATGCCGCGCCCGGCCGGGCCGTGCAGCTTGTTCCACATCAGCAGGCTGGTGAGGGCCAGCAGCAGCATGGCCAGGGCCGCCAGATCCCCGAACAGCTGCCAGGAGAGGCCCGTGCCCATGCCGCGGTGCAGCCGGTTGAGGCTGGCGGCGAAGTTCGCCTGCTGCAACTCGGTGCGCACCAGCAGGGTGCCTTCCACATAGCTGGCCGCCACGCTTTCGCTCAGGGTGACGCCGCGCAGCTCCCAGCGGGCCGGCAGGGTGAGGGGACCCGTCGGGGTAGGCAGGATCTGGGGCGGGGTGATCTGGGGGCGGGCCTCCTCGAACACGTCGGCATAACGCCGTTGCAGCAGGGTTTTCAATTCATCCGGGCTGGCCAGGGGGGCGGTCAGCATTATCTCCTCGCTGGATTTCGCGGTGTGGGGGCCCGGCAGGGGCAGCACAGCCCTGTGCTGGAGCCAGAGGCCGGTGAGGCCATAGAGCAGGATCAGGGTGAGGGTGGCAAAGCCTGCCCAGGCGTGGATGCGGCGCACCCACTTGTTGTTGTGCAGGGGGAGTTTTCTGTGTGTCATCGTTCGGTGCTTCATAACAATCTGGCCAGCGAATGCTGGCCAGAGGGGTCGGTAAACAGGGAGGATCAGAAGCGGTAGGCGGCGGTCAGGTTCAGCTGACGGGGCGTGCCCGGCATGATCTGGGCCGCGCTGGTGGCGCTGACGAAGTAGTCGTGGTCGGTCAGGTTTTCCACGCTCAGCTGGGTCTCCCACTGGGACCAGCGGTAGCCGGCGCGGGCGTCGAAGCGCGCGTAGCCGGGCAGGGTGGTGGTGTTGGCGTTGTCCGCGAAGCGATCCCCCACTGCCGTCACCCCGGTCTCCCCGAACCAGCCCTGCTTGCCGCTCTGGTAGCCGGCGAACAGCTGGCCGTTCTGGCGGGAGACGTTCATCGGCCGCTTGCCCTGGAGATCCGCGTCCGCCTTGACCTGCTCCGCATCCTGGATGGCGATGCCGCCGCGCAGGTAGAACTCGTCGGTCAGCTGGGCGCGGGCGCTCAGCTCGATGCCGTCGGTGCGCTGCAGGCCGGTGAGGAGCACCAGGGTGGGATCCAGCGGATCCTTGCTGCGCTTGTTGTACATCTCCAGCCGGTAGAGGGAGAGGGTGGTCGCCAGGCGGCCATCCAGCCAGTCGCTCTTCACACCGCCCTCATAGAGCCGGGTGTGCTGGGGATCCAGGTGGTTGTTCTTGTCCCCCGGGGTGATGCCGATGAGCTCCCCCCCCACAGGGGTGAAGGTCTTGCTGTAGGAGGTATAGAAGGCGTGATTCTCGATGGGGTTCCACACCAGGCCCAGGCGCGGGCTCAGACTGGTGACCGAGAGGGTCTCCTCCTTGTTCAGGTCGTTGCGGCGGCTGGTGACGGTGAAGTCGTCCCGACGCAGACCCGCCAGCAGGTGCCAGTCGCCCAGGCTGAGCTGATCCTGCACGTAGAGGCCGTAGCCGCGTACCCTGTGGTGGGCGTCGCTGGCAAGCTTCATGGCGCCGTCGTAGGTGGGCAGGGCGCCCGGATCGTAGAGATCCCCGGCCGGGATCGCGCTGGCGTTCTGGTAGAGCTTGGGGGTGCGCTCCTGCCAGCCCTGCTCCAGGCCGACCAGCAGGCGATGCTCGACGGGGCCGGTCTGCAGCAGGCCTTCGGCCTCGGTGTTGCTGGTGAGGCTGCTGGCCTTGAGATCCTGCTGCCAGCGGGCGCGGGTCACCTTGTCGCCCTTGACGCTGGTGACATAGGTGTTGTCGAACTGGCTGTCGAGGGTGGTGTAGCCGAGCTGCTGGCGCAGCTGCCACTGATCGTTGATGTCCCAGGTGAAGCGGGAGCGGGTGGACTGGGCCAGGTCATCGATGAAGTCGCGGCGGGTGTCGCTGTAGACACTCTCGATGGGGACGTCGGCCGGGCGACCATCGACGCCGGGGATGCCGCGATCCGGGGTGCGGTCGTGCTCGTTGCGCTCGTACTGCACCAGCCAGTTCAGGCTGTCGCTGATCTCCCAGTTGACGGAGGGGGCCAGCAGGGTGCGCTTGCTGGTCACGTCGTCGCGGAAGCTGTCCTTGTCTTCCTGGGCCAGGTTGAGGCGCAGTTGGACCCGCTCCCCCGCCTCGCCGTTGAGGTCGGCGGCCAGGCGCTGGCTGTCGAAGCTGCCGATGCGGGCGGTGACGCTGGAGGCCTGCCCCTTCTGTGGCGTCTTGCTGACCCGGTTGACGATACCGCCTGTGCTGCCACGGCCGTAGAGCACGGCGGCCGGCCCCTTGAGCACCTCGACCCGCTCGATGTTGCCAAGGTCGCGGGTGTACTGCATGTCGTCGCGCAGACCGTCCAGATAGAAGTCGTTGCTGGCGCTGAAGCCGCGGATGTTGACCCCGTCGAAGCGGGTGTCACCGCTGGCGTTGACGCCGGGGATGCCGGTCAGGGCCTCGCTCAGGGTGGGCTGGCCGAAGGCGGTCAGCTCGCTCGCCTTGACGCTGTCGATGGTCTGGGGCACCAGCTTGGCCGGGGTGTTGGTACGGGTGGCCGTGGCGACCTCCTCGTGCTGGCTGCGTTTGCCAACCACGGTGAGGGTCTCGTCTTCGGCGCGGGCGCTGGCACAGAAGGCCAGCAAGGCGACGCCCAGCAGGGCGCGCGGGGAGTTGGAGTTATGCATCTAGGTGTGACTCTTGTCGACCTGTTGGCCTGAACTTATTGATTTATTTGTAGTTATTGATGTCCCCAGTGCTGGGGGATGCCAATGATATTGATTTTCATTTGCCTTGCAAGGAGAAGATGTAAGAAAACTACATGGATGCCGCAGGAGGGGATGACAGGCCCTCACCGGGCGGGGGTATCCGCCTTGGTGCCGGCGGGCGGCCCGGTTACCATGGCGACACGACGCCGCCGGCGTACCGCTCACGACAGGGACAGGGAGAGAGACATGGTAGAGATCATCCGGGCCGATCTGCACGACAGCCGTCACGGGGAGGCGCTGATCGCGCTGCTGGACGAATACGCCAGGGACGAGATGGGGGGCGGGACCGCCCTGGCCGACGAGGTGAAGGCCAATCTGGCCCGGGCCCTGGCGGATCGCCCCGGTGCCCACGTGCTGCTGGCCTGGGTGGACGGGGAGCCGGCCGGCGTGGCCACCTGCTTCGAGGGCTTCTCGACCTTCGCCTGCCAGCCCCTGCTCAACCTGCACGACCTGGCGGTGCACCCGGCCCATCGTGGCCGCGGCATCGGCAAACGGCTGCTGGCCGAGGTGGAGCGGCTCGGCCGGGAGCTCGGCTGCTGCAAGCTGACCCTAGAGGTGCTGGAGGGCAACCGGGTGGCGCAGGCCGCCTACCGGGCGAGCGGATTCGCAGGCTATGAGCTCACACCCGAGGTGGGCCGGGCCCTGTTCTGGCAGAAGACGCTGGGGTAAGCCGGGCGGCAAACATGATCTGCCGGGCTTGCCTCCCGGGCTCGCAGCCCCTAGAGTGGCGCCAGCTGATTTCCTTCTTTCAACGGCCAGCCTTGGCCAGGTGAACGAGATGACCCTTTATGCCTCGGATCAACGCGTGACCCGAGTGAACTCCGTACAGATGCGCGCGATGAAGCATTGTCCGGAGCCCGGGGAGGCCTGAGCCTCCCACCCATTCATCGTATTGCGCCGGCCGGATCCCCTTTATCGCGGGATCCGGGCCCTTGCCGTACGACTGAACAAAGGCCATAGACGCTGCCTCGTCTATGGCCTTTTTTGTTGGCCCGCAGCCAGGTTGCGGGCGCGAGACAGAGCAGAGGCCCGCCCGGGTTCTCTGCTTTTTTTATGGCCGGCGCTGGCCGACGGGTATGCTTGGCAAGGGCCGGGCCACCGATCGGACAGGCTGGCAACATCCACGAGGAAGACGTGACATGTCACAAAATATCTATGACAACCCAGGTTTCTTTGAAGGTTATGCCCAGCTGCCCCGATCGCAGCAGGGGTTGGCGGGGGCGCCGGAGTGGCCGGCGCTGCAGGCCATGCTGCCGGCGCTGGCCGGCAAGCGGGTGCTGGATCTGGGGTGCGGCTATGGCTGGTTCTGCCGGGCAGCCAGAGAGCTCGGGGCTGCCGACGTAGTCGGTATCGATCTCTCCGCCAGGATGCTGGCCCGTGCCGCCGAGCTGACCCGGGATGAGGCCATCCGCTATCGGCAGGGGGATCTGGACGGTCTTGCGCTGTCCGATGAGCCTTTCGATCTCATCTACAGCTCCCTGGCGCTGCACTATCTGCCGGAAGTGGCGCCGCTGTTTGCGGAGATCCACCGTGCGCTGGTGGCGGGGGGAAGCCTGGTGTTCTCGGTGGAGCACCCCATCTTCACCAGCCCGCAGCCCCAGGGCTGGCTGGTGGACGGGGAGGGGCGCCGCTCCTGGCCCGTCAATGGCTACCAGGCCGAGGGCAAGCGGACCAGCAACTGGCTGGCGGACGGGGTGATCAAGTACCACCGCACCCTGGGCACCTACCTCAACGCGCTCATCGCCGCAGGATTCGAGATCCGCCGCGTGGAGGAGTGGGGGCCGACGGCGGCGCAGATCGCCGCCAACCCGGCCCTGGCGGAGGAGGCTGAGCGCCCCATGCTGTTGCTGGTGTCGGTGCAAAAGCCCCTGGCCTGACGCAATAAAAAACGGCGCGCAGAGAGATCTGCGCGCCGTGTTCTGGAGCCTGACTTAGAAGTCGTAGCGGGCTGCCAGCTGGAAGTCATCCTTGGTGTTCAACTTGCCGCTGTCATTGCTGTCCAGATTGTTGATGCGGTACTCGCCGATGACGCGCAGGTTCTTGTTGAACTTGTACTGGGCACCCAGGGTGTAGTAGTCGATGGAGTCGTAGTCAGACTTGCCGGACTGCTCCACCTTCTGCTTGTTCCACAGGGCCATCAGGCCGAAGCCGTTCTCGAAGTTGTAACCCAGGGCCCCTTCCCAACCGGTGTGATCCTTGCCGGTGGCCAGGAAGTCGCTGCCGTCGGCATAGCTCAGGGCGGCGTAGACGGCCTTGTTGTCGTACTTGGCGGAGAGCAGCCACAGCTTGGCATCCTCTTCACCGCTCTTGTCGCGGATGCCCACGTTGTAGGCGGTCCCCAGCGACAGGTTGAACGGGAAGGTGTAGGCCACGGCGGCGCCGTAGGCGGCATCGCTGTCCTTGCTGGTGGTCTCTTCGGTGTCACCGCCGTCGAACTTGTAGCTGGTGTCGACCTGGAAGCCGTTGAACAGGCCGGAGTACTTCAGCACGGAGCCGGCGCGGTTGGTGGCGAAGGTGTCAGTCTTGGCGCCGAGGGCGTCGTTGCCGTAGCCGTCGGAGAGGGAGACGTCGGTCCAGTCGGCCAGGAAGCCCGGGGCCCCCTTCTGGCGACCGAAGGTCACTGTGCCCCAATCTGCGCCCACCCCGGCGAAGGCCAGGCGGGTGCGCATGTTGTCGGAGTTCTCGCTGACAGTCTTCTCGCTGTCGTTGATGTAGATCTGCAGCTCATACTGCGCCAGTGCCTTGAGGCCCGGGTTGATCTCGCTCTCTGCCTTGGCGCCCAGGCGGACAAACTGGTTGGCACCCTGCTTGTCGCTGTATTCGTTCTTGATGTCACCGTTGGCATCCAGCTCTTTCTTCTCGCCGAAGAACTGGCCGGCGTAGATGCGGCCGTACAGGTCGAGCAGGGTGCTGTCGTTCTTGTAGACTTCGACGGCTTGAGCCTGGAAGGCGGCGGTGAGTGCCAATGCGACTACTGTGAGCTTTTTCATCATGATCCCTTGTGTTGCAAGCTGCTGTTTTGAAAGACGGGGCCATGCTAGGAGGGGTAGATGACAGCGGGGTGACCGCACGGTGAACAAACCGTGTCGGTTTCATGTCAGCGGGATGAAAACCGCGATTTATGTGGCTGACCGCCACTTTTACGCGCAAAGGTTTGCCCTTGTGATAGAATGCCGCCCGTTTTTCGAGCTCCTAAGGTTGGATATGCGATGAGACGTGAACTGGCAATCGAATTTTCCCGAGTGACGGAAGCGGCGGCACTGGCTGGCTACAAGTGGCTCGGACGTGGTGATAAGAATATCGCCGATGGCGCGGCCGTGGCGGCCATGCGTCACATCCTCAATCAGATCCAGATCGATGGCGAGATTGTGATAGGCGAAGGGGAGATCGACGAAGCCCCCATGCTCTACATCGGCGAGAAGGTGGGCACGGGTCAGGGCGACGCCGTGGACATCGCGGTCGACCCCATTGAAGGGACCCGCATGACTGCCATGGGTCAGGCCAATGCCCTGGCGGTGCTGGCGGTTGGCGACAAGGGCTCCTTCTTGAAGGCCCCCGACATGTACATGGAGAAGCTGATCGTGGGTCCCAAGGCCAGAGGCGCCATCGACCTCGACCAGGCCCTGGAGCTGAACCTCAAGGCCGTGGCCAAGGCCCTCGGCAAGCCGCTTTCCCGCCTGACCGTCATCACCCTGGCCAAGCCGCGTCATGACAAGGCAATCAAGGAGATGCAGGGACTGGGCGTGCGGGTGTTCGCCATTCCCGACGGCGACGTGGCCGCCTCCATCCTCACCTGTCTGCCGGACAGCGAAGTGGACATGCTCTACGGCATCGGTGGCGCCCCGGAAGGGGTGATCTCGGCGGCGGTGATCCGCGCCCTGGATGGTGACATGCAGGCCCGCCTGATCCCCCGTCACCAGGTCAAGGGTGACAGCCCCGAGGTTCGCGCCCTGGGCGAGCAGGAGATCGCGCGCTGCGAGGAGCTGGGCATCGACGTGAACAAGGTGCTCAAGCTGGAAGATCTGGCCAAGAATGACAACGTTATCTTCTCCGCCACCGGCATCACCAAGGGTGATCTGCTGGAAGGGATCACCAGCGACGGCGTCATGGCCACCACCGAGACCCTGCTGATCCGCGGCAAGTCGCGGACCATCCGCCGCATCAAGTCGATCCACTTCCTGGATCGCAAGGACAGCGTGGTGCGCGACATCATCCTGTGATGCGCTGACTCCCGTAGCAAAAAGCCCGGCACTGCCGGGCTTTTTGCTGTCTGCCAGGTGCCATGTTGCCCGGGCAGGGATAAGGCTTAGGAGAAACCGGACTCCTTGCTACACTGCGGTGCCATACAGAGGAAAAGATCACATGGAATGTCGTCAAGGTTGCGGTGCCTGCTGCATCGCCCCCAGCATCAGCAGCGCCATTCCCGGGATGCCGGATGGCAAGCCGGCGGGTGTGCCCTGCATGCAGCTCGATGCGCAGCTGGGCTGCAAGATCTTCGGCCAGCCGGAGCGCCCGGCGGTGTGCGGCGGCTTCCGGCCCATGGCGGACGTCTGCGGCTCCCACCGCCAGGAGGCGATCTGGCTCATCGGGGAGCTGGAGCGGCTGACCGCCTGAGGCGCAGGCCGCCAGAGAACCCGGACAAAAAAAGAGGCCGCAATCGCGGCCTCTTTTCACATTCTGGCAGATATTCCGGCAGATGCGCCCGATCAGACGTCCGCCAGTTGCAGCGCCTGACGGTAGTACTCGTTGGCCTTGTTGGTTAGCCGACGCTTGTCCATCACCTGCCCGAGGGCGTGGTAGAGGGCGGCATCCGGCGCCTTGGCCACTTCCTGCTCCAGCAGCTGCTGGGCGTCGTCCAGCTGACCTGCCAGCAGGTAGACCCGGGCCAGCGCCGCCTGGGCACCGGGCTGATCCTGGCTCTTCTTGAGCAGGGTCAGCATGGGCTGGTAGTCATCCAGCTTGAGCCTGGGCAGGCGGGTGAACAGTTCGGGGGAGGGGTCCTTGCGCAGGGCCTCCAGCCAGAGCTCGGCGGCCTCGGCATCGGCCCCCAGCCGGCGAAGGTGATCCCCATAGTTGGCCAGCAGCGCCGGCTCCTGGCGCAGCTTGCGGGGCATCTCCTGCCAGACGGGGCGCAGGGTCTCCAGGGCCTCGCTGGCGGCCTCGAGACGGCCGGACCAGGCCTGGTGCAACAGGGCCTCCTCTTCGTGGGCGGTCAGCTTGCCCACCTTGCGCAGGGTCGGGGCGAGATCGATCAGGGCAGGCCACTCCTGGCGGGCCAGATACACCTGGCGCAGCTGATCCAGCACCATGGGATGGCGCGGATGGAGGGCATAGATGGACTCGAGGCGACCGAGGGCGCTGTCGTATTGCCCCTGCTCGATCTGCAGCTGGGTCTGGATCAGGGTCAGGGCCAGCTCGGCCTTGGGGTTCTCCTCCTGAGCCTTCTGCAGGTAGTGATCCCGGCGCACATCATCGCCCCGGGCCTGGGCTACCCGGGCCGCACTCAGGTAGTTGAGCAGCGGGGTGTCGCTGTTGTCGGCCCCCTTGATCAGGAGCTTCTCGGCCTGGTTGTAGTGCCCCTCGGCCATGGCCAGGGTGGCATTCACCGTCTGCAGGTTCGCCTTGCGACGACGGCGGGAACCGAACCAGCCTTGCGTCTTGCGGCGCAGGCCGAACACCCGGACCAGCAGCCACTCGACGATGAGCAGGGCGCCGTAGAACAGCACCGCCAGGATCACCGCGCTGGTGACCGAGGACTCCACCGTGTAGTTGCCCAGCGAGATGAGCACGTAACCCTTGTTGCCGGAGGCTTGGGGGCCGAAGATGAGGCCCGCCACCATGACGGCCACCACGACGATCAGACGAATCATGGTCTCCTCCTCAGTTGCCGGCCAGGATGCGTTGCAGGCGCTCGTTCAGCACTTGCTCCAGCATGGCCTGGGTCTTGAACTGATCCGGGTAGTCAAACTGGATCTGCTCGCCTTTGAGCTTGTCGAGCTCGGACTGCATGTACTGGGTGGCGCTGTTGTCCGCATCGAAGTACTGGGTCAGCCAGCGCTGGGCCTTGTCCAGGCTGTCGGTGTAGAGCGTCTGCTGCTCGCGGTAGACGGCGAGCTGGGCCTGCAACAGCTTGGTCTTGAGGTTCTCCCGCAGGAAGATCTCCTGCTGGGGGGAGAGCAGGGCCTCCACGGCGCCGTCGCGACGACGGATGGTGATGAAGTTCTCGGTGAACTTGACCCAGTTCTTCTTGAGGTTGCTCTCCCACTCGTTGGGATTGGCGCTGACCGCCTGGTCCGGCTCGGCCTTTGCTTCCGGCATGCTCACGGTGGAGAGGGGCAGCAGTTCGATCTGGTCGGAGAGGGCGGCCAGCTTCAGGGTCAGCCCCTCGCGGTCGACCCGCGGCATCCCCTTGAGCTTGGCGATGTCTTCCGCCAGCGCCTGGCGGATGGGCATCAGGCTGGGATCGTTGAGCGCCCTGATGCGCTCGTCGGCGTTGCCGAGCAATGTGATGGCGGAGACGAGATCGTGCTCAAGCCAGAGCTTGCGGCCCGCCATGCGCACCAGGTATTCGGACTCGGCCAGCATCCAGTCGTTGGGGCGCTTGTCGTTGAGATCCAGCACCCGGGTCTGCAGACCCTTGAGCTCGCCCTGCAGCAGTTGCTGCTGCTTGTCGAGGCCGGCGATCTGTTCGGCGTCCTTGCTGCTGTTCTGATCCAGCCTGGCCATGGCGTCGGCCAGCTGCTGCTTGAGGGCGCCAAGCTCGGCCTTCTGGGCGACGGCATTCTGGTGCCCGTGCAGATAGAGGCCGCCGGTCAGGCCGAGGGCCAGCAGAATGGCGATGCCGCCGAGCACTGCACCCGAGCCGCCCTTCTTGCCGTTGGGGGCCTTCTGGCCGGGCTGGTTGTTGTCG
Organism: Aeromonas sp. SrichE-2G; assembly: GCF_017939565.1. Classification (NCBI taxonomy): domain Bacteria; kingdom Pseudomonadati; phylum Pseudomonadota; class Gammaproteobacteria; order Aeromonadales; family Aeromonadaceae; genus Aeromonas; species Aeromonas sp. SrichE-2G. The sequence goes on from NZ_JAGKRG010000006.1 coordinate 120,168, forward strand.
ACCACGGGGGCCGCGGCACTCGGCTGGACTTCTTGCTGTTCAGTCATTCCATCTTCCTCAGTTCCAGGGCGGCCACCAGAGCCTGGTTGGATGCACCTTGGGCAATCACGATACGGGTAAAACCAGCCTCCCCGGCCATCTCGGCCACCCGGGGGCTGGGCACCACCAGCAGGCGGTCATAAAGCCAGGGGTGCTGCGGGCCGGGCACCAGCGCCAGCAGCCGCTGCAGCAGTTCACCGCTGGTGACGAGCAGGCTGTCGAGGCCGGCCCCCTGCCAGCGGCGGGTCAATGCGTCCCCGTCAAGGTCGGGGTAGTGGCGCTCGTAGGTGGCACAATAGTGCACCAGTGCGCCGCGTGAGGCCAGCGTCCGGGCGATGAGATCCCGCCCGTCGTTGCCGCGCAGGATCAGCACCCGCTTGCCGCTCACCTCCTGCAGGGCCGGCAGGGCCAGCAGGCCTTCGCTGCGGGGGTCGTCCGGGCACAGGGCCTGGATGCCCGCCTCGGCGAAGGCATCCGCGCTTGCCTGACCGACCGCAAAGTAATCAATATGTGGCCAGGTCAGACCAGTTTGCAACAGAAAATGATGTGCAAAATGAACGGCATGCATGCTGACGGCGATGACGATGTCCGCTGCAGGCAGCCATTCGGGCAGACGGGCGAGTTCGCTGCCCGGCCGGGTTTCCAGCAGCGGGCAGCAGAGCGGAGCGTGACCATGCTGACGCAGCAGGGCTGTCAGCTCGGCGGCCTGGGCGGCCGGACGCACCACCAGGGGGACCATCAGGCCGCGCCCCGGCAGGGTGGCCATGATCCGATCCTGACCGGACTCATGCCCGGTAGACCTCGGCCAGTATGGTGTCTGCCCCGTCGGCCAGCAGACGCCGGGCCAGCGCTTCTCCCAGGGCCTCGCCGTCCGCCAGGGGGCCGCGGATCTCGTCGCGGATGACGCGGGCACCGTCCGGGCTACCCACCAGGCCGCGCAGCCACACTTCCTCTCCCTCTACCAGGGCGTAGGCGCCGATGGGGACCTGACAGCCCCCCTGCAGGGCGCGGTTCATGGCGCGCTCGGTCAGCACCCGGATGCGGGTCTCGGCGTGCTCCAGCGGCGCCAGCAGGGCGTGCAGCTCAACATCGTCCAGGCGGCACTCGATGCCGACCGCCCCCTGGCCGTTGGCGGGCAGGCTCTGCTCCGGCTCGATGAAGGCGGTGATGCGGTGGGCCATCTCCAGCCGTTTCAGACCGGCGGCGGCCAGGATGATGGCGTCGTAGTCACCGGCATCCAGCTTGGCGAGGCGGGTGTTGACGTTGCCGCGCAGGTCGCGGATCACGAGATCCGGGCGGGCCGCGCGCAACTGGCACTGACGGCGCAGGCTGGAGGTGCCGACCACGGCCCCCTGCGGCAGCTCGTCAATGGCGGTGAAGCGGTTGGAGACGAAGGCATCGCGCGGGTCTTCCCGCTCGCAGATGGTGTGCAGGCCGAGCCCCTCGGGAAACTCCACCGGCACGTCTTTCATGGAGTGGACGGCGATGTCGGCCCGTCCTTCGAGCATGGCAGTCTCCAGCTCCTTGACGAACAATCCCTTGCCACCGACCTTGGCGAGCGGGGTATCGAGGATCTTGTCACCCTGGGTGCTCATGGGCACCAGTTCGACCTGCAGATCGGGGTGGAGCGCCTCCAGCCGATCTTTCACAAAGTTGGCCTGCCACAGGGCCAGTGGGCTCTTGCGAGTGGCAATTCTCAGGGTTCGGGCTGCCATATCAATCAGTTGTTTCATCTTTAGAGAGGAAAACGATCTTACCACCCTTTGCAGGGGCTTTCATGGCGCAGCCCGCAAAAGCGGGGCCAAGCTCAAAAACGGCAGTTGAAAAGAATTTTCATTACGCCAAAAATTGATTTTAAGACACTGAAAATACAGTGTTTTATTGCTTTCCATTGATACCGTTAAGGCAGTGCTCAGAAATAATCCGGTGATTGTGTGCGGGCTTGTTTACCACCGCTGTTTGCATTGTTAACATGATCACACTTTTTTGACGTCTCCCCGTTTTGGTGCGTCATTTCTCTTCCCCCATAGGTAGGGCATTGCTGGTAAAACTCGACACGCTGGTGGCGCGCTACGACGAGCTGAATCGTCTCAAGACGCAACGAGCGCTGGATCTCATGAGCCGGTACGGGCAGCAGGTTTTCCAACTGCTGCCCGTCATGCTGCACTTCAATCATCCCCTGCTGCCCGGTTATGTGGCAGGGGACGTGCCTCATGGTATCTGGAGTTTCGTGGCAAACGACGCCCAGCAGGCCTTCATCCAGGATCTCTGCCAGAACGCGAACTGCCAGGGGGGGCTCAGCACCCACGACAAGTCCATCCAGGGCCTCTACTCCATGGGGAGCACCTCCTCTATCGGGCAGTGCTGCCACTCGGATCTCGATATCTGGGTCTGCCACGTGGCCGGCCTGTCGAGCGAACGCCTCGCCCTGCTGGAGCAGAAGTGCCATCACCTCTCCCTGTGGGCCGAGCAGCGGGGGGTCGATCTCAACTTCTTCCTGATCCCCGAAGACAAGTTCCGCCAGCGCAACGATGCCCAGATGCAAGGGGAGAGCTGCGGCAGCGCCCAGCACCTGCTCTTACTCGACGAGTTCTACCGCAGCGCCATGCACATCGCGGGCAAGCGGCTGCTCTGGTATCTGGTGCCCGCCGAGTATGACGATCACTACGACGACTATGTGAAGGGTCTGTTCGCCCACGGCAAGCTGAGCCAGGACGACTGGCTCGATCTCGGGGGCTTCAACCGCATTCCTGCCGAGGAGTACTTCGGTTCCGCCCTGTGGCAGCTCTACAAGGGGATCGACTCCCCCTACAAGGCGGTGCTCAAGTCGGTGCTGATGGAGGCCTACTCCCACGAGTACCCCAACACCCGGCTGCTGTCTGTGACCAGCCGCGACTGGTTCCAGCACAACGAGGGCATGCACTACCGCCTCGACAACTACTGCCTGATGCTGGACAAGGTGACCAACTACCTCAAGTCCATCGGCGACATGCAGCGCCTGGATCTGGTGCGCCGCTGCTTCTACCTGAAGGTGTGTGACGGCCTGAGCCATCCCAAGGAGGATCACTCCCCGGACTGGCGCCGTGAGCAGATGGCCCAGCTGGTGGCCTACTGGGGCTGGAGCCCGGAGCGCCTGCACCACCTGGATCACCGCCAGGAGTGGAAGGTCGAGGACGTCAAGGTGGCCTACGCCGAGCTGCTGGAGGCCCTGATGCAGAGCTACCGCAACCTCATCCAGTTCGCCCGGCGCAACAACATCAGCGAGTCCATCAACCCGGAAGACATCGGCATTTTGTCGCGCAAGCTCTATGCCGCGTTCGAGAGCCTGCCGGGCAAGGTGCAGCGCATCAACCTCAAGATAGCGCCGGATCTCGGCGAGCCGGACCTCAGCCTGGTGCAGGTGCCCCACGGCCGCCTGAACCGTGCCGGCTGGTATCTCTACAAGCATTCCCTCGAGCCCGCCGACATCATAGGTCGGGCGCCGCTCGAATATAACGGTTACATCAGCAAGCTGGTGGCCTGGGCCTATTTCAACGGCCTGCTGACGCCCCAGTCCCGGGTGCACCTGTTCAACCAGGGCTCGGATCTGCACATCGACAACCTGCACCAGTTCTGCCGCGACCTGTCCGGGACCTTCCCGGTCAAGTACCCTCGCGCCACCAACCTGGCCCTGAGCCGGCCGTGCGAGATCCGTCAGCTCTCCATCTTCCTGAACCTGGAGACGGATCCGTCCAGCCACTGGGTCGGTCAGGTGATCGAGTTCGACGCCAACGCCGCCGATGTCTTCTCCTTCGGTCGCAACCAGGAGTGCCTGGTGGGCTCGGTGGATCTCGTGTATCGCAACTCCTGGAGCGAGATCCGCACCCTGCACTTCGAGGGGGAGGAGGCCGTGGTGGACGCCCTCACCACCATCCTCGGCAAGATGCACCAGGATGCCGCGGCCCCCGAGATGATAGAGGTGTTCTGCTACAGCCAGCACTTCCGCTCCCTGGTGCGCTCCCGCTTCCAGCAACTGGTGGCCGAGTGCATCGAGCTGCGCCTGGCCCGGGACAAGCAGCAGCTGGTCAAGACGCTGGCGCTTGGCAAGGAGAAGTACGGCATCTTCTTCGAGCGGCGCGGGGTGTCGGTCAAGAAGCTGGAGAATGCCATCGACTTCTACCGCCACATCTCCCACAACAAGCTGGATCACCTGCCGCTGCGCCTCGACAAGACCCACAGCCAGCACCTGCCCGGCATCGTCGACGCCTACGCGAGCGAAGGGCTGGTGCAGTTCTTCTTCGATACCCGGGATGCAGGCACCAACATCTATATCCTGGACGAGGCGAACCGGGTGGAGATCTACCAGCACTTCGCCGGCAACAAGGACGAGCTGGTGCAGGGGGTGAACCGCTTCTACACCTCGGGCCACGAACGCTTCAGCCATGCGGGCCAGTTCAGCAACTTCAACCTGCCCCAGTACTACGAAATCGTGCAGGTGGGTGACAAGCTGGAGGTGATCCCCTACCGCAGCCAGAGCCCGCAGCGGGAGAACCCGGGGGCGGCCCGGGAAGTGGGGTGATGGGGGCGGATGTGCCGCGCACATCGTCAACGGGATGAAAGCAAACGGCCTGCATCATGCAGGCCGTTGTCATATTCGTGGTCCGAGAATCAGACGCTTAGGCGGGCCAGCAGCCAGCGGCGGATGTCGTCGAGCTGGGGGCGGCAGATCTCGTGGCGCATGGGGTACTCGTGCCACTCGGGGGAGAGCCCCGCCGCTTCCAGCCGGTTCTTGGCGTCCCAACCCATGGAGAGGTTCACCACGTCGTCATAGATGCCGTGCATGTAGCAGATGGGCAGGCTGTGGGCGGCCTCGCTCATCTCCCCCAGCAGGGCATCGGGCGCCGCCAGGTAGGTGGACATGCAGAGCAGGCCCGCCAGCTGCGCCGGATAGCGCAGGGCGGTGTCGGCGGCGATGACGCCCCCCTGGGAGAAGCCGGCCAGCACGATGCGCTCGGGGGCAAAGCCCTCGGCCATCAGCTGATCCAGCAGAGCTGCGATCCGGGTGGACGATTCGTGTACATGGGAGGCCACGGCGCGATCCGCCGGGTCGTCGAAGCTCTTGATGTCGTACCAGCCGCGCATCCGGTAGCCCATGTTGATGGTGATGGGGCGCTCGGGGGCATCGGGCAGCAGGTGGCGCACCGGCAAGCCGGCGGGCAGGGCCAGCGCGTCCACCAGAGGAGCGAGGCCGGCGCCGGAGTCACCCAGCCCGTGCAGCCAGACTACCGCATGGCGGGAACCCTGGGGGTGCAGGTCGATCATGGGAAGACCACGGGCTCGCCTGCCTGGCTGGTGCAGGCACGGGTCAGCAGGGTCTTGAGCTCGTCGCCGAAGCGGTTGTCGATCCAGCTGTCGCCACGCAGTTCGAAGTGGAAGCCGTTCTCCCGGGTAGCGACCCAGATCTGGTGCAGGGGCTCCTGCTTGTTGATGATGACCTTGGTCTTGTTCTCGAAACTCAGGGTCAGCACGCCGCCGGCCCGTTCGCAGTCGATATCCGGATACCCCTCGTCGATAACGTCTTCCACGTACTGGAAAAAGGCGTCGGTCAGGGCGTGATACTCGTGATCCTTCATCGGTTTATCCTGTTGCTTTTAACAATGTGAGTGCGATTATAGAGGGCCAAAAATTTTTTCGCAGCGAACCATTATGATTACCCAGCTTACCAAGTGCCTGTTTGCCGTGTCGCTGTCGCTCGGGTTGGCCGCCTGCGGCCTGACGGGGCCGCTCTACATGCCGCCGGCCGAACAGCCCGCTCCTGCAGAGCAGACACAGCCCAAGACAGAGAGTACACCGCAAGCCGCCTCGCCTGCGACCGCTACACCGGCCTTAGAGGCCGCGCCGCAATAATCTAGGAAGGAACCGCCCCCTTGGATCACTTTAACTACGACGCCGACGGTCAGCTTCAGGTCGAACAGCTTCCCCTGCAACAGCTCGCCGATCAGTACGGCACCCCGCTGTACGTCTACTCCCGCGCCACCCTGGAACGCCACTGGCACGCCTTCGATCAGGCGGCGGGCGACATCCCCCACCTGATCTGCTATGCGGTCAAGGCCAACTCCAACCTGGCGCTGCTCAACCTGCTGGCCCGCCTGGGCTCGGGGTTCGACATCGTCTCCGGCGGGGAGCTGTCACGAGTGCTGGCGGCGGGCGGTGATCCGGCCAAGGTGGTCTTCTCCGGCGTCGCCAAGAGCGAGGCCGAGATGCGCCTGGCGCTGGAAAAAGAGATCCTCTGCTTCAACCTGGAGTCGGAAGCCGAGCTGGAGCGCCTGAACCGGGTCGCGGGCAGCATGGGCAAGAAGGCGCGGGTCTCGGTGCGGGTCAACCCCGACATCGACGCGGGCACGCACCCCTATATCTCCACCGGCCTCAAGCAGAACAAGTTCGGCATCCCCATCGAGCAGGCGCCCGCCATCTACCGCAAGGCGGCGGCCATGGCCCACATCGAGATCAAGGGGGTGGATTGCCACATCGGTTCGCAACTCACTGAATTGAATCCCTTTATGGAAGCGGCGGACAAGCTGCTTAGGCTCATCGACGAGCTGGCGGCGGAAGGCATCCACATCCATCACCTGGACGTGGGCGGCGGCCTCGGGGTCAACTATGGCGCCGAACAGCCGCCGCACCCCACCGAGTATGCCGAGGCGCTCAAGCAGAAGCTGGCGGGGCGGGATCTGACCCTGCTGTTCGAGCCGGGCCGTGCCATCGTCGCCAACGCCGGCGTGCTGCTGACCCGGGTGGAGTTCCTCAAACCCGGCGAGACCCGCAACTTCGCCCTGATCGACGCCGGCATGAACGATCTGCTGCGCCCCTCCCTCTACGGCGCCTGGATGAACATCATCGAGGTGGACAGCCGCGCGACCCACGAGAAGGCGCTGTACGACGTGGTGGGCCCGGTGTGCGAGACCGGCGACTTCCTCGGCAAGGAGCGTACCCTGGCCATCGCCGAGGGCTCCCTGCTGGCGGTGCGTTCCGCCGGGGCCTACGGCTTCACCATGTCCTCCAACTACAACACCCGCCCCCGTGCGGCCGAGGTGCTGGTGGACGGTGACCAGGCCCACCTCATCCGGGAGCGCGAGCAGTTGGCCGATCTCTGGCGTGGCGAGCACTTGCTGCCGTGATAGGTATGGAATGTCAGCGTTCCTCCATGTGAGAGCGTGATTAACGGTGAGACAGGAACGCGCGATGTTGATTGAGTTTTCAAAAATGCACGGCCTCGGGAACGACTTCATGGTGGTGGATGGCGTCACCCAGAAGGTGTTCTTCAGCAACGACATCATCAAGAAACTGGCGGATCGCCACTTCGGCATCGGCTTCGACCAGCTGCTGCTGGTGGAGCCGCCCTATGATCCCGAGCTCGACTTCCACTACCGCATCTTCAATGCCGACGGCAGCGAGGTGGAGCAGTGCGGCAACGGGGCGCGCTGCTTCGCCCGCTTCGTGCGCCTGAAGGGGCTGGTCAACCGGGATCGCATCGCGGTCAGCACGGCCCGGGGTCGCATCACCCTGCAACTGGAAGGGGAGAACCAGGTCACGGTCAACATGGGAGTGCCCCAGTTCGAGCCGGGCAAGATCCCGTTCCGGGCCCAGAAGGCGGAGAAGACCTACCTGCTGCGGGCCCAGGAGCACACCGTGATGTGCGGCGCCGTCTCCATGGGCAATCCCCACTGCGTCATCGAGGTGCCCTCGGTGGCCGATGCGCCAGTGGAGACCCTGGGGCCCATCATGGAGCGCCACGAGCGCTTCCCCGAGCGGGTCAACGTCGGCTTCATGGAGATGGTCAACGCCAGCGAGATCAAGCTGCGGGTGTTCGAGCGCGGGGTGGGGGAGACCCTGGCCTGTGGCACCGGCGCCTGCGCCGCCGTGGTGATCGGCATCAGCCAGGGCAAGCTCAAGGAGCGGGTCACTGTTACCCTGCCGGGTGGCAAGCTGACCATCGCCTGGAAGGGGCCGGGCCAGCCCGTCTACATGACGGGCCCGGCCGAGCACGTGTTCGACGGCCAGATAGAGTTGTAGACAGCGAGCGGGGAGGGCCCCGCTCCGCCACATGTCAATGTCGGGGCCCTTGGCCCCTTTTTCGGATGGATCAACCAAGTTATGAGCGAACTCAAACGGCAGGAATCACTGGTGGATGAAGCCACAGTGCTGGAGTACCTGGCCCGTTACCCCGAGTTTTTCCAACGCCACGGAGCCATGCTGGACCGGATCCGCATTCCCCACGCACAAAAGGGCGCCATCTCCCTGGTGGAACGCCAGCTGGACAGGCAGCGCGAGCGCATCGAGCAGCTGGAGCAGGAGATCACCGAGCTGATGGGGGTCGCCAGCGAGAACGAGCGGATCTTCCGGATCTACGCCGACCTTTATGGGGAGATCTATGGCTGCCAGAGCCTGTTCGAGCTGAGCGCCGTGATGGGCAAGGCCTTCGTGCAGCGGCTGCGACTGACCGGCCTGCGGCTCTGGCTCAGCCCGAAGCAGTTCCAGCTGAGCGGCCCGGAGCAGCGCTTCCTGGCAGAGGGCAGGCTGCTCGATCAACTGCTCGGGCAGCGTCTGCCGGGCACGGACTACTATTTCGGCCGCCTCAACCAGAGCGAGAAACAGGCGCTGTTCGGCAACGACGTCCTGGTCAACTCGGTGGCCCTGATGCGCCTCGGCGATCTCGGCGTGCTGGCTTTCGCGAGCTCGGATCCCAGCCACTTCGCCCCCCACAACGACACCCTGCTGCTGGGCCAGCTGGGTCGCCTGCTGCAACTGCGCCTGCCCGAGCTGGCCCGTGGCTAAGGCACCGCCCCGATCACCTGCCAAGGCGCCGCCTGCCGCCGAGCCTCTGCCGACTGCATTGGCTGACGAGCTCGCGGCCTTTATCGAATACCTGAGGGTCGAGCGCCAGCTCAGCCCCCACACCCGCAGCAACTATCAGGCCCACCTGGAAGCCATGACCGCCGAGCTGGTGAGGCTGGGGCTCGATGACTGGGCCCGGCTCGAGGCGAGCCAGGTGCGCAGTCTGGTGACCCGGATGCACAAGGGGGGGCTCGCGCCCCGCTCCCTCGCTACCAAGCTCTCCGCCTTGCGCAGCTTCTGCGACTGGCAGGTGCGCCAGGGGCGGATCAGCGCCAACCCGGCGCGGGGCATCGCCACCCCCAAGCTGGGGCGGCCCCTGCCCAAGAATCTGGACGTGGACGAGATGTACCAGCTGCTCAACATCACCGACGAGCAGGATCCACTGGCGGTACGGGATCGCGCCATCATGGAGCTGATGTACTCCTCCGGCCTGCGCCTCGCCGAGCTGGTGGGGCTGAACCTCGCGGACGTGAAGCTCGATGATCGCCAGCTCAGGGTGACCGGCAAGGGATCCCGGGAGCGGGTGCTGCCCATCGGGCGGATGGCGGTGGAGTGGCTGCAGAAGTGGCTCAAGGTGCGGCCACTGCTGGCGGGCGACGAGCCGGAGGCGCTGTTCGTCTCCAAGCGCCGGCAGCGGTTGTCGGCCCGCTCGGTGCAGGAGCGGCTCGATGGCTGGGGCAACAAGCAGGCGCTCAACGCCCACGTGCATCCCCACAAGCTGCGCCACAGCTTCGCCACCCACATGCTGGAGTCTTCCGGTGATCTGCGGGCGGTGCAGGAGCTGCTGGGCCACGCGGATCTCTCCACTACCCAGATCTACACCCACCTCGACTTCCAGCATCTGGCCAAGGTGTATGACAGCGCTCATCCCAGGGCCAAGCGGGATCCCGCCGCGCCGGATGAAGAGTAAACAGGAGTAGCCATGCAGTTTTACCGTCGCTGGCAGCCGGTGGCCGCCATTACCTTCGATCTCGACGACACCCTCTATGACAACGGCCCCGCCATCGCGCGGGCCGAGCAGTGGATGCTGAGCCACCTGCGCAGCGAATACCTGGCCACCGCCATGCTCGACAAACCGCGCTGGCTGGCGCTCAAGCGCCAGCTGCTGCTGAGCCGGCCGGAGCTGCGCGACGATGTCAGCCTGGCGCGCTTGCACGGCATCCGCGAGGCCCTGGTGCAGGGGGGCATGGCCCCCTCGCAGGCGGCGCTGGAGGCGGAGACGGTGTTCGCCGGCTTCCTGGCGGAGCGCTCGAAGATCGAGGTGAGCGACGAGACCCACGCCTTGCTGGCGCAGTTGGCCGGGCGCTATCCCCTGGCCGTGATCACCAACGGCAATCTCGACCTGGTCCAGGCTGGTCTCGCGGATTACTTCACGCTGGTGTGCAAGGCGGGGGCGGGCGCCCGGATGAAGCCGGCGCCGGACATGTTCATGCAGGTGCAGGCGGCTCTCGGGCTCGCGCCAGGCCGGATCCTCCACGTGGGGGATCACCCGGAGACCGACGTGCTGGGGGCCAGATTGCACGGCTTTCGCGCCGCCTGGCTCAACGAGCGCGGCCAGTCATGGCAGTCGCTCTCCCTGCTGCCGGACGTGGAGCTGGGGGCGCTTCACGAGCTGGCAGGGCTGCTGCTCTAGGCGGGAGCGGGCATCGGGCAAGAGGCGCCGGAGGTGGCGCGGGCTGGGGAGCGACCACCGGGAAAAAGATGCGCCAGAGAGGCGGTTTATTTATCCTTGACGCGAACTGACAAGGGAGTGCAGGCGTGAGTGGAATGAAGAGTGTCATCTGGTTGGCCATCCCCCTGGTGCTGGGGGGGTGCGACCTGCTGCGCGACAGCTACCGGGTGGAGTTTCGGGATGGCTCCTGGCGGGAGATCACCATCTCCTCTTTCTCGGATGAGGCGCTCTGGCGCGAGGGGTGTGCCACCGGCGAGATCCTGGTGGACATGACCTTGCCCCTGAAGCGGGGCAAGGTGGTGGAGGGTCGCGAGCAGCTGCTGATCGGCGGCGAGCTGTTCGAGCTGGAGGAGGCCCGCCTCTATCGCGGCAACGGCACCGTGCTCGGACAGGCCCCAGATCACATACAACGGGGCCTCAAGGGGCTGGATGTCTGCCGTACCCTGCGTCCTGCCCGCGGCTCCCTGCCCAGGCTCAAGACCAAGGGGTTTGGTGACTAGCCCGCCTGCTGCCGGTACTGGCGGCAGGCGTCACCGAATGCCTTGAACAGCTTGACGGAGTGGGGGTTGTCGTTCGCCTTCCACTCCGGGTGCCACTGCACCGCCAGGGTGAACTGGGGCAAGCTGGGCGCATGGATCGCCTCGATCAAACCATCCTCGGCGTGGGCCAGGGGCGCCAGCCCCTGTGCAAGCCGCTTTATCCCCTGGCCGTGCAGGGAGTTGACCGGGATCTGCTCCTCCTCCATCAGATCGGCAAACCAGGTACCGGGCACCAGGCTCACCTGGTGGCTGTGGCCATACTGCTCATCCACGGGATCGTCCGCATCCTCTCTGTGATCCGCATAGCCGGGTTCGCTATAGACCTTCTGGTGAATGTCGCCACCCAGGGCCACGTTGATCTCCTGCATGCCGCGGCAGATGCCGAGCAGGGGCAGTCCCCTGTCGATGGCGGCGCGCACCAGGGGGATGTCGAACAGATCCCTGTCCCTGTCCTGGGGCTTCTCCGGGGTGAGGTTCTCCTGGCCGTAGAGGGCGGGATCTATGTTGGATCCGGCGCCGCTCAGGTAGACGCCATCTGCAAGATCCAGATACTGCTCCAGATCTTCGGTGCCGCAGCAGGTGGGGACCAGCAGGGGCACGCAGCCGCTGATCTCCACCAGGGGCTTGATGTATTTGTGGGTCATTACCTGGTAGGCGTGGCCACTACGGGCCTGGGCCCCCATGGTCATCAGCACGACGGGTTTGGTTTGGGAACTGGGGTTTGGCATAGGTCACCTGGCTATCCTTGGCGGTCTCATCCTGCGCCTTGGGAAGGCCCTTGCCGCGCCATGCTGGCAAAGGCATGCCTCAAGGCATGGTCATGGGATCAGGGTCGTGCCGCAGTACCAGAATCGTCGGTCAGCCTGGGCAACGACAGCCTGGATCCTGTTCCCAGTCTGCCAAGGCCGTTCAATATGTCAAACGAAATGATGCGGTTATGTTAATAAAAAACATAACAAAGCCAGCTTGAGTCCCGTTTTAAGGGGCCTGCAGGGGAGCGGATGGCGAGGGGGGATGTGGAATGGTGGATATATTAAACATTTGACCCAGAGGGCCGGATAGCAAAAGGGGCCGAAAGGCCCCTTGTCGTTTGGTCAGGCGTTCAGGATGAACCGTTCGATCACCCTGGCCACGCCGTCGTCGTCATTGCGGCTGGTGATGTGCTGTGCCAGCGACTTGATCTCGTCGGTGGCGTTGCCCATGGCGACCCCGAGGCCGGCATATTCGATCATGTGGCGGTCGTTGCCCGCATCCCCCACCGCGATCACCTGGTCGGCGGTCAGGCCGAGGTGCTCCGCCAGGGCGGCCACGCCGGTCCCCTTGTTGCTGCGCTTGTTCATGAACTCGAGGAAGTAGGGGGCGCTGCGCACCACGGTGTAGCGTTCGTAGAGTTCGGCGGGCAGCTGGGAGATGGCACGGGAGAGCTGGGGCTCGGGATCGATCATCATCACCTTCATGATCTGCTCGTCGGCGGGCAGGGTGGCAAAGTCCACCAGGTTGATGGGCATCCTGATGAGGCGGGACTCGTGCTCGGTATAGGTGCTGACCCTGGGACTGATGAGGCCCTGGCAGACGGAGAAGCCGTGGACGTTGACCCCCAGCTCCTTGGCCAGATGGGCGATGGCGCTGGCATCGCTGCCGGTCAGCAGCTGGCTGCGGATGATGCGCTGCTCCGCAACCTGCTGCACCAGGGCGCCGTTGTAGCAGATGACGTAGTCATCCTGACCGGTGAGGCCGAGCTCGGCCAGGGAGGGGGTCATGCCTTCCAGGGGGCGACCCGATGCCAGGACCACGGTCACGCCCTGGGCGCGGGCCGCCGCGATGGCGTCACGGGTGCGGGGGGAGATCTGGCCCTCTGGGTTCAGCAGGGTGCCATCCATATCCAATGCGATCAGCTTGTACATCTTCTCACTACCTGAGTCTGGCCGGCCCGCCCGATGGGGCCAAGGGGAGGCCGAGTGTAGCGAAAATCGCCGCCGGGATCACGCCATCGCCTCCCAGGGCGTGCCCCCGATCCTTCAGCGCTGGCCCTGGTAGGGGGTCAGTTGCAGCTGATCTTCCCGGATGGCGAAGTGGATGGGGCCGTGCTCGATGTCGACCCTGTTGTGGTGATGGGCCATCTCCACCTCGACGCCGGGGAAGAGGCGCTGGGTGGCGATGATGTCCATGTTGGCCATCAGCGCCTGCAGCTCGCGCTGTGCCTCGACCAGCTGCTCGTCCAGGGACTTGCTCTCGTCGAGCTGGCGGGTGCGCAACGTCTTGATCTTCGCCAGGGTCTCGGGGTTGCGCCTGTCACTGGGCAGCTGCAACAGGCGCAGGATGAGATCCTGCAGCTTGTCGAGCTGCTCCCGGCAGCTCTGCTTGCGCTGGCGCAGGGCCAGCTCCTGCTCCTTGTGGCTGAAGTAGCCGCCGAGGATCTGCAGCCGGGTCCGGTTGGCCGCCGAGGCCCCGAGCACCGGGGCCATGATGAGGCGGTTGGCGATGTTGACGCCCCCGATGAGGTGGCCCTTGCGCATGGCGCTGTCGCCGACCTTCAGATCCTGGCCGCTGCGGCAGTAGCAGTGGCTGAGCTGGCTCTGGATATGGATGTCGCCGTCGGCCTCCAGCCTGGCGTATTGGGCATAGCTTGCGTGGATCTCGCCACCGGCGCTGAGGTGGCAGAGGTACTCCTCCTCCCCCAGCTTGCGGCCTATGATGCCGTTACGCACCGTGATGGTGCCGCCAGATTCGATAAGCCCCCCCTCGACGAAGCCACCGATCACCACGTCCCCGCGGGTCTTGATGCGCATGCCGGGCATGACGTCGCCGGTGACCAGCAGGGAGCCGTCGAACTCGACGTGGCCGTGGCGGATGTCGACCTGCTTGACGTTCAGCACCTCGTCGACCCGCATGCCTGCGCGCTCCTGGCACGGGAGTCCGGTGCGGGTCGCCAGCAGCAGGTCAGGATCCTCCCGAGAGAGGCTGGTGCCGTCACCCGCCGTCAGGGGGATCTCCTTGCCGTCCCGGGCCGGCAGCGTCTGACCTGTCACGGTGACGCCGTCCAGGCCCCGGGTGGCGGGGTGGCGGCGCATCAGCGGCGACCCCGCCCTGACGGTGAGCAGGGTGCCCAGATCACGCATGTCCACCTTGCCGTGGTCCAGCTCCTGGGGTTTGAGGATCCGCTCGGCTGCGGTTTCCACCAGCCGCTCGAAACGGGTGTCCTTGCCGTGTTTCGCCGCCCGGCCGAGGGCGATGACAGGGCTCAGCTGCGCGCCGGGGGGGGCCTCGCTGGCGGCCTGGAGGGCGGCGGCGAGCAACCGCTCGCTCACCCCCATCCTGACCGGACTCGCCGCCAGGGCCTCATGCAGCTGGGCCAGGGTGAGGGGGTTGCCACCCCAGTCCGCGGTGATCTGCGCCCTGGCGCTCATCTGATCCTTGTCGACCTGGATAAGCAGCCTGGCATCCTGGCGCCGGGCGATGGGCACGGGGGGATGAGCCGGGGCATCCGGCTGGCTGAGCAGGGCGTTGAGCAGGGTGACAGCCTGGCGGATCCCTTCGTCGAGGGGCTGGTAGCGCCGGCAGTTGGAGAGCCGCAGCAGGGCGAGGACGTCCGCCTCCTGGATGGGGGCGCCAAGGCCGGGGATGATGCGCAGGCAGACACAGGTCATGTCTGCCGACAGCTGAAACCACGCCTTACTCAACACCGGGGCACCTCCCTCGTCGTCCCGATCCGGCGTTCCCCTGTGACCGGGGCGGATCCCTGCCGGATGCCGCGGCCGCCGGGGCGGCCCAAAACCGCAGTATTCGGGTCTTTTTCCTTCCGGGTCAACGTGCTGGGTGCAAATGGGTGATCCGGGTTGAGGAAATTTATGCTGACAGGGGGGCGGGACCCCGCCTTGTCGGACTGTGGCTGCCTGAGCTTTGAGCGATCGCGCCTGTCCCCGGGCACGGGCGGGGGATTCTCCTTGCCAGACGGGAGACAAGGGATTCTAATCTGCCGCCGCGAGGTGCCGGGGATGGCTGTCACCGGCCATCCCGCCCATCTGTTCCACCGAATGCCCAACCGAACGAGCCCCATGACCGCCCAAGGCCACCTGCTGTTTTCCGTCACCTGCGTCCTGCTTGCCCACAAGGTCGAACTCACCCCGGCCCTGGCCGACGCCAGCCTGTGGCACATCATTCCCATGGCCCTGGCGAGCGCCCTGCTGCCCGACCTGGACCATCCCCACTCCCTGCTCGGCCGGCAACTGCCCTGGATCTCGGGACCCCTCTCGCGGATCTTCGGCCATCGCGGCTTCACCCACAGCCTGCTGGCGGTGGCCATGGGGGTCTGGGGGCTGGCGCAGGCTCCGGGCCTGCTGTCGGGGGCGGTGAAGGATGCCCTCATCGTGGGTTACCTCAGCCACCTGCTGGGGGACTGGCTCACCCCGATGGGGATTCCCCTGTGCTGGCCCTGGCGCCGCCGCTTCCGCCTGCCCGGTCTGCCCCTCAAGAGCGGGGGTGGCTACGAGCGGGCCTTCTGCCTGCTGACCCTGGCGCTCGCCGGTTACTGGGTCCACGGCGATCTGGGGCTCGGCGCCCTCTAGCCGGGGTCAGGCGAGGCGGCTGGCGGTGCGCGTCAGGGTGAGGTAGTCGGCGAGCACCGGCAACCCCAGCAGGTGACGGCGCAGCATGTCGAGGGCGGCGAAGGCGAGGATCCGGCGACCGCTCCCCGGATCCGGGTGACTGACCTTGAGGGTCTGGCCAAACTGCCGTCCGTCGATGCACAGCAGCAGGGGCACGCCGTGTGGCCCGGCCCGGCCAATGGTGAGGCCGGAGTGGGGGCCGTCACCCGCCAGCAGATCGAGCTCGTCGGGGAGGGCGTGGCTGAAGTGCGCCTCCAGCGCGGGGTGGGTGTGGCACATGGCCAGCAGGGCGCCCCGGGTCTCCCCTTCTCGCAGGCACAGCGACCGTTCCCCCAGCAGGGCCAGGATCTGGCTGGCCGGCTCCTCGTTGCCTTTTCCCACCAGCCAGGGGGTGATCACCTGCAGCAGGCGGGCTTCGGCGGCGTCCATGTCCGCAGGGACGGCGCCGTGGCCGATGAGCTTGAGCTCGATCAGCGGCATGGAGGAGCGGTAGCCGAGCTCGATGCCCGTCGGCCAGGGGGCTGCATCCAGCCGATCCGAGAGGGCGGATTCCGAGATGCCGAAGGTGTAGAAGCGGCGCAACTCGGTGTCTGTCTGCGCCCCCGCCAGCGCCTTGAGACGCGGCACGATCTGCTCGCGCACCATCTGTTTGAATTCGAACGGCACGCCCGGAGTGAAGAAGAGCCGGCTCTGGCCAGAGTGCACCAGGAAGCCGCAGGCGGTGCCGACCGGGTTGTCGAGGATCTCGCAACCCTGCGGCAGCCAGGCCTGCTTGGTGTTGCTGGATGGCATGGCGCGGCCCCGGCTGGCGTAACGGGCCTCCATGGTGGCGAGCCAGTCGGGGAACAGGGTCAGGGGCTGGTCGAAGGCCTCGGCCGCCGCCTGGGCGGTGAGGTCGTCGGCGGTAGGGCCGAGCCCGCCACACACCAGCACGACTTCGGCGCGGCTGGCGCACTCGCGCAGCACGGCCTTCAGGTCGGCGAGGTTGTCCCCGACCGTGGTGCGGCGGCGCACCTGCCAGCCCTGCTCCAGCAAGAGGGCGCTGAGCCAGGCGGCGTTGGTATCTACCACCAGGCCGGTCACTATCTCGTCGCCGGTACTGAGGATCTCGATGCGCATGCAGACTCCTTGGAAATGGCGAACCCGGATCAGGACTGGTTGTGTTCGAAGTAGTAGCTGATCCGGGTACGCGGGTTGAGGTATTCAAACACCGCGGGGGGCAGGCGTTTGGGGTGAATCACCTTGACGATGGCAAGCCCGGTCTCCTCGAGATCGATGATGGCCGCCTCCTGGCGCGGGATGCGCGGATCGTACACCAGCACCGCGGGGTAGAGCAGGCGGGAGGCGTTGACCGACATCACCAGCCCCACCTGGCCATTGGAGAGCTGCACCACGCTGCCGGGGGGATAGATCCCCATCAGCCGGATCAGCATGCCGAGGTGATCGGCGTTGAACTGGGCCTTGCGCTGCTTGTAGAGGCTGCCGAGGGCCGAGTAGGGCACCTTGGCCTGCAGGTGGCAGAGGTTGTCATACTCGTTGATGAGGGAGACGATCTGGGTGAGGGGGTCGAGCTGGGCCCCCTTGAGCCCTAGTGGCCCGCTGCCGTCCAGGTATTCGTGGTGGTGCCGCACTATGTTCCTGGCGGGCTCCGGAAATTCCCTCGCCAGGCTCAGCAGCTCCAGCCCGTAACGCGGGTGCTGGGCCACCAGGTTCTGCTCGGGCCTGGTGAGCGGCTCCGTCTTGCGCAGGATCTGGCTCGGGAGCTTCAGCTTGCCGATGTCGTGGAACAGGGCCCCCATGCCGACCAGGCGGATTGCCTCGGCCGGCAACTTGCACTCCCGGGCCAGCAGCATGCTGAGCACGCTGACGTTGAGGGAGTGAAACTGCAGGCTGTTGCCATCCGAGCTGTCGGACACCAGGTGCAACACCATCTCGTCCACCGACAGCAGCTGCTCCGTCATGGCGTTGATCAGCTCCTGCGCCTCCCCGATGGCGTTGAGGGGGCGGGACTGGATCTTGCCCATCAGGTTGCGCACCTGGGCCAGGGACTGGCGGAACTGCTTCTCGCACTGCTGCAGATCGCGGCGATAGCGCTGCAGCTGTTCGATGCGCCGTCTCTTCTCGGATTCCATGGCCTGCTGGCGGGCGAGGAGTGCCTCGTCGTCTTCCCCCAGGAGAGCAGGCTGACCGAGGGGCTTGGGGGGCGTGTCGCTCTTGTCGGGAATGATGGTCACCAGCTTGAGCCCCAGCCGGCGGATGAGCTCTATCTCCTCCTCGCGCTTCAGCTTGAAGCTGGAGAACAGGAAGGGGTGCTCGCGCCACCCCAGCGGCAGGGAGACAAAATTGCCGACTTGCAGCCGGTCTACGGAGATCTTGATGCCTGTCATGGGGTTGGACGCGAGGGACACACTGAGCCGTATGCTAGTCAAAGGCCGGAGTGAATAAAAGGTATCTGGTGACAGCGTGGGCGCTTTATTATAGGCTTCTAGATGTCCAGACATATTTACCGATGCAGTACAGGGAGTCAGCATGCCGATCAAGATCCCGGACCAGTTGCCCGCCGCCGAAGTGCTGGGGCAGGAGAACATCTTCGTGATGACGGAATCCCGGGCCGTCACCCAGAACATCCGTCCGCTGCGGGTGCTCATCCTCAACCTGATGCCCAAGAAGATAGAAACCGAGATCCAGCTGATGCGGATGCTCTCCAACTCGCCGTTGCAGGTGGATGTGGATCTGCTGCGCATCGACGATCGGGAGTCGAAGAACACGCCCCAGGCGCACCTGGAGAACTTCTATCACGACTTCGAGCAGGTGCGGGGGAACAACTACGACGGCATGATCATCACGGGGGCGCCGCTCGGGCTGGTGGAGTTCGAGGAGGTCATTTACTGGCCGCGGATCGTCGAGATCATCGAGTGGTCCCACCAGCACGTGACCTCCACCCTGTTCCTCTGCTGGGCGGTGCAGGCGGCGCTGAAAGCCTTGTATGGCATGGAGAAGCAGACCCACGGCGAGAAGCTCTCCGGCGTCTATCGCCACCACCGCCTCGACGAGCACGAGCCGCTGCTGCGCGGTTTCGACGACGAGTTCGTGGCGCCCCACTCCCGCTATGCGGCGTTCGACGGCGATCTCATCCGTGCCCACACCGATCTGCAGATCTTCGCAGAATCGGAAGAGGCTGGCGTCTATCTGGCGGCGACCAAGGACTGTCGCCAGGTGTTCGTCACCGGCCACCCGGAGTACGACGCCCTGACCCTGGACGGGGAGTACCGGCGGGATCTGGCGGCCAGCCTCTCCCCTGTGGTGCCGGTCAACTACTACCCGGACAACGACCCGAACCAGACCCCGCGCGCCACCTGGCGCAGCCACGGGCATCTGCTGTTTTCCAACTGGCTCAACTACTACGTCTATCAGCTGACCAGCTACAGGGTGGAAGACATCGGCAAGGTATTCACCTACCAGCCACCCAAGGGGTAGGTCGCCGTCAGTCGAGCCCGGCCAGCCCTCATCCCCGGGTGTCGAGCCAGTGGCGGTGGCAGGCCAGGGTGAAGGCCCGTGGCCGTCTGGCCCGGATGACGGCCATGGCCTCCTGCTGGGGCAGTCCCTGGGCCATCAGCAGCAGGGCCGCCGCCAGCCCGGTGCGCCCGCTCCCCCCGTGGCAGTGAATGACCAGATGCCGCCCCTCCCGCAGCAGGGCGAGCAGCTCGGGCAACACCCGGGGCCAGGCCTGTTCGAAGGCGACATCGGGTGCCTGGTCGTCCGCGATGGGCAGGTGAAACCACGCCATGCCCCTGGCGTCCACCTGGGGACCCAGGTCCGCGAGGCCCTGGGCGGCCAGCTCCTCCTGCGTCATCAGCGTGAGCACCCCGCCGGCCCCGGCCAGCTGCAGCTGGGCCAGGGCCCGGGTCAGGGCGACCTGCTGGCTGCCGGGGCAGGGGGTGAGCAAGAGCTGCCCGTCGAGGCGCAATACCTCCAGGCTCCAGAAGGGGTGGGCACTGAGCATGGGGCGTCTCCTCGCCGTCGGAAAAGCGGCGGGATGGGGCACCCCGCGCGGGTGCGGCACAGCATAGGGGGGACGGTGGCGATGTCAATGCGCGTTGTGTTCGTCCCGGTTTACGGGCAGAGTCTAAAAAAATCGAGCGATGCAAGGACAAGGAGTAGAGATGAGAAACCTGGATCAACTGGACTTGGACATCCTGGCCCATCTGTTTCGCGACGCGGGCATGACCAACAAGGATCTGGCGGCCCTGGTCGGGGTGGCGCCCTCCACCTGCCTGGAGCGGGTACGCAAGCTGCAACAGGACGGAGTGCTCAAGGGGGCGCACTGCGAGGTGGATTATCAGGCGCTGGGTGGTCATATCCAGGCCATGGTCTCCCTGCAGCTGGCACGCCACAGCCGCCAGATCATCGACGCGTTTCGCGACGCCATCCTGGCGCTGCCCGAGGTGATCAGCCTGTTCCACATGGGCGGCAAGGACGACTTCCTGGTGCACCTGTGCGTCTCCGACACCGAGCACCTGCGCAACTTCGTGTTCGATCACTTCACCTCCCGGGAAGAGGTGGTGCACCTGGAGACCTCCCTGGTGTTCGAGCACAGATTCAGCCGCTCCCTGCCCTGCTTCCCACACGGCTGAGCCAGGGGAAATGAAAAAAACCGCCCGAGGGCGGTTTTTTTGTGGGTGCGCCCTCAGTTGAGAGCCAGTCTGCTGTCCTGTGCCGTCCGGTAGAGCCCCTGCTGATAGGCCAGGCTGCCCCACAGGACCAGCCCCAGGGCGGCATCCTTCATGGTGCCCGGTTGTGGTGCCGGGGTGAGCGTCTCTGTCGCATCCTCGTAGATGAAGCCTTCCGGCGCCCGCTCGGGCTGCAGGATCACCACATCCTTTCCGCGCATCAGGGCGAAGTTCTTGTCGTATTGCATGATGGCGCGCCCCGGCCAGTCGGCGGGCATGCGGGTGAGATCCTTGCCCAGCATGGGATAGTCGGCACTTATGCCCATCAGGGAGAGCAGGGTCGGGGCCATGTCGATCTGGCTGACGATGCGAGGATCCTTTCTCGGCGTTATGCCGTCCCCCAGGATGATGCCCGGGATGTGGAAGCGGGGGATGGGTACCAGGCTGGCCCCCCCGACCCGACTGTCGTGATCGGCGATGACCAGGAACAGGGTGTCCTTCCAGTATGCCGATGCCCTGGCCTTCTTGAAGAACTCGCCGACGGCGTAGTCCGCGTACTTGGCGGCGTTGTTGCGGGTCTGCTTGGGCTGCTCGTACAGGGCGATGCGGTTGTCGGGGAATTCGAAGGGATCGTGGTTGCTGGAGCTGAACACCAGGCTGAAGAAGGGTTTGCCCTCTTTGTGCAGCGCCGCGAAGGTGTCGTTGGCCTTGGCCATCAGATCTTCATCCGAGGCACCCCAGGATCCTTCGAACACCGGGTTCTTGAAGTCCTTCTGCTCGACGATGGTGGTGAAGCCGTTGCCGAGGAAGAAGCTGCGCATGTTGTCGAAGTGGCTCTCGCCGCCGTAGATGAAGCTGGTGTCATAGCCTTGCCGCTTGAGCAGGTCGGCGATGGTGAAGAAGTTGGTCTGGCTCTTGCCGAGCTTGACCACGGCCTGGGCCGGGGTCGGCGTGAAGCCGGTGAGCACCGCTTCGATGCCGCGTACCGAGCGGGTACCGGTGGCGTAGAGTTGCTCGAAGGCCCAGCCCTGCCGGGAGAGCGCATCGATGTTGGGGGTGAGCGGCAGGCCGCCGAGGGAGCCGACGAACTGGGCCCCCAGGCTCTCTTGCAGCAGGATCACCAGGTTTTTGGGCTTGCCCTGGTAGCTGGCCGTGTTGAAGGTCTGGCTCGGCAGCTCGGCGGAGGTGAAATCACCGAGCGGGCGACCGCTCTCCTCGCGGACTATCTCCAGCACCTGATGGTCAGCCATCTTGCCGTAAAACTGGCTGGCGTCCTCCTCGGCCCCCATCTGCTTGATGGCAAAGAAGAGGGAGTAGGCGGAGTTGACGGTGAGGGCGTTGACCAGGGGATCGTCGGCAAAGGCCACCATGGCCGGATTCAGGGCGCGATGGCCGAGACTGGATCGGGCGCCGAGGAAGCCGACGGCGAGGATCAGCAGGGCGAAGGCGGGGCGCCAGTACCAGCGGGGGTAGCTGAGATCACGCACCAGGCGGCCGCTCAGCCACCAGCCACCGCCGAGTACGGCGCCGCTGAAGATCACGGCCAGCAGCAGCTCTCCCTTGCGACCTGCCCACAGCATGGAGAGCACCTCCTTCGGATAGATGAGGTACTCCACATAGAGGCGGTTGGGGCGCACCCCGTATTCGGTGACGAAGGCGGGGGTGGAGATCTCGAGAAAGAGCATCAGCCAGAGCCCCAGGGTGAGCCAGACCCGGATAAGCTGCATCCAGAGCCGCCCCGGCGTGTGGGGCCCGGCCAGCAACTGGGTCAAGACGGCGGGCACGCCCCAGACCCAGCAGAGGGTGGCGACGTCGACGCGAATGCCTTGCAGCAGCATCTCCTGCCAGCCAGAGACGGCATCCACCCGTTCCAGTTGCCAGAGCCCGAGGCCAAGGCGGCTGACGGTGAGGGAGATGAGCGCGATCAATGAAAAGACGGCGATGGGCCAAACCGGTCCCAGCCATTGTCTGATGGTGGTCATATTGTTCCTGCAAACCTGTTTGCGCCCATTCCCCGGGCACATTGTTGTTATGGTGCGGGAATATGACCCTGGGGCTGAGCAAAGGTTGCATGGGAATGGGGATATATGGAGAAGTTGGCACGTTTTATGATTTTTTGTGACCGGAAGCAGGGTTTGAAGAGAGCATAAAACGCTGGGAAAACTGTGATCCTGCCAGCACAGCGAGGCAATGGCTGTGCCTATAATGGCGCCGAATTTCTCAATCGGAGCCGAAGGGATGCCGGTCTTTATCGATGTGGAATATCTGCGGGGATGGAGCCTGTTCGTGGTGCTGTCCGACGGCACCACGGGGGCGCTGGACCTGACCCCCTGGCGGACCCAGCCGCTGTTCGCGGCGATGGATTCGGAGCGGCGCTGTGCCCGGGTATTCATCAACCGCCGTCACCAGCTAGAGTGGCCCTCTGGCTGCACCCTGTCGGCCCAGGAGGTTTACCACCTCATCACCCCCATCGACGAGCGTGAGGTCTTCAACGATCGCCAAGGCCGTTGAAAACGACGTGCTAACCCGTTGAGGCAGGTAACGTTTTCAGTCACAGACCCGCTCTGGTCTCACCGTTATCATGACCCCAGTGGGGCGCCTTTCGCGCCCGCAACACCACAGCGGGAACATAACAATGAAACAAGGAACGTTGCGTCGTGGCGGCCTGATCGGGGCCGCCCTGTTACTGACGGCTTGCGGCAGCGGAGGCGGTGGTGCCAGCACCGAGACCGCGCCGCCGGTGGTCAATCCTGCCCCCCCGGCTGCGGCCCGCGCCTGCTACGGCGATGATCAGCCGGCCTGCAACCTGCGCACCTACCAGGTGATGGTGGAGTCCTTCGTCGACGGCGACGGCAGCGCCAACTACGGCGTCGGCTACGGCCCCTCCCGCCACAACGGCGATCTGCAGGGGATCATCGACAGCCTGGACCACATCAAGAGCCTCAACGTCAACGCCATCTGGCTGACCCCGGTGTTCGACTCCTGCGCCGGGCAAGGCGGGGACGACAGGCTGGATGCCACCGGCTACTTCGCCTGCGACTTCTTCAACGTGGACCCCAACTTCGGCAGCAACGCCCAGCTCAAGACCCTGGTGGACGCGGCCCACCAGCGCGGCCTCTATGTCTTCCTCGACGGGGTGTTCGGCCACGTCAACAAGGTGGGGGTGAGCAAGCCCTCCCCCGAGGGGCGCCTGCCCGCCCTCAAGAGCGGCGGTGCCGGCTACCCGGGCCAGCTGGTGGATTACGGCCACCCCGAGAGCCTCGCCTACTTCAAGGAGGTGGCCCGCTACTGGGTCGAGCAGTACGGTATCGACGGCTGGCGCCTCGACCAGGCTTATCAGCTCGGCCTCATTGAGTGGCGCGCCATCCGCAGCGAGGTGGAGCAGGCGAGCGCGGCGCGCAAGGCCGCCGGCCAGCAGTGGGGCACCCTGGGCTACCTGGTGGGGGAGGTGTGGAAGGGGGCCGACGAGATCCGGGCCCAGGCCTATGGCTCGAGCGACAACCCGGCACTCTCCTCGGCGTTCGACTTCCCGCTGCGCTACGGCCTGGTGCAGGCGCTGGCGGTGGAGGAGTCCGGCAAGGGCGGGCAGGGGGCCGGCGTGCTCGATGCCAGCTGGAACAAGGTGGAGAACTACCCGGACCACGCCATGCCGAACCTGATGCTGGGCAACCACGATCTGGTGCGTTTCGGCGATCTGCTGGAGCGCGGCAACTTCAACCCGGAGGACTACTGGCAGCGCCACAAGGCGGCCTTCAGCTTCCTGGCGGCCCGCTCCGGCCCCATCACCCTCTACTATGGCGAAGAGTTCGGCGACGAGGTACCAGGCTTTGCCAGTCAGGTGGGCGGCGACTGCGCCGCCCAGGGGCTCTGTGACGATCATGTGGCCCGCAGCGATGGCAAGGTGCCCGGTGTCACCGGTTTCGTGCCGAGCAGCGAGCAGAGCGAGCTGAAACAGTGGCTTAGCCAGCTGCTGGGCCTGCGCGCCGCCCACCCAGCCCTCTATCAGGGGGAGCGGGTCAAGCTGGTGGCCGAGGGCAGCGTCTACGGCGACATCAAGCAGACGGCGGGCGAGCAGATAGTCTACCTGCTCAACGTCTCCACCACGCCCCAGAGCTATGTCCTGCCGGCGGGCAAGCTGCGCAGCGGCAGCGCCCTGGTGGATCTGCAGAGCGGCGAGCGCCTGGCCATCGGCGGCAGCAGCCTGACGGTGACGCTGCCCCCGCTCACCGGGCGCTTCCTGTTGCTGCAATGACGCTGCGGCCGTTACCCGCGCAATGACAAAAGGGCCCCTCGCGGGGCCCTTGTTGCAAGTTCAGGCGACCGCGCTCTGGCCCCGGTTCTCCAGCCGCTGGCGGAAGGCCCGGGCGAGGCGATCGTAGAGATCCTTCGCCTCCCTGTCCTCCACATCCCCCCGGATCCAGGGGTTGTCGATGATCTCCAGCAGCACGCAGCCCTGCCCCTGCTGGCGCAGATCCACCCCGAACAGGCCGTTGCCGAGCTGGTGGACGGCGCGGCGGGCGGTCTGCAGCACCCGCTCCGGCACCTCGGTGAGGGGCAGCGCCTCTATCCGGCTCATGTCGAGGGGGTGCTTGCGGCGGCGGATGCGGTTGCCGGGCTCGGGCCGGTAGCGGCGGCAGGCGAACAGGGGCGAGCCGTCGAGAAAGCCGATGCGCCAGTCGAACTCGGCGGGGATCCGGCTCTGCACCAGCAGCAGGGCGGAGCGCGCCAGCCCCTCGTCCAGCAGGCGGGCGAGCTGGGTCTCGTCGCTTGCCATGGCGAGATCCCGCCCCTGGGCGCCGTCGGGCACCTTGACCATCAGCGGCAGACCGAGACGCTGCACCAGCTCGTCCACGTGCTGGCGGCCGCGCCGGGTCACCACCATGGTGGGGGGCATGGGCACGCCGCTGCGCACCATCAGCTCGTAGAGGTAGAGCTTGTTGCTGCAGGCGAGGATGGCCCGGGAGCTGTCGATGACCGGCATCTTGAGCTGCTCGGCACGGCGGGCGAACTCGAAGGTATAGTGGCCGACCGCGGTCTCGGCGCGCAGCCACAGGGTGTCGAACTCCGGCAGCCGCTCGATGGCGGAGGGGGCCAGGATCTCGGCCCGGATCCCCTGGGCGGCGGCGGCCTCGATGAAGCGCTCGAGGGCGAGGGCGTCGCTGCTGGCGCGGCCGTCCCCCTGATCCACCAAGATGGCGAGCTGGTAGCGCGGCGCCGCCTGCTCCTCGTCGCCCATGCCCACCAGGGCCTGGGCGTGCTGCACCATCAGCGCCTGCTCGCTCTGGCTCAGCGCCAGCGGTGACAGGCTCTCCTGCTGGCGCACCGACCAGCCGTGGCGACCGCGCTTGAGGGTCAGCTCCTGCAGCGGCAGCTGGCTCAGGCCGTAGTAGTAGCGGGCGAGCCCCGCCAGCTCGCTCTGCTCGCACTGGCCGAAGATGGCGCGTACCCGGATCCTGTCCTCGCTCTGCTGGCTCAGCCAGCCCTGCAGCTTGCGCCACAGCTTGGCGGGGGGCTGCTGGGGCTGCAGCCGGCCGATGGCCTGCAACCCCGGCAGGCAGTGGTGGCCACGGGCCTGGGCCAGCAGGGAGCAGTAGTAGCCCGCGCTCAGGTGCTCCAGACTGCGGCAGAGGTTGATGATGCGCGGACGCCCGCCCGTGGTGGGCAGGCCGTGCTGCAGGTAGGTGCGGGCGGTCAGCAGGTAGTCGGCAGGGCAGGGCCAGTCGCCCGGCTCCTCGACGATGACATAGGTACTCATATTTTGGGCTCCACGGATCAGACTGCCGGAAACGGCAGTATCCCCAGTGGGCTTCGATGCACCGACAAGCACGACAATGGCGCGAGGGGAAACAAGAGGTTACAGTGCCTAATATTCTGCCTTGGTAACTTGTGATACAAGTCGCATTTCTGGTGCTGAGGATAAATAACCGAACAAGGACTCCCCGTGTTGACCGTCCGCGCCGCCCGAACCGACGATCTGGGCGCCATCGTGAAGCTGGAACGCTACTGCTTTCCCCCCGAGGTCGCCTTCGGTCGCAGCCGCTGGCACTATCTGCTCAGCCAGGCCAAGGGGCGCACCCTGATCCTGCAGGACGACAAGGCCCAGCTGATGGGCTACCTCAGCGTGCTGGAGCACAGGGGCTGGGATCGCCTCGTCATCCAGACCCTGGCCATCCGCTGGACGGTGCGCCGCCAGGGCTGGGCCCGCCGCCTGCTGGAGCAGGTGATCCGGGAGGGACGGGAGGCAGGCTGGGGGGCCATCCGGCTCGAAGTCGCCGACGCCAACGCCGAGGCACAGGCTCTCTACCACGGGCTGGGGTTTCGCCCAAGGCTGCGGCTGCCCGATTATTACGGGCCCGGCCAGCATGCGCACCGCCTGGTGCTGCCGCTGGGAGATGAGCGGCAGGAGCCATCATGAGTTGCGAGGATTGCCTGGCCACGGCCATCAGGGCCAAGCTTGGGCGCTGCCCGGTCTGCGCCGGCCAGACCTTTCTCATCGGTGCCGTCGGCTGGCTGGTGTGGTGGTGGTGCGGTGCCGACACCTCGGTCAACGCCCTGACCGGTCTGCTGTTTGCGCTGGGTGGCTCGGGCCTCTTCCTGCTGCACCTGGTGGCCTTTGCATGGCGAAAGCTGGTGAAACGCGACAGATAACGTGCTGATTTTAAAAGAAGACAAATAACAATGGAGGTTCACATGATTGCAATGGTAACGGGCGCCTCGTCCGGCTTTGGTGAGGCCATCAGCCGTCTGCTGGTGAGCGCCGGCCATCGGGTGATCGGCACGGGTCGCCGCGCTGAGCGTCTGGTCGTCCTGGCCGACGAGCTGGGGGAGAGCTTCCTGCCTCTGGTGTTCGACGTGCAGGACAAGGCCGCCACCCGCGCTGCCATCGAGGGGCTGCCGGCCGCCTGGCGCGAGGTGGATCTGCTGGTCAACAACGCAGGTCTCGCCCTGGGACTGGAGCCCGCCCATAAAGCAGATCTCGAGGACTGGGAGCAGATGATCGCCACCAACGTCAGCGGCCTCACCCTGATCACCCGGCTGCTGCTGCCGGGCATGGTCGAACGCAATCGCGGTCACGTCATCAACATCGGCTCCATCGCCGGCACCTACCCCTATCCGGGTGGCAACGTCTACGGTGCCACCAAGGCCTTCGTGAAGCAGTTCAGCCTGAATCTGCGGGCCGATCTGGCGGGCACCGCAGTGCGCGTCACCAACGTGGAGCCCGGCCTGTGCGGCGGTACCGAGTTCTCCAACGTGCGCTTCCACGGGGATGATGCCAAGGCGGCCACCGTCTACCAGGGGGTGCAGGCCATCCAGCCGGAGGACATCGCCAATACCGTGCGCTGGATAAGCGAGCAGCCCGCTCACGTCAACATCAACAGCATCGAGATCATGCCGGTGGCCCAGACCTTCGGCCCGCTGCACATCAGTCGCCGCTGAGGTCGGCCTGGTGACTCACCCACCCAAGAGAGGCGCCCTTCGGCGCCTCTCTTTTTATGGCGGCGAGGCCGGGGGGGCGTGGCTCCGGGTTGTCTGGCGCAAGGTACTCATGTTGGCCCGCAATTTGCTGCCCCCAGGCCATGGCGGGGCGAAGGGCCCCAAAGGCCGGTGCGACCGGCAGTCAGCATGGAGTCTTCATGGATATCAAACCCTATGGTCAGCAGCTCGCCCAGAGCGCGTCCCAGAGCCGTGCCCTGGCCACCCTCGGCGACAGCGACGACAAGCAGAGCGGCTGGTCCCAGCAGGTCAGCCTCTCCAGCCAGGCGCTGACCGGCAAGGCGCAGCAGGCACTCACCTACGAGCACCTGGCCAGAAATGGCAAGAGTACGGCCCTGACCGGTGGCGTCAAGGATGCGCGGGTGCAACAGATGGTGGACAAGGCCCTGGGCTTCGATCGCAAAAAATTTGACGATCTCGAGAGCCAGATCAAGCGCCTGGCCGACGACAAGACACTCCCGGATGAGGAGCGGGAGAGCCAGACCCGGGGACTCACCGAGCAGCGCGACGCCATGCTCGAGGCGGCCATGGATCGCCTCACTGGCAAGTCGTCGCTCGTGCAGGCGTGACGGGAATGAAAGAGCGTCCTGACGGGGCGTCGAGCTCCCGGGGGGACCGGGCCGGATGAAAGCAGGGAGGGTCTTGATCCTCCCTGCCCAGAGCGGGGATCAGGGCTGTTTCGGGGCTATGCCGATGGCGATGGCCGTGGTCTGCACGGCCTTGATCTGATCCCCCTTGGCGATCAGGGCGAGCTGGGCGGGATCCTTCACCTTGAGGGTGAGGGTCTTGTCCACTCCCTTGACCCTGATGGTCTGCTCCTCCTTGTCGACGTCGATGACGTCCGCATAGATAGTCGTCTGCATGCCGGCGCCGATCGCGGGTTGCTCCCCCGGGGCGGCCTTGCTCTCCTCCGTTTCCACCACCCGTTTTCTCACCCCGGCGGTGCCCTTGAGCAGCGTCAGATCCAGCAGTTGCAGGTATCGCAAGGCCACCACGTCCCCGACCTTGAGGCGTTGCAGGTTGCTCACCTTCTCGTCGGCGACGAGATCGAAGGTCCGGCCTTCGGCATTCTTCAGGCTGACCTTGCGGGTGGCCAGATCGATGGCGGTGACGGTGGCCTCGGCCTTCAGCTCCTCCGCCAGGCTGGCCTGACCCGGCGTGACCGCGACATGGGTGGCCACCTCGGCGGCCTGTAACAAGGGATGAGTGCAGAGGGCGAGTGCGCCGGCGATCCATGCGTGCTTCAGTTTCATGATTGAGACCCTGTGGCTGGGAAAGGGACCCCGGGAGGGGTCGTGACGACGGGAGGGCGAGGTCGCCTCCCGCTTTCACCATAGCAAAACCGGGTCAGGGTACCCGTTCGGCATCGCAGTTTTGACGGTGCGCTCTCGCTTTTGACCTGGCGGCACGGCAGGCGCACAATCCCCCTGCATGCATTCAACCGAGGGCTCAGCCGTGTACAACTTCCAATATGCCAATCCCACTCGCGTCTGTTTCGGTGAGGGCCAGATCGCCACCCTGGCCGAGCTGATCCCGGCCGACAGCCGTTTGCTGGTGCTCTACGGCGGCGGCAGCATCAAGCAGAACGGGGTCTATGACCAGCTGACCCAGGCGCTGGCGGGCCGGGAGTGGCTGGAGTTCCCCGGTATCGGCGCCAATCCCCAGTACGATCAGCTGATGGAGGCGGTGGACCTGGTCAAGCGCGAGCGCATCGACTTCCTGCTGGCGGTGGGCGGCGGCTCCGTGGTGGACGGCACCAAGTTCGTGGCCGCCGCGGCCCGATTCGAGGGGGACGACCCCTGGGACATCCTGCTGCACAAAGCCCCCGTCAAGGCCGCACTGCCGCTCGGCTGCGTGCTGACCCTGCCGGCCACCGGCTCGGAGAGCAACCCGGCCGCCGTGGTGAGCCGGGGGGAGGCCAAGCTCTCCTTCATGAACCCGCTGGTGCTGCCGAGCTTTGCGGTGCTGGATCCCACCACCACCTACAGCCTGCCGCCGCGCCAGGTGGGCAACGGGGTGGTGGATGCCTTCGTCCACATCCTCGAGCAGTACCTCACCTTCCCGGTGGGGGGCGAGGTGCAGGACCGGCTGGCGGAAGGGCTGCTACAGGTGCTGGTGGACAACGGCCCGCGGGCGCTGGCGGAGCCCACCCACTACCAGGTGCGTGCCAACCTGATGTGGGCGGCGAGCCTGGCCCTCAACGGCCTCATCGGCCGCGGCGTGCCCCAGGACTGGTCCACCCACGCCATCGGTCACCAGCTCACCGCCCTGCACGGGCTGGATCATGCCCAGAGTCTGGCGGTGGTGCTGCCCTCCCTGCTGCGGGAGCAATCGGCCCAGAAGCAGGAGAAGCTGGCCCAGTTCGCCGAGCGGGTGTGGCACTCCAGCCGCGAGGACAGGGCACTGCGCATCGAGGAGGCGATTATCCGCACCGAGCAGTTCTTCCAGCAGATGGGGGTGGGTACCCGTCTCGCCGACTATGGCCTGGATGCGCGCTGCATCCCGGGGATCTGCTCCAACCTCAAGCTGTTTGGCCTGACGGCCCTCGGGGAGCAGCAGGACATAGATCCGGACAAGGTGGCCAGGATCCTGTCCCACGCGCTTTAAGTCATCCTGGCAACCATAGTGGTGTGGATCTTCTCTCACACCCTCTGATCACCGGCTGGCCAACGGAAAAGAAAACGCCCCGATCATCGGGGCGTTTTGCATGGTGAGGCGCACGGGATGGGGATCAGGCGCTCTTGTCCAGTTCGTGCTCGAGGGCCGCCGCCTTCTGGCGGGCCGGGTGAGTGTTGAGGCGCTGCCAGTAGGCTTGCAGGTGCGGGAAGTGGGCCAGCTGGCCGCTCTGTGCCAGCAGATCCACCAGGAAGGAGTTCAGGATGTCGGCGCCGGTGAGGCGATCGGCCACCAGGTAGCGGCGGCTCGCCAGCACCTCGTTGAGGTAGCCCAGCACCTTGGCACACTCGGCTTTGGCGTAGTCCGGCAGGAAGCGCATCGGGCTGCCGTCCTTGCGTACGAAGATGTCGAGCAGCAGCGGCAGAATACCGGAACTCTCGGCGAAGTGGAGCCACTGCAGGTACTCGGCGTACTCCGGGCTGTCGGCGGCCGGTGCCAGCCGATCCGGGGCGTGGCGGGCGATCAGGTACTCTGTGATGGCGCCGGATTCCGCCAGCACCCGGCCGTCGAGCTCGATGACCGGCGACTTGCCGAGGGGGTGGACGGCCTTGAGCTCGGGGGGCGCCAGGAAGGTGGCGGCATCGCGCTGGTAGGCCTTGATCTCATAGGGCAGGCCCAGCTCTTCGAGCAGCCAGATGATGCGCTGGGAGCGGGATTTGTTCAGGTGGTGCAGGACTATCATGGGAACCTCGACGCAGTGACGGAAGGCGGTAATACGCAGCGGCGCGGTGGCAGGTTCACCGCTGGCCAAAAAAGAGCGGGCTGGATGCCCGCTCCTGCGTTGACTGACTCAGGCCTCCAGCGCCTGATCCAGGTCCGCCAGTATGTCCTCGATGGCCTCGATCCCCACCGACAGCCGGATCATCTCCGGCTTGACCCCGGCCTTGGCCTGCTCCTCTTCGCTCAGCTGACGGTGGGTGGTGGAGGCGGGGTGGCAGGCCAGGGACTTGGCATCCCCGATGTTGACCAGCCGCTTGAAGATCTTGAGCGCATCGTAGAAGCGCACCCCCGCCTCGTAGCCCTCCTTCAGGCCGAAGGAGAGGATGGAGGACGGGCGACCCGCCATGTACTTCTCCGCGAGGGGATAGTGGGGATGGCCCGGCAGGCCGGCGTAGCTGACCCAGGCCACCTTGGGGTGGTGCTTGAGGTGGTGGGCCACCCGCAGGGCGTTGTCCACGTGGCGCTCCATGCGCAGGCTCAGGGTCTCCAGCCCCTGCAGCAGCAGGAAGGCGTTCATGGGGGCGAGCGCCGCGCCGGTGTTGCGCAGGGGCACGGTGCGCACCCGGCCGATGAAGGCGGCAGGGCCGAAGGCCTCGGTGTAGACCACCCCGTGGTAGGAGGGCTCGGGCCGGGTGAGCTGGGGGAAGCGCTCGGCGTGATCCGCCCAGGGGAACTTGCCCGCGTCGACGATGACGCCGCCCAGGGAGTTGCCGTGGCCGCCGACATATTTGGTCAGGCTGTGCACCACGATGTCGGCGCCGTGCTCGATGGGCTTGCACAAGACCGGGGTAGCGACCGTGTTGTCGACGATGAGGGGCACGCCACGGGCGTGGGCCGCCTTGGCCAGGGCCGCGATGTCGACGATGTTGCCCGCCGGGTTGCCGATGCTCTCGCAATAGACCGCCTTGGTCCTGTCGTCGATGAGGGCGGCGATGGCCTCGGCGCTGTCATCCCTGGCGAAGCGTACCTCGACCCCGAAGCTTGGCAGCATGTGGGCGAACAATGTGTAGGTGCCGCCATAGAGCTGGGGCGTCGAGACGATGTTGTCCCCGGCGGCGGTCAGCGCCTGGATGGCGTAGGTGATGGCGGCGGAACCCGCCGAGACCACCAGGCCGGCGATCCCCCCTTCCAGGGCGGCCATCCGCTGTTCAAGCACGTCGTTGGTCGGGTTCATGATGCGGGTGTAGATGTTGCCCGGCACCGCCAGGTTGAACAGATCCGCCCCGTGCTGGGCGCTCTCGAACTCGTAGGCCACCGTCTGGTAGATGGGCACGGCCACCGCCTTGGTGGTGGGGTCGTTGGCAAAGCCGTGGTGCAGGGCCAGGGTCGCATCTTTCATCACACACTCCTTGTTGGATGTCGCCATCATGGATGGATAGACGTCCAATCTAGCAGGCCCGGCGCCGATGTAAACCACCCAATCCGGCAAAGCTATGCCGGAGAACGCCATGGCCCGTCCGGAGCCCGTTCAGAGGCGGCGGCGATATTCCCGATCGTCTATCTGGTGCATGTCCCACTGCATCAGGCGGTTGAGCTGGCTCATGGGATCCTCGACCAGTGTGAGGGGACGGGGCAGGATCCGCAGGAAGTAGCGACGCAGGGTTTGCTGGATCCGGTTCGGCTTGAGGGGGGTGGCTTGGCTCATATGGGTGCTCCTGTGCTGTGGTGTTCACGTTCGCCAGCAGTATTGAGCTAAAATGAGGAAGTAAAAACTGATGACTTTTCTAACAAGGATTTCCTCTTTTATGCCCAGCAGCCGCCTCTACCAGCAATTCCAACGGCTCGCCCAGCAGCTTGGCTGCGACGAGCGGGAGACAAGCCTCGCCGAGGTGGCGGATCTGCTCTGCTGCACCCCGCGCAACGCCCGCCTGCTGCTGCGCCGGATGCAGGAGCAGGGCTGGCTCGGCTGGTCTGCCGAGGCCGGGCGGGGGCGGCGATCCCGGCTCACCCTGCTGGACAACCAGGAGAGCCTGACCCGCCGGCGGCTACGGGATCTGCTGAGCCAGGGCCAGCTCGCCCAGGCGGTGCGACTGGCGGAGGATAGGCTGGATCTGCTCACCCCGCTGCTCATCGAGCAGCTCGGCCAGGCCACCCGGGAGGGGCGCCAGATCCTGCGGGTGCCTTACTACCGGCCGCTGCCGCGCCTGCTGCCCACCGATCCCCTGCGCCGCTCCGAGGTGCACCTGAGCCGCCAGATCTTCAACGGCCTGACCCGGCGAAATGAGGAAAATGGGGAAATCGAGGGGGATCTCGCCCACCACTGGGAGTGTCTGGGCCCCTGCCACTGGCGCTTCTACCTGAGGCCGGCGGTGCGCTTCCACCACGGTCGCATGCTGGCGGTGGAGGACGTGATGGAGAGCCTGCAGGATCTGCGGGATCGCCCCCTGTTCGCCCATCTCGTCCGGCTGGAGAGCCCCTGGCCCCGCACCCTGGATCTGCACCTCGACAGCCCGGATCCCCTGCTGCCCCATCTGCTGGCGGAGCCGGTGGCGGCCATCCTGCCCCGCGAGCTCAAGGGGGAGCCGGACTTTGCCCTGCAGCCGGTGGGGACGGGCCCCTATCGGGTGACCACCAACGATCCCCTGCACCTGTGTCTGGAGGCATTCGACGACTACTTCGGCCTGCGGGCTCTGCTCGACGAGATCGACATCTGGATGCTGCCGGAGCTGGCGGATCGGCTGGAGAGCCACCTGCGGCTCGGCAGCGACAGCCCGGAGCTCGGCACCATGCGCGGCGAGTCCGAGCTCGAATCCGGCTGCTACTTCCTGCTGCAGGACGACAGATCCGCGCAACTGCAGGATCCCGCCCTGCGCCAGTGGCTGAGCCGGCTGCTCAACCCCATCGCCCTGATGGCGCGGGTTGCCCCCGAGCTGCAGCGGGGCTGGACCAGCGCCCTGGGCCTGCTGCCTCACTGGCGCGAGGCCCTGCCTGCCCCCGAGCCCGCCCCGGCCCGTTTGCCGACTCGCCTGGTGCTGGCCTGCTTCAACCAGCACCTGGAGTTTGAGGAGTGCGCCGGTTCCATGAGCAGCCTGCTGGCAGAGCAGGGCATAACGCTCGAGGTGCGTACCCTGGACTATGGCCACTGGGTGAGCGGGGCGGACGAGGACGTGGATCTCTGGCTCGGTACCCTCAACCTGGAGCACGAACACGCCTTCGCCTCCTATGCCTGGCTGCAGGGGACACCGCTGCTGCGCAGGGTGTGGGGCAAGCGACAGGCCCTGTGGCAGGGATTGACGCAGTGGCGCGCCAGCGGCGTCGAGCCCGGCCCGCGCGCCCTGCTGGCCGAGGTGCAGCGTCAGGGCTGGTTCGTTCCCCTGTTTCACCACTGGCTGGAGCTGGAGAGCCGGGTCGGCGTGCACGGGGTGCGGATGACGGCCCTCGGCTGGTTCGATTTTCGCAGCGCCTGGCTAAGACCCGAGCAGGAGATGGCGGCGGCGGAAACCGGAGGAGGCTCTCACCCCCGGGCCGGAACGCTTGAGTCGTGAGGGTTGGCGCGCTAGCCTGTGCGCGGTCCTACGACAAGGAGTCGATACCCATGCTGGAAATGCAGATCCAACCCCGTTTTCAGGAGACGGACGCCCTCGGCCATATCAACAATACGGTGCCGGCGGTCTGGTTTGAATCGGCCCGTGATCCCCTGTTTCGCCTCTTTTCCCCCGAGCTGGATGTGCACGACTGGCATCTGATCATCGCGGGCTACACGGTGCAGTTCAAACGGGAGCTCTTCTATGGCCAGCAGGTGTCGATCAGGACGGGAGTGCGCCGCATCGGCAGCAGCTCCTTCACGGTCTGGCAGGAGGCCTGGCAGGACGGCGAGCTGGCCGTGACGGCCGAGACGACCCTGATCCATTTTGACTACCGGACCCGCCAGTCCATCCCCCTGAGCGATGCTCACCGGGAGGGGTTGAGGGCCTGGTTGGTAGAGAGTTAATTCGGCCTGCGGGCCCATCACAGGACAACTATGCGCAACACCCTGATCGCTCTGACGCTGGGACTCTGTTCCCTGCCGTCTCTGGCCGCCACGCTGGCGGAACAGTTCACCCTGATGGAGAAGGGGGCCGACAGCGCCCTCGACACCCGGCTGTTCAGCCATGATGGCGTCGACATCAAGGCCTGGATCGACGGCGCCCCCGTCATCATCGCCGTGCCCATCATGAACGAGCAGGGCAAGCAGGAGGGGGAGAGCCGCTACTACTTCAAGGGCGGTAAGCTGTTCGGGGTGAAGGAACCCGCCGCCCAGTTCGCCTTCGACGACAACGGCAAGCTGACCCGGTGGCTGGACGACAAGGGCCAGCCGGCCGAGTTCGTCAGCAAGATGAGCATGCAGCAGCGGGAGGCCTGGCTCACCAAACGGTCCGCCGAACTGGGGGCGCTGTTTGCGCCCAGCCCTGCCGAGGAGAAGGCAGACAAGGGGAGCGTCAAGCTCAAGGGCGCCGAGCTTGCCCATTGGCTCTGCAACGGCAAGCTGATGACCCTCGCTGGCGGGGACAAGGTGACCTTCGAGCAGGGCAAGCTCAAGACGACTGCCGAGGGTATCGAGGGGGAGGTCTCCCTGCGCCGGGAGAAGGGATGGCAGGATCTCTGCCTCACCTGCGAGGTGCAGGGCAACCGGGTGACCCGCCTCACCTGGCAGCCGCTGCCGGGGGCCAACAAGCCGCAGTGAGTACGGTTGCAGCATGAAGCAAGGGGGCCATCGGGCCCCCTTGTCGTTGTGGTCTATTCCCCTTCAGGCAGCCGCTGCCGAGGGTCAACTAGCCGCAATAAGCGTGAAGTTATCAAAGCGAGGGGGCCCGGGTGTGGGCCCCCTTTTCATTGCGCCGATGACTCGCCCAGCTTGAGCCGGGTGAGGGCCTCCACCCGTCGCCACTGACCGGGTTCGAACCAGCGCGCCAGTATCTCCTGCTGCTGGCTGGCCCGCGCCTCGGCAGGCAGGGGGGCCAGCTCCGCCAGATAGCCCGTGAGACGCTGCTCGAACAGCTGCTGGCTCTGGGCGAGCTGGTGCAGCCTGTCCACCGCCTCGGGGCCGAGCCGCTCCAGCAACACGGCATCGCGCTCGGCGGGGGGCGCCTGCTCCAGGCGCTGCAGATCCCCGAGCAGACGGCCATTGGCCTCCGCCTCCTGAAACCACTGGGGTTGATCTGCCAGCCAGAGCGCGAGCTCCTGGCTCAGGGGCCCCTTGTCGGCATCGTCCGCCTCCGCCAGCGCCTTGCGCTTCAGGGTCCACTGCTCCATCAGCCGATCCTCGGCAAACAGCCTGGTCTGCTCGGCCGGGCTGAAGTGTTGCCGGCGTAGCCGCTCCCGCTCGTCAAACAGCTGCTGCAGGCTGGCCAGGCCGGGATCCGTCGGCACGGTCAGCCCCCCCTCAGCCCGCAGAAACTGCCGATAGCGGGCAAGCAGCGGATCCTCATCCCCCGTCTCCCCCTGTGCGAGGCGCTGGGACAGCTGGTGGCGCAGGGCACCGCGCTCCGGGGCCGCCGTCAGGTCGGGGGCGGGGGCAGGCCAGAGCAGGACGCCTCCCAGGAGGAGGGCACCCAGGGCGAGGGCGCCCGGCAGCAGGCCTCTCATAGCCCCAGCCCCTGCAGCCGGTTGGCATGCTGGCGATAGAGGCTGACCGGATCGGTGTCGAACAGGTG
This sequence comes from Aeromonas sp. SrichE-2G, assembly GCF_017939565.1. Classification (NCBI taxonomy): domain Bacteria; kingdom Pseudomonadati; phylum Pseudomonadota; class Gammaproteobacteria; order Aeromonadales; family Aeromonadaceae; genus Aeromonas; species Aeromonas sp. SrichE-2G. The sequence continues at coordinate 157,089 of NZ_JAGKRG010000006.1, forward strand.
GTGGATGCCGAAGGACTGGTTCACCTCGTCCAGGTGGTTCATCCGGTAGCCGGTGCCGATCACCTTGCCAAGATGGCTGCTGCAGACCCCCACCAGGCCGTCATTGGGTTCGCCGAAGAAGGTGCCGGTCAGCGCCAGGGCCGGATCCACCGGATCCAGGATGTTGGTCATGTTGCCGCGCCCGCTCCAGGAGAAGTAGTAGACCCCGTTGGTGGCCAGCATGGGCCCCTCGCCGCAATGCTGGTCGGGGAGCCCTTCCGGGTAGCGCTGGTTGAAGTGCCGGGCACCTTCGCTGGTCAGGGCGTCGAGGGAGGCGAGGGGATCCTGGGGCAGATCGGCGCCCCCGGAGAGCAGGGAGATGACCCCGGAGAGTGCCGAGGCGGCGGCCACCGCCAGTTGCTCGGCCGCCGAACCCGGCGCCACCTTGGCGCGCACCAGGTCGGCGATTTCAGAGCCCTGGTTGACCCCCCCCACGCTGGTGGCGGAAGCAACCAGCTCGGGAGCGACCGAGGCGACGTAGCGAATGGTGGGGCCGCCGTGGGAGTGGCCGATGAGGTTCACCTTCTCTGCCCCGGTGATGGCGATCACCTGCTGCACCTGCCTGAGCAACTGCTCGCCGCGCAGCTCCGAGCTCTGGGTCGCGGAGACCTGGGCCACGAAGACCCGGGCACCGTCCCGGGTGAGGGCCTGGGGAATGCCGTAGAAGTAATCGACCCCCAGCAACCGGTCGAAGCCGAACAGGCCGTGCACCAGCACTATGGGGTAGCGGGTCTGGGTATAACCCGCGCTCTGGCCCAGCATGGGCAGGGCGCACAAGAGCACCAATAGCCATCTCTTCATCTTCACCGTCCTTGTGAAAATCGGCTGCCCATCCGGCAGCGACCGGCATCATGCCAGTGTCACCAGCATGGTATGCGAACTCAAATGCATCTGTGGATGGGATCACTAAACCGGGCATTGTGGGAACCGCCTCCCCATATGGGCGAGGCGGTGGCGCCAACCAGATCTTGTGTTCATGACCAGATTAAGTTAAATAATAATTATTATCATTTAAGTGGTCAAATCATGACGGGAACCTGGGTGAAGGGGTGGATCGGCACCACGGAGGCGGACAGCAGCATGGCGCACTGGAAGGGCCAGACCCTGAGTGGCAACCGCCATTTCGAGGCGGGGGAGCACGCCAGGGCGCTCGACTGCTACCAGCAGGCCCTGTGGCTGGCTCGCCAGCAGTTTGCCAGCTGGCCGGATGCCGACGAGGCGGTGGCGGCCCTGGTGGTGGCCCACCACAACCTGGCGGATCTGCTGGTGGCCATGACGCTGCCAGAGCGGGCGGCCGATCTGCTGTGCCACATCCACGACTGCCTGATCGCCACCAGCCAGTCTCCCGCCAGCTCGGAGGTGTTGCGGGCGGCGGCCCAGCGTCACAGCCGCAGCACCCGCACCGAACTGCTTGCCTTCGTGCGCAGGCACGGTCACCACGACGGTATCCAGCACTGCCTGGGTCAATGCCACTGCCAGACCGGGCCCGCCCATCAACTGCATTGAATCCAACACGAGAGAGAACGAACATGAGCCATACCCTGCCCGCCCTTGCCTATGCCTATGACGCCCTGGAGCCCCATATCGACGCGCTGACCATGGAGATCCATCACCGCCGCCATCACCAGGCCTATGTCACCAACCTCAATGCCGCCCTGGCCGATCTGCCGGAGCTGGCTGCCCTGCCGTTGGAGGCCCTGCTGGCCAGCGTCGACAGCCTGCCAGCCGCGGTGCAGGGGGCGGTGCGCAATCACGGCGGCGGCCATGCCAACCACAGCCTGTTCTGGCAGGTGATGAGTCCGCAAGGGGGCGGTGAGCCGACGGGTGAGCTGGCCGCGGCGATCCAGCGGGATCTGGGCGGGCAGGAGGCCTTCAGGCAGGCCTTCACCCAGGCGGCCCTGAGTCGCTTTGGCAGCGGCTGGGCCTGGCTGGTGGTGGACGAGGCGGGCAAGCTGCAGGTGGTGAGCAGCGCCAACCAGGACAGCCCGCTGATGGACGGGCTGGTGCCCATCCTGGGGCTGGACGTGTGGGAGCACGCCTACTACCTCAAGTACCAGAACAAGCGTCCCGACTACATTGCCGCATTTTACAACGTCATCGACTGGCCCGAGGTGGCGCGGCGCTACCGTGGGGCGCTGGCATAAGGCTGGCGGATGCGCCTGACGTACCCAATGAAGAGACCCGCCAATCGGCGGGTCTCTTCATTTGCTGGGTTCGGGGATCAGTCGGTCGCGCTGGTCGGTGCCGCCGCGCTGGTGGGGGGGGCGGCACTGGTCGGGGTCGCGCCGCTGGCGGGGGCAACGGCCTGGGTGGCCGCACTGGTGGCCACGGCGCCGCTGGTGGATACGCTGGCGACGGGGTCGGTTGCCGGCACCCGGAATGGCGGGGGCAGGCAGGGCTGGCTCGCCCCTATGGTGCTCAGGGACTGGCAGGGGGCGGGGGCGCCGATGACGATGGGCTCGCCGAGGAACTTGGGCCCCTTGTCCAGCACGTAGAGGTCGAGCAGTCCCATCAGGCGGGCGAACACCTCGCGTACCCGGGTCTTGATGCCCTGGTAGGCGCTGGGATCCACGGCGTTGAAGCCGACCGCCTCGATGCCGAAGTGGCGGGCGATGAAGATGGCGCGCTCGTTGTGGAAGGCCTGGGAGACCACGGTGAAGTGGCTCTGGCCGAATACCTCCTTGGCCCGGACGATGGAGTCCAGGGTGCGAAAACCGGCGTAGTCGCTGTAGATGGCGCTGGCCGGGATACCGGCCTGGATCAGGGCTCGCCGCATCTGGCGCGGCTCGTTGTACTGCACGGTGGCGTTGTCGCCTGAGACCAGGATGTAGTCCACCTTGCCGTTGTTGTAGAGCTCGGCGGCGGCCTTGATCCTGTACTTGAAGTAGTGGTTCGGGCTGCCGCCGATCAGGTATTTGGAGGTGCCGAGCACCAGGGCGACCCGGTTGTAGGGCACCGCGTTGACGTCGTCATAGGTGTAGTGACGGGCGTCGGAGACGGTCCACTCGCTGTAGCCGAGCAGGGCGGCGGCGAAGGCCAGCAACAGGCAGAGGCAGGCGAGCAGGATCTTGGCAAACTTCTTCATGCGCGGTGCGGTTCGGGTCTGAAGTAAGAGATGACAGGGGGCCATTCTATTACAAGTTGCCGCGGCGCGTCAGGTCTGATGGCGGTGAAGGGAGTCACTCGGGCAGAGGTTGTCGCATGACGGGAGTGGCTAACTGCTTGATCCTGTCCCGCTTAACATCCTCCAATCAAAAGGGCGGCCATGGCCGCCCTTGGGTATCGATGCCAGCGTCTCAGTGGGAAGAGTCGTTGGCCTGCGCGGCCAGCAGGGTGCGGGAGGGTTTCAGGTTGCCGCCGAGATCCGGCCAGGGTAGCCACTGGTCCGGCACCATAAAGCCGGGTAACGACAGCCTGATCCAGGCGGCCAGCTCGGCAGGGGGGACAGGTTCGCCGTGCCAGTCGATAAAGGCGGCGGGGCGCTGGCCCCACTCCTCGCTCGGCACCGGCACCACCAGGGCCTGGGCCACGGCGGGGTGATCCACCAGCCGCTGCTCTATGGTCTCGGGCTGGATGTTCTCGCCCCCCGAGATGAAGAGGTTGTCGAGGCGTCCCTCCACCACCAGCTCGCCGCCTGTGGTGAGGTAGCCCTTGTCCCGGGTGTGGAACCAGCCGCCCTGATCGAGGGGCAGCGCCAGCGCGCCGTCCTTGAAATAGCCCGCAAACAGGGTCTCGCCGCGCACGCAGATCTCCCCCTGCCGAATGCAGACCTCCCGCCCCGGCAGGGGCAGGCCCACCACGCCTGCCCCGGTAGGCTGGCCGGTACAGACCTGGCTGCCCATCTCGGAGAGGCCGTAGCTCACCTTGGGCACCAGCCCCATGGCGGCCAGCCGCGCCACCAGGGGGGCCGGGATGGCGGCGCCCCCGAGCAGCAGCTCGCGCAGCCGGGTGCGGCCGGGATCGAAGCCCTGTGCCAGCAGACGCCAGAGCTGGGTCGGCACCAGGGAGAGGTGGGTGATGGGCTGGCGTTCGAGCCGCTCCCCGAGGGGGCGGCTGCGATCGTCCAGCACCAGGGCGGCCCCCGCGAGGAAGACCCGGAAGAGGATGGCGTAGCCGCCGACGTGGAACAGCGGCAGGGAGAGCAGCCAGCCGCAGCGCTCATCGAGCGGGATCAGGGTGGCCGAGCCCCGCGCCGATGCCAGGTGGTTCGCCAGGCGGTGCACCACCGCCTTGGGCGTGCCGCTGGAGCCCGAGGTGAGGATCATGTTGTTGAGCCGCGCCGGCACCAGCCAGACGGGCTCCTCGTCCATCTCCCGCTCGGCCGTGAAGTCCAGCCGCAGCGCCTGCCAGGGGCCAGCCGGGATCTCGCCCGCCGACCAGCAGGCGGCCACGTCAAGCTGACGCGCCAGCTCGGCCTGCCTGGCAATGGGGAAGGCGGGGTTGAGGGGGCAGAAGACGAGGCCGGTGCGCACGCAGGCCCAGGCCAGCAGGACGTCTTCCAGGGCCCCGCGCACCACGGCGGCGAGCCGGTCTCCGGCCTGCAAGCCCGCCAGTTCCAACTGCTGGCACAGGGCGTTGAGCCGTGCATCCAGCTGCCGGTAGCCGAGGGCCGCGTCCGGGTGAGGGGCGCCGTGGAGGGCGATGCGGTCGGGGGCAACCCGTGCCCAGTGGCGCACCGGGCAGGGCTCGGTTTGAGCGGCGTCCGGTGGCGGCAGAACGGGGTCAGTCACGGTGAAACAGGGGCTCCATCTTGCCGGGATCGGGTTGACCCTGCGGGTCCAGCAGATCCCCGGCCAGCCAGCGCCGGGTGTCGAGGCCGGGGGCCTGATCCGGTGCCCACTCCCCCGCGAGACGGGCGAGCTGGCCCAGACCCACTCCGGACTCGAAGCAGGAGGAGACGATGACCTTGAGGCGCAGCTCCCGGGCGCGGGCCACCAGGGCCTCGCAGCGGGCCAGGGACCCGAGCAGGGTCGGTTTGAGCACCAGGGCGCGCAGCTGCGGGATGGGCTCCCAGGCCTTGCCCTGGGCCAGCAGCTCGTCCAGCGCCATCGGCATGCCGGTGCGGCTCGCGACGAAGGCGATGTCCTCGAAGTCGGCGCAGAGATCTTCCAGGTATTCGATCCGGTTCGGATCCAGGTGGCCGCAGAAGGCCCAGGCCTCTTCGCGGGTCCAGCCCTGGTTGGCATCCAGCACCAGCTTGAGGCTGGGGAGGCGGTCGCACAGCAGGCGGATCAGGGCCAGCTCGTCCCGCATGGGATAGCGGGCCACCTTGAGCTTGGCCTTGTTGGGGGTGTGGTGCAGCCACTCTTTCCAGTGTTTCAGCAGCTCCTGGGGGGAGCCCTGAATGAGCGGGTAGGGCTCGGGCAGGGGGGCGCCCTGCTCGGGCCAGTGACGGTGCGCGCAGTCCAGGCCGAACTGCACCGAGGGCAGCCGGGGGGCCGTGGTCTGCCCCCGTGCCAGCCTGGCGAGGTAGTCGAGGGCTTCCGCCTCGGCCTCGGCCAGGGTCTCTCTGGAGAAGCCGGGCAGGGGGGCTATCTCCCCCCAGCCGTTGCCGATGCGCACCAGCAGGCCCTCTCGCGCCACCTCCACCTTGCCGTGAAAGGTCAGGGGCTGGGTAAAGGGCAGCTGGTAGCGATAGAGGGCGAGTGTCATCAGGGATTCCGCTTGTATTTGGAGAAGTCGGGACGGCGTTTCTCGTTGAACGCGTTGCGCCCTTCCTGACCCTCTTCGGTCATGTAGAACAGCATGGTGGCATTGCCCGCCAGCTCCTGCAACCCGGCCTGGCCGTCGCAGTCGGCGTTCAGGGCGGCCTTCAGGCAGCGCAGCGCCATCGGGCTGTGTTGCAGCATCTCTCGGCACCAGCGCACGGTTTCACGCTCCAGCTCGGCGACCGGCACGACGGTGTTGACCAGCCCCATGTCGAGGGCCTGCTTGGCGTCATACAGACGGCACAGGAACCAGATCTCCCGGGCCTTCTTCTGGCCGACGATGCGCGCCATGTAGGAGGCACCCCAGCCGCCATCGAAGGAACCCACTTTCGGGCCGGTCTGGCCGAACTGGGCATTGTCGGCGGCGATGGTCAGGTCGCACATCATGTGCAGCACGTGGCCGCCACCGACCGCGTAGCCGGCCACCATGGCCACCACGGGTTTCGGGCAGGTGCGGATGTCACGCTGGAAGTCGAGCACGTTGAGGTGATGGGTGCCCTCGTCGTCGCGGTAGCCACCGTAGTCGCCACGGATCTTCTGGTCACCGCCGGCGCAGAATGCCTGCTCGCCGAAGCCGGTGAGGATGATGGTGCCCACCTGATCGTCGTAGCGCGCATCGGCCAGGGCCTGCAGCATCTCCTTCACGGTGCGGGGGCGGAAGGCGTTGCGCACCTGGGGACGGTTGATGGTGATCTTGGCAATGCCATCCCGGGACTTGTGATAGAGGATGTCCTCGTAACCGGCGGAGCAGTCTTGCCACTCGACAGGGGCGTAGAGCTCGGCTTCCGTCATCGCTTCAATCATGGATCTTCTCTTCTGGTTGGTTGACCCACTCCCGCAGGAGCCGGGCAAAGGTATCGGGCTGGCCGGCGTGCAGGTTGTGCCCGCCGGCCAGAGCCAAGTGTTTGATATTGCAGCCTTGCTTTACCAGCTGGCAAGCCAGGCCATGGAATTTGTGATCCCGGTTGCCGGAGACCCAGCACACCGGCAACCCGGTTTCCCCGAGCCAGGGGGCGAGATCCGGCTGCCTGCCCAGGGAGGTGGCCCGCAGCATGGCCGCCACGGCCCGGCCGTCGTTGCCAAGGCGCCGGGCGGCCTGACGGGCCCGGGCAGCGTCGTCCAGATCGGCGAACACCCCCTGCCGATACCAGTCGGCCAGCACCTCGGCCAAGGGCTCGCTCTCGAATCGTCGGGCCCAGGCCTCGTCGTGGGCCAGGCGCGCGGCGCGCTCCCCGGCGGGCAGGCCGGGGTGGCAGTTCTCCAGCAGCAGGGCCTGCAGCCCCGCCGGGGACTGGCTGGCGTGATAGAGGGCGAGGCGCCCGCCCAAGGAATAGCCCACCAGGCGGTAGCGACGGATGCCGCGGGCGGCCAGCTCGTCGCAGAGCCAGCGATGGGCCTCGTCAAAGCCGCTCACCCGCAGCGCCTGGTTGCGGCCGTGGCCCGGCAGATCCAGGGGGTGGCACGGGACGCCGGGCAGGGCCCGGATGACGGGCTGCCAGTCGTCGGCATCGCCGAGCAGACCGTGCAGCAGCACCAGGGGGACAGCGGGATCAGAGGCCACGGATGACGGCTCCCAGCGCCTTGAGATCCTCGGCGACTTCGCTGCTCGGCACCTTGATTTCAATCAGGGTCACCCCGCTTTGCAGCGCCGCGGCGTAGTCCCGTTCAAATTCACCCAGGGTGGTCGGCGCCCGGTACTGCAGGCCGAACATGGCGGCGGCGTGCTCGAAATCCAGGCCGTGGGGCAGGCAGTAGTAGGTCTCCAGCAGCGCATCCTGGGTCGGCACCGGCAGCATGCGGAAGATGCTGCCGCCGTCGTTGTTGAGCAGGATCACCACCAGGGGGCGACTCCCCTTGCCGAGCAGGGCCAGGCTGTTGAGGTCGTGCAGGGCGCTGAGATCCCCGAGCAGCAGGGTGGTGGGCTCGTCGCTGTCCGGCCGGGCCGACTGCGCGAAGCCATAGGCAGTGGCAATCAGGCCGTCGATGCCGGAGGCGCCGCGGTTGGTCATCACCCGGCTGGGGCCGTGACCCGCCTCGCCCAGCATGTCCATCAACCGGGCCGGCATGCTGTTGCCGACAAACAGATGGCCCCGGATGAGTCGATTCAGGCGGTGGCACACCCCGAGCTCGGAGAAGCGATCGCAGGCGGCGCGGATCTGCTGGCTGATGGCTTGCTGGCGTTCCGCCAGCCTGTGCCAGGGGTGCTGCGGCTGCGCCACCGGATGGGCCGCGGCAAAGGCGTCGGGCTCGCACACCAGGCGCCGGCGCAGCCGGTAGTCCGGGTCGAGCCGGGCCGGCTGCGGGTCCACCAGCCAGTAATCCTGCCAGGGGTGCTGTTTGATGAACTGGCCGAGGCGCTTGGAGATGAGGCGGGCGCCGAATTGCAGCAGCACCTCGGCGCGGGCCAGCTCGGTCACGAAGCAGCTGTTCTGCAGGGCGAGGTCCGTGTGCACCAGATTGCGGCCGTCGAAGCGGATCTGGCTCTGCAAGTCCGCCAGCAGCGGCCAACCGAGCCGTTCGGCCAGCGCGGCGACCGCCTTGCCTTGCGCCGGATCCTGGATGCGCCCGGCGACGATGACACCGCGCCTGCCGGCGAGGCTGTCCCAGTCGGGTTGACGGGGGCAGTGCTGTTCGCTCTGCTGCCAGGGACTCCAGGGCTCGCCCGAGTGGAGCCAGTCCCCGAGGGGGGCCAGATAGGCGGAGAAGTCCAGGTAGGCATCGCCGGGATAGAGGGGCTCGGGGTACATGCAGTTGAAGTGTACCGGCCCCGGCGTGTGCGCCTGCCGGGCCAGCGCCTGATCCACCGAGCTCAGCACGAAGGCGGCCGGGATGCTGGGGGTGGGGCTCGGCAGGTTCTGCTGGTGGACGGGGTAGCGGCCGAAGATCCCCTGCTGGTCGATGGCCTGGTTGGCCCCGTTGTCGATGAGCTCTGGTGGCCGGTCGGCGGAGAGAATGATGAGCGGCACGCCGGTCAGCTGGGCCTCGGCCACTGCGGGCCAGAGGTTGGCCACCGCCGTGCCCGAGGTCATGATCACCGCCACCGGGCGACCGCTCCCCTTGGCCAGCCCCAGCGCCATGAAGCCCAGACCGCGCTCGTCAAAATGCAGGTGACGGCGAAACCCCGGGTGGGCGGCGGCGGCCATGGTGAGCGGCGCCGAGCGCGAGCCGGAGGCCAGGGCGATGTCGCGCACGCCGAGGCGATAGAGCTCTTCCAGCAAGAGGGAGGACCAGACGTGGTTGAAGGTGGCATGGTGGCTGGCAAAGGCGGGATGCGCGGACACTTGGCTGGCGGACATGGGGCTCTCGCAGTGAGGAAACGGTGAGAAACGCTATCCCAGCAGGGAGAGCACGTTGGCGATCTTGTTGTCGAGTTCGGCCCACTCGGCGGCAGGCTCCGAGCCCGCCACTATGCCTGCACCGGCAAACAGGCTGATGCGCTGCCCCCTGATCCGGGCGCTGCGAATGGCGACCGAAAACTCCGAGGTCTCCCGGCTCAGCATGCCGCAGGCACCGGCGTACCAGCCGCGATCATAGGGTTCGAACTCGCGGATGAAGGCGAGCGCCGCCTCCCGCGGGGCGCCACCCACGGCGGGGGTGGGGTGCAGCGCGGCCAGCAGCTGCCAGTCGCACACGCCGGGCTTGAGCTCGGCCTCGATGTCGCACTTGAGGTGCTGCAGCAGCCGCAGTTTCAGGATGCGCGGCTCGGTCAGGGTGGCATCTGTGGTGAGGGGGGCCAGACGGTTGAGAATGTCGGCGTGGACCAGCCGGTTCTCCAGCCGGTTCTTGTTGTCGGCCAGCAGCTCGGCGGCCAGGGCCGCGTCGGTCGCTTCGTCGCCGGAACGGCGAATGGTGCCCGCCAGCGCCTCGGTGAAGAGGTGGCCGCGCTCCCGGCGGTAAAGGCGTTCGGGGGAGCAGGAGATGAAGCTCTGCTCGGGGGAGAACTGGAAGCCGAAGTGGAAGCACTCCTGGGCCAGGCTCGCCCATTGGGTCAGCAGGGACCAGGGGCAGAGGGGGGCCTCCTTCTGCTCGCTTTCGAGCAGGCTCTCCCGCGACAGCACCACCTTGGGGGTGCGGGCCTGGAAGCCGGGATCCGTCACCCGCGCTACCAGGGTCTGCCACTGGGCCTGGCCCGGCACATCCCGGCGCTGCCATGGCCGCTTCTGCAGCACAGGCAGGGGGGCCTCAGGTTGCAGCGCATCCAGGGCGGACTCGGCCGCCTGCAGCTCGGCCTCGAACTCGGCGCCGTGGGCCGGGTCGGGCAGCCAGAGGTTGAGGCACAGGCTGGTGCACTCCCCCCGGCGTACCAGCTCGACGCGGGGCAGCACGAAGCGGCAGGGGCCAAAACCCTGCCAGCCCGGCTGATCCGGGTCGAACGCCAGGCCGCCGTAATAGCGGGGGCTGTCTTCGCTGCCGGCGGCGGCGAGATCGCAGACCCGCTGGATCTCCTCCGGCCGGGTCAGCTCATGGATGGCGCCGAGCGCGACATACTCCGGGCTCTGCTGCCCTCTGGCCTGCCAGTAGATACGGGGGTAGAGCGTCTGGGCCGCCAGCCAGCCCGGGAAGGCGTCGACGCTGGCCGCCACGCGCAGGCGCACGAAACCGCTGACATTGCTGTGACGCAGGGCGTCCAGTTGTTGCTTGAGATGGGTCTGAGCCAACATGGATGTCTTGTCTGAGCCGGATAGTCGCGCTCGCTCTGGGGGAGGATGGCGCAGGTTGATGCCAAAGGGCGATGATTTCCTATATATTATCTGCCCATTCTTCCATGTAAATTGCCCGAGGGAGCCCAGCCCCCACGGAGCCAAGTATACCTAAATCCGGTTCGATAACCCTTAACACGATCAATATCCGATCGTTTGGCCATCACAATATGACTAATACCCTCTCTGTTTGGTTGCTGGCGGCGCGTTTGCGAACTTTGCCCCTGGCGTGCTCCTCCATTCTGCTGGGCTCGGGGCTCGCAGCCAGTCGGGGTGCCTTCGATGGCACCATCATGGGTCTCTCTCTGCTGACCGCCATCCTGCTGCAGATCCTCTCCAACCTGGCCAACGACTACGGGGATGCGGTCTCCGGCGCCGACAACGGGGAGCGGATCGGCCCCCAGCGTGCCGTGGTCTCCGGTCTCATTACCAAGCATCAGATGTGTCTGGCCATGGGGTTGACTGCCCTGGCGGCCGTGGTGAGCGGACTGGCCCTGCTGGCCTGCGCGTTTGGCGAGGAGTGGCGGCAGATCCTGGCCTTCATCCTGCTGGGGGGCGCGGCCATCGTCGCGGCCATCACCTACACGGTGGGCAAGACCCCCTACGGCTATCGCGGCTTCGGGGATATCTCGGTGTTCCTCTTCTTCGGCCTGCTGGGGGTGCTCGGCTCCTACTACCTCTTCACTCATAGCCTGGAGTGGGATCTGCTGCTGCCAGCCACCGCCTGCGGTCTGCTGGCCACCGCCGTGCTCAACATCAACAACGTGCGCGACATCGAGACCGATGCCGCCAGCGGCAAGATCACCCTGGCGGTGCGCCTGGGTCGCAACCGCGCCATCGCCTATCACTGGGTCCTGCTGGGGGCGGCGCTGCTGGTCACCATCGCCTTCATCCTGACCCAGCCCGCCAGCGTCTGGCCCTGGATCTTCCTGCCCGCCATGAAGCCGCTGACCGATGCGGCCAGGACCCTGCGAGAGAGTTTCGATGGTGAGGTGCTGACAGGTGCCCTCAAGAAGACCGCCATCAGCGCTTTCCTCTACAGTCTGCTGCTCTCCATCGGGCTGGCGCTCTCCTGAGTCGCGGCCTTGTTTGGCAATGAAGAAAGGCTCCCGCAGGGGAGCCTTTTTGCTGGCGGGTGCGTCAGGTTGCCCTAACCCCGGCCCGCGACTAGCTGGCCCGTGCCAGTCGGGAGGCCCGACGGCGAGCGAAGAGCAGGCTGTCCAGCAGCCAGATCACCAGCATGGAGCCGCCCACCAGGGGGAAGCAGATCCCGAGCACCACCAGCACGGCGATGGCACCGCCCATGGGGGGCAGGGTTGCCGGGAGGGGCGGGGCGGCGAGGCGGCCGCTGGGGCGGCGGCGCCACCAGATCCAGAGCCCGCTCACCGAGCTGGCCAGTATCATCAGGCAGATGATCAACATGACGAGCTGGTGGGGCCAGCCATACATCTTGCCCATGTGCAGCATGACGCCAGTCTCCACAGTCTTGGCGACCGGGCCGTAATCCTGCCAGCGCACGTCGGCCAGCACCTCGCCGCTGTACTGGTCGATGTGCAGGGTGGCGTCGTTGCGCGGATCGTCGGCAAAGATGGCGATGGTGTAGACGCCCCTGTCTCCGGCGGGCGGGGTGATGCTGTAGCCCGGGCTGACCCGGCGCTCGGTGGCGATGTCGACCACCCGTTGCAGCGGAATGCGGTGGCTGGCCATGACCATGCCCTCGTGCCCGCCGCCATGGTCCATGGCGCTGTGATCATGGCTCTCTGGCTTGGGTTGCGAGCTCGGCATGGGCAGGGTCTCGGTCCCCCAGGGCAGGGTCTGCTCGTGGGCGTGGTTGAGGCTGCGGCCGAGGGGGGCCGACTTGGGCACCTCGTTCCACATGGCGGCAGGGAAACGGTTCCACAGGTCGGCGAACTGGCTGCCCCAGAAGCCGGTCCAGGTCATGCCGCTCAAGAGCAGCAGCAGCAGGAAGCCCGCTCCCCAGAAGCCGACCACGGCGTGCAGATCGCGCCACCAGAGGCGACCGTGCTGGCTGCGGCGCGGCCAGAGGATGCCGCCCATCCCCGGCCCCTTGCGGGGCCACCAGAGATAGAGCCCGCTGATGAGCAGCACGATACCCCAGCCGGCGGCGAGTTCGATCAGGCGATCCCCCGTGGTGCCGAGCATCAGCTCCGCGTGCAGGGCGCGGGCCACCGCCTGCAGATTCCACCTGTTGTTCATGGTGCCGAGCAGGGCTCCGGTGGCCGGATCCAGGAAGAGGGTCAGCTCCTGGCCGTCACGCATGACGATGAGCTGGGCGCTCGCGTCCTCCGCCGCCGGGGGCAGATATTTGCGCAGGCTGGCATCCGGCATGGCGATCTGCGCCTTGGCCAGGAGCGCATCGGCACTCAGGGAGTGGGTCGCGGGCGTCACCTTCATCAGCTCGGGATACATGAGGTTGTCCAGCTGGGGTTTGTACAGATAGACGATGCCGGTGAGGGAGAGCAGGATCAGGAAGGGGGCGACGAAGAGGCCGGCATAGAAATGCCAGCGCCAGATCCTTTGGTAACAGGCGGTGTCTTGGTGCTTCATCGTGGGTCCCCGGGTGGATGCCAAAAGGTTTCAGTTGGTGGAATGTTTTGAGTCGGCGCGGATGATAGCAGCAACGTTTTGTTAACTGCAACCGCACAAATGGGCCGATATGGGTCCTTAAATGTTGCCGGGTTGCGGTGTTTCGCGAGGGATGACAACCGGTTTTCGCCGGGGCAAGGGCGGGGGCCCTGATGCTATATCCTTACCTCGTTGCCACATTGGAGGCGGTATCGCGAGGCGAGGATCCAGGACGGAAGGGAGGCTTGGGGTAGTGTCGGGATGTGAGCCCTTCGGAGCGCGTTATTCGAGCCTGATAAACCACTTGTCCCGTTCGTCGAGGCAGTCGGGTTCCCCCATCTCGAACTCGCGGCAGATGAGCGGACGCACCTCATAGATGCGGCACATCATGGTGTTGCGGTCGAGCGCCGCGCACCAGCCATCCTCCAGCCGGTGCATCACCGGCACCTCGCCCTCCCGCTCTTCCACATAGCGATCCGGCACGCCGGTATCGGTAAACAGCATCACCTCGAGGCGGCAGCAGCAGGCCTCGCAGTTCTGGCAGCTGACATCGGTCTGGGTTGCTTGGCTCATGGCACCTGTCTTGCCGCAGGGCGGCATCGAACTATATGAAACAGGCGCCTGTCAGGCGCCTGTGGTCTGGATCCGGGGATGTTGAAAACCTTAGCCCAGTTTGCGGGCACGGTAGCTGCGCCCCTTGATCTTGCCTTCCTGCAGCCGCTTGAGCGCCGCCTTGGCGACGCCCTGCTTGACCGCGACGTAGGAGTACTGCTCGGCGATCTGGATCTTGCCCACATCTGCCCCGGCAATGCCGCCCTCGCCGGTCAGGGCGCCCAGGATGTCGCCGGCCCGTACCTTGGTCTTGCGGCCCGCATCGATGGAGAGGGTCACCATCTGCGGGGCAATCGGCTTGACGGCGCGGCCGATGGCGTCGAGATCCCCCAGGGGCATAGGGGCCCGCTGGTACTCCTCGATGAGGTTGACGCGCTGGGCTTCATTGGGCTGATAGAGACTCAGGGCCAGACCCTGCTGACCGGCGCGGCCGGTGCGGCCGATGCGGTGCACGTGCACCTCGGGGTCATAGGTGAGCTCGTAGTTGATGACGGCACCCAGCTCCTTGATGTCGAGGCCGCGGGCCGCCACGTCGGTGGCCACCAGTATGGTGGCGCTGCCGTTGGCAAAGCGCACCAGCACCTGATCCCGCTCCCGCTGCTCCAGATCGCCGTTCAGCGCCAGGGCCGAGAAGCCCTTGGCCGCCAGGTGATCGGCCACGTCGCTGCAGGCACGCTTGGTGTTGCAGAACACCACGCAGGAGGCGGGTTGATGGTGGCTCAGCAACCAGGTGAGGGCGTCAAGGCGCTGACCGGCCGGCACTTCGTAGAGCTTCTGTTCGATGGCGCTCTCCTCGTGCAGGGACTCCACGCTCACCTCGACCGGGTTGCGCTGCACGCCGCGGCTCATCCGGGCGATCCCCTCCGGGTAGGTGGCGGAGAAGAGCAGGGTCTGACGCTCGTGCGGGGCATAGCCGATGACCCGGTTGATGTCTTCGCCAAAGCCCATGTCCAGCATGCGATCCGCCTCGTCCAGCACCAGCGTCTTGAGGCAATCCAGATCCAGGGTGCCCTGCTCCAGATGCTTGAGCACCCGGCCTGGCGTGCCGACGGCGATGTGGGCGCCGAAGCCCAGGGTGGCCGACTGGGGGGCGGTCGGTGTGCCGCCGCACAGGGTCACCAGCTTGACGTTCGGCAGGGTGCGGGCCAGTCGACGGATCTCGGTGGCCACCTGATCCGCCAGCTCGCGGGTCGGACAGAGCACCAGGGCCTGTACCTCGAGCCGGTTGACGTCGAGGTGGGAGAGCAGGCCGAGGCCGAAGGCGGCGGTCTTGCCGCTGCCGGTTTTTGCCTTGGCGATCAGATCTTTGCCATCGAGAACCAGGGGCAGGCTCTGGGCCTGGATCGGGGTCATCTGCAGATAGCCCAGGCTGGCGAGGTTCTCTTGCAGGGCGGGGGAGAGGTTCAGGCTGCTAAATTCGCTGTTGTTCACAAAAGGACTCTATTTCACTGAAAACGGGGTGCGCGGCGCGCAAGGGGGCGCATCATACCAGAATGTGGCGTTCGATGTGGCGGAAATTTGAGCTGTTGTCCGTGAGGTACCGGGAGGGTGCCATACCATCTCCCGACATGGGGGCTGGTCATGGGACTGCACCGTATGACAACCATCCTGCCGGAATCATTATTTCCCGGAGAGAAAACGTTTTTAATTAGACACAAGACGCGGGGCAGTGAATAAGATGGGTTTTATATTCTTGTATCATGATGTCGAGAAAAAACGTTTGCTGATGCAAGTGGGCGTGATGTGTCATTATATAATTGTTTTTTAACAAGTTTTATAACTAGTGAAAAATGATTAATAAGGCTGGAAAGGGGAATTAATTTAAAAACGTTTGTATTATCTAGGATGCATATTTTTACTGCGGATTGTGATGGCCATCTGATTTTTAAATATGCAGTTATTTATGATGGCGCCAGTCAAAAATTATCACTTACTCAGGTGCTACAGGTATGGAATACGTTCACTTTGCGCTCGGACTCGTGATGGTCCTCGCTCTGGCGTTGCTGGCAAACCGCCGCAACTGGAAACAGATCAAGCTGCGCTACATCGGCCAACTGCTGGTGGTCGAGCTGGCGCTGGCCTGGTTCATGCTGAACTCCGAAGTGGGTCTGGCCGTCATCGGTGGCTTTGCCGCCGGCTTCACCAAGCTGATGGAGTTTGCCAAGCAGGGGACCGACTTCGTGTTCGGCGGTCTGATGAATGAGGGGGCCTTCTCCTTCTTCCTGATGGTGCTGATGCCCATCGTCTTCATCTCCGTGCTGATCGGCATCCTCCAGTACATCCGCCTGCTGCCCATCGTCATTCGCGGCATCGGCACCGTGCTGGCCAAGATCAACGGCATGGGCAAGCTGGAGTCCTTCAACGCCATCAGCTCCATGATCGTCGGCCAGTCCGAGAACTTCATCGCCCTCAAGAACATACTGCCGCACCTCAACGAGAAGCAGATGTACACCCTGGCGGCGACCGCCATGTCCACCGTCTCCATGTCCATCGTCGGTGCCTACATGCAGATGATCGAGCCGCGTTACGTGGTGGCGGCCCTGGTGCTCAACATGTTCAGCACCTTCATCGTGCTCTCCCTCATCAACCCCTACGAGCCGGACAATACCGTGACCGACGCCAAGGCGCTGGCCGAAGGTGACGAGCACCACACCCCGAAGCAGGAGAACTTCTTCGAGATGCTGGGGGAATACATCATGGCCGGTTTCACCGTGGCGGTCATCGTCGGTGCCATGCTGGTGGGCTTCATCGCCCTGATCGCCCTCATCAACTTCCTGTTCGAGGCGGCGTTTGGCGTCAACTTCCAGCACGTCATGGGCTACATCTTCTACCCCATCGCCTGGGTCCTGGGCATCCCGAGTGGTGAGGCGCTGCAGGCCGGCTCCATCATGGCGACCAAGCTGGTGACCAACGAGTTCGTGGCCATGATGGATCTCGGCAAGGTTGCCGCCGAGCTCTCCCCCCGCACCGTCGGCATGCTCTCCATCTTCATGGTGTCGTTCGCCAACTTCAGTTCCATCGGCATCATCGCCGGTGCAGTGAAGGCGCTGAACGAAGAGAAGGGCAACATGGTCTCCCGCTTCGGTCTGAAGCTGGTCTACGGCTCCACCCTGGTGAGCCTGCTCTCCGCCGTCATTGCCGGCGTGATGATCTGATTCGTCCGCCCGCATTCGCGGTGACAAGCCCCTGCCCCGGCAGGGGCTTGTTTTTTTGCGTCTGGCGGTCACAGGCCGCAAGCAAGGGACTGGCCCTGTCAGACCCTGTATGCAGGGGTCAGAGCTTGCCTCTGATCAGCCACTTGTCCAGCGCATTGGCGAAGCGCTGCTTGTCGGCGGCGTTGAGGGGCGCGGGGCCACCGGTCTGCACCCCGGCGGAGCGCAGCTCCTCCATGAAGTTGCGCATGCCGAGGCGCGCCTTGATGGTTTCGCGGGTGTAGATCTCGCCGCGGGGGTTGAGCGCCTCGCCACCGGCATCGATGACCCAGGAGGCGAGCGGGATGTCGCCGGTGATCACCAGATCGCCGGGTTTGACCTGCTGTGCGATGACATGATCCGCCACATCGAATCCCTTCTCCACCTGCTGGGTCTTGATGAAGGGGGAGGGGGGGACTCTGAGCCCCTGGTTGGCCACTAGCGTGGTCACCACCTGGGCGCGGTGGGCGGCGCGGTAGAGGATCTCCTTGACCGGAATGGGGCAGGCATCGGCATCGACCCAGATGGGCATGGCATGGCTTCCTGTGACTGAAACGGGGTTGCATGTTAGCACGGCCGGCGCGGGGCGGCTGCCCCGGGGCTGAGTCGGCCGCGGCTTTGGTGTAAGCTCTGGGCCAACAACCATGATGAGAAGGACGTGTGGATGGATCGGGTGCCCAGTGATGTGATTTATGGCCTGACCCTGGATGGCAAGGGGGGGATGACTCCGCTGGCCGCAGGGAGCGAGATCCCGGGAGCCCGGCCCAGCTGGCTGCATCTGGACTACGGCAATCCTGAGGCGGCGCGCTGGCTGCTGCAGACCCCCTTGCTGGGAGACGCGGCGCGGGAGGCCCTGCTCGGCCAGAGCAACAGACCCAAGCTGGTGCGGATGGGGGAGACGGTGCTGCTGATCCTGCGGGGCATCAATCACAACAAGGATCACCGCCCCGAAGAGATGGTGGCGCTGCGCATCTACATCACCCCGGATCTCATCATCAGCAGCCGCCGCCGGCCGCTGTTGTCGGAAAAAGATGTCTTCGAGCAGCTGAAGCTGGGGGGCGGTGCTGACTCTCCGGCCGACTGGCTGGTGGAGATCTGCGACGCCCTGACCGACCGGGCCGGGGAGTTCGTCGAGGAGTTGCACGATCAGATCCTGGATCTGGAGGAGATGGTGCTGATGCGGGATCTGCCCCCCAATGGCCGTCTGGCAAGGATCCGCAAGCAACTCATCATGATCCGCCGCTACCTCTCCCCCCAGCGGGATCTGGTGGCGCGTCTGGCCAACGAGAAGATCAGCTGGCTGGACGAGGACGACAGGCGCCGTCTGCTCGACATCGCCGACCGGCTGCGGCGCTGGCTCGACGATCTGGATGCCGGCGTGGCGCGCACCGCCGTGCTGGCGGACGAGATCAACAACCTGATGGCCGAGGCGACCAACCGCCGTGCCTACCAGATGTCGGTGATGGCGCTGCTGTTCCTGCCCGCCAGCTTCCTGACCGGCCTGTTCGGCATCAACCTGGGGGGGATCCCCGGGGCGGAGAGCCCGACCGCCTTCTGGGTCTTCTGCGGATCCCTGCTGGCGCTGGCGACCGGGCTGGCGGTCTGGCTCAAGCACAGGCGCTGGTGGTAAGGAGCCGACATGACGACATGGGAATCTTTTGGCGTGACCCTGGTTCTGCTGCTGGGGCACACCCTGATCCGCGGGTTGATTCACAAGAGCCTGATGGCCCTCGGCCAGAGCCGGCAGGTGAGCGAGAACCGGGTGCTCTACGTGGAGCACGTGTTCCATTTCCTGCTCGGCTGCGCCACCCTGCTGATCCTGGCCGGGGTGTGGGGGCTCGACTTCTCCCGGCTGGTGGTGCTCGCCTCCTCCTTCTTCGCGGTGCTGGGGGTGGCCATGGTGGCCCAGTGGTCCATCCTCTCCAACATCACCGCCAGCATCACCATCTTCTTCGCCTTCCCCTACCGGATTGGCGATCGCATCCGCATCCTCGACAAGGATGACTCGGTGACCGGCGTCATCACCGAGATCGGCCTCTTCTATGTGCGGGTACGCGATGACAACGGTGATCTGGTCACCTATCCGGCCAACCTGATCCTGCAAAAACCGGTCAGGCGGCTTGAGGGCAAGGAGCCTGAGCCCCTGTCTACGGAATAAGAAAGCGGAATGAAAAAAGGCTCCCTCGGGAGCCTTTTTGCTGAGCAGGCACTCAACGTTCGAAGAAGCGGTAGAGGTGCTCGACCTGGATGGGACAATCGGCCACGAGGTGGATGTGGTCACGAGCCTCTTCGGTGGAAGAAAAACTCATCGGGCATCCCAGGGTATCCGTCATCACGTAGAGATGGCCGTCCAGCCCCCGAAACTCCACTATCCAGCCGGGCGCGATGACGTCGTGCATGATCTCCGCTTCCTTGAACCTGTGTTGCTGGTGAAGCGTGCGCAATTCGCTGACTGTCATGACATCCTCCTATGACTCATGGCGCACCCTCAAGTCTAGTCGTCAGCCTCCGTCATCCGCAAAGCGGGGTCAATCCGTTGTCGGCGTCTCCCGCGGGGGCTGCAAGGCGATGAGCAGCTCACCGGCCAGCGGCGAGACGGGACCGGTGACAACCCTGGGTTTGCCCCTGGCATCCAGCACGAACAGGGGGATGGCGCCCGGATTGGCCTCCTGATAGCGATCCCAGTCAAAGGCCTCGCTCAGCCGGGTTGCCTTGATCTGGCCGCCCCGGCCCAGCAGGCCGCTCAGGCGGGCGAAGTTCATGTCGGGGCCGAACAGGTTCTGGCGGGCGCGGAAGGTGGCGCTCTCCCGGTTCGCCTTGCCGTGCTGCTCGCTGGAGCGCAGGGAATGGACCCGCTCCTCGCCGTAGAGGTGGGCGAAGTGCAACACGCCGAGGGCGTTGTTGTGGCGGTTGGGGGAGACGGCGAGCACTGTGCTGATGCTGGTGAGGGGCAGGTGCAGCTCGGCGTGCTCCGACTGCGGGTTGCCGAAATAGCAGGGCAGGCCGCTCATGCGGGCCAGCTTGCAATGCTCCCAGGCGGGATCGGAGAGATGGACGGGGATGCCCTGATCCGCCAGTGCCTTGCCGATGGCCCGCGCCACCGAGTTGGCGCCGATCAGCAGCCAGATATTGGGGGCACTCTGGCGCATGCCGAGCAGCCTGGCGAGGGGGGTCGCCGTCAGGCTCTGCAGCACCACGGTGAAGATGATGACGGCAAACACCAGGGGCACCAGCTTGTCGGCATCCGCAATGCCGGCCTCGTGCATGCTGATGGCGAAGGAGGCGCTGACCGCCGCGGCCACTATGCCGCGGGGGGCTATCCAGGCCAGCAGGGCGCGCGCCCGCCAGGGGAGATCCGAGCCCCAGGTAGAGAGCAGGATGCCGAGGGGGCGGGCCACGAACTGCACCACGCACAGCAGTACCAGCACCATGGGGCCGAGCTGCCAGAGCTGGGCCAGATCGAGGCGGGCCGCCAGCAGCACGAAGAGGGAGGAGATGAGGATGACGGCGAGATCCTCCTTGAAGGCCAGCACCTCCTCCAGGTCCAGCCCCTCCTGATTGGCGAGCCAGATGCCGAACACGGTGACCGCCAGCAGACCGGACTCATGACTGAGCCAGTTGGAGAGGGTGAAGGTGACCAGCACCAGGGCCAGCACGCCGAACTTGTGCAGGCTGACCGGCAGCCAGTCCTTGCGAATGAGCAGGGTGGTGAGCCATCCCGCTGCTATCCCGATGAGGGAGCCCACGCCCACCGTCTTGGCCAGGGCCAGCAGGGTGTGATCGATAAGATTCCCCTGGCTGCCGAGGCGCACCGCCTCGAACACCAGTACCGCAAACAGGGCACCGATAGGGTCGATGACGATCCCCTCCCAGCGCAGGATCTTGTCCACCTCCCGCACCGGCCGGATCACGTTGAGCATGGGGGCGATCACCGTGGGGCCGGTGACCACCAGCACGGCGCCGAGCACCATGGCGACCCGCCAGTCCAGCCCCAGCAAGAAGTAGCTGGCCCCGCCAATCACCGCGAAGCTGACCAGCATGCCGGTGGAGCAGAGGTTGCGCACCACCTTGCCGATCCCCTTGAGCTCTGCCAGGTGCAGGGTCAGTGCCCCCTCAAACAGGATGATGGCGACCGACAACGACACCAGCGGGAACAGCAGGTCGCCGAGCAGGGCATCCGGGTCGAGCAGGCCGGTGACCGGACCGAGCAAGAGGCCGCTCAGCAGCAGAAACAGAATGGCGGGAACGCGCAGCGACCAGGCTAGCCACTGGGCCAACAGGGAGATCAGGGCGATCCCGGCGAGGGAGAGTGCAATCATGCCAACCTCGAGCAGATGATGGGGTTGGGAGTAGTGTAGCGGGGAAGCGGGGCACATTGACACCCGCCAGCAGGGGACTCAGCGCGCAGGCCTGATCAGATGGGGCTCTCTTTGTGGAGTTCGGTGACGCAGTCGGTCACCGCCAGTACCAGGGCGGAGCGCACCATCTGATCGAGCCGGTTGAGTTGCATCTGGTAGAGGGGCCAGTCTTCCTCGTTGGCCGGGGGATCCTGCGGCATCATGCTGGCCTGATTGATGGCATTCAGGCGTTCGAGCAGATCGCGGATCGGCTTGTCGCTGAAGCGGTAATCCTTGGGATCGCGCACCAGAAAATCGCGGATCTTCAGGTAGGCCTCGAGATCCTGATAGCACTCGAGGGAGATGAGGCCGAGGGCGAAGATGAGCTTGAGGCGCACCTCCAGCTGGCCGAGGGGGCCGCTCTGGTTGAGCAGGGGTTCGATGGCGTATTTGACGGCATACTCCTCCTGGCGAAAGGCTCGCCGCATCAGGGAGTCGACCGCCTCTTCCAGGATGGTCACGACCTCGAGAAAGAAGCCACGGGGGCCATCCTGCTCGTTCAGTCGTTCCAGTACTTCATCTTCCTGGTGTGTGGTCATAAGTGCATTGGGTCCAGCTGACAGGGAGAGAGCCGGCCTCTCTCCCGGTTTTTATCGTATGAGGCGCTTCACGTGTCAGCCTGTCGGGGCCGGCGGCAGTGAAGGCGCCTCATCGGGTCACTTCAGGTTGTTGTAACGGGCGACTATGGTGCGGACGATGTCGCTGTCCTCCTCCAGACCGGTCACCTTTGCCAGGGCCCGGGCCGGGCCCTGCTCCGCCAGCAGGGCTTGCAGCTCCACCGCCTGGGGATCATCGGCGTTGCGGTAGTGCAGCGCCGCGGCGATGCCCTCCTGCAGATGATCGCTCGGCAGACCGTACTCCAGGGTGCCCAGCAGCGGCTTCACCAGCCTGTCCCCCGCCGCCAGCTTGCGCAGCGGCTGGCGACCGACCCGGTCAATCTCGTCCACCAGATAGGGGTTGGCGAAACGGGCCAGGATCTTCTCGATGTAGGCGGCGTGCAGGCGCGGGTCGAAGCCGTAGCGCTTGACCAGCACGGCCCCGCTCTCTTCCATGGCGCGGCGCACCTTGCTGCGGATCACCGGATCCTCGATCGCCTCGCGCACGGTGTGATAGCCCCTGAGCTTGCCCAGGTAGGCGGTGACGATGTGACCCGTGTTGAGGGTGAACAGCTTGCGCTCGACGAAGGCCATCAGGTTGTCTGTGGTCTCCATGCCTGCCACCTGGGGCAGCTCCCCCTTGAACTGGGTCTTGTCGACGATCCACTCGCTGAAGCTCTCCACCGTCACCTCCAGCGGGTCGTCGTTTGCCGCTGCCGTGGGCGGGACGATGCGGTCCACCGCCGAGTCGACAAAGCCGACGCACTGCTCGAGGGTGGCATGATACGCGACCGGCAGGTACTTGAGTACCTCCTCCTTGAGGTGGCTGGTGCCGCGTACCATGTTCTCGCAGGCGATGATGTTGAGCGGCGTCAGGTTGCCGGCATCGAAGCGGGCCTGCAGCCCCTTGGCCAGGGTGCTGGCAATCTTGTCCAGGATGTTGGGGCCGACCGCGGTGGTCACCAGATCGGCGGTGATGATGCGGGCGATCACCTCGTGGCCGGCGGAGCTGACGGCGGCGACGTTGCGCACCACGTCCAGCTTCTGATCCGTGCCCACCACGTGCACCTTGTACTCCTGCCTGTGGTTGAGCTGATCGATCAGGGTCTCGTTGACGTCGGCGAAGGTGACCTGGTGGCTGGCGTCAGCCAGCAGTTTGCCGATGAAGCCACGACCGATATTGCCGGCACCAAAATGCAATGTTTTCATGATATTAACCTCTATAACCAAAGACGATGAAGGATGATCAGGCGGCCTGTTCGGCGCCCAGCAAGTCCAGGAACTCCTGGGGATCCTGGGTGCTGGCCAGCCGGTCGATGAGACCGGGCTCATCCAGTGCATTGGTCAGTCGGGTTATTACCTGAATGTGCTCGTCATTGCGGGCGGCGATGCCGATCACCAGGCGTGCGACCTCGTCCGCCGCCTCGCCGAACGGCACGCCGGCCGGATACTGGCAGATGACGATGCCGGTGCGCTTGACGTGCTCCTTGGCGGCGATGGTGCCGTGGGGCACGGCGATGGACTCGCCGAGGTAGGTGGAGACCAGCTTCTCCCGTTCCAGCATGGCGTTGACGTAGTCCGGTGCCACATAGCCCCGCTCGGCCAGCAGTTTGCCGGCGGTGAGGATGGCGGCTTCCTTGTTGTCGGCCTTGAGGCCCAGGTGGACGTCCTGCAGGCTCAGAGTGAAGACTTCCGGCTCCTGCTGTTCGTAGCTGTCATCGTTGGCCGCCACCAGCAGCTGCGGGTTGGCCACGTCGTCGTTGGCCGCATTGGCCATGCTGAGGTTCATCACCAGCTCCTGGTAGAGCTCGTTGTCCAGGAAGTTGCTCAAGGAGATGTGCTGGGCGTGCGGCGCATGGCGACGGGCGCGGTCGGTCAGATCCTTGTGGGTGATGACCAGATCGACCTGATCGTCCAGGTTGTTGATGGCACGGTTGGTGACGCTGATGTTGAGGCCGGCGGCCTGCACCCGCTTGCGCAGCATGCCGGCACCCATGGCGCTGGAGCCCATGCCGGCGTCGCAGGCGACCACGATGTTGCGCACTGCGGTCAGCTCGGCACCCGGCTTCTTGGCCGCTGTGGTCTCGGGTCTGGCCCCCTTCATGGCTTTCATCTTGCGAGTGGCTTCATCCAGGGCATCGGCCTCGTCGGCTTCCGGCTGCTGGGCGCGAACGAACACGGAGGCGACCAGGAAGGAGACGGTGGCAGAGGCGATGATGGAGAGCAGCACCCCGATCAGGGAGGCTTTCGGCGTCATCAGCAGCACGGCGAAGATGGAGCCCGGGGAGGCGGGGGAGACCAGACCCGCGTTGAACAGGGTCAGGGTGAAGACCCCGGTCATGCCGCCGGCGATCACCGCCAGGATGAGGCGCGGATTCATCAGCACGTACGGGAAGTAGATCTCGTGGATGCCGCCGAAGAAGTGGATGATGGAGGCACCCGCCGCGGATTGCTTGGCATTGCCACGGCCGAACACAATGTAGGCCAGCAGCACGCCCAGACCCGGGCCCGGGTTGGCTTCAATCAGGAAGAAGATGGAACGGCCCTGTTCGGTGGCCTGCTGGATCCCCAGCGGCGAGAAGATGCCGTGGTTGATGGCATTGTTCAGGAACAGGATCTTGGCCGGCTCGACGAAGATGGAGGTGAGCGGCAGCAAACCGTGGGCGACCAGGAAGTCGACGCCACCGGCCAGGGCACCGGAGAGCACCTTGACGAAGGGACCGATGACGAAGAAGGCGAGGATGGCACACAGCATGCCGATGATGCCGGCGGAGAAGTTGTTGACCAGCATCTCGAAGCCGCTCTTGACGCGACCTTCCATCGCCAGGTCGAAGCGCTTGATGGCCCAGCCACCCAGCGGGCCGACCATCATGGCGCCCATGAACATGGGGATGTCGGTCCCCACGATGACGCCCATGGTCGTGATGGCACCGACCACGGCACCGCGATCACCCCCGATCAGCTTGCCACCGGTATAGCCGATGAGCAGCGGCAGCAGGTAGGTGATCATGGGGCCGACCAGCTTGGCCAAGGTTTCGCTCGGCAGCCAGCCGGTGGGGATGAAGAGGGCGGTAATGAAGCCCCAGGCGATGAAGGCGCCTATGTTGGGCATGACCATATTGGACAGGAAGCGTCCAAAATTCTGTATCTTGACTTTGGTATCCGGTGATAACATGACGGCACCCCGTTTAAGCCTGTGTGATTGTAAGTGGTAGTCGGAATGGTCGGTTTTGCAGAACCCCATCCCTGTCGTCTAAGCAACTTCAATCTACCAGCTTGTGATCAAATTAGGCTGAAAACGGGGGGTATTGTGATCCGGATCTCGAATACCCCGATCCCCCCCCTCCCTTCATGGTGATGTAGATCACATCATTGCTCCGTATTTCGGCTACATTTCGTTCTCTTCTGTCGCGCAGACCCTATTTATGTGAAGCGGATCACCAATTACGGTTTGCGCAAACCCCGTGTCAATGTGATACACATCACATATATGAAATGTGTATTCATTTGATGCCCGTCTGGCGGTGATGTGAACCAGGGTTTCAGCGATGGATTTTCCATTATTGCCTGTTAACAGCCGATGGATCTGGAAAGATGTAATTTACTTTCAGTTTTTCCGCTCCCAAGACAGAGCAGCGTATGGGGCACCATCAGCCACCAAGGGGGAGGTGATACCCATGTGCTACTTCTCCGACCCGGAGGAGCGGGGGGATGGGATCTGCTCGCGTCGAGGGGACGTTACCGGGTATCCATCCCCGTTGTTTGCCGGTTGGAGAGGGCCTACACCGACAAGGGGAGCGAAACATGCCGGGCTGGTGGGGGGAGGGTCGTGGCCTGTGACTCCTTCCTCACGCTTTGACTGCCACCGGCACGCATAAAAAAAGCCCGCATCATGCGGGCTTTTTTGGCGAAAAGGCGGGGTGGGATTATTCCGCCTTGGGAGCCTCGTCGGTCGGCGCTGCCACGGCATCGCTGGCCGGCGCCACCGGCGCCGGGCCCGGCACCAGATCCACCGCCGGCTTGGCGATGAGGGAGCGGGTCTCTTCCACCGCCTCGGTCAGCTTCACCTCGATGATCTGGCCCAGTTCATAGACCACCTCGGTCTTGTCCAGGTAGACGCGGCCGTTGTCCCAGTTGCACTCCAGCCGTTCCTTGTTGTCCAGGATGTGGCGGGCGGGCATGAAGACCACGGCACCGTTCTCCTGCAGGCGCAGCTTGAGGCCGGCACGCATCACGTCGATGATCTCGGCGTTGAACACCTTGTCGGTACCAGCATCGGCCTTGAGGTAGCGGACATAGAGCCAGTCGCCGATGTCGCGCTCCACCATGCGGTGCAGGCGACGGCAGGCGGTCAGGTGCTCGGTGAGCTCCAGGCTCGGGCGCTCACCCGGGGTCTTGCCGGCGATGACGGCCTTGAGCAGGCGATGGTTGACCATGTCGCCGTACTTGCGGATCGGGGAGGTCCAGGTGGCGTAGGCGTCCAGCCCCAGGCCGTAGTGGGCGCCCGGCTCGGCAGACATCAGGGCATAGCTCTGGAAGCGGCGGATCTTGCCGTCCAGCCAGCGAGTATCCAGGTTGTCGATCCAGCGGCGCAGGGCGCAGAAGCCGGAGAGGCTGGCGATATCTTCCTTCTCGAAGGGGGCTTCGGCACTCTTCAGCAGCTCGATGGCACCGTCGAGGGACTCCTCGTCAAAGCCGGTGTGGACGTTGAAGATACCGTAGCCGACGGTCTTGCCCAGCACGCGACCGGCGCAGATGTTGGCGGCGATCATCGACTCCTCCACCATACGGTTGGCGATGCGGCGTGGCTCGACGTGGATGGCCAGCACTTCGCCGTTCTCGCCCAGCTCGAAGTCGTAGTCGGGGCGGTCCGGGAACACCAGGGCGTGCTCGGTACGCCACTTGATGCGCGCCTCCGTCATCGCCTTCATCAGGGGCAGCTGGGCCAGGACGCCGGCGTCGATGGCCAGCGCTTTGCCGTGCTCGGCCCAGTCGGAGACGTCGTCATAGCTGAGGCGGGCGTGGGAGTTGATGCGGGCGGCGAAGAACTCGGTCTCCTCCAGCAGCAGGCCGTCCTCGGCGATCAGCAGGCGGGCGCACAGGGTGTTGCGCTCCTCGCCCTCCTTCAGGGAGCAGAGCTCGTCGGAGAGGGTGCGCGGGATCATGGGCACGTTGCGGCCCGGCATGTAGACGGTGAAGGCGCGCTGGGCGGCCTCCTTGTCCAGCTCGCTGCCTTCGGCCACATAGGCGGTCGGGTCGGCGATGGCCACCAGCAGCTCCCAGCCGTTGTCCAGCTTGCGGATGGCCAGGGCATCGTCCATGTCCTTGGTCTTGGCGCCGTCGATGGTGAAGAAGGGGACCTGGGTGAGGTCGCGGCGGGGCAGCTCTTCCTCTTCGATCACCTTCCACTCAGGCAGATCCGCCGGCTCGACCTGGGCCAGATTGTGGCGTGCCAGCACCACCCACCAGGGCACGTTGTGGTCTTCCTGGGTGGCGATGAGCTGGGTGATTTCGGCGGAGAAGTTGCCGTCCGCCAGGGCGTGGCGCTTGAGGGTCGCAACCACCCAGTCCCCTTCCTTGAAGGATTTCTCGTCCAGACCCTTCTTGGCGCGGGCCTTGATGGCGTCCTTGATGAGGGGATGGTCCGGCACCACGTTGAGGCGGTCGCGGAACATCTTGACGCGGCCGACGAAGCGGGTGACCGCCTGCTCCAGCAGGGCATCCGGCTCGGCCACTTCCTTCTCTTTCTCGGTACGGATCAGGGCGCTCACCCGGTCACCGTGCATCACCTTCTTCATATAGGGAGGCGGCACGAAATAGCTGGTCTTCTCATCGACCTCCAGGAAGCCGAAGCCCCGATCGGAGGCGCGGATCACACCCTCTTTCTTGGGGATGTTTTCGCGGATTTGTTGTTTGAGCTGGGCCAGCAGCGGATTGTCTTGGAACATAAATGGGGAACCTGAGTGGAGACCTGATGGTTAATCGCCCAGCACTATACGTTTTTACCCCTCCAAAGCCAAGGTGAACGGCCCCCTCAGCGCGGTTGCAGTGCCCGGCGTCCCTGCTGGATGAGGCGCTGGGATATCTGCTTGTGCAGCCCCCGCTCCAGCACCCAGCGGTGCCAGTAGAGTCGCTCTATCAGGTGGTGATCCGGGCTGAGGTCGAGCAGGCGCCCCTCGGCAAGTTGCTGACGGATCTGCAGTTCAGGGATGAGACAGCAGGCCAGCCCCTGTTCGGCCATGGCGACAAAGGCCTCGGACGAGCGCACCGTGTGGCAGGGGTAGCCACCGGGGGGCAGTGCGAAGTGGCGGG
This sequence comes from Aeromonas sp. SrichE-2G, assembly GCF_017939565.1. NCBI lineage: Bacteria > Pseudomonadati > Pseudomonadota > Gammaproteobacteria > Aeromonadales > Aeromonadaceae > Aeromonas > Aeromonas sp. SrichE-2G. The sequence continues at coordinate 185,230 of NZ_JAGKRG010000006.1, forward strand.
CCATGAAGCTCACGTGCATGTCGTCCCGCTGATCGAAGGCCACCGCCGGCGCCTTGGCGAGTGCCTCCGGGGTCAGGCCGTGGGGGAAGTGGCGGGCGACGAAGGCGGGGCTGGCGGTCAACAGGTAGCGCATCTCGCCGAGCTCGTCGACGCAGCAGCCGGCCAGTGCCTGGGACTGCAGGCTGACGGCGCCGAACGCCTGCCCCTCGCGCACCCGATCCAGGGTGCGGCTCTCGTCGTCCACCAGGAGATTCAGCTCGATGGGGTGCTGCTCCAGCAGCGGCGCCAGGGCGGGCAGGAACCAGGTGGCCAGGCTGTCGGCATTGACGGCGATGCTGACCCGGATCGGCGCCTGGGGCGCGGCGGGAGAGAGCTCCCCGGCCAGCTCCAGTTCCAGCTGGCGCACCTGACGGTAGTGGGCCAGCAGCTTCTGGCCGAGCGGGGTGGCCTGCAGGGGCTGGCTGCGGATGAGCAGGGGCTCGGCAAACTGTTGCTCCAGCTGCTTGATGCGCTGGGAGATGGCAGACTGGGTGATGTGCAGGCGCTGGGCGGCGCGCTCGAAGTTCTGCTCCTGCATCACCGCATCCAGCGCCAGCAGCAGCTTGTAGTCCAGCGTCTTCATCAGCATTCCTTATGAGAAGGAGGATTGAGCAAGAATGCTACTGGAGCGGCGCCGGGAGGACAACCCGCTGCGGATGGTGGAGAGGGGGCGCCACTGTGAGATGTGACAGTAGAGGCCAAATGAGATTCATAAGATACTCATTTGGTCCGTTTTTGCATGGGGTGGAAACGGGCCATAGCGAGCGTCTTGGTCCCGGGCACAGCCCCGGGACCTTTTTACGGGATCAGGTCGCCGCAACCAGCGTGCTGGCGACTCTGTACTCCCCTTGCAAGGGGGCTGAACACATATCGCTCTGGTAAAGCTGAGCAGGTGGCGTCAGCTGCACGGGCCATGCTCCATTTCCGCTCTGTACCCGATGGGTATCCAGTTTGTCGATATCGTTCCGGGTGGGTTTCCTTCAGGTTTTTTGCCTCGATTGAGTCGGTTGGAAAGGGCTCGTTTGCGAAACCGATTGCGCTCGTTTCCGGCCTACCATCTGGGGTGTTCGGCTGATTTTTCTTTGAAAACAAGCATTCATATCTCTGCATTTCAGGGTTAGCCGCTATAATCCCAGGCCTTGGCCACGGGGAGGCTTGCCCATGACACGCGACCAACTGCTTGAGTATCTGGAACATTTCACTCTGGTGACCGATGGCAACCGGCTGTCCGAGCTGATCGGTCGTTTCTCTCGGGGTATGGGCTACGACTACTATCGCTTTGCGCTCATCCTGCCCATGTCGATGCAAAGGCCCAAGGTCGTGCTGTTCAACCAGTGCCCCGACTCCTGGGTGCAGGCCTATACGGCGAACAACATGCTGGCCTGCGACCCCATCATCCAGCTTGCCCGCCAGCAGACCCTGCCTATCTACTGGAACCGACTGGACGAGAAGGCGCGCTTCCTGCAAGAGGGGAGCATGGACGTGATGGGACTGGCGGCGGAGTTCGGGTTGCGCAACGGCATCTCGTTCCCGTTGCACGGCGCGGCGGGAGAAAACGGCATACTGTCGTTCATCACCCGGGAGCGGGCGTCGAGCGACCTGATGCTGGAGTCCTCGCCCATCCTCTCCTGGATGTCCCACTACATCTTCGAGGCGGCGATCCGGGTCGTGCGCAGCAGCATGAGGGAAGATGCTCCCCAGGAGGCCCTGACGGAGCGGGAGACCGAGTGCCTGTTCTGGGCCAGCGAGGGGAAGACGTCGGGGGAGATTGCCTGCATTCTCGGGATCACCGAGCGTACGGTGAACTACCACCTCAATCAGGTGACCCGCAAAACGGGCTCGATGAACCGCTACCAGGCCGTCGCCAAGGGCGTCAGCAGCGGCATCCTGCTGCCCAACCTCGAGCAGGTCGTGGTCACCAACTTCCCCAAGTTGCCGCAGTGAGCGCCGACCGGGTCGCGCACTCCCGTCGTTCGATATTTTCCCAGTCGCCTCCTCGCCTTCTCACCCGTACTTCCTATCCCGCCGATTGTCGGGGCTGTGTCAGGGCGCCACAATGGCCAGATCCTGCCACTGACAGCCCGCCGCCGAGCAACTTCCCGTTCTGGTCATAAGATTTTCGAATGCACCAGAAAATGAATGAATTTCTCTGATTGCGTGCGCCCCTTTATAGTGCGTCCAACTCTTCTACAGGAACGCATGTCCATGTTTGCCACCACCCTGCAAGGCTTTACCCTCGGCCTCGCCATGATCATCCCCATCGGAGCCCAGAATGCCTTCGTGCTGAGCCGGGGCATCCACCGCAACCACCACCTGCTGACGGCGACCCTCTGCTGCCTGTGCGATCTCGTGCTGATCGGCATAGGTGTCTTCGGTGGCGCCAACCTGCTGGCGGCCAGTCCGGTGGGGCTGGCCCTGCTCACCTGGGGCGGCGTGCTCTTCCTCGGCTGGTTCGGCGTGCGTTCCCTGCGCAGCGCCTGGCGCGGCCAGGAGGCGGCGCTGGCGGATTCGCCGCAGCTGATGGGGGTCAAGAGCGTGCTGGCCATGACACTCGGGGTGACCCTGCTCAATCCCCATGTCTATCTGGATACCCTGATGCTGCTCGGCTCCTTCGGCAGCCAGTTTTCCGAGGAGCTGCGGCCTGCCTTTGCGGCCGGTGCCATGCTGGCGTCCCTGGTCTGGTTCTACGGGCTGGCATTCGGGGCGGCGGCGCTGTCACCCTGGCTCGCTCGGGGAAGAGTGCAGCAAGCCATTGATCTTGTTGTTGGTCTCATCATGCTGGTGCTGGCGGCCAAGCTGGCAGGCGGGGCCATTCTGGCCTCATAAGGCTATTTTTGTGCCGGGCTTCATAAAAATGAGTCCCGGTGTCATCTGCTGACATATTCGTCTGTTAAATTCCCAGCGCTGGTAAAGCGTTACTCATAATAAAAGGGAAAACACAGTGAATAACACCATGAAGCTGGGGGCTATTGCCGCCATCGTGCTGCTGTCTGCCTGCAGCAACGAAAACGACAGCAAGGCGCAGCCGGGGACCGTCTCCCTGCGCCTGATCCAGACCTCCGATATCCACTCCAACGTGCTGGGGTATGACTACTACCAGAACAAGGAGGACCGCAAGTTCGGCCTCTCCCGCACCGCCTTGCTGATCCGCGCGGCCCGCGCCGAGAACCCCAACAACCTGCTGCTCGACAACGGCGACCTGATCCAGGGCACGCCGCTGGCGGACTACATCTTCGAACAGTCCGGCGCCGGTTACCTGGAGAAGCAGGCCCACCCTGTGTTCAAGGCGATGAACGAGCTCGGCTATGACGCCGGCAACCTCGGCAACCACGAGTTCAACTACGGCCTGGACTACCTCGGCAAGGTGCTGGCGGGAGCCGAGTTCCCCTATGTGAACGCCAACGTGTTCGAGGCGGCGGCCTTCAAGCGGGACGCCAAGGGGCAGATTGAGTGGAGTGGCAACAAGTTCACCCCCTACCTGCTGCTGGATCGCGAGGTGACCGACGACAAGGGTCAGCGTCAGACCGTCAAGGTGGGCATTCTGGGCCTGACCCCGCCCCAGGTGCTGCAGTGGGACAAACGCCATCTGGAAGGCAAGGTGGTGGTGGCCGACATGGTCGAGGCCGCGAACCACTACGTGCCCGAGATGCGTGCCAAGGGGGCCGATCTGGTGGTGGTGGTGGCCCATACCGGCATCAACGCCAGCAGCTACGAGGCCATGATGGAGAACTCCGCCTGGCACCTGGCCAAGGTGAAGGGGGTCGATGCCCTGATGCTGGGCCATGCCCACAAGAACTTCCCGGGGGATTTCCCGGATCTGCCGGAGGTGGACAACCAGGCCGGCACCCTGAGCGGCATCCCGACCGTGATGCCCGGCTACTGGGGCAACCACCTCGGCATCATCGACCTCAAGCTGGAGCAGGTGGACGGCAAGTGGCAGGTGAAACAGAGCCAGGCCAGCCTGCGCAAGATCGACTCCAGCGAGGGCAGCGCCGTGGATCAGCGGGTGGTGGACCTGGTGCAGGCGGATCACGACGCCACCAACCAGTGGCTGGACGAGCCGCTGGGCAAGATCACCTCTCCCATCCACAGCTTCTTCGCCCTGGTGCAGGACGACCCCTCGGTGCAGCTGGTGAGCGATGCCCAGCGCCGCCACGCCGAGCAACTGCAAAAAGACGGCCTGCTCAAGGAGTCCTATCCGATCCTGTCGGTTGCGGCCCCGTTCCGTGGCGGGCGCAACGGCATCAACGACTTCACCTATGTGGCCCAGGGCGACATCTCCCTGCGCAACGTCTCCGACCTCTACATCTACCCGAACACCCTGCAGGTGGTCGAGGTGAACGGGGCCACCGTCAAGGAGTGGCTGGAGATGAGCGCCGGCCAGTTCAACCAGATCGACACCACCAAGACAGAGGTGCAGTGGCTGGTGAACGAGAACTTCCCCACCTACAACTTCGACGTGATTGACGGGGTCAGCTATGAGGTAGACATCACCCAGCCCGCCCGTTACGGCAAGGACGGGGTCAAGGTGAGCGACGGCCAGCGCATCAGCGGCCTCACCTTCAACGGCCAGCCCATCGATCCGGCCCAGAAGTTCTACGTGGTGACCAACAACTACCGCGCCAGCGGCGGCGGCCACTTCCCGGGCATCGATGGCAGCAACATCGTCCATGAGGATCCCTCCGAGACGCGCGAGATCATTGCCCAGTACCTGAAGGTCCAGTCCGCCGAGAACCCGGCCGGCTTCAGCCCGGCAGCCAACAACAACTGGCACATGAAGGCGCTGCCCGCCAGCGTGGACGTGCGGCTCTACTCCTCGCCGACGGACGAGGCCAAAGCCCTGGCGGGGTCGGATCTGGCCTACCAGTCCACCCTGCCGACGGACGATGCCAAGCACCCCGGCTACGCCATCTACCGCCTGACTCGTCAATAACGACCACTCAGGCAGATAACACAAAGCCCTCGCAGTGCGAGGGCTTTGTCATTGGGGCTGGTGGCAAGGCGCTGTCGGCTGTGTCCCCCTCCGGCGTCGGGAGTGGCAGGCCGGCCATCAGTAGTAGCCGGGATCTTCCGGATTGGGACGGGTCTTGAAGCGGCGGTGCAGCCACATGTACTGCTCGGGGGCCTTGCGCACGGCGGCTTCTATCTCCCGGTTGGCGCGGCTGGCATCCGCCACGTCGTCGCCGCTCGGGTAGTCTGTCAGCGGCGCCCCTATGTGCAGGGTGTAACCGGTGGCGGTACGGATGTTGTAGCAGGGCAGGGTGACGGTGTTCTTCACCCGGGCCAGGGTGGCGGTGCCCGTGATGGTGGCCGCCTGCTCTACCGCGAAATAGGGCACAAAGACGCTGGCATGGCTACCGTAGTCGTGATCCGGCGCATACCAGAGGGCGTCGCCGTTGCGCAGCGCCTTGATCATGCCCTTCACGTCCATGCGGTCCACCAGGTATTTGTTGGAGGCGCAGCGGCCGTGGTACTGGGCGTACTCCAGCACCGGGTTGGTGTTGGGGCGATAGACGCCGACTCCGGGCCGCACCAGGCCGAAGCAACGGGCATTGAGTTCAAGGGTGAGGAAGTGGCAGGAGAGCAGCAGCATGCCCTGGCCCTGCTCCACGGCGCGGGCGACGTGCTCTTCCCCTTCCACCTTCATCAGGCGGCGCATCCGCCAGTCCGGCCAGAACCAGGCCATGCCCACCTCGAAGATGGCGCAACCCACGCTCTCGAAGTTCTGCACCAGCAGGGCCTCGCGCTGATCCCGGCTGAGCTCCGGCATCGCCAGCTCCAGGTTGCGGCGGGCAACCTTGACGCGGGATTTCAATACCTTGCGGGCCAGGGTACCGAGCTGGCGACCCAGCCACATCTGGCTGCGCCAGGGCAGCAGCACCAGCAGCCAGAGCAGACCGAGGCCCAGCCAGCTGCCCCAGTAACGGGGATGGAACAGGCGGGGTTCGAGGCGGGGAGCTTGTTCTTGGGCCATGAAGAGTCTCTTGTTCACAAACGCAAAATAGGGGAGTCCAGCCGAACGGGGCGGGCCGTGCTTGTGCCTGGCCGTGCGGATGGTGCCACTCGCAATCTGGGGATTCTATCCGAAAAAGCGGGACGGGTGCGAATCACCGTCGCCTGGTCAGAGGGGTCGGGAGGGATGGGGCCGGTGCCCACGGCAGCGCTTTTTTCACGTCGGAGAAAAGAGTGTGATAAAATCGACCGCTGAATTTTTCAGGTTTTGAGAGCCGATACAGATGAAGATCACCCTGCCCGAGTTTGAAAAAGCCCGCGTTCTGGTCGTTGGCGATGTCATGTTGGATCGCTACTGGCATGGCCCCACCGGCCGGATCTCCCCCGAGGCACCGGTGCCCGTGGTCAAGGTCGAGCACATCGAGGAACGCCCGGGGGGCGCTGCCAACGTGGCGCTCAACTCTGCCGCCCTCGGCGCCCAGGCCGTGCTGCTGGGGCTGACCGGTCAGGATGAGCCTGCCGATGCCCTCGCCGGCCAGATGGCCGGGGTCAAGGTCGCCTGTGATTTCGTTCGCCTGGCCGACTACCCGACCATCACCAAGCTGCGGGTGCTGTCGCGCAACCAGCAGCTGCTGCGCCTGGACTTCGAAGAGGCCTTCCACGACGTGGATGCGAGCCTGCTGATGGGCAAGGTCGAGCAGGCGCTGCCCGAGGCGGACGTGATGATCCTCTCCGACTACGGCAAGGGTGCCCTCAACGACGTGCCCGGTATGATCCGCCGCGCCCGCGCCGCCGGCATTCCCGTGCTGGTCGACCCCAAGGGGACCGACTTCGAGAAGTACCGCGGCGCCACCCTGCTGACCCCCAACATGTCCGAATTCGAGGCCGTGGTGGGCAAGGTGAAGGGGGAGGAGGAGCTGGTCGCCAAGGGGCTGGACCTGGTCAAGCGCTTCGAGCTGGACGCCCTGCTGGTGACCCGCTCCGAGAACGGCATGACCCTGATCCGCGAAGGACGGCCCGAGCTGCACCTGCCGGCCCAGGCCCACGAGGTCTATGACGTGACCGGTGCCGGCGATACCGTCATCTCCACCCTGGCGACCTCGCTGGCCGCCGGCATGAGCCTGGACGAGGCCTGTGCCCTGGCCAATACCGCCGCCGGCATCGTGGTTGGCAAGCTGGGGACCTCCACCGTCAGCCCGGTGGAGCTCGCCAACGCGCTCTACACCGAGCAGGAGACCGGTTTTGGCGTCATGTCCGAGGCCCAGCTCAAGGTGGCCGTCCAGGCTGCACGCCTGCGTGGCGAGAAGGTGGTGATGACCAACGGCTGCTTCGACATTCTGCATGCGGGCCACGTCTCCTACCTGGCCAATGCGGGCAAGCTGGGGGATCGCCTGATCGTGGCGGTCAACACCGACGAGTCCGTGCGCCGCCTGAAGGGCCCGGGCCGTCCGGTCAATCCGACCGAGCGCCGCATGACGGTGCTGGCGGCGCTGGGTGCCGTGGACTGGGTGGTTCCCTTCAGCGAAGACACCCCCCAGCGCCTGATCGCCGAGATCCTGCCGGATCTGCTGGTCAAGGGCGGCGACTACAAGCCCGAAGAGATCGCGGGTTACGCCGAAGTGACCGCCAATGGCGGCGAGGTGCGGGTGCTGAACTTCGAGGACGGCTGCTCCACCACCGACATCATCAAGACCATCCGCGAGCGCGGCTGAGTCAAGAGATCCTGCCCATGGCCGGCCCCGCAAGGGGCTGGCAAGCAGGCAGCAAAAAGGCGACCCGAGGGTCGCCTTTTTTCATGGGGTGCGCCTGGCTCAGGACTGCTTGGTGACCTGAGGGGCGGGCATCAGACCCTGGTTCACCTCTTCCAGATCCTTCTGCTCCAGGATGCCGGCGGCCTGCTTGAGGGAGAGGATGCTGAGGATGTAGTTGTAGCGGGCCTCGGAGAGCTTCTGCTTGGCCTCGTACAGCTTGCGGGTAGAGTCCAGCACGTCGACTATGGTGCGGGTCCCCACCTCGTAACCGGCCTCGGTCGCCTTCAGGGCGCTGTCGGCGGAGATGACGGACTGGCTGTAGGCGCGCACCGAGCCGATGCTGGCGTTCACGTTGTTGTAGGAGGAGCGGACCGTGCTCTGCACCGAGCGGAAGCTGCGCTCCAGCTGCTCGCTGGCGGCCACGTAGTTGAACTGCGCCTGCTTGACCTGGGAGGTGGTGGCACCCCCGGTGTAGAGCGGCAGGTTGAAGTTCAGACCGATGTTGCCCTGGTTGCTGTTGCTCTCGGGGTTGCGGATCTCGTCCTTGTAGTCGTTGTAACCGGCGCTGAGGCCGGCGCCAAGATCCAGGGTCGGCTCGTGGCCGGTCTTGGCCAGATCGATCTGTTCCTTGGCAATGTCCTTGCCGATACGGGCGCTGTGCAGCTCCAGGTTCTTGTCCAGCGCCAGCTCCAGCCACTTGTCGGAATTGAAAGCGGTCTTCTGCGGGCTGAAGCGATCGGTGTTGAGCACGTCCAGCTGGCGGTGATCGATACCGGTCAGCTCGCGCAGGCTCTCGTAGCTGTTGTCCAAGGTATTCTCGGCGTTGATCTCGTCTGCCAGCGCCTGATCGCGCTCGGCCTCGGCTTCGTGCACGTCGGTGATGGCGGTCAGGCCCACCTCGAAGCGCTGCTGGGTCTGTTCAAGCTGACGCTCGACCGCGGTCTTGTTGGCACGCACGAACTCCAGGGTATCCATCGCCTTGAGCACGTTGAAGTAGGCCTGGGCGGTACGCAACATCAGGGTCTGGTATTCGAGGTTGTAGGCCACGTCGGACTGGGTGGCGCTCTTCTCGGTCAGATCCAGGTTGACCCAGTTGCTGCGACGGTAGATGGACTGATCCAGGGTCAGGGAGCCGGTGGCGCCGGTGTTGGTCTGGGTGTCATCCTTGTTCTGCAGGTAGTTCAGGCCGGCACCCAGGTTGATCTGGGGCAAGAGGGCGGCACGGGATTCGTTGATCTTCTCGAAGGCTTGGTCGCGCTTGGCCTTGGACTCCAGCAGTTGGGTATCCTTGAGCTGGGCTTGTTGGTAAATATCGAGCAGGTTTTCGGCATGAGCGGTCGCGCTCACACCCAGCATCACCATGACTGACAAGAGTGTTCTTTTCATATGATAGTTTTAACCTTTTGTATCAACCCAAAGCTGTCCGCTGGATGAAGAGAGGGATTGTCACCGACCAAGCTTGATTTCAGCTTAACCACTCTACTATAAGCAGATTTCATTGCGAACTGTCTCTTTTCCAGCAGGGGCAACGTCAAGGTTTGGGGCGAGTTTTCTCGGCAAGGCGCCTAGCCAAATGTCCTGTGACTGCTAAAATCCTTCCCTCATCGTCGGCGAGCACGAGTGAATGAATGTTCATTCATGACCCCGAATATTATGGTCAAACCAAGCCAAGTCAAGCTGGCAGGAGTCTCGAATGTCACAGCAAGCCTTGCCTCAAACCGCCCACTTCGCCAGTGATGATGTGAAAATCATCGATAAATCAGCTGGATATAACGGCTTCTTCAAGGTGAACGTCTACCGTCTGCAACACAGGTTGTTCGCCGGTGGCTGGAATGAGCCCATAGTACGCGAGCTGTTCGAACGGGGCCATGCCGCCGCCCTGCTGCCCTATGACCCGGTGCGCGATGAGATAGTGCTGGTGGAGCAGTTTCGCATAGGTGCCATGGAGACCAGCGCCACCCCCTGGCTGCTTGAACTGGTGGCCGGCATCATAGATGAAGGGGAGACCGCCGAGGCTGTGGTGCGCCGCGAGGCGGTGGAAGAGGCCGGCATCGAGGTGGGCCGCTGCGAGCATGCCATCAGCTACCTGGTGAGCCCGGGTGGCAGCACGGAGCGGATCGAGGTCTATGTGGGCGAGGTGGATGCGAGCCGGGCCTCGGGGATCCACGGTCTGGCGGAAGAGGGGGAAGACATCCGGGTGCACGTGGTGAGCCGTGAGCAAGCCTATGCCTGGCTCAAGGAGGGGCGTATCGACAACGCCGCTTCCGTCATCGCCCTGCAATGGCTGGCCCTCAACCACGGCGAGCTGCAAGCCCGCTGGCTGGCGGGGCGCTGAGATGTCCGTACTCCTGGCCAAGCGCCATGTACCTGATCTGATGTCCTTGCAGCGTACCTGCGAGGTGAACTCCCCATGGACCCTGATTGATGGAGCTGCGATATGCCATTAGTCCAGAGCCCGATGAAGCGCTATGTGCCTGACCTGATGTCCTTGCAGCGTACCTGCGAGGTGAATTACATGGCCTTGATGAAGCTGTTGCCCCCCGACTGCGTCGTGGGGGCCGAGCGCCGCTATCAGGTGGGCAACGGCCTGCAGTTCCGGCTCACCGTCACCGAAGAGAGCCGCTTCACCAGCCAGGTGATCCTGGCCCAGCACAATCCCGAGTTGCCGGGCTACTTGCAGGCTCGCATTGAGATTCGTTTGTATCACGACGTGCGGATGGCGGAAGTGTGTGCGGCGCAACAGATTTCGATGTTGCAACCACGTTATGATTATCCCAATCAAAAAATGCACCACAGGGATGAAAAAGAGCAGGTAAATCTATTCCTGGCCGATTGGTTAAGATTTTGTCTCAAACACGGCACCAGCCTGATCAACATCCTCTAGTCGAACTCATAAAAAAAGAAGCGTGATTTTGGAAACAGAGCTACCTCAGGCGCCGGACGGCAGTGTGCGCCTGTTACAGATTACCGATACCCACCTCTTCGCCAGTGCCGAGGGGCGGTTGCTGGCCGTGCCCACCGCAGCGAGCCTGGCCGCCGTGCTGGAACAGGTGCAGGGCAACGACCATCCGTTCGATCTCATCCTCGCTACCGGGGATCTCTCCCAGGATCACAGCCCGGAATCCTATCAGCGCTTTGCCTCCATGATGGCTCCCCTGGCGCGCCCCATCTACTGGCTGCCCGGCAACCACGACGACGGCCCCCTGATGACCGAGTACCTCCATGCGGCCGGGATCAGCGAGGCCAAGCAGCTGGTGGGGGAGCACTGGCAGATCATCCTGCTCGATACCCAGGTGCGTGGCAAACCCCACGGCGTGCTGGGGGATCACCAGCTGGCGGCGCTGGACAGCGCACTGCGCCAGCATCCCGAGCGGCACGCCCTGATCGCCCTGCACCATCAGGCGGTGCCGGTGGGCTGCGCCTGGCTGGATCAGCACAACCTCAAGAATGCCGACGATCTCTTTGCCGTGCTGGCCCGTCACCCGCAGCAGAAGACCATACTGTTCGGCCACGTCCATCAGGAGTTCGACGAGGTGCATCGCGGTGTGCGGCTCATCGCGAGCCCCTCCACCTGCATCCAGTTCAAGCCGCTCTCCGATGGCTTCGCTCTGGACGAATCCGGCCCGGGCTGGCGCTATCTCACCCTGCATCCGGACGGCCGGATCGCGAGCCAGGTGTGGCGCCTGCCGCTGGGGCAGTTTGTGCCAGACCCCAATGCCACCGGTTATTGAGGAGCACTGCATGACCTCAGTTCTCCTGTACCTGCACGGTTTCAACTCCTCACCGGGTTCCGCCAAGGCGCAACAGATGGCGGCCTGGGTGGCAGAGCACAGGCCCGACATCGAGGTGGTGATCCCGGCCCAGCCCAATACTCCGGCGCAGGCCTGGGCGGCCATCGAGCAGACCCTTTCCGGGCTGCAGGCCCGTCATGGGGAGGGGCTGCGCCTCGGCGCCGTGGGCAGCTCCCTCGGCGGCTTTATGGCGACCAGGGTGAGCGAGTTGTACGGCTGCCGCGCCGCGCTCATCAACCCGGCGGTACGTCCCCACGAGCTCTTGTGCGACTATCTCGGCCCCCAGACCAATCCCTACACGAACGAGCAGTTTGAACTGCTGCCGGCGCACATGGACGAGCTGCGGGCGCTGGCGGTGCCGGTGACGGCTCCCGAGCGGCTCTGGATCTTGCAGCAGCAGGACGATGAAGTGCTCGACTATCGCAAGGCGCTGCAGGAGTACGCCTTCGCCCGCCTCTCCCTGGAGTGCGGTGGCAATCATGCCTTCGTGGGCTTTGAGCGCTACCCAGCCCAGATCGTCCGCTTCCTCGGGCTCTAGCCGTGCAACCGCCGTTGGCCGCCTTCCTCGAACAGGTACTGGCCACGGCGCAGGCGGGGCTCACCTACTCCAAAGACCCCTTCGACATTGGCCGCTTCGAGGCGCTGCGCGCGGCCACGGTCGCCCTGATCGCCAGCCAGAGCGAGCTGGCACCTGAAGCCATCGGCGACTGGATTGCCCTCGATAGTGGCTACCCCACCCCCAAGCTGGACGTGCGGGCGCTCATCCTCGATGAGGCCGGACAGATCCTGCTGGTGCAGGAGCGCAGCGACGGGGCCTGGACCCTGCCGGGGGGTTGGTGCGATATCGGCGACTCGCCAGCGGGGGCCGTGGTGCGCGAGGTGGCGGAGGAGACCGGCCTGGCGTGCCGGGCCGTGCAGCTGCTGGCCCTGTTCGACAAGCTCAGGCACCCCCATCCGCCCCAGCTGCCCCACGCCCACAAGGCCTTCTTCCTGTGCGAGGTGACCGGTGGCCAGCTGCTGGGCGAGACCGATGAAACTCAGGGTGCCGGGTACTTCCCCATCGATGCGTTGCCACCCCTCTCTCACCATCGGATCGTGGCATCCCAGCTGCGCACCCTCCATGACCATGTGCGGCAAGGGCGGCGAGATACCCTGTTCGATTGATTGGCTCGGAACCTGAACCGTCTGCAAGGAGGCCGCATGATCAAGCGCATCGGCAATACCCCCATTCAGGAGAAACACAAGGCGAGCTGCCACTGCGGCGCCGTGGTGCTGGAGCTGACCCTGCCGGACGGCGTGGTGGATCCGCGTCGCTGCGACTGCTCCCTCTGCTGGCGGCGGGGGGTCATCGTCGCCTCGGTGCCGCTCTCCGGCATCCGCATCCTGCAGGGGGAGGCGGCGCTTCGCTGCTACCAGTTCAATACCCGCACCGCCAAACACTATTTCTGCTCTGTCTGCGGCATCTACACCCATCACCAGCGTCGCTCCAACCCGGCGGAGTATGGCTACAACCTGGCCTGCCTCGAGGGCGTCAATCCCTATGAACTCGGTGAGGTACCGGTGCTGGACGGCATCCACCATCCGGCCGACCGTTAAGACCGGCCCGGCGTTCTCCCGAAAAATGGCAGGGCACCCATTCAGATCAAGCTTTCTGTGCTGGGAGTTTGTTCTGCCCCCGCCTAGCAGTTAAGATTCCCCCCAAACGTCAATTCGCAAGGCCCTCCATGTCCACTCAATACAATGCGGATGCCATTGAGGTCCTCAATGGCCTCGAACCGGTGCGTCGTCGCCCCGGCATGTACACCGACACCACCCGGCCCAATCACCTCGGCCAGGAGGTCATCGACAACAGCGTCGACGAGGCGCTGGCGGGGCATGCCCGCAATCTGGAGGTGATCCTGCACGAGGACCAGTCCCTCGAGGTGATCGACGACGGTCGCGGCATGCCGGTCGACATCCACCCGGAGGAAGGGGTCAGCGGGGTGGAGCTCATCCTCTGCAAGCTGCACGCGGGGGGCAAGTTCTCCAACAAGAACTACCAGTTCTCCGGCGGCCTGCACGGGGTGGGCATCTCGGTGGTGAACGCCCTCTCCGATAGGGTCGAGGTGACGGTGCGCCGGGACGGCCAGGTCTACGACATCGCCTTCGAGCGTGGCGAGAAGGTACAGGAGCTGACCATCACAGGCACCTGCGGGCGTCGCAACACCGGCACCCGGGTGCGCTTCTGGCCCCAGCCGAGCTATTTCGACTCGCCCCGCTTCTCGGTCTCCAAGCTCGAGCACCTGCTCAAGGCCAAGGCCGTGCTCTGCCCGGGCCTCACCATCAAGTTCCTCGACAAGAACACCGGCATCCGGCTTGAGTGGTGCTACGAAGACGGCCTCAAGGACTACCTCATCGATGCAGTCAAGCAGTTCACCTGCCTACCGGAGCAGCCCTTCGTCGGCTCCTTCAGCTCGGAGCAGTCGGCGGTGGATTGGGCCCTGTGCTGGTTGCCGGAAGGGGGCGAGTGCCTCGCCGAGTCCTATGTGAACCTGATCCCCACGGCGCTTGGCGGTACCCACGTCAACGGCCTGCGCCAGGGGTTGCTCGACGCCATGCGCGAGTTCTGCGAGTTCCGCAACCTCTTGCCCCGCGGGGTCAAGCTGACCCCGGAAGATATCTGGGATCGCTGCGCCTACATCCTCTCCATCAAGATGCAGGACCCCCAGTTTGCCGGCCAGACCAAGGAGCGGCTGTCGTCCCGCCAGAGCTCGGCGTTTGTCTCCGGCGTGGTGAAGGATGCCTTCAGCCTTTACTTGAACAGCAACACCGAGCTGGCAGAACAGCTGGCCGAGCTGTGCATCAGCAGCGCCCAGCGCCGGATGCGCGCCGCCAAGACGGTGGTGCGCAAGAAGATAACCCAGGGCCCGGCCCTGCCCGGCAAGCTCACCGACTGCGGCTGCGCCGACCCCATGCAGGGGGAGCTCTTCCTGGTGGAGGGTGACTCCGCGGGCGGCAGCGCCAAGCAGGCGCGGGATCGCGAATTCCAGGCCATCATGCCGCTTCGCGGCAAGATCCTGAACACCTGGGAGGTTGAAGCCGGTCAGGTGCTCGCCTCGCAAGAAGTGCACGACATTTCGGTGGCCATCGGGCTCGACCCCGACTCCAACGACCTCAGTGGCCTGCGTTACGGCAAGGTGTGCATCCTGGCGGATGCGGACTCGGACGGTCTGCACATCGCCACCCTGCTCTGCGCCCTCTTTGTGAAGCACTTCAGAACCCTGGTCGAAAAAGGCCACGTCTATGTGGCCATGCCGCCCCTCTATCGCATCGACATCGGCAAGGAGGTCTTCTACGCCCTCGACGAGGACGAGAAGAACGGCGTGCTGCAGCGGGTCGAGGCCGAGAAGAAGAAGGGCAAGGTGATGGTGACGCGATTCAAGGGGCTGGGTGAGATGAACCCCAAGCAGTTGCGAGAAACCACCATGGATCCCAACACCCGCCGCCTGGTGCAGCTCACCATGGGCGAGGCCGGGGAAGAGGGGGACGAGACCCTGCAACTGATGGATATGCTGCTGGCCAAGAAGCGCGCCGGTGATCGCCGCGAATGGCTGGAAGAGAAGGGCAACCTCGCCATCATCTAAGCCATCGACTGGCCCGCGCGGGCCAGCAAGCATTAGCCGGAGTCGCCAAGCGGCGGCTCCAAAACCGGAAGAGAATTTCACATGAGTGATGCTATCGAGCTCAGTCTGGACGGGGTAGAGCGCCAGCCAATGCGCACCTTTACCGAGCAGGCTTACTTGAACTACTCCATGTACGTCATCATGGATCGGGCCTTGCCGCATATCGGCGACGGCCTCAAGCCCGTGCAGCGGCGCATCATCTACGCCATGAGCGAGCTGGGTCTGTCGGCGCTGTCCAAGCACAAGAAGTCCGCCCGTACCGTGGGTGACGTGCTGGGTAAGTACCACCCCCACGGTGACAGCGCCTGTTACGAAGCCATGGTGCTGATGGCCCAACCCTTCTCCTACCGCTACCCGCTGGTGGACGGTCAGGGCAACTGGGGGGCACCGGACGATCCCAAATCCTTCGCCGCCATGCGTTATACCGAGGCGCGCCTGTCGCGCTTCTCCGAGTTGCTGCTCTCCGAGCTCGGCCAGGGCACGGTGGAGTGGACGCCGAACTTCGACGGCACCATGAAGGAGCCCGTGGTGCTGCCCGCCCGCCTGCCCCACATCCTGCTCAACGGGGTGACCGGCATCGCGGTGGGGATGGCGACGGATATCCCGCCCCACAACGCGCGGGAAGTGGCCCACGCCTGTGTGGAGCTGCTGGACAACCCCAATGCCGGCCTGGATGCCCTGATGGCCCATGTGCAGGGGCCGGACTACCCGACCAATGCCGAGATCATCACACCGCGCGATGACATCCGCAAAATCTACGAGACCGGCAAGGGCTCCATCAAGCAGCGGGCGGTCTGGAGCGAGGAGGATGGCGACATCGTCATCACGGCGCTGCCTCATCAGGCCTCAGGCGCCAAGATCATGGAGCAGATTGCCGCCCAGATGGTGGCGAAAAAGCTGCCCATGGTTACCGATCTGCGCGATGAATCGGACCACGAAAACCCGACCCGTCTGGTCATCGTGCCGCGCTCCAACCGGGTGGACGTGGAGGGGCTGATGGCCCACCTGTTCGCCACCACGGACTTGGAGAAGAACTACCGGGTCAACCTCAACATCCTGGGTCTAGACAACCGGCCCCAGGTGAAAGACCTCAAGACCATCCTCACCGAGTGGCTGAGCTTCCGCCGTGAGACGGTGCGCCGCCGCCTGCAGTATCGCCTCGACAAGGTGCTGGCCCGCCTGCACATCCTCGAAGGCTTGCTGATCGCCTACCTCAACATCGACGAGGTGATCGAGATCATCCGCACCGAGGAGGAGCCGGGCCGGGTGATGATGGAGCGCTTCAACATCACCGAGACCCAGGCGGAGGCGATCCTCGAGCTGAAACTGCGCCACCTGGCCAAGCTCGAAGAGTTCAAGCTGCGCGCCGAACAGAACGAACTGGCGGAAGAGCGCGACAAGCTGGAACTCATCCTGGGTTCCGAGCGTCGTCTCAGCACATTGCTCAAGAAAGAGATCCTGGCGGACGCCGAGAAGTACGGCGACGATCGCCGCACCCCGCTGGTGGAGCGCGCCACCGCCGTCGCCCTGACCGAGAAGGAGCTGACCCCGAGTGAGCCGGTGACCGTGATCCTCTCCGACAAGGGGTGGGTGCGCGCCGCCAAGGGCCACGATGTGGATGTGGCCGGTCTCTCCTACAAGGCGGGGGACAACTACCTCGCCCACGCCCATGGCCGCAGCAACCAGCAGGCGGTGTTCCTCTCCACCCTGGGGAGAACCTACTCGCTGGAGGCCCACACCCTGCCCTCTGCCCGCAGCCAGGGCGAGCCGCTCACCGGTCGCTTCGCGCTGGGGGCTGGCGAAGAGGTGCGCCATCTGGTGATGGGTAACGAGGGCGAGCCGTACCTGGTCTGTTCCGACGCCGGCTACGGCTTCGTCTGCCAATACGACGACCTGACGGCTAAGAACAAGAACGGCAAGGCGCTGCTCACCGTGCCGGAAGGGGGCATCGTCATGGCGCCCCAGAGGATAGGCGCGCCCGAGACTGATCTCTGCATGGCCATCTCCAACGAGGGGCGCATGCTGCTGTTCCCGCTGAGCACATTGCCGGTGCTCGGCAAGGGCAAGGGCAACAAGCTCATCAGCATCCCGTCCGCGCGGGTGAAGGCACGGGAGGAGTTTGTGGTGATGGCCGCCGTTATCCCGCAAGGCCAGTCGGTGACCCTGTTTGCCGGCAAGCGCAAGCTGACCCTCAAGCCGTCCGATCTCGACTACTACCGCGGCGAGCGCGGTCGCCGCGGCGCCAAGCTGCCCCGCGGTTTGCAGCGGGTCGATCGTATCGAGATTGAACCCGTCGCCGGCGCCGAGCCGGCAGCCGGGGAAAATCAGGAAGGGTAAGGGAGTACAGTACCCCACCAATAGAAGGGAGCGATTAGATCGCTCCTTTCTCTTTTCATCAGCTTACAGGAGACAAAGAGAGATATTTATTCTTCACCCATCCATATTTTCCCCGCTTACTAACGTAGGCCCATTCCCCTTCTGTTTTATATAGTAAAACGAAATCACCCTTTATAAGCTGTGTTGTTATATATGATGAAGTATTTGGTTCCGTTCGGACATTCAATTCCGAGGGGATGACGTATCTGATAAGGATGTTACTAGACTTCAGCGTGCTATCTCTCTTTTCATAGACCTTTGGTGTGGATAATTTCGATGAGGTCGATGGAGTAGACGATTGGTAGTTATGTGTGCTTATTCGGCATGTTTTACTCCATGAAATGCATGAATTACCACATGGTTGTCCTTTCTTGCAGTTTTTGGCATGTGCTGGGCTGATAAGGAAAAGAAAAACCGATAACAATAGCGCGATGTATTTCATAAAAACTCTTTTATTGTTAATGGCTCTCTAGGGGGCACGGTGGATAACTGTGCAGTAAATTCTGTTTAATAACGGCAGTAAATATAAAAGTTAATATAGATACCAGCAGACTAGCACCATCAAGTGACACTTTATCGTGAGCCAAGTCCTCTTTTATATCCATGGTTACATATTTGAGTCGTGAACCTTAATCAGGTTCTCGAGAAAATCAGAGCCCACTGTCCTGCCGGCAACCCCTCTTATTGTCCCTTCTTACCAATATCCACTGTGCCAATAGCATGGACATTCAAACCTCGTCCACCGTCCCCGCTCGCTAAGCTTAAAGGGAGCAGCACAGTGCCAGGAGGCCAATCATGGAGATCGACAAAGCCATCGGACTGATCGAGGCCCACGGGGTTTTTCACGGGGATCACTACAGCTTCAACAGCGGCGAGTTCGTGCAGTGGTGCCAGGAAGATACCCACCAGACCCTCAGTCTGGAGCAGGCCAATCACGATCTGGCGCCCTTCTGCATCCGGGTCGGTTTCGCCGAGCCGGTCCGGTCGTGGCGTTATTACCTCACCTGAACTACTTCACCTGAGGGGTGACGCAGAGGGCGGGACGATCCGCGCGATGCGGCGAGTCAGTGAAAAAGGAGCCGGCAAGGCTCCTTTCTTGTGATGGGCAGGGCGAAGGCGGGGAGTGGCCCTAGTTGTCGACGTTCCAGGCGATGGGCAGCTCAAGATCGAAGACGAGCCGCTCCCCGTCGAGGGTAAAAGCCACGCTGGTCTGGTGCTGGTCGTATTCGTCGATAAGCCGGCAACTCTCGGCGAAGTTGGATTCGTAGCTGAGGTGGGCAGTGCCGCCGGCCTGAGCCTCGTCGAGCGCCACCCCCAGCACCCGCAGGGGATCTTTCTGGCTGAGCTTGATCCGGCTGTCACCCACATCCACCAGCCGCTCCAGCAGGG
This sequence comes from Aeromonas sp. SrichE-2G, assembly GCF_017939565.1. Taxonomy (NCBI): domain Bacteria; kingdom Pseudomonadati; phylum Pseudomonadota; class Gammaproteobacteria; order Aeromonadales; family Aeromonadaceae; genus Aeromonas; species Aeromonas sp. SrichE-2G. The sequence goes on from NZ_JAGKRG010000006.1 coordinate 204,190, forward strand.
GGAAGAAGTCCTGCTTGTGGGCCTCAATGGTCCGGGCGATAGCCTGCTCCAGCTCGGCGCGGCTGGCAAGGGGGCCATTTAGCGTGTAGCGGCTCTGTATCCTCTCCTGGGTCATGCTCAGTACCTCTCAGATGTTGCCGGCGGGGGTCTTAGTCCTGGCTGCGATGGGGCGCTCAGGCGGGAATGCGACCATTGCGCACCAGGGCCCGGCGGATGTTCTTGCACAGCTTGCCGAAGCGGTTGAGCTCGTCGAAGGAGGGCGGGATGCCGCGATCGATCTGATATTGCCAGTAGCAGAGGTCCGTATCCACCAGCTCCATCAGCTTCTTGGGGCAACCGATGCAGGTGTTGTCAGGCCCGCACTTGAAGGTATCCGGTTGGTAGAGCGGAAATTCCGCCTTCACGGCGTCGATGATCTGCTGCATCGCGGTGATCCTGTCGGGCTTTCTGCTCACGGCCTTGCTCCCCTTCGGCTTGTATGGGGGAGTCATTATATCCCTGTCAAAAATATGGCCAATGACGCTTACGGGGTAGTTTTCTGCCGAGGGTGGTGGCCATTGCTAGTGTTCGTGCTAAAAACGGGACGCTGGATAGCGCAACGCCCGGCAAGCCGGGCGTTGGAATACGGTGAAGGGGAAAGACCCCTCATCAGAAGTCGTGATAGAGCGGCCAGCCGAGCAGGGGGTGCTTGAGCCCGGCGCGCATCTCCATGTTGTCGAGCTTCTCCGGGGAGGCGTCCTCTTTTTGCAGCTGCTGGTACTGGCGCACAAACCCCAGGGTGTGCAGCAGGTTCGGCACAAAGCCCGGGCTCAGCTCCTGGCGCAGGGCCGCAGCCATGTCGGCGGGCAGCTCACTCAGCATCAGGGCGAGCTGGGCAGCGAGATGGTCGATGTCGAACCAGGTCTCGTCGAGGGCAATCTCCCGCGCCAGCTTGCGCTTGAGATCCTGCTTCACCTTGAGGGGGGCGGCGCCGCTGCCCTTGCCACAGAGGATGCGATAGAGCAGGGCCTCGGCCAGCTTGTCCTCCATGGTGGGGTGGTCGCTCTCGCTGGCGAAGAAGTGCTGATCGATAAGCCCCATCAGGCGGCTCTTGTTGTGCTCGGCCAGCGCCTTCTCGTACTCCTGCCACCCTTGCCACTCCTCTACATCGGGGGGGCTGGAGATCTTGTCCAACAGGCGCGCATCCACGTCACCGTAGAGGCTGTTGCCAGCCTGCTTGGGGCTGACGGTGATGAGCATGGACCAGCCCTTTTGGAACGGCTTGATGGGGCCTTCCGGCGCCAGCAAGAGCGCCAGCGCCTTGGCCGGATCCCGCTGGGAGAGCTCCTGCAACCCCAGGCTCACCACGCCGATGACGTCGTGGGCGGCCTGCTCCAGCAGGTGCATCTTGTACTTGTTGTAGTACTTGTCGGCGAATTTCAGGCTCATCAGCACCGCCTTGCCCTTGATGGCGGCCAGCTGTTGCTCGCTCAGGCGTTCATTGTCGCGGCCAAAGCGCAGCACCTGGGTGAGATAGGGGCCCTGGTTGGCATCGCGAATGACTAACTGCATGAATGGGCTCCTTAATCCAGAAAGCTGAACATGTCGTCGACGTCGCCGTACTCGTCTTCCTCGACCTTGTTCTTCTCTTTGGCCTGCATCACCAGCTCGGCGGCAAACTTGTTGATGATGCCGTCCCAGGTGGAGTGCTCATTGCGCAGCAGCGACTTGATGGATTTTTCCACCTCGGGGGCCAGCTCGCGGATCAGCATCAAGAGGCTGCGCGGGTCGTCCAGCGCGTAGTCGTGGACATCCTCGCTCTGCTGGCGTTCGCTGTAGCGCAGGGACTCTTCGAGATCTTCCTCTTCGGCGTGCAGCACGTCGCGATAGCCTTCCTCTTCTTCATAGCGATCGCCGCGGTAGAACTCGATAAAGGGGATGGCGAGGTAGAAGAGGCCGGCCGGGTCTTCGGCCACGCATTCGAGGATCTCGCGCTGCTTGGCTTCGCTCTCCTGGGTGCGGATCAGGTAGTTGAGGAAGTCGAAGGTGTGCTGTTGCAGCTCGTCGGCGTTGTTCTTGATCGCCTCTTCCCAGTAGAGGGGCTGCTGGCAGACGATGTCGCGGATCCGCTCCGGGGTCATCAGCTCGGAGATGATGGAGGGGAAGGAGATGTCGTGCTGGCCGTTGATCTGGGTCAGGGTAACGATATCAATATTTTCAATGACTTCCGCCAGCTGGTCGTCAGACATGGTCTTGGCGATCAGCTCGAACTTCTCGCTGGCCTGCTTCGGCTCGATGACGGCCAGCTCTTTGATCTCGATGGCGGTAATTTCTATCAGACTGTTGCTCATGCCTTGCCCCAATTAGAAACGGACTTCGTCGTACATATCCTGCTCGCCCTGGTCGTCGCCATAGCGATCGCGGCGGCCGCCGCCGTGGTAGTCGGCGTCGGCATCTTCCCCGTCATCTTCTTCCTCGTCGCGCAGCTCATAGTCGTCATCGGCACGGTGGCTGCCACGGGGCAGCGGGTTGTCGAGCAGGAACAGCACGGCGCAGGCTTCCATCAGCTGATCTTCGCTCTCGGCCCGCACTGCCTTGACCAGCGGCAGGATGGCGTTGTTGAAGCCGACGCTCACCTTGAACTCGTCCCAGGAGGGCTGCTCGCCGCTGGTGAGCCACTTGTTCCACTGCCCCTTGGCCTTGGGGGGAAACTGCACCCGGCCATAGAGGGCGAGCGGCAGGTATTCGGGCATGAATTCCAGCATGCTCATGTCGGCCAGCAGCAGGCTCTTCATCTGGTCGGTGAACTGCTCCAGCCCCTTGGGGTCGTCCTGATCCCGGTAGGATTCGATATTCTCGCTGGCATCGCTTTGCAGGGCCTTGAGCCGTGCCTGGTCCCATTTCTTTTGCATAGTCGCCTTCTTGCCTGGTGTCTCAGGGGTAGAACTGGTCCCACATTTCCTGCATGGCAGCAGCGGGATCGGTCACGATGACGTTGTTGAAATCCTTGATGAAGGCGGCCCGCTGTTTCGGATCGGACAACACCTCATAGGCCTGCTTTATCTGGTGCAGCCGGGCGGCTGCCTGCTCTTTCTCTTCATCCGTGGCCCCGTGCAGCTTGTCGGGGTGGTACTGGTTCGACAGCCGTCGATAGGCTTTCTTGATGTCGTTTTCACTGGCGTTGGACTTGACGCCCAACACCCGGAAGTAGTTGTTCATGACGGATCCTGCCTCACTGGCATCGTGGAATTCACCCTGCGGGGGCCTGGTGACGGGAAAGGTGGCAAACCAGGCTTGGCAAAAACCGGTGATTTTAACGCAAAGCTCCCGCCATCGCCATGAATAGGAAGAAAAGTAACCAGACGGAGAGTACGGCCGGTGCGTCCTGGGATCTGGCTCCCGGTGGGGGACGGCCCCGGGGCTACACTACAGGAGGCGCCGGGCGTTGCCCCGGCGATCTTCAGCAGGCCTCGGCGGGGCCGAGACCCTTACTTAAGGAATGGACAGCCATGCTCAAATTTTATCTTTTGCCTCTGGTATTGCTTGGCGGCGCCGCCCTTGCTGCCGAGGAGCCCCTCGACGAGCCCATGATGCTCATCAAGGGAGACATCACCAAGGCCCAGTTCATGGAAAGAGCCGAGCAGCGTTTCGCCCGGCAGGATACCGACAAGGATGGCACCCTGTCGGTGGCCGAGAGAGAGGCCGCCATGGCCAAGATGCACGAGGCGATGCAGCAGTCCGGCAAGGCCATGCCGGGCAAGATGGGGAACATGGGCAACATGAGGCCGATGCAGGACACGACCAAGGAGCAGTTCATGGCGCGCCATGAAGCCGTCTTCACCCGAATGGACAAAAACGGGGACGGGGTGCTCGACGAGGCCGAGCGGGCCAGCGTCAAGGGGCGGCTCGGGCAGGGGATGATGGCGCCCGCGCAGCAATAGGTTTGGCAGCCTTCAATAAAAAAAGAGCCCGGTAGCGATACCGGGCTCTTTGCATGCCTTGCGTGGCGGCGGTTTACCAGCTGGCCCACAGCAGACGCGCCTTGAGCCCCCAGCGACTGCTCCAGCCCGTGGTGCTGCTCACCAGCTGCCCATCCCTGACGATGAGGAAGGTGGGAGTCACCCCCACTTCCCAGCGCTCGGCGAGGGCTCCCGATTCGTCGTTGTGGGTGGGAAAGGCGAGCCCTTTCTTCTCCATCCCCGCGTGCAGCCGGGTGTCGTCGCCGGAGCGCAAGGCGACCGTCAACACGTTCTCTCCCTCCTGCCAGAGCCGGTCCACGGTCGGCGTGGTGAAGCGGCACACCCCGCACCAGCTGGCCCAGTAGTAGACCAGCAGCGGCCGGCCCTGGCTCAGGGTCGCGAGATCCGTGGTGGTGCCGTTCTGCAGGGTGAGGGGGGCGGTCATGGCTCCCTCCGGCAGACTGGGGCCGCGCCACAAATCCAGCAGGGTGGAGACGACCAGCGCCATCAGCAGCAGCCAGAGGGCTTCCTTGCCCCAGCGTCGCCAGCGCGGTGCCTTTACTGCGGCATCCTCAGCCATGGTTTAGCTCCGCTTGGCCAGCTCGGCTTTCACCAGCTGCTCCAGTTCGTCATAGGAGATGGCGCCCGGCACCAGCTGGTTGCCGATAAGGGTCGCCGGGGTGCCCTGCACACCGAGCAGGGTGCCGATGCGCAGGCTGTTGCGCAGCTCCTCGGTCGCCTTGGCGTTGGGGGTGAGGCTCAGGTTGTCGGTGGCGGCCAGCGCCTTGTTGATGTCCGTCTCGGTCAGCATGCCCTGCTTGCTCATCAGCTTGTCGTGCAGGGGGAGGAAGCGGGCGGGATCCTGCTGCCACAGGGTGAGGCTGTACTGGGCCGCCTTGGCGGAGCTCTGGCCCTTGAACGGCAGCAGCTTGACAACCAGCCCCAGATCGTCCGGATAGGCCTTGAGCAGCTTGGTCAGCTGGGGATCGAACTGCTTGCAGTAGGGGCAGTTGTAGTCGGTGAACAGCACCAGGGTCAGCTTGGGGTTCTTGGCGCCGAGCCGTGGGCTGGTGGCGCTGTTGAACAGCACATCCCGGTTGCCCTTGATGAAGTCACCGAGCTGGGACGCCTGGGCCGCGGCATTCTGCTTCTCCCAGGATTCGGCCGCCTCGTCGAGGATCTTCGGGTTCTGGACCAGGGTCTCGCGGATCAGCTCCTTGATGCGGGCCTCCTGCTCCGGGGTGAAGGGGGCGGCGTGCAGGGCCGGGGCCAGCAGGCTGGCAGAGAGGGTGGCGATCAGGGTCAGGGTAGGCAGTTTCATGGCATTCTCCTTAGAACTGGGAGGCGGGCTGGATGAGGCCGGCCTTTTTCAAGACGATGAGCAGGTCAGCCCTGTCCAGCAGGGGGGAGAGGATTTCTCCCTCTGGCAGACCGGGCCCGTAGATCTGGTTGAAGGGGACGGCGGCCGCGCCGCGCTGGCGCAGGAAGGCCGAGATGGCGTCGTTCGGCCGGCTCCAGTCGCCGCGCAGGGCCACCACGTCCGGTGCCGACAGGGCGCTCTGCACCTCATCGCGCAGCAGCACGTTGTACTTGTTGGCCTTGCAGGTGACGCACCAGTCGGCGGTGACGTCCACGAAGACCCGCTTGTTCTGGGCCAGGGCGTCGGCGATGGCCCGCTCGGAGAGGGGCTGCCAGGCCACCCGGTCGACGCCGCCAGACCCCTGCGCGGTGAGCGCGCCCCCCAGCAGCAGGGCGCCGCCGATGAGGGCCGAGAGGGCGAGGGCCAGCGTGGCGCCCCGGATGCCGTAACGCCAGAGGATACCCACCAGCAGCAACAGCACCATGGCCGCCATCAGCCAGCCGGTCGCCGTGCTGCCCAGGTGGTTGCCGAGCAGGCTCGCCAGCCAGAGGCTGGAGCCCAGCATCATCAGGCCGAGCAGGATGCGCAGGTGCCCCATCCAGCGACCCGGCTTCGGCAGCCAGAGGGCGAGGCGGGGCAGGGCCGCCACCAGCAGCCAGGGCAGGCTCATGCCAAGGCCGAGGGCCGTGAAGATGAGCCAGAGCTGGCCGAGGGGCGCCGCCAGGGCAAAGGCCACCGCGGTGCCGAGGAAGGGGGCGGAGCAGGGGGTCGCCAGCAGGGTGGCGAAGCTCCCCTGCAGGAAGTGCCCGCCCAATCCGTTACCGCCGCGGGTGGCGAGACGGGTACTGAGACTGCTCGGCAGCCTTATCTCGAACAGCCCCAGCAGGTTGGCGCAAAACAGCAGGGTCACCGCCACCATGAAGCCGATGAAACCGGCGCTCTGGAACTGGATCCCCCAGCCGACGGCTCCTTGGGTCGCGCGCAGCAGGCTGCCCATGGCCGCCAGCACCCAGAAGGAGGCGAGGATACCGGCGCTGGCGGCGAGGAACTGCTTGCGCACCTGGCGTTGCTCGCACTCCTGCTGCTGCAGCACGGTGCCGAGTTTCAGGGCCAGCACCGGCAGCACGCAGGGCATCAGGTTGAGGATGAGACCGCCGAGCAGCGCCGCCCCCAGTAGCCAGAAGAGGGAGTGACCCTGGGTGGGCAGGGCCAGCGGCCCGGCTATGGTGGCACTGGTCTGCCAGGCCTGCTCGCCGCTGGTGAGCAGCAGGCCGAGGCGCTGGCCGCGCAGGTCGGGGGCATCCCCTTGCCAACCGTCGCTGACCGGCACCCGGGCGATCAGGGTGTTGCCCTGCACGTCTATCACCGGCTTGCCGAACTCGGCTCCCTCCAGGGAGTCGATGAAGAGGGACGGGGCCTGCCAGCCCTCCGCCCGCTCGGCGCGCAGCTGCAGCTGGTTGTGCTGGTAGCCGAGCGCGACCCGGGTGTCGGCGGGCAGGGGCTGGGGCAGCGTGCTCATGGCCTGGGCCCAGGCGAAGTCGAAACCGGCGGGTGCCTGCCCATCCACCGCCAGGGTGAAGGGGTAGTCGGTCAGGATGCAGACGTTGCTGCAGGTGGAGAGGCGCAAGGTGCCCGTGAGGGGTTGCCCGGCCGGATAGCTGAGGCTCAGGGGGAAGCGCACCGCCTCGTCGTAGCCCTGGGTGCTGAGCCCGGCCACCTCGAAGGGGCGCGGCGTGGGCCAGTGCCACTGAAAGTCGCCGACCGGACCATCCCACAGGATCTGGGGCGCTATGCCCCCTTCACCCGGGCTGTGCCAGTAGGTTTTCCAGCCCGACTCGAGGGCGACCTCGAGCAGGATACGGGTGTGGTCCGGCGTGCTGCGGTCGGCCTGCAGCCGCACTTTGGCGTGATCGTTCCGGGGGCTGGTGAGCCAGCCGGTGTCGCCGGCCAACCCTGCGGATTGCCACAGCAAGCAGCCCAGTAACAGGGTTGCCTTGAAGAGATTTGACATCTTGTTGTCTCGCAAAGAAATGAATGACGGTGGATGAGAGAAACCGTCGAACTCATTCCCGCCAGACGCAGAGGGTGAGATGAAGACGCCGCTCGGGCGGGGAGATGACCCTGGGCGGGGGCAGAGGGGGGACGTATCGCCAGAGCGGTGCCAGCAGGGCGACCACCAGTGCCACCGCGAAGAACAGCTGTTCGACGCTGAGCAGGGTGGCGGCGCTCAGCCACTTGCCGTTGAGCTGGCAGCTGGTGGGGTGCGGACTGGGGCTGGCATCGGCCTGCTTGTCGTCCGTCACCTGGGTGAGCTGGATCTGGCAGCCGATGGCCTGATCGAGCAGGGCGAGCCGGGCCAGCGGCTGGGCAGCGCAGTTGAGCACCAGCAGGCAGACCAGCAGCAGGAGTCGTTTCGCCACGCGTTGTTGGTGAATCATGCTCGCCCCGTTCATCAAGATGGGCACATCCTAACGGCCAATGGCGGGAGGGGCAAGTCGGGGTGCGGATGGCCGTCCGGGGCTGGTCGGTTCTGTCTGGCGAACGCTTGTTCGCTAAAAGGGGGACCAGTATACTGCGCCGAATCACATTTCGAGGTGTTCGATGCTCAAACTTGCCCGTGTGCTGCTGCTGGCCCTGCTGCTCGTCTTCTGGTTCGTCTTTGGCCTGTTGCTCTGTCTGGTGCGCCCGCGCCATCCGAACAACGTCTATGTCTTTGCCCGCATGTACCACGCGGTCTGCCCCCTCATCGGGCTCAAGGTGCGGGTCACCATTCCGGACGAGGTCAAGTCGGTAGGTCCGGCGGTCTATGTCTGCAACCACCAGAGCAACTTCGACATCTTCACCGTGACCGGTGCGGTGCGACCCGGCGTGGTGGCGGTGGGCAAGAAGAGCCTGCTGTGGCTGCCCTTCTTCGGCCTCATCTTCTGGCTCTCCGGCAACGTGCTGATCGACCGCTCCAACCGCTCCCGCGCCATCGGCACCATAGGCCAGGTGGTGGATCGCATCAAGGCGCGTGGCACTTCCATCTGGATGTTCCCGGAGGGGACCCGCTCCCAGGGGCGCGGTCTGCTGCCGTTCAAGGCCGGTGCCTTCCATACCGCCGTCCAGGCCGAGGTGCCCGTGGTGCCCATCGTCTGCTCCAGCTATTTCGGCCAGGTGGATCTGAACCGCTGGGATAACGGCGAGGTGTTGCTGGAGATGCTGCCTCCCCTGTGCTCCAAGGAGCACGGCGCCGCTGGCATTCGCGAGCTCTCCGACACCTGCCGGGCGCAGATGGAAGCCAAGCTGGCGGAGCTGGACGGCAAGCTGGGTCACCGCCCGGCGGCCTGAGCCAGCCACAGCTGACAGAAAAAAGAGGGAGCCAGGGGCTCCCTTTTTTGTTGGTAAATATCGCCACTCAGGTGGTGTTTTTCACCACATCAGGCCGGCGGGTAGCGAGCGTGTGATTCATATCTATATGTAAAACAACAATAATTTATCTTGGCACGGCTCTTGTAATGTCATGGGAAGAGAGTGTCATCCCATCAACAAGGAGCCAGACCATGAGCGTATTCAGCCGCCTGACCGACGTGATCAATGCCAACCTGCACAGCCTGCTCGACAAGAGCGAAGAGCCGGAGAAGATGCTGCGGCTGATGATCGAGGAGATGGAGCAGGTCCAGATCGAGATGCGTACCCAGGCCGCCCGCGTCATCGCCGAACAGAAGCAGCTGGAGCGCCATCAGCAGGCGCTGCGCCACCAGATCCAGGAGTGGTCGGCCAAGGCCGAGCTCGCCATCCAGAAAGGCCGGGAAGATCTCGCCCGCGCCGCCCTCACCGAGAAGCTGGCCGAGGTGAAGCAGTGCGAACGGCTGGAAGAGGACAAGGTCCGGGTGGCCGAGGTGCTGGCCCAGCTCACCGCCGACAGCGAGCGGCTGGCGGCCAAGCTGACCGAAGCGCGGGAGAAGCAGAAGCTGCTGACCCTGCGGGAGCAGACCGCCCACAGCCGCCTTCGTGCCCGCGCCCAGGTGGACAACCAGCGCATGCACGAGCTGGTGGCCCGTTTCGACGGTTTCCAGAACCGGGTCGATCAGCTGGAGGCGCAACTGGAGGCGGCGACCCTGGGGCAGAATCCGTCCCTCGAGGCCCAGTTCCGCGAGCTGGAGCTGAACGACGAGATTGAGCGGGAGCTGGCCCGCCTGAAAGGCCACAAGGCGGAGGCGTGATCATGACTCCCTGGCCCAAGGACCTGGCCCATCGCAAGCTGACCGGCGTCTGCGCCGGTCTGGCCAAGGGGCTCGGGATCTCCAGGGTGACGGTGCGGGTGGTGGCCCTGCTCACCCTGATCCTGATGCCACCGCTGGCCCTGGCCCTCTATCTGCTGGCGGTGCTCGTCATGCCGCCCCGTCGTGAATTGAAGCGCTGGCTGGAGTGATCCCCGGATCCGTCCCGCCGGCAAGTGCACACCTGTGAGGAGCACAACATGCTGGAATTTATCGTCTTGATACTGGTGCTGATCGGCATGGCGCTGACCGGATTCACCGTGCTGGCCATGCTGCTGGTGAGCGGGGTCTTCGTGCTGTTTGGCGCCCTGGCCGGCATGTTTGCCCTCATCATCAAGCTGGCGCCCTGGTTGTTGCTGGTGCTGGTGGTGTGCTGGTTGCTCAGCAACAGGCGCAAGCAGTCGAACACCTACCGTTAAGCCTCCCTGATACTTTTCGGCCACCGCTTGCGGTGGCCTTTTTCATGGGGCGGGTGAGGGGAATCGCGAGCCTTGGGGCGGTGACGTCAGTTAGCCTGGGGAGCCGACACGGGCTCGGCGGGGGCGTTTAGCCATAACTGGCTCCAGTCGTGCCATTGCGCGGGATTGAGCACCAGACGCTCCTTGAACGCCTTGCTCTGCTGCTTGAGGCGGTACTCGAGGCGCAGTGCCTCCCCCTTGCCCTGGACTTCCTGCTGCCACACCAGGGAGAGGGGCCCCTTGCCGCGCAAGGCACGTGCCCCCTTGCCGCTCTGGTGCTGGCGCAGGCGCCGTTCGGGATCCGTGCTGATCCCCGCATAGAGTGCCCCTGCGCCGGTGCGCACCAGATAGACAAACCAGCGGGATGACGGGGTGGCGGTCATGACGCTCGCCACCCGGCCCGCTGGCGCCGGAGCCGGTGCAGGGGGAGCAGGCTGACCAGCAGGCCGGCCCAGACGAAGGCAAAGCCCACGGATTTCACCGGATCCGGGATCTCGCCAAACCAGAAGATGGCGAGCAGGAAGGCGAGGCTCGGCTCTATGTATTGCAGCAGCCCCACCGTGCTCATGGGAGTGCGCGTCACGGCGTAGCAGAACAGGCCGACCGGCAGCAGGGTGGCGGGGGCGCTGCCCATGAGCAGCAGTCGCTCGGTCCAGTCACCGGCCATGAACTGGCTGGCGCCGTACAGGGAGAGCCAGCCGATGATGAGAAGGGCGACGGGTAGCTGCACCAGGGATTCGAGATAGAGGCTGCTGCCGGCGTCCAGCTTCACCTGCTTCTTGATGAGGCCATAGAGGGCGAAGTTGGCCCCCATGATGAGGGAGAACCAGGGCAGCTGGCCGTAGGAGAACAGCATGTAGGCGAGCCCCGCCAGTGCCAGGGCCACCGCCAGATGCTTCTGCGGGGTGAGTCTCTCTTTCAGGAAGAGGACGGCAAAGGCGATGTTGAACAGGGGCGTCATGAAGAAGGCGAGGCTGGTGGCCAGCACCTGACCCGTGGTCAGACACCAGGTGAACATGCACCAGCTGATGGACATGACGGGGCCGGCCAGCAGGATGAGGCCGAGCTGGCGGGGTTCGCCGCGCAGGGTCGCCCAGGGCACCCGGTGACCGAGCAGCAGGAACAGGCCGGCCAGCAGCACCACGGACCAGAGCACCCGGTGGGAGAGCAGCTCCCACATGTTGATCTCGGGCATGAACTGGTAATAGAGGGGCAGCATGCCCCACAGCACGAATGAGAGGGCCGCGCTGCCGGTGCCCATCCAGTTCTTCATCTCTCTCCGTTTATTAAACTAAACAATGGCGGCTGCATGATAAGTATCCGCTGACACTTTCACAAGCGGGAGCGGGGGAAAACTCTGTTACTATCCGGCCATGAACCGACTCGACTCCCTGTTTGAACAGATCCGGGCCTGCCGCCTGTGCGAGGCTCACCTCCCCCTGGGACCGAGGCCGGTGATCCGCGGTAGCGAGCGCGCCCGTCTGCTGATCATCGGCCAGGCCCCGGGGACCCGGGTCCATGCCAGCGGCATTCCCTGGGACGACCCCTCGGGGGATCGCTTGCGCCAGTGGCTCGGAGTGGACAAGAGCGTCTTCTACGACGAATCCCGCATCGCCATCATGCCCATGGGGCTCTGCTACCCCGGCCGGGGCAAGTCGGGGGATCTGCCCCCCAGGCCCGAGTGTGCCCCCACCTGGCACGACAAGGTGCTGATGCTGTTGCCCAATATCGAGCTGACCCTGCTTATCGGCCAGTACGCGCAAGCCTACTACCTGGGCAAGGCGGCCAGGGGATCCCTCACCGAGACGGTGCGACACTGGACGGACTATGGCCCGGCCTGGTTGCCGCTACCGCACCCGTCCCCGCGCAACACCCTCTGGCTCAAGAAGAATCCCTGGTTCGAGCAGGAGGTCGTCCCCCATCTGCAACAGAGGGTCGCCCCGCTCTTGGGATAAACCGTGTCTCCTAGAGCGCCGGTTCGGCCTGGGGCTTGGGTTTGCGGGCCATGGCGATGAGCGGCAGTATGATGCACAGGCACCCCAGCAGCAGCGGCAGGCCTGGTTGCTCGTCAAACAGCCAGACCCCGATGGCGACCGCCATCAGCAGCCCGGTGTACTCTGCCGAGGCGATCTTGCTCGCCTCCGCCTTGCGATAGGCCATCACGCACAGCCCCGCGTAGACCATGATCAGCGCCGAGGAGCCGAAGGCGGGCCACCACATCTGCCACTGCCACTCTCCCCCTTCCCACCAGGCCAGCGCCAGGATGAGGGGCATGCTCAGCACGTTGGTGAAAAACAGGGTCTGGGCGATGGGCTGCTGGAGCGGGATCCGCTTGATCAGCAGGTTGTTGAGCGCCAGGGAGAGGGCGACCCCGAGCGCCGCCAGGGCGGCCCAGTTCACCTCCGTCGGGCGCAGCACGATGAGCACCCCGACAAAGCCGAGCAGCGCCGTCAGCACCTTCTGGCGCGACAACGCCTCCCCCGCCAGCCAGACCGCGAGCGGCACCATCAGGAGCGGCGCTGCATAAAAGAGGGCGTTGGCGGTGGCAAGCGGCAACCGGGTGAGGGCGACCACCATCAGGCAGACGCCGATGGCCCAGATGTGGGCCCGCAGCAGATGCCACTTGAGGGCCACCGGCGGGTGGCGACGCCAGGACCAGAGCAGCCAGGGGGCGAGCAGCAGGGCGGCGGAGAGCTGGCGGAAGAAGACGAACTGGAAGAGGGGCTGATCCGGCTCCAGCACCTTGACCAGTGCATCGGAAAAGACCGCCACCATGTTGCCCAGCACCAGATAGAGGATGCCTATTCCGACTGCGTTCATACCACCTCCAGATTCAGATGAGAGGAGGGTAGCCCGCCCTCAGTTATCCAGTAAAATGATAAAAAATCACCATGCATGAGAATTTTGGATAATGAAGCTGCCTCCCCTCCGTGCGGTGCAATATTTCGAGGTGGTTGCCCGCCTGCTGAGCTTCTCCCGCGCCGCCCAGGAGCTCAACGTCAGCCAGAGCGCGGTGAGCCACCAGATCCGCCTGCTGGAGGATTTTCTGGGGGAGCGGCTGCTGCTGCGCCAGGGCCGGCTGTTGTCGCTGACGCCCCAGGGGGAGGTCTACTTCGAGGGGATCTCCGCCGGGCTCGGCCAGATCGCCCAGAGCAGCGAGCAGTTGCGCGGCGGCGGCGAGATGCGGGTGCGGCTCGCTGTCTACAGTTCCTTCGCGGTGAAGTGGCTGATCCCGCGCCTGGCAGGGTTGCGCCAGCTCCATCCCGAGCTGGATCTCAGCCTGGAGATGGTGGCGGAAGACCCCGAGCTCTCCGACCGGGTGGCGGACGGCTTCATCACCGTCTCCCCCGAGGGGCCGGGCTATCTGCACGACCTGCTCTACCGGGAGCGGCTGATGCCGGTGTGCAGCCGTCGCCTGTGGCAGCAGGTGGAGGGGGAGTGGCCCGCGGCCCTGTGGCAGTTGCCGCTGCTCTCCATCCAGGCGATCTACCGGGAGAAGGGGGAGGACTGGCGGCGCTGGGCCGAGGTGGGCGGGCTGAGCATCCCCCCCGAGGCGCGGATGCACCACTTCAGCCATATCCTGCTGGCGCTGGAGGCGGCCAGCTGGGATCAGGGGGTAGCGCTCATCAACGATTACATGCTGCGCCCGGAAGACCCCGGCCTGGTGCGGCTACCGCTGCATGCACTCGAGACCGGTGACAACTTCTATTTCGTCTGCAAGCGCTCGCGGGCCCATGAGCCCGCCATCAGCCGGTTGCGCCAGTGGCTCTGGCAGGAGGCGCAGGCGAGCCTGCGTCCCGGGGAGAATGAGCCGTTCAGGAGAGGGTGAACCGGATCAGGTGCGCTTGAACTGGCTCAGCACAAACAGGCTGGTGGCACAGACCACGACAGACGGACCGGCCGGCGTGTCCTGATACCAGGAGAGCGAGAGCCCCCCCAGCACCGCCAGGCACCCGATCAGGGCGGCAAAGCCGGCCATCTGCTCCGGCGTCTGGCTGAAACGGCGGGCGGTGGCGGCGGGAATGATCAGGAGCGAGGTGATGATCAGTGCCCCGACAAACTTCATCGCCACCGCGATGACCAGGCCTATCAGCAGCATCAGCACGCAGCGCAGCACATCCACCCGAACCCCTTCCACCCGGGCCAGCTCCTCCGAGATGGTCATGGAGAGCAGGGGATCCCACAGCCGCCACAGGGTGAGCAGCACCAGGGCGCCGCCGCCGTAGATCCAGAGCAGGTCCATGGGCTGCACCGAGAGCAGGTCGCCGAACAGGTAGGCCATGAGATCCACCCGCACGTTGTCCATGAAGCTCAGCGTGACCAGGCCGAGCGACAGGGCGCTGTGGGCCAGGATGCCGAGCAGGGTATCGGTGGCCACCTGCTGGTTGCGGCTCATGATCACCAGCAGCATGGCCATGGCGAGGCAGCAGACCACCACAGCCAGGGTCAGATCCACCTGCAGCAGGATGCCGAGCGCGATGCCGAACAGGCAGGCGTGGGAGAGGGTGTCGCCAAAATAGGCCATCTTGCGCCAGACCACGAAGCTGCCGAGAGGGCCTGCCAGCAGGGCGATGCCGAGGCCGGCCGCGAGGGCGTATAACAGAAAGCTGTCCACGGGGTGATCCTATTTGTTGCGAGAGGGCAGGCGGATGACGGGGGCCTGCGGTTCATGGTGGTGATGTTCGCCATCGCAGTGGTGATGGTGGGTGTAGACCGCGAGGACTTCCCGCTCCGGCCGGCCGAACAGGCGGGCGAACTCGGGGTGGCGGGCCACGCTCTCCGGCTCGCCGTGGCAGCAGACGTGGCGATTGAGACAGATCACCTCGTGGGTGCTGGCCATCACCAGGTGCAGGTCGTGGGAGACCATCAGCACGGCGCAGTGGAACTCGGCGGCGAGCTGGCTGATGAGGGCGTAGAGCTCGATCTGGCCCGTGATGTCCACCCCTTGCACCGGCTCGTCCAGCACCAGCAGCTCGGGTTTCACCAGCAGGGCGCGGGCCAGCAGCACTCGCTGCATCTCGCCGCCGGAGAGCTTCTGCATCCGGTTGTCCAGCAGATCCTGGGCGCCGACCCGGGTCAGGGCCTCCTCGATGGAGAGGCGGCCATTCTTGCCAAGCTGCAGGAAGCGGCGCACCGTCAGCGGCAGGGTGGGATCCAGGTAGAGGCGCTGGGGCACATAACCGACCCGCAGATCGCGGCGGCGGGTGATCTTGCCGGAATCAGGTGTGAGCAGGCCCAGCACCAGTTTGCTCAGGGTGCTCTTGCCCGCGCCGTTGGGGCCGACTAGGGTGGTGATTTTGCCTTTGTTCAGGGTAAAGGAGACCTTGTCGAGCACGGATCGCCCGTCAAACGACAGACAGACCTCTTTCAGCTCCACCAGTTGGGTCATGACAGCTCCGGGGTTTACAGCCTGTGAGAGTTATAATATAACAGCGATGTTGGTTTGTTATATTATCACACACACACTCCCTGACGAGACCCCTATGCGAATTCTTGCCCTGATCACTGCCCTGCTGGCGGTGAGCCTGCCTGTCCGTGCCCTCGAGGTGCTGACCACCATCAAGCCCCTCGGCTTCATCGCGGCGGCGATCACCGACGGCGTGAGCGAGCCCACGGTGTTGCTGCCGACCGGCGCCTCCCCCCACGATTTTTCCCTGCGTCCTTCCGACATCCGCAGCATCAACGACGCCGGCCTGGTGGTGTGGGTTGGCCCTGAACTGGAAGGTTTCATGGCCAAGCCACTGGCAAGGCATCCCCATGCCCTGACTCTGACCCAGGTGCCGGGCATGCCCCTGTTCAACTACGCCACCCAGGCGAATCACGACGACCATGATCATGATGACCACGAGCATGGTGCCCATGAGCAGGGTGACCATGACGAAGGGCACGAGGGGCACCATCACGAAGGGGTGGATCCCCATCTCTGGCTGGGTCCGACCCAGGCCAAGGTGATCGCCAGGGCGATCGCGACCGAGCTGGGCAAACTGGATCCGGCCAACCAGGCTCGTTATGCCGCCAACCTCGCGGCGTTCGAGCACAAGGTAGATGCCAG
Source organism: Aeromonas sp. SrichE-2G (assembly GCF_017939565.1). Taxonomy (NCBI): domain Bacteria; kingdom Pseudomonadati; phylum Pseudomonadota; class Gammaproteobacteria; order Aeromonadales; family Aeromonadaceae; genus Aeromonas; species Aeromonas sp. SrichE-2G. Next base: position 220,260 of record NZ_JAGKRG010000006.1, read on the forward strand.
GGACAAGGTGATCGCCGAGCAGATGAAGGTGGTCAACCAGAAGGGCTATTTCGTGTTTCACGAAGCCTATGGCTACTGGGAACGCCACTACGGCATGAGCTCCAGGGGGCACTTCACTGTGAGTCCGGAGCGTCGCCCCGGCGCCAAGACTCTGGTGGAGATCCGCAAGGCGCTGGAAGAGAAGAAGGCGAGCTGCATCTATGCGGAGCCACAATTCTCGCCGGCGGTGATCGAGTCGGTCGCCCGCAACACCGGGGCCAAGGTGCTGTTGCTGGATGAGGTGGGCGAGCAGGTGCCGCTCGGCCCGGATGCCTATCCGCAGTTCATGCAGCAGCTGGCCGACGCCTTCGCCCAGTGTCGTTGAGCCACGCCCGACATTTCTGATAGGACTGTCACTGCCAACTATACTGACCTCCAGCATCCGACATGGAGTGTCTGTTATGAAATGGTGGTTAGTTCCCGTCTGCACGTTGGCCCTGCTGGGCAACGTGCAGGCGTCTCGTCTCTCCAAGCACGTTGTCAGCCCCGAGCTCAAGGCAAAGATGCAGGCCGTCTATGGGGCAAGGGCTATCCAGCGAGCCGAAGCCTTTTCTCGCCTGCTCACGCCAAGGGCTGGTACGACGGACCAGCAGAAGCTGGAGCTGGTCAACAACTACTTCAACAATCTGACGTACAGCGAAGATCCCAGGCTGTGGGGAGAAGAGGACTACTGGGCCAATCCGCTGGAGTTTATCGGTGCCCGGGGGGGGGATTGCGAGGATTACAGCATCTCCAAGTACTACACCCTGATGGAGCTCGGCGTCGACGAGAAGAAACTGCGGCTGGCCTATGTGAAGGCGATCCGTTACAACCAGTTTCATATGGTGACGCTCTATTTCGCGACGACCAAGTCCGATCCCATGGTGCTCGACAACATCAATGGCCGCATCTTGCCGGGCAGTCAGCGTACAGATCTGCAACCTGTCTACAGTTTCGATGCCAGGAGCATCTGGATCATGAAGTCACGCCGTGATGGGACGCTGGCGGGGAGTGCCGATCGCCTGACCCAGTGGACCTCGATGCAGAGCCGCTTCTCCAGCGACCATCTGCGCACTCCCCGCCGCCAGCTATAGCTTGCCTGCCGCCTTCAACTCCTCGAAGTATTTTGCTGCTCCCGGATGCTGGGTGACGCTCAGCACCGGACCCACCTTGTTGCGGGCCTTGTGGAACAGGTTGGCGTAGCCGTAGGTCTGCTCGTTGAAACTGGTTTGCCGGCTCAGCATGGCTTTGGTCAGGCGATAGACATCTTCGTCTGGCGTGGCGGCATTGGTCACCAGGGTGGCGGCGATGGCAAAGGTCGGGGTTGCCTTGAGGTTGCCGGGATAGATACGCGCCGGCACCTGGCTGCGCTGATAATATTTGACCCCCTTGAGCAGCTGGTCCCGCGTTTCCCCCTCGATCGGCAGGAAGCGGATGGCGCAGCGTTTCGCGGTCTCCAAGACGATCCGGTTGGGGTGTCCCATCACCAGCCCATAGGCATCGATCTGCTTGCTGCACAGTGCTTCGGAAAGATTGGCCACGCTCTTCAGGTCGAGGTCCTGCTCTCTGGTGCCCAGTGCATTGAACAGTGCCAATGCCGTCTGGCGAGTGCCCGAGTGTTTCAGCCCCATGTCGATGGGCGCGAGCTTGAGCTGTGCCAAGGTGGTGATATCCCCATCGGCTCGCACCACTATGGTGAAGGGCTCGGCGTGGGTGGCGAAGAGCGTCCGCAATTCGGGTTGGGGTTTTTGGGCGAAAGGCCCGGTTCCGTTGCTGGCTTAATAAAGCCAGTCGGACTGGACGAGGGCGTAGGGTATGTCACCTGTCTGCAGCAGGTGCAGATTTTCGATGGAACCCGAACTGGCCTGCGGCTTGCATTGCGACCCGGGGTCACTCTTTTGGGCCAGCCGGCAGAACTCCTTGATGACCTGGTAATAGATGCCCTGCTCGCCCCCCGTGCCTATGGTCAGCATGGCGGCATGCAGACCGGGTTGCCACAGCAGGGCCAGCAACAGCAGCGGGGTTCTCATACGGCCTCCTGGGCATAACCATCGATGCCCCAGTTGCGCAGGGTGTCCACGTCGCTCACCTCGCTGGCTTCGGCGAGCAGGGTATAGCCGGAAGCATGGAGGCACTGGGAGAGCAGGTTCCAGTAGAGGGGGGCCTGGGTCAGCTGGCAGCAGATGAAGACGGGCCTGACGGGGTCGAGCCTGGCCAGGTTGTCGTTGCTCATCGGCACATTGCTGAAGGCCATCTCGACGCCTTGGGCTCGCAGTGTATCCAGTCGCTCCTCGGCGAGGGCAGGAAAGGCTGGCAGATCCCAGCGCCAGTCCAGGGTCCTGCCCCTGGCGCCGGCCAGCACGGGCGCGAACTGTGCCCAGTCGGGATGGCTGAGCAGACTGAGAGGCAGCTGGAGCCCCTCCGCCTTCTGGGCAAGCCAGTCGTGGATCAGGGACCGGATCTCGTCGGGCGAGCTGTCCGTGCCGGGGGGATGCTTGGGCAGGAGCCGGCTATATAGCCTGATGCTGCCCTGGGTGGAGACGAAGTGTTGCAGGTACATGTCACCTGCGGTGTCGGTCAATCCCGTCAACTTCTGATGGGCTGACGGGGTGACCTGCTTGCCGAGCTGGGTGATCTTGAGCCGTTGTTGCAGCAGATCCCGTTTGCGTTCCGAGACCAGCTGGTTGATGGACGCGACGACCTCCTTCAATTCGCGCAGCCAGGGAGTGGGCAGACTGCCGCTGAACTGGCGTTGGCGAAGCTGCGTCAGTTGCAGGCTGACTTGTTCGAGCGGGCGCAGCAGGCGATGGCATACCCAGGTGATGATGAGGGTAAAGACCAGCACACCGGCGAGCAGTGCGAGCCCGGTGCGGCTGATGGCATTCCACAGGTGCTGGTAGGCATATCCCTCGTGCCCTTCCAGAGTGAGGGTGCCGAGGATCCGCCAACCATCGGTCAGCTCCTGCTCCACCTTGACCGGTGGCATGTGGACCAGGGAGGGGAGCCAGCTCGGCACGTTCTGCTGTGCGGAGTGGAACACCCTCTGGAACAACGGCTGGCCATCCGGATCCAGCAAGACGACGGAGCTGACAAACCCACCGTCGAACATGGCGTTGACGATGGTTTCCGCGAGGACTTTGTCATCATTGAGCAGGGAGCCCTGCAGCACCAGACCGAGCGCCGTGATGGAGGTCTCAAGATTGGCGGACATCTGGTCGAGAATAGATTGCCGGACCGTGGTGATCTCCAGCAGCAGCAGCAAGGCGGCACCGATGGCGAACAGAACCACAATGATGATGTTTAACAATTTTGCCAATGACATACCCACTCCATGGAAATGTTTTTGCAACATGTGCGAGGCCAGGGGGCCACGCAACCGGACAGGGTTCTTAAAAATAGAAAAAAATGGCCCAAAACGACGATCATTTCTGCCCATGCTGGAAGGTTATGCATAAAATGTGAGTTTCGTGCATGTAGGTATGAACTTTTTGTAAGTATTTAGGTCTAACACCCAGATATTCGATTTTCATAATAAAAATTTATAAAGACAGACCCACAACCACCCTTAGATCTAATAACAGGATAGCGGATGAAACGTCTCCGTCCCTTGGTAGCGCAGGCTGCCAACTGGGAACCCCCGGTTCCCCGCAAACACTTTTACGCCATGCTATTGCTCACGGCCATGACGCTGTCAGCAGTAGCCGTATTGCCAGCTCCGGGTGACATCCTGGAGCGGCCACTGCGTCTGGAATTGCCGATCGCCACGACAGGCACGGCCACCAACGAAGACAACACCGACTTCAACGACATCCCGGATCACGAGTTGGTGGAGGCTGCGGCTCCGGATGATGACATTCCGGCCGATGTCACCCCCCAGTGGCAGGATTACCGGGTACGAAACGGCGAAACTCTCACCACCATCTTCAACAACCTGGGGCTGTCCACCACCACCCTCTACAAGGTGCTGGATGCGGATGCCAAGAACAATCTGGCTCGCCTCAAACCCGGTCAGACCATAGAGTTGCTGATCGATCAGGACAACATACTGCAGCAGCTCAAGATCCGCCTGAACATCAAGCAGACCCTGGTGCTGGAGCGCACGGATGACTCCTACAGCGCCAACATGCTCAACGAAGAGGTGGAGTGGCAGCAGAAGAGCTATGAGGGTGTCATCAATGGCAGCTTCTACGTTAGTGCCCGCAACGCAGGGATCCCGGCGAATCACATCCAGAAGATCGCCAACCTGTTCCAGTGGCGCATGAACTTTGCCAAGGATTTGAAAAAGGGCGACAAGTTCAAGGTGCTGGTGAGACAGGAGACGGTCGAGGGCAAGAGCACGGGCAACACCCAGTTGCTGGGGGTCGAAGTGCTCAGCCAGGGCAAGGCGGTGTCCGCCTGGTTGTCCGAGGATGGCAACTATTATGACGGTCAGGCGAACAGCCTGGAGCGCGGTTTCCGTCGTTACCCGACCCACAGCCGCTATCGCGTCAGCTCCAACTTTAACCCGGCACGACGCCACCCCATCACGGGTCAGGTGCGCCCTCATGAGGGGACCGACTTTGCCCTGCCGGTCGGGACGGCCGTCATGGCGACCGGGGACGGTGTCGTGCTCAAGGCCACCCGCCACCCGCTGGCCGGTACCTATGTGGTCATCAAGCATGGCCGTACCCTGACGACCCGTTACCTGCACCTGAGCAAGCTGCTGGTGAAACCGGGTCAGAGGGTGAAGATGGGGGACAAGATCGCGCTCTCCGGCAACACGGGCCGCTCCACCGGTGCCCACCTGCACTACGAGGTGCGGATCAACAACCGTCCGGTGGATGCCATGAAGGTCAAGCTGCCGATGGCGGAACCCCTCTCCGGCAAGGAGAAGCGCCAGTTCCTCGCAAAGGTGAAAAGCTACCGCAAGGAGATGGAGGCGGGTTGATCCTCCTCCCTCGCGCAAACGAAGGCCCCGCCAACTGGCGGGGCCTTTTCGTTGGGCGGCTAGTAGCCCTTGTCGAAGTCAATCCGGCCGTCGAGTTGCTGGCCGTCGATGAAGCGGATGTAGTTGCGGATGAAGATCTGGGCCACATCTTCGGGGAAGCTGTAGGCGCTGTTGTGGGGGGTGATGATGAGGTTGGGCTGGTGCCAGAGCGGGCTGTCGGCGGGCAGGGGTTCCTGCTCGAACACATCCAGCACCGCCGTGCCGAGCTGGCCGCCGCGCAGGGCTGCCAGCAGATCCCCCTCGTGGACCGCGCTGCCCCGGCCGACGTTGAAGAAGGTGGCGCCCGGCTTGCAGTGGTTGAAGCGATCGGCGGTGAACAGGTGGCGGGTCTCGCGGGTCGACGGCAGCACGCTGACGATGACGTCGGCCTGGGCCAGCAGCTTGTTCAGCGCGGGCAGCTGATATACCTGATCGAACCCGGCGCACTCATGGCCGCTGTGGCTGATGCCGAGCACCCTCATGCCGAAGTGTTTGCCGGTGTGAGCGATGTGCTGGCCTATGCTGCCGGTGCCGAGCAGCAGCAGGGTCTTGCCTCTCAGCCCCTGATAGGGGTGGCTTTGCCACAGCTTCTGCTGTTGCTGATCACGATAGAGCGGCAGCTGGCGGGTAAGACTGAGCAGGTGGCCGAACACGTATTCACTCATCAGCGGGCCGAAGATGCCGCGGACATTGGTGAGCAGGTAGTCACGGCGACAGCTCGCATCCAGCAGCACGTCGACCCCGGCATAGGTGGACTGGAGCCAGCTCAGCCGGCCGGCCTTGGCCAGCAGGGGTTTGGCCCGTGCCGGCTCGGCCATCAGGATGTGGGCATCGCCGATCAGTTTCTCGGCCTCGCCCTGGTTGTCGGCCCGAAGGATGCGCAGATGGGGTAGATTGGCCGCCTTGAGCAGACGCTCGTAGTGGTGGTTGTCCTGGCTGAGCAGAAGCAGGGTACGTTGGCTCATACTCTTGTTCCTTATCATGTTTATGGCAGGGCGATGAGGGTGCTGTTTCCATCTTACCCCAGTTGATCGGGCAAGAAAGTCGAGCAGGGCGCTTTTTCATTTTCGCCGCGCCCCTCGTGGGCTACAATCTGCCCCACATTTTGCAAAGGATCCGACTCCAGTGTTTGGTGACAAGTTTTATAAGCGACTGGCCGAGCTGCAACCCTGGCAGCAGACGGTCTACACCCTGGCGCTGGCAGAGCGCATGTACCCCAACTATGTGCTGTTTACCCAGGCGACCGGCTTCGGGGATGCAAAGGCGTTTCGCCACGCCCTGGATCAGATGTGGAACTACCTGACCGTCAAGGGATCCCGCGTCAATCTGGGCGCCATCCTGGAGGCGTTCGAGGTCTATATTCCCGAGCCCAGCAAGTTTGAATCCTATGGTGCCTATCCGGCGCTGGATGCCTGCGTGGCGCTGGGTTGTGCCTACAACTCGGTGATCTGCCGGGTGGGTGAGGAGGCGAACGACGCCAGCCATGCCTCGGTGGGGACGGTGGCGGGGTTCATCGACATGCTGGAAGGGCGCGAGCTGACCGACGAGGAGCTCTACGAGCACGAGCACATGGAAGCCGAGCTGGAGTTCCAGGTCGAGCTGCTCAAGCGGGTGGCTCACGAGCGCGACAGCGATCGCATCCTGGCCATCCGCAAATTTGCGGCTCAGGACGGTGTCTCCAACATCGGCATCAGTCTGGAAGAGTGAGCCTTTTCTTCAGGCCTCCATAAAAAAGCTCCCGTCAGGGAGCTTTTTTATGGCCGGCGTTCAGGCCCGCTCTTCGGTCAGGGGGCGGACGCTCAGCACCGGGGCCGCGTCGATGCCGTCGGCATTCATCATGGCCGAGATGCGCTGCAGGGAGGAGAGCAGCAGACCCTGCTCCCAGTTTTCCAGGGCCTGGAAGCGCTGGATGAAGCTCTCCTGCAGCGGAGTGGGGGCCTGGGCGAGCAGGGCGCGCCCTGCGTCAGTCAGGGTCGCATGGACCTTGCGCTTGTCGGTATCGCTGCGGATGCGCTGTACCAGCTGACGGCTCTCGAGCCGGTCCATGATGGTGGTCGCGGTGGCCTGACTCATGTTGGTGTGATCCGCCAGTTGGCGCATGGAGATCTGGCCCAGCTCGTCGATCCCCTTGAGCAGCAGGAGCTGGGGCGACGTCAGTCCGGCCTCCTTGATCAGGCGTTTGGAGTGCATGTCGATGGCACGGATGATCTGGCGCAGTGCGATCAGCACTTCATCATGTTTTTCCATGGGAGTCCGGGTCATTGCAGGGCTGTGGAGAGGCGCAAAATTCTCCACCTAATTCACCATCGGGTCAATATGGTTTTTGGTGTAATCATTTCTACTCTAAACAATCTTGTGTTAGGTTATTGAACCCTTTCCCCATGAAAACCCGATATTTAAGGAGTGACATCATGCATGACGACCTGGATATCAAGTCCCTGGTTGCCGACCTGCGCGTGGTCAGAGTTCGTTATGAACTGCCGGATACTGCGGCTTTCGTACGTTATCAGCCCGCCTATGACGAGGACCCCAACAACCTCAAGGTGCATCACTATGATGGCGAGTTGCCCCTCTCCTGCAGCAATACAGGTTCTTTCAGCCTAAAGGAGTTGGTCAATGAACTGCGCTATGCCTATGTGCTGGTGCACCTCTTCCCCGACGAGAGCGCCATGAACTTCTACCTGGCGGGTCTGGACAACGGCCTGGCCCAGCTCGAGTTCATCGGCGGCTCTTACGATTTCAACCGCCTCTGGATCACCAGCGGTGTCTCCAGCCTGGGGGTCCCCATGGCCATCTTCCTCGGCAAGCGCCACGCGGTGAACGGTCAGCCGTCCGTCAGCCTGGTGGATCACCGTGAGCAGGTCGCCGGTCGACTGGTCTATCGCGCCATCGGCGGTGCGGGTGATCACGTGGGCGAAGACTTCTTCAACAACGACTAAGGAGGGTTGATGAGAGCAACCAAAGGGCTATTGAAAGGCCTCAATCCCACCATGGCCATGACGGCCCTGACCGTCGTGACCCTGTTCCTGCTGTTTGGTGTATTTGATCCCGACACCGCGGGCACCTGGTTCACTGGCGCCAAGGACACCATCATTGCAGGCTTCAAGTGGTACTACATCCTGGTGGTCGCCCTGTTCCTGTTCTTCGCCGTCTATCTGATGTTCAGCCGCTTTGGCAGCATCCGGCTGGGCGACGACGACCAGGTACCGGAGTTCGGCTACTTCGCCTGGTTCTCCATGCTGTTCAGCGCGGGCATGGGGATCGGCCTGGTGTTCTGGAGCATCGCCGAACCCATGTACCACCTGCAGGGCAATCCCTTCGTCACCGAAGGCATGACCCCGGAGGCGGCGCAGATCGCCATGCGTCTCACCTTCTTCCACTGGGGCCTGCACCCCTGGGCCATCTACGTGATCGTCGGCCTGTCGCTGGCCTTCTTCAGTTACCGGCGCAAGCTGCCGCTGGCCATTCGCTCTGTGCTCTACCCCATCCTCGGCGATCGCATCTACGGCTTCTGGGGCCACGCCGCCGACGTGCTGGCGGTGTTCGGCACCGTGTTCGGGGTGGCAACCTCCCTCGGCCTCGGGGTCTCCCAGATGAACACGGGCCTCAACCAGATGTTCGGCATGGAGGTCTCGCAGGCGAACCAGCTCTGGCTCATCGGGGGCATCAGCCTGATCGCGACCCTGTCGGCCATCTCCGGTGTCGGGCGCGGGGTGAAGATCCTCTCCGAGCTCAACATCTGGCTCAGCGTCTTCGTCCTGGCCTTGTTCCTGGCGCTGGGCCCGACCACCTATATCCTCAATGCCTATGTGCAGAACATCGGTGACTACCTGCAGAACATCGTCCGCCTGAGCTTCTGGACCAACACAGAGGCGAACGGCACCTCGGCCTGGCAATCGAGCTGGACCGCCTTCTACTGGGGCTGGTGGATAGCCTGGGCTCCCTTCGTCGGCATGTTCATCGCCCGCATCTCCAAGGGACGTACCATCCGCGAGTTCGTGCTCGGCGTGCTACTGGTGCCCTCCCTGCTCGGCATGCTCTGGCTCACCGTTTTCGGCGGGACCGCCATGCACCTCGAGCTGTTCGGCTCGGGCGGCGTCGTAGACGCGGTCAACCAGGACGTCACCCTGGCGCTCTACAAGACGGTGGAGTTGCTGCACTGGGAGACCTTCGGCTGGATCGCCAAAGGGGTGCTGACGCTGCTCATCTGCACCTACTTCATCACCTCCAGCGACTCGGGCACCCTCGTCATCACGACCCTGCTCTCCATCGGGGATCAGGATCCCCCCGTGCTGCACCGCGCGGTCTGGGGGCTGGGTCAGGGGCTGGTGGCGGCCATTCTGCTGGTCTCCGGCGGTCTGGCCGCCCTGCAGGCGGCCAGCATCATAGCCGCACTGCCCTTCTCCCTGATCATGCTGGCCATGTGCTACTCCCTGATGCTGGGCCTCAAGCAGGAGAGCCAGCGCCAGTTCGAATACCGCCAGAACCTCAAGCGCCACGATGGCTCCAGCCACATGAGTCTGATGGACAGGATAGGGCCGGCCTGATGACAGGCAGAACCATGACAACGAAAAGGGGAGCCTCGCGGTTCCCCTTTTTTTATGGCTGTGTTGGTGACGGGTTACAGCATCTGCTTGAGGCGATAGAGCAGATCCAGGGCCTGACGCGGGGTCAGCTCGTCCGGGCGCACCGCTTCCAGCTCCTCCACCACGGGATGGCTCTGGGGCGGCAGGGCGACCGGGGTCGGGCGCACTTCGCCGGCGGCCACCGGGGTGGTGCTCTCCAGCTCGTGCAGTTTGTGGCGGGCCTGCTGGATCACCGATTTCGGCACTCCCGCCAGAGCGGCCACCTGCAGGCCGTAGGAGCGGCTCGCCGCCCCCTCCTGCACCGCGTGCATGAAGGCGATGGTGTCACCGTGCTCCACCGCATCCAGATGGACGTTGGCAAGCCCGTTCATCAACTCCGGCAGCCGGGTCAGCTCGAAGTAGTGGGTGGCGAACAGGGTGTAGGCGCCAATCTTGCTAGCCAGCTGCTCGGCGCAGGCCCAGGCCAGGGACAGGCCGTCATAGGTGCTGGTGCCGCGGCCGATCTCGTCCATCAGCACCAGGCTGCGGGCGGTGGCGTTGTTGAGGATATTGGCGGTCTCGGTCATCTCCACCATAAAGGTGGAACGGCCGGAGGCGAGATCGTCCGACGCCCCGATCCGGGTGAAGATGCGGTCGATGGGGCCGATGCGGGCGCTGTCGGCAGGGACGAAGGCGCCGATATGGGCCAGCAGCACGATGAGCGCGGTCTGGCGCATGTAGGTGGACTTACCCCCCATGTTGGGGCCCGTGATGATCAGCATCCGCCGCTCCCGCTCAAGCCGGATGGGGTTGGCGATAAAGGGATCCGTCATTACCTGCTCCACCACCGGATGGCGGCCCGCCTCGATCAGGATCTGATCCTCGTCGATGAGGGTGGGGCAGCGGTAGTCCAGGGTTTCGGCCCGCTCCGCCAGGTTGGCCAGCACGTCCAGCTCCGCCAGGGCGGCGGCGGACTCCTGCAACTCGCCAAGGTGGGGCAGCAGGGCATCGAGCAGATCCTCGTAGAGGCGCTTCTCCAGCGCCAGCGCCTGGGCCTGGGCGGTGAGCACCTTGTCCTCGTACTTCTTGAGCTCGTCGATGATGTAGCGTTCGTTGTTCTTGAGGGTCTGGCGGCGGATGTAGTGAGCCGGCACCAGATGGCTGTTGGCGCGGCTCACCTCGATGTAGAAGCCGTGTACCTTGTTGTAGCCCACCTTGAGGGTGTTGATGCCGGTCAGCGCCTTCTCACGCTCCTCGATGCGGGCCAGGCTCGCGGTAGCGCCGTTGGCCAGATCCCGCAACTCGTCCAGATCAGTGTTGAACCCTTCACGGATGACGCCGCCATCGCGGATGAGCACAGGCGGCACCTCCATCACGGCGCGTTCCAGCAGGTCATGCAACTCGGGGAAGGTGCTGGCCCGCTCGCGCAGCTGCTGCACCGCCTCGTGCTCGCTCTCGGCCAACAGCCGCTGCAGTTCGGGCAGCTGGGCGAAGGCCTGGCGCAGGCGGGTGAGGTCACGCGGGCGGGCGGAACGCAGGGCCAGGCGCGCCAGCACCCGCTCCACGTCACCGACCTGGCGCAGCAGGCCGCCGAGATCGTCATAGAGGTTCTGCTCGATAAGCTCCTTGATGGTGCTCTGGCGGCCTTTGAGGATCACCCGGTCGCGGATCGGCTGGTGGATCCAGCGCTTGAGCAGCCGGCTCCCCATGGGGGTGGCGGTGCAGTCCAGCACGGCGGAGAGGGTGTTGTCGTGGCCGCCGGCCAGGTTCTGGGTCAGCTCCAGATTGCGGCGGGTGGCGGCGTCCATGATGACGGCGTGATCGGGCTGCTCGAGGCGCACACTGCGGATATGGGGCAGGGCGGTGCGCTGGGTGTCTTTCACGTACTGCATCAGGCAGCCAGCGGCGCACAGGGCGGTCTCGCTCTGCTCGACGCCGAAGCCCACCAGATCCTGGGTGCCAAACTGCTGGCACAAGAGCTTGCGGGCGGTGCCGAGTTCGAATTCCCACTCCGGGCGGCGGCGCAGACCGCGGCGACCCTCGACGTGGCGCAGGAACTCGAAGGATTCGGGGTAAAGCAGCTCGGCCGGGTTGGTGCGCTGCAGCTCGGCCAGCAGGGTCTCTTCCTTCTCGAACTGGTTGATGAAGAAACGGCCGGAGCCAATGTCCATGGTACCATAACCGAAGCGGCGGCCGTCGTGGTAGACGGCGGCGATCAGGTTGTCCTGACGCTCGGTGAGCAGCGCCTCGTCGGAGACGGTGCCCGGGGTGATGATGCGAATGACCTTGCGCTCCACCGGCCCCTTGCTGGTGGCCGGATCCCCTACCTGCTCGCAGATGGCGGCAGACTCACCCAGCTGCACCAGCTTGGCCAGATACCCCTCGATGGCGTGATAGGGCACTCCTGCCATCGGAATGGGGCTGCCCGCCGACTGGCCGCGCTTGGTCAGGGAGATATCTAGCAGTTGGGAGGCCTTGCGGGCATCGTCGTAGAAGAGCTCGTAGAAGTCGCCCATGCGGTAGAACAGCAGGATCTCCGGGTTTTCTGCCTTGAGGGTCAGATACTGCTGCATCATGGGGGTGTGAGCGCTGAGATTGGCGCTGCTGACTGGGTGCTGTGCTGTCATGTGCTTTTCCAGAAGGTGCTCTGGCAGGCAAGCGTCTGCCATCATGGGTCTGAATCTGGAGGCCATTCTACATGCTCGGGGGCGGATGGTGAGGGGGAATCTCCGTCTTGGGGGTAAAGCCGGCGTCCTAGCCTGGCTTGGTCGCAGCTTGCGGGGTCGGGGAGGGGCTAAGAGAGGGGGCTCCTGAGCCTTGTTCAACCGGGGCAGAAGAGGAGGAACAGACAAAATCCCCGCATCGGCGCGGGGATCGGGGTCAGAGGAGGGAAACCGCCTCTCAGTACATCGCCTCGCCGCCGTTCAGCATCTCGTGCAGCTTGGCTTTCTGCTCCGGTGTCAGCACCTGGCTCACCTCGAACAGGTAGTGGGCGCGATAATAGCGAGCTTCGGCCTGTACGTCGCTGATGGTTTGCAGCTGTTTCTTGGCGGCCGCCTCGTCCCACTTGCCGGACTTGATCATGTTGACGATGACGTCCTGGCCGATGGCATCGAGCTTGACGGCTCCCAGGTCCTTGGCTGCCTGCTCACGCAGTCCCTTGATCTGCTCCATCTGCGCGTTCGAGAGGTTGAGCTCCTGGGCCAGGGTTGTCTCGGTCTGCAGCTCCGGGGTTGCCTCGGCTGCAAAACCCTGGGTGGTGGCGCAGAGGGCGAGGGCAGCCATGGCGGCTTTGAACGGGTGTTTCATCGGTGTGTTCTCCTTTTCTGTCACGGGGTGAAACCGCACGCATGACGGTGCCATGAGATGATACGAGGTGCCCTTGTACTGGAGCTTAAGCCGTGACAACTTGCTGACGCGCCCGAACCCGGGTCGGTTGCCCGGGGGGCGGGGCAACTGCATAATGAGCCGCATATTTCGCCCTGCAAGGGGCAACTGAGGAGATGACGATGGGACTTGAGGCAGAGATCACCCGTTTATCCCAGGAGCTGGGCGAAGCATTGCTGGCCAAGGGCTGGCTGGCCGCCACGGCGGAGTCCTGTACCGGCGGCGGCGTGGCCACGGCCATTACCGATATCGCCGGCAGCTCGACCTGGTTCGATCGCGGCTTCGTCACCTATACCAACGAGGCCAAGCAGCAGATGCTGGGCGTCAGCATCGACAGCCTGCTGCGCCACGGCGCCGTCAGCGAGGCGGTGGTACTGGAGATGACCCGAGGCTGCCTGGCCCGCTCCGATGCGGGGATCTGCGTGGCCATCAGCGGCATCGCCGGGCCCGGCGGCGGTAGCGACGAGAAGCCGGTCGGTACCGTCTGGTTCGCCTGGGCGGATCGCACCGGTCGCCATCACTCTCTGCTCGCCCGTTTCGACGGGGATCGCCATCAGGTTCGTCGGCAGGCGGTCAGACAGGCCTTGTCCGGACTGCTGGCCCTGCTCAAATAAATTGGGCTTGATACTGTATGCATAAACAGTATACTTAGCCCAACTTCACTTCTTCATCACGATTCCCAGCGGAGATTGGCATGGATCAGAACAAACAGAAGGCACTGGCGGCTGCGCTGGGCCAGATCGAAAAGCAGTTTGGCAAAGGCTCCATCATGCGTCTGGGCGACAGCAAGACCATGGACATCGAAGCCATCTCCACCGGCTCCCTCTCCCTGGACGTGGCGCTGGGGATCGGCGGTTTGCCGTGCGGCCGTATCGTCGAGATCTACGGTCCGGAATCCTCCGGCAAGACCACGCTGACCCTGCAGGTGATCGCCGAGGCCCAGAAGAAGGGCAAGACCTGCGCCTTCGTCGATGCGGAGCACGCCCTGGATCCCGTCTACGCCGCCAAGCTGGGGGTCAATGTCGACGACCTGCTGATCTCCCAGCCGGATACTGGTGAACAGGCGCTGGAGATCTGTGACATGCTGGTGCGCTCCAACGCCGTCGACGTCATCATCGTCGACTCCGTGGCCGCCCTGACGCCGAAAGCGGAAATCGAAGGGGAGATGGGTGACTCCCACGTCGGCCTGCAGGCTCGTCTGATGTCCCAGGCCCTGCGCAAGTTGACCGCCAACATCAAGAACGCCAACTGCCTGTGCATCTTCATCAACCAGATCCGGATGAAGATCGGCGTCATGTTCGGTAGCCCGGAGACCACGACCGGTGGTAACGCGCTCAAGTTCTACGCCTCCGTGCGCCTGGACATCCGTCGTACCGGCGCGATCAAGGAAGGGGACGAAGTGGTCGGCAACGAGACCCGCGTCAAGGTGGTCAAGAACAAGGTGGCTCCCCCCTTCAAGCAGGCCGAGTTCCAGATCTTCTACGGTGCCGGCATCTCCAAAGAGGGCGAGCTGGTGGACCTGGGGGTCAAGCACAAGCTGATCGACAAGGCCGGTGCCTGGTACAGCTACAACGGCGAGAAGATCGGTCAGGGCAAGGCCAACGTCATGAAGCTCTTCTCCGAGAACAAGGCGCTGGCTGGCGAGGTAGAAGCCAAGCTGCGCGAGCTGCTGCTCTCCGGTGCTGCGCCGGTGGAGGAGAAAGCCTCCGCCGCCGAGTACGACGAGTTTGAAGCCGAAAACGAACAAGAGTTCGAATAAGAGCAAAAGGAAGGCCGGGTTGATACCCGGCCTTGTCATTTATGGTTGATGAATCCGTTACCGACCCTGCCGAGCCCGTCGAACCCACCTTTGAGGAGCAGTTGGCCGCCGCCCGCGCCTTCGCCATGCGCAGCCTGGCACGGCGCGAGAGCGCCGAGTCGGAGCTGGCCAGGCGCCTGCGTCAGCAAGGCTTCAAGGAGGAAGTGATCGACGCCGTGCTCGACTACTGTCGCGGCTATCACTGGATCGATGACGAGCGCTACGGTGCCATGGCGGTGCGTGCGGGCGCCGCCAAGGGGCATGGCCCGCTCAAGATCTGCTTCGACCTGCGCCGCAAGGGGCTGAGCGATGTCCAGATTGATGCCGCCTTCGAGCAACCCGAGCTGGACTGGTTCGAGCTTGCCCTGGCACTGCTGGCGCGGCGTGCCCGGGCCGCCGATCTCGCCGACTTCAAGTTGCGCATGAAATGGCTCAAATACTTGCTTGGCCGGGGGTTCACGCAAGATCAGGCTCGCTATGCCCTCTCTGCCTTGCAGGAGGAGGGGGAGTAGACACGTCTTGGTGTGCGGTGGGCGGCTCCCTCGCTCGCACGACCATGTTTGTACTCCCATTGACCCCTCCGATTGCTGCCAGAGGGCTGCCAGTGTCAGCCGGCCGGCCCCCTTTTACGCCCCGCTTGCCAACGCGTCCCTCGCCGCCGTATCCGTTGCGGGCTTTTTCATCCGCAAGGGGCCCGCGCGTTTTACTTTACCCGGCAGAAAACTTACATTAATGCGGTTAAAAGTCCGTATTCGAATCAAGCAGGATTTTCCATGTATATGTCCACGTCAGAGATACGCGCCGCGTTTCTCGAGTATTTCCGCTCCCAGGGGCACCAGGTTGTCACCTCCAGCTCGCTGGTACCGCACAATGACCCGACCCTGCTGTTCACCAACGCAGGGATGAACCAGTTCAAGGACGTGTTCCTTGGCGCCGACAAGCGTGCCTACAACCGCGCCACCACGGCCCAGCGCTGCGTGCGGGCGGGCGGCAAGCACAATGACCTGGAAAACGTCGGCTATACCGCGCGTCACCACACTTTCTTCGAGATGCTGGGCAACTTCAGCTTCGGTGACTACTTCAAGCAGGACGCCATCCGTTTTGCCTGGGAATTCCTGACCGGTACCCTCAAGCTGCCCAAAGAGCGCCTGCTGGTGACCGTCTATGAAACGGACGACGAAGCTTTCAACATCTGGGCGAACGAGATCGGCGTACCGGCCGATCGCATCGTGCGCATCGGTGACAACAAGGGCGCCGCCTTTGCCTCCGATAACTTCTGGCAGATGGGCGATACCGGTCCGTGCGGTCCCTGCACCGAGATCTTCTATGATCACGGCGACCACATCTGGGGCGGCCCTCCCGGTTCACCGGAAGAAGACGGCGACCGTTTCATCGAGATCTGGAACGTGGTCTTCATGCAGTTCAACCGTCAGGCAGACGGCACCATGGAGCCGCTGCCTCGTCCGTCTGTGGACACCGGCATGGGCCTGGAGCGTATCTCCGCCATCATGCAAGGCGTGCACTCCAACTACGAGATCGACATCTTCCAGGCGCTGATCAAGAAGGCTGCCGAGATCGTCGGCACCACGGATCTGAGCAACCAGTCCCTGCGCGTCATCGCCGACCACATTCGCTCCTGTGCCTTCCTGGTGGCTGACGGTGTCATGCCCTCCAACGAAGGCCGGGGCTATGTGCTGCGCCGCATCATCCGCCGCGCCGTGCGTCACGGTCGCAAACTTGGCGCTACCGAGGTCTTCTTCTACAAGCTGGCGGCCGAGCTGGCGGTGCAGATGAAGGACGTGGCCGAAGAGCTGATCGCCCAGCTGCCCCTGGTCGAGCGCGTGCTGCGCATCGAGGAAGAGCAGTTCGTCCGCACCCTGGACAGGGGGCTGCTGCTGCTGGAAGACGCGCTGGCGAACCTCGGCGACGCCAAGGTCATCCCAGGTGAGGTGGTGTTCAAGCTCTATGACACCTATGGCTTCCCGGCGGATCTGACCGCCGACGTGGTGCGCGAGCGCGAGATCGGCATCGACGAAGAGGGCTTCAAGGTCGAGATGGAGAAGCAGCGCGCCCGCGCGAAAGAGGCCTCCAGCTTTGGCGTGAACTACAACGAGGTCCTGAAACTCGATTTCGAGACCCCCTTCACCGGCTACAAGCAACTGAGCCAGACCACCCAGGTGGTCGGCATCTACAAGGATGGCGTCGAGGTCAATGGTCTCATCGCCGGTGAAGAAGCCGTGATCGTGCTGGCCGAGACCCCCTTCTATGCGGAGTCCGGTGGCCAGGTAGGCGACAGCGGCATCCTCAAGGTGGACGACGGCATCTTCGCCGTGACCGATACCCAGAAGGCCGGCAAGGCCATCATTCACAAGGGTTATCTGGAGCTGGGCACCCTGGAGAAGGGCGCCGAGGTCGAGGCCGTGGTCGATGGGGAGCGCCGTCAGGCCGTGGCCCTGAACCACTCCGTGACTCACCTGCTGCACGCGGCCCTGCGCCAGGCGCTGGGCGAGCATGTGACCCAGAAGGGCTCTCTGGTGGGTGCCGAGCGCATGCGCTTCGACTTCTCCCACTTCGAAGGCCTGACCATGGCGACCATCCGCCGGGTCGAGGAGCTGGTCAACGCCCAGATCCGTGCCAACCACGAAGTGGCTACCCAGCTGATGAACCTGGACGCGGCCAAGGCGGCCGGCGCCATGGCGCTGTTTGGCGAGAAATACGAAGACGACGTGCGCGTCGTGCGCATGGGCGACTACTCCACCGAGCTGTGTGGCGGTACTCACGCCAAGCGTACCGGTGACATCGGCTTCTTCAAGATCGTCGCCGAGAGCGGTATTGCCGCTGGTGTGCGTCGTATCGAAGCCGTGACCGGCAAGGGTGCCATCGACTTCATGCACCAGATGGGTGAGCAGATCGAAGAGGCGGCCGCCCTGGTGAAGGGGGATCAATTCTCCATCGTCGACAAGGTGCGCCAGGTGCTGGACAAGGCCAAGATGATGGAGCGCGAGCTGGAACAGCTCAAGGCCAAGCTGGCCGCCCAGGCCGGCAACGACCTGCTGAGCCAGGTCATCGAGATCAATGGCCAGAAGGTGCTGGTCGCGGCGCTGGAAGGGGCTGATCCCAAGTCCCTGCGTGGCATGCTGGACGAGCTGAAGAACCAGATGAAGTCCGGTGTCGTACTGCTGGCAACCAGCGGCGACGGCAAGGTGAATCTGATTGCCGGCGTGACCAATGACCTGACCGGCAAGGTCAAGGCTGGCGAGCTGGTCAATCTGGTGGCCCAGCAGGTGGGTGGCAAGGGCGGTGGTCGTCCGGACATGGCACAGGCGGGTGGTACCCAGCCTGAGGCGGTGCCGGCAGCGCTGCAATCCGTTCACTCCTGGCTGGAAGAGCGCCTGTAAGCGGGCGAGGTGATCTGTGGCACTCTTTGTTCAGAAGTACGGTGGAACCTCGGTCGGGACGCTGGAGCGGATCGAGGCAGTCGCCGATCGCGTTCAGCTGACCCGTGCCCAGGGACATGACGTGGTGGTGGTCGTTTCCGCTATGTCGGGCGAAACCAACCGGTTGCTGGGCATGGCCCAGCAGCTGGATCAGGATGCCAATCGGCGCGAGATGGATGTACTGATCTCGACCGGTGAGCAGGTCACCATAGCGCTGCTGGCGATCGCGTTGAACAAGCGCGGTTGCCCTGCGGTTTCGATGACCGGCGATCAGGTCCGTATCCACACCGACTCCGCCTATGGCAAGGCGCGCATCACCCGGATCGACACCGAGCAGGTTCAGGCCGAGCTCGGTGCCGGCAAGGTGGTGGTGATCGCCGGCTTCCAGGGGCGTGATGAGCACAATGCCATCACCACCCTGGGGCGTGGTGGTTCGGACACCACGGCCGTGGCCGTGGCAGCGGCCATCAAGGCCGACGAATGCCAGATCTTTACCGATGTGGATGGTGTCTACACCACGGACCCGCGCATCGAGCCCAAGGCGCGTCGCCTCGACACCATCACCTTCGAGGAGATGCTGGAGATGGCGAGCCTGGGGGCCAAGGTGCTGCAGATCCGTTCGGTGGAGTTCGCGGGCAAGTACCGCGTGCCGTTGCGGGTGCTGTCGAGTTTTGTCGACGGAGAGGGAACCTTAATCACATATGGAGGTGAGAGGATGGAAGCACCCCTGGTATCCGGCATTGCGTTCAATCGCAACGAGGCAAGCCTGACCATTCTGGGTGTGCCGGACAGGCCGACGGTGGCGGCGCAGATCCTGAATCCGATCAGCGATGCCAACATAGATGTCGACATGATAGTGCAGAACACCATGGGGGATGGCACCGCCGACTTCACCTTCACGGTGAATCGCGATGACTACCGCCGGGCCCGCGCCTTGCTGGAGGAGACCGCCACCCAGCTGGGGGCCGCCTGCGTGCAGGGCAACGGGGAGATCGCCAAGGTCTCCATCGTCGGGGTCGGTATGTGGAATCATCCCGGCGTCGCTCGCACCATGTTCAAGGTATTGGGCGAGGAGGGGATCAACATGCAGTTGATTTCCACCTCTGAAATCAAGATATCCGTGGTGATTGACGAGAAGTACCTGGAGCTGGCAGTGCGTTCATTGCACTCGGCGTTCGGGCTGGATAATGAGCCTCATGAGCAGCCCTTGGGAAACAATCCCTGATTGATTTAGTTTCAACCATTTACCATATCGGTATCTTTGTAAGATAATGGTGCATATCGATATAAATACAAAACAGGATACAGGAGCAAGCGAATGCTTATTTTGACTCGTCGTGTTGGGGAAACCCTGATGATTGGTGACGAAGTGACCGTGACCGTACTGGGCGTCAAGGGTAACCAGGTGCGTATCGGTGTGAATGCACCGAAAGAGGTCTCCGTACACCGCGAAGAGATCTACATGCGGATACAGGCCGAGAAGGTACCGGGTCAACCGAACTTCTAAGCGGTACAGCTAGCAGCTATCAGGCGACATCTCATGTGTCGCCTTTTGTTTTTCCGGGCCCCGGCAATCGGCCTGCAGGGCGCGGTGGAACTGGGTAAGTGTCGATATTGCTTGAATATTCCACTCTTTGGCCAAATGCTGAGCGAACGCTCTGTTTTCTCCAAAAAAGTGTTTGACTAAAAATTCCTGTGAAGTATTATCAGCCCCGCAAACGGAGAGGTGGCCGAGAGGCTGAAGGCGCTCCCCTGCTAAGGGAGTATGCGGCTTATACCCGCATCGGGGGTTCGAATCCCCCCTTCTCCGCCATTAGCGCCCGTAGCTCAGCTGGATAGAGTACCTGGCTACGAACCAGGTGGTCAGAGGTTCGAATCCTCTCGGGCGCACCATATTCGACTCTTGGAGAGTCATGTGTTGACCATCAGCAAGTCGGCACTGAAAGAAGGCTTACTGTTGAGTAAGCTTTTTTTATCGCTTTAAATCAGGGCGCCCGTAGCTCAGCTGGATAGAGTACCTGGCTACGAACCAGGTGGTCAGAGGTTCGAATCCTCTCGGGCGCACCATTTAAAGAAAAATCAAAAGTTTATGAGCGCCCGTAGCTCAGCTGGATAGAGTACCTGGCTACGAACCAGGTGGTCAGAGGTTCGAATCCTCTCGGGCGCACCATATTTCAAGCAGTACCAAAGTTTGTGAGCGCCCGTAGCTCAGCTGGATAGAGTACCTGGCTACGAACCAGGTGGTCAGAGGTTCGAATCCTCTCGGGCGCACCATATTTCAAGTAGTACACAAAGTTTGTGAGCGCCCGTAGCTCAGCTGGATAGAGTACCTGGCTACGAACCAGGTGGTCAGAGGTTCGAATCCTCTCGGGCGCACCATACAGACAGCCTCGACTTCGGTCGGGGCTGTTTTTTTATGGGCAGCTCCAGGCGTGTCGATACGACTCGGCTGGTTGTGATACTCGTCTCTTCACCTCTTCACCTCTTCACCTCTTCACCTCTTCGCATCTCCGCATCTTCGCCTCAGCTCTGCTGCTTCGCTGCTGTGGTCGCGATCATCCCATCCTGGCCATCCAGGCGGTCACCAGCAGGCTCGTGACAACGGCTGCCACGCCGGCATGGCGGGCGCTCGGTGCCTCTCCCTGCCTCCTTTACCAACTCTGCCCCCCACTCAAGCTATCGCGCCCTATGCGCATCCCTTCGTCCGAGACAACACCTTGTCACCTTCTGCTGGTGTATGTGCTCAGATGTGGATAGAGGCGGTTTGCGGGCAATAAAAAAGGATGCCGCAGCATCCTTCTTGTCTTTGTTGAGCGAATCAGCTTTTCAGCCACTTGCGGATGCGGTTGGCATCCCCGACCGGAGTGCGTTTTCCCACGGAGTTGAGCAGTACGATGGCGAGCTCCTGGCTATCCGGCTTGGCGCGCATCAGCAGGCAGCGGCCCGCCTCGTCGGTGTAGCCGGTCTTGGAGAGGCGCACACCCCAGTCCGGGTTCTTCACCAGGGGGTTGGTGTTGTTGAACATCAGGCTGTAGGCAGGAGTGCTGAAGCGCATCTCCTTGCTGGTGTCCTGGGTGAATTCGCGGATCAGCGGCTGGCGATAGGCGGCGGCGATGAGCTTGGCCAGATCCCGGGCAGTGGAGACGTTGCGGGTCGACAGGCCGGTGGCGTCGTAGAAGCGGCTGTTGCGCATGCCGAGCTGTTTGGCCTTGTTGTTCATGGCGCGAATGAAGGCCGAGCGGCCGCCCGGGTAGTGGCGGGCCAGCGCCGAGGCCATGCGATTCTCGGAGGACATCAGCGCCAGATGCAGGGCGTCGCGGCGGCTCACCTTGGTGCCCATGCGCACCCGGGAGTAGGTGTGCTTGAGGTTGTCCCTGTCGTTCTGATCGATGGTCAGCGTCTGGTTCAGGCTCTGGCGGGCATCCAGCACCACCAGCGCCGTCATCAGCTTGGTGAGGGAGGCAATGGGACGCACCTGGGCGGGGTTCTTCTGATAAAGCGTCTTGCCGGTGTTGACGTCCATCACCAGGGCGCTGCCCGACTTGAGTTGCAACTTGGCCGGGTTCGGTGTTGCCAGGGCGGCCGGCGATCCGAGCAGTCCCATCAATCCACCTACCAGCGCGATTGCGCGAATCCAACACCCCATACGACCGACTCCATCCACAGCGAAAAAAGGCGGTAGATTCACTCATTTTTGCCCTTGCTTTACAAGAGCGGGCAGGGGGAATTCGCCACTATTTTCCATAAAAAAGGGCCGCCTGCCGGCGACCCTCTGATTTGCCTCACTTCGGAGAGACACCGGCCTTGCGTTTGCTCCACCAGCGCCAGACCAGGGCGATGAGACCCCCCACCAGCAACACCACGGGCAGATAGAGGATAACGCTGAGGAATTGGGACTCATACTGCGCGGCCAGCTTGGTGTGGCTCAGGTAGTAACCCAGTCCGACCAAGGGGCAGATCCACATGATGGAGCTGATGAGGTTGACTACCAGGAAGCGCCCCTGTGGGATCTCGTTGGCGCCGACGATATAGGGGTAGGCAGTGCGCACGAAGGCGATGTAGCGGGCGGTGATCAGGGTGATGATGCCGTACTTGTTGAGCAGGTAGTGCACCTTCTCCTTGTGCTTGTCGTCCAGATGGGACATCAGCCTGTGATACATCTGGGTGTGGCCAAGGAAACGTCCCTGCATGTAGCCGAGCCAGGTGCCGCAGAAGGTGGCCAGGATCAGCAGCGGGACGACTGCCAGGGGCAGCACGCCCTGATAGATGAGCACGCCGGTCAGGATCAGCAGGGTGTCGCCGGGCAGAAAGGCAGTGGGGATGAAACCATTCTCCAGCACCAGGAATGTCAGGAGGACGACATAGACCATGAAGACCATGTCGGGATTGGAAAGCGTCGCCAGATCCTGATTAATGAAGGCGTGAGCCAGGTGGTAAAACTGCTCCATACATGCAAACTCCGCAGGTTAGCTGGGTTGGTCGGTCAAGGGCATGGCAAGCACCTTGTCGATGCGCAGGCCGTCCATATCCACTATTTCCAGTTGCCACTGTTCCAGGGTGACCAGGTCTCCGGTCTGGGGAAGGCGGCCAAGGAGCAGCATGATAAGCCCTCCAAGGGTGTGATAGTGATGTTTTTCTTCTTCTGGCAGTCGCACCAGCTCCAGACAATCCTTCAGTTCGGGCAGGGGGATGAGGCCGTCGAGCAGCCAGCTGCCGTCGGCGCGCTGGAAGGCCCAGTTGTCCTCCCCACCTTCCTGCTGGAAGTCGCCGGCCAGGGTTTCCAGCAGATCCTGCTGGGTGACCAGCCCCTGCAGCTCGCCATATTCATCCACCACCAGCACCATGTGCTCGGAATGGGTGCGGAAATGGTTGAGCAGCTCCAGACCGTTCAGGGTCTCCGGCAGCAGGCTGCCATCCTGAGTCAGGGCCGCCAGATCGATGGGCTCCCCCTTGATGTAGGCGTGCAGCACCTTGCTGACGTTGAGAATGCCCACCAGATCCGAGAGGCTGCCGTCGCAGACCGGGAAGAAGCTGTGGCGATACTCCACCAGACGCTGCAGGTTGGTTTCCAGCGGCAGGGAGAGGTCGATGTAGCGGATGTCGCTGCGGGGCACCATCAGTGACGAGAGGCTGCGCTCGTCGAGGCGGAACACATTCCGCAACATGGTGTGCTCGTGATCCTCGATCACCCCGGCTTCCGAGCCCTCCACCAGCATGGCGTGGATCTCCTCCTGGGTGACGTTGGCGCCGCTGCTCTGATCGACCCGCAGCAGGCGCAGGGTGGTGTTGGTGGAGGCGGACAGCAACCAGACGAAGGGGCGGGTCAGGGTCGCGAGCCAGAGCATGGGACGGGCCACCAGGCAGGCGATGCGCTCGGCGCTGAGCTGGCCGAGACGCTTGGGCACCAGCTCCCCCACCACGATGGAGAGGTAGGTGACCAGGACCACCACGATGATGGTGGCGAGGAGGCTGCTGCTCTTGGGGGAGAGTCCCCACTCCTGCAGCCAGAGGGCGAAGGGCTGGGCCAGCAGGGATTCGCCATAGATACCGTTGAGCAGGCCGATGCTGGTGATGCCGATCTGGACGGCAGAGAGGAAATGGGTCGGATCTTCGCCCAGCTTGAGGGCGATGGCGGCGGAACGACTCCCCTCATTGGCCATCTTGGCAAGCCGTGCCTTACGGGCGGTGACGATGGCGATTTCCGACATGGCAAAGACGCCATTGAGCAAAATCAATCCAAACAGGATCAATATTTCCATACTGCAGCAGCACTCCCGATAGATAAGACCGCTGGCAGTGTAATGAATTTGCGGGCGATGCGCTTGTGAAAGGAGGTGATTTGGCTCGTGAATTTTTCAATCAGCCTCCTCTGCAGGCGGCGTTTTCCCGTTGAGTCGGGCCGTGAGAGCCGGGCTTGGGTGCCAAGACGGGCCTGCGCCAGAAACGAAAAAGCCCCCGATGGACGGGGGCTTTGAAGGAGACAGACTCGCTTACAGGGCGGCGATCTCGGCCTGCTGGGCTTCCAGCTTGGTCAGCTGGAGGCGGTAGTCCTCCAGCTTCTCGCGCTCCTTGGCGATGACCGCTTCCGGCGCCTTGGCGACGAAGGCCTCGTTGCCGAGCTTGCCCTCGATGCGGCCGCACTCGCCCACCAGACGGGCTACCTCTTTGGCCAGACGGGCCAGTTCGGCTTCCTTGTCGATGAGGCCGGCCATGGGGATCATCAGCTCGGTGGCACCGATGAGCTTGGTCACCGACAGGGGAGCAGCTTCACCATCCGCCAGTACGCGGATGGACTCCAGACGGGCCAGGGACTTGAGGAAGGCCTCGTTGTCAGCGGCACGCTCGGCATCCTTGGCATCGCATTTCAGCAGCACGTTGAGGGGCACGCTCGGCGCCACGTTCATCTCGGCGCGGATGTTGCGGATGCTGACGATGAACTCCTTCACCCACTCCTGATCCGCCATGGCGGCTTCGTCCAGCTTACGCTCGTCCACCTGCGGGAAGGCCTGCACCATGATGGTGTCGGCGTTGACGCCGGCCAGCGGGGCTACCGACTTCCAGATGGTCTCGGTGATGAACGGGATGATGGGGTGCGCCAGACGCAGCAGGGTTTCCAGCACAGTCACGAGGGTGTGGCGGGCAGCGCGCTGCTCGGCCTCGGAACCCTTGGTCAGCACCGGCTTGGTCAGCTCCAGATACCAGTCGCAGAACTGGTTCCAGATAAATTCGTACAGCACACCGGCTGCGATGTCGAAGCGGTAGGTATCCAGCGCGGTACGGAAGTCACGGATGGCCACTTGCAGCTGGGACTGGATCCAGCGATCCGCCAGGCTGAACTGCATCTCGCCACCGGCAAAACCGCAATCTTGATCTTCGGTGTTCATCAGCACGTAGCGGGAGGCGTTCCACAGCTTGTTGCAGAAGTTGTTGTAACCGTCCAGACGCTTCATGTCCCAGTTGATGTCACGACCGGTAGAGGCCAGCGCCGCCAGGGTGAAGCGCAGGGCGTCGGTGCCGTGGGCGTCGATCCCTTCCGGGAACTGCTTGGCGGTACGCTTGGCGATCTTCTCGGCCATCTGCGGCTGCATCATGTTGCCGGTGCGCTTCTCCAGCAGATCTTCCAGCGAGATGCCGTCGATCATGTCGAGGGGGTCCAGCACGTTGCCCTTGGACTTGGACATCTTCTGGCCTTCCTCGTCGCGGATAAGACCCGTGATGTAGACGGTCTTGAACGGGACTTGCGGCTGGCCGTTCTCATCCTTGATGAAGTGCATGGTCATCATGATCATCCGGGCAATCCAGAAGAAGATGATGTCGAAGCCGCTCATCAGCACGTCGGTCGGGTGGAAGGTCTTGAGCGCCTCTGTGTTGTTCGGCCAGCCCAGGGTGGAGAAGGTCCACAGGGCGGAGCTGAACCAGGTGTCGAGCACGTCTTCGTCCTGACGCAGCACGGTCACGGACGGGATGCTGTGCTTGGCGCGCACCTCTTCCTCGCTGCGACCGACGAAGACATTGCCGGCATCGTCATACCAGGCCGGGATGCGGTGACCCCACCACAGCTGACGGGAGACGCACCAGTCCTGAATGTCGCGCATCCAGGAGAAGTACATGTTCTCGTACTGTTTCGGCACGAACTGGATGCGGCCATCTTCGACGGCTTCGATGGCGGTCTTGGCCATGGGGGCCACGCGCACGTACCACTGGTCGGTCAGCATCGGCTCGATGGGCACGCCACCGCGGTCACCGTAAGGCTGCTGTAGCACGTGATCCTTGATCTCGGCCAGCAGGCCCAGCTCGTCCAGCTTGGCGACGATGGCCTTGCGGGCCGCGAAGCGCTCCATCCCCGCGAACTCGGTCGGCAGGGCGGCGTCATAGGCGGTGCTGGGGTTACCGTTGGCATCCACCACTTCGGCCTCGGCACGCACGTGGGCGTCCAGGGTGAAGATGTTGATCATCGGCAGGTTGTGGCGCTTGCCGACTTCGTTGTCGTTGAAGTCGTGGGCCGGGGTGATCTTCACGCAGCCGGTGCCCTTCTCCATGTCGGCGTGCTCGTCGGCGACGATGGGGATCAGGCGGTTCACCAGCGGCAGCAGGATGTGCTGGCCGATCAGGGCCTTGTAACGCGGATCTTCCGGGTTCACGGCGACGGCGGTGTCGCCCAGCATGGTCTCCGGACGGGTGGTAGCGACGATCAGGTGATCCTGGCCTTCGGCAGTCTTGGCGCCGTTGGCCAGCGGATAGCGCAGGTGCCACATGTGGCCCTTGATCTCGCGGTTTTCCACTTCCAGATCGGAGATGGCGGTGTTGAGCTTGGGATCCCAGTTCACCAGGCGCTTGCCACGGTACATCAGGCCGTCTTCGTAGAGACGGACGAACACTTCCTGCACGGCGGCGGAGAGGCCTTCATCCATGGTGAAGCGCTCGCGTTCCCAGTCCACGGAGTCGCCGAGACGGCGCATCTGGCGGGTGATGGTGCCGCCGGACTCTTCCTTCCACTGCCAGATCTTGTCGATGAAGGCTTCGCGGCCGTAATCATGGCGGGTCTTGCCCTCTTCGGCGGCGATCTTGCGCTCCACCACCATCTGGGTGGCGATACCGGCGTGGTCGGTACCCGCCTGCCACAGGGTGTTCTTGCCCTGCATGCGGTTGTAGCGGATCAGGGTGTCCATCAGGGTCTGCTGGAAGGCGTGACCCATGTGCAGGCTGCCGGTGACGTTCGGCGGCGGGATCATGATGCAGAAGGAGTCTTTGCTGGTGTCGCCGTGGGGCTTGAAGTAGCCCTGGGCTTCCCAGTGCTGGTAGAGCGCCTGTTCGATGGCGTTGTGATTAAAAGTCTTTTCCATGGTCTCGCCGTAATCTGGATGGATGGATTCTGGTGCTGATGGTGGTGGAGGAAACGGGGGCAGTCAGGGCTGCGCCGGATCCTGAGTCGCGACGGGCTGATCCCTCATCTCGAGGGTGTGTCCCGCCTGGCGATAAAGCTTGTAGCGCTCGCGGGCCCGCTGCTTCTGCGTTTCGTCAGTGGGGACAAAATCTACCACTTGAGCGAAGTGTCCTGCAAACAAAGGTGTCTGCCGGGCCAGGTTGATGAGGCAGGCATAGCGCCGCCGTGGTGGCTGATGGCCTATCTCCACCGGGGCCTGGCCGCTCTCCCCCTGCAACTGGTGCGGCACGAAGCGATCCGGCGGCAGTTGCCACAACAGCTCGTCCAGGCGCAGAGCCTGGGCCTCGTCGTCGCAGAACAGGTAGAGGTGGCCCGCGCTCCAGCCATCGGCCGCAAGCTGGCAGGCGAGGCGCTCGACGGCAGAAGCCTGGCCGTCGTCCGGCTCGCTCATCAGGTAAAAGGTCACTTGGCTCATCAGGTTGGTCCCGTTTGGCTGTGACGGACAGCGATTGGCCGTCTTCGGAGTACCGTGCCGGGCACGGATTTCCCCGGATTCTCTCAATGAAACAAGGAAGAGGCAGGCCTCTTCCTTGTGGTACAGGGTAATGCCTTGCGCATCGCTCATCGAGTCGATGGGGAAGGGGAATTACTCCTTGTCTTCGACGTCCGCCACGCCGGCCCGATTGAGCAGGAACTGGGTCAGCAGGGGCACAGGTCGGCCGGTGGAGCCCTTCTCCTTGCCGCTCTTCCAGGCGGTCCCGGCGATGTCCAGGTGGGCCCAGTTGTACTTCTTGGTGAAGCGCGACAGGAAGGCGGCGGCGGTGATGGTCCCCGCCGGACGGCCACCGATGTTGGCCATGTCCGCAAACGGGCTCTCCAGCTGCTCCTGATACTCGTCGAACAGGGGCAGGCGCCAGGCGCGATCGCCAGCCTGCTCGGAGGCGTTGAGCAGCTCGTGGGCCAGCGGGTTGTGGTTCGCCAAGAGGCCCGAGGTGTGGTGACCCAGGGCGATGATGCAGGCACCGGTCAGGGTCGCCACGTCGATCACGGTCTCGGGATCGTAGCGGTCCACGTAGGTCAGCGCATCGCACAGCACCAGGCGGCCTTCGGCGTCGGTGTTGAGCACCTCGACGGTCTGGCCGGACATGGTGGTGAGGATGTCACCGGGACGGTACGCATTGCCACCCGGCATGTTCTCGCAGCCCGCCAGCACGCCGATGACGTTGATGGGGAGCTGCAGCTGGGCCAGGGCGTGCATGGTGCCGAGCACGGAGGCGGCACCACCCATGTCGTATTTCATCTCGTCCATGCCGTCGGCCGGCTTGATGGAGATGCCGCCGGAGTCGAAGGTCAGCCCCTTGCCCACCAGCACGATGGGCTTGGCATCGGCGTTGCCCTTGTATTCGATGATGGCCATCATGGCCTCGTTCTCGGAGCCGCGGGCCACCGCCAGGTAGGAGTTCATGCCGAGCTCGGCCATCTCCTGCTCGCCGATCACCTTGGTGGTGATGTTGTCGTAGGCATCTGCCAGACGGCGGGCCTGGGAGGCGAGGTAGGCCGGATTGCAGACGTTGGGCGGCATGTTCGCCACGTCGCGGCAGATGCGCACACCCTTGGCCACGGCCAGACCGTGGTTGATGGCGCGCTCGCCTATGGTCAGTTCACGACGCGTCGGCACGTTGAATACCAGCTTGCGCAGGGGGCGGCGCGGTTCGGCCTTGTTGGTCTTGAACTGGTCGAAGCTGTAGAGGCCCGCCTTGGTGGTTTCTACCGCCTGGCGTACCTTCCAGTAGGTGTCCCGGCCCTTGACGTGCAACTCGGTCAGGAAGCAGACCGCCTCCATGGAGCCGGTTTCGTTCAGGGTGGTGATGGTCTTGTTGATGATCTGCTTGTACTGGCGTTCGTCGAGTTCCCGCTCTTTGCCGCAACCCACCAGCAGCACGCGCTCGCTGAGTACTCCGGGTACTTGATGCAGCAGCAGCATCTGGCCTGGTTTGCCTTCCAGATCGCCGCGGCGCAGCAGCGAGCTGAGGTAGCCGTCGCTGATCTTGTCCAGCTGTTCGGCAACCGGAGAGAGACGGCGCGGCTCAAAAACGCCGACCACGACGCAGGCGCTGCGTTGCTTCTCAGGACTGCCACTCTTTACACTGAACTCCATGGAATCTCCTACATCCTAAAGACAAAAGGCACCTTTTATTGAATAATGCGGTGCTTGTTGGGGTATCAGAGGCGGAGCGAACAGCCACAGGCTCCGCAGTTCAAACTGGTAAAAATCCAATATAGGGCCCTATTTTTCAGGCATTCGACTAAAAACACAAGTTTACTTGGGAATGACTGTGATCGTTTTCCGATATTTGTTCAGGGAGACCCTGAAAACCCAGCTGGCGGTGCTCTTCGTACTGCTGCTTATCTTCGTCAGCCAGCAATTCATCCAGATCATCGGCGACGCCGCCGATGGCGAGGTGCCGACGCGCCTGGTGTCCACCCTCTTGCTGCTCAACCTGCCGAATATGGCCCTGTTGATGCTGCCGATCAGTCTGTTTTTAGCCATTCTGTTTGCTCACGGTCGTCTGTACGCAGAAAGCGAGATGACGGTGATGCACGCGGTGGGCTTCAGCCACCGTTTCATCATGGGGAGTGCCATGGTGCTGGCCCTGCTGACGGCGGCTGTCGCGGCATTCAACACCGGCTGGATTGCCCCCCAGGCCAAGGAGCGCGAGTACCAGGTAATCGACGAATTCAAGGCCGATCCGGGCATCTCCTTCCTGCAGGCCGGCCGATTCATGGAGCTCGACAAGGGGCGTCTGGTCGCCTACATCCAGGATCTGAACGACAAGGGCTCCGAGCTGCAGAAGATCTTCGTGCTGCAACGGGCAGAAGGGACGTCCCCTCCCTCCGTGGTAGTGGCGACGGAAGGGGTGGTCACGGTGGATGACAACGGACTGCAGTGGCTGACCCTGAAGGACGGCTCCCGCTATGAGGGGCGTTTCGGCACCCGCCAGTTCCAGGTCTCCGAGTTTGCCGAGTACAGCCTGGTGATCCGCCAGCAGGAGATGGAACGTTCCAACCGCAAGGCGGCGGCCAAGCCGACCATTGAGTTGCTGGGTACCCAGAGTAATCAGTTGATGGCCGAGCTGCAGTGGCGTCTGTCGTTGCCGCTCTCCATCCTGGTGCTCACCTTCCTGGTGGTGCCGATGGCCAGGGTCAACCCCCGCCAGGGACGTTATGCCAAGCTGCTGCCGGCCATCCTGCTCTATCTCTCCTACTTCCTGCTGCTCAGCGCCGCCCGCTCGGCCATCGACAGCGGGCGCCTGCCCCACTGGCCCGGCATGTTCCTGGTGCCGCTGGTCTACCTGCTGCTGATCGGGTTGCCGCTCAACTTGCAGGGCACCAGCTGGTGGAACGGGGTGAAGGGTCACTTCTTCCAGAGAAAGTCAGCATGATGCTGCAACATAGGAGTTTCTGCTGATGTTCGGCATTCTCGACAGATATATCGGCCGGGTCATCTTCATGTCGATCCTGCTGTGCGAGCTGACCCTGGTCGGGTTGGCAGCGCTCATCAAGTACGTGGAACAGCTGAAGGCCGTGGGGGAGGGCAACTACGACATGCTCAACGCCCTCTACTTCGTGATGCTCTCCATGCCCAAGGAGGCCGTGCTCTTCTTCCCGCTGGCAGCACTGCTGGGCGGTCTGATTGGTCTGGGCCAGCTCGCGACCAGCTCCGAGCTGGTGGTGATGCAGGCGGCGGGTCGCTCCAAGATCAGCATCGTCATGGCGGCGCTCAAGACGGCGATCCCCTTGATGCTGCTGGTAGGGCTGATGGGAGAGTACGTGGCTCCGGCCGCCAAGCGGATGGCCGATGACATCAAGGCGGGCGCCATGTCGGAGGGGCGCCTGACCGTCTCCGCCTACGGGGTCTGGGCGCGGGATGGCAACAACTTCGTCAGCATCAACGGGGTACGCAACGACGGCGCCCTGACCGGCATTACCCTCTATCGTTTCACCCCCTCCCGGGATCTGATCGACGTGGTGCAGGCGCAGGAAGGGGTGTTCGAGCAACACCACTGGCGGCTCAACAATATCTCTGTCACCCGGTTTGACGATCCCACGCAGATAGTGACCGAGCAGCATCCCCAGATGGAGTGGCAGTCAGAGCTGACCCCCAAGCAGCTCGGGGTGGTCAGCATCGATCCCGAGAACCTGCCCGTCTCCGGGCTGATGGACTACATCGGCTATCTGGATGCCAACAAGCAGGATGCCGGGCGCTACAAGCTGGAGATGTGGCGCAAGCTGCTGTCCCCCCTCTCCGTGGTGGCCATGATACTGCTGGCCTCCTCCTTCATCTTCGGCCCGCTGCGCTCGGTGAGCATGGGCGCGCGGATGCTGATGGGGATCATGACAGGCTTCGCCGTCTATGTGAGCGACCGGGTCTTTGGCCCCGTCAGTCTGGTCTATGCGGTGCCTCCCATACTGGCGGCCATCGCCCCCAGCCTGCTGTTCGGTGGCATCTCCTTCTATATCCTGAGCCGCAAGCAGTAACGGTGGCCGGTAGCACTGCGGCGTCAGCCATGCTCGCGGCCATGTGATGCCAGCACGCAATAGAAAGAGGGCACCCCAGGGTGCCCTCTTTCTATTGCGTGCTGGCTCCGGTCACTTGTTCAGCTGTTCCAGGTTCTCCTCCTTGCTCAATACCACCACCTCGCACTCGGCCCAGATGTCCTGGAAGGCGCGGGGACGGGCGCGGTTGAACACGCAGAGCAGGTTGCCAAGGCCAAAGGCCGAGGTGGCTAGCCGGATCAGGGCCTGAGTGATGCGGATATTGCTGCCGTCCAGATTCTGGATGCGCAGCCGCCAGGCGCGCATGCCGATGGTCTGACCGGCGCGGGTCCAGAACCAGGTATAGAAACCACAGATCACCAGGGCCAGCCAGGCGCTGTAGAGGGGGCTGGTGAGCAGCCAGGACGCATCCTTGCCCTCGGGGACGGTCGCCATGCCGGTAGCCAGCAGGAGTTGCGCTACCCCCATGCCGATGAAGCCGGCGATGATCAGGAGAGCGATGACCACCAGATAGTCGTAGAGCAGTGCACCCAGGCGTCGCAGCAGGCCGGCCGATGGGTGTCGATGCAGGGGGGGGG
>NZ_JAGKRG010000006.1:252622-378250 GCF_017939565.1 Aeromonas sp. SrichE-2G
AAAACACCTTGCATGCCCAAACGCCATTCGTATAATCCCTCGCAGTTGCCCGGGTGGCGAAATCGGTAGACGCAGCGGATTCAAAATCCGCCGTAGCAATACGTGTCGGTTCGAGTCCGACCCCGGGCACCATCAACAAATTCAATGACATAAGGCCACCCAAGCGGGTGGCCTTATGTTTTTCTGGCGCCACACCATGGGCGGCTGCCCATTTCATTCCATCCAGGGGTGGAAGACCATCCTCCCGAGGCGTCTGCATCCCCGTTCGACTTGGCCTGTGTGGCCGGGTGTACCCCATCTTATGTCACCACATTCCCGCTCTTCATGACCTGGGCAAGTGGATGACGACTTGCCCGACCATCCCGCTCCTCACTTCCTCCCAACCTTGTGCCGCGACAATGGGGCATCAGCTTCGCGTCCTGGTGATATGCAAGGCGTGGGGCATGCCCCTGTCCCATATCCAGGGATGACACTTTCCCCGGGGGATTGAGTCATCCTGGTGCACTCTTCCTGCGATGCACAGCCAAAGTGCGATTTTCCCTCCGTTGCGGGGCATGGTGCGCCAATCTGGTGCATTAAAGTCATCATTTAGATATAAGAAATTGAATTTAAATGAGAATTTTTGTTGGCCTGCTTTATGCTTTTGCCCATGTCATGTCGCCATCACAAGTCTGCGACCTCATCCCCGGGTGGTACCTGGCAAGCGGAATGAACAGGACGGGTGATGATCAGGAATGGAATTCAAATCAGGAAATGGACCCGGATGCCGGGACGACAAGGAGAGGGCTGTATGTTCAAGAGACTCGTAATGACTGGCCTGCTGGCGTTGAGCGCCACCATGGCCGCCCCTGGCTGGGCCGAAGAGGTGGCCGCGCAGGCCGATGTGGTACAGGCGGCAACCGTGACCATCAACAAGGGGGACAATACCTGGCTGATGGTGGCGGCGGCTCTGGTGATCCTGATGTCCGTTCCCGGGCTCGCCCTCTTCTATGGCGGTCTGGTGCGCGCCAAGAATATGCTGAGCGTGCTGATGCAGGTCTTCACCCTGTTCTGTCTCATCACCGTTCTCTGGGTGATCTACGGTTATTCACTGGCCTTTACCGAGGGCGGCGCCTTCTACGGCTCCTTTGACAAGGTGCTGCTGGCCGGGGTGACGCCGGATTCCATCGCCGCCACCTTCAACAAGGGGGTGGGGATCAGCGAGTTCATCTATGTGGTGTTCCAGGGGGCCTTTGCTGCCATCACCTGCGGGCTCATCGTCGGTGGTTTCGCCGAACGGATGAAGTTCTCTGCCGTACTGCTGTTCTCGGTGATCTGGTTCACCTTCGCCTACATTCCGATGGCGCACATGGTGTGGTACTGGGCCGGCCCGGATGCCTACACGGATGCCGCCGCTGCCGAGGCGGCTGGCGCCACCGCGGGTTATCTGTTCCAGCACGGCGCCCTGGATTTCGCGGGCGGCACCGTGGTGCACATCAACGCGGCGGTGGCCGGCCTGGTGGGGGCCTTCATGGTCGGCAAGCGGGTTGGGTACGGTCGTGACCCTATGACGCCCCACAGCCTGACCATGACCATGATCGGCGGCGCCCTGCTCTGGTTCGGCTGGTTCGGTTTCAACGCCGGATCCTCCCTGGAAGCCAACGGCACGGCGGCCCTGGCCTTCGCCAACACCTGGATCGCACCGGCCAGTGCCGCGCTCTCCTGGACCTTTGCCGAGTGGGCGATGAAGGGGCGCCCCTCCCTGCTGGGGGCGGTCTCCGGTGCCGTGGCTGGGCTGGTCGCCATCACCCCCGCAGCCGGCTTCGTCGGTGTGGGCGGCGCCCTTATCATCGGCCTGCTGAGCGGCGTTGCCGGTCTGTGGGGCGTACACGGTCTCAAGCGCCTGCTGGGGGCCGATGACAGCCTGGACGTGTTCGGCCTGCACGGAGTGTGCGGGATCCTGGGGGCCGTGCTGACCGGCGTGTTCGCCAGCCCGGATCTCGGTGGCACCGGGGTGTGGGACTATGTGACCAACCAGGTGGCCGAAGGTTACTCCATCCTGGCCCAGGTGAAGGTGCAGGTCATCGGCGTGCTGGTGACTGTGGTCTGGACCGCGCTGGTCTCGGCAGTGGCCTACAAGCTGGTAGACCTGCTGATCGGTCTGCGGGTGAAAGAAGATGCAGAGCGGGAAGGGCTGGACGTGACCAGCCATGGCGAGAAAGCCTACAGCCTGTGATCCTGTGAGCCTTGATGAGAGACCGCCGGCACCGTCCGGCGGTTTTTTTATGGCGGCAACGAGTCGCCATCGGGGCCAGGGGAGCAGTTCCCGCCGATATTTGCCTGACGAGGCGGTTTTGTGCCTGCATTTTGGGCAGATCTTCGCTAAACTCTGCCACCCTTTATTCGGGGCCGCCGGATCCGCCCCGTCGCCCCCTTCTTTTACGCCTTCGGAGCCGCTCATGCCGTTAGTGGGACACCAACATCAGATCGATATTCTGGAACTGACCGACAAGGGGGATGGCAAGGGGCGCCTGTTCGATCGCCCCCTGTTTGTCGAGGGTCTGCTGCCCGGTGAGCAGGCGCTGGTCGAGTTGACCGAGGTCAAGCCCAACTACCTGCACGGCAAGCTGGTGGAGCTGACCCAGCCGTCTGCCGACAGGGTCGCCGATTTTTGCCCCAACACCGAATGCGGCGGCTGCCAGGTGCGCCCGCTAGCCTATCCGGCCCAGCTCGCCCTCAAGCAGGCCTTGGTGCAGCAGGCGCTCGAGCAGGCTGGTCTGGGTGAGACCCCGGTCAACCCCATCCTCGGCATGGAGAGCCCGTTCGCCTATCGCAACAAGGCCCAGTACGCCGTGCGCGGCAGCGAGGCGGGGGCCGAGATCGGCTTCTATCGCAAGCACTCCCACGATCTCATCACCGCCGACGACTGTGCGGTGCAGGATCCGCTCCATGTGGAGCTGAATGCCCGGGTGCGCCAGTGGATGCGTGCGCACGACATCGCGGCCTATGACGAGGTCAACCACACCGGCTGCGTGCGCAACCTGATGACCCGCAAGGGTTTCAAGAGTGGCGAGCTGATGGTTGTGCTGGTGACCCTTGGTGAGGAGCTGCCGTTCGAGGCGGAGCTGCTGGCCGCCCTGAGCGATCTGCCCATCACCACCCTGGTGCAGAACGTCAATGACGAGCGTACCAACCGCATTCTGGGCGCGACCAACCGGGTGCTGCTGGGGGACGGGGTGATCCGCGACAAGATCCACGACCTCGAGTTCGAGATCTCGCCGCTCTCCTTCTTCCAGAACAACCCGAGCCAGACCGACGTGCTCTATTCCAAGGCGCTGGAGTATTGCGAGCTGACCGGCAGCGAGACGGTGTTCGACATCTATTGCGGCATCGGCACCATCTCCCTCTTCCTGGCAGGCAAGGCCGCCAAGGTGGTGGGGATCGAGTCGGTGGAGAGCGCCATCAGCGATGCCCGCCGCAATGCGGCTCTCAACGGCATCGAGCACACCGAGTTCCACGTAGGTAAGGCCGAGCAGCTGATGCCCGTGCTGCATGCCGACGGGGTGAGCGCCGATGTGGTGGTAATGGACCCGCCCCGCAAGGGTTGCGACAAGGCGGTGCTGCAGACCCTGGTGGCCATGGCGCCGCGCCGGCTGGTCTATGTCTCCTGTAACCCCCAGACCCTGGCCCGGGATCTCGCCTGGCTGGTCAAGCAGGGCTTCGTGCTGGACGAGGTGCAGCCGGTGGACATGTTCCCGCACTCCATGCACGTCGAGGCGGTCGCCCGTCTGAGCCTGCCGGCGCAAGGCTGATCAGGCCTGGCTGGGAGGCAGCCTCGCCATGGAGGCATGGCATTAGCCAGATGGCTCTGATAAAAACGACTCCAAATGGAGTCGTTTTTTTATGGTCGGCCCGGGGTCGATCGGCAGGAGGCCCGATATGAGCATTCGTTTGGCCGGGGTGGAGGATGCCGCCGCCCTGGATCACTTCTTCCGGCAACTGGATGGGGAGACCCGCTTCATGCTCTATGAGGCGGGGGAGCGCCCCTCGGATATCGAGGGTCTGAGACGGCAGGCGTATCGACTGGACGAGGGCTATGTGGACGAGATCACCATGGGCCTGTTGCTGCCGCTGGACGAGGCATGACGCCGCTGGCCCCGTGACGCTGGCACGGGGAACGCGTCTGGGGCAGGCTGTGTCAGGAAGCAATCGAAACAAGGAGGCGTTCATGAAGGGGATATTGCTGCGTTGGCTCGCTCGTTACGATGCCTGGTGCGAGGAGTGGGGACTCACTCCTGAGAACCGGCGCTGCTGCACACCGGTGCGCCGCGAGCAGGATGAGCAGGCGCCAAAGCAAAGGGAGGAGGCGTCACTCACGGATACTGGCGGGTCACGGCACCAATGATGCCGTTGATGTCGAGGTTCTGCGTGCCCCTGGCGCTAAAGTGATAGAAGGACAGCGGTTCCTCCTTCACCTGTACCAGCTCGGCCGGCATGGGCGAGCTGCCCGCCGTCACCGAGAAATGGCTTTTGAGGGCATCGTTCTGGCCGTTGATGACGCGGGGAGGGGGAACAGCCAGGATCCCCGGTACCGGCATGACAAGTTCCGGCATGAGGCTGCGGGAGATGCGTTGTGGCATGAGATGCCCCCATTGAGTACGACCGACAGGTAAGCACGACATGAAACTGATAGATACCCACTGCCACCTGGATTTTCCCGTCTTCGATGCCGAGCGTGAGGCATTGCTGAATCAGTGGAACCAGCTGGGGGTGGGCGAGTACATCATCCCCGCCGTGGGGGAAGAGAACTGGGCCAGGGTGATGGCATTGGCAGGGAGCCACGACAGTATCCGTTATGGCCTGGGGATCCACCCCTGGTACGTGGGGGCCCAGACGGAGGGGGCGCTGGACAGGCTGGCCGCCCTGCTGGCAAGCCGGCCCCGGGGACTGGTGGCGGTGGGCGAGTGCGGACTGGATCTGCGCAGCCAGGTACCTCAGGAAGGGCAGGTCGAGGCATTCGAGGCGCAGGTGAGGTTGGCCATGGCCCATGAACTGCCCCTCATCGTTCACTCGGTGCGTGCCAACGACACGGTTGCCAGGATCCTGCGGCGCTTCAAACCGGCGCAAGGGGGCGTCATTCATGCCTTCAGCGGCTCCCTTCAGCAGGCTGAGGCCTTCTGGCAGCTGGGGTTTCGGCTGGGGATAGGGGGGGTCATCAGTTATGAGAGAGCCAACAAGACAAGGGAAGCAGTGCGAGCCATGCCGCTGGAGGCCCTGCTGCTGGAGACCGATGCCCCCGACATGCCGCTCCAGGGACGACAGGGGGAGACAAATACCCCGGCCAGCCTGCCGGAGATCGCCGCCTTGCTGGCGCAGTTGCGCCAGCAGCCGCTGGCAGATGTTATTTCGGTGTTACATGAATCCACCCAAAAACTGTTCCTGCTGAAAAATCGCCAAATTAACATATGATTAACTATTGATGCCGGTGTGGTAAAAAACCAAACCCATAAAAATCGTTTTCGGTCTAATTAAACGATGTCCGGTCCGTTTCCGGCTTATAAAATGTGACCAGTATTCTATTTTGTCGCACCGTAATTAGTATAATGCGCACCCTTGATTAGCGGCTTCAATACACAAATCGTTAACAAGCTGGCAGGTGCTACTAAAGAGGAAGTATTAATAATGAATCTGATAATGGGTCTGGTAGGGATGGCGACGCTCATCCTGATTGCGGTGCTGTTCTCCAGCAACCGCAAGGCAATCAAAATACGTACCGTAGGCGGCGCCTTTGCCATTCAGGCCGGCCTGGGTGCTTTCGTGCTGTATGTCCCGGTTGGTCGCGACATCCTGGTGGGTGTATCTGACGCCGTTTCCAGCGTCATCGGCTATGGCCAGAACGGCATCGAGTTCCTGTTTGGTGGTCTGGTCGGCAACAAGATGTTTGAAGTGTTCGGTGGCGGTGGCTTCGTCTTCGCCTTCCGCGTCCTGCCCGTTATCATCTTCTTCTCCTCCCTGATCGCGGTGCTCTACTACCTCGGCATCATGCAGTGGGTGATCAAACTGCTGGGCGGTGGCCTGCAGAAAGTACTGGGCACTTCCCGTACTGAATCCCTGTCCGCGACTGCCAACATCTTCGTCGGTCAGACCGAAGCGCCGCTGGTGGTGCGTCCCTTCATCTCCAAGATGACCGACTCCGAGCTGTTCGCCGTCATGTGTGGTGGCCTGGCCTCCGTTGCCGGTTCCGTGCTGGCCGGTTACGCCTCCATGGGCGTCAAGATGGAATACCTGATCGCGGCCTCCTTCATGGCTGCACCGGGTGGTCTGCTGTTCGCCAAGCTGCTGGTACCGGAAACCGAGACCCCGAGCTACGACGAGAGCAGCGCCGAGAGCGAGCTGGATGACAAGCCGGCCAACGTCATCGACGCCGCCGCCGCCGGTGCTTCCGCCGGTCTGCAGCTGGCCCTGAACGTCGGCGCCATGCTGCTGGCCTTCATCGGCCTGATCGCCATGATCAACGGCATCTTCTCCGGTGTGGGTGGCTGGTTCGGTTATCCGCAGCTCTCACTGGAACTGCTGCTGGGCTGGCTGTTCTCCCCGCTGGCCTTCCTGATCGGTGTGCCCTGGAGTGAAGCCGTCGTTGCCGGTTCCTTCATCGGTCAGAAGCTGGTCGTCAACGAGTTCGTGGCTTACCTGAACTTTGCCCCCTATCTGAAGGACGAAGTGCTGATCAATGGCGTGGCCATGTCCGAGCACACCAAGGCCATCATCTCCTTCGCCCTGTGTGGCTTCGCCAACCTGTCCTCCGTCGCCATTCTGCTCGGTGGTCTGGGTTCCATGGCACCGAACCGTCGCGGCACCATCGCCAAGTTCGGTCTGAAGGCGGTACTGGCAGGTTCTCTGTCCAACCTGATGTCTGCGACCATCGCAGGCTTCTTCCTGGCGCTGTCCGGCATGTAATATCGCCTGACAGTCAGGGTAAAGACGAACGCCACAGCGAAAAGCTGTGGCGTTCTCGTTTGGGGCGGTGACAACCGTTTTCCTTTCTAGACTAATAATAAAATGAGTCAAATCGGAGGTTCTATGAACGAAGTGCTACTGGCAATGGCCGCCGGCTTTATCGTTGGGGTGTTGTTTTCTTTCCTCAAGTTGCCGATCCCGGCGCCCCCCGTACTGTCCGGGGTAATGGGGATTGTGGGGGTGTATCTGGGGGGGATTGCCTACTCCTGGATCCTGACCCGCTTCTTCTCGTAAGCACCTGTCAGTGCTGGGTTTGCCGGATGTGAGATACCTCTGAAATTGGCAAATCCGGCTTGCAAACACGGGGTATCTCGGCTGAAATAGGCGATGCCAGCAGGGTGCTGGCATTGACTAATGCCCGGTGCATCCGGGTGTTGGCGGTCAAATGGAATTGATTGGGAAGTCGGGTCAGACCTTGTCTGCCTTTCTCAAGTCTTCATGGAACCAAGTCCGCACTTTTGTAAGAAAGTGACAGGGCTCTTGCCTAATTTGCAGCCGTATTGCCTGTGCACTTGCGCTGCAATTCCATATCCCGTTGCGCCGGGATCGCTCCTTGCCGACCTTGGTGTCCGGTGACGGTCGATCGTGGAGGGACGGGGCTTATCAAGACTTTGGAGACATAGCATGACTGATCTGAAATTGGCCGCCCAACGCGCCCTGAACCTGATGGACCTGACCACCCTGAACGATGATGACACCGATCAGAAGGTGATCGACCTGTGCCACAAGGCCAAGTCTCCGGCCGGCCTGACCGCCGCCGTCTGCATCTATCCCCGTTTCATCCCCATCGCGCGCAAGACCCTGCGTGACATCGGTGCTGCCGACGTGCGTATTGCGACCGTGACCAACTTCCCCCACGGCAACGACGACATCGAGATCGCCGTGGCCGAGACCCGCGCCGCCGTGGCCTATGGTGCCGACGAAGTGGACGTGGTCTTCCCGTACCGTGCCTTCATGGCTGGCAATGAACAGGTCGGCTTCGATCTGGTCAAAGCTTGTAAGGAAGCCTGTGGCGCCAAGGTGCTGCTGAAGGTGATCATCGAGACCGGCGAGCTGAAAGAAGAAGCGCTGATCCGCCGCGCCTCCGAGATCTCCATCGACGCCGGTGCTGATTTCATCAAGACCTCCACCGGCAAGGTGCCGGTGAACGCGACCCCGGAAGCGG
Source organism: Aeromonas sp. SrichE-2G (assembly GCF_017939565.1). Taxonomy (NCBI): domain Bacteria; kingdom Pseudomonadati; phylum Pseudomonadota; class Gammaproteobacteria; order Aeromonadales; family Aeromonadaceae; genus Aeromonas; species Aeromonas sp. SrichE-2G. The sequence goes on from NZ_JAGKRG010000006.1 coordinate 260,784, forward strand.
CCAGAATCATGATGGAAGTGATCAAGGCCAAGAACCCGAGCGTCGGCTTCAAGCCCGCAGGTGGCGTGAAAGACGCCGCCGTTGCCGGCCAATATCTGGCCATGGCCGAAGAGATCCTGGGCAAAGACTGGGTATCCGCCCGCACCTTCCGCTTCGGCGCCTCCAGCCTGCTGGCGAGCCTGCTGGCAACCCTGGGGCACGGCGACAAGCCGGCCAACACCAGCGGTTACTAAGCGACGGCAGGGGGCGGTGTGCCGCCCCCTCTCCGGATCCTGTTCGGTCTGTGTTTGTGCGTGACGCACGGAGGGAATGAAAGATGTTTTTGCCTCAAGAAATCATTCGCAAGAAGCGCAACGGTGAAGCGCTCAGTACCCAAGAGATTCAATTCTTCGTTCAGGGCATTACCAACAACACCATCGGCGAGGGGCAGATTGCGGCCCTGGCGATGGCGGTCTACTTCAAAGACATGACCATGGATGAACGGGTTGCCCTGACCTGCGCCATGCGTGACTCCGGCATGGTGCTGACCTGGGACCACCTCAATCTGGGTGGCCCCATTGTCGACAAGCACTCCACCGGTGGCGTGGGTGACGTTGTCTCCCTGATGCTGGGCCCCATGGTCGCCGCCTGCGGCGGTTTCGTGCCGATGATCTCCGGCCGTGGCCTGGGTCACACCGGCGGTACCCTGGACAAGCTGGATGCCATTCCCGGCTACCAGACCTCGGTAGACAACGACCGCTTCCTGAAAGTGGTGAAAGAGGCGGGTGTCGCCATCATCGGTCAGACCGGTGATCTCGCCCCGGCCGACAAGCGCATCTATGCGGTGCGCGACATCACGGCCACCGTCGAATCCATCGCCATGATCACCGGCTCCATCCTCTCCAAGAAGCTGGCCTCCGGGCTCGAAGCGCTGGTGATGGACGTCAAGGTTGGCTCCGGCGCCTTTATGCCGACGTTTGAAGCATCCGAGGAGCTGGCCAAGAGCATAGTCGCTGTGGCCAACGGTGCTGGCTGCCGCACCTCTGCGCTCCTGACCGACATGAACCAGGTGCTGGCCTCCAGTGCCGGCAACGCGGTGGAAGTGCGCGAAGCGGTGCGCTACCTGACCGGTGAATACCGCAACCCGCGTATCCACGAAGTGACCATGGCCCTGTGTGCCGAGATGCTGATCTCCGCCGGTCTGGCCCGCGATGAGCAAGAGGCCCGTGCCAAGCTGCAGGCCGTGCTGGACACCGGCAAGGCGGCCGAGATCTTCGGTCGCATGGTGACCGGCCTCGGTGGCCCCGCCGACTTCATGGAGCGCTACGACGCCTACCTGCCCAAGGCTGCCATCGTACGCCCGGTGTACGCGGCCAACGCCGGTTTCGTCACCGCCATGGATACCCGTGAACTGGGCCTGGCCGTGGTCGCCATGGGGGGTGGTCGTCGCGCCGCCGGCGACAAGCTCGATTACGCAGTCGGCCTGACCGACTTTATCCGCCTGGGGCAGAGCGTCGAGGCTGACAAGCCGCTCGCCCTGATCCACGCTCAGACAGAAGCTCAATTTGCCGAGGCCGCCCGCATGGTGCAGGCTGCCGTCAAGATCGGTGACACCCGACCAGAGGCGCTGCCCGAGGTCTACCGTCGCATCGGTCTGGCTGATTTGTAACAAGGGGAAGTCCCATGAAACGTACCTTTATTCTGATGATGGACTCTTTCGGTATCGGCGCTGCCGCCGATGCCGACAAGTTCGGAGATGTGGGCGCCAATACCCTTGGCCATATCGCCAAGGCCTGCGCCGCCGGCGAGATCGAGGGCCGTGGCGCTCTCAACCTGCCGAACCTCAACAAGCTGGGACTGGGCCACGCGGGCGAGCTCGCCAGCGGCGTCTTCCCGGCCGGCCTGAAGAAAGAGATCGAGGTGATCGGCGCCTATGGCTTCGCCCAGGAGCTCTCCTCCGGCAAGGACACCCCGTCCGGCCACTGGGAGATCGCCGGTGTGCCCGTGCTGTTCGAGTGGGGCTATTTCCACGATCACCACAACAGCTTCCCGCAGGAGCTGCTGGACGCCATCGTCGAGAAGGCTGGCCTGCCGGGCTACCTCGGCAACTGCCACGCCTCCGGCACCCAGGTGCTGGACGATCTGGGCGAAGAGCACATGCGCACCGGCAAGCCGATCCTCTACACCTCTGCCGACTCCGTGTTCCAGATCGCCTGCCACGAAGAGACCTACGGCCTCGAGAAGCTCTATGAGCTGTGCCACATCGTGCGCGAGCTGCTGGAGCCCTACAACATCGGCCGCGTCATCGCGCGTCCGTTCGTGGGCAGTGGCAAAGGCGACTTCAAGCGCACCGGCAACCGTCACGACTACTCTGTGCTGCCGCCGGCGCCGACCGTGCTGGACTACATGAAGGACGCGGGCGGCCAGGTGGTCTCCATCGGCAAGATTGCCGACATCTATGCCCAGCAGGGCATCACCAAGCAGGTGAAAGGCACCGGTCTGGCCGAGCTGTGGGACAGAACCCTGGAAGAGGTGAAAGCCGCTGGTGACAACACCATCGTCTTCACCAACTTCGTGGACTTCGACTCCTCCTACGGCCACCGCCGTGACGTGAAGGGCTACGCCGATGCGCTGGAGTACTTCGACTCCCGTCTGCCTGAGCTGTTCGAGGTGATGCAGGAGGGCGATGTGGTGGTGCTGACCGCCGACCACGGCTGCGACCCGACCTGGAGCGGCACGGACCACACCCGCGAATACATTCCGGTGCTGTTCTACGGCAAGCCGGTCAAGGCGGGCTCCGTCGGTCGTCGCGAGACCTTTGCCGACATCGGTCAGAGCATCGCGGCGTACCACGGTTTGCCCAAGCTGCAATACGGCACCAGTTTCCTGTAATGTACCGGCCCGCCGCCGCGAGGTGGCGGGCAACCCAATAAAGACAATAAAACTCAACCTAGTGTGAAGGAATAAAGAGAATGGCAACTCCTCATATCAATGCGAAAGATGGCGCCTTTGCTGATACCGTGCTGATGCCGGGTGACCCCCTGCGTGCCAAGTACATCGCCGAGACCTTCCTAGAGAACGTCGAGCAGGTGTGCGACGTGCGCAACATGTACGGCTTCACCGGTACCTACAAGGGCCGTCGCATCTCCGTCATGGGCCACGGCATGGGCATCCCGTCCTGCTCCATCTACGCAAAAGAGCTGATCACCGACTACGGCGTGAAGACCCTGATCCGCGTGGGTTCCTGCGGTGCCGTGCGTGAAGACGTGAAACTGCGTGACGTGGTGATCGGCATGGGTGCCTGCACCGACTCCAAGGTGAACCGTCTGCGCTTCAAGGATCACGACTTCGCCGCCATCGCCGACTTCGACCTGGTGGCCAATGCCGTGCAAGCCGCCAAGAACAAGGGCGTCGCCGTGCGCGTGGGCAACATCTTCTCCGCCGACCTGTTCTACACCCCGGATCCCTCCATGTTCGACGTCATGGAAAAGTACGGCATCCTGGGTGTCGAGATGGAAGCCGCCGGTATCTACGGCGTGGCCGCCGAGTACGGTGCCAAGGCGCTGACCATCTGCACCGTTTCCGACCATATCCGTACCGGTGAGCAGACCACCTCCGAAGAGCGTCAGCTGACCTTCAACGACATGATCGAAATCGCGCTGGACTCCGTGCTGCTGGGCGACAACTGATCCCGCCACATCGGTATTCACGCAAAACGGCGACCTCGGGTCGCCGTTTTTTTATTCCTCGTGAGAGTCCGTGGCAGACAAGTAGCGCTGTCTATACTTTCGGGCAACTCCTCACGAGGCTGACACCATGAAACGAATACCTATTTTGACCCCGTTGCTGCTCATCCTGCTGGTGCCCATGGGCTGGCAGGAGGTGGCGGCGGCGGAGGGCAGGCTCCAGCAGAGGGCGACGCAATACAGGGTCCCACAGCACAGGCCGGTGCAGCACAAACCGGTCCAGCCCAAGGCGGTGCGCCAGCATACCGCGCCGCGCCAGGTCAACCGGGAGTCGGTCAAGTTCAAGGAGGGCTGGGGCAACGTGCGGGCGCGGGACAAGGCGACCCGTCCGGTTCACTCGAGCGACCGTCAGCTGCATGTTCAGAATCGTCATGTGGATGGCAACCAGATCAAGAACCGTCACATCGACGATCACCGCAAGTTTGACAACAGTCGCGACATCCATGGCAATAACGTGGTCATCAACAATCGGCACAACCACATCGTCGTTCCCCCCAACCGGCGCCGGGTCTATCACGACGTGGTGGTGGTGCGCCCCTATGGCCACTGGTACGGGGGCTATGGCAACTACTACGACGACAATGATGCCTGGAAGTGGCTGGCCTTCACCGCCATCACCCTGAAGATCCTCGACAACCTGAATGAAGCGCAGCAGCGTGAACACGAGAGCGCCCAGGTCAGGGCAACCACGGCGCCCCTGAACGATCCCATCACCTGGAGCGACGGCAATGCCAACGGTTCGGTGACGGCGGTGCGGGAAGGCACCAGCAACAACGGTCGTTACTGCCGTGAATTCCAGCAGACCGTCAATGTGGGGGGCAAGAAGGAAGATGCGTTCGGTACCGCGTGCCAGAATGCGGACGGTTCCTGGGAGATCGTCTCGGACTGAGAAAATCTCGGGGCGGGGAAACGAGCAGGGAGGCATCACGCCTCCCTGTTTCTTGATGTCTCTCAGTCAGCGCCCTGGCGTGTCGGCCACAGATCGAGGGCAAAGCGCCCCTTGCCAGCCAGCTTGGCCCGGTACATGGCGCTGTCGGCCCGGTGCAGCAGATCGTCGATGTGGCAGTACTGGCCGGAACGGCAGAGGGCGCCACCTATGCTGCCGGCGAGGGGCAGCGGGTGGCCGGCCACGTCGGCGGGCACGGCCATGGCTGCCAGCAGGCGCTCGCACAGGGCGGGCAGCTCCAGCTCTGGCTGGCGCAGGGCGGGTAGTATGATGGTGAACTCGTCACCGGCGAGGCGCGCCACCATGTCACCAGGGCGCACCTCGGCCGCGAGCACCTCGGCGAAGCGTTGCAACAGGGCATCGCCGACGTGGTGGCCGAGGCGATCATTGATCCCCTTGAAGCCGTCGAGGTCGAGGAACAGCAGGCCCAGGGGCTCGGCATTCTGATGCACCCGTTCCAGCTCACGGGAGAGGCGCAGGGTGAAGGCGCGCCGGTTGGGCAGGCCGGTGAGGGGGTCATGGGCCGCCTCGTGCTCCAGCTGGTCTTGCAGTGCCTTGTACTCGGTGATGTCGCTGCCGAGGATGTAGACCCCGGGCTCGTCGCCACGACTCGGGATCATGGTGATCCTGAGGTCGCGGCGCCCGATGGGCAGTTCGAAACGGTTCTCGAAGCTCACCTGCTCGCCCGCCACGGCCCGTTCCAGGTGAGTGATGGCCCGATCATAGGCCTCCTCGCCGATGACGTCCCGCACGCTCATCTCCCGCATCCGCTCGGGATCCAGCCCGAAGTAGCGGCAGTAGGCCTGGTTGGCAAACAGGTAGCGCCCCTCGGGGGAGACCATGCTGATGGTGACCGGCAGGCCGTCGGTGATGGCCCGCAGCCGGGCTCGCCCGCGCTCGATTTCGGCCAGCACCTGGCGCCGTGCGCTGATGTCGTGCAGGAACAGGGCGAGGCGTACCTTGCCGTCGAACTGGTAGCGCTCGGCGATCACCTCGACCGGGATGTGGCGGCCGGCGCGGGTACCTATGTCGCACTCGAGACGGCGAGGCGTGGTCTGGGAATGGGTCAACTGAGCCAGCAGAGGGTGCTCGTTGCCGAGCAGGGCGGGCAGGGGGCGCCCCAGCATCTCCTCGGGATGCCAGCCGAGCAGGGTGGTGGAGGCCGGGTTCCAGCCGGTGATGACCAGCGTCTCGTCGAGTTCGAGGAAGGCGTTGCTGGTGTGCTCCAGCATGTGTTGCAGCCGGCGCTGCTCCTGCCACAGGCGCTGCTGCACGGTGCCGCGCTCCTGCATCTCGCGATGCAGCTGCTCCACCGTGCTCGACAGCTCGCGGGTGCGCTCGCGCACCTGCTGCTCGAGCCCCTGCTGCAGTTGCAGCAGCTCGGCTTCGACCTGCTTGCGCTCCGTGAGGTCGGCGAACACGGCGATCAGGTGAGGGGCCATGGTATGGTTCTGGCACAGGGTCACGCTGAGCTGCACCCAGCAGAGGCTGCCATCGGCCCGGATCATCCGCTTCTCCAGGCGATAGTCCTGGCGCTGCCCTGCGAGGAGTGCAGTGAACAGGGCGAGCTCCCTCGGCAGATCCTCGGGGTGGGTCATGGCATGCCAGGTGCGGCTGAGCATCTCCTGTTCGCTGTATCCGAGCAGCCGTTCCAGCCCCGGGTTGGCTCGCAGCCACCGTCCTTCGACCGAAGAAAGGGCCATGCCCACCGACGCCTGATTGAAGGTGAGGGTGAAGAGGTGGTCCTTGTCCTCCAGCACCTGGTTGAGGCTGCGTACCTGATGGCGCCGCTCCAGATCGTGCAGTGTGCTCTCCACCAGGCGGCCGAAGTCGTCGAGATCGCGGCAATCTTCCTCGTCGAGGTGGCGCGGTGCATGATCCACCAGGCAGAGGGTACCGAGCACCACGCCATCCAGTGCCCGCAGCGGTCGGCCCGCATAGAAGACCACGCGGGGCTCGTCCGTCACCAGCGGGTTGTCGGCAAAGCGCGGGTCAAGCCTGGCATCCGGCACCTGCATGATGTCGGGGCGCAGGATGGCGTGGCCGCAGAAGGAGTGTTCCCGGCTGATCTCGCACAGTGCGACCCCGGTGCGGGCGAGAAACCACTGCCGGTTCACGTCGGTCAGGGAGACCATGGCGATGGGCAGCGAGAAATGGCGGGTGATGAGCCGGGTGAGGCGATCCAGCTGGTCGATGGGCTCGCGGTCGAGCAGGCCGAGGACGCGCAGTCGCTCCAGTCTGCTGTGCTCGTCCAGCGGCAAGGGGGGGGCAATCATGTGGCTCTCCTGCCAGTCATCCTGTCAGAGTTATATACAAGCGGGCTGGTGCGATCTACCCCCCTTCTTGCGGCGTGACCGGCTTGCTCTGCTTCTTGTGCTTGCGAACCCGCACGTAGTTGCGGCGCACCCCGTAGGAGATGAGCAGGCCGGCAAGCAGCATGACGAGCAGCATCAGGCGCTGCTTCTCCTGATTCACCTTGAGGTGGGTATCCTGCGCAGCCAGCAGCTTCTGCTCTTCCAGGGTGATCCTCAGGTAGCCCAGGGTCAGGTTCCCCTCCAGGATCTCCTGCACGAACTGGACGCGTCCCTTGCCCTGTTCCGGCAGGGACTTGTTGTCGGTGCCGATGGGCAGCAGGCTGTCCAGGGGCACGGCCTTGTCCGACTGGGCGAGGGGAATGCCGCGGGCGTCATACAGGGTGACATCCAGGATGTCGGGCTCGGCAGCCAGATCCTGGGCCAGCCGCTCCAGCTCGCTCTCCTTGTCTTCCTTGATCCAGCGCCTCATGTCCCGGGCGGCATAGGCGACCAGTGCCTGGGCCCGCTCCCGCGCCGCACTGTGCAGCGCGGCCTGACTCTCTCCCTGCATGTGAATGAGCAGCACCAGCACCCAGAGACCGAGCAGGATCCCCGCCGCCAGGCTGATGACTCGTTTGATGGGAAGGTGACGCACGGCGCAGGCCTCTGGTGATGGATGAACTAGGAAGGCGGACGGCTTGCCCGCCCGGCACGCGGGATCTTGGCGCTTGCCTGTACAAAAAGCAATACGCTACTCTGGGTCGGCATGTTGAACCCCATGATTTCCAAGGAAGGCGTCTCTCTTATGTTGTTGTCCCAACTCCCCCGTTCCCTGCATGACTGGTCCACCGCCCTGTGCAGCGCCCCCTGCTGGCAGCTCACTCCCGAAGCCTTGCTGCCGGCGGCCAGTGCCCATGACGGCGCCTGGCTCGTTCTGTTTGGCAAGGGGCTGGAGGCCGGTCATCTGGCCCGCCTGGCCAGCCTGCTGGCCAGTCATGACATGGCGGCGAGCCTCTATCCCGTGGGGGGGCAGGCCGGCATTCCCGTGCTGCTGCTCGGGACGGACCGTTTCTCTCCCGAGCTGGTGCAGGCCCTGAAGAGTCAGGAGTGGGACATCGATCTCTGCCATCTGGCCGCCCTGCCCACCCTGAGTGAGCCAGGCCTGCTGGTGATGGACATGGATTCCACCGCCATCCGGATCGAATGCATCGACGAGATCGCACGGCTGGCTGGCGTCGGCGAGCAGGTGGCGGCCGTCACGGCGGCTGCCATGCAGGGCAAGCTGGAGTTCGCCGACAGCCTGCGGGCCAGAGTCGCCCTGCTGGAAGGGGCGCCTGTCACCATCCTCGACGAGGTGGCGGCCGACATGCCCTGGATGCCGGGCCTGCAGCTGATGGTCGATACCCTCAAAGAGGCCGGCTGGAAGGTGGCCATCGCATCGGGCGGCTTCACCCGTTTTGCCGGGGCATTGCAGCGGGCACTGGGTCTGGACGCCATCTTCGCCAATGAGCTGGCGGTGGAAGGGGGCTTGCTGACTGGCCAGGTGAGCGGCGCCATCGTCGATGCCGCCGTCAAGGCCGAGGTGCTGCAGCGCATGGCCGAGGAGCACGGGATCCCCGCCGCACAGACGGTGGCCGTCGGCGATGGCGCCAACGATCTCAAGATGATGGGGGTGGCCGGTCTTGGCATCGCCATCCACGCCAAACCCCTGGTGCGCGCCCAGGCGGCGGCGACCCTCAATCACCACGATCTGGAAGGGGTGCTCTGTCTGCTCGGTGCGCTCGCCTGCCGAGATCTGCGCTGGGGCTGAGTCTGCTCAAGGAGGAGCCGAGAACAAGATGGAACTGTTGCAACAATCCCTGTTCGTCCCCTGCGGCGAACACCGGCTGCACGTACGCCATATCCAGCCCGGTGTCGCCGTGCACGCGGATCCCATTCTGATGGTGCACGGCGCCATCGAGAACGGCCGCATCTTCTACACCGAATCCGGCAAGGGGCTGGCCTGCTTCCTGGCACGGCACGGCTATCAGGTCTATGTGGCGGACCTGCGTGGCCGGGGGCAGAGCACCCCGGCCATCGCCGAGCGGGCCGGTCACGGCCAGCATGAGCTCATCACCGAGGATCTGCCCGCCCTGCAGCGCTGGGTGTCTGCCCGCCATGCCGGTGCCCGAGTGCACTGGATGGCCCACTCCTGGGGCGGGGTCATCATGGCGTCCACCCTGGTGCGCTTCCCCGCGCTGGCGGACGAAATCGCGAGCCTGGTGTTCTTCGGCACCAAGCGGGGAGTCTCGGTACAGAGCCCGGAGCGCTGGTTGAAGGTGGACCTGATCTGGAACCGCCTGGCCCCCTGGTTGGCACGACACAGCGGCTTCCTGGCTGCTCGCAGGTTGAAGATCGGGGCCGACGACGAGCCCCTGCGCTATCTGCAGGAGACCATTCCCTGGGTGAAGTGCGGCCCCTGGCGGGATCCGTTCGATGGTTTTGCCTATGACGAGGCGGCGGCCGGGGTCAACTGGCCACCGCTCTGGATGATCTCGGCCAAGGCCGACAAGGTGCTGGGCCATCCCGTCGACGTGCGGCGCTTCAGCGACGAGATGGGCTCGGCCGTGCGGCACACCCGCCTCGGACGGGACAACGGCAATCGGCTCGATTACGACCACATCAACATGCTGACGGCGCCCCAGGCCCAGGAGGATCACTTCCCCGAGATCCTCGCCTGGCTGCGCAATCCCCAGGCGGCGTGATACACGAAAAAACGGGCACCCCTGGTGCCCGTTGTTCGTTGTTGCGCCTGGCCCCACCGGCTAAGGCGTAACTGACGGTATGCCGAGGCGGAACAGGGTAGCCTCGGTGGTGTCGGTCAGCTCAACCACCCCCACGACACTCCACAGCTCCTCCTCCAGTTTCTTGGCCTTGTGAATGGCGAACTTGGCGATGTAGTCGAGCTCGTTGGCGATGAAGCTGGTATCCGGGCGGCCGGTACGGGAGATGCCGACCAGTACCGAGTAGAACTCCCCCTGTTGCAGGGCCAGCTCGATGAAGTGGCGCTTCTGCTCCACCGACACAAAACTGCTGGCCAGGTGGCTGCGAAACAGGGGGGCGCCTCCCTGTGAGTGGAGGTTGGCGATGTAGACCTCCTCCTCCTCCGGCTTGTCTTCCCGAACGATGGTGCGCAGGGGGTCGAGCAGCAGCGTCTTGAGCAGCGCCCCCTGGAGAAGGGGGTAGAGGTTGAGCTGGTCCTCTTGCTCGGCACAGCTTCGCAGCAGCCGGGAGAGGCTGCGCGGCCGGGGAGAGAGGCCGGCTGCGGCCGGCCTGGGGGCCGCCTTGAGCTTGTTCACATAGATAGGGGTATTGAACAGGTGATGGGTATAGAGGTTGCGCAGGGCACGGGCCATGCCGCGATAGCGCTTGTGTTCCACCGTGGTCTTGAGCTTGTTCTGGTTGCTCTCGATGAGCAGGCTGAAGAACTGGTGGCCGATGTGGCGCTCCGCCTCCCCCTCGATGCAGAGGTGCAGCACGGTACGGCTCAGGTTGAGGCTGACCAGCCGATAGGGCAGGTGCTGCAGATCCATGTTCCTGGCGAGATCCTGCAAACGGGGCAGGGCGACCCGGATGATGTCCCCCTTTTCCCCGTCGAGGGGCTCCTCCAGCTCGATTTGCATGCCGTGGGCCGAGATGTCGCGAGTCCAGCCGACCCAGGCGCGCTCCTTGTGGCGCAGCACTATGGCCGTCTTGTGTACATAGCGGGCCTCCTTGCGCAGCTGCACATAGTGCAGCGTCTCTGTCTCGAAGGGGACGGCATGAATGTCGTGGCCAAAGCGCTGCAAGGCGTTGGCATTGTGGATCTGGCTGGCGTCGAACTGGAATTCGTCGCGCTGGGTGTCGAGCCCGATCTCCTGCAGCATGCCCACATAGCCCAGGCGGGCGAGCCGCTCGCGTAGCAGCATGTCCTGCAGGTGGTGCCCTGCGCCGCCCTTCTGGCTGTCGAGGTCGGCCTCGTGCAGCGTGCAGGCCTCCAGGCTGAACTTGTAGACCCGCCAGCTGGGGCGGCGGGAGCCTATCTGGAAGAACAGGGCCGTCAGCCCGCTCTGCTCCAGCTCCTCCCGGGTGGCGGAGAAGAAGTAGAGGTGGCTGCGCACCGAATGGGTGAAGCTGTAGATCAGGGTTTCGCGCAGCCCCTCCTTGCCTGGCAGCAGGGAGGGCATCCGCGCCGCCGTGAACAGGGTGGCGAGCATGTCGCGGTTCTTGGCGTCGCGCCAGTACTCGAGGATGTGCTGGTTGTTCTCGGTGCGCAGGGCGATCTCGAGGGCCGGGGTGCTGCCCTTGCCGAAGAAGAGCGGCATGCCCGTCATGCGCGGCAGATAGAACTGCTCATATCCCTTGATGACGGCGGCCGACAGCAGGTAGTCGACGCTGACCCGGTAACGGCTTCGGTTGCGCTCGATGAAGTCGCGCAGGAGATCGTCGAAGGCGGGGGTGTCGCCGCTCTTGAGCAGGCGGAGCCAGTATTTGCCCTCTTTCTGCTCCTCCCCCAGGATCTGGTAGCCGATCGGCTGGCGCAGCATGGGGTGGGGGTGCTCACGCTCCAGGCCGGTGAAGAAGACGTCGACCTGATCGCCGCTCTGGTATTGGGGCAGATAGGGCACCGAGACCCGGATCCCGCCGAGGGAGATGTCCGAGCTCTTGGCCTGCAGTTTTTCCCCGCTGGCCAGGCGCAGCACCATGGGGGAGCTGAAGTGCATGCGCTCCTCCTGGCGGCCATAGTGGCTGGCGAAGGGTATGGCGCTGACATCGAAGGAGCGAACCGGGTTGAGCGGCAGGGCGAGGTTGTCGCTGCGCCCCTGATTGAGCTTGTACCAGGCTTGCAGCGTCTCGTAGACGCCCAGGGTATAGCTGTCCCGGTAGAGGTAGCACTGGGACTGAAACAGCTCGATGGCCTCGGCAGGCATGAAGTGGATCACCCCGTCGAACTCGTGGACATGACAGAGGGCACCGAGCTCGTTGCGCATGTCGATCACGCGGCGGCAGGGGGTACACTTGCGCTTGAGCTCCATCTTCAGCAAGAAACGACTGTTGGTATTCTCGTTCTGGGTCAAGCGGTTGAAGATGTCGTCGAAGTCCTTTTCCCGAAGCAGGGGGACGAGTTGTTCTATCAGGTGTAGGGGCTGTTCTGAATCCATGTATTCCTGCCGCGGAAAGTCACTTTTCCGATTCTGGGTTTGATCTGTCGGTCGCAAACCAGTATATCAAGCAGGAATTCATCCTGTCCCCGAGTTATCCATGGCCAAAAACAAAACCGCCTATGTTTGTTCCGAATGTGGTGCCGCCTTCAGCCGCTGGCAAGGCCAGTGTGGCGAGTGCAAGGAGTGGAACACCATCACCGAGGTGAGACTGGGGGTTGCGACCCCCGGCAAGAGCGCCCGCTATACCGGTTATGCCGGTGCCATCGGCAGTCAGGTACAGACGCTGGCGGAGATCGCCACGACCGAGATCCCCCGCTTCAGCTCGGGATTCAAGGAACTGGATAGGGTGCTTGGCGGCGGTGTGGTGCCCGGTTCCGCCATCCTGATCGGCGGCAATCCCGGGGCGGGCAAGTCGACCCTGCTGCTGCAGACCATGTGCGGGTTGGCGGAGCGCATGAAGACCCTGTATGTCACCGGCGAGGAGTCGCTGCAGCAGGTGGCCATGCGTGCCAGTCGTCTGGGCCTGCCCACCGACAAGCTGCGCATGCTGTCGGAGACCAGTGTCGAGCAGATCTGCCTCATCGCCCAGCAGGAGCAGCCCCAGATCATGGTCATCGACTCCATCCAGGTGATGCACGTGGCGGACGTGCAGTCCGCGCCGGGCTCCGTCTCCCAGGTGCGGGAGGCGGCCGCCCTGCTGACCCGTTATGCCAAGCAGAACCACGTGGCCATCTTCATGGTGGGCCATGTCACCAAGGACGGTACCCTGGCCGGTCCCAAGGTGCTGGAGCACTGCATCGACTGCTCCGTGCTGCTGGATGGCGGGCATGACTCCCGTTTCCGGACCCTGCGTTCCCACAAGAACCGCTTCGGCGCGGTCAACGAGCTCGGCGTCTTTGCCATGACGGGGCAGGGAATGAAGGAGGTGAGCAACCCCTCCGCCATCTTCCTGAGCCGCGGGGAGGAGCAGGCTCCGGGATCCATCGTCATGGTGATCTGGGAGGGAACCCGTCCCCTGCTGGTGGAGCTGCAGGCGCTGGTGGACTACTCCCAGCTCTCCAATCCGCGCCGGGTGGCGGTGGGCATGGATCACAACCGTCTCGCCATGCTGCTGGCGGTGCTGCATCGCCACGGCGGGTTGCAGATGGCGGATCAGGACGTCTTCATCAACGTGGTCGGCGGGGTCAAGGTCGAGGAGACCAGCGCGGATCTGGCACTGCTGCTGGCCATGGTCTCCAGCTTCCGGGATCAGGCCCTGCCCAAGGATCTGGTGGTCTTTGGGGAGGTAGGATTGTCCGGCGAGATCCGGCCCGTGCCCTCCGGTCAGGAGCGGCTGCAGGAGGCGGCCAAGCACGGCTTCCGCCGGGCCATAGTGCCCCATGCCAATGCCCCCAAGCATCCCATCGAGGGGATGGAAGTGGTGCCGGTGAAGAAGCTCTCCGATGCCCTCGAGGCTTTGTGAGGCAAAGCAAAAAGTGATGGAAAACAAAAGGAGCGTCGAGACGCTCCTTTTGTTCTCTGACCCTTGTCAGGGCGCGGTCGGGGGAATGTGCTCCCTGTGCTCTTGCAGCAGTTGTTCCAGCTCGCGATAGAGCAGCTGCTCCTCCCCTATGTTCAGCTCGATCATCCGCTTGAGATGGGTCGCGCTGTCGATGTCGATGTGGTGGCAGTAGAAGCCGAGTTTCTTGCTGGCCACGTGGGTCAGCTCGACCTGCATCCTTATCTCGATGTCGCTGCCCCCCAGCATGAAGCTGATCTCGTACTCCTTGTCGTCGCCGGGGGACCACTCCTCGGGCCTGAGCAGCAGGGCTCCCTGCAGGGAGATATCGACCAGCTGGGTGTGCCACTGGTTCGCGCCCTGGGTGAGCTTGGCGGCGGTCAAATAGAAGATGCGTGTAAAGTGGCGGCGCTCGGCCATGGTCGTCTCCGGTCTGCGTGCGAGCACAGGGCTAGTCGTTCATGTCCCAGAGTGTAATGCAGCTGGCACATCAGGATCTTGAACTGGCTCCGGTATTGGCTATCAGACCCGCTGATGACTGAGGGACTCGACGACCTGCAACGCCTTGACCAGTCTGTCTTCCTGCTTGAACCTGTCCTCCAGGACGGGCCCCAGCTGATTCAGATCTTCGTCGAGTTGCAGCAGCTGGGCCTCGTCGGCATTGCTGTACTTGTCGTTGAATTCCAGTGCAAACTCGGTGCAGGCCCGAATGTGGGGGTAGATGCGCTTGGCCAGTTCCAGCTTGTCGCCGCTGGCCTGCTCGAAGGCGGTGACCACGTGGTTGTAGATCTCGAAATGACCGGCGCTGACGTAGTCGACCAGCTGTTCGCAGAAGCGTTGCAGCTCGACATGGCCGGGAAGGGAGCGTTGTTTGGCGCGGGTCGGCATGAGCCCGGCGAGCCGCATGTACTCGACCAGCAACGCCTGCCTGGCATCCAGCCAGTCGTCTATCGCTCTGTGCTTGCCTGCCAGTGCGCGCTTGGTTTTTTCCAGTTCAGTTAACATAGTCCCTCCATGGGCATGGCTTGCGACACCCTGGCCGCACGCCTCCGGTCATTCTCATCGACTGACGACACTCCTATAACTAGGGAAAATACTGTTGACCGTCAATAGGAGTGTAGGGATATTGTTACATCAGGCAGGGGGCTGCATACAAGTCTCCGCCGGATTCTCGCGTCCCGTCACCCATCTGGAAGGCAAAGGGACGAGATATGTGACTATTTCCGCAGATCTTGATGAAAACCCCAGCATTCAAGCCAATCCGGCTGATAAAGCCTTTGCCTGAGTGTTTTTTTTTGAATAGAGTGGCCCGGTGCTAAATGCCCGATCATAAAGGAAATGTTATGAACAAAGCTCAACTTGTCGATGCAATTGCCGCCAAAGCAGACCTGAGCAAAGCTCAGGCCAAAGTCGCTCTGGAAGAGATCATCAATGGTATTACCCAGAGCCTGAAAGAGGGCGATGCCGTTCAGTTGGTGGGTTTTGGTACCTTCAAGGTCAACCATCGCGCGGGCCGCACCGGTCGCAACCCGCAGACTGGCAAAGAGATCCAGATTGCAGCCGCCAATGTGCCGTCCTTTGTGGCAGGCAAGGCGCTGAAAGACGCCGTCAAGTAATCGCGTTAAGTAATCAAATGAAACCCGGCACCTGCCGGGTTTTTTCTTGCCATCTTCATTGGAATTGGTTTCAGATACACTCAGGATATGGCATGCGCTGTAGTGAGGTGGATATAGAACAGAAGAATGCCATTCGGCAGGTGGCCATCCCCTGGGCCCCCGCTCGCCAGCTTCCCCCCGGCCTGGTCGTGGCCGAGCTGCACCAGGACATCTGGAGCGATACCCTGACCGTCATGCTGGGTCGCGCCCGCAGCATCGACCTGCCGCCACAGCCCATGTGCCGGGTCAGCTTCCGCCACATCTTCGCGGTGAGGGTGATGGAGGACTGTGATCTGGCGGAAGGGCGTGACAGCCACGTCATCGAGGAGCAGATCCAGCTGATCACCCCGTCCCGTTTCGCCAGCTGGTTCCATCAGGAATCCGATGGCCTGCATCTGGATGAAGACTTGCAGCACTACCGCATCTCGACCTGGGATTACTGCGCCGACGTGCTGACCTCTTCTCCCCCGGAGCTGCAATTCGTGGCGCTGGAGGAGTGAGCCTGGCCCAGCGTGGTCCGCGCAGCAGACAAAAAAGCCGGAGCATCGTTGCCCCGGCTTTTTCTTGTGTCTATCTTGTCAGCCAGGGTCAGCCCAGGATCTGATCCCGGTGCAGCCCCAGCACGATCAACAGCCCGATGAAGTAGAAGGCGCTGAGCTTGATGCCCAGAATGGCGAGCAGGCCGGCACAGAGGCGGACCAGCGCCTTGTGCAGCCAGGAACCGGTGAAGCGATACATGATTACTCCACCGAGTCGGCTGGCGCGAATTCCGGCACCTTGGCCATGGCGTCCAGCACCACCTGGATGTCGGCCCCGGGCTTGCAGGCGTTTTCGCTGAGGTGACGGCGCCAGGCACGGGCGCCCTGCATGTTCTGGAACAGTCCCAGCATGTGGCGTGTCATGTGGGAGAGGTAGTTGCCCTTGGCCAGCTCCTGCTCCATGTAGGGCAGCATCATCCGCACCACCTCGTGGCGGCTTGGCACCTCGCCGGTCATGCCGAAGATCCGGTTGTCGACCTCGGCCAGGATGTAGGGGCTCTGGTAGGCCTCGCGTCCCATCATGACACCGTCGAGGTGTTGCAGGTGTTCGAGGGACTGCTCCAGGCTGGTGACGCCCCCGTTGATGGCGATGGTCAGATCCGGATAATCCCGCTTGACCCGGTAGACGCGGGGGTAATCCAGCGGCGGGATCTCGCGGTT
Source organism: Aeromonas sp. SrichE-2G (assembly GCF_017939565.1). Lineage (NCBI taxonomy): Bacteria > Pseudomonadati > Pseudomonadota > Gammaproteobacteria > Aeromonadales > Aeromonadaceae > Aeromonas > Aeromonas sp. SrichE-2G. The sequence goes on from NZ_JAGKRG010000006.1 coordinate 277,284, forward strand.
CTCTTTCGGACTCAGGCCGCTTAGCCAGGCTTTGCGGGCGTGGACGATGAAGGTATCGCAGCCGGCATCCCGCACCTGCTCGATGAAAGCCTGCAAAAACTCGTAGGAGTCCTGCTCGTCGATGCCGATGCGGGTCTTCACGGTCACCGGAATATCCACCACGTCGCGCATCGCCTTGATGCAGTCGGCCACCAGGGCGGGTTCGCCCATCAGGCAGGCGCCGAAGCGGCCGTTCTGGACACGATCAGACGGGCAACCCACGTTGAGGTTGACCTCGTCATAGCCACGCTCCTCGGCCAACCTGGCACAGCGAGCCAGATCCGCCGGGTTGCTGCCACCCAGTTGCAAGGCGATGGGGTGCTCCTGCTCGCTGTAGCCCAGGTAGTCCCCCTTGCCGTGGATGATGGCGCCCGTGGTTACCATCTCGGTATAGAGCAGGGTCTGACGGGTCATCAGACGGTGGAAGTAACGGCAATGCCGATCGGTCCAGTCCAGCATGGGGGCGATGGAGAAGCGCTGCGCCTGCATAAAAATCATCCGGGTTGGCCAAACAAGGGGGCGGATTCTACCACAACGTGAGACAGGCTCCGAAAATGAATTTTGTCCCCGCGCCAGGGAGGCCCTGTGATAGTATCCGGCTAATTGACAGGGTATCTGCGTGAACATGAATCAAGACCAACTTCTACAACGAGCGGAACGCCTCTGCGAGCAGCGCGGGATCCGTTTCACTCCGACCCGGCGCCAGGTGTTCCGGCTGCTTGCCGCCCATGGCAATGCCATCAGCGCCTATGATCTGCTGGCCCAGTTGCAGCAGACCGAGGCCCATGCCAAGCCCCCTACCGTCTATCGGGCCCTCGACTTTCTGCTCGAGCAGGGGTTCGCCCACAAGGTGGAGTCGCTCAACGCCTTCATCTTCTGCTGCCACTTCGACCATGCCCATCCGATGCAGCTGCTGATCTGCGATCGCTGCAAGGAGGTGGTGGAGCTGCACGATCCGGCCATCGACGCCGCCTTTTCCGAGCAGGCTCGCCTGCATGGTTTTACTATTACCAACAAGACCATAGAAGCTCATGGTCAATGTGCGAGCTGCTCTGCCACCGTAGGGAGTCAAGATGAAGGCTGATTTTGTAAACCCGTTCCTGCTCTCCCTGCTCAACGTGCTCTCCACCATGGCGCAGCTGGAGCTCAAACCCGGTGCCCCCAAGCGCAAGACGGACGAGCTGGCGCGGGGCGACGTCTCCGGCCTCATCGGCATGGTGGGTCCGCAGACCCGGGGCTCCCTCTCCATCAGCTTCGAGAAGGGGCTGGCGTTGGAGATCATGCGCCGCATGCTGGGGGAAGCGCCGACCACCATCAATGAGGAAGTGACCGACATGGTGGGCGAGATCACCAACATGGTGACGGGCGGCGCCAAGCGCATGTTGGGGGAGAAGGGATATGAGTTCGACATGGCGACCCCCGTCATCGTCTCCGGTCCCAATCACACCATCACCCACCGGGCCGACGGCGCCAAGATCATGATGCCGTTCGACTCGGAGTTTGGCCGTGCCACCATAGAGATCTGCTTCGAGTAACCGCCATGTGGAAGATGCTGAAATGGAGTTTCATCGGTGGGGTGGTACTGCTCATCCTGTCGGATATAGAGATCCACACCTCTCTCTACAAGTACGAAGACAACCGCGTGGAGATCAGCTTCCCCCGCTGGCAGGCCGATCAGCCCTGGGGCACCCTGCGCTGGCACGGCGGCCGGTTCGAACATCACTGGTACGGCCTGGATGGCAAACCCAAGCCCGCATCCGTGCTCTGAGTGCTGGCTCATTTCACATCTATCAGCACCAATAAAAGAGGCCAGCATCAGCTGGCCTCTTTTCTATCTTGTTGGCGATGTCGCGAGATATCAGGCGGCTTCGGCAGCCAGTTTATCGCCACCGCGCACCATGACACCCAGACCGCAGGCCAGCAGGGTCGGCAGCAACCAGGCCAGGCCCTTGTCAAACAGCGGCAGGAAGGCGAACGCATCCATCTTCATGCCGGCGGCACCCAGGCCGTCCAGGCAGCCAAACAGGAAGGCGACCAGCAGCACGGAGCGGAACACCAGGCGGGGACGGCCGAAGTAACCCTTCAGGAAGGTGACCAGCACCAGTGCCACGGCAACCGGGTAGATGGCGACCAGTACCGGGATGGAGAGGCTGATGAGCTGGCTCAGGCCCACGTTGGCCACCACGGCGCAGATGACGCCCAGCAACACCACCAGCTTCTTGTAGCTCATGCCGGTGAGGTTGTGGAAGAAGTCGGAACAGGCGGAGATCAGACCCACGGCGGTGGTGAAGCAGGCCAGGGTGATGATGGCGGCCAGAATGAACTGACCCGGCTGTCCGAACAGGCTCAGCACATAGGCGTTGACGATGGCACCGCCATTGGTCACGTCGGTGGCGACGCCGGCAGCGGTGTTGCCGAGCTGGAACAGGGAGACGTAGACCACGGACAGGCCGATGGCGGAGATGATGCCTGCGATGGCCAGGTACTTGAACTGGCTCTGGTAGTCGTTGATGCCTTTCTGGCGCAGCAGATCGACGATCAGGGCGCCAAACATCAGGGACGCCAGAGTATCCATGGTGTTGTAGCCTTCCAGGATGCCCTTCACGAAAGGTGCGCTCTGGTAGTCACCGGATGCGGCGGGCATGGTGCCCTGGGGGGCGACGAAGACGCCGATGGCCAGGGTCAGCAGCAGCACCATCAGGACCGGGGTCAAGTACTTACCGATGGCGTCCATCAGCTTGCCCTGGTTGAGAGAGACCAGGATGGCGACCCCGAAGAAGAGCACGGTGTAAGCGGCCAGGCCGGATTGGCCCATGTCGCCGAGGAAGGGCTTGAGGCCCATTTCGTAGGCGACCAGGCCGGTACGGGGGGCGGCAAAGGCCGGGCCTATGATGATGTAGATGGCGACGGCCAGGGCGGTGGCTACGCCCGCTGGCAGTAGCTTGGTCATGCCGGCCCAGCCGTTGCCGGCCTTGGCGACAGCGATGATGGTGATGAGGGGCAGACCCACGGCGGTGACCAGGAAGCCCAGCATGGCCAGGGAGAGGTGCTCACCGGCCATGAAGCCGGCCAGGGGCGGGAAGATGATGTTGCCTGCGCCCAGATAGAAGGCGAAGGTCATGAAGCCCAATCCGAGTACGTCGGACAATGTGAGTGATTTCGTCAAGTTCAACCTCGTCTGTCTTGTAAACTATTGCTTGTTATAGTTTTTTATTGGTCAGTGACCGGTACTGTTCGGGGGTAAAAAAAAGAGCCCCGCTGATTTTTTCATCGCGACCAGTGGTTTGAACTGGTCTTGAGCGGGCGCTCATTTGGTAGTCAGCATAATGATGTGAAAAAATAGTTCAAGACAAAATTTACATCTTCAAATAGAAGGGGCTGGTTAGTTGGATGTATCTGTCGGAATAGGTTCCATCAGCAGAATGGATCACAATTTCACCCCTCTCGCACTTGTTTGATCCTCTGCCAAGCAGCAATAAAACACGATTTGCCTCTTTTCCCGCTCTGGTGATAACAGCTGTGTAACAAACAGCGTGCAGATCATAACTCGACGAAATGCATAAAATTTCATCCGCCATCGCCGTGGGCAGCACCAGGGCCAGCAGGCCATCCTGACTCAAAAGGCGCTGGCTGGCGGCCAGCAATTCGCGGGGATCCAGCGCCCCCGTATGGCGGGCCAGCGCCCTTGCCGGGTCGCTAAATGTCTGGCCTGCCACGAAGTAGGGTGGGTTGGAGACGATGAGGTCATAGGGGGCGGCACTATAGTCCTGGATGGCGCTCTCTATGATGCTGACCCGGCCCTGCCAGGGGGAGGTCGCCACGTTCTCCCTGGCCTGCCCAACTGCATCTTTGTCCAGCTCGACCCCGTCAATCATGCAATGGTCGGCGGTGCGCTGGGCCAGCATCAGGGCGATGAGGCCGCTGCCGGCACCGATGTCCAGCACCCGGCGGGCACCGGCAACGGGGGCCCAGGCTCCCAGCAGGATGCCGTCGGTCCCCACTTTCATGGCGCAACGGTCGTGGTCGATGTGAAATTGCTTGAAGGTAAAACCGCTGTTTCGTCCCATCCGGATCCCGTTCTGTGCCTGCCCGCAGAAAATGGTCGGCGATTATAGCGGCTAAGACACAGTCACCATAGGAGCCGACGACATAATCGCCTATAATCTGCCGTTTCCTTAATGACCGAGTATTGCCATGAGCCAGTCCTTTGATGATTTCGACCTGAATCCAGCCCTCAGCCGGGCCTTGGCCGAGATGGGATTCACCCGCCCCACCACCATCCAGCAGATGGTGCTGGAGCCAGCCCTGGACGGCCGCGATATTCTGGCATCCGCCCCGACGGGGACCGGCAAGACCGCCGCCTTCCTGTTGCCGGCCATGCAGCACCTGCTGGATTTCCCGCGCCGCAAGCCGGGCCCCTGCCGCATGCTGATCCTGACCCCGACCCGCGAGCTGGCGCTGCAAGTGAGTGCCCACGCCAAGGCGCTGGCGGTGCACACTCATCTCAGCATCGAGACCATCATCGGCGGCGTGAGCCACGAAGAGCAGCTGCCCGCCCTGACCAAGACCACCGACATCGTCGTGGCGACCCCTGGGCGCCTGCTCGAGTACATCGAGAAAGAGGAGTTCGAGAGCCACGATATCGAGGTGCTGGTGCTGGATGAAGCTGACCGCATGCTGGACATGGGCTTCATCAAGGACGTGAACCGCATCGTGGAAGAGGCACGCTACCGCAAGCACACCATGCTCTTCTCCGCCACTCTGGAAGGGGCCGGCCTTGAGAAGTTCGCGAGCGAGATCCTGAAAGACCCGGTGGAGCTGCACGCCGAGCCGCCCCGCAGCGAACGCCGCCCCATCACCCAGTGGGTCCATCTGGCGGACGACGCCGCCCACAAGCTGGCCCTGCTGGTGCACATCCTGAAGAACCCGGAAACCCAGAAGGCCATCATCTTCGTCAAGACTCGTGAGCGGCTGGCAGAGCTCTCCGGCCAGCTGCAGGCGGCGGGTGTCTCCTGCGCCTGGATCCGTGGCGAGATGGAGCAGGCCAAACGCATCGAGTCGATCCGCAAGTTCCACGAAGGGGAGGTGCCCTTCCTCATCGCCACCGACGTGGCCGCCCGCGGCATCGATTTGCCGAACGTCAGCCATGTCATCAACTACGACATGCCCTACGGCGCTGATGTCTACGTGCACCGCATCGGCCGTACCGGCCGAGCCGGCAACCGCGGCTGCGCCATCAGCCTGGTGGAAGCCCACGACATGGCCATGGTGGCCAAGATTGAGCGCTACACCGAGGAGCGCCTCAAGCGCCGGGTGATCGACGAGCTGCGCCCCAAGCACAAGGAGGCGCGGGTGCCGGTGAAGAAGAAAAAGCCGAAGGATGCCAAGAAGTCGGCGAAGAAGAAAAAGAAGTAATGCCCCAGAGCGCAGTTGCAACGGCCATCCTCGGATGGCCGTTTTGCTGTTTGCTGCCTGGCGGGCCAGCACCGGGATGCAGCGGACAGAAAAAAGCCGACGCATGAACGTCGGCCAACAAAAAGTGCTTACAACAGAGGATTCACAGAGTCAGACCCGAGGATCCCTGACTTGGTTCCCTCCGTTTGTAATTAATTTTCAGCGCGCTTGAACATCAGCGTGCTGGCATCGGACTCTTCCGGCACGAAGTAGTAGCCTTCGGCGTCGAAGCCCGTCAGCTGCTCCACCCTGGTCAGGCGGTGCTTGATGATGTGGCGGGCCATCATGCCGCGCGCCTTCTTGGCGTAGAAGCTGATGATCTTGAACTGGCCGTTCTTCTCGTCCTTGAACACCGGCGTGACGATGCGCCCCTGCAGGGCCTTCGGGCGTACCGATTTGAAATATTCGTCGGAGGCGAGGTTGATCAGCACGTCGTCCCCCTGGGCGGCCAGCGCCTGGTTGAGGCGGGTGGTGATGATGTCGCCCCAGAACTGGTAGAGATCCTTGCCACGAGCGTTGTCCAGGCGAATGCCCATCTCCAGGCGATAGGGCATCATGAGATCCAGCGGGCGCAGTACCCCGTACAGGCCGGAGAGCATACGCAGATGGTTCTGGGCGAAGTCGAGATCACCATCGCTGAAGTCGTCCACCGCGAGCCCGGTGTAGACATCCCCCTTGAAGGCCAGCAAAGCCTGGCGGGCATTGGCCGGGGTGAAGTCCGGCTGCCACTCGGCAAACCGGGCAGCGTTGAGGCCTGCCAACTTGTCACTGATCTTCATCAGGCTGGCGATCTGGTCCGGGCTCAGCTCGCGGGCCCGCGTTATCAGCTCGGCGGAGTGGTCCAGCAGCTCGGGTTGGGTGAAACGGGACGTCACCAGAGGTGACTCGTAATCCAGCGTCTTGGCCGGGGAAACCACAATCAGCATAACTCTCCTTTCATTGCGGTGACGGACGCCCCCTCATTCATCCAGGGTGACGTTGTCGAGTGTGCCGGCTCCCAGTTGCTCGCGACCGGACAGCTTGATGAGCAGCCGCAGGTCATTGGCGGAGTCGGCATGGGCAAGGGCCTCACTGTAGCCAATTTGGCCGGCGCAGAACAGGGTGAACAGCGCCTGATCGAAGGTCTGCATGCCGAGTTCGCTGGATTTGGTCATCACCTCCTTGAGCCGCTGCATCTCCCCCTTGCGGATGATGTCGGTGATGAGAGGCGTGTTGAGCAGGATCTCGAAGGCGGCGACGCGGCGTTGCCCATGGACGGCGGGCAGCAGCTGTTGTGCGACGATGGCGCGCAGGTTGAAGGAGAGATCGAACAGGAACTGGCGGTGCTTCTCCTGCGGCACCAGGTGGAGAATGCGATCCAGTGCCTGGTTGGCGTTGTTGGCGTGCAGGGTGGCGAGGCAGAGGTGACCGGTCTCGGCGAACTGGATGGCGAACTCCATGGTCTCCTGGGAGCGGATCTCGCCGAGGAGGATGACGTCCGGTGCCTGGCGCAGGGAGTTCTTGAGTGCGGTGTCGAAAGACTCTGTATCTAGTCCCACCTCCCGCTGGGTCACTAGGCAGCGATCGTGCTGATGGACGAACTCCACCGGATCCTCCACCGTCAGGATGTGCCCCTCGCCGTGCTGGTTGCGGTAGCCGATCATGGCCGCCTGGGTGGTGGACTTGCCGGCGCCCGTGGCGCCGACGAACAGCACCAGCCCGCGCTTGGCCATGACGACGTCCTGCAGTATGGAGGGCAGCATCAGCTCGTCAAAGGTGGGGATCTTGGTCTCGATGCGGCGCAGCACCATGCCCGGCATATCCTGCTGCCAGAAGGCGCTGACCCGGAACCGGCCGAGGGCTGCCCGCTGAATGGCGCAGTTGGCCTCCCGGGTGCGGGTGTAGTGCTCAAAGTGGGCATGATCCAGGCTCTCCCTGACCAGGGTCAGGGCTGCCTCCCTGTCGAGCGGTTTATCGCCGAGGGGGATGAAGCGCCCGTTCACCTTGAGGGTGGGGGGAGCGTCGACGGTGATGAAGAGATCCGAGCCCTTCTGTTCAACCAGTGCTGCGAGCAGAACATCCATGTTCATAACGTCTCCTTGGGTGCTGGCTTAAATGGTGTTGGGATCGACCGCCTTGGCCTTGGCATCGAGGGCGGCGACTATGCCCCGATTGACCAGCTGTTTGAGGCTCTGGTCCATGGTCTGCATGCCGTGGGTCATCCCGGTCTGGATGACGGAATAGAGTTGGGCCACCTTGTCTTCCCGGATGAGGTTTCGCACCGCGGGGATGCCCATCATGATCTCGTGGGCCGCCACCCGGCCGCCGCCGATCCGTTTGAGCAGGGTCTGGGAGATGACCGCCCGCAGGGATTCGGAGAGCATGGAGCGCACCATGTCTTTCTCGGATCCCGGAAAGACGTCGATGATACGGTCGATGGTCTTGGCCGCCGAGGAGGTATGCAGGGTGCCAAACACCAGATGACCGGTCTCGGCCGCTGTCATGGCGAGACGGATGGTCTCGAGGTCGCGCATTTCCCCCACCAGTATGATGTCCGGGTCTTCACGCAGGGCCGAGCGCAGGGCATTGCTGAAGCTCTTGGTGTCGCGATGCACCTCCCGCTGGTTGACCAGGCAGCGTTTGTTCTCGTGCACGAATTCGATGGGATCCTCGATGGTGAGGATGTGGTGGTGGAAGTTGTCGTTGATGTAATCGACCATGGCCGCCAGAGTGGTGGATTTGCCCGAGCCGGTTGGCCCGGTCACCAGCACCAGGCCACGGGGGAATTCTGCTATCTGTTTGAATATCCTCGGCGCCTCCAGATCCTCCAGGGTCAGGACAGTGCTCGGGATGGTCCGAAACACGGCGCCTGAACCGCGGGCTTGCTGGAAGGCGTTGACCCGGAAACGCGCCATGCCGGGCACCTCGAAGGAGAAGTCCACTTCGAAGTTCTCTTCCAGCTCCTTGCGCTGGTGGTCGTTCATGATGTCGTAGATGAGGGCGTGAACTTCCCGGTGATCCAGGGCGGGCAAATTGATCTTGCGAACCTCTCCGTCAACCCTGATCATCGGAGGAACCCCGGCGGAGAGGTGTAGATCCGAGGCCTTATGCTTTACACTGAATGCCAATAACTCTGTGATATCCATAGATTTGTTATTCTCCCATCACAAGATCACGAACGAAATATGAGCCATATTGCCCAGCACCTGCTTCAGGTAAAGGAACGTATTGTAGAGGCCACCCGGCGCGTCGGCCGTGGCGCCGATCACATCCAGTTGCTTGCGGTCAGCAAGACCAAGCCACTGGGGGACATCCAGGCTGCCTATGCCGCCGGGCAGCGTCGCTTCGGCGAATCCTATGCCCAGGAGGCGGCGCTCAAGATAGATACCCTGCGCGAGCAGGCCGCCTGTACAGACATAGAGTGGCACTTTATCGGCCCGCTGCAATCGAACAAGTCCAAACTGGTGGCGGAGCGGTTCGACTGGGTGCAAAGCGTCGATCGCGACAAGCTCATCGAGCGGCTCAACAGCCAGCGTCCTGCCGGGTTGGCGCCGCTAAATGTCTGTCTGCAAATCAATATTAGCGGAGAGAGCAGCAAATCCGGTACGTCTGAGCAAGAGATTTTCCGTCTGGCTGCCCTGGTGGCCCGCAGTGAACATCTGGTGCTGCGGGGTCTGATGGCCATTCCGGAGCACACCCGTGACGAGTCGGTGCTGGCCGCCCAGATGGCGCGCATGCAGGCTCTGTTCACCGAGCTTGCGCAACAATACCCGAGCGTCGACACCCTTTCGATGGGCATGACCGAGGATCTCGAGCTCGCCATCGCCCATGGCAGCACCATGGTGCGGGTCGGTACCGCCATCTTCGGCGCCCGCGACTATTCACAGGCATGACACAGACAAGGGCTCGCACCAGGATGCGCGGGCTTCCCATTCATATCATCAATGAGGAGTGCGGGATGGTACGCCGCGTTGCCGCCGGAGCGGGCAGGCACGGTAGTCCCCTTCACCCCTGCGACAGGAGAGAGTGATGCAACACAGAGTGCTGGCCTTCATCGGCGCAGGCAACATGAGCCGCAGTATCATCGCAGGCCTGATCCAGGCTGGCTATCCGGCTGAACGTATCATCGCGGCCAACCCCAGCCGGCCCAAGCTTGACGAACTGGCCAGCCAGTTCGGCATTCGCATCACCCAGGACAATGCCGAGGCAGCCCGCGAGGCCGAAGTGATCGTGCTGGCGGTCAAACCCCAGCTGATGGCGGGAATGCTGGCCGCGCTGGTGGCCGAACTGGGCTCGCTGGCGGGCAAGCTGCTGGTCTCCATCGCCGCCGGCATCCGGGTTGAGCGGTTGCAGGAGATGGCGGGGGGCCATGGCCGCATCATCCGCACCATGCCCAACACACCCTCCCTGCTGGGGCTGGGGATGACGGGGCTCTACGCGCCGTCAGGCATCGAGCAGGCCGATCGCGACTTTGCCGAGCAGATGATGCAGGCGGTGGGCAAGACCCTCTGGGTGGAGCAGGAGTCCGGCATCAACGGCGTCATCGCGGCGGCGGGCAGTGCCCCGGCCTACTTCTTCCTGTTCATGCAGGCGATTGCCGAAGAGGCCGAGGCCATGGGCTTTACACCGGAGCAGGCCCGCCTGCTGGTACAGCAGACGGCGCTGGGGGCTGCCGCCATGGTGGAGCAGAATCCCGAACTGTCGCTGCAGACCCTGCGCGAGCAGGTGACCAGCAAGGGCGGCACCACGGCCGAGGCCGTCAAGACCTTCCAGGAGCAGGGGCTGATGCCGCTGACCGCGCGTGCCATGCAGGCGGCCGTTACCCGGGCCGGCGAGATGGAAACCCTTTTTTGAACCCTCTTTTAGCAAGGAGCCCGGATGAACACGGCTTACTTTTTGATTAACACGGTTTTTGATCTCTACCTCATGGTGGTGCTGCTGCGAGTCTGGTTGCAGTGGGCCCGCGCCGACTTCTACAACCCCATGAGCCAGATGGTGGTCAAGCTGACCAATCCGCTGGTGGTACCTCTGCGTCGCGTCATTCCCGGCTTTGGCGGGCTGGACATGGCCTCGGTGCTGCTGGCGCTCCTCATCGCCTTCGCCAAGCTGGCGCTGCTCAAGAGCATGAACGTGCTGCTGACCGACTGGCTGACCCTCAGCCTGTTTGCGGCGCTCACCGTGCTGAAGAAGGCGGGCTCCATGATCTTCTGGATCCTGTTGATCCGCGCCATCCTGAGCTGGGTCAGCCAGGGTCGCAACCCCATCGAATACGTGATGCACCAGCTGACCGAGCCCTTCCTGGCGCCGATCCGCCGCATCCTGCCGGCCCTGGGCGGGCTGGATCTCTCCGTGCTGGTCGCCTTCATCGCGCTGCAGGCCATAAACTATCTGTTGGGGGATCTGTTCGGTCAGCTGTGGTGGATGATCTGATGCCAGCCGTCCTGCGGGAAGGGAACGAGCTTGTGCTGCATCTCATGATCCAGCCCAAGGCAAGCCGGGATCAGATCGTCGGATTGCACGGGGACGAGTTGAAAGTGGCCATCACGGCGCCGCCGGTGGATGGTCAGGCCAACAGTCACCTGATCAAGTACCTGGCCAAGCAGTGCAAGGTGGCCAAGGGGCAGGTTCGCATCGTGCGGGGGGAGCTGGGTCGCCACAAGACGGTTGCCATCGAGGCGCCGAGGCAGATCCCCGCCGAGATTGCCGCCCTGCTGGAGAGTGGAACACGAGAAGGATGACATCATGAAAACAGTCTGGATGAGCTGCCTGCTGGCACTCCTGATGGTACTGCCGGTGCGGGCCGAACAGATGAAGGAGCTGGGCCCCTGGCGGGTGCATTACAGCGCCTTCAACTCCAGCTTCCTCACCCCCGAGGTGGCCAAGGCTTATGGTCTGGAGCGCAGCCGCTACAACGGCATCGTCAACATCGCGGTGCAGAACAAGCAGGGCGTGGCACAGGCGGTGGGGATCAGCGGCGAGGCCAAGAACCTCACCGGGACTCTCCGTACCCTGCAGTTTCAGGAGGTGAAGGAGGGGGATTCCATCTACTACCTGGCGGTGCTGCCCTATCGCAACGAGGACACCTACCAGTTCACCCTGACGATCATGGGGGAGGGGCAGAAGCAGACGCTGACCTTCCAGCAGACCTTCTACGTGGACTGACCCCCCGGGCCTGACGAGATGCCCCGTACCTGCCGGTGCGGGGCATTTTTTTATCCGTGAAACCGAGGCTTGTCAGCGGCTGGCCAGCGGGTAGGTGAACAGAGCCAGGTGGGCGAAGTTGAACAGGAAGTGGAGCAGGATGGCGACACCGAGCCGTCCGCTCAGCTGGAATGCCAGACCGTAGCAGGCGCCGGCCAGGGTGGCGAACAGCGCCAGCAGCGGGCCACCGGCCAGGTGCGCGGCCCCGAACAGCAGACTGGCGATGCAGATGCCTGCCCAGGCACGGCTGCGCGTCGTGATGGCCTGCTGGATAAACCCCCGGAACAGCGCCTCCTCCGCCACGCAGGTGAAAAACAGGTTGTTGAACGCGAACAGCCACCACCAGTGGGGCAGGCCGATCTCGGGTTTGAGCGCGTCCAGTTGCCAGGCGGCGATCAGCAGGGCGGCCAGGGGTAACAGCAACAGGGCAAGTGGTCGCCAGCGCAGGGGGCCTCCTGGGCCGAGCAGGGTGGGCCAGGCCAGCAACAGGCCGAAGAAGATGAGCGGCTTGTCCAGGTTGAGGTAGAGGGTGAAGGGCACGCTGGCGGGGCTGGCCTGCACCCTGTCCAGCACCCGCAAGTTGTCAAAACCCGGGACCAGGTGCAGGGTCAGGGCGATGGCCCAGACCATCACCAGCGCAAGGGCCATCCCGCGCCAGGGCTGGGGCAGGGCGGGGGTACGCCAGGCGAGCAGCAAGCCTGCGACGCTGACGGTGAGGGCCAGCGGCGTGATGCGGTCCAGCCAGAACGCGCCGAGCAGGGCGATGCCAAGCAGAAAGAGGCCAGGGATACGCCGGCGGGCCAGGCAAAGCAGTACGGCCAGCGCCAGTACGGCCCAGATCAGGGAATCAGGAAGTGGCAGCATTGAGTCTCCTTTGGTCTTCGAGGGGACGCACCTTAACGAGCCGCCCCGCCATGACACAAGGGTCAATAGCGTGGTCGTAGCCCTGGCTGCCAGTGAGCCCGCTTCCGGCACCATAAAAAAGCCGGAGCAGGGCTCCGGCGTTTTGCAAGGTCTGACGACCGGGTCGGCATGTCTCGCCATCGACGACGGCGTGAGCGTGGGCCTTAGCGGCCTGACTCGGCGATGACCCGGGCGATGATGTCGGCGCGCTTGGTCGCTTCCAGTTCGCCCAGGGCGATGAGGCCGGCCTTGAAGATGACGTTCTTCGGCAGGCTGACGTCGTCCAGGGTGGTGATGGCTTCCACGTGCATGCCGTTCAGGCGGCTGGCATCGCGCGGGCTGAGGTTGACCTGGGTGTTCAGCACCTGCTTGCCCTTTTTCTTGGGCTGGGCGGGTTTCTTCGGCTGCTCTTCCAGCTCGTCTTCCGGCAGTTCGTCATCAAAATCGTAAATAGACATAGTCAATCCTGTTGGGTTGCAGCGGGCGGTCGCGCCCGGTCGATAAAAGGGTCTAGCCCATATCCTCGTTGCGGATAAAGGCGCGCCAGGAGGTGAGGACCTGGGCAAAATCTTCCAGCCCGCACATGGCCAGCTGTTCATCATCGTAGTAGGCGAGATCGTCGAGATCCTCGTCCAGCGCGATATTGAGGACGTTGGCCTTGACCTCCGCCTCCTCATGGGTGAGCAGCAGGGAGTAGTCCCCCCCGGCAAGCTGGTACTCGACGCGAGTACGGCTGGAGAGCTCGTCGATGATGGAGAACAGCTGGTCGAGCTTCTCCTCATCCTTGCCCACCTCGTCGATCAGCCACTGGCCGATGGCTTCGTGGCCCATGGAGAACCGGGCGCGATAGCCACCGAACGGGTCGCGGCGAAATTCATAGTCCATAGCGGAATCCATCAGATAACGGCAGGTGCATCGCCAAGGGTCGCGTCAAATCCGTGATCCCGGTCGGGCCACACCTGAGGTAAAGTGGCCTATTCTAGCGATCCCCCCCTCGCTTGTCTTGATGATGTGGCATCTTTGCGCCGCCATTCAGGTTTTTACACGGAGTTTCCATGCCCTTCATATCCTGTTCCCCCTTCGTAGAGCGGAGTCCTCATGCAGCTTGATGCCATTCTCGCGCGGCAGATCGTCAGCCGGGCCATGAAGATCCTCTCCTTCTCGGTCAACGTCATGGATGAGCATGGCCTGATCATTGCGTCCGGCAATCCGGAGCGGCTGCATCAGCGCCATGAGGGGGCTGTGCTGGCCCTGACCGAGAACCGGGTGGTGGAGATCAGCGAGGCGACGGCCCAGCAGCTCAAAGGGGTGAGGCCCGGCATCAACCTGCCCATCGCCTACCAGGGGGAGTTGCTCGGGGTCATCGGCATCTCGGGGGATCCGGACATCGTTCGTGCTTACGCCGAGTTGGTGCGCATGACTGCCGAGCTCATCCTGGAGCAGGCCGCGCTCACCGAGCAGCTGCAGTGGGACAAGCGCCACAAGGAGGAACTGGTGTTGCAACTCATCCGTGGCGAGGGGCGGGTGGACCAGCTGCAGCAGGCGGCCCGCTTCCTCGAGCTGGATCTGACCCAGCCTCGGGTGGTGGCGGTACTGGCCCTGGAGGAGGCAGAGCCCGCCCGCCTGCGGGAGCTGGTGCATCTGCTGGAGCACCCGGAGCGGGACAACCTGGTGGCCATCAACGGCCTGGACGAGATAGTGGTGCTCAAGCCGGCCCAACTGAGCGACGGCGTGTGGCAGTCGGCCCAGGAGCGCAGCCGCATCAGGCAGTTGCTCGCCCGCATTCCCCACTTCCGGGTGCGCATCGGGGTGGGTGATTACTTCGCCGGGATAGAGGGGCTGGCGCTCTCCTACCAGACGGCGCGGGACACCTTGCACCGTGGCATGCGCCAGGCGCCGCGCAAGCAGGTCTACTTCTTCGAGGATTACCGGCTGCCCGTGCTGCTTGGCAGCCTGGCGGACTCCTGGCAGGCGGATCAGCTGCGGGCGCCCCTGCTGGCGCTCGCGAAAGAGGACACCAAGGGGGTGTTGCAAAAGACGCTGCGCCAATATTTCTTGCAGGATTGTGATCTGCATCCCTGTGCCGATGCCCTCTTCATTCACCCCAATACCCTGCGTTATCGGCTGACCCGGATAGAGCAGATAACCGGGTTGAATTTCAACAAGTTAGACGACAAGTTTCTGCTCTATCTCGGGCTCAGTCTCGACAGTTGATTTGTTTTTTTGAACATAAATGTTGATTTTAAAACGGTGATTTTTGGCTTTTTTGCCAAAGCATTCCGGGCGGGGATCTCCATAATGGCGCCACTCATTACAACAAAAGGTGCCCGTCATGATCCCTGTATCCGCGCTCGGCGCTCTCGCCGCGCTCTCCATCGCCATCTTCCTCATTCTGAAGAAGGTGCCGCCCGCCTACGGCATGATCGTCGGCGCCCTGGCCGGCGGCCTGATCGGCGGGGCCGATCTGACCCAGACCGTCGCCCTGATGATCGGCGGCGCCCAGGGGATCACCACCGCCGTGATGCGGATCCTGGCGGCCGGCGTGCTGGCCGGCGTGCTCATCGAGTCGGGCGCCGCTACCACCATCGCCGAGACCATAGTCCGCAAACTCGGTGAGACCCGTGCCCTGCTGGCATTGGCCCTGGCCACCCTGATCCTGACTGCGGTCGGCGTCTTCGTGGACGTGGCGGTCATCACGGTCGCCCCCATAGCGCTGGCCATCGCGCGCCGTGCCGATCTCTCCAAGGCGGCCATCCTGCTGGCGATGATAGGCGGCGGCAAGGCGGGCAACGTCATGTCCCCGAACCCCAATGCCATTGCCGCTTCCGATGCCTTCCACCTGCCCCTCACCTCGGTGATGGCGGCCGGCATCATCCCGGGCCTGTTCGGCCTGGTGATGGCCTACTGGCTTGCCAAGCGCCTCAACAACCGGGGCAGCAAGGTAGCTGCCGACGAGGTGGTGAGCTTCGACGGCGTCAAGCTGCCGGGCTTTGCCGCCGCCATCAGTGCGCCCCTGGTGGCCATCCTGCTGCTGGCCTTGCGCCCTGTCGCCGGCATAGTGGTGGATCCGCTCATCGCGCTGCCCTTGGGCGGCCTGGTCGGCGCCCTGATGATGGGCAAGTTCTCCAAAGTGAACCAGTTTGCGGTCTCGGGTCTCGCCCGCATGGCGCCGGTCGCCATCATGCTGCTGGGGACAGGGACTCTGGCGGGCATCATCGCCAACTCCGGCCTGAAGGATGTGCTGATCAGCGGCCTGACCGCCTCCGGCCTGCCCTCCTACCTGCTGGCCCCCATCTCGGGCGCCCTGATGTCGCTGGCGACCGCCTCGACCACGGCCGGTACCGTGGTTGCTTCAAACGTGTTCAGCGCCACCCTGATCGAGCTCGGCGTCACCAGCCTGGCGGGGGCCGCCATGATCCACGCCGGTGCCACCGTGTTTGACCACATGCCCCATGGCTCCTTCTTCCACGCTACCGGGGGCAGCGTCCACATGGGGGTCAGCGAGCGGCTCAAGCTCATCCCCTACGAAACCGCCGTCGGCCTGACCATTGCCGCCGTCTCCACCCTGATGTTTGGCGTGTTTGGCCTCGCCTAAGGAACTGATATGAAAATTGTGATCGCCCCGGATTCATTCAAGGAGAGCCTGAGCGCCATGGCGGTGGCTGATGCCATCGAGGCCGGTTTCAAGCAGGTGCTGCCGAATGCCACCTACGTCAAGCTGCCCATGGCCGATGGTGGCGAGGGGACGGTGCAGTCCCTGGTGGATGCCACCGGAGGCCGCATCCTGCCGGTCGAGGTGACCGCGCCCCTTGGCAACCGGGTGCAAGGCTTCCTCGGCCTGCTGGGGGATGGCAAGCGCGCCGTGATCGAGATGGCGGCGGCCTCCGGCCTGCATCTGGTGGAGCCGGAGTTGCGCAATCCGCTGCTCACCTCGAGCTTTGGCACTGGCGAGCTGATCCTGGCGGCCCTCGATCTGGGGGTGACCCACCTCATCCTCGGCATCGGTGGCAGTGCCACCAACGACGGCGGTGCCGGCATGATCCAGGCCCTCGGCGGCAAGCTCTTGAAGGCGGACGGTTCGCCCATCGCCCTGGGGGGCGGTGGCCTGAGTGAGCTGGCCAGCATCGACCTGAACATGCTGGACTCGCGCCTGAGTGGGCTCCACATCGAGGTGGCCTGCGACGTGAACAATCCGCTGTGCGGGCCCAAGGGGGCATCTGCCGTGTTTGGTCCGCAGAAGGGGGCCACACCGGCGATGGTGGCCGAGCTGGATGCCAACCTGGCCCGCTATGCGGACTGCATCGAACAGGCGCTGGGCCACCAGGTGAAGGAGATCCCGGGCACCGGCGCTGCCGGTGGCATGGGGGCTGCCCTGATCGGCCTGCTCGGTGCCGAGCTCAAGCCCGGCATCCAGATCGTCATCGAGGCGCTGAAACTGGCCGACGCAGTGGCCGACGCGGATCTCGTGATCACCGGTGAGGGGCGGATCGACAGCCAGACCATCCACGGCAAGACGCCCATCGGCGTGGCCCGCTGCGCCAAGCAGTTTGGCAAGCCGGTGATCGGCATCGCGGGCTGTCTCACCGACGACTGCGGCGTGGTGCACGAGCATGGGCTGGACGCGGTCTTCGCCGTGGTCAACCGGGCCATGTCCCTGCCGGAGGCGCTCGCCACCGCGACCACCAACCTGCAGCTCACGGCCCGTAACGTGGCCGCCCTCTATCTGCTGCGCAACTGATGCTCTTCTGGCCGGTGCCCGGCACCGGCCTCACCCTGCCCCGTGCAACCGAGGTGGCAGCTTGCCTGCCGCGCCTTCGACGCACTTGCCGATCCCCGGATCGGCTTTTTTATTATCCTGCTGTCTTTTATATGGTTTTTGTATTCTGACGAGAGGCTTTGCGGCATAGTGATCTCCTCAATTGCGAGGGGCAATGTGCGAGGAGCCACCCATGATCCTGCTGACCCTGGGGGTAGTGCTGTTTACCCTGACCCACCTCTATCCCTGCTTCGCCGTGGCCCACCGGGCCCGCCTGCGCGAGCGGCTGGGGGAGAACCGCTACAAGGGGCTCTTCTCGCTACTGGTGTTCGTCGCCATTGCCTGCATCCTGGCCGGCTGGCGCAGCGCCAGCCCATTGCCGCTCTACCCGCTGCCCGCCTGGGGCCCGACCCTGACCATGGCGGCCATGCCGGTATCCCTGATCCTGCTGTGCAGCGGGCAGGGCCAGAATCACCTGCGCCGCTGGCTGGTGCATCCCCAGCTGCTCGGTACCCTGCTCTGGGCCGGCGCCCACCTGACGGTCAACAGCGAGGCCCGCTCCCTGGTGCTGTTTGGCGGTATCGGCCTCTGGGCGCTGGTGAGCATCGTCTGGATTTCGGTGCGGGACTGGCAGCAGAAGCCGCGGCCCGAAGCGAGCTGGCAGGGAACCGGGATCAGCCTGGGTGCCGGTCTGGCGATCACGGCCTTGCTCATCTTTTGGGGCCACGGCTGGTTGACCGGGATCCCGCTGCACTGATCCCTGAACCTTGTGCGTGGATCTTGCGTATGATGGAGAAAACGCGAGGAGTCACGTCGATGAAATGGTTCACCCTGCTGTTGTTGCTCGGCTCGGGCGCGGCGTCTGCCGCCTGCCCCGATTACCTCAACGTGGAGATGCGGGAGCTCAACAGCACCCGGCGCCACAACCTCTGCCAGCTGACCGAGGGCAAGGTGGTACTGGTGGTCAACACCGCCTCCTACTGCGGGTACAGCGGCCAGTTCCGGGATCTGGAGGCGCTCTATCAGGGTTATAAGGAGCAGGGGCTGATGGTGCTGGGCTTCCCCTCCAACGACTTCTGGCAGGAGGCGGGCAACGAGAACAAGACCGCAGAGGTGTGCCGGCGCGATTACGGGGTCACCTTCCCCATGTTCAACCGGGTGGCGGTGCGGGGTTCGGATGCGGTGCCCCTGTTCAAGGGGCTGGCCGCTGCTGCCGACGGTGACGCGCCCAACTGGAACTTCCACAAATACCTGGTGGGCCGCGATGGTAAACTGATTGCGAGCTATGGCGCCAACCAGAATCCGGCGAGCGATCCGCTCAAGAGGAAGATCATCGAGGCGCTGGCGCCCTGACCCTACCCCCTGGCGGGCCGCTCTGGAATAATGGGGGCTCGCCCCTCACTCTGGTTATCCCGTGCTGCAACGTCTTCCCCAAATGGTGATCTTCGATGCCCTGGTTCGCGAGCAAGGCATCTCGGCGGCCGCGCGCCGGCTCGGGGTCTCCAAGTCCCACATCAGCAAGCAGCTTGCCCTGCTGGAGACCGGACTCGGGGCCCAGCTGGTACAGCGCACCACCCGCCGCTTCGCCCTGACCGAGCTCGGCCAGGAGTATGCCCGTCACTGCCGCGCCCTGGTGGCGGTGGCCCAGGAGGCGGAGTCCATGGTGGCGGAACGTCGCGGCAAGGTGAGCGGCGTGCTGCATCTGGGGGTCGGCCAGTCCTTCGGCCGGCTGCACGTGATCCCGCTGCTCAAGGCCTTCCAGACCCGTTACCCCGATCTGGAGCTGGAAGTCTCCCTGTTCGATCGCCGCACCAATCTGGTGGATGAGGGGCTGGATCTCTGGATCACCACCTTTGAGGACAAGCCCCAGGGGCTGGTGGGGCAGCGGCTGGCGGATATCGGTTTCGTGCTGGTGGCCTCGCCGGACTATCTGCTGAGCCACGGCACGCCGCTGCACCCCAGGGATCTGGCCCAGCATAACTGCATCACCTACCAGAGCCGGGAGCGGCGCTACCACGAGTGGTCGTTTCGTCAGGGCAAGGAGCGCCAGACGGTGCAGGTGGCGGGCAACTACCGGGTGGATCTGGCGGAGGCGGTGCGCGACGCCGCCCTGGCCGGGCTCGGCATCGCCTATGTGGCGAACTACCTGCTGGACAAGGAGCTGCAGTCAGGCCAGCTCATTCCCCTGCTGCCCCAGTGGCAGCCGAACCAGAAGATGGCGGTGCACGCCGTCTACGCCAGAAGGGAGCACCTGGACCCCAAGATCCGTCTCTTCATCGACTTCCTCAAGGAGAGCTTCGGCCCTCATCCCTATTGGGAGCAGCATCTCGCCCCCTGGCTCGGGGGAAAATTGTCCGGCCTGGAGGAATGATCGTTTCCATATAAGAACACTGGTTTTCGCTTGATACCAAAATCGAGCCAAATCAGTCAGTTGCCGCAACCGGTATCGTGCAAACGTTTTTGCTAACAGGGCTGTAACCAACTGGACTTGCAGTGGCGGGGCAGGGGGCGCAGAATCCGCGCCCATCTTTTGCCCCACCTGATGGAGTCCCTATGATTGCCCTGCTCGGCATCCTGAGCATCCTGGCCCTGGCCACGCTTTGCTCTGATAATCGTCGTCGTATCCCGTTGCGAACAGTGGGCCTGGCCCTCTGCCTGCAAGTGCTCTTCGCCGCCCTGGTACTCTGGCTGCCCGCCGGTCAGCAGGTGCTCAACGGTGTCAGCGAGAGCGTCAGCAGCGTGATCGGTTACGGTCAGGAGGGGATCGCCTTCCTGTTTGGCGATCTGGCCAAGTTCAAGCTGGGCTTCATCTTTGCCTTCAACGTGTTGCCGGTCATCATCTTCTTCTCTGCGGTGATCGCCATCCTCTACCACATCGGCCTGATGCCGAAAGTGATTGCCCTGCTTGGCGGCGGCCTGCAGAAGCTGCTGGGCACCGGCCGCGCCGAGAGCCTCTCCGCCACCGCCAACATCTTCGTCGGCATGGTGGAGGCGCCGCTGGTGGTCAAACCCTATCTCTCCAAGATGTCCGACTCCCAGTTCTTCGCGGTGATGAGCTGCGGCCTCGCCTCCGTGGCGGGCGGTACCCTGGTGGGTTACGCCAGCATCGGGGTCGAGCTGAAATACCTGATCGCGGCGGCCTTCATGTCGGCGCCTGCGGGGCTTGCCATGGCCAAGATCCTGGTGCCGCCCGCTGCCGAAGAGGTGGATCATCACGAGGACGTGGTGATCCCCCGCGCCACCAACGTGATTGAGGCGGCCGCCGATGGCGCCATGTCCGGTCTCAACATCGCCGTCGCCGTGGGCGCCACCCTGCTGGCCTTCGTCGGGGTGATCGCCCTGCTCAACGGTCTGCTGGGCTGGGCCGGTGACCTGGTGGGGCTGGAGCTGAGCTTCCAGATCCTCCTGGGTTGGTTGTTCGCCCCCGTCTCCTGGCTGATCGGTGTGCCCTGGGAGCAGGCCCAGGCCGCAGGCGCCCTGATCGGCACCAAGATTGTCATCAACGAGTTCGTCGCCTTCATCGCCCTGGTGCAGGATCAGACGCTGGATGCCTCGAGCAAGGCCATCGTCACCTTCGCCCTGTGCGGTTTTGCGAACATCTCCTCCATGGCGATCCTGATCGGCGGCCTGGGGGCCATGGTGCCGGAGCGCAAGTCTTTCATCGCCCGCTACGGCATGCGTGCCATCATGGCGGGGGTGCTGGCAAACCTGATGAGCGCCTCGCTGGCCGGGCTCTTCCTCGCCCTCTGATTGATCCCGTCAACCGGCACCACCGGTCAGAGCCCGCTTCGGCGGGCTTTTTTGTGGCTGTTCGTCGGCAAAAAAAAGCGCCTCAGAGGAGGCGCGGGGAAAAAGACAGATTGGAAGCGTCACATGGGTGCCACTTGAATGAGGGATGAGCCATATCATCCAAGTGTGAAGCCATGATGCCTGAGGGTGTCTGAAGCCCTTCTGAGGTGATGCTTCATATTCCGTTCATTTTGGAAACACTGGCTGATGCCTGTGAGATGCAGGGCTCATGCTGCATTCATTTCAATGATCAGTGTTTTATCCGCTGGCAAGGGGTTGGCTCCCGGTCACGGCTTGCTGTGATGCCGGTGTCAGCCGTCAGCACTTGATGAGCGTGCATGTCATTTTCAGGGGCGCAGTACGAAATCGTCGGCAGCCTGCTGCTCCAGCGCCAATAGCCAGCGTTTGATGGGGATGCCGCCCGCATAACCGGTCAGCTCGCCGCTGCGACCGATCACCCGGTGGCAGGGCACTATGATGCTCAAGGGATTGCGCCCGTTGGCGGCGCCCACCGCCCGCACCGCCCTGGGGTTGCCGATGGCCTGGGCTATCTCGAGGTAGCTGACGGTCTGGCCGTAAGGAATGTCGCACAGGGCGCGCCACACCGACTGCTGGAACGGGGTGCCCCGGGCGGCCATGGGCAGATCGAAGTGGCGCAGCCGGCCGGCGAAGTAGGCGTCAAACTGCTCGACGAAGGAGGCCAGGGCCTGGTCATCCCGCTGCCAGTCCGGCTGCGGCAGGATGGGGCGCTCCCCCAGCATGAACTCCACGTGACGCAGGCCGCCCTGATCGATGGCGACGAGCAGGGGCCCCTGGCGGCACTCACAAAAACTGTACTTCACGGTGTCTCCTACGAAGGATGGGCGAGCTAATCCAGCACGGGTTTGCCACGGGTGGATTTGATCTCCCCCTTGCGCTTCTTGGCGTCGACCCGCTTGCGCTGGGAGCTGCGGGTCGGCTTGGTGGCGTGGCGGGCCTTGGGGCGCCAGGCGGCTTTTTTCAGCAGCTCGGTCAGGCGGCTCATGGCCTCCTTGCGGTTCATGTCCTGGCTGCGGTGGGTCTCTACCCTGATCTGGATGAAGCCGTCGTGGACCCGGCTGTCACTGAGTTTCTCCAGCCCCTCCTTATAGAGATCCGGCAGGCTGGGGGAGTCGCGGTAATCGAAGCGCAGCCAGACGGCGGAGTCGGTCTTGTTGACGTGTTGGCCCCCGGCTCCCTGGGCGCGCATGGTCTGAAACTGCAGCTCGTGCCAGGGGATGATCACGCTGTTGGAGATGACTAACATGGGGTGATGCTCTCATTTGGTGCATCAAGGGAGCCTGGTGCAGCTTGGTGCCTCATAATGGGGCGAGATGCGCTTCCTTGGTGATCCGGAGCCGCAAAGGCTCGAGGTTTAATGGCTATCCTTATGAAAGTAAACAATAAAAATAATTGGCACAAGAATTGATGACCCATTCGTGACATACCATGGATTGGGAGCAACCAGATGAAGCTGATTACTGCGATTATCAAACCCTTCAAGTTGGACGACGTGCGCGAGGCCATCGCCAACCTGGGGGTGGAAGGCCTGACCGTCTCGGAGGTCAAGGGCTTTGGTCGCCAGAAGGGGCATACCGAATTATATCGGGGGGCCGAGTACCAGGTCGACTTCCTGCCGAAGGTGAAGCTGGAGATCGCCACCGCCGACGAAAACGTGGAAGGGGTGATCGAGGCCATCTGCAAGGCGGCCTATACCGGCAAGATTGGTGACGGCAAGATCTTCGTCTACGACCTGCTGCAGGCGGTGCGCATCCGGACCGGCGAGAGCGACGACGAGGCGCTCTGATGCCGCGACCGGTCATGTCGCTGCCGCGGGGGGCGGCAGGGATGGCCGGAGTGCGATGCTTGTAGCATGAAAAACTGGCCTTCAAGGGGCTGGATGGAACACCATCCGGCCCTTTTCCTTTGGTCAATGGTTAAATATGTGATCCTACCTCCCTGAACCGCCTTGATCCGGTGGCCGCGCCTCGTGCAGAATGCAAACGAAAATGGTTATCAATCGATATGCACACAAGGAACGGACAATGAAAATGAAGATGCTGGCGCTGGCTCTCTCCACCCTGGCCGCCCAGTCGGCATTCGCCGCTGAAGTGAACGTCTACTCCACCCGCCAGGATGAGCTGATCAAGCCCATCATCCAGCAGTTCGAGAAGGAGACCGGGATCAAGGTCAACGTGGTGTTCGCCAAAGAGGGGCTGAACGAGCGTCTGGAGCGGGAAGGCAAGCTCTCCCCGGCGGATCTGATGCTGACCGTCGACATCAGCCGTCTGACCGACCTGGTGGACAAGGACCTGGTGCAGCCGGTGGACAGCAAGACCCTGCAGGAGAACATTCCCTCCATCTATCGTGATCCGGAGAACCGCTGGTTCGCCCTGACTACCCGGGTGCGCGCCATCTACTCCAGCAAGGAACGCCTCGGCAAGCTGGCCACCATCAGCTATGAAGATCTGGCCAAGCCTGAATTCAAAGGAAAAATTTGTACTCGCAGCGGCAAGCACGAGTACAATGTGGCGCTGGTCTCCTCCATGATCGCCCATCACGGCATGGCGGATGCCAAGACCTGGCTGGAAGGGGTCAAGGCCAACCTGGCACGCAAGCCCCAGGGCAACGATCGGGATCAGGTCAAGGCAATCAAGGATGGCATCTGCGATATCTCCCTGGGCAACAGCTACTACCTGGGCGCCATGCTGAAGGATCCGGCGCAGAAGTCCTGGGCTGATGCGGTCGAGATCAACTTCCCGAACCAGGGTGATCGCGGTGCCCACGTCAACGTGAGCGGCGTGGCCATGACCAAATATGCCAAGAACAAGGACGCCGCCCGGAAGCTGATGGAGTTCCTCTCCGGCGACACTGCACAGCACATGTATGCGGATGTGAATGCCGAGTACCCGGTCAAGGCCGGTGTCGAGCCTTCCGCCATGGTCAAGTCCTGGGGCAGTTTCAAGGCTGACGCCCTGCCGGTCAGCGACTACGCCAAGCACCGCAAGGACGCCTTGCAGCTGTTGGATGAAGTGAAATTCGACTTGTAATCAGATGGGGCCAAGGGCCCCATCAACCTCTGTGGACTCATGAAAAATTTTGGATGGATTGCCGGCAGCTGGGCCACCGCCCTGCTGCTGGGTTTGCCGGTGCTTGCCCTCGTCTTTTCGGCCCTATCGGCTGACGGGGATCTGTTTGCCCACCTCGCCGATACGGTACTGATCGATTACCTTCGCAACACCTCGGGTCTGGTGCTGGGGGTCGTGCTGCTCAGTCTGCTGTTCGGGGTGCCCACCGCCTGGCTGGTGGCCATGTGCCAGGTGCCGGGACGACGCGCCCTGCAGTGGGCGCTGATGCTGCCCATGGCCATGCCCTCCTATATCGTCGCCTACGTCTACACGGACCTGCTCGACTATTCGGGCCCGCTGCAGGCGGGGCTGCGAGCACTCTTTGGCTGGAACAGTCCGGCCGATTACTGGTTTCCGGCCATTCGCTCCCTTGGCGGCGCCGCCTGGGTGCTGGCCCTGGTGCTCTTCCCCTATGTCTATCTGCTGGCGCGAGCCTCCTTCCTGGAGCAGTCGGTCAGTCTCATTCACTCCAGTCGCCTGCTCGGCTGCACACCCTGGCAGAGTTTTCGCCGCCTGAGTCTGCCACTGGCCCGTCCCGCCATCATGGTGGGGGTGTCCCTGGTGGCGATGGAGACCCTGGCGGACTTCGCCACCGTCCACTTCTTTGCCATCAATACCCTGACGACCGCCATCTACGACACCTGGCTCGGCTATGGCAGCCTGGCCACCGCCGCCAAGCTCTCCTGCCTGATGCTGCTGGCGGTGGTGCTGCTCATCGCCGTGGAGCGCCGCTCACGCCAGCGTCAGCAGGTGTTCCAGAAGTCCATGGGGTTCGAGCAGCCGCTGTGCTACCCCCTCACGGGGATGCGGCGCGTGCTGGCCGGCCTCTGGTGCTGGGGGCTGGTGCTGGCGGGGTTCGCCCTGCCGTTCGCCATCCTGCTGGACTACGGGGTGCGCTATTTCGCGCTGTCGTGGACGCCGGAGTTCGTCCGCTTCGCTGGCAACAGCCTGGCGGTCTCGACCCTGGCTGCCCTGCTTGCCATGGGGATCGCCCTGCTGCTCGGCTTCTTCCGCCGCCTCGACGGAAGCACGCGCAGTCTGCTGCCCCTGCGCATCGCCGCCATGGGCTATGCCATGCCAGGCACGGTGCTGGCCATCGGTGTGCTGGTGCCGCTGACGGCGCTGGACTTTGGCATCAACGATCTGGCCGAGTGGCTGGGGATGCAGGGGCCGGGTCTGCTCCTGACCGGCACCCTCACCGCCATCGTGTTCGGCTACCTGGTGCGCTTCGTGGCCATCGCCATCGGCTCGGTGGAGAGCAGCATGAACAAGATTTCCCCCAGCCTCGACATGGCGGCCCGATCCTTGGGGCAGGGGGCGGGCGGCATGCTGCGTCGCATCCATTTGCCGCTGGTGCGGCGCGGCCTCTTTGCCGGCGCCATGCTGGTATTCATCGAATCCATGAAGGAGTTGCCCGCCGCCCTGCTGTTGCGACCGTTCAACTTCGAGACCCTGGCAACCCACGTCTACCAGTTCGTCTCGGACGAGATGCTGGAGCGGGGAGCGCTCGGCGCCATCGTCATCGTGCTGGTAGGGCTCATCCCCCTGGTCTGGATCAACCGCAGCCTGGATGGCCCGGGCCATTGAGCCCGAAAACGTGATATAAACGGCGCCATCGCGCCTTGGCGTGCAGGGTGTCGAGCGGTTGCCGCCGCTTTGGAACAACAGAAATATGAGGATGTCAGTCGTGTCTTGCCTGCAGGTTGAGAATGTCAGCTGCCGCTACAACGGTCGCAATGTGCTGGAGCAGCTGTCCCTGACGGTGGCCGACAACGAGATTGTCTGCCTGCTGGGGGCGAGTGGCTGTGGCAAGACCACCTTGCTCAAGGCGATTGCCGGGCTGTTGCCGCTGGCCGGGGGGGCGATCCGCCTCGGCGAGACACTGCTGGAAGGACCGGGGGAGAATGTGCCCCCCGAGGCGCGCAACATCGGCATGATCTTCCAGGATTACGCCCTCTTTCCCCATCTGACGGTGGCGGACAACATCGGCTTCGGCCTGACGCGGCTCGAGCGTTCCGTGCGCCAGCAGCAGGTGGAGGAGGCGCTGACGCTGGTCAATCTGCAGGGGCTGGGGGAGCGCTATCCCCATCAGCTCTCCGGCGGCCAGCAGCAACGGGTCGCCATTGCCCGTGCCCTGGTGTGCAAGCCACGGTTGATGCTGCTGGATGAACCCTTCTCCAACATCGACACCCAGGTGCGGATGAAGCTCATCCTCGAGATCCGCACCCTGCTCAAGCAACAGGGCATAGGAGCCATCTTCGTTAGCCACAGCAAGGAGGAGGCCTTCGCTTTCGCCGATCGGCTGGCACTGTTCCGGGCCGGCCACATCGAGCAGGCGGGGCAGCCGGAGCAACTCTATCGCCGCCCCGAGAACCGCTTCGTGGCGGAGTTTCTCGGCGGGGTCAACTACCTGGACGCCGAGGTGGTGGACAGCCACTGCGTGCAGACCATCCTCGGGACCATCTGTGGTCACGAGCCTCATGGCCGTGCGGTCGGGGAGCGGCTGCAGCTCATGCTCAGGCCCCAGCAGCTGGCGCTGACGACGGCGGCTGACGGCGAGCTGACGGTGCGGGAGCAGCAGTTCCTGGGTCATCACTGCCGCGTGCTGGTGGAGTGCGCGGGGCAGCAGCTGGAGGCCAGTATAGGGGAGCCCCTGGAGGGAGAGAGGGCGCGGGTGGCCGTGGCCCCCCATTCCCTGGTGTTGTTTGACCCCTTGCCCTGAGCGCGCGATATCGTCGCGAAATCAATGAACTGAAATGGCACTGGTTTATAATCGCGCCACGCCCATAGCCAACGCCTTTGGAGAGAGACATGAAAGCCCAAGCCGGGATCTGCGCAGAGCCGAATCTGCACGCCCTCTATCTGATGTTCAACCGCACCGGTGATGCCGCCGAACTGACGGCCCGTCTGGCCAGGCTGCCGACCTTGTGGGAGTCGGTGAGCGCCGATTTCCCCGATGCCGGCTTCAGCGGTCTGATCGCCGTGGGCGCCGATGCCTGGGATGACCTCTACCCCGCCGCCCGTCCGCCCCAGTTCCGCGGCTTCATGGCGCAGTCCGCCAATGGCCAGACGGCGCCGAATACTCCCTTCGATCTGTTCGTGCAACTGCGTGCCGATCGTGTCGATGTGCTGCATCATGCCGGTCAGCGCGTCATGGCCCTGCTGGCCGGCCTGGTGGAATTGGCCGAAGAGGTGCGCGGTTTCCGCAATCTGGATTGTCGCGATCTGACCGGTTTCGTCGACGGTACCGAGAACCCGCAGGAGGATCACAGGGCCGAGGTGGCGCTGCTCGAAGGGGGCGAATTCGCCGGTGGCTCCTACATCCATGTTCAGCGCTGGGTCCACGCCATGAGCGACTGGGAGAAGCTGGCCCTGAAGGAGCAGGAAGACATCATAGGTCGCACCAAGGCCGACAACATCGAGTATGAGTCTGCCGACAAACCGCTCACCTCCCACATCAAGCGGGTCAACCTCAAGACCCCCAAGGGGGAGTCCATGGAGATCCTGCGCCAGAGCATGCCCTGGGGCACCATGAGCGAGCAGGGGCTCTACTTCATCTCCTGCTGCCGCACGCCGCTGCACTTCAACGCCATGCTGGCCAGCATGTACAAGGGGGAGGGCAGCCACTTCGATCACCTGCTGCGCTTCACCCGGGCGGTGACCGGGGCGGCCTTCTTTGCGCCGTCCGTCGACTTCCTGGTGGCCCAGGGCAAATAAGCCCGGTCTGCAGATAACAAAAATCCCGGCCTTGGCCGGGATTTTGCGTTCTGGCGCGACCGCCGCTGGGCGGTGGATCCCCTTACGGCGTCTGTTCGAACAGCTCGAGGGCGGAGAGGTAGAGCTCCTCGATGTCGGTGTCGCTGGTTGGGGTAATGAAGATGGTGTCGTCACCGGCGATGGTGCCGAGGATCCCTTCGGCCTTGCCGAGGGAGTCGAGCAGGCGGGCGATGAGCTGGGCCGCACCCGGGCTGGTGTGGATCACCACCAGGGCGCCGTTGTGGTCGACGTCCAGTACCAGATTCTTGAGGGGGCTGGAGGTGGTGGGGACGCCCAGTTCCACCGGCAGGCAGTACACCATCTCCATCTTGGCATTGCGGGTGCGAACGGCGCCGAAGCGGCTCAGCATGCGCGAGACCTTGGACTGGTTGATGTTCTCGAAGCCCATCTCTTGCAGGGCAGTCACTATCTCTGCCTGGGAGCCGAATCGCTCCTCTTTCAGCAAGGCTTTAAAGGCCTTGGCCAGTTTTTCTTGCTTGTCGTTATGTTTCATCTTGGACTCACGAGTGAGGGTGGTGACCGCCTGTCACGCTCAGGCGGCAGATACGAACAGCGTCGCTATTTTGCATTCATATGCCTGTTTTGGCAAGGAAGCGGCGCTTGTTCTGCATATTGATTCAAATATAGCTTGCATCAACGTATGCTGACGCTAGAATCAGGACGAAATTTTGAAAACTTATTCAGTTGGGCTGTATGGGTATCGAATTAATCGGCGTCGAAAAATCCTGGCACAAGGTGCCGGTGCTGCAACAGGTGAGTTTTCGGACTGCTCCCGGCGAGACCTTGGTATTGCTGGGACCGAGCGGGGCGGGCAAGAGCTCGCTGCTGCGCATGATGAACTTGCTGGACATTCCGGATGCCGGCGTGCTGCGCATCGCAGGCAGTGAATTTTCTTTCCCGTCGACCCTTCCCGCCGCCGAGTTCAACCGCCAGGCTCAGGCGCTGCGTCGCAAGGTGGGCATGGTGTTCCAGCAGTACAATCTGTGGCCCCACCTCACCGTGATGGAGAACCTGATTGAAGCCCCGGTCAAGGTGCTCGGGATGAGCCGTGAGGCCGCCATCGAGAAGGGCGCCTACCTGCTGGCCCAGCTGCAACTGGCCGACAAGCGCGATGCCTGGCCGGCTCGCCTCTCCGGCGGCCAGCAGCAGCGGGTGGCCATCGCCCGTACCCTGATGATGGATCCCCAGGTGCTGCTGTTTGACGAGCCGACCGCGGCCCTCGACCCTGAAATTACCAAAGAGGTGGCGGAGATCATCCGCACCCTGAGCCAGACCGGCATTACCCAGGTAGTGGTGACCCACGAGGTGGAGTTCGCCCGCAAGGTGGCCAGTCAGGTGATCTATCTGGAGAAGGGGCGGATCATCGAATCCGGCACCGCCGCCATCTTCCAGGCCCCGCAAACCAGCCGGTTTGCCGAATTCTTGATGCATTGATATTGAATCGATAAGGAAGCTGTCATGAAAAAGAGTCTGTTGCTGGTCGCCGCCATGGGCCTGCTGAGCACCCAGGTGCTGGCGAAAGAGATCAAGTTCGCCACCGAGGCCACCTACGCGCCGTTCGAATACCTGGATGACAAGAACGAGTTTCAGGGGTTCGACATCGATCTGGCCCGCGCCATCTGTGCCCAGGCCAAGCTGGAGTGCAGCTTCCACAACCAGGCCTTCGACAGCCTGATCCCGAGCCTCAAGTTCCGTCGCTATGACGCCGCCATCGCCGCCATGGACGTGACCCCGGAGCGGGCCGCCCAGGTCGACTTCTCCGACATCTATTACGAGAACTCCGCCGTGTTCGTCGCCAAGAAGGGCGCCTTCAAAGGGCCAGAAGAGATGGTGGACAAGACAGTCGGCGTGCAGAACGGCACCTCCCACCAGTCCTATCTGGTGGACAACTGGGTAGGCAAGGGTCTGCTGACCGTGCCGTACGCCAGCTACCAGAGCGCCTTCCTCGACATGATGAACGGCCGTACCGACGGTGTGTTTGCCGATACCGCAGTCGCCGCCGACTGGCTCAAGCAGCACAAGGAGTACGGCGTGATCGGCTCCCCCGTGACCGACGCCAAGTACTTCGGCACCGGCTTTGGCATCGCGGTGGCCAAGGGGAACCTGGAGCTGCTGACCCAGCTGAACAAGGGGCTGGCCGAGATCAAGGCCAACGGCACCTATCAGAAGATCTATGACAAGTACTTCGCGCAGTAAGCCATGTTGAACCTGTTGTTGGATGCAGCCTGGATGACCCTCGGGCTGGCCCTGGCATCCCTGGTCGGGGGCATGGTACTGGCGCTGGCGTTCAGCGCCGCCGAGCTCAGCAAGCGGCCTGCCCTGGTGTGGCCGGTGGCCACCTTGACCACCCTGATCCGCGGCCTGCCCGAACTGCTGGTGGTGCTCTTCATCTACTTCGGCTCGACCCAGGTGCTCTTCCTCATCACCGGCGAGTACGTGGAGTTCAGCCCGTTCGCCTGCGGCGTGCTGGCGCTCTCCCTGCTGTTCGCGAGCTATGCCACCCAGACCCTGCGGGCCGCCCTCAATGCGGTGCCCGCCGGGCAGCGGCTGGCCGCGCTGGCGCTCGGCCTTGGCAAGGGGCACACCTTCTTTCGCATCGTGCTGCCCCAGGCCTGGCGTCATGCCCTGCCGGGGCTGGGCAACCAGTGGCTGGTGCTGCTCAAGGACACCGCCCTGGTCTCCCTCATCGGGGTGAACGAGATGATGCGCCAGGCCCAGATGGCCTCTGCCAGTACCTATCAACCCTTTACCTGGTACGCCGCCGCCGCCCTCATCTATCTGGCCATCAGCCTGGTGAGCGAGTTCGGCCTCAAGCTGGCGGCCCGTTATACCCGCCGTTACGGAGGCTGATCATGCAGGACTATCTCATGACCCTGCTGGGGGGATTGGCCATCACCTTGCAGCTCACTGCGTTCAGCCTGCTGCTCGGGGTACTGCTGGCGGCCGGCATGACCTGGGTGCTGGAACGTCGTATTCCGGTGGCGACCCAGCTGGTGCAGCTCTGGGTACTGGTCTTCACCGGCACGCCGCTGCTCATCCAGATCTTCCTTATCTACTACGGGCCGGGCCAGTTCGAGTGGCTTAAACAGAGTGCGCTCTGGCCGCTGCTCAAGCAGCCCTGGTTCTGCGCCGTGCTGGCGCTTGGCTTCAACACCGCCGCCTACTCCACCCGCTTGTTCAAGGGGGCGCTCGATGCGATTCCGGCCGGTGAGGTAGAGGCCTGCCGCGCACTCGGCTTCTCCGCCGGGCAGACCCTGTGGATGAAGGTGCGTCACGCCGCCCGGCGACTGGTGCCCGCCTACTCCAACGAGGTGATCCTGGTGCTCAAGGGCAGTTCGCTCGCCAGTACCATCACCATCATGGACATCATGGGGCTGGCTCAGCGCCTCAACGCCCAGACCTATGACACCCTGGCGGTGTTCACCGTGGCCGGCGCCCTCTACCTGACCATGAATGGATTGTTAACAATAGGTTTCCGCTGGTGTGAGCGCAGGGCACTGGCATTCCAGTCCTGAAGCAGTCGTATTTACCTCTTAATGGTGAGGGTGGCACAGGAAATCTGTGTCTTTCCTCCCATTTATCGCATATTCCTCTCCGCTTTCGTCGCCGCTTGTTCCCTGGCTCACAGAACCTGTGATTACAACTGTTATCAGATTGTTTTTTAGGAGGGGATCCTTTAAGGTGAGGCGCACAATAAAAGACAGCCTTACCCCAACTAGAAACAACCTTAAACCTACGCTTAGACATGGAGTTGATCATGAAAGTTGCCGTTCTGGGTGCCGCCGGTGGCATCGGCCAAGCCCTCGCTCTGCTGTTGAAAAATCGCCTTCCTGCCGGTTCCGAACTGAGCCTGTATGACATCGCACCGGTCACCCCGGGCGTGGCGGCAGATCTGAGCCATATCCCGACTGACGTGAAAGTAACAGGTTTCTGCGGTGAAGATCCGAGCCCGGCTCTGGTCGGCGCCGATGTCGTGCTGATCTCCGCCGGCGTGGCGCGCAAGCCCGGTATGGATCGTTCCGATCTCTTCAATATCAACGCCGGTATCGTCAAGAATCTGGTGGAAAAGTGTGCCGCCTCCTGCCCGAAGGCCCTGATCGGCATCATCACCAACCCGGTCAATACCACCGTCGCCATCGCCGCCGAAGTGCTGAAGAAGGCCGGTGTCTATGACAAGCGTCGCCTGTTCGGCGTCACCACCCTGGACGTGATCCGTGGCGAGACCTTCGTGGCTGCCGCCAAGGGCCTGAACGTCGACAAGGTGCGCATCAACGTTATCGGTGGCCACAGTGGCGTGACCATCCTGCCGCTGCTCTCCCAGGTCGAAGGCGCCAGCTTCACCGCTGAAGAGGTCGCTGCCATGACCAAGCGCATCCAGAACGCCGGTACCGAGGTGGTAGAAGCCAAGGCAGGTGGCGGTTCTGCCACCCTCTCCATGGGTCAGGCGGCCTGCCGCTTCGGTCTGTCGCTCATCAAGGGCCTGCAGGGCGAAGCCAACGTCATCGAGTGCGCCTATGTGGAAGGTAACGGCGAGCACGCCACCTTCTTCGCGCAGCCGGTGCTGCTCGGCAAGAACGGCGTCGAGACCGTGCTGGACTACGGCAAGCTGAGCGCCTTTGAGCAGGAAGCGATGGACAGCATGCTGGCCACCCTGAAGGCCGACATCCAGCTGGGCGTCGACTTCGTCAAATAAGGCGTATCGTCGATCACAAGGGGAGCCTCGGCTCCCCTTTGTCGTTTTTGGCGGCGTGTGGCGGGCTAAGGAGATGAGCCCGGCTGCCGATAACAGAGGGCAGCAGGAGATCCCTATGATGAAACCCAGTACCCTCATCGCCATCGTCGGTTTGTGCAGCCTCCCCGTGCAGGGGGCCGAGCCGGTGTCGGCTGCCACGCCCACTCAGGGGGGGGCGGCTGCGTCTGTTCAGGCTCCCTCGGCTGCCACGGCTCTCGCCCCCGCCTCGACAACGCCCTCGCCGGCACCATTGCCCTCGGCTGCGGCCCCGGCTCCAGTGCCGGAGTCGACGGCACCGGCACCTACTCCGGCAGCCGCAGTCCCGGAAGCGACTGCGCCAGCTGCGGCCCCCTTGCCCAAGGCGGCGCCCGTGTCACCCGCCACCGGTGATCTACAGGCGGTGCCGCTCTATCGGCAGGACGAGCTGCTCAATTGGATAGAGCAGGGGCGCCATCTGGCCAGAGTGAAGCAGGACAGATGCCAGCTGACCCAGGACATCGAGGCGAGGGCTTCGGTGATGAAGATCCCCGCCTATCAGTTCCTCTGGGGGGACATGCTCGCCTGGGGGGTCTGCATCAAGCCCGACGCCCAGATAGGCGTGCAGTACATGTGGGATGCCGCCAACCAGGGGCTGGCACCCGCGCTGGAACAGCTCGGCCGCTATTACTGGAAGGGCATTCTGGTCCAGAAGGATCTGGTGCGGGCCGAGACCCTGATGCGGGAAGCCGCCAGCCTCGGTTTCTTGCGGGCACAGATGGAGTGGGTCGAGATGCTGCTGCAGGGCATGGGGAGCCCGCTGGATTACGAGGAGGCCTATCACTGGCTGCACGGCGCCGTCATCGGTGACAAGGCGACTCACCAGAAGGCGGCGAGCCTGCTCGGCCGGCTCGGCAATCGCATGCCCGCCAATGCCATCGCCCGCGCCAAGGCGATGCGCTGATCCCAGGCGGCCAGGCATCATAAAGAAGGCCCGGACACTTAGGTGTCCGGGCCTTGTCCTTTGTGCGTGGCGGTGAGTCGGGATCAGATCTCCTGGTGGGGACCGAAGACCTCGTAGTGCATCCGCCCGGCAGGTACGCCCAGATTGCCCAGCTGCTCCTTCACCGACTTCATGAACGGGACGGGGCCGCAGAAATAGTAGTGGGCGTTGGCCGGGATGAGGTCGGTGACCTGCTCCAGCTGCATGGTGCCGCTGAAGTCGTAGTCCACCCCCTGCACGTCCCGCTCGCCGGGGATCCGGTACCAGGTGCGGCTCTGCAGGTGCGCGTGCTGCCGGCTCTTTTCCCGGATATCTTCTCCAAACCCATGCAGGGCGCCCTGTTCGCAGGCGTGCAGCCAGCGGATCTCGGCCTGATGCTGGCCGGCCAACAGGTGGTTGAGCATGCTCAGCATGGGGGTGAGCCCCACCCCGGCGGAGAGCAGTACCACCGGGGTGGTGGCTTCCTCTTGCAGGAAGAAGTCACCCGCCGGCGGCATCAGTGCCACCTCGTCACCGACGTGAAGCTTGTCGTGCAAGAGGTTGGAGGCCTGTCCCTGTGGCTCGCGCTTGACGCTGATGCGGTAGTCGCGTCCGTTGGGGGCATCGGAGAGGGAGTATTGGCGGATCTCCTGATGCTCGAGATCGGGATGGACCAGCTTGATGCTGATGTACTGCCCCGGTTTGAAGTGCAGCACGGGCTTGCCATCGACGGGTGCCAGCACGAAGGAGGTGATGAGCTCGCTCTCCTGGCGTTTCTCTTTGATGAGGAAGGGGCGGGTCCCCTGCCAGCCACCGGCCAGGCTTGCCTTCTCCCGGTAGAGTTCACCCTCCCGGCCGATAAAGATGTCGGCCAGCACCCCATACGCCTTGCCCCAGGCCGCCAGCACCTCGTCGGTGACCGCGCTACCGCCCATTTCTTTGAGCGTGGCCAAGAGATGGCTACCCACAATGTGATATTGTTCCGGCTGGATCAGGAAGCCCGTGTGCTTGTGAGCGATGCGCTCCACGGCACCGGCCAGGGCCCCCAGGTTGTCGATATTCCTGGCATAGGCTGCCACTGCACTGAACAGCGCCAGCGGTTGTCCGCCACTGCGCTGATGCGCCAGGTTGAACACATCCTTCAGCTCCGGGTTATGGCTGAACATGCGCTGGTAGAAGTGCTGGGTGAGGGCAGGACCCGCCGATTCGAGCAAAGGAATGGTGCTCTTGATGACGGCGATGGTGGCTTGGTCTAACATAGGAGGTCCCTTTTAATTAAGCATCTGGAATGTCACTTACTAAGTTGCATCCTAAATGTTTAATTGACCTGGATCAATCATCAATTCTTTGCGCTATGCGCCGCAGGCATTATGAGACTGACTAGCTATACCGATTTTGGATTGAGAGCCCTGCTCTATCTGGCCACCCTGCCGGAGGGTGAGCTGTCTAGCGTGGCCAAGGTGTCCGCCTTGTACGACGTGTCCCGCAACCACATGGTGAAGGTGGTTAACCAGCTGGTGAAGCTGGGTTACCTGCAGTCCCAGCGTGGCAAGAACGGCGGCATCCGCATGGCCTGCGCGCCGGAAGAGGTGAACATCGGCCAGGTGATCCGGGCGCTGGAAGGCAATCTGGACGGCATCGATTGTGGTTCGCCGGTTTGCCATATCGTCTCCGTCTGCCTGCTCAAGAGCGCCCTGAAGGAGGCGATGAACGCCTTCCTCGCCGTGATGGATGGCTACACGCTGAAAGATCTGCTGGCCAACCGTGACGAGCTGCAGCAGGTGTTTGGCGAGTTGATCCCGACCCTGGTGCTGGAGCCGGATGACGAGAACGAGTGAGACGAAAAAGGCTGCCATCGGCAGCCTTTTTTTCAATCCTCGTAATCCGAGTCGTCGCGGTACAGGTGCGGCATGATCCTCGCCATCTTCACCATGTTGTTCTCCACTTCGACGATTTCGATGGGATAGCCCGCCAGCCTGACGCTGATGTTGGGCTGGGGGATCTCTTCCAGGTACTCCAGGATCACACCATTGAGGGTGCGCGGGCCGTCGGTGGGGAGGTGCCAGTTCATCTCCTTGTTCAGCTCGCGAATGTTGGCCGAGCCCTCGACCAGGAAGGTGCCGTCCGGCTGGGGATGGATCTCGTCGCTGGGAGCCGGCGCCATGGAGGTCGTGAAGTCGCCCACAATCTCTTCCAGGATGTCGTCCAGGGTGATCAGCCCCTGGATGTCACCATATTCGTCGACAATCAGCCCTATCCGCTCCTTGTTGCGCTGGAACTTGGCCAGCTGCACGTTGAGAGGGGTGCCCTGCGGAATGAAGTAGATGGGGTCGACCTCTCGCAGCAGGCTGGACTTGCTGAACTGATCCCGTGCGACCAGCCTCAGGGCGTCGCGCGCGTGCAGGAAGCCGACCACGTCGTCGATGTTGTCGCGATAGAGCAGGGTCTTGGTGTGGGCGCAGTGAGCCAGCTGGCGCAGTATGACCTTCCAGTCATCGTTGATGTCGATGGCGGAGATCTCGCTGCGGGGCACCATGATGTTTTCCACCGTCATCTTGTCCAGGTCCAGGATGCTGATCAGCATCTCCTGGTGGTGCTGGGGGATCAGGCTGCCCGCCTCGTTGACGATGGTGCGCAGTTCCTCCGTATTGAGGGAGTCGTCCGTGTTCGGGTTGATCCTCAGCATCTTGAGCAGGCCGCTGGTGATGCCATTGATCAGCCAGACGAAGGGGGAGAGGGGCACCATCAGCCCCTTGAGCACCCAGGAGGCAGGATAGGCAATCTTCTCCGGGAACATGGCGGCCAGGGTCTTGGGGGTCACTTCCCCGAAGACCAGCACCACCAGGGTCAGGCCGAAGGTGGCGATGGCGACGCCCAGATCCCCGAACAGGCGAATGCAGACGATGGTGGCAATGGCGGAGGCCAGGATGTTGACCAGGTTGTTGCCGATGAGGATGAGGCCGAGCAGCCTGTCAGGCCTGGCGAGCAGCTTTTCGACCCGGCGCGCGGCCTTGTGCTTGGTCTGGGCCAGGTGCCGCAACTTGTAACGGTTGAGGGACATCAGACCGGTTTCGGAACTGGAGAAGAAGGCTGACAAAAGGATCAAGATAACGAGAACAATCAGCAATGTACTCGTTGAGATACTGTCCAAGCAGGGCTCCTGTATGGGTGGTTGAGGGATAAGCGGGTGGTCAGCTGAGCAGGACTTCCTTGACGAAGCGGCTGCCAAAATAGGCCAGGGTCAGAATGACGCTGCCGACGAGGCTCAGCATGATGACTTTGCGGCCCCGCCAGCCGCGGGTGTGGTGGCCCCACAGCAGCAGGGCGTAGACGCACCAGGCCAGGATGGAGAGGATGGCCTTGTGGGACTTGCCCTGGGCGAACATGTCTTCCAGGAAGAACAGGCCGGAGGCGATGGAAAGTGTCAGCAGCAGCAACCCCGCCGAGATGAGCTGGAACAGGCGTCTCTCTACCGTCATCAGGGGCGGCATGGCCGGCAGGTGGCTGATCTTCCTGGATTTGAGTTGCCGGTCGAGGCAGGCAAGCTGGAGTGCAAACAGGCAGGCGATCATCAGCACCGAGTAGGCCATCAGCGCGAGACCGATGTGCAGCAACAGCTGGGGATGGGCCTCTAGATGGGTGATATAGCGGCCGGGGATCAGGGCGCTGGCTGCCAGCAGCAACGCAGAGAAACTGTAGACCACGGGCAGCAGGATCCAGCCGTTGAAGCGACGGGTGACGCAGGTCATGAAGCAGCTGATGATGAGGCTGACCAGAGAGGCCACGTTCAGCATGCTGAGGTTTTGGCCGGAATGGGTGGCCAGTACTTCGCTGCCGACCGCCACGCCATGGGCGGTCAGGGCCAGGCCGATACAGGCAAACAGCGGAACTTGCCCGACAGGCTTGGCGCTGAGCAGCAGGTGCAGTGAGGCGATGATGGCCAGCAGGTAAAACGCCAGGGCCAGAACAGAGATCACGATCATAACCAGGTCGTTGTCAAACAAGCTTTAGGGAATAAGAGGGGCAGTATACCTTGCACAAGATATGCTCGCCAGTTGTGCCAGGGGCTAACTGCCCATATATAAGTAGTCGCTGATTGCCCCTTGCGGTGAATAATCGTCCTCGGGCGCTGACTGGGGTATAATGCCCCCCATTTGTTAACCTGCTCGCCGATGGGGGCCGCCACAAGAGCGGCACGCAATCATCCCTGCAGTGTTGGTGAGGGTATAATGCCCTCATTGGTTAATCTGCCCGCCCGATGGCGGGTTGCCGCCACAAGCGGCGAGTCATCGTCCCCACAGTGCGGATCGGGGTATAATGCCCCCATCGTCACGCCAAGAACCGGAAAGCGTCATGTTTGAGAATTTGACTGAACGACTCTCGCGCACCCTGCGCAACGTCAGCGGCCGTGGTCGCCTGACGGAAGAGAACATCAAGGATACCCTGCGCGAAGTCCGCATGGCGCTGCTCGAGGCGGACGTCGCCCTGCCGGTGGTGCGTGACTTTGTCGCTCGCGTCAAGGAGCGGGCGGTAGGCCAGGAAGTGGCCAAGTCCCTGAGCCCGGGCCAGGCCTTCATCAAGATAGTGCACGGCGAGCTGGTCACCGTGATGGGGGAAGCCAACGAGCAGCTCAACCTGGCAGCCCAGCCGCCGGCCATCATCCTGATGGCGGGTCTACAGGGCGCCGGTAAGACCACGACCGTCGGCAAACTGGCCAAGCTGCTCAAGGAGCGCAACAAGAAGAAGGTGCTGGTGGTCAGTGCCGACGTCTATCGCCCCGCAGCGATCAAGCAGCTGGAGACCCTGGCCGGCGACATCGGCGTCGACTTCTTCCCGAGCGATGCCACCCAGAAGCCGGTCGCCATCGCCACCGCAGCCATCGACCACGCACGCAAGAAATTCTATGACGTGGTGATCGTCGATACCGCAGGTCGTCTGCACGTCGACGGCGAGATGATGGAGGAGATCAAGCACCTTCACGCCACCATCAAGCCGGTGGAGACCCTGTTCGTGGTCGACGCCATGACGGGTCAGGATGCAGCCAACACCGCCAAGGCGTTCAACGAGGCGCTGCCGCTCACCGGCGTGATCCTCACCAAGGCGGACGGCGACGCCCGCGGTGGTGCTGCCCTGTCGGTGCGTCACATCACCGGCAAGCCGGTCAAGTTCATCGGTATGGGTGAGAAGACCGACGCGCTCGAGCCTTTCCACCCGGACCGCCTCGCCTCCCGCATCCTCGGCATGGGGGACGTGCTGTCTCTCATCGAGGAGGTGGAGCGCAACGTCGACAAGGAAAAAGCGGCCAAGCTGGCCAGCAAGGTCAAGAGCGGAAAGGGCTTCGATCTGGAAGACTTCCGCGAGCAACTGGCCCAGATGCGCAACATGGGCGGCATGATGGGCATGCTCGACAAGCTGCCCGGCATGTCCGGTCTACCGGACAACGTCAAGGATCAGATGGATGACAAGCTCACCGTACGGATGGAGGCCATCATCAGCTCCATGACCCCGAAGGAACGTGCCCATCCCGATCTCATCAAGGGCTCCCGCAAGCGCCGCATCGCTGCGGGCTCCGGCATGCAGGTGCAGGACGTGAACAAGCTGCTCAAGCAGTTCACCGAGATGCAGCGCATGATGAAGAAGATGTCCGGCAAGGGTGGGATGCGCAAGATGATGAGCCAGATGAAGAATATGCTCCCCCCCGGCTTCGGCGGCGGCCGCGGCCCGTTCTGATCATCCCTGCCGTATTGAGAGAGGGTCTGCCATCGGCAGGCCCTTTTCATTAGGGCTCTGCGCAAAAAATGGCTGGCTTGGTTGCAATTATTACGAATCCAAGTAGAATTATGCGGCTTATTTTAAGCTAGGGTCCGCGTGTTTGCGGGCCTTGTTCATTAGATGTTAATGAGGACGATATGGTAACCATTCGTTTACAACGTGGTGGCGCGAAAAAGCGTCCGTTCTACCAGGTAGTAGTTGCTGACAGCCGTAACGCCCGTGATGGTCGTTTCATCGAGCGCGTTGGTTTCTTCAACCCGGTTGCTGCTGGTAACGCTGAAAAGCTGAACCTGGACCTGGCTCGTATCGAGCATTGGGTTGCTACTGGTGCCGCTGTTTCTGACCGCGTTGCCAAGCTGATCAAAGACGCTGCCAAAGCTGCTTAATCAGCCAAACGGTAGGGAGTTAAGGTGGAAAAACCTGTAGTTCTGGGCACCCTGGGGACCGTTTACGGGATCAAGGGCTGGCTTAAAGTGAACTCCTTCACCGATGTTGCCGAAGCGATTTTCGATTACAACCCCTGGCTGATCAATCAGAACGGGGCGTGGCGTGAGATTCGGGTTTCGTCCTGGAAGCGTCACAACAAGGGTCTGATCTGCAAACTCGATGGTATCGACGTGCGCGAGGAAGCCCTGGCATTGACCAACGTCGAGATTGGCGTCCCCGCCGATCTGTTGCCTGCGTTGCCCGAAGGGGAGTTCTACTGGCGTGACCTGATTGGTTGCACCGTGGTAACCACCAAGGGATACGACCTGGGCAAGGTGACCGAATTGATGGAAACCGGCTCCAACGATGTGTTGGTGGTTGAGGCCAATGTAAAAGATGCCTTTGGTGCAAAGGAGCGGTTGATTCCGTTCCTGGAAGAGCAGGTGATCAAGAACATTGATCTGACTGCTCGAACAATCGAAGTTGAT
The DNA here is from genome assembly GCF_017939565.1 of Aeromonas sp. SrichE-2G. Lineage (NCBI taxonomy): Bacteria > Pseudomonadati > Pseudomonadota > Gammaproteobacteria > Aeromonadales > Aeromonadaceae > Aeromonas > Aeromonas sp. SrichE-2G. The sequence goes on from NZ_JAGKRG010000006.1 coordinate 317,704, forward strand.
TGGGATCCTGGTTTCTAGTTTCCCGCGCTAATACGGGTGCCGGAGGTTTCTTATGTGGATTGGGGTCATTAGCCTCTTCCCTGAAATGTTCCGAGCCATTACCGAGCACGGGGTAACGGGTCGGGCCGTCAAGAGTGGCCTGTTGCAGATTGAGTGCTGGAACCCCCGGGACTTTACCCACGATAAGCACCGTACGGTCGATGATCGTCCTTATGGTGGTGGGCCCGGCATGCTGATGATGGTTCAGCCGCTGCGTGATGCCATTCATGCAGCCAAGCAAGCGGCGGGAGACGGGGCGAAAGTCATCTATCTCTCTCCTCAGGGACGCAAGCTGACTCAAGCGGGCGTAACCGAGTTGGCGACGAATCAGAAACTGATTCTGGTAGCCGGTCGATACGAAGGTATCGATGAACGCGTGATACAAACCGAAGTCGACGAAGAGTGGTCTATCGGGGATTACGTGTTAAGTGGTGGCGAACTGCCTGCCATGACCCTGATCGATGCGGTTTCGCGTCTGGTCCCGGGGGTTTTGGGTGATCAGGCCAGTGCCGAGCAGGACTCCTTCACGGATGGCCTGCTGGATCATCCCCACTATACTCGGCCGGAGGTGTTGGATGGGCTGACAGTGCCCGAGGCGCTGACAAGCGGCAATCACGAAGTGATTCGGCGCTGGCGACTCAAGCAATCGCTCGGACGAACCTGGCAAAGAAGGCCGGAACTTATTAACAACCTAGCTCTGACTGACGAGCAAGAATCACTTCTTGCCGAGTATGTCCGCGAACTGCGTGACAACGTTTAGTAGAGTTTTCAGTTTATCCTAGGTAAGGAAAGACAATGAGCAAGATTATTCAGCAGCTTGAACAAGAGCAACTGCGTACCGACATCCCGGCTTTTGCCCAGGGCGACACCGTACGTGTTCAAGTTCGTGTTAAAGAAGGTGGTAAAGAGCGTCTGCAGGCTTTCGAAGGCATCGTGATTGCCAAGCGTAACCGCGGTCTGCACTCTGCTTTCACCGTTCGCAAGATCTCCAACGGCGAAGGTGTTGAGCGTGTATTCCAGACTCACTCTCCGCTGATCCACAGTGTAGAACTGAAGCGTCGTGGTGATGTTCGCCGCGCCAAACTGTACTACCTGCGCAACCTGTCCGGTAAAGCTGCTCGTATCAAAGAGAAGCTCAACTAATTCGATTCGAATTGGTGTCGATATGTCGGCGAAAAGCTCGACAGGTAGTGAAAAGGCTCGCCAATGGCGAGCCTTTTTTGTTTCCAGAGTCTGCAAGCGGCGAGCTCAGCCGGGCTGGCTGACCCGTACCACAGAGTTGTCCCGTCCGAAGGGGCCGGGCACATAGTCATCCGCTTCCCAATCGTTGTCGTAGAGGGTCTCCCCGTTTGGTTGCACCAGCTGATAGCAGTATTCGAAATGGCTGGGACCATCGGTGGGCAGGTTGAGTGTCGCCTTGAACTCCCCGCTCTTCATTCTTTTCAGTTCTATGGGCTGCCACTGGCTGAATTCACCCAGCAGCAGTACCTGTTCGGCCTCGCCTGCGGCCTCCTTTTCCACGGCGAAGGTCACCTTGACCTCGGGACGCGATTTCAGAAATTGCTTGTTGATCGGCATATTGACTCCTTGTCACTGGCTGCGAAGAAAGTAGCGCTGGTTATTTTTATACCACCTTATGACAAGGATGTTGATAAGCAAGATCAACCGGGGAGGGCAAAATGGCGCTGCAGCAGCTGGTAGGTGAAGTCGATCTTCAGATAGAAGCCACGGGGCAGCGTCTGGATCGGCTGGCCGTTGCGGCCGATGGCCCGGGTCAGGGCCTTGCTGTTGGCCGCCTTGGGGCGAAGCTGCATGACTTGGCCGTGGCGGGCACTGATCTGCTCCACTTCCCCCAGCACTATCATGTCCATCAGCTCTTCCCAGTCCTGGCGCAGCAGCTGTTCTTCCTCCTCGCTCGGACTCCACAGCAGGGGCATGCCGACGCGGCGCTCGCCGACCGGGATCTCGCGGCTCCCCTCCACCGGGATCCAGAGGACCCGTGACAGCTTGTTGCGCACGTTCGACTCCTCCCAGCGCTGGCCGCTGACCCCGATGAGGGGGGCCACACAGACAAAGGTGGTCTCGAGCGGTCGCCCTTGAGGATCGACAGGGATCGTTTTGAGCTCGATACCGAGTTCCGGGAAGTCCTGCTCGGGCCGGCTGCCTGCGCTGGCTCCCAGCTGCCACTCGATCAGCTGCCCCGTCCAGCCCTTGTCACGCCTGAGATCCTGCGGAACCGGGATCCCTGCCGTCGCGGCGAGCTGGGCCAGGGTGAGGCCCGCCATGGCGTAGGCGCGGGCCAGCAGCTCCTGTTCTGACTGGGGATTGGCGGGCATGAGGGCTCCTGTGAGTGAGAACGGCCCTGGCAAGGTGGATCCTTGCCAAGAATCGTCGATTTTGTAACCGATCCCTGTCCAGCTATGCACAGAGGGGGGGAGATCGTTGATTTATGCATATAGCAATGATTTTAAAGGAATTTGTCTTTTTTCTCCAGCCTGGTAAAGGGGAAGATCTCCGCCTGAATGAGTTGTCCAAGGGTTTGGGTCGGCTGTTTCACATACTTATCCACAGAAATCTTGGATAACTGGGAGAAAGTGGTGATACGGAGCTCGTCATCAGAAATAAATGTGAGAGCACGCCAATTTTTCTCGCCATTTCGGTGCAGATAGTGCGCCATATCTGTGGATAAATCAGCCTTGATGGATCTTTGAGCAGTCGAACTTGTTCACAATTGACATGGAGGATCCTTGGGGGCGAAACGCATGGATCCAGATCCAGTAATCAAAGTCTAAGTTTATGTATTTAAATGCATATTCTGTTATCTGATGAATCGGTTATGATATGACTCCGTGAGAGGGCACAGTATCAAACTACTGTATATACCTGCTTGATCACAGGTTTATGCACAGTCTGGGTGGGCAACTTGCCCGGCTTGTGCTTCTGGTTTGTTTATAACTTTGCTTGAAATAGCAAGTTATTCATGAATGGAAGATGACAGTCCCTGTTTGCCGCCACGGAGTGAATGTGGAACAATCCCTTTATAGATTCAGCCTTTATAAGGTGATCACGTGATAGATGGTGACGGATTTCGTCCCAATGTCGGCATCGTGATCTGTAACCGTGACGGACAAGTATTGTGGGCTAAGCGCTATGGGCAGCACTCCTGGCAGTTTCCGCAGGGGGGGGTTGATGATGGTGAATCGCCGGAACAGGCCATGTATCGTGAGCTGTATGAGGAGATAGGCCTCAAGCCGGACGATGTGACCATACTGGCGACCAGTCGCAACTGGCTGAAGTATCGTTTACCCAAGCGTCTTGTCCGTTGGGACAGTTCACCGGTCTGTATTGGCCAGAAGCAGAAATGGTTTTTGTTGCAGCTCGATCCCGGCAAAGAGTCCAGGATCCAGTTTGGCTGTCATGGTCACCCGGAATTTGATGATTGGCGTTGGGTCAGCTTCTGGTACCCGGTTCGCCAGGTCGTTTCCTTCAAGCGGGAAGTCTACCGCCGGGTGATGAAGGAGTTTGCCCCGCTGGCGATGCCAGTCCCCGTGGTGCAGGCTAATCGAAAGGATGGGCGGCGCAACCGCTCGCGCTAAGGAGCATGACTAGTTGCTGACGGAACTCAGACGCATCGTGGAGAGCATGGCCGAGGCCAATACCCTCGAACAGGCCCTGCAAGCATTGGTAAGCCAGACCAGGCTCGCCATGACGGTGGACTGCTGCTCCGTCTATGTCGCCGAGCCCGAGATGCGTCGCTACCGGCTGGCGGCCACCGATGGTCTTGCCGAGTCGGCCGTGGGCAAGGCCACCCTGCCATTCGAGCAGGGCATCGTCGGTCTGGTGGGTCAGCGTGAAGAGCTGATCAACCTGGCCGATGCGCCCGCACATCCCAGTTTCAAGTTCCTGCCCGATGTGGCCGAGGAGGCGTTCCGCTCCTTCCTCGGTGCACCCATCATGCACCAGCGCCAGGTGGTGGGCATTCTGGTGGTACAGCAGAAGGAGAGCCGCTTCTTCGATGAGGGGGAAGAGTCCTTCATGGTCACGCTGGCGGCGCAGCTCGCTGCCCGTATCGCCCATGCCCAGGCCAAGGGGTGGTTGCAGAAGACGGACTGGAGCAAGCCGCTGCGCGGCATCGCCGGGGCGAGCGGCATCGCCATTGCCAAGGCCTGGGTGTGGCGTCCGCGCAAGGCGCTCAACACCATCACCCCGCGCAAGGACGAGGATCATGCCAAGCAGCTGGCCCGTCTCGAGCTGGCGGTGGAGGAGGTGCGCCACGATCTTGAGAGCCTGGCCCTGCGCTTTCGCGAGAGTTACAGCCAGGACTCGGTCGCTATCTTCGACATCTATCTGCACCTGCTGAATGATCCCGGCTATATCAAGCCTATCCGCAACAAGGTCAGCAAGGAGCACTGGACCGCGATCTCCGCGGTCAAGCTCGTCAGCGATCGCTTGATCGAGCAGTTCAAGGGGATGAAGGATCCCTACCTGAGGGAGCGTTCCACTGATGTGAAAGACATCGCCCAGCGGCTCATCAGCCGCCTGGTGCAGGACGAGCCCGAGCAGCTCACCATCGGCGAGCCCGTGGTGCTGGTCGCCGACGAGGTGACCGCCACCATACTCGCCGAGATCCCGCGGGAATTTTTGAGCGGCGTGGTGTCGCTCAAGGGGGGCACCAACTCCCATGCCGCCATCCTGGCCCGTGCCATGGGGGTGGCGGCCATCATGGGGGTGGATCTGCCCCTCGGCGATATCGGTGGGCGCACCCTGGTCATCGATGGCTACAGCGGCGATCTCTTCATCGAACCCAACCAGGTGATCCTGACCGAGTACCGGCAGCTGCTGAGCGAGGAACGGGCCCTGGATACCCTGGTGCGCAGCGTCGACAGCCTGCCCTCCGAAACCGCCGACGGTACCCCTGTCTCCCTGCTGCTCAACGCCGGGCTCAGCGCCGATACCGAGATCTCCCTCAATCATCTGGCGGACGGGGTCGGGCTCTATCGTACCGAGATCCCCTTCATGCTGCAGGACAGCTTCCCGTCGGAGTGGGAGCAGACCGCCCGTTATCGCGGGATCCTGGAGACCTATCGGGATCGCCCGGTCTGCATGCGTACCCTGGACGTGGGGGGGGACAAGCAGCTGCCCTATTTCCCCATCGTGGAGGAAAATCCCTTCCTTGGCTGGCGGGGGATCCGGCTCACCCTGGATCACCCCGAGCTTTTCCTGGTGCAGCTCAAGGCCATGTTGCGGGCCAGCGAAGGGCTGGACAACCTGGCCATCATGCTGCCGATGATCAGCAGCGTCAGTGAGATCAAGGCCTCCCGTCGCCTGCTGGATCAGGCCTGGCGCGAGGTGTCGGAGGAGGCAGCCAGCCGCGATGCCGTGATCCGCTACCCCAGCCTCGGGGTGATGATAGAAGTGCCCTCAGCGCTCTATATCCTGCCTGAGATGGCGCCCCTCATCGACTTCTGGTCGGTGGGCAGCAACGACCTGACCCAGTATCTGCTGGCGGTGGATCGCAACAATGCCCGGGTCGCCAGCATCTATGACGCCTTCCATCCCGCCGTTATCCGTGCCTTGCAACTCCTGGTCGACACCTCCCGGCACTATCACAAGCCGGTGTCCGTGTGCGGCGAACTGGCCGGCGATCCGGTGGGCGTACTGCTGCTGCTGGCCATGGGCTATCGCCGCTTCAGCATGAACACCCACAACATCTCTCGCATCAAGTACGTGCTGCGACAGTCCCACCTCGACGAGTTGAAGGCGCTGCTGGCTGATGGCCTCAAGCACGACAATCCCCACGTGCTGCGCGGCCTGTTCGCCCGTTATCTGGAAGAGCACGGACTGGGGGGCTTGCTGCGGGCGGGCCACAAGGTGAAGTTGCCAGATTGATATTCCGTCTTGTTACTGCGTAAGAATGATCGGAGAATGCGGCTTTTCTTATGATTGGGGCCGCTTATGCAGCACGACGGATATTGGGTTTTCTCGCAGATTGATCCCGTAGCATTCAGTTTGGGACCACTATCGGTACGCTGGTATGGTCTCATGTACCTGTTTGGCTTCGCCTTCGCCATGTGGCTTGCGGGGCGCCGCGCAGATGCGCCGAACAGCGGCTGGACCCGCAACGAGGTGTCGGATCTGCTGTTCTATGGCTTCCTCGGGGTGATCCTGGGTGGCCGTATCGGCTACGTGCTGTTCTATAACTTCGATCTCTTCCTCGCCGACCCGACCTACCTGTTCAAGATCTGGACCGGGGGCATGTCGTTCCACGGTGGCCTGATCGGGGTCATCACCGCCATGATCTGGTTCGCCCACAAGACCCAGCGCCACTTCTTCACTGTGGCTGACTTCGTGGCACCACTCATTCCGTTTGGGCTTGGCGTCGGCCGTATCGGCAACTTCATGAACGGCGAGCTGTGGGGCCGGGTCACCGATGTGCCCTGGGCCATCATCTTCCCGGAGGCGGGCCCAGAGCCGCGTCACCCCTCCCAGCTCTACCAGTTTGCCCTGGAAGGGGTGGTGCTCTTCATCATTCTGAACCTGTTCTGGCGCAAGCACCCGCCCCGCGGTGCCATCTCCGGTATGTTCCTGCTGTTCTACGGCCTGTTCCGCTTCCTGGTGGAGTTTGTTCGTCAGCCTGACAGCCAGCTGGGCCTCTATTTCAACGAGATCAGCATGGGCCAGATCCTCTCCACCCCGATGATAGTGGCCGGGACACTCATGATCTGGGCCGCCTACAAGCAGCCGCGCCTGTTCGGCAATGCCACCAAGGAGGCCAAGTAATGCGTGCCTATCTCGACCTGATGCAGAAGATCCTGGACGAGGGGACAGTCAAATCCGATCGCACCGGGACCGGGACCGTTTCCCTCTTTGGTCATCAGATGCGCTTCAATCTGGCAGAAGGATTTCCGCTGGTGACCACCAAGAAGTGTCACCTGCGCTCCATCATTCACGAGCTGCTCTGGTTCCTCGACGGCGATACCAACATCGCCTACCTCAAAGAGAACGGCGTCAGCATCTGGGACGAGTGGGCCGACGAGAACGGCGATCTGGGCCCGGTCTACGGCGCCCAGTGGCGCTCCTGGCCGACCGCCGACGGGGCTGTCATCGACCAGATCCAGAAGGCGGTGGACGACATCAAGCACAATCCGGATTCTCGCCGCATCATCGTCTCCGCCTGGAACGTGGGTGAGCTGGACAAGATGGCGCTTGCCCCCTGTCACGCCTTCTTCCAGTTCTATGTGGCGGACGGCAAGCTCTCCTGCCAGCTCTACCAGCGCAGTTGCGACGTATTCCTCGGCCTGCCGTTTAACATCGCGAGCTACGCCCTGCTGACCCACATGATGGCCCAGCAGTGCGATCTCGAAGTGGGTGACTTCGTCTGGACCGGTGGTGACGTACACCTCTACTCCAACCACATGGAGCAGACGGCGCTGCAGCTTTCTCGCGAGCCACGACCGCTGCCGCGACTGGTGATCAAGCGCAAGCCTGACTCCATCTTCGACTACCAGTTCGAAGATTTCGAAATCCAGGGCTATGATCCCCACCCGGGGATCAAGGCGCCCGTCGCCATCTGATCTCGCATACGGTGTGGGGGAGATATCTCCCGTGAGGCTCTGTATGACGACAACTCGACACTCACGTTTTAAAGGCGCCTGCGGGCGCCTTTTTTATGTCTGAAATGAATTTATATTCAAAAAAGAGAATGAGAGTGTCTGCTGAAAAGGCAGGATATCCAGTGCTTATAGCAGGCATGCAACTTTTTGCCTTCGGTTTTTTCGTTGTTATTGGCTGTTAGAAACGATTTTTCATTAACTACCTCGGACTCTAGACTGCAAAAATGCAATTTTATGGGTAGTTAGCTTATGAGTGACGTGTTCAAGAGATTTCTCAAACTGGAGTCGGCTTCCGGAATAATTCTGATCCTGGCCGCCCTCGTGGCCATCGGTCTGGCCAACTCCGCCCTGGCGCAGCACTATCAGAGCTTCCTCAACACCGAGGTGCAGGTTCGCATCGCGGCGCTCGACATCAACAAGCCGCTGCTGCTCTGGATCAACGACGGCTTCATGGCGATCTTCTTCCTGCTAGTCGGGCTTGAAGTCAAACGGGAGATGCTGGAAGGGGCGCTCTCATCCCGGGTGCAGGCCACCTTCCCGGCCATTGCCGCCGTGGGGGGCATGCTGGCCCCCGCGCTCATCTACAGCTTCTTCAACTACGGAGACGAGGCGACCCGGGCTGGTTGGGCCATCCCGGCCGCGACCGACATCGCCTTCGCCCTCGGAGTGATGGCGTTGCTGGGCAAGCGGGTACCGACCAGTCTCAAGGTATTCCTGCTGGCGCTGGCCATCATGGATGACCTGGGTGTCATCGTCATCATCGCCCTGTTCTACACCCAGCAGCTGTCGCTGAGCGCACTGGCAATAGGGGTAGCGGCCACGTTGACCCTGCTGTGGATGAACCGTCGCGGTGAAGACAGGATCGGCCTCTACATGCTGGTAGGGCTGGTGCTCTGGGTGGCCGTGCTCAAGTCCGGTGTCCATGCGACCCTGGCTGGCGTCATCGTGGGCTTCATGATCCCGCTCAACGGCAAGCGTTATGCGTCGCCGCTCAAGCATCTGGAGCATGTGCTGCACCCCTGGAGCGCCTTCCTCATCCTGCCGCTGTTCGCCTTTGCCAACGCAGGGGTGTCGCTTGAGGGGATCTCTCTGTCAGCCCTGCTCAGCCCGCTGCCCATGGGCATCATTCTGGGGCTGTTCGTCGGCAAGCCGCTCGGGATCTTCACCATCAGCTGGCTGGCCGTGAAGCTCGGGGTTGCCCAGCTGCCGAAGGGAGTGAACTTCAAACAGATCTTTGCCGTCAGCATCCTGTGTGGCATCGGCTTCACCATGTCGATGTTCATCGCATCGCTGGCGTTCGAGCATGGCGGAGTGGATTACGGCAGCTATTCCCGCCTCGGGATCCTGGCGGGTTCCACCCTGGCGGCCGTGGCTGGTTACATCGCCCTGCGGATATCGCTGCCGAGGGGGGAGGCTAATCAAAGCACGGAGGGGTTATGAAAAGACTCGGATGGTTAGTTCTGCTGGCGAGCCCTGCAATCTGGGCGAATAGCCTGGCCGATTGCCAGCAGGATGCGGCATCGGCCAATTGCTCGGCCTACCTCAACGGGGTGGTCGACAGCGCCCTGATGCTGGGAGATCAGCAGGCCAAGGCCAGGTTCGGCGAGACCTTTGCCGAACGGGCCCTGAGCAGCCGTGCCGGCGAGCGGGTCAAGCAGTCCAACAAGCGCTACTGCAACGAGCGGATGCCGGATGCGGCCCGTCTCAAGGCGCATCTGCAACAGCAGTTCGGCGCGAACAAGGTTGACTCGATCAGCGACATGTATGACATTCTGGCGGTTGAACTCAGCTGCTACCGGAGCCCGCCTGGCGCGGGAACCCCATCGGATGTCACACCTTAACTACAACCATCTCTACTATTTTTGGATGACTCAGAAGAAGGGCTCCGTCACGCAAGCGGCGGAAGCCCTCTTTTTGACCCCGCAGACCGTCACCGGTCAGATCAAGCTGCTCGAGCAGCGCCTCGGCGGCAAGTTGCTGATCAGGAAAGGTCGTTCCCTCGAAGCCACCGAACTTGGCCAGCTGGTGTTTCGCTATGCCGACAAGATGTTCAGCCTCTCCTACGAGATGCTGGATATCGTCAACTATCGCAAGGAGAGCCAGGTCCTGTTCGATGTCGGCATTGCCGATGCCCTCTCCAAGCGTCTGGCCAGCCGGGTACTGCTCTCCGTCATCCCGAATGATGGATCCATCCACCTGCGCTGCTTTGAATCGACCCACGAACTCTTGCTGGAGCAGCTCAGCGAACACAAGCTGGACATGATCCTCTCCGACTGTCCGGTGGACTCCAGCCAACATGCCGGTCTGCTCTCCAAGCGGCTGGGGGGCTGTGGCGTCAGCTTCTTCTGCAAGGCTCCCCTGCCATCGTTGCCATTCCCGGCCTGCCTGGAGGAACGCAAACTGCTCATTCCCGGACGGCGCACAGCCATGGGGCGTCAGTTGACCCAGTGGTTCGAGCAGCAGGGCATCTCCCCCAGCATTCTGGGAGAGTTCGACGATGCGGCGCTGATGAAGGCGTTCGGCTTCTTCAACCAGGGCATCTTCATGGCGCCGACCATCTACCGGGAGGAGATCCTGGAGGGGGAAGAGGTGATGCTGTTGGGGGAGACCCAGGATTTGATGGAGGAGTACTATGTCATCTTCGCCGAGCGAATGATCCAGCACCCGGCGGTAAAACGGGTGTGCGAGAGTGACTTCTCCTTCCTGTTTGCCGGACAGGAGGACTTCGCCACCATTCAGCCGGCAAGCCTGTCATTTTAAATCGTCGAGGCCGGGGCTATGATCCCCGCCTCGCAGGAAGAGGTAAGAGATGCAGTTGGAAGAGATGGAGGCGAATGCCGGACGTGCGGTTGCCCTGCTCAAGGCGTTGGCCAATGAGCGGCGACTGTTCATTCTGTGTCAGTTGCTGGAGCGGGAGCTGTCGGTCGGCGAGTTGAACGAAGTGCTTGGGTTGAGTCAATCGGCTCTATCACAACACCTGGCGGTATTGCGCCGGGATGAGCTGGTTGCGACAAGAAAAGAGGCCCAGACGGTCTACTATTCCCTGCGCAGCGTTGAGGTACGGGAGATGATAGGGTTGTTGCACAGACTGTACTGCAGCGACACCAAATAAAAAACCGGCACTAAGGCCGGTTTTTTCAGCTTTCATCAGCGGATGCTGATTAAGCCATGGCTTTGATCTGGGCAGACAGGCGGCTCTTGTGACGAGCAGCTTTGTTCTTGTGGATCAGGCCTTTGGTCGCCATACGATCCATGATCGGCTGAGCAACAGCGAAAGCGGCAGTGGCAGCAGCCTTGTCGCCAGAGGCGATGGCAGCGATCACTTTCTTCAGGTAGGTACGGGTCATGGAACGACGGCTGGCGTTGTGCTGACGACGTTTCTCTGACTGAAGAGCACGCTTCTTAGCAGATTTGATGTTAGCCAAGGTAAAACTCCTAAAACTGTCTTAGCGAGTGTATTGAAAAGGCCCGGAAATATGCCTTCCCAACCACATATTGTCAAATGATTTGTGCAAATAAACACCGCCCCCCGGTGGTGTGTCAGATGGGAGACGGTTAAACTGTCGGCCGATTCTAACAGCATTCTTTTCTTTCCGACAGTTCCAGAGGCCTCGTCTTGAGTAAGAAATTGATCAAATCCGGCATGATAGTGTCCGGAATGACGCTGGCATCCCGTGTGATGGGCTTGGTGCGCGATGTGGTCATCGCCAATCTGCTCGGTGCCGGGGTGGCCGCAGACGTCTTCTTCTTCGCCAATCGCATTCCCAACTTCTTGCGCCGCCTGTTTGCAGAAGGGGCGTTCAACCAGGCGTTCGTGCCCGTGATGACGGAGTACAAGAAAAACGGTGACGAGCAGGCGCTGCGTGAGCTGCTGGCCGCAGTGGCGGGGACGCTCGGTGGCATCGTCACCATAGTGACCCTGCTGGGGGTGCTGGGGTCAGGGGTGCTGACCGCCGTCTTCGGGTGGGGCTGGTTCTGGGACTGGCTGCACGGCGGGCCCGCGGCCGAGAAGTTCGAGCTGGCGAGCCTGATGCTCAAGATCACTTTCCCCTATCTCTGGTTCATCACCTTTACCGCCATGGCGGGGGCTATCCTCAACACCTTCGGCCGTTTCGCTGTCTCGTCGTTCACGCCGGTATTTCTCAACATCACCATGATAGGGGCCGCTTGGTGGATTGCCCCCTTGCTGGACCGTCCCGAACTGTCGCTTGCTATCGGCGTCTTCCTCGGTGGCCTGGTGCAGTTCCTGTTCCAGTATCCTTTCCTGCGCCAACTCAACATGCTGGTCTGGCCCAAGTGGGGTTGGCATCACCCCGGGGTGGTGAAGATCCGTACCCTGATGATCCCGGCCCTGTTTGGTGTCTCGGTCAGCCAGATCAATCTGCTTATCAACACCATGCTGGCCTCCTTCCTGGCCACTGGCGCCATCAGCTATCTGTATTACTCTGATCGCCTGCTGGAGTTTCCCCTCGGCCTGTTCGCGGTGGCCATCAGCACCGTCATCCTGCCAGCCCTGGCCCGCAAGCATGTGGATGCGGATCCGGCAGATTTCTCCCGTACCATGGACTGGGGTATGCGTATGGTGATGCTGCTCGGCATGCCCGCCATGGTGGGCATCGCCGTACTGCGTGAGCCCATCCTGCGGGTGCTTTTCATGCGCGGCGAGTTCGGCCTGCACGAGGTGAGCATGTCCAGCGCCAGCTTGCTGGCCTCCACCACAGGGTTGCTCTCCCTGATGCTCATCAAGGTGCTGGCGCCGGGCTACTATGCCCGCCAGGACACCAAGACCCCGGTGCGGATAGGCATCATGGCCATGGTGGCCAACATGGTCTGCAACCTCATCTTCATTTACCCGCTCGGTTACGTGGGGCTGGCGCTCGCTACCGCCTGTTCTGGCACCCTGAACGCCGCCTTGCTGTTCAAGGGACTCTATCAACAGAATGTCTACCGCCCCTCCCGCAACACCGGGGTGTTCTGCCTCAAACTGCTGGTTGCCACTGTGCTGATGGGAGGGCTGCTCGCCTACCTGTCACCGGATCTCGCCCAGTGGGGCGCCTGGAGCATGGGCAAAGCCAGTCTTGAGCTGACCCTGCTGCTCTGCCTCGGCGGGGCTGTGTACGGGATTGTGCTGGTGGCGCTGGGCATACGGCCACGACACCTGAGAGCCGATCAGCAATAACGGGCTTGCGGCAAGTCCGGGTGGCAGAGCAGGGGACATGGGGCTGTCAGCGTGACCTGGCGGGCCGCCGGGTTGATCCACTGCGAGGCGAGATGGCCCAGGCTGATCCCGGGAACCGGGCGGGATGGCTGAAATCGGGGTAATGCAGGGCTGACCCTGCCTGCTGCCTGATATATAATCCGCCGATTTCCATGGCAGCAACGCACAAGGCACTGATGGAGCTTATTCGCGGCATTCACAATATCAAGGCCCGTCACCGAGGCTGTGTATTGACCATAGGCAACTTCGATGGGGTTCATCAGGGGCACCATGCGGTGTTGGCCCGCTTGCAGGAAAAAGCGGCCCAGCTGGGCTTGCCAGCCTGTGTCATGCTGTTCGAACCCCAGCCGCTGGAGCTGTTTGCCGGTGCTGCGGCACCCGCCCGCCTCAGCCGCTGGCGAGAGAAATACGAAGCCCTCAAGGCCATGCAGATCGATCGCATGCTCTGCGTGCGCTTCACTCACCGCTTTGCCGAGCAGGCGGCCAGTACCTTCATCGAGCAACTGCTGGTGGAGAAACTCGGCGTGCACTATCTGGTGGTGGGCGACGATTTTCGCTTTGGCAAGGGGCGGGAAGGGGACTTCCACCTGCTGGAAGAGGCGGGACGGCGCTTCGGCTTCGAGGTGATCAGCACCCAGAGCTTCCAGCTTTCCCGCCAGCGGGTCAGCAGTACGCTAGTGCGCGAGGCCCTCAAGGCGGGCCGCATGGCGGAGGTGGAGCTGATGCTCGGCCGCCCCTATGCGATCAGCGGTCGGGTGGCCCACGGTGACAAGCTGGGGCGCACCATAGGTTTTCCCACCGCCAACCTGGCCCTCAAGCGCCAGGTGATCCCGGTCGGTGGCGTGTTCGCGGTGGAAGTGGTATGTTCCGGCAAGATCTTCCCCGGTGTCGCCAATGTGGGTGTACGGCCGACCTTGAGCGGTACACAAGCCAGATTGGAAGTACATTTATTTGATTTTTCTGGTGATCTATACGGTCAGCAGGTCAAGGTGCTGCTTCGCCACAAGCTGCGCGAAGAGCAGAAATTTGACTCTTTCACCGCCTTGAAAGAGCAGATCGAACGAGATGCCCTGGCGGCCCGAGCCTGGTTCGGGCTGCCACAATTTCATTTACCCAGCACTCTTTTAGAAAAGAAGGGAACCCAGGACTGATGAGCGACTATAAACATACCCTGAATCTGCCGGAAACCGAGTTTCCGATGCGCGGCGATCTGGCCAAGCGCGAACCCAACATGCTGAAACGTTGGTACGATCAGGATCTTTACGGCGCCATTCGCCGCGCCAAAGTGGGCAAGCCTTCTTTCATTCTGCACGATGGCCCCCCCTATGCGAACGGCAGCATTCACATCGGTCACTCGGTCAACAAGATCCTCAAAGACATCATCATCAAGTCCAAGGGCCTCTCCGGCTTCGACTCTCCCTATGTGCCGGGCTGGGACTGCCACGGTCTGCCCATCGAGCTGAAAGTGGAGGGCATGGTCGGCAAGCCGGGTGAGAAGGTTTCCGCCGCCGAATTCCGCGCCGAGTGCCGCAAATACGCCAAGACCCAGATCGAAGCGCAGAAGACCGACTTCATCCGTCTGGGCGTGCTGGGTGACTGGGAACACCCCTACCTGACCATGGATTTTGGCACCGAAGCCAACATCATCCGCTCCATGGCCAAGATCGTTGAAAACGGCCACCTGCACAAAGGCTCCAAGCCGGTGCACTGGTGTACCGATTGCGGCTCCGCGCTGGCTGAAGCGGAAGTGGAGTACTACGACAAGAACTCCCCCTCCATCGACGTGCGCTTCAAGGCCGTCGACGAGGCTGCCGTTGCAGCCAAGTTTGACTGCGCCGAAGGCCACACCGGCAAGGGCCCCCTCTCTGCCGTGATCTGGACCACCACCCCCTGGACCCTGCCGGCCAACCGCGCCATCGCCATGCACGCCGATCTTGACTATGCGCTGGTGCAGGTGGAAGGGGATAACCCCGAGCGTCTGATCCTGGCCGCCGAGCTGGTGAAGGATGTGATGGATCGTGCCGGCATCGAGCACTTCCACAACCTGGGCTACGCCAAGGGCGCGGCGCTCGAGCTGCTGCGCTTCAACCACCCCTTCTACAGCTTCGACGTGCCTGTGGTGCTGGGTGATCATGTGACCCTGGACGCCGGTACCGGCGCGGTGCACACCGCCCCTGGCCACGGTCAGGAAGACTTCGTGGTCGGTCAGAAGTACGGTCTGGAAGTGGCCAACCCGGTTGGCAGCAACGGCGTCTACCTGCCGGATACCGAACTGTTTGCCGGCCAGCACGTGTTCAAGGCCAATGCGGCCGTGGTCGAAGTGCTGACCGAGCGTGGCGCCCTGCTGCACCACAAGGTGTTCAACCACTCCTACCCGCACTGCTGGCGTCACAAGACCCCGATCATCTTCCGTGCCACCCCCCAGTGGTTCATCAGCATGGAGCAGAAGGGTCTTCGGCAGCGCGCCCTGGAAGAGATCGAGCGTATCGAGAAAGAGGGCATTGCCCAGCACGGCCAGAGCGGCTGGGTGCCGGCCTGGGGCAAGAACCGCATCCAGGCAATGGTCGAGAACCGTCCTGACTGGTGTATCTCCCGTCAGCGTACCTGGGGTGTGCCCATCTCCCTGTTTGTCCACAAGGATACCCAGGCGCTGCACCCGGATTCCGTGCGCCTGATGGAAGAGGTGGCCAAGCGGGTCGAGCAGTCCGGCATCCAGGCCTGGTGGGATCTGGACAAGGCCGAGCTGTTGGGCGCGGACGCCGACAACTACGAGAAAGTGCCCGATACCCTGGACGTCTGGTTTGACTCCGGCTCTACCCACGCCTCCGTGGTCGACGCCCGTCCCGAGTTCAACGGCAAGCCGGCCGACATGTATCTGGAAGGCTCTGACCAGCACCGCGGCTGGTTCATGTCGTCCCTGATGATCGGCGTGGCGATGAAGGACAAGGCCCCCTACAACCAGGTGCTGACTCACGGCTTCACCGTGGATGGCCAGGGTCGCAAGATGTCCAAGTCCATCGGCAACGTGGTGAGCCCGCAGGACGTGATGAACAAGCTGGGTGCCGACATCCTGCGTCTGTGGGTCGCCAGCACCGACTACACCGGCGAGATGACCGTCTCCGACGAGATCCTCAAGCGCTCCGCCGACGCTTATCGCCGTATCCGCAACACCGCCCGCTTCCTGCTGGCCAACCTGAACGGCTTCAATCCGGCGACCGACATGGTGGCACCAGCCGACATGGTGGTGGTGGATCGCTGGGCCGTGGGCCGTGCCAAGGCGGTACAGGCCGAGATCGTGGCGGCGTTCGACGAGTACAACTTCCACGGTGTGACCCAGAAGCTGATGCAGTTCTGCTCCATCGAGATGGGCTCCTTCTATCTGG
Organism: Aeromonas sp. SrichE-2G; assembly: GCF_017939565.1. NCBI lineage: Bacteria > Pseudomonadati > Pseudomonadota > Gammaproteobacteria > Aeromonadales > Aeromonadaceae > Aeromonas > Aeromonas sp. SrichE-2G. Next base: position 333,957 of record NZ_JAGKRG010000006.1, read on the forward strand.
ACGTCATCAAGGATCGTCAGTACACCGCCAAGGCTGACAGCCTGGCCCGTCGCTCCTGCCAGACCGCCCTCTATCACATCGCCGAGGCCATGGTACGCTGGATGGCGCCCATCATGAGCTTCACTGCCGACGAGATCTGGGCCCTGCTGCCGGGCGAGCGAGGCGAGTTTGTGTTCACCGAGGAGTGGTACGACGGCCTGTTCGGGCTGGAAGCGGGTGAAGTGCTGAACGACGAGTTCTGGGCCGAGATCCTCACCGTGCGCGGTGAAGTGAACAAGGCGCTGGAAGTGGCCCGTGGCGAGAAGCGCATCGGTGGCTCCCTGCAAGCCGAACTGACCCTGTTCGCCAAGCCTGAGCTGGCTGCACGCCTGAACTCCCTGGCCGATGAGCTGCGCTTCGTGCTGCTCACCTCCAAGGCCAAGGTGGTCAGCGTCGATGCCGCTCCGGCAGACGCAGTAGCGACCGAGCGCGATGACCTGTGGCTGAGCGTGACCCAGTCTGTCGCTGCCAAGTGCGACCGCTGCTGGCACCATGTGGAAGACGTGGGTACCATCGCAGGCCACGAAGAGATCTGTGGCCGCTGTGTCACCAACGTCGAGGGTGACGGCGAAACTCGTCAATTTGCCTGATGAACATGACTCAAAACGAGATGAACAACAAAACCGGCCTGCGTTGGCTGTGGCTGGCGGTACTGGCCTTCGTACTGGACCAGGCGAGCAAGCTCGCCGTGGTCAAGTTGCTGCCGTTTGGCTACCCGGGGGTGGAGATCACCCCCTTCTTCAACCTGGTCCACGTCTACAACAAGGGGGCAGCCTTCAGCTTCCTGGCCGATCAGGGGGGCTGGCAGCGCTGGTTCTTCGCCGTGCTGGCGTTTGCCATCTGCGGCCTGCTGATCCACTGGTTGCGCAAGCAATCCGTCACCCAGCGCTGGAGCGGCATCGCCTACTCGCTCATTATCGGCGGCGCCCTTGGCAACGTGTTTGATCGGCTGGTGCTGGGCCACGTTGTCGACTTCCTCGATTTCTACTGGGGACGTGCCCACTGGCCGGCATTCAACCTGGCGGACAGCTTCATCTTCATCGGTGCTGCCATGATAGTGCTGGACGGTTTTCGCAGCGAGAAGAAGAAGGAAGTGACCTCATGAGTCGGCAGATAGCAGCAGACAGCAGCGTACAGTTCCACTTCTCCATCAAGCTGGAAGATGGCTCGGTGGCCGACAGCACTGCGCTGCACGGCAAGCCGGCCCGTCTGCGGATGGGGGATGGCAGTCTGACTTCGAGCTTCGAGCAGTGTCTGCTGGGGCTGCGCGAGGGGGAGAGCAAGAGTTTTACCCTGGCACCGGAACAGGCGTTCGGCCTCTCCAACCCCGACAACATCTACCATCTGGACCGCGCCAAGTTCGGCGCCGAGGTGGAGCCCAAGGTCGGTACCATCATCCTGTTCGACCAGCCCAACGGCAGCGAGCTGCCGGGCATCATCCGGGCGGTGGAAGGGATGTCGGTGACGGTCGATTTCAACCACCCCCTGGCCGGCCACACCGTCACCTTCGAGGTGGAGATCCTGGGGGTTGACGACGAGGAGAAAGTGAACTGATGGATATCCTGCTCGCAAATCCCCGTGGCTTCTGCGCCGGTGTCGACCGCGCCATCAGCATCGTCGAGAGCGCACTGGAGAAGTTCGGTGCCCCCATCTATGTCCGTCATGAAGTGGTGCACAACCGCTACGTGGTGAACAAGCTCAAGGAGGCGGGCGCCGTCTTCGTCGAGGAGCTGGATGAGGTGCCGGACGACAGCATCGTCATCTTCTCCGCCCACGGCGTCTCCAAGGCGGTGCGCGAGATGGCCAAGTCCCGTGCTCTCAAGGTGTTCGATGCCACCTGCCCCTTGGTGACCAAGGTGCACATGGAGGTCCATCGCGCCAGTCGCAAGGGCTCCGAAGCCGTGCTTATCGGCCACGCCGGTCACCCCGAGGTGATCGGCACCATGGGGCAGTACGAGAATCGCGAGGGGGGTATGTATCTGGTGGAGACGCCAGAAGACGTGGCCAAGCTCCAGGTGAAGAACCCGGATGACCTCTGCTTCGTGACCCAGACCACCCTCAGCGTGGACGAGACCTCGGACGTGATCGATGCGCTGCGGGCGCACTTCCCCAAGATCCAGGGGCCGCGCAAGGATGACATCTGCTATGCCACCCAGAACCGCCAGGATGCGGTGCGGGAGATGGCAGGGCTGGTGGATGCCATGCTGGTGGTCGGATCGCGCAACTCCTCCAACTCCAACCGCCTGCGGGAGCTGGCCGAGAAGGTGGGGACCCAGGCCTACCTCATCGACGATGCGTCCATGATTGACCCTCAGTGGCTGGACGGTGTCGATCGTATCGGGGTCACTGCGGGTGCCTCTGCCCCCGATGTGCTGGTGCAGAACGTTATCGCCCGTCTGCGCGAGCTGGGAGGCAAGATAGTGACTGAGCATCCGGGCCGCGAGGAAAACGTGGTATTCGAAGTCCCCCCCGAACTTCGTATCCTCTGATGAAAATGCCGGCCCAGCGCCGGCATTTTTGTAGGCAGAGCGAGCAACTCCAGCATCGAGGCCAAAGGCGCTTCCGGGGAAAGGGCCATGATTGGCACAGGCTTCACTTTCTTCTTATTCCTGTGTTTTCCCTATCCATGACCTATGCATGAGAGGTATTCCTCTCAGGTATCTTCAACTGGGTGCTGATAGTTATGCAGGCTCACTTCCAGCAGTCGGCAGGCTCCTTCACATCGGCCTTGGTGATGGTGAGCAGGGTACAACCGGTATCATTGCTCTGAGCTCCGCTGGCCTGAGCTTGCAGCTTGTAGGTGGCGGCACTGGTCGAGGCTGCAACCACGGAAAAACCGTAATAGTTGCTGCTGGGGTTACCAAGATCCGCTAGGTTCGTGCTGTAAGCGCTGCTGGTGATCCGATACTCCTCCTGTTTGAGTTGCATGGTCATCAGAGTCTTGAATGCATCGGCGCGTCGGGAGTGTAACAATCCATTCTGGAAAGAGGGATAGGCAATGGCGGCAATGATGGCCACGATGGCGACCACAACCATCAATTCAATCAGCGTTATTCCTCTTGCGAAGCGTAGTGGCATCGGCATGGTTCCATAAGTGAGTTGAGACTATCATAGGATAGTACTCGCCAGCCCAAGAACGGGCTATAGACAGGAGTCTGGGCAAACATGGAAATGCGGATCAGGCCGGTGTCCGGCTTTACCCTGATAGAGCTGATACTCGCCTTGACATTGGTAGCGATCCTGGTCGCTGTCGCGCTCCCCAGCTATCGTTCGCTGCGCCAGGAACAGATGGTCAGGGCCGCCACCCAGGCCATCTACACCGATGTCATGCTGCTCAAGTCCGAGGCGGTCAAACGTAACAGCAATCTCACCCTCATCATTTTCAACAGCGGACTGAGCGGCTGGTGCTATCGGGTGGCGGTAGATGGGGCGGGTACCTGTAACAGCTGCGCCGACAGTTGCTCCAGCGTGGAAGGGAGAAAAGGTGGCGATGCCAGTGAATATCCGGGTCTCACCCTGACCGCCAGCTATACCGGGGGCAAACTCACCTTTTCACCACGCAGGGGGACGTTAGCTGCGGGTAATATTGAGCTGAGCTCTGATACCTATAACCTGCGGGTTGTCTCCAACAATGTGGGGCGAGTATCTACCTGTGCGCCTACAGGCAGCAAAGTGGGAGGCGTTCCCTCATGCTCTTGAGACACAACCGGGGCTTCAATCTGGTAGAGCTGATGGTGGCCATGGTGGCGGGTTTGCTACTGGTCGCCGCCGCTTCGGCGCTCTTTGCTAGCATACTCAAGGCCAACAAGACTGCCATGCAGGTCAGTCGCCTCAATCAGGAACTTCAATCGATTACGGACATGATGGCCCGTGATATCCAGCGTGCAGGTTATGACGCCAGTGCAGCTGCACATACATTGGTTTCTGGTGCGACCTCCCCATTCTATTTCGATCCGGCCACAGATCTGGTGAGCGGCTGCATCAAGGTGAAATACGACGACAATGCGGATGGTGTGTTGGACAACACCTCTGCGGCCGGTGAGACTCGGTTTTATAACTACAGCAGTGCCGACAAGGCAGTGAGGCTAGATCAAGGAGACACAGCCAGTTGTTCGGCAGGCAGCAAGCTCAGCTCCGATGACACGATTGCGGTCAGTGCGCTGAGTTTTAGCATGCTCTCCGGTTCCGTTTCCACAGGGGTCAGAAGCATCAGACTTACTATCACGGGCAACGATATTAAATCCCCGGCCCTGACGCTCACTTTGCAGCGGGATATCAAGCTGCGCAACGACGGGTTTTGATGCCATGAAACGTCACGCCGGTTTCACTACCTTTACAGTCACCCTGCTGCTGATCCTTATCCTTGTTGGCATTTCCCTGCTTGTGGGGAAGCTGATGGTGGCCGACCGCAAGGTTAGCGTCAACGAGGTGCAATATCGGCAGGCCCTGGCGCTGGCTGAGCTGGGCATTGCCGATGGTCTGAGCCGGCAGGATGCCGGTATTGCCATTCCCAGCGGCGGCTTGACGGTCAGCTCGGCGCAAGGCACATATCTGCTTACTGCGACCAACACAACGCCGATCACGGTCGGATCCCCCCCCAATACTCTTGATGTGACGCCGGTAGAGTTGGTATCCACCGCCACTTTGCCCAGCAATCTGGGAACCGCCACCGTGCGGGTTCAGGTGGCAGGCTATCATCTACTCTCCGCTGCAAAGGCGGTGCCGCTGATGGTTGCCGGGGGGACCTCTATCGGGGGGAACTTTACCGTGGTCTCGAATCCCAACGGTGGTGGGCCAGGTGTGCCGTTGTCGGTTTGGTCTGATCAGGCTGTCGGGGGCAGTGGTTCCTGGCAGACCTGCCATCAGGGGGACTATAGCGGAGGCAGTTGCAGCACCAATCTAAGCGATACGAACGATATAGGAGCAGATATCAAGGCAAATGATCCCGCCTTCCCAGATGATCTGCTCTGGTACCTGTTTGGAGAGCCGGATACCGATGAAGGTTGGGCCAACATGTTCGATAACGGGGCGATCTCTATCCCCAATTGCAGCTCTCTTGGGGCTGCATCGACCGGGATTTTTATTGTCGATGTCGGTGTCGATTGCGACTTCACTGCGAGCCTGATCGGAAGTGCGGCTGCTCCCGTGGTTCTGATTGTCCGGGATGGTGATCTGACTATGAATGGCGGTTTGGTATTCAATGGCATCATCTTCGCGCATTCTGATGATCCGAGTAACTCTCCACGGGTGAAAGCGAATGGTACGGCAACGGTGAATGGCTCCCTGATTGCCAATGCCCCTATCGATATCACCAGCGGTACTTTCAATGTCAAATACGATCAATCCGTGCTTGACGGTGTTCAGCAGGGCGCCAGTTTTCAGACCACAAAGATGGTGCCCGGCAGTTGGCGGGATTGGTAAGGCGAGGAGCGCATATGAACAAGCAGAAAGGATTTGGTCTGCTGGAGATCCTGATTGCCCTGGTGCTGCTCGGGGTGGGGGTGGCCGGGCTGGTCTCGCTGGCACGTGGCATGTTGAGCGCGGCCCGGGAAGGAGGGCGCTACGAAATCGCCATGCGATTGGCTGAGTCAAAGCTCGATGAGTTTCGCAACTTCAACGAAGTACGCACTGCGACCCCGCCACTTACTGCTTATAAAGACATTGCCACCGGTAGCGGCAGCCAGTCACTCTCGAATGACAGCTATTCAGTGAACTGGACGGTTACCAATCAGTTTCTGAACGGTGGTGTCTGGTCGACAACCCAGCCTGCCACTTATCTTTACGACTATCCGGAACGCAAGCGGATTGTGGTGAGAGTCACCTGGAATGACAATGATGGCTCCGGTCGTTATTTGGAGCTAGCTGGAGCTATTTCCCCCACCGGCTCCTTCACCAGCGATGAAACAGGGGATGGTCTGGTCAAACCCCGTGAAAACCCCATCGTTGACTATACAAAGGGAAGCGTTCCGGACGTGGTCGCGGTAGCGCTTGGTAATGGCAGCAATAAAGAGACGAGCAAGCCTTTACCCCATATATCGGGGGGCTCCAGTTCCAGCCGAACCATTCAATTTGATACAGCGACTTACCAGACAATAGGATCCGGCAGCCAGAGGCAGTCGGTGCAGGATACTGCCACGGTTTATTGCAGCTGCACTTTTTCCGGTGGTACGGGAACGGCTTATTTGCCTGCACGTCCCTATTATATCGAGTCGGATGACCTGCAATATTGGAAGTCGGGTACACAGTTGAGCAAGTCGGTCGGGATGCTGAAGGGCAATGCCAATCAACAGGAAACACTCTGCTCGACCTGCTGCAGCGAACATTATGATGTGAGTACCCAAGGGTTTGCGGGCTATTATGCCCCGCTAAATACGAGCAGAGGTAGATACCAAGCGAGCGGTGCCAATCTGGTGGCTGCCAGTACAGGTGATTATCAGGATGCCTGCCGCTTCATGCGCATTGATGGTTTCTACCGACCTGCACCGGATTGGCGTCTTGCGAGCCTGACCAGTTTTTCGGCCAGCTTTCTGAATGATGCAACCAATCTGGCAAACTATCAGGCCTATGTAACCTATGTGGTAACAGAGCATGCCAAATGGCAGAAAACGGCCTTCGCTGGCACAACTGATAACAGTTGGTCTGCCCCCAATTCCTCCCCGGCGATCCAGTCATTCAATAGCTGGCTGGCGGCAAATCGGGTTGGTGACGGTACCACCGCCTTGTCGACATCGATCGGCTCCAGGCAATTGATAAGCCGTGGTATCTACGTGGATATCATGCCCCCCAGCTATCTAAGTGATGAAGTCTTTGAAGGGGGAGTGAGCGAACCGATTCTGGCCAAGATCCCCTTTCAGGATGTGAACATGACGCTGCTGAGCGAATGGAGTAGCAGTGACACCGACAAGGGCACCGTGACCAGCCAGCCGATTGCCACTATCGTCGACCCGGACAACAACTATTACGGCACTTACAGTCGTGGGGTGCTGACGGCCAAGAGTACGACCTTCTCTGGTACACCGCCCGCCGATAGCCCGATCACCATCACGGTGAAAAGCTATCAGGGGAATTCGGGGGTTGTGGGGTCACCCGTACTGCCTGAGGATGTCACAGCAGCCATGACCTCTACCATGCTGGTCAGTATCCAAGACCAACCGGTTGCCAGCATTCACGGGATCGTAGAGTGTTTGCAGCTGAAGACGACGGGCAACGGTAATGGCTTGAAAAACAGTTCGGTCTCTTGCGATGCCACCTCCATTGGCCTGACCGTTGGCGTCAACAATGCCAATGTGACGTGTCAGGTGCTGGATCTGGGCAAACCGGCAAAACCAAATTATTCGTGCAGCGGGGTACCTGGCAGCAGTTTTACGCTGACCCTGTCGAAGAGTGGTTACCAGATTACGCCAGCCTCTCAGACTTTTACCCTGCCTGCCAGCGGCACTTCGGTAGGGGGATGTGTGATGATGGTACAAGAGACATTGCTGACCGCATCGCCAGCAGCGACGCCGACACCGACGACGACGTGCACCACAGTGCCCTAGCCTGAAGCGCGGTGATATGGAGGCCGGGGCCTACATTTAGTCAGACAGGGTGGGGGAGTAATGATACCCCTTCCCCCCAAGGCGCTGGCACAGCCAGCGCCTTTTCTTTATCATTCCCCATCATTTTCGAATTCAAGATGCATCGCCATGGCAAACGCCCTCTCTCTGATGCTTGCCCAGTTAAATCTGACGGTAGGCGCTATCGAAGATAACTGTGACAAGGTGCTGGCTGCCGCCGCCGAGGCAGATCTGCAAGGTGCCGATCTGCTGGTGTGTTCCGAGCTGGCCCTGACAGGCTATCCGCCTGAAGATCTGCTGCTGCGCGCCGATCTGATGATCCGGGCTGAGGCTGCGCTTGCCCGAGTCGCTGCATGGCAGGGCAACTGCGCCATTTTGGTGGGGCACCCCTGGCGTGAAGGGGAGAAGCTCTACAACGCGGCTTCTCTCTATGAGCAGGGCAAGCTGGTGGCGCGCTACTTCAAGCAGGATCTGCCCAACTACGGTGTCTTCGACGAGAAGCGTTACTTTGCCGCAGGAACCGAGAGCTGCGTGGTGCCATTCCGTGGCCATCGACTGGGACTGCTCATCTGCGAAGATCTCTGGCAACCAGGGCCGGCGCTGGCCGTCAAGGCCGCTGGCGCCGACGTGCTGATCACCATCAACGCCTCCCCCTACGATCAGGAGAAACCCTGGATCCGCCGCGAGCTGATAGTGGAACGTTGTGAGCAGGCTGGCTTGCCGCTGGTCTACCTCAACCAGGTGTGTGGCCAGGATGAGCTGATCTTCGACGGTTGCTCCAAGGTGTTCAACAGCCAGGGCGAGCTGACTCACAAGCTGGCCCCCTTCGCCGAAGAGCTGGCGCTGGTGCGCTTTGCTGACGGTGAACCGGTGAAAGAGCGGGAGCCTGCCGCGCCGCTCGAGCCGCTGGCCGAGACTTATCAGGCACTGGTACTGGCGGTGCGCGACTATGTCACCAAGAACGGTTTTCAGGGGGCCGTACTCGGTCTCTCCGGCGGGATCGACTCGGCACTGACGCTCGCCATCGCAGCCGATGCCATCGGGGTCGACAAGGTGCAGGCGGTCATGATGCCATTCCGCTATACCGCCCAGATGAGCGTCGAAGATGCCAAGGAGCAGGCCGAGCGGATGGGGGTGGAATTCAACATCATCTCCATCGAGCCCATGTTCGAAGGTTTCATGGCCCAGCTTGCACCGCTGTTCGAAGGGACGGCTCGCGACACCACCGAAGAGAACCTGCAGGCCCGTTGCCGCGGCGTGCTCTTGATGGCGCTCTCCAACAAGCGTCGTCGCATCGTGCTGACCACCGGCAACAAGAGCGAGATGGCGGTCGGTTACGCCACGCTGTATGGCGACATGGCTGGCGGTTTTGACGTGCTCAAGGATGTTCCCAAGACCCTGGTCTTCAAGCTGTGCGAATACCGCAACAGCGTGGAGTATGTGATCCCGCAGCGGGTCATCGATCGTCCCCCTTCGGCAGAACTCGCGCCGGATCAGGTGGATCAGGACAGCCTGCCTCCCTACGACATTCTGGATGCCATCCTCAAGCGCTATGTGGAAGAAGATGCCTCCGTGGCCGACATGGTGGCGGAGGGCTTCGAGGAGGCGGTGGTGCGCAAGGTGATCCGTCTCGTGGACCTCAACGAATACAAGCGCCGTCAGGCCGCGGTCGGGCCTCGCATCACGGCCCGCAACTTTGGTAAGGATCGCCGTTATCCCATCACGTCCGGGTTCGGCAAACAGAACTGGTAAGGAGTCACCATGAAGAAGATTGAAGCCATCATCAAACCGTTCAAGCTGGACGATGTGCGCGAAGCCCTGGCCGAGATCGGCATCAACGGCATGACCGTCTCCGAAGTGAAAGGCTTTGGTCGCCAGAAAGGCCACACCGAACTCTATCGCGGTGCCGAGTACATGGTCGACTTCCTGCCCAAGGTGAAGGTGGAGCTGGTGGTCCAGGACGAGGATCTCGATGCCTGTCTGGAAGCTATCCAGAACACCGCCCGCACCGGCAAGATTGGTGATGGCAAGATCTTTGTCTGCGAGGTGGAGCGCGTCATTCGCATCCGTACCGGCGAAGAGAACGAAGACGCGATCTGATGTGGATGCGTCTCGCCGTGGTGGCTGGCCTGGTGTTTGGTCTGACCGCCTGCAGTACCCGCCCGCCGGCCCAGCCAGAAAACCTGTGCCAGATCTTTCGCGAGAAGCCTGACTGGCACAAGGCGGCGCTCAGGATGAACGAGCGGTGGGGAACGCCGGTGCAGGTGGTGATGGCCATGATGTATCAGGAGTCCTCCTTCGTACACGATGCCCAGCCGCCGATGCAGTACTTCCTCTTCATCCCGACCGGACGGGCGAGTTCCGCCTACGGCTACGCCCAGGTGAAGGACGAGACCTGGGATGATTACCAGCGGGAAACCGGGAACGGCTGGAGTGATCGGGACGACTTTGCCGACGCCATCGATTTCATGGGCTGGTACACTAGCAAGGCACAACGGCTCAATGGCACCTCCAAGTGGGATGCCTATGGCCAGTATCTGAATTATCACGAAGGCTGGGGTGGCTACCGACGTGGCAGTTACCGCAGCAAGGGGTGGCTGATGAAAGTCTCCCGCAAGGTGGAGGCCCGAGCCCAACGCTACGGCGCCCAGTATCGACAATGCAAGGATCAGCTGCCCAGCGGGGGCTGGTTCTCGTAACCACATCAGGAGTCAGAAATGCCGTTATTGGACAGTTTTACCGTCGACCACACCCGCATGGCAGCCCCTGCAGTGCGGGTGGCCAAGACCATGCAGACCCCGAACAAGGACACCATCACAGTGTTCGACCTGCGTTTCTGCGTGCCGAACCAGGAGATCCTCTCCGAGCGCGGCATCCATACCCTCGAGCACCTGTTTGCCGGCTTTATGCGTGACCATCTCAATGGGAATGGGGTCGAGATCATCGACATCTCTCCCATGGGATGCCGCACCGGCTTCTACATGAGCCTGATTGGCGCACCGGATGAGGCCCGTGTCGGCGCCGCCTGGCAGGCCGCCATGAGCGACGTGCTGACCGTGCAGGAGCAGGGCAAGATCCCCGAGCTCAACGAATATCAGTGCGGCACCTACAGCATGCACTCCCTGGAAGAGGCGCACGCCATCGCCCGCCACGTGCTGGAGCGCGGCATCGGCGTCAACCGCAACGACGAGCTGGCCCTGCCGGAAGAGAAGCTGAAAAGCCTCTGATCCTGGTGTGGTGAGCATGAAAAAGGCCGGTCATTGACCGGCCTTTTTCGTATGGAGGTTCAGGAGGGCAATGGCATCACCCGGTTGCGGCCCAGCTCCTTGGCCTTGTAGAGCAGCTTGTCGGTGCGCTCGACCAGGCTGTCGCCCGTCTCCTGGCCGCTATATTCTCCCACGCCGAAAGAGGCGGTGATGTGGTCGATGCGCCGGCCAGACTTGCGATCCAGGATCGACATCCGCTCTATGATGCGACGCAGGCTTTCGGCCATCTGGCGGGTCAGCGCAAGGGCTCGGTTCGGCACCAGTATTGCAAACTCCTCACCGCCGAGGCGATAGGCCGTGATCCCCTCCTTGCTGGCTTCTCGAAGCCGCTTGCCGACGATGCGCAGCACCTGGTCACCGAGCAGGTGGCCATACTCGTCGTTGAAGCTCTTGAAGCGATCGATGTCGGCCATGATCAGCGAGAAGGGCCGTTTGCTGCGGATCAGGCTGTCCAGCTCCAGATCGAAGGCACGGCGGTTGAGCAGGTTGGTGAGGGCATCCTCGTTGGCCAGCTTGCGGGTCTCGTTGAGTGCCTCGCGCAGTTCCTTGATCTCCTTCTCGGCGTTGCTGAGCTGGCTGCGAAAGTGCAGGGTGGACATGCGTACGTCCCGCGACTCGCGTACCAGCTCCCGCAAGATGGCCATGGTGTCGTCCAGGCTCAGCCCCTCGTCGTCGATGAGACTCAACTTGTCGAAGCTCTTGTCGAGCATGGCCTGGAACTGGCCGGTATCCACCAGGGCGTCATGCATGGAGCTACCGAGCTCGTTGGCCATGGCCGCCAGGCTGAGCTTCATCTCCTCGAGCTGTCGCTCGTCCTGGCTGGCGAGGTGCTGGTGATAGAGGCGCTCACAGGTGGAAAGGGAGAAGGTGCCCTGCAGCTTGATGGCCTGATCGATGGCCTGGTTCAGCTCGGGCATGTCGCCGGAGACATAGTTGTACCAGAGGTGGTAATTGTGCGGCGTGGTGGGGATTTGATACTTGATCATCAGGGGTACCGCCTGTTTCAAATAGGCGGCAGATTGGGCGAACGAGTCCTTGCTCATGAGTTCCGAGTCTCACATACCTGCAAACTGCGGCCAGTATGACAGAGAGAATGGCCAAAAGGCAGTCGATGGATGCCATTAGCTCCCCCCTTCGATATAATGTCTGCGTAACTACCTACCCTAAGGCCTGCTTATGTCTCAAAAAGATCCTTTCCTCCAACGCGAGGCCGAAAAATACGAAAATCCCATCGCCAGCCGCGAGATGCTGCTGGAGCTCATCAAGGGCCATGAAAAACCCATGTCCCGTGAAGAGCTGGCCAAGGTCCTCAAGCTGACCGAGGAAGAGCCGTTGGAAGCCCTTCGCCGTCGTCTGCGCGCCATGGAGCGCGATGGGCAACTGGTATTCACGCGCAACCAATGTTACGCCCTGCCGGATCGTCTGAATCTGGTCAAAGGCTATGTGCTTGGCCACAAAGATGGATTCGGTTTTCTGCGTCCCGAAGGTGGTGGAGCGGATCTCTTCCTGAACAACCGCGAGATGCAGCGTCTGATGCACGGCGACTATGCCCTGGTGCAGCCGACCGAAATCGATCGCAAGGGGCGCCAGGAGGCGCGTCTGGTGCGCCTGCTCAAGGCCCGCGAGGCGGACATCGTCGGTCGCTACTTCGTCGAGAATGGTGTGGGCTTCGTGGTACCCGACGACAGCCGCATCGGCCAGGACATCATCATCCCGGAAGGGGAGAACAAGGGCGCTCGCCAGAGCCAGGTCGTGGTCGTGCGCATCAACCAGCGTGCCACCGCCCGCTTCAATGCGGTCGGTTCCGTGCTGGAGGTGCTGGGAGAGAACATGGCGCCTGGCATGGAGATCGAGATCGCCCTGCGTACCCACGGCATCCCGCACACCTGGCCCGAGGAGGTGACCAAGGAGGTCGCCGGTCTGGGCGAACAGGTGCCGGAGAAGGCCAAAGAAGGCCGCATCGACCTGCGTGCCCTGCCGCTGGTCACCATCGACGGGGAAGATGCCCGCGACTTCGATGACGCCGTCTTCTGTGAAGCCAAGCGCGGCGGCGGCTGGCGCCTCTGGGTTGCCATTGCCGACGTCTCCGCCTATGTGAAGCCGGGTACGGCCCTCGACACCGAAGCCTACCAGCGCGGCAACTCCGTCTACTTCCCGGAGTTCGTGGTGCCCATGCTGCCCGAGGTGCTCTCCAACGGCCTCTGCTCCCTGAACCCCCAGGTGGACCGCCTCTGCATGGTGTGCGAGATGACCATCTCCGCCGCCGGCCGCATGTCCGGTTACAAGTTCTACGAAGCCGTGATGAACTCCCACGCTCGCCTGACCTACACCAAGGTGGCGGCGATCCTGGACGGGGATCCCAAGCTGCGTCAGCAATATGATCCCCTGGTGGGCCACATTGAAGAGCTGAACAACCTCTACAAGGCGCTCAAGCATGCCCGTCACCAGCGCGGTGCGGTGGAGTTCGAGAGCGAGGAGACCCGCTTCATCTTCAACGCCCAGCGCAAGATCGACCGCATCGTGCCGCTGGTGCGCAACGACGCCCACAAGATCATCGAAGAGTGCATGATCCAGGCGAACGTGGCCGCCGCCCGCTACATCGAAAAGAACGAGGCCTCCGCCCTGTTCCGGGTGCACGACCGCCCGGGCGAGGAGCGCCTCACCGGTTTCCGTGACTTCCTGGCCGAGCTCGGCCTGGAGCTCAAGGGGGGCCTGGAGCCCGAGCCGAAAGACTTTGCCGAGCTGGCCGCCAAGTTTGAAGGGCGCCCGGATGCAGAGCTGCTCTCCACTATGCTGCTGCGCTCCATGCGCCAGGCCATCTATCAGGCCGACAACATCGGCCACTTCGGTCTGGCCCTGAAGTCCTACGCTCACTTCACCTCGCCGATCCGCCGCTACCCCGACCTCATCCTGCACCGGGCGATCAAGTACCAGACCGCCAAGGAGCAGCAGGGCAACCTGCGCCACAAGTGGACCCCGAGCGGTGGCTACCACTACCAGCTGGAAGAAGTGGACCCGATGGGCGAGCACTGCTCCATGACCGAGCGTCGTGCCGACGACGCCACCCGCGACGTGGCCGACTGGCTCAAGTGCGAGTACATGCTGGATCACGTGGGTGACGAGTTTGACGGCGTCATCGCCAGCGTCACCGGCTTTGGCTTCTTCGTGCGCCTGGCGGAGATCCACATCGACGGTCTGGTGCACGTCAGCACCCTCACCAACGACTACTACCAGTTCGACCCCCTGCACCAGCAGCTGATCGGCGAGAACTTCCGCCGTCGCTACCGTCTGGGTGACAAGGTGCGGGTCAAGGTGATGGGCGTGAACCTGGACGATCGCAAGATCGACTTCGTGATGGTGGAAGAGCCGCTCAAGGCCACCGGCAAGAACGCCAAGGAGATGGCGCGCAAGCAGGCCGAGATCAAGAAAGAGAAGGCCAAGAGCGCCCAGCGCCACGAGAAACGCAAAGATGGCAAGGAGAGCGGCAAATCCGACAAGGGTGGCCGTGCCAAACCCAGCAACAGACGACCGAGCAAGAAGGCTCGCGACAAGGCCAAGAGCACGAAATGAGTACTGAATTGATCTACGGCATTCACGCCGTCTCCGCGCTGCTGGAGCGTACCCCCGAGCGCTTCATCGAGGTGTGGGCCCTCAAGGGCCGCGATGACGAGCGGCTGCACCCCCTGCTGGCGGAGCTGGAGTCCCTCGGCATCAGGGTGCAGAGCGTGAACCGCAAGACGCTGGATGACAAGGCGGAAGGCAACAATCACCAGGGCATCATGGCCAAGGTCATTGAAGCGCCCAAGCTGGCCGAGCACGACCTGGCCAGCCTGCTGGATGGTCTGGCGGCGCAAGAGACTGCGCCCTTCCTGCTGGTGCTGGACGGCGTGACCGATCCGCACAACCTCGGCGCCTGCCTGCGCAGTGCCGATGCGGCCGGGGTGCATGCGGTGATCGTGCCGCGGGACAAGGCCACCGGCCTGACGCCCATCGTGCGCAAGGTGGCTTGCGGCGCCGCCGAGGTGGTGCCGCTCATCCAGGTCACCAACCTGGCGCGCAGCCTGCGCGAGCTGCAGGAGCGCGGTGTCTGGATCGTCGGTACCGCTGGCGAGGCGGATCACGATCTCTACCAGGCGAAACTCACCGGCCCCATGGCGCTGGTGATGGGCGCCGAAGGCAAGGGCATGCGCCGACTGACCCGCGAGCACTGCGACGAGCTGGTGAGCATCCCCATGGCGGGGGCTGTCTCCAGCCTCAACGTCTCGGTGGCGAGCGGTGTCTGCCTGTTCGAAGCCGTGCGTCAACGTCGCGGCTGATCGGGCGATGACCGACAGACCCCCCTTCGACTGGGATCGGGTCGCAGATGAGCAGGAGGCCGCGCGCCTCCTCTCTTTTGCCCGGCCGTTGACCCTTTCCCCCAAATCTTGCCTCTGGCATGCCGGAGACAGCCCGGCGCTCCTGGTCAGGGTGGAGGAGGGGCTGCTGCGGGCCAAGGTGGTGCTGGCGGATGGCCGCGAGTACATCAAGGAGTTCTACTGGGAGGGGGACGAGTTTCTCGATTTCCACCACCTGCTCAGCGGCGACCCCGCCCGTTACAGTGTGGAGGCGCTGGAGCCCTGCCGGCTGCAGATCTTCGCACTGGCGGATCTGCGCACGCTGTCCTGCTGGCCCACCTGGTATCAGCATCTGCTGGCCGTGCAGCTGCGCATCAAGGAGGAGAAGGAGCTGTTGCTGCTGACCGGGAGCCCCCAGGCCCGCTATCAGCATTTTCTCGCGAGTTTCCCCGCACTGGATGCCAGGGTGCCGGATCACCTGATTGCCGCCTATCTCGGCATTACCCCCATCAGTCTGAGCCGCATTCGCAGGCGGTTGAAAGCGCTTAACCAAGGTTAATGACGTCCCCCGGGCGCGGGACTATGCTGGCGGGCCGCATTCACAAGGAGCTATCCATGAACTGGACCCTGAAATCCTGGTCGGAACTGACCACGGACGAGTTGTACGAGTTGCTGGCCCTGCGGGCCGAGGTGTTCGTGGTGGAACAGACCTGCCCCTTCCAGGATCTGGACGGGCTGGATCGCCGCGAGGGGGTCTGGCATCTGCTTGGCCATCAGGGGGATCTGCTGGCCGCCTATGCCAGGATCATGGCCCCAGGCGTGGGCGATGAGACGGGCTCTGCCATCGGTCGTGTGGTGACCTCGCCCAGGGCGAGGGGGAATGGCCTTGGCCACAAGCTGCTCGACGAGGCAGTGGCGGCGTGCCTGGGTCGTTGGCCCGCCCACAGCATCTGGCTGGGAGCCCAGGCCCACCTGCAGGGCTTCTATGGCCGGCACGGCTTTGTGGCTGAAGGGGAGGGGTATCTTGAGGACGACATTCCCCACGTGGGCATGCGCAGGCAGCCTGCCTGATCAGTCACATGGCCGGGAAAGTGGACGGCCATGCGCCGGCTCTCACATTGTGGTGATGCAAACGAGTATGATGGCGCTCCCCTGTCGTTCGGAACCCCGTCGTGACACTCTCCATTTTCGCGGCCATTCTGCTGGCCGCCCTGCTGCACGCCCTGTGGAACGCGCTGGCCAAGCGCCAGGCAGCGGGGCGGGTCAGCGTACTCCTGGTCTCCCTCTGCTCCGGGCTGTTTTCCCTGCCTTTCCTGCCCCTGGTAGGGCTGCCGGCCACAGTGGAATACCCCTGGCTGGCGCTCTCCATCCTGCTGCACTGCGGTTATTGCCTGTTTCTGGGACGAGCCTACCGGCTGGGCGAGTTTGGCCAGGTCTATCCGCTGGCCCGGGGCTGTGCTCCCCTGATGACCCTGTTGTTCGGTGCTCTGCTGCTGGGCGAGGTGCCCGGGACGGTGGCGGTGTCGGGGGCCCTAGTGCTGGTGGGCGGGGTGCTGCTGATGGCATGGCGAGGTGGTCTTCGGCTCGCTCCGGCCGCCCTGCAGGCGGTACTGATCACCTCGCTCTTTACCGCCGCCTATACCCTGTCTGACGGCATGGGGGCCCGCTCGGCCGATGCTCCGGTACGCTACACCCTCTGGCTCTTTACCCTGACCGCCCTGATGATGCCGCTGCTGATGCGATGGCAGGGTCGCACCTCCCTGCGCACCCTGACCCGGGCCGACTGGTACTCGGGGGCGCTGGGTGGTGCCCTCTCGCTTCTGGCTTATGGCATCGTCATCTGGGCCATGACCCGAGCCCCCATCGGTCTGGTGGCGGCCCTGCGCGAGAGCAGCGTGCTGTTCGCCATGCTGCTCTCCTGGGGCTGGCTGGGGGAGCGGTTGGGGCGCGCCCGGTTGATGGCGGCCCTGGTGATCCTCGGCGGGATCCTGCTGATCCGCCTCGGCTGATGAAGAGCGACGCCAGACCGCAATAAGCCAGGCCCGGCGCCTGGCTCAGGGGGTGACCCGGGTGGTGAGGATGAACCCCTCTTCACAGGGGGCCAGTTGCACCTGTACCTGCCCCAGTTCGGCCAGGCTGCCCACATGGGTGCCGCCGCAGGGAATGGTCAGCTCTCGTCCTTCCAGCACACCATGCCAGTAGCGCGAGTCGATGATGGCCTCGCCGGCCCGGCTGCGGCGGATCTCGCCCCCCGCAGCCAGCCAGTCGGCGAGCTGCCGGTTGACCTGCTCTTCCACCTGCGCCAGCTCCGCCAGCAGGGCCTCACCGTTGACCCCCTTCTTGCGCAGGCTCTTGCCGATACGGTACTGCTCGCGGGAGCCGAGAGGCTCAACTCGGGAGCGCTGGATGGCGAGGCGATCGAAGTCGGGCTGATCCAGGGCATCCCGCTCGCTCACCTCCTTGCGCCAGTAGGGGGTGAGCACCCGGTTGAGGGCGAGAGCAACCAGATGGCAGGCGCTGTGACCCAGGCTCAGGGCATGGCGTGCCTCGGCATCCACCTTCAGTGCTACTTGCGTGCCGATAGCAAGCTGGTGGGAGCCGGCGAGGGGATGCACCACCACGAAAGCCCAGCCCTCGGCGCCCCGCTTGACCGGGATGGCCTGATCCACGAACAGCTCGCCTGCCGGGCTGATGGCCCCCATGCGGCAGGGGCCGACGCTCGCCTCGCCCCCCTCCCAGTGCACCGTGCCCTGGTCCCCGGGTTGATCGGGCCAGAGGTGGCTCTGGGGATGAAAGGGGGTGAGATCGGTGACGAGCAGGGTAGGTTCCCCCTGCTCGCAATAGATGACGCTGGCCTGTTCCTGATGATGACCCAGCACGAAGCTGACCCGGGTATGTTCCATGGCAGGGCTCCCGCAACGATTAATAGGAAGGAAAAGCGGCAGCATACGCGAAAGTGCGAAGAGGCTCATTAACCGGTGATAACGAGCCTCCAGCAGGGGCAGGGCAAGGCGCTAGATCATGGTGACCAGCAGGTAGGCATTGAGGCCTATCACCAGGGTGACGATGAGGCGCCCCATGGCCTGGGTCAGCGGGTGATTGCGATGATCCCCCATCAGGACGCGATCGCCGGTCAGGATCAGCAGGGGAATGAGCGCGAGCGCGATGCCAAAGCTCAGGATTACCTGGCTCAGCACCAGGATCTCCGTGGTGTTGAGCCCCATGGCGATCACCACGAAGGCGGGGGCCATGGTGATGGCCCGGCGCAACCAGAGCGGGATGGTGAAGTGCACGAACCCCTGCATCACGACCTGGCCGGCCAGGGTGCCCACCACGGTGGAGGAGATGCCGGAGGCGACCAGGGAGAGGCCGAACAGGGTGGCGGCGGCCGGTCCCAGCAAGGGGGTGAGGGTCTGGTAGGCGGTTTCCAGCGCCGCCACCTGCTGGTTACCCGAGGCGTGGAAGGCTGCTGCGGCCATGGCCATCATGGCCAGGTTGACGAAACCGGCGATGGTCATGGCGATGGCCACGTCGACCCGGGTGCTGTGCAGTCGCTGGTGGACTGATCCCTTGTCATGGGTGTGTTGGGTCAGTGCCGAGTGCAGGTAGATGACGTGGGGCATCACGGTCGCCCCCAGCACGCCGGCAGCAAGATAGACGGCATCCCCGTTGGGCAGACCGGGGAAGAGGGCGCCCTCCAGCAGGCTGGGCAGGTGGGGGCGGGAGAAGACGAGCTCGACAAGGTAGGCGGCAGCGACGAACAGTAGCAACCCGCCCACCACGAACTCCAGCGGCTTCTGACCGCGGGACTGCAGCATCAGGATGCCCCAGGTGACCACGGCGGTGATGCAGGCACCCTCCAGCAGGGTGACGCCGAGCAGCAGCTTGAAACCGACGGCAGCCCCGATAAATTCCGCGAGGTCCGTGGCCATGGCGATGATCTCCGCCTGCACCCAGTAGGCCCAGACGGCCGGTCTGGGCAGTCTGTCGCGGATATGTTCCGCCAGATTCTTGCCGGTGACGATGCCGAGCTTGGCGGACAGCGTCTGTACCAGCATGGCCATCAGGTTGGCCCACACCACCACCCAGAGGAGCTGGTAGCCGAAGGTGGAACCTGCCTGGATATTGGTGGCGAAGTTGCCCGGATCTATGTAGCCGATGGCGGCGATGAAGGCGGGCCCGAGCAGGGTCAGCTTGAATTTTCGGGCCGGAATGGCTGTGGTCACTGCGGGTTGCATGCTGTCATCCTCCATGGGGATATGAGGAGAGCATAGATCTAAGTGATAATTATTATCAATTGAAGTTTTGCATCAAGGTGATAGAGAAAAACATCTGTTGACGCCAGTTGCAGTGGCTGAGGTGATTTCGTACAATACGCCGCCCTAGAAAGCAGCGTCTAAACACCACTATGTTCCTTGCCTCCGAGGTCTGGCTGCACCTGGGCGGAGGCTGAATTAATCCGTAAGGAGCTAAAATGCGTCATTACGAAATCGTCTTCATGGTTCATCCGGACCAGAGCGAGCAAGTACCTGGCATGATCGAGCGTTACACCGGCGCTATCACCACCGCTGGTGGCACCATTCATCGCCTGGAAGATTGGGGCCGTCGTCAACTGGCTTACCCGATCGACAAGCTGCACAAGGCTCACTATGTTCTGATGAACGTAGAAGCCGAGCAGGCCGTTATCGATGAGCTGGAAACCAACTTCCGCTTCAACGATGCCGTTATCCGCAACATGATCATGCGCACCAAGCACGCCGTGACTGAAGTTTCTCCGATGGCCAAGGCCAAGGAAGAGCGCTTCACCCGTCGTGACGACGAGCGTCGTGAAGATGCTGTTGAAGCATCTTCCGAAGAGTAATTCTTAGATCACCGCATTAGAGGATAAAGGCCATGGCACGTTATTTCCGTCGTCGTAAGTTCTGCCGCTTCACCGCCGAGAACGTTACCGAGATCGACTACAAAGATATCGTTACTCTGAAAAACTACGTCACTGAATCTGGCAAGATCGTACCGAGCCGTATCACCGGTACCCGCGCCAAGTATCAGCGTCAGCTGGCACGCGCCATCAAGCGTGCTCGTTACCTGGCTCTGCTGCCGTACACCGATCTGCACAACAAGTAAGAATCGGTTCGGCGCTTACGCCTAACTCAACGAAATTTATAGAGGAAAGGTAATGCAAGTTATCCTGCTCGATAAGATCGCCAAACTGGGCGGTCTGGGTGACCAAGTTTCTGTTAAAGCTGGTTATGCCCGTAACTACCTGATCCCGCAAGGCAAAGCTGTTATGGCCACCAAGGCCAACATCGAAGCCTTCGGTGCTCGCCGCGCTGAGCTGGAAGCCAAACTGGCTGCCAACAAGGCTGCTGCCGAAGAGCGCGCTGCCAAGCTGGCCGAACTGGCTACCGTGGTTATCGCCTCCAAGTCTGGCGACGAAGGCAAGCTGTTCGGTTCCATCGGTACCCGTGACGTGGCTGAAGCCATCACTGCTGCCGGCGTAGCCGTTGCCAAGAGCGAAGTCCGCATGGGCAACGTTCTGCGTAACACCGGTGAGTACGAAGTTGCCGTTCAGCTGCACGCTGACGTCAAGGCAACCGTACAAATCCAGGTTGTTGCTCTGTAATAGCGTCTCGCTTTGCAGAAAAAACCCGCGCACTTGCGCGGGTTTTTTTCTTTTTGAATCAAGCGAGGATCAAAGGGTAGAGTGAAGGTTCCGTTCCTCTGAAGGAGAACCTTATGGCTGCCTGGGTTGAAGGTCGGGTCATCGATCGCATCGAGTGGACCCCCACTCTGTTCTCCCTGCGGGTAGAGGCAGAACTTGCCCCCTACAAGGCAGGACAATTCACCAAGCTGGCCCTGCAACGGGGCGAACAGCGGATCCAGCGGGCTTATTCCTTCGTCAATCCCCCCGACATGCCCTACCACGAGTTTTATCTGATCGAGATCCCGAATGGCGAGCTGAGCCCCTCCCTGGGTGCCCTGCAGGTGGGGGATTCCGTGCTGGTGCAGTCCCATGCGACCGGCTTTCTGACGCTGGACGAGGTACCGGCCGGGCGGGATCTCTGGCTGCTCTCCACCGGTACCGCCATCGGTCCCTTCCTCGCCATGCTGGCACAAGGGGAGGCCTTCGAGCGCTTCGAGCATCTGGTGCTGGTTCACGGGGTACGTACGGGAGAAGAGCTCACTTATCAGTCGCTAATCGCCAGTTTTTCCGAGCGCTACGGCGCCCGTTTCTCCTATGTGCCCTTTGTCAGCCGCGAGTTCTGGCCTGGGGCCATGGCCGGCCGGATCCCGGCCGCCATCACCAGCGGCCAACTGCAGGAACGGGTGGGTCTCACGTTTTCCCCAGAACAGAGTCAGGTGCTGATCTGCGGCAATCCCGACATGGTGAAGGAGACCCAGCAGACCCTGATTGGGATGGGGTTGGCCAAGAACCTGCGACGAACCCCCGGCAACATCAGCGTGGAAAATTACTGGTAGGCAGAATGCGAACAGGGGCCAATGGCCCCTGTTTCACGCTGACCGATGGCCCGATCAGTGTTTCTTGTTGCCTTTGTCCTTGGACTTGTTGTGACCCTGGCCCGGGTTGTTGCCGCTGTGGATGCTGCGGTTGTAGTGATCCCGGTATTTGCCATCGATCTTGTCGCAATTGAGCTTGAGTCTGCTGTCACCTATGCCGAGATCCAGGCAGTTGTGCTGCCACCAGTCGTACTCCTTGTCATCCCAGTCGACGTTCAGCTTCACGTTGTCGGTGGAGATACGGATGCCATCGCCATCCTTGGAGTGAGGGGGAGCAGCAAATGCGGCGCCATTGACCAGCAGCAGGGAGAGCAGCAGGGCGTGTTTGTTGAGCAGGAATTTGTGAGTCATGGCGAGAATTCTCCTTGGTTACTGGTCGTTGCCCGTGTCGACTGGGATCTGGTTGGTGCTGGGAGGTTGATTGCGCTGCTCTGTGTCATCGAGATCGACCTTCATTCCCCGGCATTCAGAAGGGATCACATCGTTCATGCCCAGATCGAGGCAATCGGCTTGTGACCAGTGATATTGATTGTCATCCCAGTCCAGGTTGAAGGTAAGCGCATCGACGGAGAACGCTGAACCGCCCTCTTCTTCATACTGTGACATGGCCTTGGCCGCGCCGGTAACCAGAAGAAGGGAGAGTAACAAGGTAGTCGTTCTGTTCATGATGGCCTCGGTTGATTGTCATTGCGGGTCAGTCTATTCCAGCCGGGCTGAATCCGGACGGAACCGTGCCCCATCTCATCATATTATTCAGTTCGGCAAGAAAGTGTACCGGCTTTTTGTTGTCGATTTGTCCGTTTTGGTCGCACTCTGGGCAGCTGATCGTCCATATGCGGGAATTCGGGGATTTGCCCTTCTCTCCGGGGGCTCGCTGACTATAATCGGCAGCCAACTTTTCCTGCACCTTGCACCCTTTTTATCATGACCACACAGGTTTCTGCCGTACTGCGCTATCCCAAGGGGTGGTTTGCCCTCACCACAGTGTACAGTTTTACCGGGCTGGCCATTCTGGCCTCCATCGTCTTCTCCCTGTTGCTGTTTCTCTCCATCGATGACAACCCGCTGATGAAGTGGCTGTTCGGCGGTCTGGCCATCATCTTCGAGCTGGGCAAGTTCTATGTCTGGTACGAATACGGTGAGTGCAAGGCGCGGCGGGATCTGGGGGGCGCCTTCTGGTCGCTGCTCTTCTACTGCGTGCTGGCCGCCATCTCCATCGGCGGCAGCATCGGTGGCATCAACAGCGCCACCAACACCATCCTGAACCAGCAGGCGCGCCATGAGCGGGAGATCGCCCGCTTCGATGAACAGATCGCCAGCATAGAGCGGCAGATCCAGCTCAACGAGGAGGCGGCTCGCAAGTACATCGAGATGGCGCGGATCTCCAGCGGTGTCAACGGCTTGCAGCAGGCCAATACCAAGCTCAGGCTGCGTCAGGACGAGCTGCGCCAGGAGCGGGACGCCAAGCCGCTGGGGGAGCAATCCTCCATGCTGGGGCTGATGAGCAGCCTGGCGGACGGGGTGGGCATGAGCATCAGCCAGGTGCAGTTCCTGCTGGTCTGTTTCCTCTCCGTGCTGCTCGATGCGTTTGGTGCCTTCTTCGTCAGTCTGATCGGCGAGGAGAACCGCTTTCGCCGCAGCTGGCTCTGGCAGCGAGAGCGGGAACAGGCGGAGGCCAGACGCGCGGAGTCGGCGCCGATGCCGGCCATGCCGGTGGTGGCAAGCCGGCCGGAACCCGAGCCGGCGGTGGTGGCCCAGGTGCGGGATGCGCTGGAGAGCGGCGAGCTCAAGTGCAGCAAGCGCAAGGTGGCCGAGGCCCTGTCGCTGTCCCTGGAAGAGGTCGACAGGGTATTCCAGCACCTGCTGGCTCTGGGGGTGTTGGGGCAGGGCAGCAACCGTCACTATCATCTCAACCAGCAAGCGGGTTGAACATGGGCCACCCTCGGGTGGCCTTCTTATTGACCCGTGGGCACGGCGTCAGTGGGTGAGCACCATCATCAGGCTGAGGAAGGCGGCAAGTCCGCCACCGATGGCGATGATCCAGTAAAACCCCTTTGCCCCCTGCTTGAGCGGGATGCGGAAGTAGAGCAGAAACGCCCACCACCCCAGCGCCAGCAACAGAGGGATAAGAAACATTCGAGCCATGGTGTCCTCGCTGTTATTCTGTTGACCCTTGATCAATCAACAGGATGGATTGTGCAATGACGCAGCTTCAGATTACCGCATTCGGCGACCCCTCGGTACTCAGGCTCAACCCTTCCCTGGACAAGGTGCCCGCCGAGGGCGAGGTCCGGGTACGCATCTGCTTTGCGGGGGTCAACCCCATCGATGCGAAGACCCGGGCCGGCCTCGGCTGGGCGGCAGCCCAGAACAAGGACAACCTGCCCTGGACGCCGGGCTACGACGTCTCCGGCTTGGTGGAGAAGGTGGGGCCCGGTGTCACCGTGCTGGCCGAAGGGGATCGGGTGTGCGGCATGGTGGGGTTCCCGCTCTCGGCCGGTGGCTATGGCGAGTCCGTGGTGGTGCGTGAAGAGGAGCTGGTCAAGCTGGACGGGGTCAGTCTCAGGCAGGGGGCGGCGCTACCGCTGGCGGGCCTGACAGCCTGGCAGGGTCTGTTCGAGCACGGCGGCCTCAAGGCCGGGCAGAAAGTGCTGATCCTGGCCGGGGCTGGCGGCGTCGGTCACCTGGCGGTGCAGTTTGCCAGTGCCTATGGCGCCGAGGTGCTGGTCACGGCCAGCCGTGACAACCACAGCTTCCTGCACGGTCTGGGGGCCAGCCAGATGATGGACTACCACGACGCCGACTGGCCCGCCCAGGTGGTGGCCGAGGGGCCCGTGGATCTGGTGCTGGACCTGGTGGGAGGCGAGAGCGGCAAGGCCGCCCTTGCCTGCGTCAGGTCGGGCGGCCGGCTGGTGACGGTGCCGACCATCACGGCCCAGCAGATCAAGGACGCGGGGGCCGGGCTCGGGGTCGAAGTACTCGGCATGCTGGTCCATCCAGATCAGAAGCAGCTGACCCAGATGCTGATGTTGCTGCGTCAGGGGGAGGTGCAGATCACCGTCTCCGGCGAATTCCCCCTGGCGGAAGGGGCGCTGGCCCACCATGCCATCGAGGATGGCCATGTTCGCGGCAAGCTGCTGCTGCGCATGCCCGCCGCCGACGGCCAGCCGGGATGAGCGAGCTCAGCGAAATGGGGCTCGGCTGGCTGTTTCTGAGCGCCTTCACCTCGGCCACCCTGCTGCCCGGCAGCTCTGAAGTGCTGCTGGGGGCCATGGCAACCCGGGGGGAGTGGAGCATGGCCAACCTGTTGCTCTGGGCGACGCTGGGCAATACCCTGGGCTCCATGACCACCTGGTGGCTCGGCTGGCTCGCCACCTACAAGAAAAAACCGGAAGATTTTCAAGGCCGTGGGGAACAAAAGGCGCTCTCCTGGCTCAAACGTCATGGCCACTGGTGTCTGCTGCTCGCCTGGACACCCGTGGTCGGCGATGGTCTCTGTCTGCTGGCCGGCTGGCTGCGCCTCTCCTTCTGGCGCTCCCTCATCTTGATCGGGCTCGGCAAATTGCTTCGTTATGCCCTGGTGTTTCTGCTGGCCAGTCAGATCCTCTAGCCCTTTTTGTCACTCACGAGGTAACCGTGAACAAACTCATTCCATTAAGCCTGCTGATGGGCTTCACACTGCCGGCCCTGGCGGCTCCGACCCTGGTGTCGGAGCAGGTCAAGCAGGAAGGCAAGCTCGGCATTCCCTACCAGATGTACCGGCTCGACAACGGCCTGACCGTGATCCTGGCACCTGACAAGTCCGATCCCTTGGTGCATCTGGACGTCACCTATCACGTCGGCTCCTCCCGCGAGACGGTGGGCAAGTCCGGGTTCGCCCACTTCTTCGAGCACATGATGTTCCAGGGCTCCAAGCACGTGGGGGATCAGGAGCACATGCGGATCATCAACGAGGCCGGCGGTGACATGAACGGCACCACCAACCGGGATCGCACCAACTACTACGAGACAGTGCCGGCCAACCAGCTGGAGAAGGTGCTCTGGCTGGAGGCGGATCGCATGGGCTTCCTGCTCGACGCAGTGAGCCAGAAGAAGTTCGAGATCCAGCGTGCCACCGTCAAGAACGAACGGGCCCAGCGCATCGACAACCAGCCCTATGGCCTGGTGGGCGAGAGGGTGGGGGAGGCGCTCTATCCGCGCACCCATCCCTACTCCTGGCAGCCCATCGGCTATGTGGAAGATCTCGACCGGGTCGACGTGAACGACCTCAAGCAGTTCTTCCTGCGCTGGTATGGTCCGAACAACGCCACCCTGACCCTGGGGGGCGACTTCGACAGCAAGCAGGCCCTGGCCTGGATCGAGCAGTATTTCGGCCCCATTCCCCGTGGGCCCGAGGTGGCCAAGCCGACGCCCCAGCCCGCGACCCTGCCAGAGACCCGCTACGTGACGCTGGAAGACAAGGTGCACCTGCCGCTGCTCTATGTCAGCTACCCGACCGTGTCGCTCGGTGACCCGCAGGAGCCGGCGCTGGACATCTTCGCCGACGTGCTCGGCGGCTCAGCCAGTTCCATGCTCTACCAGTCCCTGGTCAAAACCGGCAAGGCCATCGAAGTGGGGGCCTCCCACTCCTGCGAGGAGCTGGCCTGCACCCTGGCGGTCTATGCCTATCCCAACCCTGCGGTGGATGGCAGCCTCAAGACCCTCAAGGGGGAGGTGGACAAGGTGATCGGCGAATTTGCCCGACGTGGCATCAAGCCGGCGGATCTGGAGAAGGCCATCAGCAGCTATCGTGCCTCCGCCATCTGGGGCCTCGACAGCATCGAGGGCAAGGTGAGCCAGCTGGCCATGGGCCAGGTGCTGGCCCGGGATCCCGACTATGTGTTCAAGAACCTGGATGCCATCGCCCGGGTCAAGGGGTCTGATGTCCAGGCCGCCTACGACAAGTTCATCGCGAACAAGCCCGCCGTGGTGCTGAGCGTGGTACCCAAGGGCAAGACGGATTGGCAGGTCGCCAAACCCAACTTCACTCCTGCCAAGCGCGAGCTGCCTGACTACAGCAAGCATGGGGAGGCGCTGGCCGAGCGACCGGTGAAAGACAGCTTCGACCGCAGCGTGCAGCCCAAGGCGGCTGAGGCGGTGAGCGTCAAGGTGCCCGCCATCTGGCACGGCAAGCTCGACAAGAACATCGAGATCATCGGCACCCGGAGCGACGAAATTCCCGCAGTCTCCATCATGATCGCTCTGCCGGGGGGCATCCGGGCCGAAGGCAAGGGGGAGCTGGGGCTTGCCAGCCTCACCGCCGCCATGTTGGAGCAGGGCACGAAGCGCCTCTCCGAGGCCGAGCTCAGCGACGAGCTGCAAAAGCTCGGGGCCAGCATCAGCGTCTCCAGCGCCCAGTACAACAACCTCATCACCATCAGCAGTCTGGTGGACAAGCTGCCCCAGACCCTGGATCTGGTACGCGAGGTGCTGCTGCAGCCCGGCCTGCGTGCGGCGGACTTCGAGCGTCTCAAGGCGCAGACGTTGCAAGGGATGAAGCAGAGCGAACAGCAGCCCGAGTGGCTGGCGGGCCAGGCCTTCCGCGAGCTGGTCTATGGCAAGCAGAACCGCCTCGGCCAGCCCACAGACGGGGTGCTGGCAGATGTGGAGAAGCTGACCCTGGCGGACGTGAAGCGCTTCTATCAGCACTATTACAACCCGACCAACGCCAAGGTGGTGGTGACCGGGGACGTGACGGCCCAGCAGGTAGAGTCCGGTCTCGCCTTCCTGACTCAGTGGCAGGGGGCAGTGCCGACCCTGGGGGATCTCAAGCCCAGGGGAGAGCAGGCCAAACCGGGCATCTATCTGGTGGACAAGCCGGGGGCGCCCCAGTCGGTGATCCGCATCGGCCGCCGGGCCATGGCGTTCGACACCACGGGTGACTACTTCATCGCGAACCTGATGAACTTCAACCTGGGGGGCAACTTCAACAGCCGCATCAACCTGAACCTGCGGGAAGACAAGGGCTACACCTATGGTGCGAGCTCCGGTTTCCAGGCCAACCGCGAGGCGGGCGTGTTCGCCACCGGCGCCAACGTGCGGGCCGATGCGACCGTGGATGCCATCCGCCAGTTCCTCAAGGAGATGGACGGTTATCGCGCGAGCGGGCCGACCCCGGTGGAGCTGGCCTACATGCGCAGCGCCGTCTCCCAGCAGGATGCGCTTTCCTACGAGACGCTCGGCCAGAAGGCGGGTTTCCTGCTGCAGATGATCATGTATGACCTGAAGCCGGACTATGTGCAGGCCCAGAACAACCTGATCAAGACGGTGTCACCCGAGACGCTAAAGGCCAGTGCGGCCCGCTGGCTGGATCCGTCCGACATGGTGATTGTGGTGGTGGGGGACAAGCAAAAGCTTGAAAAACCCCTGAGCGAGCTTCATCTTCCCATCTATCCACTGCAACTGCCCTGAGGGGCGTCGCAAAAAATGAGTGCCGCCCCAGGTGGGGCGGCCATACATGAGCCGTGAATATGACCACTACTAGCTTGTCGTTCACCGAGTTGCTGGCTGCGCTGGGCACCCCGGAGCGGGTGACCGCCCTCAAGGGGATCCGGCGCGGGATCGAACGCGAATGTCTGCGCATCACCCCGCAAGGGACCCTGGCCCAGACCGATCACCCCAGAAGCCTGGGGTCGACCCTGACCCATGCCAACATCACCACCGACTACTCGGAGAGTCTGCTGGAGTTCATCACCCCGGCGACCGACTCCATCGAGAGCCTGATCGAGCAGCTCGGCGACATCCACCGCCACACCATCCACCACCTAGGGGAGGAGCGGATCTGGCCGCTCTCCATGCCCTGCTTCGTCGGTGACGAGGAGAGCATTCGCCTTGCCCAGTACGGCAGCTCCAACATCGGGCGGATGAAGACCCTCTATCGCCAGGGATTGAAGAATCGCTACGGCAGCCTGATGCAGGTGATCGCCGGGGTGCACTTCAACTTCTCCATGCCGGACAGCTTCTGGTGCGAGTGGCAGGATCTGGTGGGCGAGGGGTGCTGCAGCCAGCGCTTCATCTCCGACAAGTACATGGGGCTTATTCGCAACGTCTACCGCTTCGGCTGGCTGGTGCCCTACCTGTTCGGTGCCTCGCCGGCCATCTGCGACTCCTTCCTCAAGGGGCGCAAGAGCAGCCTGCCGTTCCAGAAGACCGGCAAGGGGACCCTCTACCTGCCTTATGCCACGGCGCTGCGCCTGTCGGATCTCGGCTACACCAACAGCGCCCAGGCGGGGCTCAAGATCAGCCACGACAGCCTGCCGGCTTATGTCAGCAGCCTGCGCCGCGCTATCAACACCCATGATCCCGAGTTCGCCAAGATCGGGGTCAAGGTGAACGGCGAGTACCGCCAGCTCAACGACAACGTGCTTCAGCTGGAGAACGAGCTGTACGCCCCCATCCGGCCCAAGCGCACCCCGCGCAGCGGCGAGAAGCCCTCGGATGCTCTGGAGCAGCGTGGCATCGAGTATATAGAGCTGCGCACCGTGGACGTGAACCCCTTCACCCCGTTCGGCATCGAGGTGGACCAGATCCGCTTCTTCGACCTCTTCCTGGTCTGGTGCCTGCTGCGCCCGTCCCCCGTGCTCTCGGATGACGAGGTTGCCCGCAACCGCCGCAACCAGAACAAGGTGGTGCTGGAGGGGCGTCGCCCCGGCCTCGAGCTGGAGGATGAGCAAGGCAACCCCATCGGCCTCAAGGAGTACGGTCTCAAGCTGTTCGACGAGCTGGATCAGGTGGCGGAGCTGCTGGATCGCTGCTGCGGCCGCAACCGCTACCGCGAGACGCTGGCCATCCACCGCGAGAAGCTGCTCGACCCCGAGCTGACCTACTCCGCCCGTCTGCTCAGACAGCTGCTGGAAAGCGGCCGGGACAACGGCTGCTTCGGCGACGAGCTGGCGAGCCGCTACCGGGAGGAGATGCTGGCAGGGGAGCTGCAGTACTGGGACGAGGCTTACTTCGCCGGCGAGGCGAGGGACTCCCTGGCCAAGCAGCGGGAGCGCGAGCGCAGCGACAGCCTGTCGTTCGACGACTTCCTGGCGGACTATTTCGGTACCCGCCAGCCCGGCTGATGTAACCTCTGTGATGAGAGCCGCCCACCCTGGGCGGCTTTTTTTATGGACTGTCTGTGGCGAGCGGACACAAAAAACGGCCCCGAAGGGCCGTTTTGCATGGGGCGGTTTCCCGTCAGAGGATGAGGCCCCCGAAGAAGAAGCCCAGGGCCACTGCCATGGCGATGGTGGCCACACCCGGGATGAAGAAGGGGTGGTTGAACACGGCCTTGCCGATGCGGGTGGAGCCTGTGTCATCCATTTCGACCGCAGCCAGCAGGGTCGGGTAGGTCGGCAGCACGAACAGGGCGCTGACGGCGGCGAAGGAGGCGATGGCGGCCAGCGGGCTGACACCGAGCGCCAGGGCGGCCGGCATCAGGGCCTTGGTGGTGGCACCCTGGGAGTAGAGCAGCATGGAGGAGAAGAACAGCACCACGGCCAGCAGCCAGCTGTACTGGCTCAGCAGATCGCCGGCGAAGGCCTGGATCTCGACCATGTTGCCCTTCACGAAGACGTTGCCGAGCCAGGCTACGCCCAGTACGCAGATACAGGCGGACATACCGGACTTGAAGGTCGGCATGTTGGTGATCTGGGCTGCGTCCAGCTTGCAGAACAGCACCATCAGGGTGGCGGCGGAGAGCATGATGCCCATGATGGCACCGTCACGGGGGATCGGCGGATTGCTGATGAGGCCCACGTTGCCGGAGATGGCGGTGGCATAGGCCATCACGGCCACGATGGCAGCGACGAAGATGCCGACGGAGAGCTTGGCATAGGGTTTGAGTTCAATCTGGCTGGTGCCGCGCAGCTTGATCAGACCCTTGGCCTTGCGCTCCAGATAGACTTCATCCTGCTCCAGAGGCTTGCCCAGCAGGTTGGCGATGAAGGCCCCCAGCAGACAGGCGATGAAGCTGGACGGGATGCAGATGGCCAGCAGGGTCAGGTAATCCACGCCCAGCGGCTCCAGCATGCCGGAGAAGGCGACCACGGCCGCGGAGATGGGGGAGGCGGTGATGGCGATCTGGGAGGCGACGACCGCGATGGAGAGCGGACGGGACGGGCGAATGCCCTGCTCCTTGGCCACTTCGGCGATCACCGGCAGGGTGGAGAAGGCAGTGTGACCGGTACCGGCCAGCATGGTCATCAGGTAGGTGACGACCGGGGCGGCGAAGGTGATGTGCTTGGGATTCTTGCGCAGGGCTTTCTCGGCCAGGTGCACCAGATAATCCATGCCGCCAGCCAGCTGCATGCAGGCGATGGCGCAGATGACGGACGCGATGATCATGATCACGTCCCAGGGCAGATAGGTCACCAGCTGATCGCTCGGGATGGGCATGCCCAGCCCCCAGGTCAGTACCAGCACCCCCAGACCACCGGCGAAGCCGATGCCAATGCTGCCTATCCGGGCCCCCAGATAGATAGCGGCGAGCACGACAAGTAACTCGATTCCAATCATAGCGAACACTCCATTTTCCAGTTTTTTTTGGTCTTGTTAGGCTGAAAAGCCAATTCCCGACGGGACTCGCAGGGGGTCGCTCGGGAATTGACTCTATGGGCCGGGAACATCCCGGCCCATGTATTCGCTTATACGGTGGCTTCGCGGGTGTAGCGCTTGGCCTTGTATTGCGGGTTCATCAGGTTCTCGATGGAGAGGATCTCGTCCAGCTGCTCGGCGGTCAGCAGGCCGCGCTCCAGCACGACTTCGCGGACGTTCTTGCCGGTCTGGGCGCAGATCTTGCCGACGATGTCGCCTTCATGGTGGCCGATGAAGGGGTTGAGGTAGGTCACGATGCCGATGGAGTTCAGCACGTGGTTCATGCAGATGTCCGGGTTGGCGGTGATGCCTTCCACGCACTTCTCGCGCAGGGAGATACAGGCTTTTTCCATCAGGCTCAGGGATTCGAACATCGCCTGGCCGATCACCGGCTCCATGACGTTCAGCTGCAGCTGACCGGCTTCGGCGGCGAAGGTGATGGTGACGTCGTTGCCGAAGACCTTGAAGCAGGACTGGTTGACCACTTCAGGGATGACCGGGTTGACCTTGGCCGGCATGATGGAAGAGCCAGCCTGCATTTCCGGCAGGTTGATCTCTTTGAGCGCGGTACGCGGGCCGGAGGAGAGCAGACGCAGGTCGTTACAGATCTTGGAGAGCTTCATGGCCAGGCGCTTGACCGCGCCGTGCAGCATCACGTAGGCGCCGCAGTCGGAGGTCGCTTCGATGAGATCCTCTGCCGGGACGTAGGCACGACCGGTGATCTCGGCCAGGCGCTTGATGGCCAGGGAGGAATACTCGGGCGGGGTGTTCAGGCCGGTACCGATGGCGGTGGCACCCAGGTTCACTTCCAGCAGCAGCTCCTGGCAACGCTTGATGGACTTGATCTCTTCACGCAGGGTGACGGCGAAGGCGTGGAACTCCTGACCCAGGGTCATGGGGACGGCGTCCTGCAGCTGGGTACGACCCATCTTCAGGATGCTCTTGAACTCGGCGGCCTTGGCGTCGAAGGCGGCGATCAGGCTTTCCAGGGCAAACAGGGTGGTGTCGGTGCTGTTGACCACGGCCACGCGGAAACCGGTGGGGTAGGCATCGTTGGTGGACTGACACTTGTTGACGTGATCGTTCGGGTTGATGACGTCGTAGCGACCCTTCTCCAGCCCCATCAGTTCGAGGGCGATGTTGGCCAGCACCTCGTTGGTGTTCATGTTGACGGAAGTACCGGCGCCGCCCTGATAGACGTCAACCGGGAACTGGTCGAAGCACTTGCCGGTGTTGAGCATCAGGTCACAGGCTTCGATGATCTTGTCTGCGATCTCGGGACGGATGGTGCCCAGCTCGCCGTTGGCCAGCGCAGCGGCCTTCTTGGTCAGGACCATGCCGCGGACAAATTCGGGAACGTCAGAAATCTTCTGAGTGCTGATCTTGAAGTTCTCGACGGCGCGCAGGGTGTGCACACCGTAGTACATGTCGTTGGAAACTTCTTTGGTACCCAGCAGGTCTTCTTCAATGCGGACGTTCTTGATGTCACTCATTGTAATGCCTCAGAAATCAGATAAATGGAAACGATCCTCACCGAGTGGTCGCGACTTCCCTACGCACATATCATCCTGAAGCACCACACATCGGGTGGGGCAGTTGGGAGCCAGGCTCCCTGTGCTATGACTGGTGTTGATCTTACCTCAATTGGGGTATCTGGTATTAGACCTGGATCACTAAATTTGAGACAACCTCAAATAACTTGTGGTCATTAAACAGATATTGCAATTGAGCGATTTACTTTGACAGAACAATCACTTCAATCCCAGTTGGTGGGGAAAATATTTCTCCGAAGCCCCGATGCAGCTAGGGAAGGGGCTTGAAAAATGGCCAGTGACCCCCATCTAGTGGACAGGAGACCCGCACGCCTGTGTGTCGGCATGAGCCCTGCTGTGCCGACGCGCCCTGTTCGGGACCATTTTATTCATCGTACCGAGGTTGCTATGGGCAAGTTGTTACTGTTGTTGGTTGGCCTGATATTGCTGGAGCTCACCGTGATGATCGAGGTGGGGTCTGTGATCGGCGCCTTGCCCACCGTCGGCTTGCTGGTGCTGACCGCGGTGCTGGGTTCGTCCCTGGTGCGTAGCGAGGGGATCAAGACACTGTTCAGCGCCCAGCAGAAGATGCAGCAGGGAGAGATGCCGGGTCGTGAGGTGATGGGCGGCATGATGCTGGCACTGGCCGGCTTGCTGTTGATCATTCCCGGCTTCGTAACCGACTTCTTCGGCATTCTGCTGCTGCAACCCTGGCTGCGCAACCGCCTGGCCGACAAGCTGATCGGCAGCAATCAGTTCAGGATGCAGATGGGAGGCTTTGGTGCCCGCCAGCAGCCGTTCGAATCCGCGCCTGGTGATGACAGGCCTGGCCAATCTCCGCGCGGTGGCAATACCATTGAGGGGGAGTTCGAGCGCAAGGAGTAAGCCTTCATCCCGAGCGGCGACATCAGGTGGCACCCTGATGGCAGAGCCGCTCGAACCGGCGGTGGGCATAGCACCAGGCCAACAGGCCCGCCGCCAGGTTCGCCAGCATGATCCCCAGATAGATCCCATGTTCCCCCCCCAGCTTCGCCCCAAGCCAGGCCCCTGGCAGCAAGAAGACAAACAGCCTGATGCCGTTGAGCAGCAGCGACACAGTGGAGGCTCTGACCCCGTTGAGGGCCGACGCCAGCAGCATCACCATGCCCTGAAAACCGTATCCGATAGGGACCAGATGCAGGTAGAGCACGATCAGCCTGACCACCTGGGGATGATCGCTGAACAGGTTGGCGATAAAAGGGGCCAGCAGCCAGACGAGGCCGTAGACCCCGAGCTGGAACAGCAGGGCGAAGCGCATGCACAGCAGCAGGGCCCCCTTGGCACGGGTCGGATTGCCCGCCCCGCAATTCTGTGAAATGAAGGGGGCCAGCACCGAGGAGAGCGCCATCATCACGATAAGCAGCAGAGCCTCCACTCTCGATGCGGCGCCATAGGCGGCCACGACCTCAGTCCCCAGCCCGGCGAAGATCACCATCAGGATGGCGTTGGCCAGGGGATTGAGCATGTTGGTGAAGGAGGCCGGCACTGCCACATGCAGCAGGGCGCGCCAGTGGGCGAGCAGCTGTGGACGCGGGGAGAGGCGCCAGGTCAGCAGTTTTTCCCGCTTGCGCAGCAGGTGCAGGCTGACCAGCATGGCCATCAGCCAGGAGATCGAGGTGGCGATGGCGGCTCCGCGGATGCCCCATTCGGGGAAAGGGCCGGGCCCGAAGATGAGCAGGGGATCCAGCACGCCGTTGACCAGGCCGGCCACCCCCATCACCAGGCTGGGAGTCTTGGTGTCCCCCGTCGTGCGGATGGCGGCGTTGCCGACCATGGGCACGACCAGCAGGGGGACGGTCAGATACCAGATCAGCATGTAGTCGTGGATGAGTGAGATGAGCGCGTCGCTGGCCCCCAGCAGGGTGAACAGGGGGGTAATGGTCAGGGCCCCGAGCCCGGCGAGCAGGGTCACCAGCACGACGGCGAGGAAGAGGCAGTCGGTGGTGATGCGGGCCGCCTCGTCGTGGCGTCCCTGGCCCAGGGCATGGCCGAGCAGGGCGCACAGACCGGCCCCCAGTCCCATGGTGAGCGACGTCACCACGAAGGTGACCGGGAAGGTGAAGCTGATGGCTGCCAGTGCCTCGGTGCCCAGCATGCCGATGAAAAAGGTGTCGACCAGGTTGAAGGCCAGGATGGCCACGATGCCGAGGATCATGGGGCCCGTCATGCGCAGCAGCACTGGGGTCATGGGGGCGGTCAGCATGGGATTGGGTCGGCTCAAGGCAATGTCTCTAGGTGCTCAGGGCCTGAATGCTGGCCGTGTCCATCCGCCTTCCTGATTGGGGGTGGGTGATCCATCAAAGGTGTTCATAGTACGTGAAAATATTTTTTTTGTATTTGCCCTTGAAGGGCTACCCGTATTGCCCCAGATCAGGGGCATAACAAATTTGGCCGACTGCGGCCATTCCTCAAGCAACACTAGAGACTCATTTTGGGAGAGTTATCGATGAAAATTCGTCCACTGCACGACCGCGTCATCATCAAGCGCATCGAAGCTGAAGCCAAATCCGCTGGCGGTATCGTCTTGACCGGTACTGCGGCCCAGAAGTCCACCCGTGGTGAAGTTCTTGCCGTGGGGACTGGTCGGATTCTGGACAACGGGGATGTCAAGGCCCTCGCCGTCAAGGTGGGTGACAAGGTGATCTTCAACGAAGGCTACGGCGTGAAGACCGAGAAGCTGGATGGCCAGGACGTGCTGATCCTGTCCGAGACCGACATCTTGGCGATTGTCGAAGAGTAATCACTCCCCCTTTCCCCGAATTGATTTAAGGATTGAAGAACATGGCAGCTAAAGAAGTTAAGTTTGGCAACGAAGCTCGCATCAAAATGCTGGAAGGCGTCAACATCCTGGCCGATGCCGTCAAGGTGACCCTGGGCCCGAAAGGCCGCAACGTGGTGCTGGACAAGTCCTTCGGTGCCCCGACCATCACCAAGGATGGCGTCTCCGTTGCTCGCGAAATTGAGCTGGAAGACAAGTTCCAGAACATGGGCGCCCAGATGGTCAAGGAAGTCGCTTCCAAGGCCAACGACGCCGCCGGTGACGGTACCACTACCGCGACCGTGCTGGCTCAAGCCATCGTCAACGAAGGCCTGAAGGCCGTTGCCGCCGGCATGAATCCCATGGATCTGAAGCGTGGCATCGACAAGGCCGTGACCGCCGCCGTTGCCGAGCTACAGGCGCTGTCCACTCCCTGTGCCGACAACAACGCCATTGCCCAGGTGGGTACCATCTCTGCCAACTCCGACGAGAAAGTGGGCAAGCTGATTGCCGAAGCCATGGACAAGGTCGGCCGTGACGGCGTGATCACCGTGGAAGACGGTCAGGGCCTGGAAGACGAGCTGGCCGTAGTGGAAGGCATGCAGTTCGATCGCGGCTACCTCTCCCCCTACTTCGTCAACAAGCCGGAAACCGGCTCCGTCGAGCTGGATGATCCCTTCATCCTGCTGGTGGACAAGAAAGTCTCCAACATCCGCGAAATGCTGCCGGTGCTGGAAGGCGTGGCCAAGGCGGGCAAGCCGCTGATCATCGTGGCCGAAGACGTGGAAGGCGAAGCGCTGGCTACCCTGGTGGTCAACACCATGCGCGGCATCGTGAAAGTCGCCGCCGTCAAGGCGCCGGGCTTTGGCGATCGTCGCAAGGCCATGCTGCAGGACATCGCCATCCTGACCGGCGGTACCGTGATCTCCGAAGAGGTGGGCATGGAGCTGGAGAAGGCGACCCTGGAAGATCTGGGCCGTGCCAAGCGCATCGTCATCACCAAGGAAAACACCACCATCATCGATGGCGTGGGTGATGCCGCCCTGATCGAGAGCCGTGTGGCCCAGATCCGCCAGCAGATCGAAGAGACCTCCTCCGACTACGACCGTGAGAAGCTGCAAGAGCGCGTGGCCAAGCTGGCCGGCGGTGTTGCCGTGATCAAGGTGGGTGCTGCGACTGAAGTCGAGATGAAAGAGAAGAAGGCCCGTGTTGACGATGCCCTGCACGCCACTCGCGCGGCAGTGGAAGAAGGCGTGGTTGCCGGTGGTGGCGTGGCGCTGGTGCGTGTGGCTGCCAAGCTGGTCGACCTGCGTGGTGACAACGAAGACCAGAACGTGGGTATCAAGGTTGCCCTGCGTGCCATGGAAGCGCCGCTGCGCCAGATCGTGATCAACGCCGGTGAGGAAGCCTCCGTCATCGCCAATGCCGTGAAGAACGGTGAAGGCAACTACGGTTACAACGCTTACACCGAACAGTACGGCGACATGCTGGCCATGGGTATCCTGGATCCGACCAAGGTAACCCGCTCCGCTCTGCAATTCGCATCTTCCGTTGCCGGCCTGATGATCACCACCGAGTGCATGATCTCCGAGCTGCCGAAGAAAGATGCCCCTGCCATGCCTGATATGGGTGGCATGGGTGGCATGGGTATGATGTAATCCCGCTACCGTCATCAAACGGCTCGCTTTTGCGGGCCGTTTTTTTTAGTGCAGCTAAGCTGAAGTTATTGATACTCAAATCATCTGAGGTGAACATGCGATATTTAGGCCTGCTTCCGTTGCTCTTCTCCCTCCTCGTTCCAGGTATGGCCCTGGCTGCGCCGCAGGGGCCGGTGATCCTCAAGCTGACTGGGGAGCTGGAATCTGCGGATCCGGGTGAAGGGGAGGCGCTGTTCGACATGGCGATGATCCAGGCGCTGCCACAGCACGAAATCGTGACGAGCAATCCCTGGGTCGACAAGCCGCACAAGTATGTGGGGCCCAGGCTGGCGGACGTGCTGGCGGCGGTGAAGGCGAATGGCAAGAGCATCACGCTCACTGCTCTGAACAGTTTCCAGATCCGGATTAACTGGGATAAGGTCAAGCAATACGATCCTATCCTCGCCTGGCAGGATGACGGTGTGACCATGCGGGTACGTGACAAGGGGCCCCTCTGGTTTATCCTGCCACTGGATCAGTATCCGGAACTCAAGCGTTCCGAGTTCACCGACATGATGATCTGGCAGCTGAGCGGGATCGATATTCAGCAGTAAAAGAGCTGGTGGCTTACGGGAGTCGTGGGTGAAAGCGAAGACCAGGGCTTGGCCCTTACTCGGCGTTCTTTATCTATCCATTCTGTTATTCACGGGTAGCACGCTGTATTGCCTGGTGCAGATACAGAATGCGACCCGGGTAATGGAAAAGTACACCTATGACGTCTCCTGGGCATTGATGCAGTTGCAGCTCGAGCTGGGCCGTTTTCTCAATGCCGTCGAGAGCTACCACTATGGCGGGATCGATCACGAAGGCCTGCTGCTGCGTTACGACATTCTGTGGAGCCGTACCCCCATTCTGCTGAGCGGGCAACTGCGCAAGAGTCTGGGGGACAACCCGAAGACGCTGCGGCTGGTGCAGCTGACCGAGGGGAATATCCGCAAGCTGGAGCCCGAGCTGGCCAAAC
Source organism: Aeromonas sp. SrichE-2G (assembly GCF_017939565.1). Taxonomy (NCBI): domain Bacteria; kingdom Pseudomonadati; phylum Pseudomonadota; class Gammaproteobacteria; order Aeromonadales; family Aeromonadaceae; genus Aeromonas; species Aeromonas sp. SrichE-2G. The sequence continues at coordinate 372,276 of NZ_JAGKRG010000006.1, forward strand.
TGAAACCGGGGACCGGGGACTACCAGCAGATCATGATGGCCCTTGCGCCTTTGCAGGAGCCGCTCTCCTACTCTCTCGCCTCCATGATGCAGAAGAACATCAACGTCTATTCGGGCAATGACAAGCGCTTCGGCCAGTTGCGCGACGCCTTGCTGTTCATGGTGTTGGGCCTGGTGATCTCGGTCATCCTGCTCAGTGGCCTGCTGGTGCGGGAGGCCAGACGCCATTTCCGGACGGCCCGGGTTGATCCGCTCACCGGCCTGCCCAACCGTCTGGCCCTGCTGGAAAAGATGGATTCCTACGTCACCCGCGACACCGCCTTCGGTCTGGTGCTGGTCGACATCAATGACTTTCGGGACATCAACAGCAAGTTTGGCTACAACACCGGGGACATCCTGCTGCAGGAGCTGGCGAAGCGGTTGCGTAGCCTGTGCGAGAATGGCGAGTGGGTGGCGCGTCTCGGGGGAGATCAGCTTGCCATGCTGCAACGGGAGGGGAGCGATCTGCGCCAGGTCAGGGAGCTGGTGGCGAGGATCCTCCACTCCATCCGGCAAGACATCATCATCGACAACTACCCCTTCCGGCTGGAGGTCGGTATCGGCATCGCCTTCTTCCCGACCGACAGCAATCAGACCCAGGAGCTGCTGAGCCGGGCGGAGCAGGCCTTGTCCCACAGCCGCAAGACCCACGTGCCCTATGTTATCTATGACAGCTCCCTGCTCAACGAGACGGCCAGACGCAAGCACCTGGCTTCTGACATGGTGATGGCGCTGGAGCACAACGCACTCGAGCTCTATTACCAGCCCATCGTCAACCTGGAGAACGGGCGCTGCGAGGCGGTCGAGGCATTGCTGCGCTGGCGTCATCCCGAGCTTGGGTTCATTCCACCCAACGAGGTGATCCAGGTGGCGGAAGAGTTCCAGCTGGCCGAGAAGCTGGGCAGCTGGGTTCTGAACACGGCGTGTGAACAGCTGCATCAGTGGCAGCATCTTGGCCTGGTGGATCTGCAGATGTGTGTCAACATCTCCCCCGGCATGTATCAGCGCAACCTGCTGAAGATGGTGGCCAGGGCCTTGATGGAACACCAGATCCCCGCTTCCTGTCTGGTGCTTGAGGTGACGGAAGACACCACCATGCGGGAAGTCAAAAACTCGCTGCAGTTGATGCAGGATCTCAGCCAGCAGGGTGTCCATCTGGCGCTGGATGACTTCGGAACCGGTTACTCGTCCCTCAGCTACCTGCAGAAGCTGCCGGTGAACAAGGTGAAGATCGATCGCTCCTTCATCCAGGGCATCGATACCTCTATCGAGGCGGCAGAGCTGGTGGCCAACATCTGCCGCATGGGGTCCATGCTGGGCAAGAAGCTGGTATGTGAAGGGATAGAGACCCAGGGGCAGCTCGATGTGTTGCGCTCCCTGACCGACATTCATCTGTACGGGCAGGGCTATCTGTTCAGCCGCCCCGAGCATGCGGCCAAGGCCTATCAGACCCTGCTCGAAATGGAAGAGCGCTGGCTGGCCAGGCGCTCCCCCGACAAGGCATACCTGTTCTGATCAATATCTCTCATGTCTGTCCCACGCTGGCCGATAGCCTCAGGGCAGGAGGTACACAATGGATATTTCTAGCTCTGCAAATGCGTCGTTTGGTTCTGCTCTGATGGTGGCCAGCCTGGCCAAGAAGCAGCAGACCCAGGAAGGCGAATCCGCACTGAAACTGCTGGAAACAGCAGCGCAGTCCGCTCCGGCAGCGCCGACATCGGCCAGCGCTTCCCTCGGAAGCCGAATCGATATCCGCGTCTGAGCGATAAAAAAGCCCCCATCGAACGATGGGGGCTTTCTTTTGTCTCGGCGTTTATCGCGCGTTTCACCCGGATTGGATCAGGTTCATACCACAAAGGGGGCGGGGGCCTCGAAGGTCATTCGCTCGCCGCTGCGCGGGTGGCTGATGGTCAGGCTGGCCGCATGCAGATAGAGGTGTGGTGCCGCCGCCAACGCTTCCGGATGGGCGTAGAGGTTGTCTCCGATGATGGGATGTCCCAGCTCCAGCATGTGAACGCGCAGCTGGTGGGAACGACCGGTAATCGGGGTCAGCTTGATCAGGCTGTTGCCATTCTCCACCTTCAGTTTCTGCCACAGGGTCAGGGCATGGCGCCCCTCCTCGAAGTCTACTTTCTGCTTCGGCCGGTTGGGCCAGTCGACGCAGAGCGGCAGATCCACTTCACCCGAATCCAGCTCAGGCTCGCCCCACACCCAGGCGAGATAGTGCTTCTCCGTCTCCCGCTCTCGGAATTGCCGGCTCAGCTCCCGGTGGGAGTTGGGGTTAAGAGGGATCACCAGCACACCTGTGGTCGCCATGTCGAGGCGGTGGGCCGCCGCTGCCTTGGGGTGCTGTTGTTTCACCCGATGGAGCACGCTGTCTTCATTCTCGGGGCCGCGCCCGGGGACGCTCAGCAGGCCAGTGGGCTTGTTGACCACCATGATGTCCTTGTCCTTGAACAGGATATCGAGCCAGGGTTCCAGGGGCGGTGAGTATTCAAACATAGCGTCTCGCATCTTTGGTCAAAGCGGGGGCAAGCCCCCATCAGTTATGGGTAACCACGATAGTAACGTGCATGGCATCCAACCCGGATTGGCTCTGGTCGTTATCACCCAGATGATGCCATGATCGCTTCATCAGTTATGAGTGACCACGATAAAGCGGATGGCATCCAGCTTGAGCTGGGTCTGGTCGATCAGGTGGTGCAATTCTGCCTGCAGGTTGCGCAGATAATCCAGTTCGCTGTCGCGTACGTTCGGATTGACCGCCTTGAGCACCTCCAGACGATCCAGATCCTGTTGCAGGGTTTGCGCCATCTGGGCACGGGCCTTGTCGACGATCTCCGCCTTCAGCCCTTCGGCGATGGCCTGACCCTGACCGATGAGGCCGTGGATCGTGGGCTGGGAAGCTGTCACCAGCTTGCTGCCCAGGTGGCGGTTGACCGGAGTGAGCTGGCGGTTGAAAGCCTCGAAAGCCACCTTGTCGCCCAGATTGTTGCCGTTCTTGTCCATCAGCAGCCGGATCGGGGTTGGCGGCATGAAGCGGTAGAGCTGGGGGTGGGCCGCGGACTCGGCCACAAAGATCAGCTCCAGCAGGATGGAGCCCACCGGCAGCGCCTTGTTCTTGAGCAGGGCCACCGAGGTGGCACCGATCTCGGAGCCCAGGATGAGGTCGATGCCGCCGCGCATCATGGGGTGATCCCAGGAGAGCAGCGCCATGTCGTCCCGCGACAGGGCGGTGGGGCGATCGAAGGTGATGGTCATGCCGTCCTGGGGCAGGCCCGGGAAGCTTGGCACCAGCATGTGATCACCCGGCGTCAGCACCAGTGCGTTCTCGCCTCGGTCGTCCTGGTTGACGCCGATCTCGTCGAACATCTTGAGGGCAAAGGAGATCATACTGGTATCGTCGTCTTCGGCGGCCAGCTTCTCGACCAGCTGCTGGGCGGCCTCGCCACCGCTGGAGTGGATTTCCAGCAGGCGATCACGTCCCTGTTCCAACCTGGCCTTGAGCGGTTCATGCAGTTCGCGGGTCTTGGCCAGAAGAGCCTCGAGCGTCTCCTGTTCGCCGGTGTTGGCGGCCAGCAGCTCGAACAGCTCGTCGCGCACCGCCTCGAACACTGGGCGGGCGGTCGGGCAGGTCTGCTCGAACGCATCCAGACCGTCGTGATACCAGAGCTGCAGGGCGCGCTGGGAGGTACCTTCCAGATAGGGAACGTGGATCTCGACCGTGTTCTGCTGGCCGATGCGATCCAGTCGGCCGATACGTTGCTCCAGCAGATCCGGGTTGAGGGGTAGATCGAACAGCACCAGATGGCTGGCAAACTGGAAGTTGCGGCCTTCGGAGCCGATCTCGGAGCAGAGCAGCACTTGGGCCCCCCCCTCTTGCTGGGCAAAATAGGCGGAAGCCTTGTCCCGCTCGAGGATGGACATCCCCTCATGGAAGACGGCGGCGCGGATCCCTTCGCGGGTACGCAGCGCCTCTTCCAGGGCGATGGCGGTGGCTGCCTCGGAGCAGATCACCAGCACTTTCTGCTGGCGGGCAGAGAGCAACAGCTCCAGCAGCCAGTCGACACGGGGGTCGAACTGAGTCCAGCTGGCGTTGTCGCCTTCGAACTGCTGGAAGATCTTCTCAGGGTACAGATAGCGCAAGGCGCGGGTCTGCAGATCGCCGCCGTTGCCACCCATCATGCCCATCACCTTGATGGCGGTCTTGTACTGCTCCGGCAGCGCCATAGGGTAGACGTTGAGGTGGCGCTCCGGGAAACCCTGAATGTTGGCGCGGCTGTTGCGGAACAACACGCGGCCGGTGCCGTGTTGATCCAGCAGCTTGGCGACCGCCTGCTGACGGGCTGTGGCATCGCTGAGATCCAGCCCATCCAGCTGGCCAGCCAGAATGTGCTTGGCGTTCTCGCTCAGAGTCTCGCCATCCAGCAGCTCCTGGGCGGCGCTCGCGACCTGACCGTAGGCCTGCTCTTCGGCAAGGAAGGCGTCGTAGTCATAGAAACGCTCGGGGTCGAGCAGACGCAAGCGGGCGAAGTGGCTCTGGTGGCCCAGCTGATCCGGGGTCGCGGTCAGCAGCAGTACGCCCGGCACCTGCTCGGCCAGCGCTTCTACCATCTCATAGGCGCGGCTCGGTGCCTCCTCGCTCCACCCCAGGTGGTGCGCCTCGTCGACGACCAGAAGATCCCACTCGGCTTCCAGTACCTGTTCGAAGCGACGGCGCTTCTTGCGCAGGAAGTCGAGGCTGCAGATCACCAGCTGTTCGGTTTCGAAGGGATTCTCCGCATCGGCAAAGGCTTCGATGCAGCGCTCCTCGTCAAACAGGGAGAAATGCAGGTTGAAGCGACGGAGCATTTCGACCAGCCACTGGTGCTGCAGGGTCTCAGGCAGCAGGATGAGCACACGATGGGCGCGGCCGGAGAGCAGCTGCTGATGGATGATCATGCCCGCTTCTATCGTCTTGCCGAGGCCCACTTCGTCGGCCAGCAATACGCGCGGGGCGTAGCGGTGACCCACTTCATGGGCGATATAGAGCTGGTGCGGGATCAGGCTGACCCGGCCACCGGCCAGACCGCGGGTCGGATTGCGGCGGCGCTTATGCTGATTAACCAGGGCTTCATAGCGCAGGGTAAAGCGGGACATGCGATCGATCTGTCCGGCGAACAGGCGATCCTGCGGCTTGTTGAACTTGATAAAGTTGTTGAGAAACACCTCTTTGAGGGCAACGGGCTCATCATTGTCGGTGCGAACACCTACATATATAAGCAGGCCGTCTTTCTCCTGCACTTCCTCGACCATCATGGTCCAGTCTTCATGACTGGTTATCTGATCGCCCACATTGAAGCTGACCCGGGTGACCGGCGCCTCTTCTTTGGCATACATGCGGTTTTCACCGGTAGCCGGAAACAACAGGGTAACCATGCGTCCTTCAACAGCAACGACAGTCCCCAAACCCAGATCCGTCTCTGTATCACTAATCCAACGCTGGCCAAGTGCAAAAGGCATTAAACTCTCCAAAGCCCAAGAGTGTGAGAATCGCAAAGGGGCGCTATGTTACCCGAAGGCTGAAGCCCGATCATCATGGTTATGGTGTTAGGGAAAGCCAAATCGATACATCCTTGATCTGTGGCCCTCCTACACCTACCAAGACGCAGCGATCGGCTGCATACGAATCCCCATTAGTGCATTTAAGCACCCATTCGATTGCTTTGTGAGCGAACGCGCCAAGGATTCGAATTTTATGCGAAATTGCCCTTGCCAATCCGATCTGGCTCCCTATAATGCGCCCCTACCAGCACGGCAGTCCACGCCGAACTGATGAGCCAGCTTCCTTGTGAAGTCGGCGCCGAAAGAAAAGCGAAAACAAGCGCTTGACTTTCGAAGTGAGGTCGGTATTATACGCCACCTCAGCGCGACAAGCGCCGCGTTCTTTAACAATTT
>NZ_JAGKRG010000048.1:0-281 GCF_017939565.1 Aeromonas sp. SrichE-2G
GGGTCCCCTTCGTCTAGAGGCCTAGGACACCGCCCTTTCACGGCGGTAACAGGGGTTCGAATCCCCTAGGGGACGCCACTTCTCTTCTTGCTAACAAGAATGCAGAGTTAAGAACTGATTCTTAACTCTGTTTTCTTCGGTCAATGACCGTTGCAAACATGCTCTTTAACAATCTGGAAAGCTGATTTAAAAAGTAGTTCTCAAACATTTGTTACAAGTGCTTTGGAAACTTCTTGGCGAAAACCAAATTTTATTTGGTCCTTGTTGTACGACAACAGGCT
>NZ_JAGKRG010000049.1:0-321475 GCF_017939565.1 Aeromonas sp. SrichE-2G
GATCCGGATTGTCGATGACACCCCGCTTGCAAACAATGATACCGGTGGCACGGTCACGGAGGATGGTGCCGGCAGCCTGAATGGCAACGTGTTGGACAACGATGTGTCCGGTGCAGATACCCCGGCGGTGTTCGTGGGTTGGAGTGCGGCCGGGCATGACAACAGTGCTGCGGTCAGTGCCCTTGGTACTTACGGTACCTTTACCCAGAACCCGACCACTGGCGCCTGGAGCTATACGCTGGACAACAGCAAGGCGGCCACGCAGGCGCTGACGGCGGGCTCGAACCTGAGCTACGACGTCTGGTACACGATGAAGGATGCGGATGGGGACGAGAGCATTGCCAAGTTGACCATCAACATCAAGGGGGCGGATGACAGCCAGAGCGTCACTGTCGTGGCAGCCGGTGGGGCCACCACAACGGTCTACGAAACGGCGTTAGCGGATGGGCGCAATGAGCTGTCAGACCCGGCCCTGAACAGTGACACCCGAGAGGCGGTGAGTGGCACCTTCACAGTGAGCGCAACCGATGGTGTGGCGAGCATCACCGTGCTGGGTCAAAACTTTGTACCGGGCGGCGTGTTGCCACAGGGCATCAATACCGGTAATGGGTTGCTGGATATCACCAGCGTGACGTTGAGCGCGGATGGCAAGAGTGCGACGGTTGGGTACACCTATACCTTGTCGGACAATGTGTTGACCCCGCCGGCAGCCACGGATCATTTCGACGACATAGGTAACTTCATCACGGTGACTGGGGTCAGTGGTGTGACCTCGTCGGCAGCTGACCTGCAGATCCGGATTGTGGACGACGTGCCGACGATGGGCAGCTTTATGTCAGGTTTCATGGCAAATGAACCGATGACATCCCTCAAGGGGTTCTTTGATGTAGAACCGGGAGCTGATGGCCTGTCTGCCTTCAACATCACTGGGCCAGCCATAACTGGTGTGAGTTATAGCTCCTCCAGTGCATACAATCTGGATGGCAGTTTGTTGAGTACCACCTTGTTGGCAAGCGCCAGTGGGAGTGGCTTGTTCTCCTTGACTGTGTTTGCTGACGGGCATTATCAGTTCAATCTGATCAACTCGGAGGTCGCCCGTGACGAGACGTTCTCGTTGTTGAATCTCACGGCAGGAGGGCCGCAGCCATGGGTACAAACGACGGATGGGCGGATAGAGTTTACGGGTACCAGTAATGGTGTGAACTCTTCTACCCAGGGTTTTGGTATCGATAACCAGTTCCTGGGCAATGGTGAGAGTGTCACCATGGAGTTTCATAATGTGGGGGCTGCTGGTGACAACCCTTCTACATCCGATCCCAAGTTGATCGATAAATTGACGCTGACCAATAACAGTATCAATGGTTCTTTGACCATACAGTGGACTGCCGTAAACACCCTGCTGGATCCGTCCGATCCTCTCTATACCCAGACGGGCACCATGGTGGTGAGTGGTACGAGTACGGTGATTGATCCATCGATCAGCTTCAACGTAGTAACAATTACAGGTATCAGTGGATCAGGGCAAGGTGTGCGTTTTACGGAAGCAATTGTCTCGACACGGATTTTGCCTGCTAATCAGGATCTGTCTTTTGGCATTCAAGGAACGGATGGAGACGGTGATACAACAGCCACTTCGACTCTCCACATTGGCGTCGTATCGGGGGATGGGAGTTATACCCTGACTGGCACTGGCGGTGATGATGTTCTCGCGGGCAGCTCACAAGATGATGTGATCTCCGGCGGTGGGGGACATGACTTGGTGGATTACAGCGACGACGGCGCTGCGCATACCATCAATCTGCTCGCTGGTACCGGTTCTGGGGGCGATGCAGAAGGAGATAAATATAGCTCCATTGAAGGTGCAATTGGTGGAGCTGGTAGTGATACTCTGATCGGCAACGGAGCAGATAATTTACTGATTGGCGGGTTGGGCAACGATATTCTGACAGGAGGAGATGGCAAGGATACCTTCAAGTGGCTAGCAGGGGAGGCCGATGGCAGTGTGGACAAGATAACCGACTTCACCTTGGGTTCGGGCAGTAATGGTGATGTGCTGGATCTGTCGCAATTACTGGACAATGTGCCGGGCAGTGCCAGCAATAGTGAGCTAGCCAGTGCCCTCAACAGCTATCTGACGTTCGATACGCTCAATAACAAGTTGACTATCGATACCAATGGTAGCACTGCGGGTGGTGGGCAATTGACGGTTATGTTCCAGGGGGGGGCGGATCTGACCCATGGTGGCACCACCACCACAAACCAGGCCATTATCGAGCAATTGCTTAACGATGGTAACCTCAAGATAGATCCGCACCCCTGATGACGCCGATGGAGGGCAGGCTTGCCTGCCCTTTGTTGCTTGTGGATGAAGGGCGTTAATATAGGCAGGATCGAAGGTGTGAGAGAAATATGGAACCATTCAACTGGGTCGACATCGATGGTATTCGCTACAGCTGGGATGGGCAGGACAACATTGTCTGCACCGGCCGTTTCGGCTATCAGACCACGATGACGGGTGATAAACTCAACGGTCTGGAGCTGGAGAGCGAGGATGGTGACGTGGCAGGACTGCTCGACGTGGACTTTGCCGCCCCCAGCATCCACGTCACGCCAGCCGAGGATGCGCCTTTGCCCCACATGGTGGTGCTGGTTGGCCACGAGTGGGGGCAGCAGGAGTATTCATTGCAGAGTCTGAGCAGCACCTCCTTGCAGGGACTGCTCAGCCACAGTGAAGATATCGACTGGAGTGGTCTGATGATGGCGACGGCTCCAGAGTCGAGTGCACCATCGCAAGGCCACGTTCTGTCGTGGGACTCTTTCCACTTCGACGATGAGCCCTTGCTCGGAGCACAGGCGCCGGCCTCAGTGATGACAAGCCATGGCAGCCCGCTTGGAAACGAGATAAGCATCAACATCGACATGACCAACCAGGTGCTGGAACAACTCCCTCCGCTGCACGATATATGAATCCCAATCGACGACGTGCATAATGGCCTCCATCTAATCGATGGAGGTTTTTTCTATGTGGCGTCCCCTTCTTACCCTGTCTGCGCTGGTTGTCAGTGCCCCACTGCTTGCCATCGAGGTGCCGCAGGCGCCCCATCTTGTGGTCAGTGGCTACGCGGAGCAGAAGGCCGAGCCCGATATGCTGACGCTGAATGTGGCGGTGACCGCGCTGGAAAAGCAGGGCATCAAGGCCAAGCAGAAGGTGGATACCAAGGTCGCCGCTTTCTTTGGACAGCTGGAGAGTCTCGGCATCAAGCGCAGCGATGTGGAGGCCGGCAATCTGGTGATCTCCCCCGAGTACCAGTATCCCCAGAACAAGCAGCCCGAGATGGTGGGCTATCGTGCCCAGCGTCAGCTGGCGGTTAAGCTCTATCAGCTCGACAAGCTCAGCCAGTTGATGGACACCGCCCTCAAGGCGGGTCTGGAGTCCGTCACCCAGATTGAATACGGCCTCAAGTCACCCCAGGTCATCAAGGAGCAGGCACGCCTTGGCGCGGTGGCGGATGCCACGAGCAAGGCGGAGTCTCTGGCCAAGGCCTTTGGCATGAAGCTTGGCAAGGTATACAGCGTCGAGTATCGCAACAGCTCCCCTGTCCCTGTCTATAGCCGCGCCATGAAGGCCGCCGCTGCCCCTGCTGGCGACATGATGGAAAACAGCTACCAACAGCAGCAGATCAGCATCACGGACAACGTGGAAGCCGTCTTCCTCCTGGAGTGACGGGCAGCAACCCTCTCTGTACTTGACCCAAACCCGGGGCCCTGCCTCGGGTTTGTCGTTTATGGGCCAAGGCGGGGCTATCGGCGTCAACAAACCAAGGTCGGTTGCTAACTCGAGCCAGATCAGGAAAAGAAGGGTGGCCGATATCACGCAAGCAGAGGCAGCAAGAAAAATGCCGGTCAGTGACCGGCATTCTGAGATGGCAGTGAGGGATCAACCGAGGTTGGTGGCTACCCGGCGCTGGCTCTTCTGCTTGAGCAGGTAGCCGATGCCGAGAACCAGGACCCAGGCCGGGATCAGCTCGACCGAGATGCGGGTGCCGTCGTTCATGTACATGATCACCAGGATGGCGGCCATGAAGGCGAGGCAGAGGTAGTTGCCAAACGGGCTCCACAATGCCTTGAACTTGGTGGTGACCCCTTCGGCGGCCTTGATCTTGCGGAATTTGAGGTGCGCCAGGCTGATCATGGCCCAGTTGATGACTAGCGCGGAGACCACCAGGGACATCAAGAGGCCGAAGGCCTTGCCCGGGATCAGGTAGTTGATCAGCACGCACAGCAGGGTGGCCGCAGCCGAGATGGTGATGGCGGTCAGGGGCACGCCGCTCTTGTTGGTCTTGAGCAGCGCCTTGGGACCGTTGCCCTGCTTGGCCAGGCCAAACAGCATGCGGCTGTTGCAGTAGACGCAGCTGTTGTAGACGGACAGCGCGGCGGTCAGCACCACCAGGTTCAGCACGTTGGCCACCAGGTTGCTGTCCAGGGCGTGGAAGATCATCACGAACGGGCTGCCGCCTTCCACCACCTTGCCCCAGGGATAGAGGGAGAGCAGTACGGTCAGGGCGCCGATGTAGAAGATGAGGATGCGGTAGATCACCTGGTTGGTGGCCTTGGGGATGCTCTTCTCGGGGTTGTCCGCTTCCGCCGCCGTGATGCCGACCAGCTCCAGGCCGCCGAAGGAGAACATGATGAAGGCCATGGCCATCACCAGCCCGCCGACGCCGTTGGGGAAGAAGCCGCCCTGGGCCCAGAGGTTGCTGACCGTGGCCTCGGGGCCGCCGCTGCCGGAGAACAGCATCCAGCCGCCGAATCCGATCATGCCGAGAATGGCGACGACCTTGATGATGGCGAACCAGAACTCCATCTCGCCGAACGCCTTGACGTTGGAGAGGTTGATGGCGTTGATCAGCACGAAGAAGAAGGCAGCCGACATCCAGGTCGGGATCTCGGGCCACCAGTACTGTACATAGATGCCGACCGCCGTCAGCTCGGCCATGCTCACCAGCACGTAGAGCACCCAGTAGTTCCAGCCGGAGGCGAAGCCGGCAAAGTCACCCCAGTACTTGTAGGCAAAGTGGCTGAACGAGCCGGCAACCGGCTCTTCCACCACCATCTCGCCGAGCTGGCGCATGATGAGGAAGGCGATGAAGCCGCCGATGGCATAGCCCAGTAGCACCGAGGGGCCCGCCATCTTGATGGTGTCGGCAATGCCGAGGAAAAGGCCGGTCCCGATGGCACCGCCCAGTGCGATGAGCTGGATATGGCGGTTTTTCAGGCCACGCTTCAGCTCTTCGCCTTGTTGTTGAAGATCCATTCTTCCTTCCTTACGTCGCTGAATTCACTCGTTTTCGCCTCGTCGGCCATGGCACTTCCTGTGCCCGGCGCAGCATCTTGTGCCGAAAACGTGACGAAATCCGTATTTATATCGTTACGGTTTGCCGCTGGCTGTTTTTTGTAGCGGCTACCAACCCGAGCAGAATAGTGATAAACGCCCCCTCATGCACCTGTTTTCATCATCATTGGCTGGTTTTTTGTGCGCCACGCAGGTTTTTTATGATCTTGGAAGGGGTTTTGGAAGTGATTGCTGGCTTTGTGAGCGATTGATATTTCTGGTATTGACATGTGGGTGCGTTGGTGAATTGATGGCCCTTTCTCAAGAAAGGACTCATATGATCGAACGTATTGTCGCCGGGCTGTTGTGCGCCGTGCTGTGGCTGGGAGTCTGGCTGTCCCCCATGTTGTTGACGATGGCGATGGCCTGCCTGCTCGTCTGGGGATGGCAGGGGGCGGATTATCTGGTGAGCCACATTGCCATGGTCCTGGCCCTTGCCGCCGGCCTGGGGTTGCTCCCCGCATGCTGGCTGAGCGAGCGGGTGCGCAAGCGCCACGGGCTGCTCCGCTTTCACGGCATGTTGATGAACAACAGGGAGCTCAACCAGCCCCCATCCCGTCCTCTCCCCTGAATGCCGTGACGCCTGCCAGCCGCAGGCGTCATCGCTCTTCTGTCTGGTTGTCTCGTTATCTTGCCACGGGTCTGATCCGGTGCGCGTCCCGTGCGTATCAGGCTGCCAGCACAGCTTTCCTTTAGCAGAGTTGGCGGCGCAGGCCGGTCGCCTCCAGGATCTTGGCGCTGATCTCCTCCACCGAGTGGGAGCTGGTATCGAGGAAGCGGATCGCCTCCTGGCGAAACAGCCGCTCCACGCTCGCAAGCTCCTGTTCGCACTGTTCCAGCGAGGAGTAACGGCTGTTGGCCCGTCGCTGGTTGCGGATCTCGTGCAGCCGCTGGGGCGCAATGGTGAGGCCGAACAGCTTGTGACGATTGGCCTTGAGGGCGGCGGGCAGATCCAGCGTACCCATGTCCTGCTCGATGAAAGGGTAGTTGGCGGCACGAATGCCGAACTGCAGCGCCAGGTAGAGGCTGGTTGGCGTCTTGCCGCAGCGGGAAACCCCGATGAGGATGATGTCAGCCTCCTCGTACTCCTTGGTGGTGATGCCGTCATCGTTGGCCAGCGCGAAGTTGACCGCCTCGATGCGATCGTCGTAGAGCTTGCGGTTTTCCATGCCATGGGTGCGGTGCAGCCTGGGCTCAGCCTTGATGCCGAGCTCCTGCTCCAGGGGGCTCACGAAGGTGTTGAGAAAATCGTGGTGGCTGGCCTGCGCCTTCAGCACCTCCTCGCGCACCTGCGGGTCGACGATGGTGTGAAACAGGATGGGGCGCACCCCGGTCTGGCGAAACTGCTCGTCGATGCGGCCCCGCACCTGGCGGGCCTTGTCCAGGGTCTCCACGAAGGGGATGGTGACCTGCTCGAAGGCGAGGGGAAACTGGCTCAGCACGGCGTGGCCGAAGACCTCGGCGGTGATGGCGGTACCGTCGGATACATAAAATACGGTGTGCACTGCGGACTCCTGTGGGGCGCTTCTGGGGAATGACGAGAAATAAGTATCTCTCGAAACCATATCGTTTTTGTCAACAGATCTGCCGTACCCAAGTTGTGAACTGGCTTGCAAACCTGAGTCGTTACCTTTTTGTGTCGCTATTGTAGAATGCCTGTGTCAAACGGCCATCCCCAACTCTTGCTCGGGGATATTTTTGACAATAAGTAGAAAACGTTTTCATGGTCGTTGGCAACAGACACCAACAAAAACACATGATTTGGCACAGCTGGTGATTGGTCACCCTGGCCCCCCAACCTGGAGACATGCAAATGCAACAGTACGTACTCTGGTACGAACAGCTCGGTATGCAGGACGTCGAGCGCGTCGGCGGCAAGAATGCATCCCTTGGCGAGATGATCAGCAACCTCTCTGGTGCCGGCGTGTCCGTGCCGGGCGGGTTCGCGACCACCGCCTTTGCGTTTAACGAGTTTCTGGAGTTAAGCGGTCTGAACGGCAAGATCCACGACCTGCTCGACAGCCTGGACGTGGACGATATCGCCGCCCTCAACCGAGCCGGCCAGCAGATCCGCGACTGGGTGGTGGAAGCGCCGTTCCAGCCCGCGCTGGAACAGGCCGTGCGTGATGCCTATGACAAGCTGAGCGCCGGGCTGGAGGCCTCCTTTGCGGTGCGCTCCTCCGCCACCGCGGAAGACATGCCGGATGCGTCGTTTGCCGGCCAGCAGGAGACCTTCCTCAACGTGCGCGGCATCGACGCCGTCATGACCGCCATCAAGCATGTGTTTGCCTCTCTGTTCAACGATCGCGCCATCTCCTACCGGGTGCATCAGGGGTATGACCACAAGGGCGTCGCCCTCTCCGCAGGGGTGCAGCGCATGGTGCGCTCGGATCTCGCCGCCTCCGGCGTCATGTTCACCCTGGATACCGAATCCGGTTTCAATGACGTCGTCTTCATCACTGGCGCCCAGGGACTGGGCGAGATGGTGGTGCAGGGGGCCGTCAACCCGGACGAGTTCTACGTCCACAAGCCGACCTTGAAGGGCGGCCGTCCCGCCGTGGTGCGCAAGACCCTGGGGTCCAAGCTCATCAAGATGACCTACTCCGACGATGCCGGCCACGGCCGTCAGGTGAAAATTGTCGACACCTCCGAGGCCGAGCGCAGCCGCTTTTGCATCACGGATGAAGAGGTGATGGCGCTGGCCAAACAGGCCCTCATCATCGAGCAGCACTACGGTCGCCCGATGGACATCGAGTGGGCCAAGGATGGTCAGGATGGCAAGCTCTATATCGTCCAGGCCCGTCCGGAAACAGTGCGCAGCCGCCAGGAGGCGAACACGCTCGAACGTTTCGCCCTCAAACAATCCGGCAAGGTGCTGATCGAGGGGCGCGCCATCGGCCACAAGATCGGCGCGGGTCCGGCCCGAGTCATCTCCTCCATCAGCCAGATGGATGAAGTGCAGCCTGGCGATGTGCTGGTCACCGACATGACCGACCCGGACTGGGAGCCCATCATGAAGCGGGCCTCCGCCATCGTCACCAACCGCGGTGGACGCACCTGCCACGCCGCCATCATCGCCCGGGAGCTGGGCATTCCGGCGGTGGTGGGTTGCGGCAACGCCACCGATCACATCCAGGATGGCCAGCTCATCACCGTCTCTTGTGCGGAAGGGGACACCGGCTTCATCTATGACGGCGAGCTCGACTTTGACGTGGCGGTGACCGAGGTGGGCAACATGCCGCGCCTGCCCATCAAGGTGATGATGAACGTCGGCAACCCGGACCGCGCCTTCGACTTCGCCCAGCTGCCGAACGCCGGCGTGGGCCTGGCCCGCCTCGAGTTCATTATCAACCGCATGATCGGGGTGCACCCCAAGGCGCTGCTGGAGTTCGATCAGCAGACACCGGAGCTTCAGGCCACCATCAGCAAGATGATCGCGGGCTACGAGAGCCCCCGCGAGTTCTACGTGGCCAAGCTGAGCGAGGGGATCGCCACCTTGGCGGCCGCCTTCTGGCCGGAGCGGGTCATCGTGCGGATGTCGGACTTCAAGTCCAACGAGTACGCAAACCTGGTGGGGGGCCGTGGCTACGAGCCCCACGAAGAGAACCCCATGATCGGCTTCCGTGGCGCGTCGCGCTACATCGCCGACAGCTTCCGCCCCTGCTTCGCCCTCGAGTGCGAGGCGATGAAACGGGTGCGCGACGTCATGGGGCTGACCAACGTCGAGGTGATGATCCCCTTCGTGCGTACCCTGGGTGAGGCGGAGCAGGTCATCGACATCCTGGCCGAAAACGGCCTGCGCCGTGGCGAGCGCGGCCTCAAGGTCATCATGATGTGCGAGCTGCCCTCCAACGCGCTGCTGGCGGACAAGTTCCTCGAGCACTTCGACGGCTTCTCCATCGGCTCCAACGACATGACCCAGCTCACGCTTGGACTTGATAGGGACTCCGGGCTCATCGCCCACCTGTTCGACGAGCGCAACGAGGCGGTCAAGGCGCTGCTGGCCATGGCCATCGCCGCCGCCCGCAAGGCGGGCAAGTACGTGGGGATCTGCGGCCAGGGGCCGTCCGATCATCCGGACTTCGCCGCCTGGCTGGTCGAACAGGGCATAGACTCTGTGTCCCTCAACCCGGATACCGTGGTCGATACCTGGCTCTATCTGGCCGAGCAGCACAAGGCCGGCTAAGCCCGTCCCCCGCTCTTCAACGATACGGCGCCGCAATGGCGCCGTTTTTGTCTGCGCCCCCCTTTTTCTGTTACAAGGGGAGGGAGCAAGGCTGCTTCCCGCGACTCACAGGACGACCCCATGACCTCATTGCAATGGCAATCCGCCACCCTGGCCCTGCGCGGCCACCGTACCCTGGTAATCCCCGAGCTTTGCCTCACCCCGCAGGCATGCTGGGCCTTCGTCGGCAGCAACGGCAGCGGCAAGACGGCGCTCGCCTCGGCCCTGTGCGGCGAGCTCGCCCTGCGCGAGGGGGCCGCCAGCGGCCGGGTGAAGGCGATGCGCCTCTCTTTCGAGTCGCAGCAGCAGCTGGGAGAGCTGGACTGGCAACGGCGCAACACCGACATGCTGGGGGAAGAGGAGGAGGCAGGTTACCGGGTGTCGACCCTGATGCTGGATGAGGGGGAAGAGCCCGCGGCGCGTGCGCTGCTGGCCCGCTTCGGTATCGAGTCCCTGTGGGATCGACCCTATCGCTATCTCTCGAGCGGGGAGGGGCGTAAGCTGTTGCTGGCCCGGGCCCTGCTGGGGCGCCCCGAGCTGTTGGTGCTGGATGAACCCTTCGATGGGCTGGATCAGGGGGCCAGGGCCTCCCTGATGGCGCTGCTGGCGCAACTGGTGACAGAGGGGCAGCGGCTGGTGGTGATCGTCAACCGCTTCGACGAGATCCCTCCCTTCGCCACCCACCTCGGCCTGCTCGGCGAGTGCCGCCTGCTGCTGGCGGGGGAGCACGAGGCGGTGCTCGGCAGCCGGGAAGTGGCCCAGCTGGCCCGTGCGCAGACGGCCTCCCCCCGGTTGCCGCCTCCGCTCACGGCGCCCGCCCCCTTGCCCCCGGGGCCCAGGGTCGTCATGCGCGCCCTGCGCGTGGCCTACGGGGAGCAGATTGTCATCGACAACCTCGACTGGACGATGGGAGAGGGGGAACACTGGCAACTGGTGGGGCCCAACGGCGCCGGCAAGTCGACCCTGCTCTCCCTTATCACAGGGGATCACCCGCAGAGCTACAACAACGATCTCCACCTGTTCGGGCGGCGGCGGGGCAGCGGCGAGAGCATCTGGGAGATCAAGCGTCACATCGGGCTGGTGAGCCCGGCGCTGCACCTGGACTATCGCGTCGGCTGCTCGGTGCAGACGGTGATCCTCTCCGGCTTCTACGACTCCATCGGGCTCTACACCCGGCCGGGGGATCGCCAGCTGGCGCTGGCCAACCAGTGGCTGGCCCTGCTGGGGCTCGAGCAGCAGGGAGCAATGCCCTTCCACGGTCTCTCCTTTGGCCAGCAGCGCCTGGTGCTCATCGCCCGGGCCCTGGTCAAACACCCGCCGCTGCTCATCCTGGATGAGCCCCTGCAGGGGCTGGATCCCCTCAACCGCCACCTGGTGCGGGAGATGGTGGTACGCCTCGTGGGCGAGGGTACCCAGTTGCTGTTCGTCTCCCATCACTCCGAGGATGCGCCCCCCGGCCTCACCCACAGGCTGAGCTTCGTGCCAAGGGAGGAGGGGGGATACGACTATCTGCAGGAGCGCCTGGGGGATTGAGCCGCCCGGGCGACATGATCAGAGCGGGGCCGGCCCGGCGAGGAGTGGGGGCATGCCCAGCAGCCCTCACCACAGCCCGAAGAAGAGCATGATCCCGAGCCAGAGCCAGACCAGAGAGTGGCGGGTGGCGGCCATGCCCGTCATGGTCACCGTGAGTGCCACCCCGAAGGCGATGAGGGCAAACATCAGGGGGGCCATGTTGTCCATCACTTGGCTATTTCACCAGAGAGAGGATCTGGCGAAACGCCGGGTGTCGGCAATCCCCCATCAGCTCATAGAGGCACATCTCCACCGAGGTGAGGGCCGCCCCCCGGGCCGCCAGCTGACCGATGGCGAGTTCCCGGTTGGCGGCGCGACGGGACGACACCGCATCCACCACCAGCGAGACCCGGGCGCCGCTGGCCAGAAGCCCCAGCACGCTCTGGTAGACGCAGATATGGGTCTCGATGCCACACACCAGCCAGTGGTCGACCCCGCTCTCGGCCAGCGCGGTCGCCACATCGGGCTCCCCCAGGGCGCCGAAGCTGAACTTGGGGAGCACGGGATCCCCCGCCTGCAGCGGCTGCAGCTCGTGGACGGTGGCGCCGAGTTTCCCGGGGGTTTGCTCCAGCCAGACAACCGGCAGCCCCAGCGCCCTGGCCCCCAGCACCAGCCTGGCGGTATTGGCAATCAGGGCGTCGCTCTCCTCGACCAGGCGGGCGAGCCTGCCCTGGATATCGACGACCAGCAGGCCGGTGGTGTCGTGCTCAAGCATGAATGTCTCCTTGTTTGTGGCGGGTTGCCTGGTCTGGTGCCCAATGACGCCGGGCTTTTGGCTGGATGACTGCGCGGCGCATCTTCACTCGCTCGTCGTGCCCGGGCGCTCAAGGTAGGCCAGCGCCTCTATGTTGTTGCCGTCCGGATCGCGCAGGAAGGCGGCGTAGTAATCGGGGGCATAGTGGGGACGCAGCCCCGGCAACCCGTTGCAGGCAAAGCCGGCCGTGACGCCGGTCCGATGGAACGCATCCACCTGGGCAGCTGTACTGGCCGCGAACGCGAGATGGCAGGGGGCGCCCCGTTCGCCGCGCTCTATCAGGAAGCCCACCTTGTCGCGGCCTATAGGGCCGAAGCCTGCGGCGTCTTCATCCGCCCATTTGAGCTCTATCAGGAGGTGCGCCAGCACGGTTTCGTAGAAGCGTCGGCAGTCGTCGACGTTTACCACCTTGATTTCAACATGATCGAACACAGCCGCTCCTTGTGCTGTCTGGATGAAGAAGGGGGGCACAATCGCCCCTCGGTGCCGCAGTGGGCTCTGGATAATGGGTATCGAATGACCACAATAGGCCAGATGCTGCCTTCAACGGCATGGGAGAAGCCCGTAACTGTGTGTGTCGTCAAAGATTTTTTGCCAAGGCGCCGGCCAGACCCAGTCAGCATTCGGGCAAGCTTGCCCGGTTTTGTTGCTTGGCGAAGGGAGCAAGCTCTGTTATGGTGTCATCAATTGGCCGTTTGGACGGCTAGATGGTCGCGTTGTCGCTTCTTTCCTGACACCGACCGCCCACCGCTTTTGATCATGTAGACAGGGAGTTTCTATGCAGCGTCGTACCTTCTTCACCCTCTCCGCCCTGGCCCTGCTGGCCGGCAGCCTGCCCTTCTCCGTCCTGGCCGCCGATCCGGCCAAGAAGGAGATCGTCATCGGCACCACGGTCGGGGACTTCGCCGACATGGTGACCGACTCCATCAAGCCCCAGCTCGAGGCCAAGGGCTACCAGGTCAAGCTGGTGGAATTCACCGACTATGTGACCCCCAACATCGCCCTGGCCGACGGCTCGCTCGACGTGAACTGCTTCCAGCACAAGCCCTATCTGGACAGCTTCTCCAGGGATCGCGGGCTGTCGCTCGCCCCCATCACCCAGGTGCCGACCGGTCCCATGGGGCTCTACGCCGGCAAGCTGGCGGATCTGAAGGCGCTGAAAGAGGGGAGCACGGTCGCCATTCCGAACGATCCCACCAACCAGGCGCGGGCGCTGCTGATGCTGCAGGATCTGGGCTGGCTGACCCTCAAGGAGGGGATCAATCCCCTCAAGGCGAGCGAGTTCGACGTGGTGAAGAACCCCCACGGCATCAAGCTGGTGCTGCTGGAGGCGGCCCAGCTGCCGCGCTCCCGCGAAGACGTGGACTTCTCCGTCATCAACGGCAACTTTGCCGCCTCGAGCGGCATTCCGTTCAGCTCCGGCCTCTTCCTCGAACGCAGCTACGACTTCATCAACTGGGTGGTGGTGAAGAGCGCCGACGCGGACAAGCCGTTCGCCAAGGACGTGGCGGCCGCCTACAACTCCCCCGAGTTCAAGGCCTATGCCGCCAAGCGCTTCGTGGGCTACAAGTATCCCCAGGGCTGGCAGCCGAAGGGCTGAGGGCCACACCAAAGACAAAAAAACGGGCACCCAGGTGCCCGTTTTTCATTGGCATGCCGCGAGGGCGGCAGAGGTACTCAGTAGTGGCGCAGCCACCAGCGGGCGGCAAGGAGCGCGGTCAGGCTGCCGAGCAGGGCGCTGGCCAGCACGTCCAGAGGCCAGTGCATGCCGATCAGGGTGCGTGACAGGCCGATGCCGAGGGCCCAGAGTGGTAACAGCCAGACCCCGGCGGGGGCGCGCGCCAGCCAGATCAGGCCGAAGAACTGGGCCAGGCTCATGGCGGCGATGCTGTGGCCGGAGGGGAAGGCGTAGTTGACCTCGGCCCCCCAGTGCTGGCCGAGCCAGGCGGGGAGCGCGAGCAACTGGGTGGCCGCATGGACCTGCTCGGCGCGCAGCGCCTGGCTGCCGGCATAGAACTGGCGAATGTCGGGGATGAGGTGCTGACTCTCCAGCCAGAGCAGGTAGGGCCTGGGCTCTTCGGTCAGTGTCTTGATGAGGCTCTTGATGATCCAGTCGCTCGCGAGCACGGCAAACAGGGCGCCGGCCAGCGCCAGCAGGGCGCGACCATCCAGCGTCAGCTTGTGCCTGGTCACCAGCAGCAGGGCGACAACGGTCAAGGCCAGGCCGGGCACATCCACCATGCGGGTCAGGGCGTAGGGCCACCACAGCCAGCCCGATTGCAGGGACTGGGTCATGAACGGCTGCCAGGGCAGGCAGACGAGCAGCAGCAGCGGCAGCAGCAGCACCGCGTTGAAGCCAAGCACCCGACGGCGTGGCAACGAAGAGGAGTGAGTCGGCATAACGGGCCCATCGTGGGGCGCGGGGCGCGCCAAAAAAGAGGCGCCATTGTGCCAGCCCAGGTCCTGTGGTCAAGGCGGGAGAGGGGCGGGGCAACATGCTGTTACATATGGCGGTGACATATTAGTAGTGGTGGCGCTTGCCTGGGCGTGAGCCGCGACGTCAGGGCTCACGCCTGCGGGTCGGGCGCATGCCCCGGGTGCGCCCTGGAACAAGCCCCTGAAAATTCGGTTCGTTTGGGCTAGAATGGCGCGCCTGTGGCCCTTGTGGATGAGAAGCGTGCCGATGAAGATCGTGGTTGATGAAAATATGCCCCATGCCCTGGAGCTGTTTGCCGAATTTGGCGAGGTGATCCCCCTGCCGGGACGAGAGATACAGGCGGCGGATCTGCAAGAGGCGGACGTGCTGCTGGTTCGCTCCGTGACCCGGGTCAACGCCTCGTTGCTGGCGACCAGCCCCAGGCTGAGCTTCGTGGGTACCGCCACCATAGGCACGGATCACGTCGATCAGGGGCTGCTGGCGGATCGGGGCATTCCCTTCTTCAGCGCCCCCGGCTGCAACAAGGTGTCGGTGGGGGACTATGTGCTCTCCGCCCTGCTGGTGCTGGGGGAGCGCCATGAGCTCGACCTCGCTGCCATGACCCTGGCGGTGATCGGGGCCGGCAATACCGGCGAGTGCGTGGCCGGCAAGGCCGAGGCACTCGGCATGCGGGTGCTGCGCTGCGATCCGCCCAGGGCCCGCAGCGGCGCGGCGGGGGAGTATGTGGATTACCAGACCGCCCTTGGCGCCGATATCGTCAGCTTCCACGTCCCCTACACCCGCCAGGGGCAGGATGCCACCTTCCACCTGCTGGGGGCGAGGGAGATCGCCGAGCGCCCGGCCGGGCAGATCCTCATCAACGTCTCTCGTGGCGAGGTGTGGGACAACCAGGCCCTGCTCGCCCGCCAGCAGGGGGCTCATCCCCTGCGGCTGGTGATGGACGTGTGGGAAGGGGAGCCGGCGCCGCTGCAGGCCCTGGTGCCCCATACCGAGCTGGCGACCCCGCACATCGCCGGTTACAGCCTGGAAGGCAAGGCGCGCGGCACCTGGATGCTCTACGAGGCGCTCTGCAAACAGCTTGGCCGCCCGCCGCGCCAGGATCTGCAATCCCTGCTGCCTCCCCCCGAGGTGCGCGAACTGACCCCCGGGCAGCCGGCGGATCAGAGTCTGATCAAGCAGCTGGTCCACCTCATCTATGACGTGCGCCGGGACGACGCCCGTTTTCGCAACCGGATCGGGCTGCCCGGCAGCTTCGATGAGCAGCGCAAGCGCTACCCGGAGCGGCGCGAGCTCTCCTCCCTGCAGCTGAAGGGCCCCTTCGCCGACGACAGACTGGCCCGCCTGGGCTTTTGTGTCCCGGCGGTATAAACCTGAATTCAACGGGCAGGGAGACGGACGCAATACCGGATCCTTGCCCCGGCCCGGCACCTTGGCCGGGCCAGCCATCTTATCGAACACGCCTGCCATGCGGGGCCCGCCATCCGTGGGACCCGATCGGCGGCAGCACAGGAGACACAACAGTGAGTCAGCAATTCAACGTAGCGGTATTGGGCGCGAGCGGCGCCGTGGGTCAGGCCATGATCGAGATCCTGGAGGAGCGCGCCTTCCCGGTCGCCACCCTCTACCCGCTGGCCTCCAGCCGCAGCGCCGGCGACACAGTGCGCTTTGGCGGCAAGAACGTCGACATCCTGGACGTGGAGGAGTTTGACTGGAGCCAGGTGCAGATCGCTCTTTTCTCCGCCGGGGCCGAGGTCTCTGCCAAGTGGGCGCCCATTGCCGCCGAGCACGGCTGCATCGTCATCGACAACACCTCCTGCTTCCGTTACGACGAAGAGATTCCCCTGGTGATCCCGGAGGTGAACCCGGACGCCCTGGCGGATTTTCGCAACCGCAACATCATCGCCAACCCCAACTGCTCCACCATCCAGATGCTGGTGGCCCTCAAGCCCCTGCACGATGAGGTGGGCATCGCTCGCATCAACGTGGCGACCTACCAGTCCGTCTCCGGCTCCGGCAAGGAGGGGGTGAGCGAGCTGGCGGGCCAGACCGCCCACCTGCTGAACGGCCGTCCGGTGGAGCCCACCCTCTATCCGCAGCAGATCGCCTTCAACCTGATCCCGCAGATCGACAGCTTCACCGACAACGGTTACACCCGGGAAGAGATGAAGATGGTGTGGGAGACCCAGAAGATCCTCGGGGATGCCAGCATCGCCGTGAACCCCACCTGCGTGCGGGTGCCGGTGTTCTACGGCCATGCCGAGGCGGTCCACGTCGAGCTGCATCAGCCGCTCGACGCCGAGCAGGTGAAAGAGCTGCTGCGCAATGCCCCGGGCGTCACCCTGTTCGACGACGAGAACGACTATCCGACCCCGGTACGAGACGCCACTGGCCAGGACGAGGTGATGGTGGGCCGGGTTCGCCAGGATATTTCTCATCCTTGCGGTATCAATATGTGGATCGTGGCCGATAACGTTCGTAAGGGCGCGGCGACCAACAGCGTGCAGATTGCCGAACTGCTGGTACGCGACTACCTCTGAGGCCGGTTGCCGGCCCGTGGCGGGGAGGGAACCCCGCCCTTGAGCCGAAGCAGCGGCCCCGGGATGTGACCGGGCACCCACTCTCCGGTTTTAGGAATGTTGAGTGATATCAGTGAACTAGGTTTTTTTCTACACTCTGGTTCGCGTCCGGAACGACCATCTGGTGGTCGCCGGGCGTGAAATATGTCGCAACGCTGGCTTGAGACCGGCGCCTGCTTTATATTGAGCCGATTGTTTTGGGGTAACTATCCAGGTTTTTCAATGTGATAGGGCCGTCATACGAAGGAACGAATATGGGACATTCCCGCATAACGCTGGCAACGCTACTCGCATTGGGGCTTCTGGGCACGGTTCAGGCTGACGAGGCGGGGCGCGAGCCTTTCTTTGTCGAGCTCAAGGGACCGGATGGTTCCCCCCCTCCCGCCGTACAACCAGAGCCCCGGGCCCAGCCCGTGGCGCCAGTTACCCTGCCCAAGGCGCAACCCATAGTGCGCCAGGTCGCCACTGCGTCGGCCGGCAGTTATGGTCCCGTTCGTCCCACCGATACCCTGTGGAGCCTGGCGAGCAAACATCGCCCCTCCAACCGGGTGAGCGTCTACCAGACCATGGTGGCGATCTATGACAAGAACCCCAGAAGCTTTGCCGATGGCAACATCAACCACATTCTGGTGGGGTCGCGCATCCTGCTGCCGACGGCCGCCGAGGCGGGCCGCATCACGGATGCCGAGGCGCGGCGCCGCTTCAACAGCGACAACGCGAGCTGGAAGGGGTTGAGCCCCAAATACCTGGCGAACAAGCAGACTCAGACTGCCCAGCCCGTCGTGAGCAAACCGGCTGCGCCAGTCAAGCCGGCCCCAGCGGCAACGAACACTGCGCCCAAGGCGGCCCCGCTCCCGGTGCCGGCTGCCAAGGCACCGGCGCCCCTGCCGGCCGCCGACGCCAAAGAGACGGTCAAGGCGCCGCCCGCGCCGGTCACCGCGAGTGCCGCCAGCGCCACGACGCCGACGTCTCTGCCTGCCGCCCCGGCGGGCAAACCCTCCACCGAGATGGCGCTGGCTCTGGAAGACGCCAATGCCCAGCTCGGCCAGGTCACCGAGATGAACCACAGGCTCAAGCTGCGCCTGCAATCCCTGACCGAAGAGGTGGAGACCCTCAAGGCCCAGCTGCAGGATCAGACCGCGCTGCAAAAAGAGGTGGCCGAGCTCAAGGCCAAGCCGGTGCCCCCCGTGGTGGCGCCCGAGCCCAAGCAGAGCTGGCTGATGGAGCTGCTCTCCTCGCCTCTCAACCTCGCCATGATCATCCTGCTGCCGGTGCTGCTGGTGCTGGCCCTGGTGACGCTCTGGCTGCGGGCCCGCGCGCGCCGGGAGCTGGAAGAGCAGGAGAAGAGCCTGTCCGAATCCACCGCCATGGTGATGGGGGAGGAGAGCAGCGAGTTCGATCAGCTGATGACGGTCGGCATCACGGATGAAGATTCCCTGCACCCCATGCCGGATCTTAATGAGCCGGAGACACCGCGGGAGGAGAAGACCCAGGCCGACATCGTCTTCAGTGAGGATGATACGGCGCTTTCCGCCTTTGACGTGGAGCCGGCGGTGACGACGGTGCGGGACCCGGATCTGGTGCCCGAGCTCGATCTGGCTCACGAGGGGGACTTCGCGTTGCCCGGTGGGCCCGATCTCGATCTCTCCGGCGAGTCTGATACGGCCCCCCGTGGCCGCGACGAGCTCATGAGCGAGGAGGAGCTGCAGGCTGCCCTGTTTGCCGATCTGGATGCGGAGATCGAGGCGGATCTGGCAAAGGCCCAGGTTGAGAGCCGCAGCCAGCGTGACGACGAGCTTGCCAATTTCGACCTGAGCGATATTGAGACCGGCTTTGACGAGCCGGCCGGCAAGGGGCTGCCGGACGAAGACGCCGGCTATGGCAAGGACAATGTGGACGACATGCTGGCCGAGCTCGGGCTGGAGCCCGCCAAGGGGACGACCCCGGCCTGGGATCCCAACGAGCTGGCCCTGGCGGACTTCGAGGATGCCTTCGCCGAGGTGGAGCCTCACCAGAGCGATGTCAAACCCCGCGAGCAGGCGCAGGCCAACGACTACGTGGAGATCGACAAGCTCCTGGCCGATGCCAACGCCAGCAACACGGAGCAGGAACCCTATCAGGGCTTCTCCCTGGACGTGGGGCTGGACGGTTTCCCCGAGGTGCTGCCGGACTCCAACGGCTTCGACGTGGACGCCGACGACGGTGGTGTGGGGGCCAAGCTGGATCTGGCCCGTGCCTACCTCGAGATCGACGACAAGGAGAGCGCCCGGGAGCTGCTGGAAGAGGCGGCGGCCCAGGGCAGCGAGCACCAGCGCAACGAGGCAGAGAAGCTGCTCAAGCGCCTGGGATAAGCGGCCGCTTGTCATGCATGAACCAGGAGGGCAGCCCGCGGGCTGCCCTCTCTCTTTGGGGCACACTGCACCGCTGCCTCGCCCGGTCTGGGACTTTTGGGCCCGAGCGCGTATAATCCGCCCCGTTTCTTTCACTGCATCCTTTCATCAGAAGACACCTTTACCCATGCGAATTGCCCTTGGTATTGAATATGACGGCAGCCGGTACTTCGGCTGGCAGCGTCAGCGCGAAGTGATCAGCGTGCAGGAGGAGCTGGAAAAAGCCCTCAGCCGCATCGCCAACCACCCCGTCTCCATCCAGTGTGCCGGGCGCACCGATGCGGGGGTGCACGCCACCGGTCAGGTGATCCACTTCGATACCGAGGCGAACCGCGCCGAGGGGGCCTGGACCCTGGGGCTCAACTCCAACCTGCCGCCGGACATCGCCGTACGCTGGGTCAGGGAGGTGGACGAGAACTTCCATGCCCGTTTCAGCGCCACCGCCCGTCGCTACCGTTATGTCATCTACAACCACAACTACCGCCCGGCGATCCTCGGCAGCGGCGTCAGCCACTACCACGAAGCCATAGACGCCGATCTGATGCACCAGGCCGGCCAGTCTCTGCTGGGCGAGCATGACTTCAGCACCTTCCGGGCCATCGCCTGCCAGTCCAACACCCCCTGGCGCAACGTGACGCACCTGTGTGTCAGCCGCTCCGGCCCCTATATCGTGCTCGACATCAAGGCCAACGCCTTCCTGCACCACATGGTACGCAACATCACCGGCTCCCTGCTGCTGGTGGGGCAGGGGCTTCAACCGGTGGAGTGGATTGCCGAGGTACTGGCGGCGAAGGATCGCAACCTGGCGGGCCCGACCGCCAAGGCGGGTGGCCTCTATCTGGTGGATGTGGATTACCCGGCGGAATTCGGCTTGCCCCAGCCGCCCCTCGGCCCGCTTTGGCTGCCGGACTCGGCACCGGGTACGACCAGTTTTTAGTAACTGGGCCCGAAAATTTGTGGTTTAATGATCCGTCGTTTATTGCCATCGAGCCGTTAAGTCATTGAACAATCAAGGTTCGATGTGTTTTGTCAGGCACAAATGCATTAAGGAATTCCATGAGCTGGCTTGAGAAGATCCTTCCCAAGAGCAAGATCACCACACCGCGTCGTCACAACATTCCGGAAGGGGTGTGGACCAAGTGTACTGCTTGCGAACAGGTGCTCTACCGGGCAGAGCTGGAGCGCAATCTCGAAGTGTGCCCCAAGTGTGACCATCATATGCGCATCAGCGCACGTGCCCGTCTCGAGAGCTTCCTCGACGCCGAGGGACGCAGTGAAGTCGCGGCCGAGCTGGAGCCGCAAGACATCCTGAAATTCAAGGACTCCAAGCGCTACAAGGATCGTTTGTCTGCCGCCCAGAAAGAGACGGGGGAGAAAGATGCGCTGGTGGTGATGAAGGGGACCCTCAAGGGGGTGCCGGTCGTCGCCTGTTCATTCGAGTTCTCCTTCATCGGGGGCTCCATGTCCTCCGTGGTCGGCGCCCGCTTCGTGCGCGCCGTCGAGGAGAGCATCAAGGAGGGCCGCGGCCTGGTCTGCTTCTCCACCTCCGGTGGTGCGCGGATGCAGGAAGCCCTGTTCTCCCTGATGCAGATGGCCAAGACCAGTGCGGCGCTCGACAGGCT
Organism: Aeromonas sp. SrichE-2G; assembly: GCF_017939565.1. NCBI lineage: Bacteria > Pseudomonadati > Pseudomonadota > Gammaproteobacteria > Aeromonadales > Aeromonadaceae > Aeromonas > Aeromonas sp. SrichE-2G. The sequence continues at coordinate 20,969 of NZ_JAGKRG010000049.1, forward strand.
CACCAAGGCGGGCCTGCCCTTCATCTCCGTGCTCACCGACCCCACCATGGGTGGTGTCTCCGCGAGCCTGGCCATGCTGGGTGACATCAACGTGGGCGAGCCCAAGGCGCTGATCGGTTTTGCCGGCCCCCGCGTCATCGAGCAGACCGTGCGCGAGAAACTGCCGGAAGGCTTCCAGCGCTCCGAGTTCCTGCTGGAGAAGGGTGCCATCGATCTCATCATCGACAGGCGCGAGATGCGCAACCGTCTGGCCGGTCTGCTGGCCAAGCTGATGAACACTCAGGTCATCGAAGACTGAACATGAGTTCACACATGCAACAATCCCAAAGCCGGTCGCTGGTCGACTGGCTTTCTTATTTGGAGCAGATCCACCCGGTCAACATCGACATGGGACTGGATCGGGTCGGTGCTGTCGCCCGTCGCATGGGGCTCACCGAACTGCCGTTCAAGGTGATCACGGTGGCGGGTACCAACGGCAAGGGCTCCTCCTGCGCCATGGCCGCCAGCATCCTGATGGCGGCGGGCTACCGGGTCGGTGTCTACTCTTCCCCCCATCTGCTGCGCTTCACCGAGCGGGTGCGCGTCAACGGCCAGGAGCTGGCGGATGGCGATCACTGCGCGGCCTTTGCCGAGGTGGAAGCCGCCCGTGGCGACATCGCCCTTACCTTCTTCGAGTTCGCCACCCTGGCGGGTCTGTGGCTGTTTCGCCGCGCCGCCCCCGACGTGCTCCTGCTGGAAGTGGGGCTGGGGGGCCGGCTCGATGCCACCAACGTGGTGGAGTCCGACGTCGCCCTGATCACCTCCATCGCGCTGGATCACTGCGACTGGCTCGGGGATACCCGGGAAGCGGTGGCGGTGGAGAAGGCCGGGGTGTATCGCGCCGGCAAGCCCGCCATCAGCGGCGAGCCCAACCCCCCTGCGACCATCGCGAGCGAAGCGGCGCGTCTGGGCGCCTCCTTGCGCCAGGTAGGCCGTGACTTCCACGGGGATGAGCACGAAGGCGACTGGGACTACCACGGCCTGCAACACTGGCTGGGGCTGCCCAAGCCGGCTCTGCCGCTGATGAACGCGGTCACCGTGCTGGCGGCGCTGGAGTCCCTCGGTCTGCCACTGGCGGAGTCCGCCATCCGCAAAGGGTTGGCGACGGCCCGGCTGGCGGGGCGGATGCAGCAGTTGCAACAGGATCCCCTGGTCATCGTGGACGTGGCCCACAACCCCCATTCGGCGGCCTATCTCGCGAGCCAGCTGCGCCTGCTCCCTTGCAAGGGCAAGCGCCGCGCCGTGGTCGGCATGCTCAAGGACAAGGACATGGCGGGGTCGCTGGCCGAGCTCGGCGGTCTGATAGACGAGTGGTTCCTGGCGAGCCTTCATGGTCCCCGTGCCGCCACGGCGGCTCAGCTGGCCGCAGCCCTGGGTGAACAGGGACCGGCGGTGCAGTGTGAGTCGGTGAGCGAGGCATATGAGGCAGCGCTGGCCGTATCGAGTCCGGATGATATGGTCATCGTGTTCGGCTCGTTTTACACTGTCGCCGACGTGCTGGCCGCGAGCGCCTGAGCCCTTTCTGTCCATCATGGCTTCAGCGACAGGGGGCAGCCTGGCCTGGCATGGGTTTCACAACGAAATGGCGCGAGGGAGCGTTCGTCGTTGATGCCAGCAACACGGTAAACATTCTAAGCAATATGGGTGGAAATTAACTTGGCTTCGAAGTTTCAAAACAGATTGGTGGGCACCGTCATCCTGGTCGCCCTGGTGGTCATCTTTCTGCCGGACCTGATGGATGGCAACAAGCTGGAGCAGAAGGACGAGGCCTTTGCCAAGATCCCGCTGCGCCCGGAGCTGGAGCCCGCCAAGCCTGCCCTTCAGGTCTCGGCGGCGAGCACCCTGCCGGCGGAACATCTGGCGAGCCAGCAGCAGGCCTCTGCCGCGACCCAGTGGCAGGTGGAGGAGATAGGCGACACCGTGACCCTGGCCAATCAGGCTGGGACCAATCAGGCGGTGGCCACTCAGGGCTCGGCGAACCCGGCTGCGACGGCCCAGCCGCAGCAGTCGGCGGTGCAGGCCGTGACACCGCCCAAGCCGCAGCCCAAACCCGAGCCCAAGCCGGAAGTGATCGCCAGGAAGCCGGTGGAGCAACCCAAGCCCAAGCCGGTGCCCCCCAAGCCGGTAGAGGTGCAAAAGCCGGTGGAGGCCAAGCCGCAGGCGGGCCAGATCAAATCCATGGATGATCTTATCGCGAGCAAGATGGCCCAGCCGGCCCCGGCTCCTGCCGCCACGTCGACCCAGGGAAGCTGGATCCTGCAGCTCGGCGCCTTCAAGAATGCAGACAGCGTCAATGCCCTGGTGAGCAAGCTGAGGGCGGCGGGCTACTCGGCCCAGACGTCGCCGAGAACCCCGGTGCAGGGGCAGATCAACCGGGTCTTCATCGGGCCGGATGTCTCCAAGGCGAAGTTGCAGGGCATGCAGAGCCGGATCAGCCAGATGACCGGCTTGAGCGGCTCAGTGGTGGCCTACAACCCCTGACAGGGTGATGAAATGAAAAGACCGCGCCTCATGGCAACATGGGCGCGGTCTTTTTTTGTGTGCAAAACGGGGAGGGGAGTATGGCCATCGGGCAGCCGAGGAGGCCTAGATGCACTTCACCGGCTTGGGCAGGCCCGCGATCTTGGTGGCCTGCTTGGCGGGGCCTTCCGGGAACAATTTGTAGAGGTAGCGGCTGTTGCCCTTCTCCGGGCCGTACTGTTTTTCCATCGCCTTGACCAGGGCGCGGATGGCGGGGGAGGTGTTGAACTCCAGGTAGAAGGCCCGCACGAACCGCACCACTTCCCAGTGGGGCGCCTCCAGCACTATCCCCTCCCGCTCGGCCAGCACCAGGGCCAGCGCCTCGCTCCAGTCTGTGACATGACGCAGATAGCCCTGGGCATCGGTCTCGATGGCCTGGCCGTTGAATTCCAGCTGATGATGCTCAGACATAAGGGCTCCTCACAAAGGGCTGTCGGGACTGGGTTATTGGGATTGGGCGGGCATGGTAGCGCCTTGCCTCCCGCTCGGCAACCGGCGGGACCCGTGCCCCTTCACCGGCTGCCCGGCGAAGGGGGCGCTCAGCCCTGATCCTGCCCGGTCAGCAGGTGACCGTCGTTGGCCAGCATCAGCAACTCGTCGGCCAGCTGGCTGATGAGACTGAGCTGCTGGCTCAGCATCAGCTGCTCCTCACTGCTCTCCGGGGCGATGGCCGGGCACTGGCCCTCGAGGTGCGCCGGCATCTCGCCCGCCAGGTGGCCGGCGGCCTGCTCCAGGGTATGGCTGATGTGGCGGCTGATCTCCTCCAGCCCCTCGATGGGCTCGAGCTTGTCACGATGTGCCCCTAGCGCCGAGATGTAGGAGAGCAGGGCATGGTTGCGCCAGGTGAGGGTGAAGCAGAGGTCGAGGAAGCGGCGGCGCTTGCTCGGCTCCACCAGCATGCTCTGCCAGGCCATGGCCAGCTCGCTGTCGGCGAGGTGGGCGCACTTGCGGGCTACCCGGTAGTCGAGGGACTCGTCCCGCTGGCGGTGCAGGCTGGCGAGCACGGCCGAGAGGTACTTCGCATTGGCGGACAAGGAGTTGGCGATAAGGGTCGGCAGGCGCTTGTACTGCCAGTCCGGCCACAGCCAGGCCACCAGCGCATAGGAGAGCAGACAGCCGAGCAGGGTGTCGAGCAGGCGCGGCCCCAGGATGGCGAAGCCGATGCCGTCCAGCAGGTTGAAGGCCATCAGCACATAGAGGGTGATGAAGCAGACGGCGGCGCTGTAGTTGCTGCGTACCTGGGTGAAGAAGAGGAAGGCGGCGAGCCCCATGATCCCGAGCTGCAGGTGCAGCTCGGGGAAGAGCCAGAGCACGGGCACGCCGATGAGGATGCCGGCGAAGGTACCGAGCATCCGCTGCACCAGACGGCGCCGGGTGGCGCTGTAGCTCGGCTGGCAGACGAACAGCACGGTGAGCAGGATCCAGTAGCCCTTGTCCAGATGGAACGCCTGGAGTATGCCATAGCCCACCACCAGCCCGAGGGAGAGGCGCAGGGCGTGGCGAAACACCATGGAGTTCGGGGTCAGGTGTTGCTTGATCAGGGCCAGCAGTGGCAAGGGGGCTGGCCTTGCCAGGGGCGGCAGGCTGGTGGGCGGGGAAGCTGGGTTTTGCAGCTCCTCGGCGCTTTGCAGCAGCTGGTTGATGCTGGCCAGGTTGCGGCGCAGAAACTTCATCGGCGTCAGCAGGGTCTTGGGATAGTGCTGCTTGAGGTGGGTGAACTCCAGCTGATCGCCGAGGGCCTCCAGGGTCCAGTGGATGCGCTTGTGATGGCGATAGGGCTTGTGCACCAGGATGGCGTAACCGAGCTGCTGGCACGCCTCGGCGAGCTGTGACAGCACTTCCTGGAAGCCATCCAGGACGATGCCCTGCTTGAGCTCGGCTTCCAGCTTGCTGTAGGGATAGTGGCTGGAGGTGGCCCGCTCCTGGATCTCCAGCGCCAGCAGATAGAGGCGCAGCAGGCCGGCGAGCTCGGGGGCCACCCGTTGCCGGCTCATGGGGGCATTGAGGCGGGCATTGAGCGCCGTCTTGGCCAGGTTCAGAGCGTTGACCAGGTTGATGTTGAGCTGGGCCAGGTTGTGGCGGATGGCCTGGGCGCCGTGCTCGTCTGCCGGAAAGAAGCGCGACTTCTCCTGCAGATAGCGGGAGAGGGCGAAATAGCTCTGGGCCAGCTGCTCGTGCAGGGTCTTGTAGGGCAGCAGCCAGAGCCAGACCAGCGAGACCAGGCCGTACCAGAGGGCCCCGGCTCCCAGTGCCAGAGGCTGATAGAAGAGATCCGGTGCCTTGGCGGCCCCCAGCATGGTGTAGATGGCGATGAGCAGGGAGCCGAAGCTGATGGTGGCGTAGCGCTGGCCGAGGGCCCCCACCATCACGAAGAGGAAGGTGGAGCCCGCAAGCCCGATGGCAAACAGCCAGGGGGTGGGGAAGAGATACTGGACGCACAGGGAGGCGAACAGGAAGCAGACCAGCGTCATGGCGAGGTTTTTGACCCGGCCCCAGAGGCTGTCGTCGGTCTCGGCGATGGCACCCGCCACGACCCCGAGGGAGAGCAGCACGGTGAGCTGGATGTCGCCAGTGAACAATGCGAAGGCGAGCAGCCCCACGATGGCGAGCAGGACCTTGAGCGCGAAGTAGATGTGGCTGTCTGTCAGCAGCCGGCGCAGCAGGCTTGAGAAATCCATGGGCATGGGATGGCGGCAACCCTTGAGCGAATCGAAAGCGAAAGCATAACCCGTCGACAGCGAAATGGCCCTGATTTGGATCAGGGCCATTTCGCATCATCTTCTTGATTTACTGGTTATCCTGACAGAAACAGGAGCCAATAAAAACCCCGCCGAAGCGGGGTTTTGTGCATCATCAGCATCCATCAGTTGCGGTTGCCGCCCAGGAGGCTCAGCAGGCTCAGGAAGATGTTGTAGATGGAGACATACAGGGTGACGGTGGCGGAGATGTAGTTGGTCTCGCCGCCGCGCACGATCTGCTGGGTGGTCAGCAGGATGGCGCCGGAGGAGAACAGCATGAACATGGCGGACAGGGCCAGGCTCAGGGCGCTCATCTGCAGGAAGATGTTGGCAATCATGGCCACCAGCAGCACCCAGAAGCCGACGAACAGCATGCCGCCGATGAAGGAGAGGTCACGCTTGGTGGTCAGGGCATAGGCCGACAGACCGAAGAAGGTGAGCGCGGTGCCGCCGAGGGCCGTCATCACGATCTCGCCGCCGCCGTTGTTCATGTACATGTTGATGATGGGGCCCAGGCTGTAGCCCAGCAGGCCGGTCAGGGCGAAGGTGAACACCAGGCCCATGCCGTTGTCGCGGTTCTTTTCGGTCAGGAACATCAGACCGTAGACCCCGATGAGGAACACGGCCCAGTGCAGGGGCGGCAGGTTCATCACGGTCGCTACCCCGGCTACCACGGCGGAGAAGCCAAGAGTGAGGGAGAGCAGCATATAGGTGTTGCGCAGCACCTTGTTGGTGTCGCGCACGGCACCCTGGGTGCCAGTGTAGATAGAACGGGTATCCATCTTGATGTCCTCTTGATTTCCGGGAGAAGCGGCAGAGCCCGCCTCGTTAACGCATTGTATGCACTGAATGTGTGGATGACGAGCGCTGTTTTCAAGCGCCTCTCCACCTGTATGGGACCCACTATTCCAGAGCAAAGATGTATTGCGCATGAACAAGGTGTTGTCGCCGCCGGCAGAGTGCTCGGCAGAGTGCCCGGATGAGGGCCGTGCAGATCAGGGTCCCGGCCTTGAAAACGGCAACGGACAAGCCTCCAGAAGTGCCATCCTCTTGCCCTGGGCGGTGGGATCAGGATCCCGTTTTCTGGGCAACGCTCACCGCGTATCCGGCAGTGAGGACCGGGGGCGCCTCTGTGGGGAGGGCGGGGGCCAATACCGATATCAGGAAAGATAAGAGCCGGCAACGCCGGCTCTTGGGGGGTATGACGTCGGGGATTATTGCGGACCTTTCTGGATGGTGTCCGCGATGATGTTGGACATGTCGAAGCTGGTGCCACCCTGTACCGGCGGGTAGTCCTTCAGGGTCTTGACGTGCTGGGCAACCACTTCGCTGACGGGGGCCAGCAACCAGGACATCTTCTGCATCAGGTGACCCTGGGCATCAATCGTGTCATAGCTCTCGAACGGATCGGCCCGCAGGTTGTAAATCTTGGGCACGGTGAGCGGCACGACGTTGGCGTAGTAATCCTCCTTGGTGGAGAAGTGGAACTTCCACTGTCCCATGCGCACGGCGGTGAGCTTGTCCTCGTAGTAGTAGAGGATGGAGTTGCGTTTGGACTCTTTGGATTGGCCAGTCCAGTAGTCGAGGTTGTTGATGCCATCGATGTACTGTTTCTTCTGCTTCATCATGTCATCGGCCACGTTTTTCACGCCGGCGGCCGCGGAGAGGGTGGTGAACAGATCCTGGTGACCCTGGATGCCATTGAGCACCTCACCGGCCGGGATGTGATCGGGCCAGCGTGCCATCATGGGCACCCGTACGCCGCCTTCGTAGGTGGTCATCTTCTCGCCGCGGAAGGGGGTGGTGGCACCGTGCGGCCAGGAGGAGTGCTCCGGACCGTTGTCGGTGGTGTAGATGACGATGGTGTTCTTGTCCAGACCGTTCTGCTTGAGGTAATCGAGCACGACCCCGATGTCGTGGTCATGCTGCAGCATGCCGCTGCCGTGCAAATCGTACTCGCTCGTGTACTTCTCGGCGGCATAGCGCCACTTGTCGTTGAGTCGGGTATAGAGGTGCATGCGGCTGGTGTTCAGCCAGACGAAGAAGGGTTTCCCATCCGACTTGGCCTTGTCGATGAACTTGAAGGTGGCCGGAATGACCTCCTTGCCGTCGAAATCTTTCATCCGCTCCTGGGTCAGCGGGCCCGTATCGGTACACTTCTGCTTGCCGACTTCGCCAAAGCGCGGTTCGACCGTCTTGTCTTCGGTGCCGCTGGCGTAGCAGTGCAGCACACCACGTGTGCCGAACTTCTCGTCATACTTCTCGGCTGATCCGGCATAGGCCTTGGCAAAGTTCTGATAGTCCCGTTGTTCGGACTCTTCCTGGGTATTGAGGTGGTAGAGGTTGCCGAAGAACTCGTCGAAGCCGTGCGCCGTGGGCAGGGCGAAGTTGCGATCGCCCAGGTGGTTCTTGCCGAACTGGCCGGTGCTGTAACCCTGGGCTTTCAGTACTTCAGCGAGGGACGGGGACTCGGCCTTCAGGCCCAGCGCGCCGCCCGGCATGCTGACGGTGGTCATCCCCGAACGGATCGGATACTGGCCGGTGATGAAGGCTGCGCGTCCGGCCGTGGAGCTTGGCTGGGCATAGTGATCGGTAAAGATGGCCCCTTGCTGGCCAATGCTGTCGATGTTGGGGGTACGGTATCCCATGGTGCCCATTCCGTAGGCACTGACGTTCTGCCAGCCGATGTCATCACCAAAGATGACCAGGATGTTCGGCTGGGCTGCTTCCGCCGCCTGCAAGGCGGGGATGCCGCCAAAGGCGGCCAGCAAGGCCGTCGCGAGGATGGTTTTCTTCATCTTCTTACTCATATGTGCTTATGCCAGACAACAGTAATGCTCAACGTGTAACGGATGGCTTCCTGACCTCTTTTCGGAAGGCGGTGGGTGGGCAGCCATGGGCGATGCTGACCCATTCATGATTGCAGGTAGCCCATTCTGGTCAGGAGATGGACGACATCGGGCCCCACGTGATCATAGAAACGATAGAGTCCGCTGCAGAGATAGTTGAGACCTGCCTCACCTTCTTGACTTTTTATCAGACGATTTTTTGGGCACTCCCCCCAACACAGCCTCAGGTAGTCACACTGGCGGCATTGGGTGGGCAGGGTATCGCGCTTGGCGAGACCAAATGTTTGCTGGGGCACTGAAAAAGCGAGATCGCCGAGATGGGTCTGATGCAGGTTGCCGAGGCGGTATTCGGGATAGACGAAGTGATCGCAGGAGAAGACCTCCCCGTCGTGCTCCACGGCCACGGCCTTGCCACAGAACTCCGACTGGGTGCAGGTCTGGCCGGGCTGACCGGCGGCCTGGGCAATCAGGGTCTCAAACAGATTGACGTGTACCCGACCCAGATCCTGCCGTTTCCACTCCTCCCAGACACCGATGAGAAAGGCGCCATAGTCATCGGGGTCGACGGACCATTCCGTCACGATGGAGAGGGGATGACCGGGGCGCGCCTCGGCGGTGCCATAGTCCGGCATCAAGCCGGGAGCCAGCTTGGCTGGCGCGGTCTGGCGATAGAGCTTGGGTTCGACCGCAGGGGTGAACTGCACCCGCCAGGTCCCGACCTCATCGACCAGAAAACGGTACACCTCTTTCGGGTGCAGGGCATTGAGGCGGTTGACCACGCACAGGGCCGCAAAGGGAATGTTCGCCTCCCTCAGGCGGGTGGCTGCGGCCATGACCTGCTCGAAGGTGGACTTGCCGCTGCGGGTCTTGCGATAGGCATCGTGCAGTGCCTGCGGGCCATCGATGGAGAGGCCGACGTGAAAGTCGTGCTGGCGCAGGAAGGCAATCCAGCGATCATCCAGTGCGATGCCGTTGGTCTGCAGATCGTTGGCGATGCGTTGCCCCGGCTTGGCATATCGGGCTTGCAGGGCGACGATCCGCTCGAAGAAGGGCAGCCCCATCAGGGTCGGCTCGCCCCCCTGCCACGAGAACACCACCTCGTTCCCGGTTTGTGCCTCGATGTACTGGCGGATGTGTTGCTCCAGCGTCGACTCGCTCATCTGGCTGTGCTGAGAGTGTTCCAGCAGCTCCGTCTTGTGCAGATAGAAGCAGTAATCGCAATCGATGTTGCAGCGGGCACCACCCGGTTTGACCATGGCGTGAAAACGGTAATGGCGCCCCGCAGGCAAGGGGGGCAGATTCAGTACAGGTATCCTCATGCACTCGTTCCGGGAAGAGTCGATTGTACCAATGTAAACCTAACGTTCTGATTTTCATAGCTATGGTCAGCACAAAAAGTGCCTCGCATGACGCTGGTTTCACGGGGGAAGCGTCTCCTCAGCCCCGGAGCCTGACTCCTCTGATGGCGTGTGTCAGGCAGGGATGCGGCAGGGGCTGCGGCACTCTCTGCCCGATGCGGGTTGCAGGTGCCAGGTTCGGGAGGCGCAAAAAAGTATCCGCAGGTGTTTTCCTGTGTCTGGAATCGTCACATCACCGGCGGGTGGGGGTGGGGGAAGGCGATGTACTACTCTTCGCGCTGTCTGGCGATCCGCATCGGTGAGAAGCCGAACTGTTTTCGAAACGCCGTGATGAAGTTCGCCACATGGTCATAGCCGGCGTGGGCGGCGGCGCCTTGCAGGGAGAGGCTGCGCTCCTCCAGCCTGGCCCGTGCCTCCTGCAGTTTTCGCACGCGCAGGTAGCGCTGCAGGCTCATGCCGAGCTCTTTTCTCGCGGCCCTCTGCAGGGTGGAGATGCTCATGCCAAGGGTGCCCGCGATGTCGGCCAGGGTCATCTTGTCCACCCTGTCATCCCTGAGCAGCATCTTCAGCCGTGTCGGCTGGTCGTTCTGGCGCAGGCAGGAGGGGGAGGTGGCCTGCTTGAGGTTGGTCATCAGGCTCTCCCACACGCTGAGGGCAAAGGCCTTGCGCATCAACATTTCGGGGGCGTTCTGGCTGCTGGTGAGGTTGAGCGCTTCCGCAATCTGCCCCAGTGGTGGGGGCAGGGGCCAGTCGAAGCGGCTCAGATGGCGGCTGAAGGTCTGTGCGAAACACTTGCGATGATCCTGTGCCAGGTTGTGGGCGAGCCAGGCGTGGTCCAGGGAGAGGACGATGCTGCGGCTGCGCACCTGGGCCCTGGCTGCCCCCTGCACGATGTCGGGCTCGGTGTAGAGGATGGCGGTCGCCACTATGGGATCGGACTCGTGGAAGCGGCACCCCTTGAGCCGGTGAATGGCACCATAGGTCATCAGGGCCCGGCTCTCGAGGGGAATGGCGATGATCAGCTGGGGCGGCAGCTCCCGCTCGGTGGCGAAGTCGGCCTTGTGAACGATGTCCTTGTTGTGAAAGCGAAGACCCTCCTGGATCACCAGGTTCTCCACCCTGCCGGTGAAGCGGCCCCGTTGGCGCGCGCTGGTATCCCTTGCCACTGTGTCAGTCATGTGCAATTTGACCATGTCGAAGAGTGAAATGACCACACCGCAAAACTGCGGCGGAAGATGGAGTGATATATTAGCCCCCGGAAAATTAAATGAAAATGATTATCATCTCTATCTTGGGGTCACTCTTACTATGGTTGTCTTGAAGGATAAAGCGTTAAGCCCGCTGGCTCTGGCCGTCTCTGCCGCTCTGGCCGTCACCCTTGCCGCTCCGGCCGTGGCACAAACACCGGACATCAGCCCGGATGAAACCCTGGTCGTCTATGGCAACCCGCTCTACGGGATGTCGCCGTCGGAGGAGACGGGAGGCTATGGGGTCGACTCGGCCACCGTCGGCACCAAGACGCCGGCGGCCCTCAAAGACATCCCCCAGTCGATCAGCGTGCTGACCAACGACTACATCGAGGAGCGCAACTTCGTGGCGGTGGACGATCTGGCCAAGTACACGCCGGGTCTGCGCACCCTGGTCAACGACAGCGGCCGCTCCTCCATCTTCTCCCGCGGTTATGAATACGACGAGGTGAACCTCAACGGCCTGCCGTCGCCCATGCAGAGCAAGTACGGCACCCTGCCGTCGCTGGCTGCGGTGGATCGGGTGGAGATCATGCGCGGCCCCTCCGGCCTCTTCAACAGCACCAGCGAGCTGGGGGGCGTGATCAACATGGTGCTCAAGCGTCCGACCGACGTCTTCAAGGGCTCGGTCACGGCGCGCTATGGCAGCTGGGACAGGCACTACCTGGAGGCGGACATGGGGGGCGCACTCAACGACGAGGGCTCAATGCGCGGTCGCGTCGTGGTAGCCAACGCCGACATCAAGAACCAGGTGGACTACAACAACAACGACAACGGCACCTACTACGGCACCCTGGAGTTCGATCTCTCGGATCGTACCCGCCTCTCCGTCTACGCCCTGCACCAGACCAAGGACATCCTGCCGACCAACGGCCTGCCGGCGTACAAGGACGGCACCCAACTCGACATTGGCCGCAGCACCTACCTGGGCTCGGACGAGGACTTCTTCGACGCCGACACCACGGATGTGGGGGCTTCGCTGCAGCATGCCTTCGCCAACGGCGGGGTCGGCCAGGTCTCGGCCCGCTACATGGATCACGACATGAGGCTGGAGCAGACCTTCACCAACGGTCCCGTTGACGCGGCGGGTAACACCGGGCTGATGTTCAACGGTCAGGGGAACCAGCAGAAGGACATGGCCTTCGATGCCAACTACAGCCAGATGTTTGGCTTGTTTGGCCACAAGAGCGAGTTCGTGCTGGGCTCTGACTACAAGCGTTATGAGTCGGATATCCAGACCTACACCAACCGCAACCTCGGCAAGATCAACGTGTTCGACTTCGATCCGACCACGGTCGCCAAACCGACCTACAGCTACACCAAGAACGATCACGAGGAGCAATCCGAGCTGGGCCTTTATGGCAAGGTGACCTGGCGGTTGATGGAGCCGCTCGCGGTGATCACCGGGGCTCGCGTCTCCTGGTACGATCTGGATGTCGTCAGCACCACCCTGAGCTCGGGGGCCCAGAGCGGCGAGTCCGCCGCGTTCAATGGCAAGTTCACCCCTTACGCGGGCGCCGTCTATGACCTGAGCGACGAGCACGCCTGGTATGCCAGCTACTCCAAGGTGTTCAAGCCCCAGACCAGTCAGGACGAGAGCGGCAACATGCTCAAGCCCCGGGAGGGCAGCCAGTGGGAGACCGGCATCAAGTCCTCGCTGCAGGACGGCCTGCTCAACACCCGGGCGACCCTCTTCCTGATGAAGGACGACAACATCGCTGCCCAGGCCTACGACGATCAGGGCATCGCCATCACCAATACCTACTGGGCGACCGGCAAGGTGGAGACACAAGGGGTGGAGCTGGAGGCGAGCGGCTACCTCAGCCAGAACTGGATGGTGATGGCCGGCTATACCTTCACCGACATCGAGGAGAAGGCGGGGGATCACAACCCGAAATTCGACACCATCCCCCGTCACGCTCTCTCACTCTGGACCGACTACCACCTGGCCGACTGGGTGCAGGGGCTGCACCTTGGGGCCGGGATGACGGCGGTGAGCGACTACGGCTTCAACCAGAAGGGAGTCGAGACCCACCAGGGGGGCTATGCCCTGTTCGATGCGGCGGTGCGTTACGAGATCAACGACAGGATGCAGGCGACCCTGAACCTCTACAACCTCTTGGATCGCGAGTACTTCTACCGGGTCGGCTCCACCAGCACCTTCAACATGTACGGCGAGCCGGCGAACCTGATGGCAGGCTTCACCTACAAGCTGTAACGACCGACGACAGCAGGGCCTGCGGGCCCTGCTGCCTTCTCTGTGTGCCGCCCGGCGCGGGATCCCCAAGGCTGGCGACACGACTCTGGTTCATCCAATGACAAGACTCATCACCCTGCTGCTCACCATGATCACACTCTCTTCTGCCCACGCAGACATGCTCCACTACGCCCAGCGCTTCACCCATCATTCGACCCTGCTGGAGGAGACGCGGCAATACAGCGTCTCTCTGCCCCAGGAATATGAACGCGAGCCCGGGGCGCGCTTCCCCGTGCTCTATCTGCTCGATGGGGAGAAGAGCCTGTTGGAGGTCGCCGGCATCACCCGGGCCCTGCGGGCCGGGCTCAATCCGGCGATCCCCCCCCTCATCATCGTCGCGGTGCACAACACCGACCGGATGCGGGATTACACCCCGAGCCACACCATGACCTTGCCCAATGGGGCACCGGCGGGGCCAGGCTATGCCGTGACGGGGGGCGGCCCCCGGTTCCTGCGCTATCTGAGCGAGGAGCTGCACCCCCTCATCGAGGAGAGGTTCCGGACCCAGGCGCCGGCCCTGCTGGTGGGCCACTCCCTCGGCGGGCTGCTGGCGCTCGATGCACAGGCGCGGGATGGCGGCCAGTTCCAGGGGGTGATCGCCATCGACGCCAGCCTCTGGTTCGACTATCCCCACAACGAGCAGCGTATCGCGAAGGGGTTGACCGGGCCGCTCAGGCACGCCTCCTCGCTGTTTATCGCGGTGGCCAACAACCCCTTCACCCCGGGATTCGGGCGCTCGGCGTTTCACCGGGATCGCCTGCAGCAGTTTGCCCGGCAGGTGGTGGGAGCTCCCGGCCCGAACCTGCACGTCACCAGCCGCTACTTCGAGGAGGAGGATCACCACAGCGTCTACCACCCCGCCGTCTATCAGGGGTTGCAGTGGCTGTTTCGGGGCTACCGGCTGGATCTGGCGCCCGAGCTCTTCAGCCGGCAGGCGGTGATCGCCCGCTTTGATGCCCTGAACCGCCACCTCGGCGGTGCACTGCGCCCTGAGCTGGGGAGCCTGAGGGACATCAGGGAGAAGGCCGCGCGCTGGCCGCAGATGGCGATCCCCGTGGCCGAGGTCGATGCCCTGCTGGCCCACTACTACGGGCCCGAGCAGTGAAGGGCCGGGGCCGGGTGCTTTCTGCCTGTGTCTGGAATCGTCACAGCACCGCCGGGCGCGGGTGTCGGCCCGGGGGCGACGCTGGGTACACTGCCGGGACAAGGGGCGCCGGGTCGGCCCCCCGACAGAGGCAGGGAGTGAGCTATGGCGGTTGCAGGAAAGAGGGGAGGCGTGCTGGCACTCTGGTGTGGCGCACTCCTGATGTCGGGGTGCAGCGTGCTCGCGCCCGTGCCCATCACCTATCTGAGCCAGGATCCGCCCCCCGGCAGGCTGCCCCACGGGGAGACGGTCTATGTGGATGATGACCGGTGTCCGGCGGGCCAGGTGAAGCGGCTCATCGGCGGGGATGCGAAGCAGAACATCCCGCGCAAGGTGGAATGCGTGCCACGCCCACAACAAGAAGGGGAGTGGTGGACAGGGATTTAAAAAAACAAGCCCGGGCGCGCGCCCGGGCTTGTTCGTCTCCAGGGGGAGGCTTGCCGGGCTAGAAGGCATCCCCCGGCACGCGCACCCAGCCCTCCATCAGGATGCGGGCAGAGCGGGACATCACCGCCTTGGTGACCGTCCACTCCCCCGCCAGCTGCCGCGCCTGGGCCCCGACCCTCAGGGTGCCGGACGGATGGCCGAAGCGCACCGCCTCCCGCTCGCCGCCCCCAGCCGCCTGGTTGACGAGGGTGCCCGGGATGGCCGCCGCCGTGCCGATGGCCACGGCGCAGGTGCCCATCATGGCGTGGTGCAGCTTGCCCATGGAGAGGGCCCGCACCAGCAGATCTATCTCGCCAGCAATAATCTCCTTGCCGCTGGCGGTGCGGTAATCCTTCGCCGGCGCGACGAAGGCAATTTTCGGGGTGTGCTGGCGGGTAGCCGCCTCTTCTGCGGTCTTGATCAGCCCCATGCGCAGGGCCCCGGCGATGCGGATCGCCTCGAAGCGGGCCAGAGCCTCGGGATCCGTGTTGATCTGCTCGCGAAGCTCCGTGCCCGTATAGCCAATCTCCTCGGCATTGACGAAGACGGTGGGGATGCCGGCGCTGATCAGGGTCGCCTTCAGCACGCCGCTCTTTACAACAGACGCGGGCACCTCCAGCTCGTCCACCAGATTGCCGGTGGGGAAGAGGGCACCGCCCTCCTCGCCGTCATCGGAGGGGTCGAGAAACTCCAGCACGATCTCGGCGGCGGGGAAGGTGACGCCGTCCAGCTCGAAGTCTCCTGTCTCCTGCACCTGGCCGTTGCTCACCGGCACCTGGGCGAGGATGGTTTTGCCAATATTGGCCTGCCAGATCCGCACCACGCAGGTGCCGTTGTCCGGGATGCGGGCGGGATCCACCAGGCCCGCGTGGATGGCGAAGGCGCCGGCGCCGGTGGAGAGGTTGCCGCAGTTGCCGCTCCAGTCGACGAACTCCTTGTCGATGGCGACCTGACCGTAGAGGTAGTCCACGTCGTGATCGGGCTGGCTGCTCCTGGAGAGGATCACGCACTTGGAGGTGGAGGAGGTGGCTCCCCCCATGCCGTCGATGTGGGCGCCGTAGGGGTCGGGGCTGCCGATGACGCGCAGGAAGAGCGCGTCCCGGGCCGGGCCCGGCACCTGGCAGCGTTCGGGCAGGTCCTGCAGCCGGAAGAAGACCCCCTTGCTGGTGCCGCCGCGCAGGTAGGTGGCCGGGATTCTGACTTGTGGTGTGTGGGCCATAGAGAATGTCCTGAGAAGAGTCATAGTTCCTTCTCCCTCTGGGAGACGGTGCCCGAAGGGCGGATGAGGGGATTTCCCCTCACCCCAACCCTCCCCCAAAGGGAGAGGGTGCTTTTACGCCTTCCCCTTTTTCAAAGGGGCGGAGCGGGGTTGCGAGTTAGCTTGCGGCCTTGTGCGCTGTCGACGCCAGGAAGTCCTGGGCGAAGCGTTGCAGCACACCGCCCGCCTCGTAGACCGCGACCTCCTCGGCGGTGTCGAGGCGGCAGGTCATGGGTACCTCGACCACCTCGCCGCTCTGGCGGCGAATGACCAGCGTGAGATCGGCGCGGGGCTGGCGCATCCCCACCACATCATAGATCTCGGTGCCGTCCAGCCCCAGGGTCAAGCGGGTGGTGCCCGGCTTGAACTCGAGCGGCAACACCCCCATGCCGATCAGGTTGGTGCGGTGAATGCGCTCGAAGCCTTCCGCCGCTATCACCTCCACCCCGGCGAGCCGCACCCCCTTGGCCGCCCAGTCACGGGACGAGCCCTGACCGTAGTCGGCGCCGGCGACGATGATGAGGGGCTGCTTGCGCGCCATGTAGGTTTCGATGGCCTCCCACATCCGCATCACCCGGCCGTCCGGCTCGACGCGGGCGAGGGACCCCTTCTTCACCGCGCCGTTCACCACCGCCATCTCGTTGACGAGCTGGGGGTTGGCGAAGGTGGCGCGCTGGGCGGTCAAATGATCGCCGCGGTGGGTGGCATAGGAGTTGAAGTCCTCCTCCGGCAGGCCCATCTTCGCCAGGTATTCTCCCGCCGCGCTGCTGCGCAGTATGGCGTTGGAGGGGGAGAGGTGATCGGTGGTGATGTTGTCCGGCAACACCGCCAGGGGCCGCATGCCGCGCAGGGTGCGCTCACCGGCCAGGGCCCCCTCCCAGTAAGGGGGACGACGGATATAGGTGCTTTGGGGGCGCCAGTCGTACAGAGGCGCCACTTTCGGTCCGTGATCTTCCTCGAGGGTGAACATGGGGATATAGACCTGGCGGAACTGGGACGGCTTCACCGAGGCCTTGACCACGGCGTCGATCTCTTCATCCGATGGCCAGATGTCCTTGAGGCGCACCTCCTTGCCGTCCACCACCCCCAGCACATCCTTCTCGATGTCGAAGCGGATGGTGCCGGCGATGGCATAGGCCACCACCAGGGGCGGGGAGGCGAGGAACGCCTGCTTGGCATAGGGGTGGATGCGGCCGTCGAAGTTGCGATTGCCCGACAGCACCGCCGTGGCGTAGAGATCCCGGTCGATGATCTCCTGCTGGATGGCGGGATCCAGGGCGCCGGACATGCCATTGCAGGTGGTGCAGGCGAAGGCCACGACGCCAAAGCCGAGCCGCTCAAGCTCGCTGTCCAGCCCCGCCTCTTTCAGGTAAAGCGCCACTGTCTTGGAGCCGGGCGCCAGGGACGACTTGACCCAGGGCTTGCGCATCAGGCCGAGCCGGTTGGCGTTGCGCGCCAGCAGGCCCGCCGCAATCACGTTGCGCGGGTTGCTGGTGTTGGTGCAGCTGGTGATGGCGGCGATGATGACGGCGCCATCCGGCAGCAGGCCGTCCGCCTCCTGGGCGCGGGCCTTGTCCAGACCCACGGCGATGCCCCGCGTGGCGAGTTCGGCCACCGGCAGGCGGCGATGGGGGTTGGAGGGGCCGGCCAGGGTACGCACCACGCTCGACAGGTCGAAGTGCAGCACGCGCTCGTACTGGGCGCCCGCCAGGGCGTCGGCCCAGAGGCCCGCCTCCCTGGCGTAGGTCTCCACCAGTTTCACCTGGTCGTCATCGCGGCCGGTGAGTTTGAGGTAGTCGAGGGTCTGCTGGTCGATGAAGAACATGGCCGCGGTGGCGCCGTATTCCGGCGCCATGTTGGAGATGGTCGCCCGATCGCCGAGGGTCAGGGCCGCGGCGCCTTCGCCGCGAAACTCCAGATAGGCGCCGACCACCTTCTCCTTGCGCAAAAATTCGGTGAGGGAGAGCACCAGGTCGGTGGCGGTGATGCCGGGCTGCGGCTTGCCAGTCAGTTCCACGCCGACGATCTCCGGCAGCCGCATCCAGGAGGCGCGGCCCAGCATGACGTTCTCGGCCTCCAGCCCGCCCACCCCGACCGCGATGACACCGAGGGCGTCCACGTGGGGGGTGTGGCTGTCGGTGCCGACGCAGGTGTCGGGGTAGGCAATACCGTGGTCCGCGTGGATGACGGGGGACATCTTCTCCAGGTTGATCTGGTGCATGATGCCGTTGCCCGGCGGGATCACCTCGATGTTCTTGAACGCCTGCCTGGTCCAGTTGATGAAGTGGAAGCGATCCTCGTTGCGGCGATCCTCGATGGCGCGGTTCTTCTCGAACGCATCGGGGTCGAAGCCGCCGCACTCCACGGCCAGGGAATGGTCGACGATGAGCTGCACCGGCACCACGGGGTTGACCTGGGCGGGATCGCCCCCCTGATCGGCGATGGCATCGCGCAGGCCCGCGAGGTCCACCAGGGCGGTCTGCCCCAGGATGTCGTGGCAGACCACCCGGGCCGGGAACCAGGGGAAGTCCCGATCGCGCTTGCCGTGCACTATCTGGCCGAGGCACTCGGTGAGAATGGCCGGATCGCACCGGCGCACCAGGTTCTCGGCGTGCACGCGGGCGGTGTAGGAGAGCCGGTCCCAGCTGCCGGGGGCGATGGCGTCGACCGCCTCACGGGCGTCGAAGTAGTCCAGAGCCGTGCCGGGCAGGGGCTTGCGATATTGATGGTTGATCATCACTTGCGCTCCTTGAGCGGCACGAAGGCCAGATCTTCCGGGCCGACGTAGTTGGCGCTCGGGCGAATGATCTTGCCGTCGATGCGCTGCTCGATGACGTGGGCCGACCAGCCGGCGGTGCGGGCGATGACGAACAGCGGGGTGAACATGGCGGTGGGCACCCCCATCATGTGGTAGCTGACGGCGCTGAACCAGTCGAGGTTCGGGAACATCTTCTTGGCATCCCACATCACGGCCTCGAGGCGTTCGGCGATGTCGAACATCTTGGTGCTGCCCTGCTCCTCGGCGAGCTCCTTCGCCACCTGCTTGATCACCTTGTTGCGGGGATCGGAGATGGTGTAGACCGGGTGGCCGAAGCCGATGATGACCTCTTTTCTCTCGATGCGGGCGCGGATGTCCGCCTCCGCCTCGGCCGGGTTCTCATAGCGCTTCTGGATCTCGAAGGCCACCTCGTTGGCACCGCCGTGCTTGGGCCCGCGCAGGGCGCCGATGGCGCCGGTGACGCAGGAGTACATGTCGGAGCCGGTGCCGGCGATGACACGGCCGGTGAAGGTGGAGGCGTTGAACTCGTGCTCGGCGTAGAGGATTAGGGAGGTGTGCATGGCGCGCACCCAGGAGTGGCGCGGCTTCTCACCGTGCAGCAGGTGCAGGAAGTGGCCGCCGATGGAGTCGTCGTCTGTCTCCACTTCGATGCGCTTGCCGTTGTGGCTGAAGTGATACCAGTAGAGCAGCACTGAGCCCAGGCTCGCCATCAGCTTGTCGGCGATGTCCCGGGCGCCCGGGTGGTTGTGATCGTCCTTCTCCGGGGCGAGGCACCCGAGCACAGAGACGGCGGTGCGCATCACGTCCATGGGGTGGGCGGAGGGAGGCAACTGCTCCAGGGCGGTTCTGACCCCGGTGGGCAGGCCGCGCAGGGCCTTGAGTTTGGCCTTGTAGGCGGCGAGCTCCGCCACGTTGGGCAGGTGCCCGTGCACCAGCAAGTGGGCTATCTCCTCGAACTCGCAGCTGGTGGCCACGTCCAGGATGTCGTAGCCGCGGTAGTGCAGATCGTTGCCGGAGAGGCCCACGGTACACAGGGCGGTGTTGCCGGCGGGGGTGCCGGAGAGGGCGACGGATTTCTTCGGCTTGAAGCCGGCGGTGGTTTCAGAAATGGCGCTCATCACATATCTCCTTGATTCAGTCCGTTGAGGCACCGGCCGCCGGCATGGGCAGCCGATGGTCGGTTATTCCTTGGTCGACGGGTCCTGGGTGAACAGTCTGTCCAGCGTCTGTTCGTAGTGGTGGTAGCCGAGGAAGTCGTAGAGGGACTCCCGGGTCTGCATGGTGTTGACCACGGCCCGCTGGTGGCCGTCACGGCGAAGCGTCTGATAGACGTTGAGGGCGGCCTGGTTGGCGGCGCGGGCGGCGCTCAGGGGGTAGAGCACCATGTCGACGCCGTGGGCCGCGAGCAGATCCTTGTCAAACAGCTCTGTCTTGCCGAATTCGGTCATGTTCGCGAGGATCGGCACCCCGGCGACCTGCTTGAAGCGGTCGTACTGGTCCAGCTCGGTGACCGCCTCGGCGAAGATCATGTCGGCGCCGGCTTCTGCATAGGCGGCGGCGCGCTCCAGGGCCGACCCCAGCCCCTCCACCGCCAGAGCGTCGGTGCGGGCCATGATGACGAAGCTCTCGTCCTGGCGGGCATCCACCGCCGCCTTGATCCTGTCCACCATCTCTGCGGTGGAGACCACGGCCTTGTTGGGTCTGTGGCCGCAGCGCTTCTGGGCCACCTGATCTTCCATGTGCACGGCAGCCACCCCGGCGCGCTCGAAGGCGCGGATGGTGCGGGCGATGTTGAAGGCGCCCCCCCAGCCGGTGTCGATGTCCACCAGAAGCGGTACCCGGGTGGCGGCGGTGATGCGTTCGGCATCGATCAGCACGTCGTTCATGGAGGTCATGCCGAGATCCGGCAGGCCATAGGAGGCGTTGGCCACCCCGGCACCGGAGAGGTAGAGGGCCTTGAAGCCGCTGCGCTCGGCCATCAGCGCCATGTAGGCATTGATGGTGCCGACGATCTGCAGGGGCTTCTCGTTGGCCAGGGCAGTGCGAAAACGCGTCCCGGCCGAGGGGGAGAGGTTGGACATGGTGACTCCTGTCATGGTGTTCATGTGTGGCTGTGGATACTGGCTGTGAATACCACCATCTCACACTACGTTTACGTTAACGTCAATTATGCTTAGGTCCAAGGCCCGTCCGCCTGTGGGCGTGAGGGCCTTCCTCTCTTATTAATCCAGGTAATTCAATAAGCTATCTATCCATGCCCCGGGCGGAGCTGGCCAGATGCCTCTGCTTGTTGTCGATGAGACAGCGGGAAAGGTGTCCCATGACGGCAAGTTCAAGGGAGAGGCGAGGGAGCCCGACCCTATGCGGTAATCCCCGGGACCGGCACCGGCAAGGTGGGCAAGAAACGGATCCGGGTGCAGGATCTCGGCGGGGCGGGCGAGGGTTGAGCCCCCATCACAAGACCGGACGAGGCCCCTCAGCCATCCCTACTCTTTGCGGGGGCATATTGTTGTGGCCGAAACGCTTGACTACGCTAATTGAGCCATTACACAAGAGGCATGCGCTATGGGTAAACAACAGGTTCATCTTGTCAACGAAGAAGTGGATTTTTCCGTTCATGAACAGCTGGTCTCCACTACGGATCTGCAGGGGGTCATCACCTATGCCAATGATAACTTTTGCCGGGTGGCGGGATACAGCCGGGCGGAGATGATTGGCCAGCACCACAACATGGTGCGCCACCCCGACATGCCCAAGGCGGCCTTTGCCGATCTCTGGAGCAAGCTGAAGCAAGGCAAACCCTGGCGTGGCATGGTGAAGAACCGTTGCAAGGATGGGCGCTACTACTGGGTGGATGCCTATGTCACCCCCATCTTCGAGCAGGGGCGGATCAACGGCTACCAGTCGGTGCGCAGCCGCGCCGTTCCCGAGATGAAGGAGGTGGCCGCCCGCACCTACGCCAGGCTGAAGGCGGTGGAGCGGGGGGAGCGCAAGGCCGTGCTGAGCCTGCGCCCAATGCGCCACGGGCTCGCCATCGTCGGTCTCTTGCTGATGCTTGCCGGTGGCATTTACGCGATGGGACCCTGGGCCCCCCTGTTCACCCTGCTGCCCCTGGTGTGGCTGGGGCTGCTCTACCGTCATGCCCTCTTCTCCACCCCCCGTTTCCTGCGCCAGCTCGCCGAGGAGTACGACAGCCTGACCCGGCTCATCTATTCGGGGGATGAGCCCAGCGCCATCGCCGACTTCCATATCAAGTTGCTGCAGGCCAGGATCCGTACCGTCCTTGGGCGGGTGGATGACGCGACCCTCTCCCTGCAGGAGCTGGCGGCCCATCTCAAGACTGCCTCCAGCGAGGCCAGCGCCGACATCGCCGAACAGGATATCCAGACCCAGCAGGTGGCGACGGCCATCACCGAGATGGCGGCGACGGCCCACGAGATCGCCCGCAACATCCAGGAGACGGACAACCAGATCGCCCATGCCAAGGCCCACTGCGAGCATACCGACCAGCAGCTGGAAGAGACCCAGCAGCGGGTCACCGAGCTCGCCACCCAGGCGGAGCACGCCTTCACGGCCGCCGTGGCGCTGGCCGAGGAGTCGGATCGCATCGGGGTGTTGATGAACGAGATCCAGGGGATCGCGGATCAGACCAATCTGCTGGCGCTCAACGCCGCCATCGAGGCGGCGCGGGCGGGTGAGCAGGGGCGCGGTTTCGCGGTGGTGGCGGACGAGGTGCGTACCCTCTCCACTCGTACCCACAAGGCGACCGAGCAGATCCAGGGCAGCATAGGGCAGATCCAGCGCACCCTGAACAGCTGGAAAGGGATGATGCAGCAGAACCTGCAGCAGACCCAGTCCTGCGTGGCCCTGACCCGGCAGGGATCTGAGAGCCTGCACGAGGTGCTGACGGAGATAGAGCGGGTGGTGGATCTCTCGACCCAGATTTCAGCGGCAGCCGAGCAGCAGCAGGCGGTGGTGGAAGACATCAGTCGCAACGTCAACGCCATCTCCCAGCACTCCCATACCAACAGCAGCAAGATGCAGGACATGGACGCCTCGAGCGACATCCTGCTCACCAAGGCGTGCCAGCTCAAATCCCTGGGGCAGACCTTCGGCTAGGTTTCGTCATTTCCGCCATGCAAGAAGGCCACCCCAGGGGTGGCCTTCTTGCATTGGATCGCGGCAGTGGTGAGAGTTGCTCTGCCTGCTCTGCCTGCTCTGCCTGCTCTGCCTGCTCTGCCTGCTCTGCCTGCTCTGCCTGCGCTGCCTGCGCTGCCTGCGCTGCCTGCGCTGCCTGCGCTGCCTGCTCTGCCTGCTCTGCCTGCCCTGTCAGCCGGATTGTTCCGCCAGGGTGATGAAGCTGCCGCTCTTGTCGCAGTACATGGCCTTGTCTGCCTGGATGAGCCACTGCTCCGGGCTCCAGTCATGCTGGTAGTGGCTGATCCCTATGCTGATCCCGACCTGCATTGGCTGGTCGTTCACCACGAAGGGGGCCTGCATGGCCTGGCGGATCACCTCGGCTATCTCCTCTGCCTGGTGGGTGGTGTACGCAGGCAGCAGCAGAATGAACTCATCCCCCGCCAGACGGGCGAAGTAGCACTGGTGGCCGATGGCATCATGGATCCGTCTGGCCAGCTGGCAGAGGATGGCATCCCCCTGGCTGTGGCCGAAGTTGTCATTGATGCGCTTGAAGTCGTTGAGATCGCAAAACAGCAGGCAGCCCGGGTTGGCGCTCTGTACCTGCTCCTTCAGCTGCTCCATCAGGCTGAGACGGTTTGGCAAGCCGGTCAGGGGATCGAGGCGGGCCAGCTGCAGTATCTCTTGCTCGCGCTGCTGGCGCAGGGCCACCTCCCGGTTCAGGCGCTTGTTGCAGAGCAGCAGATAGAGGGAAAGCAGCAGGATGAGGGCGCCCACTCCCAGGCTAAGCAGGAACCAGGGGCGCCAGAAAATCCACTGATCCGACGGCACCTGATAGAGGAAGCGGCGCAGGGCCACCGGTTTGGCCACGAGCCCTATCTCGACGAGCTGCTGCATGATATGGGCGAAGCGATCCGGATTCATATACCCGATCTCCACATAGAGCGGCTGGATCATCTCCTTGCTCATCTGTAGCTCGTATTCCATGTGGGCTTGGCTGCGGTTGACGCCATATTCCGTGCGCAGCAGGGTGATGGCTTCCTCGGGGTGGGCGAGGGCGTAGCGCCATCCCTTCAGGCTCGCCGCTCGAAAACGCGCCACCCGATCCGGGTTGAGCTGCTCCTGTGCCTGGGTGGTGAAGAGGATGTCGCTGTAGAAGTCGACGCCGTAATTGCGGGGGTTGATGACGGAGACCGAGATACCGCGCTCTTCCAGATAGAAGGGCTCGTTGCTCAGGTAGGCGTTGAAGATGTCTATCTTGCCCGTGATGAGATCGTCGATGTTGACCGAGGTCGGCACCGGGATGAGCTGGCGTTCGTGAAGCCCCTGATAGTAGAGGGTGGCCATCAGTTCGGCATCCTGATGGCCGGGAAACATCATGATCCGTTTGCCACGCATGTCGGCAACGGTGAGAATGCCGCTGTCGCGGCGGGCCAGGAAGATGGACGGAGAGTGCTGGTAGACGCTGGCGAGCGCCAGCAGAGGCTCTCCCCGGGCATAGCCGGTCAGCACCTCGGTATTGCCGACCCCGAAGTCGGCGCGCCCGGCCAGGACCTCCTGGACGGGGCTGATCCCCTTGCCGCCGGGACGGATCTCGACATCCAGTCCGGCATCGGCATAGAACCCCTTGGCCTTGGCCATGTGATAGCCCACAAACTGGGGCTGGTGCAGCCAGCGCAGTTGCAGGACCACCCGGTCCGGCTGGGCCTGGGGGCGTTCACTGGCCAGGAGGGGCGACGCATAGCTGGCGCCAAGCAACAAAAGCCAAAACAGGCATCTTCTCATTCGTGCGATTCTTGTGCTGAGGGTCCATGGGGATGGCCAGCAGGCCCGCATTCAATTTTTTAACATATTACATTCTAAAGGGTTATACATGTACCGGATACAGCTGCAGCACAAAGATTTCTTGGTGATCAACAAGAGCCCGGGTCTTGGCATGCACGACGACGCCGGCGAGCCGGGTCTGGTCAATCTGGTGCGAGCCGACACCGGGCTGGAACTCTACCCCGTTCACCGCCTCGACAAGATGACGTCCGGGCTGGTGCTGCTGGCCCGCACCCCGGAGGCAAACCGCGCCCTCAGCATGGCGTTTGCGGCGAGGGAGGTGAGCAAGCAGTATCTGGCGCTCTCGGATCGCAAGCCGAAGAAGAAGCAGGGCTGGGTGAAGGGAGACATGGAGAAGGGGCGTGGCGGCAGCTGGATGCTGACCCGTACCCAGGAGAATCCCGCCATCAGCTGGTTCGATTCGGTGTCGGTGCAGGAGGGGTTGCGCCTCTATCGCATCAAGCCCCAGACCGGCAAGACCCATCAGATCCGGGTGGCCTTGAAGAGCATAGGGGCCCCCATTCTCGGGGATGAGCGCTACGGCGGGACCGCGGCCGATCGCGGCTACCTGCACGCCTGGCGCCTCGCCTTCACCCTGGCAGGGGAGGCGTTCGACGTCGTCTGCCCGCCCGACGAGGGAGAGCGCTTCTTGCTGCCCGAGTTGCACACCGCCATCTCGGGCCTGGCCGAGTGAGCGATCAAAAGCGGACCCCAGGTTCGGGCTGGATCCTGGCGGATTTTGACGACACCCTGGCTCCCGGTGACAGCCACGCCGGCTTGTTGCGCCATATCCTGCGCCGCCGTGGCTGGCCGCTGCTGCTGTGGCCGGTGATCGCGCTGGGCGGGCTTGTCTATCTGCTGCCCCGCCTGCGCCGGCGGGGGCTCACGCTTATCTGGTGGGCCATCACCCTGGGGCTCTCTCCCCTGGCGTGGCGCGCTCTGGTGCGGGAGTACAGCCTCACCCGGCCCGGCCTGTACCCGGAGGCGCGCGCTCTCCTGATGGGGGAAGGGGCGCGTTGCTGGGTCATCTCCGCGAGTCCCCGTGCCCTGGTGCGCGCCCAGCTCCATCGGCGTTTGCCAAAGCTTCCTCACCGCATCATCGGCTCACGGATGTGCTATCGCGCCGGCGGCCTGGTCCCCCGTGTTTACTGCCATGGGTCGCGCAAGCTGCTGCCGGAAATCCGGCAGCTCGACGTCGCTCTTGCCTTGAGCGACAGCTTGCACGATCTGCCGCTGCTGGCGCTCGGGCGAGCGGCCTGGCTCGTCAATCCCACTCACCGTCGCCTGCAACAGGCCCGGGCCCGTCTGCCTCACCTCAGGGTGAAAACCTGGCGTCTGTAAGGCAAAGCTGACAGCCTGGCGACCCCGCCGGAGGCTGTCCGCAAGGTCGCGGCCTCAATGTCACATTTCATTTACATCTTGTGGCGGCGACCTCCGCCCAACTATCTGATGTCTGCCTCTTCTCTTTCGTCGTGCCGATACCTCTAATGAAACAAGTTATTAACAACGCCGGTGGTGGCTGTCTGTAGCGTCCTTCCGGTGTGACCCGTTTCGTCATCAGCCCATCGCAAGGAGCGCATCATGACCACCCCCTCTTCCCGTACTCACACCATCAACCCCCTCGGGACCGATGGCTTCGAATTCGTCGAGTACACGGCCCCGGATCTCAAGGGCATTGCGGCCCTCAAGGCACTGTTCGTCTCCCTGGGGTTTGCCGAGGTGGCCAAGCACAGGCACAAGCAGTGCTGGCTCTATCGCCAGGGTGACATCAACTTCGTGGTCAATGCCGAGCCCCACTCCCAGGCGGAGGAGTTCGCCAGGGCCCACGGCCCGAGCGTGTGCGGCATGGCGTTCCGGGTGGCCGATGCGGGCCTTGCCCAGCAGTACGCCATCGCCCAGGGAGCCAAGCCCTTTGTCGGCAAGATAGGGCCCATGGAGCTCAACATCCCCGCCATCTACGGCATCGGCGAGAGCACGCTCTCCTTTGTTGACAGGTACGGCGAGCGGGGATCCATCTATGACGTGGATTTCGTCTTCTACCCGGACTGGCAGGCGCGCATGGCCGAGGTGGACGCTGGGCTCTATGAGATCGATCACCTGACCCACAACGTCCACCGCGGCAACATGAACCTCTGGTCCAACTTCTACGAGCGGATCGGCAACTTCCGCGAGATCCGCTACTTCGACATCGAGGGCAAGCTGACGGGCCTGCATTCCCGCGCCATGACGGCACCCTGCGGCAAAATTCGCATCCCCATCAACGAGTCGGCGGACGACAAGTCCCAGATTGAGGAGTACCTGCGCCAGTACAAGGGGGAGGGGATCCAGCACATCGCACTCGCCTCCAATGACATCTACCAGACCATCCGCACCTTGCGCGGGCGCGGCACCGGCTTTATGCCGACCCCGGATACTTATTACGAGGGGGTAAACCGCCGGGTCGAGGGGCATCAGGAGGATCTGGCGGCGCTGAAAGCGCTGCGCATCCTCATCGACGGCTCGCCGACGAAGGACGGCATCCTGCTGCAGATCTTCACCGACACCGTCATCGGTCCCGTCTTCTTCGAGATCATCCAGCGCAAGGGGAACGAGGGGTTCGGGGAGGGCAACTTCCAGGCACTGTTCGAATCAATCGAACTGGACCAGATCCGCCGCGGCGTGCTGGATGGCGCCACGCAGGGCGAGAAAAACGGAGCACAGCGCGATGCGTAACTGGATAAGCTTCCCCCATCGGGAGGGGACCCACTCCCGCCAGGCCCACGCCGATCTGCCCGAGCAGGCCATCTACGAACGCGAGCTGGGGCGCTCGGGCTTCTTCGGCCCGGCCACCCACATGCACCACAAGC
The DNA here is from genome assembly GCF_017939565.1 of Aeromonas sp. SrichE-2G. Classification (NCBI taxonomy): domain Bacteria; kingdom Pseudomonadati; phylum Pseudomonadota; class Gammaproteobacteria; order Aeromonadales; family Aeromonadaceae; genus Aeromonas; species Aeromonas sp. SrichE-2G. Next base: position 48,391 of record NZ_JAGKRG010000049.1, read on the forward strand.
ACGCCCCCACCGACTGGATCCAGTGGGAGGGGCCGCTGCGACCGCGGGCTTTCGACCTCAACAACTTGCAAGAGGAGGTCCGCTCCCTCTCCCCCTGGGTGATGCCGGATATCCTCAGCAACCCCCACTGCCGTTACCGGATCTGGCGCCTGCATGAGCCCATGCCGTTCCTGGTGCGCAACGCCGACGGCGACGAGCTGCTGTTCATCCACGAGGGGGGCGGCGAGTTCTATTGCGACTACGGCCACCTGACCCTGAGAGATGGGGACTACGTGGTGATCCCCCGTGGCACCATGTGGCGCATCGAACCCACGGCGCCGCTCTTCATCCTGATGATAGAGGCGACGGACGACAGCTATCAGCTGCCAGACAAGGGGCTGGTGGGCAACCATGCCATCTTCGATCCGGCGGCGCTGGACGTGCCCGCCATCGACGAGCGTTTCCTGGCCCAGCAGGACGAGAACCCCTGGTCACTGCAGATCAAGCGCCACAACCAGGTCTCGGTCGTCACCTGGCCGTTCAACCCCCTGGATGCCCAGGGGTGGCACGGGGATCTCTGCGTGGTGCGCCTCAACTGGCGCGACATCCGCCCGCTGATGAGTCACCGCTACCACCTGCCGCCTTCGGCCCACTCCACCTTCGTGGCGAGCCGGTTCGTCATCTGCACCTTCGTGCCGCGTCCCATAGAGAGCGATCCCGGTGCGCTGCGGGTGCCCTTCTACCACAGCAACGACGACTTCGACGAGGTGCTCTTCTACCACGCGGGGGACTTCTTCAGCCGGGACAACATCGAGCGGGGCATGGTCACCTTCCACCCCGCCGGCTTCACCCACGGCCCCCATCCCAAGGCGTTTGCGGCGGGCCTGGCCCATGCCAAGACGTTCACCGACGAGGTGGCGGTAATGCTCGATACCCGGGACGCCCTCATCGTCGGCGAGATCTGCGAGAAGGCCGAAAACAGTCAATATGTCACCAGCTGGCAGCGCCCAGGCACCAGCGGCAAATAAGGAATTCCCCATGAAATTGGCAACCCTGAACAATGGCAAACGGGACGGCGTCCTGGCGGTGGTCAGCCGCGATCTGACCCGGGCGGTGCACGTCAGCGAGCTGGCGCCCACCCTGCAGGCGGCCCTCGACGAGTGGGCAGAGCTTTCGCCGCAACTGGCGCTCGTCTATCAGCGGCTCAACGACGGCGACTGTCCCGATGCCTTCCCCTTCGATCAGAACGCCTGCCTCTCCCCCTTGCCACGGGCCTACCAGTGGGCGGACGGGAGCGCCTACGTCAACCACGTGGAGCTGGTGCGCAAGGCGCGTGGCGCCGAGATGCCGGAGAGCTTCTGGCACGATCCCCTGATGTACCAGGGGGGCTCGGACAGCTTCCTGTCGCCGCGGGGTCCCATCGTGATGGGCTCCGAGGAGTGGGGCATCGATTTCGAGTCTGAGGTGGCCGTCATCACCGACGACGTGCCCATGGGCACCAGCCCGCAGGCGGCCGCCAGCCACATCAAGCTCCTGATGCTGGTCAACGACGTGAGCCTGCGCAATCTCATTCCCGGCGAGCTCGCCAAAGGATTTGGCTTCTTCCAGTCCAAGCCCTCCAGCGCCTTCTCGCCGGTGGCCATCACCCCGGACGAGCTGGGGGAGGCGTGGCACGATGGCAAGGTGCATCTGCCGCTGCTGACCCATCTCAACGGCGCCCTGTTCGGTGCCCCCGACGCCGGGGTGGACATGACCTTCAACTTCCCCGAACTGGTCGCCCACGCCGCCCTGACCCGACCCCTCGGGGCGGGCTGCATCATCGGCTCGGGCACCGTCTCCAACTACGACAGAAGTGCCGGCTCCTCCTGCCTCGCCGAGCGGCGGATGCTGGAAATTATCGAGTCTGGTCAAGCCACTACACCCTTCCTGCGCTTTGGTGATACAGTGTCCATCGCGATGCAGGATCGCAACGGACTGAGTCTGTTTGGCACCATTTTGCAGCGGGTCATGCCGGCGGACGCCAGCCAGACGAAGTAAGAAAGCCGGCAAGGACAGAGGCCGGCCAGCGAGCGGCGGGTGCCCTTGCACCTGCCAACACAGGGACAGACTATGTTGCAGTTGTTTGGATATTGGCGTTCATCGGCAAGTTATCGGGTGCGGATCGTGATGCAGCTCAAGGGGCTCGACTACGAGCAGCATCCGATCAATCTACGGCAGGGAGAGCAGCGGGAGAAAGCCTACCGCCGGATCAATCCCCAGGGGCTGGTCCCCTTTCTGGTGGACGGCGAGGTGCAGGTCGGCCAGTCGGTGGCCATCATGGAGTACCTCGACGAGACTTACCCCGCTCACCCCCTGATGCCGTCCGCCCCCCTGGAGCGGGCCCGGGTGCGCCAGATCGTCAACATGATCGCCTGCGACATTCACCCCCTCAACAACCTGCGGGTGCTGAACTACCTGGGGGAGCACTTCAGGGCGGGCAAGGAGCAGGAAGCGGCCTGGTATCGCCACTGGATTGACGAGACCTTCAGCGCCCTGGAGCAGCTGTTGATGACCACCGCCGGCATCTATTGCGTCGGCAACGAGGTGACCCTGGCGGACTGCATGCTGGTGCCCCAGGTCTACAACGCCCGTCGCTTCGACATGACCCTGGACGACTACCCCACCATCAATCGCATCGTCGCCAACTGCGAGCAGCTGCAGGCCTTTATCAAGGCCGCCCCCGCCAATCAGCCGGATGCGCAGGTCTGATGCCAGGGCATCGGTTTCGGTAGGCGCACAGTGCCGCGTTTGACAGATCGGGCGATAGCTGCGACGCCGTGACGAATCGCTGACATGAAAAAGCCCCTCTCAGGAGGGGCTTTCTGCTATCCGGGGCTGTGCCTTGGCTCAGTAACCCTGCTGGTGGACGTCCATCACGGCGCGACCGGACGGGTCGGCCATCTCCTTGAACTTGGCATCCCACTCCAGCGCGGTCGGGGTGGAGCAGGCGACCGACTTGCCGTAGGGCACGGTGCGGGCGGCGGACTCCAGCGGGAAGTGCTCGTCGAAGATGGCGCGGTAGTAGTACGCCTCCTTGGTGAGCGGGGTGTTGATGGGGAAGCGGAACGCCGCCGCCTCGAACATCTGATCCGTCACTTCCTGCTCGACCATGGCTTTCAGGCTGTCGATCCACGAATAACCCACGCCGTCGGAGAACTGCTCCTTCTGGCGCCACGCCACCTCGTGGGGCAGCAGATCCTCGAAGGCTTCGCGCAGGATGTGCTTCTCGATCTTGCCCTTGCCGCACATCTTGTCGGCGGGGTTGAGGCGCATCGCCACGTCCATGAACTCCTTGTCGAGGAAGGGCACGCGACCCTCCACGCCCCAGGCGGCCATGGACTTGTTGGCCCGCAGGCAGTCGTAGAGGTGCAGGGCAGACAGCTTGCGCACCGTCTCCTCGTGGAACTCTTTAGCATTCGGCGCCTTGTGGAAGTAGAGGTAGCCGCCAAACAGCTCGTCGGAGCCTTCGCCGGAGAGCACCATCTTGATGCCCATGGCCTTGATGTAGCGCGCCATCAGGTACATGGGGGTGGAGGCGCGGATGGTGGTGACGTCATAGGTCTCGAGGTGATAGATGACGTCCCGCAGGGCATCCAGGCCCTCCTGCACCGTGAAGTGGATCTGGTGGTGGATGGTGCCGAGGTGGTCGGCCACCTTGCGGGCGGCGGCGAGATCCGGGGAGCCTTCCAGACCCACGGCGAAGGAGTGCAGCTGGGGCCACCAGGCTTCGCTCTTGCCGTCGTCTTCGACCCGGCGGGCGGCGTAGAGCTTGGTGATGGCGGAGATGACGGACGAATCCAGACCGCCGGAGAGCAGCACGCCGTAGGGCACGTCACACATCAGCTGGCGCTTGACCGCCGCTTCCAGGGCGGCCTTGAGCTCGGCTCTGTCGCTCTGGTTATGCTCGACCGCACCGTATTCCATCCAGTCGCGCTTGTACCACTGTTTGAGCTCGCCATCCTTGCTCCACAGGTAGTGTCCCGGCGGGAAGGTTTCGACGCTCTTGCACACCGGCACCAGGGCCTTCATCTCGGAGGCGACATAGAAGTTGCCGTGCTCGTCGCGGCCGGTATAGAGAGGGATGATCCCCATGTGGTCGCGGCCGATGAGGTAGGCATCCTGCTCGGCGTCATAGAGGATGAAGGCGAAGATGCCGTTGAGATCGTCCAGGAAGGCGGGGCCCTTCTCCTTGTAGAGGGCTAGCAGCACCTCGCAGTCGGAGTGGGTCTGGAAGCGGAAGTCGACCTTGAGGTTCTTCTCCAGCTCCTTGTGGTTGTAGATCTCGCCGTTGACGGCCAGCACGTGGGTGCGCTCGGGGTTGTACAGGGGCTGGGCGCCGTTGCCCGGGTCGACAATGGCCAGGCGCTCGTGCACCAGGATGGCCTTGTCGGAGCTGTAGACGCCGGACCAGTCAGGCCCGCGGTGACGCAGTCGCTTGGACATCTCCAGGGCCGATTTGCGCAAGGTGGCGGAGTCGGTCTTGATGTCCAGAATGCCGAAAATAGAACACATTGGCGGTAATCCTCTTGATTTTTATATGAGCCCCCCACGTTTGGGCTCGAAATTCCATTTACATTCCTCGCCAATCACAATGCCTAGCGGAAAACCCTTTTGCAAGCGGGAAAACCGCAGAAAATCATGCCGTAAGCGTCAAGCTGCGCCAGGGGATGGCGACCGTCCGGTCGCCGGGGAAGGGAGTGAGGTTGACGTGCGCGTCAGGTCGCGGCAGGTTCGAAGATCACGTAGAGCTTGCGGCAGGGGACCAGGGTCTCCCACTCGCCGACAAAACCGGCGGGAATGACGAACTGATCCCCGGGTTTCAGGTGCAGCTGGCCGCCCTGACCGTCGTGGATGCACGCCTCGCCCTCCAGCATCTGGCAGTATTCGTGCTCGGTGTAGTGCACGGCCCAGCGGCCTGCCTCGCAGGACCAGAAGCCCACGTGAAACTGCTGGCTGGGGTCGGAGTAGTGATTCCAGGCGATCTGAGACGGGTTGCCCGCCCTGATGCGATCCCTTGCCGGCATCAGCGGGGTGGGGGAGACGGCGTGCTTGTCCAGCAGGATCCAGTCGTTCAGGCTCTTCATGGTGCGTCCTTGCGGTGGCGGGGAGCATCCTGCTCCCGTTTAGTTTGTTTAACAATGTTGCGCTTACGTTAAACGATGCCGGCCCCCTTGCCAAGGGGGCCGTGCTGGTGGGTTGCCGTCCGGGCGAGGTGGCGAGGGGATCAGACGATGTCGATGTCGACCACGGAGTCGAAGATGTGGTTCGGTCGAAACGGCATGCGGTCGATGTCCGCCACCTTGCTCACCCCGGAGAGCACCAGTACCGTCTCGAGACCGGCCTGGAAGCCTGCCAGGATGTCGGTGCGCAGGTTGTCGCCGATGATGAGGGTGTTGTCGGAGTGGGCCTCCATCCGGTTGAGCGCCGCGCGGATGATCCAGGCACTCGGCTTGCCCACGTAGAACGGCTTCTTGCCGGTCATCCGTTCGATGGGGGCGCACAGGGCGCCGCAGGCCGGGTACATCAGGGGACCGTGGGTATCCGGGTTGGTGGCGATGAAGCGGGCACCCTGATCCACGAACTTGGCGCCGAGCTGCATCATGCTCCAGTTGTAGTTGCGGGTCTCGCCCACCACCACGAAGTCGGGGTCGATGTCGGTGATGGTGAAACCGGCCTTGTAGAGCTCGTGGGTCAGGGCCCCTTCACCGATCACATAGGCCTTTTTGCCATCCTGGCGCTTGAGAAAATCGGCGGTCCCCATGGCGGAGGTGTAGAAGCACTCCTCGGGTACCTCGATGCCGGCGGAGCGGAAGCGGTTTTGCAGATCTTTCTGGGTCTGGGCCGGGTAGTTGGTGAGAAAGAGCAGCTTGCTGCCCTGCTCCAGCAGGCGGTGGACGAAGCGATCGGCACCGGGCACCAGATCGTTGTTGTGCAGGATGACGCCGTCGATGTCGCAGATGACGCTTTTCTTCATGAATACTCCTTGTCGGGCACAGGCGCGGGGGCGAAGGCTCCCACCTTTTAATGTCTTCAATCGGTTATGGTTTTTGTGTCGCCATTATAAGGTGCTTTGATGACAAGTCTCCCTCGGCGCGACAGATGGGTGCACAATGAAAGGGAAGGAGGGCGTCGCCCTGGCCGCGCCCGAACCGGATCTGACGATGGAGCCGTCACCATGGATACCTTTATTGCCGATTTGCCCAAGCTGGAACTGCACCTGCACATCGAGGGCACCCTGGAGCCCGAGCTGATGTTCGCCCTTGCCCGGCGCAATGGCGTGGCGCTGCCCTGGCCCGACGTGGCGAGCCTGCGCACCGCCTATGAGTTCGACAGCCTGCAATCTTTTCTCGACCTCTACTATCAGGGGGCCAGCGTACTGGTCACCGAACAGGACTTCTTCGATCTCACCTGGGCCTACCTCGAGCGCTGCGTGGCGGATCACGTGGTCCACGTGGAGATCTTCTTCGATCCCCAGACCCACACCGCCCGCGGCATCCCGTTTGAGACGGTGCTCGGCGGCATAGAGCGGGCGTTGAAGGATGGCGAAGAGGCCTTCGGCATCAGCTGGCGGCTCATCATGAGCTTCCTGCGCCACCTGAGCGAAGAGGAGGCGTTCGCCACCCTGGCAGAGGCCGAGCCGCACCTCGCGCGTCTGCACGGGATTGGTCTGGATTCGAGCGAGCTGGGCAATCCCCCCGGCAAGTTTGCCCGGGTGTTTGCCCGATGCCGCGAGCTGGGACTGCCGGCGGTGGCCCATGCGGGGGAGGAGGGGCCGGCGGACTACATCTGGCAGAGCATCCAGGAGCTGCAGATCCGGCGCATCGATCACGGGGTGCGCTGCAGCGACGAGCCCGAGCTGGTGCGCTACCTGGCGGATACCCGGCTGCCGCTCACCGTCTGTCCGCTCTCCAACGTGCGCCTCAGGGTGTTCGACGAGATGGCGCACCACAATGTGCTGCACCTGCTGGAGCAGGGGCTCTGCGTCACCATCAACTCCGACGACCCGGCCTATTTCGGCGGCTACATGGGGGCGAACTTCCGGGCTCTGGTGCAGGGGCTCGGTGCGAGCCGGGAGCAGCTCTGCCGTCTGTGCCTCAATGCGGTGGAGGCCAGCTGGCTCGATCTGGCAGACAAGGTGCGCCTGACCCGGGAGATCCGTGGCTATGCCGCGACCCACGGGGTGATCCTGCACTGATGGCCTGCGCCAGCCTGCCGCCCGCGCAATATGCGTAATAAAAGAGAGGCCCGCCAGAAATGGCGGGCCTCTCTCGTCTCGGGGGGCGGCCGAGGATCAGGCCCCTTCGGCCTCATAGACGGGGTAGTCGGTCAGCCCCTTCTCGCCGCCGCCAAACAGGGTGGCGGGATCGTGGGGGGCGAACGGGTAGCCGTGACGCAGCCGGTTCGGCAGATCCGGGTTCGCCACGAAGGGGCGACCGAAGCCTATCATGTCCGCCCAGCCCGCCTCGATGGCGGCCCGCGCCCGCTCACCGTCGTACTTGCCCGCATAGATGAGGGTGTTGGGGAAGGCATCCCGCAGCCCCTGTTTGAAGCTCTCTGCCATCAGGGGAGCGTCGTCCCAATCCGCTTCCGCGACGTGCAGGTAGGTGACATTGAGGCGGCCCAACAGGCGGGCGGCGGCCAGATAGGTCTCCTGCGGATTGGCGTCCACTGTGCCGTTCAAGGTGGTGAGCGGCGCGAGGCGCACCCCAACCCGATCGGCGCCGATCTCCTGGCTCACCGCCTCGGTCACCTCTTTCAGGAAGCGCAGCCGGTTCTCAAGGGATCCGCCGTAGCCATCGGTGCGGGCGTTGGATTCGGAGTCGAGGAACTGGTTGATGAGGTAGCCGTTGGCGGCGTGCAGCTCGATGCCGTCGAAGCCCGCCTCCATGGCGTTGCGGGCCGCCTGGCGAAACTGCCCCACCACGGCGTCGATGTCATCCTGGGTCATGGCGCGGGGGGTGACCGTCTCGACAAACCCCGGGGCATCGCTGCCGTTGTCGACGAACACCTTGACCCCTTTCGCCTGAATGGCGGAGGAGGAGATGGGCTGGGCGCCGCCGATGTTGTCCGGGTGGGTGACCCGGCCCACGTGCCAGAGCTGGGCGAACATGGTCCCCCCCTTGGCGTGCACGGCGTCCGTGACCCGTTTCCAGCCGGCCACCTGTTCGGCGCTATAGATCCCCGGCGTCCAGGCATAGCCCTTGCCCATGGGGTCGACTTGGGTGCCCTCGCTGATGATGAGGCCTGCGTCGGCACGCTGGGCGTAATAGGTCGCCATCATGGCGTTGGCCACATCGCCGGGCTGACTGGCGCGGGAGCGGGTCATGGGGGGCATGACGATGCGGTTGTTGAGGTGCAACTGGCCGAGGCGAAGGGGGCAGAACAGGGGATCGTGGTTCATGGTGAACTCCTCGTGTTGGAATGGAGGAGACTCTAGCGGTGATGACCATTGCGAAAAAGAGGGGAGATTGCAGAAGAGAATTGCCGTTTTCACAGCAATAGCCCTGATCCCGTGGCGGACACCACGAGAAAGAGGGCCCGGGGACCCTCTTGTCATATGGCGACTCTGGCTCAGGCGTCGATAGGGGTCACCCGAACCCGCTCGATGCGACGCTCGCTCACCCCCATGACCTCGAAGCGGAACTGGCCGAGGTGCAGCTGTTGACCGGCCTCGGGCAGGCTGCCGAAGTGGGAGAGCAGCATGCCCGCCAGCGTCACGTACTCGTCGCTCTCGCTCACCAGACCGTCGCAGTTCAGGGCCTGCTCGACCTGGTGGATGTTGGTGCTGCCGTTGATAAGCCAGCCTGCGCCATCGATGACCACGTCTGGGGCCTCGTCCTCGTCCGGCAGCTCGCCCACGATAGCCTCCAGCAGGTCGTGGGTGGTGACCAGCCCCTGGATGACGCCGAACTCGTCCGCCACCAAGATGAGGCTGCCGCGTGCCTGGCGCAGCTCCGCCAGCAGGCGGATCACGTTGATGGTCTGCGGCACGATTATGGGGTCGTTCTGTCTGGCCAGCTCGGCCAGGGATTGCCCCTCGTTGAGGGCAAACAGCAGATCCCTGGCCTTCACCACCCCGATGATCTCGTCCAGCTCCCCGTCGCAGACCGGGAACAGGCTGTGAGGGGCCCGCTGCAGCAGGGTGCGGATCTCCTCGGCGCTGTCATTCACGTCGATCCACTCCATCTCGGCCCTGGGGGTCATGATGGTGCGGATGGAGCGCTCGGCCAGGGAGAGCACGCCGCTCACCATGTAGCGCTCTTCCTCACCGAAGCCGGGGGGCAGGGGGGCATCCTGCTCCTCTTCTTCGTCTTCTTGCGGGTGTGCGGGGCGCTTGTTGCCCCCCATCAACTTGAAGATGGCAGCCGTGGTGCGCTCGCGCAGGGGCTGGCGGGCCTCATGGCGCAGGGCACTGCGCTGGGCCAGCTGGTTGAAGAACTCGATGAGCACCGAGAAGCCGATGGCCGCATAGAGGTAGCCCTTCGGAATGTGGAAGCCGAAGCCCTCCGCCACCAGACTGAAGCCGATCATCAGCAGGAAGCTCAGGCAGAGCACCACCACAGTGGGGTGGGCGTTGACGAAGCGGGTCAGGGGCTTGGAGGCGAGCACCATCACCACCATGGCGATGGTCACGGCGGCCATCATGACGCCGAGGTGATCCACCATGCCGACGGCGGTGATGATGGAGTCCAGGGAGAAGACCGCATCCAGCACCAGGATCTGGGCGATCACCACCCCGAACCCGGCATAGACACCGGTCGCCCCCTGCTCCTCCGGTTTGGCCTCGAGCCGCTCGTGCAGCTCGGAGGTCGCCTTGAACAGCAGGAAGAGACCGCCTCCCATCAGGATGAGATCCCGACCGGAGAAGGGGTGATCCCAGACATGCAGAATGGGGGTCGTCAGGGTGACCAGCCAGGACATGACGCTGAGCAGCCCCAGGCGCATCAGCAGGGCCAGGGAGAGGCCGATGATGCGCGCCTTGTCCCGCTGGGCGGGGGGCAGTTTTTTCACCAGGATGGCGATGAAGACCAGGTTGTCTATCCCGAGTACGATTTCCAGGATGATCAGGGTGAGCAGACCGACCCAGATAGAGGGGTCCAGCAAGAATTCCATGTAATAAACCTCAGTTAAAACAGATGCGGCGAATATGGGTCACGGCAAGGGGACCGTGGAGAGCTGGGCATCTCGTCAGAGGCGTTGGTTGAGCAGGTACAGATAGGCTTTGATGGGGAAAGACGAAGGGCTACTTCGGGGATTGTCCATGATGGGCAATAAAACCTCGGGTCAAAAGTGAGCCCTGATGATAACGGCTCGCAGCCATTTGGCAATAGGTCTGTGATGGCCCTGTGACGAGGGGGTTGCCAGGGGGAGGGACGGGCTGGCGGCGTGCGCATCAGCCGCATCAAGGGATTTTCACGCGGGGCCTGTCGGCCCCGCGTGCGATCGGGTCGTCGGTCGGGATCAGAGCCAGCGTTTCTCCCGGGTGAAGCAGACCGACAGCCAGGCATCCCCCAGGGTGTCGCCGAGGCGGGACCAGAGCTCCTGACGCAGGGCGTCCTGACGCTCGACGGGCCACTCCTGGCCCGGGGCCACCAGGATGTTGAGTTCGAGATCGAAACGGCGGCCGCTCTTCGCCAGGTGGCTGTAGCACTCGATGCCATGGCGCTGGCGCAGGGCCTCGACTTCGTGGGCGACCAGGCGGGATACGTCCCCCTTGGGAGCGATTTTCAGCACCTCCCGCAGGTTGCGACCCAGCACCTTGACGGGGATGAGGGTGGCGCACAGGGCCAAGAGAGAGACCAGCACGGGGTCTATGTAGCGGTTGTAGTGGCCATGACCGATGGCATCGAGGCCGATGGCGACCAGGAAGCCGACGAGCAGGGTGGCGCTCAGCAGGGTATCCACCAGCCACTCCTTGGAGTCCACCCGCACCAGTTCGGAGTTGACCCGTTCGGCCACGTCGGCCTCGATGAGGTAGAGGACACCGCAGAAGAAGGTGGAGACGGCGGCGTAGATGAGGGCATGGCCGAGGTCTATCTCCCGTCCCCCCGCCAGCAGGGAGGTGATGCCGCCATAGAGGGCGCCGAGACAGAGCAGCAGAATGATGGCGCCGTTGATGACGTTGGCGATGGGTTCGAAGTGGGCGTAGCCGTACTGGAAGCGGGCGTCGGAGGGGCGGGTGACCAGGTAGGCGGTGATGAGACCCAGGCCCGTCATGCCCATGCTGAACAGGGTGAAGATGCCGTCGAGCATGATGGCGTTGGAGCCGACGAAGAGGCCATAGCCGATCCCGAAGATGGCAAAGGTGATGCAACCAAACAGCGACAGGGTCAGCGCCTGTTTTTCGGTGCGGATAAGCGTACTGATAACATGGCTGTAATGAGCCATAAAAGTCCTCCTTTCAAATGGTGAAGATTGCGCGCGCAAGCGGTTTTCTAGCTGATATACTGCCCGCTCACATGTGAGCGGACTGGTTCGGGAGCCCGCGAAGAGGCTGGCCCGAACGGTCGTTGTCGCCGGAACTCCGGCATCAAGCAAAGGAAGGGAACAAGGATTCATGATCCCGAGACTCGATTACCAGGACAGTTTGTCACCTACAACCCTGCAGTTTCTTGAGTTGCTGGCGCGCTCAGCATTTCGTGGTGATATCGAAAAGTCTTATGCAAGCCGGTTGGCGATGGCGACGGATAACAGCGTCTATCAGGTCGTACCTCAGGCGGTGCTCTATCCGCGCAGCGCGGATGATATAGCGGTGATGCTCAAGCTGGCCCAGGGGCCCGAATACGCGGCCTTGAGTTTCTTCCCTCGCGGCGGCGGTACCGGCACCAATGGTCAGTCCTTGGGCGGCGGCATTATCGTCGATCTCTCGCGCCATATGAACCAGATCCTGGAAATTAATCTGGACGAGGGCTGGGTACGGGCCCAGGCCGGGGTGGTGAAGGACCAGCTCAACGCCTACCTCAAACCCCATGGCTACTTCTTCTCACCGGATCTCTCTACCTCCAACCGCGCCACCCTGGGGGGCATGGTCAACACCGATGCCTCCGGGCAGGGGTCCCTCGTCTACGGCAAGACCTCGGATCACGTGCTGGGCCTCAAGGCCGTGCTGGAGAATGGCGACATCATGGTCACCGAGCCGGTGACCGGCCAGCGTCTGGCGGACAAGCTGGCCCTGGAGAGCCGCGAGGGGGAGATCTATCGCACCCTCTATCGTATCGGCAAGGAGCGGCGCGCCGACATCGAGGCGACCTTCCCCAAGCTGAACCGCTTCTTGACCGGATACGATCTCAAGCACCTTTATATCCCCGAGAGCGACACCCTGGACGTGAGCCGGGTGCTGTGCGGCTCGGAAGGGTCTCTGGGCTTTATCACCGAAGCCAGGCTCAACATCACCCCCATTCCGCGCTACCGGACCCTGGTCAACGTCAAATACGACAGCTTCCCCTCGGCGCTGCGCAACGCCCCCTTCATGGTGCAGGCTCACGCCCTGTCGGTGGAGACCGTGGACTCCCGCGTGCTGGGGCTGGCCCGGGCTGACATCATCTGGCACTCGGTGAAGGATCTCATCCAGGACGTGCCGGGCAAGGATCTGCAGGGGCTCAACATCGTCGAGTTTGCGGACACCGACGAGGCCGAGCACCAGGCCAAGGTAGCCGAGCTGTGCCGGCGCATCGATGGCCTGCTGGCCAGGGGAGAGGCCGGGGTCATCGGCTATCAGGTGTGCGACCACCTGCCGAGCATCGAGACCATCTACGGCATGCGCAAGAAGTCGGTGGGGCTGCTCGGCAACGCCGAGGGGCGCAAGAAGCCGGTGGCTTTCACCGAAGACACCGCGGTGCCGCCGGAGTCTTTGGCAGACTTCATCATGGAGTTTCGCGCCCTGCTCGATGCCCATGGCCTCGACTACGGCATGTTCGGCCATGTGGATGCGGGGGTGTTGCACGTGCGCCCGGCGCTGGACCTGTGCGACCCCGAGCAGGAGGTGTTGCTGCGGCGCATCTCGGATCAGGTGGTGGCGCTCACCGCGAAATACGGCGGCCTGATGTGGGGGGAGCACGGCAAGGGATTCCGCTCCGAATACAGTCCCGCCTTCTTCGGCGAGCTGTGGGAGGAGCTGCAACGGGTCAAGGGAGCCTTCGATCCCCAGAACCGCGTCAACCCGGGCAAGATCTGCATGCCTTATGGCAGCGGCGCTTCGCTTGTCTCGGTGGACGGGCCCAAGCGCGGCAAGTTCGACAGGCAGATCCCGGTCGCGGTGCGGGAAAGCTATACCCGGGCTCTGGACTGCAACGGCAACGGTCTGTGCTTCACCTTCGAGACCGACTCCCCCATGTGCCCCTCGGTCAAGATAAGCAAGGACAGGCGTCACTCCCCCAAGGGACGGGCAGGGCTGATGCGCGAATGGCTGCGCCAGCTGGCGGAGCAGGGGTTCGATCCCCTGAGTGAGGAGGTAGCGCTGCAAAGCGGCGGTCTGCGCGTGAAGCAGATTGTCGACAAGTTCCGCAATACGGTGGCCCGCGCTCGGGGCCAGTATGACTTCTCCCACGAGGTGATGGAGGCGATGGAGGGGTGTCTTGCATGCAAGGCGTGCACCAGCCAGTGCCCCATCAAGGTGGATGTGCCCACCTTCCGCGCCCGCTTTATGCAGCTCTATCACAGCCGCTACCTGCGTGGCCCCAAGGATTACTTCGTCGGCACAGTGGAGAGCTATACCCCCCTGCTCGCCAAGGTGCCCAAGCTGGTCAACTTTTTCCTCGAAAAAGAGTGGGCCCAGAAGGCGGCCGAGAAGAGCATCGGCATGGTGGACGTGCCGCTGCTCTCCGTGCCGACCCTGGCCGAGGAGCTGCGCGATCACAAGGCCCGCTACTTCGACCTGCCGGGCCTCGAGGCCATGGGCCCCGAGCAGCGTAAAAAAGTGGTGCTCATCGTGCAGGATCCCTTCACCAGCTACTACGACGCCCCCGTGGTGCGTGACCTGGTGAAACTGGCCAGCAAGCTCGGCTACCAGCCTTATCTGCTGCCGTTCAAGCCCAACGGCAAGCCCCAGCACGTGAAGGGATTCCTGCGCGCCTTCGCCCGCACCGCAGCGAGCAGCGCCCAGTTCCTCAACAAGGTGGCGGCGCTGGGCATTCCCATGGTGGGGGTGGATCCCTCCCTGGTGCTCTGCTATCGGGATGAGTATGCCAAGGCCCTGGGCCCGGCCCGCGGCAACTTCCAGGTGCTGCTGCCCCAGGAGTGGCTGCTCTCCCTGCCGGCGGATGCGTTGCCGGTGCGCGAAGAGGTCGCCGCCGAGCCCTGGTATCTGTTCGCCCACTGTACCGAGAAGACCGCCAAGCCGTCGACCCACGGCGACTGGAGCACCCTGTTCAGCCGCTTCGGCGCCAGGCTGCAGCCGGTCTCGGTCGGGTGCTGCGGCATGGCAGGCACCTATGGTCACGACGCCAGGCAGGTGGAGAACTCCAGAGGGATCTACGGTCTGAGCTGGGCCGAGCCCCTGGCACGCCTGCCCAAGGAGCGCTGCCTTGCCACCGGTTATTCGTGCCGCAGCCAGGTCAAGCGGATGGAGGGGGAGAAGCTCAGGCACCCGCTGCAGGCCCTGCTGGAACTGGTCTGATGCTCAGCTTCCCCAAGGGATTCCGGGTGCCAAAGGCGTATCGGCACCCGCATTTCCTGCTGCTGCCTGCCACGCCCTCCCAGGCGGTGCTGGAGTTTGTCGCCATCCTGCGCGAGCGGGAGCAGCTCCACCAGCTGTTTCGGCCGAACGACCCCTGGCCCTCGGCCGACTTCAGCCTGAGCCAGCACGAGGCGGATCTGGAGTGGCAGGAGTCAGAGTTTCTGGCCAAGCGCTCTTTTGCCTATGGCCTCTGGAGCCCGGAGCGGGAGCCGCAGTTTTGGGGCGGTGTCTACCTCTATCCCTCCGTGTTGCCAGAGGTGCAGGTGGAGCTCTTTTTCTGGAAGGTGGCCGAGGCGCCGCTCACCGATGGCGAGCTTGAGGCCGAGTTGCGCGCCTGGCTTGGCAAAGTGTGGCGCTGGCCCGAGCCGCGTCTGCCGGGGCGAGAGATGCCCTGGGTCGAGTGGCCCGGGGTGACCTACCCCTGGTGAGCTCCAGCCCGGATACCGGATGCCCCACGCGGGGCATCTTTTTTTTCCAGCCTTTTTCGCCGACACTGCACGTTCGCCGACAAAGCTCGACGATAACCCGTTGATCATACCAGGAGTCCGCTCGCCATGAGTCAAGAGAACGCCCCCATCTGGCGCAAGCCCATGAGCCTTGAGGGGCTCAATGCCAGCTCCCGCAACACCCTGATGGCTCACCTCGACATCGCCTACACCGATTTTGGCCCCGACTGGCTCGAGGCCACCATGCCGGTGGATCACCGCACCCATCAGCCGCTCGGCATGTTGCACGGCGGGGCGTCCGTGGTGCTGGCGGAGACGCTCGGGTCTCTGGCCGCCAATATGGCGGTGGGGGAGGATAGCTATTGTGTGGGGCTGGAGGTCAATGCCAACCACCTGCGGGCCAAACGGGAAGGGGTGGTGACGGGGCGCTGCTCGCCACTGCATCTGGGGGCGACGACCCAGGTGTGGCAGATAGAAATTCGCGATGAACGTGGTCGTTTATTGTGCACCAGCCGACTCACCATGGCGGTGCTCAAACACAAGCGGGAACGGGACTCCGGCGCAGTCTGATCGGCAATAACGCACCATGAGTGAAAAATAAGCAAGCCATACTCGTCAGATCCCTCTATAATTGCCAACGTCTTGAGAGGCTTATCACATTTTTCAAGACAGCAGAACAAAGTGGCGCTATAATCGCCGCCTTTTTGCTATTCCGCGGTGTTAGCCGCCTGCCTTAATCTGGAAGAATCTATGTCTGATACCGAACAACTGCCCCTTTTTAGTGAGCTTGGACTGGCCGCGCCTGTACTGAAAGCGCTGCAGGACGTGGGCTATGAGCGCCCGTCCCCCATCCAGGCCGCAGCAATTCCCCACCTGATGGCGGGCCACGATCTGCTGGGGCAGGCACAAACCGGTACAGGGAAGACCGCTGCTTTTGCCTTGCCTCTGTTGTCTCGTCTGGAAGCTGGTAACCGCAACACCCAGATCCTGGTGCTGGCGCCGACCCGCGAACTGGCCCTGCAGGTGGCTGAAGCGTGCCAACGCTATGCCCACCACATGCCTGATTTCCACGTGCTGCCCATCTACGGCGGCGCCTCCTACGAAACCCAGACCCGCGCCCTGCGTCGCGGTGCTCAGGTTGTCGTGGGTACTCCGGGCCGTGTGATGGACCTGATCCGTCGCAAGAACCTGGACCTCTCCGGTCTGAAAGCCCTGGTGCTGGACGAAGCGGACGAAATGCTGCGCATGGGCTTTATCGACGACGTGGACTGGATCATGGACCAGTGCCCGTCCGGCCGTCAGGTTGCCCTGTTCTCTGCCACCATGCCGGAGCAGATCCGTCGCGTGGCCCAGAAGCACCTGAAGCAGCCCAAAGAGATCAAGATCGCTTCCAAGACTGCCACCGCCACCACCATCCGCCAGCGCTACTGGCAGGTGACCGGTCTGCACAAGCTGGACGCCATGACCCGTCTGCTGGAAGTGGAATCCTACGAAGCCCTGCTGGTGTTCGTACGCACCAAGAACGCCGCCGAAGAGCTGGCTGGCAAGCTGGCCGCCCGCGGCCACGCCTGTGAAGCCCTGCACGGTGACATCCCGCAGAAGCTGCGTGAGCGTACCGTCGACAAGCTGCGTCAGGGCCAGCTGGACATCCTGATCGCCACCGACGTGGTCGCCCGTGGTCTGGACGTCGAGCGCATCACCCACGTGGTGAACTACGACATTCCCTACGACACCGAGTCCTACGTTCACCGTATCGGCCGTACCGGCCGTGCCGGTCGCAAGGGCGAGGCCATCCTGTTCGTGGCGCCGCGCGAGCGCCGCATGCTGCGCGCCATCGAGCACGCGACCCGTCAGGCCATCGAGCCGATGAAGATGCCGAGCACCGAGGACATCAACCAGCACCGTCTGGCCAAGTTCAAGGAGCGCATCCGCGAAACCATGATGGGCGAAGAGCTCGAGATCTACCACAACCTGGTGAACGAGCTGATCGAAGAGGATTCTGCCGATCCGCTGGAGCTGGCTGCTGCGCTGGCCAAGCTGGTACAGGGCGACCAGCCGCTGCTGCTGGATGACTCCATCCCGGATCCGCTGCTCAATGCCGGCAACGATCGCGGTGGCTTCGAGCGTCGTGAGTTCAACGACCGCGGTGGTCGTGACTTCGGTGACCGTGGCGATCGTCCGGCCCGTCGCATGCCCTCCCTGGAGCCGCGTCCGCTCAAGGACAACCCGGACGTGGAGATGGAGCGCTACCGCGTAGACGTGGGTGCCCATCACGGCGTCAAGCCGGGCCAGATCGTCGGCGCCATTGCCAACGAGGCGAACATCGAGAGCCGCTTCATCGGCAACATCGACATCGCAGACGACTTCTCCACCGTGGACCTGCCCAAAGGCATCAGCCCCGAGGTGCTTGAGGTGATCAAGAAGGCCCGTGTCTGCCAGCGCCCGCTGCAGATCAGCCGCTACACCGAAGTGCCGGCCGGTGGCAACACCAGCAGCCGTCCGCCGCGCGGTGATCGTCCGTTCCGCAGCGACCGTCCTTTCAACAAGGATCGCCGTCCCCAGGGCGACCGTCCTTTCAACAAGGATCGTCGTGAAGGCGGCTTCAACAAGGATCGCAAGTTCAGCAAGCGTCGCGACAGCTAAGCCCGCATCGCACTGACAAGAGGCCGCTCATGGAGCGGCCTTTTTTGTGCCCGTCATTCGGCCAAGCCCTGCGGCCCGGTTATGTCGCGAAGGGGCGGGGGTCTCCAGCGTTGCCGATAAGGGGGCCGACATTGTGTAATCCGGAGCTGGCTAATCGGGTGCTGGCAAGACAACGCGGCCTGCAGCGGCGCCCATGAGGAGTGGCGACTGCGTGCGACTTTGGTCTGAAGGGAAACACCGGCATTTGCATATGGGTCGATTGAGTGCGATGAATACAGTCACCAGAATGCTATGACAAGGAGGGTCAGCATGGGGAAATGGCTTGGCGGGGTGCTGGTGTTGTCCGGGTGTCTCGTGTCGGGGATGGTGTCGGCCGAGGAGTCCTTCCTCCGTATAAAGGGGAATGGCTGCTGCGGTGGCAAGGGGGAGGCTGTGCTGACCCGGGCCGAATTCGAGGCGCTGCCCCAGACGGAGGTGAAGACGGGGACGCCCTGGACCGAGGGGGAGCACCTCTATCGCGGGGTGCTGCTGCGGGATCTGCTCGGTGCCTACGGCCTGAAGAGTCAGGAGATCAAGGCCCTGGCCATCAATGACTACTGGGCTGTGCTGCCGAAGGCGGATGGGGACAAGTATGCGGTGCTGCTGGCGGAGAAGCAGGACGGCAAACCATTGACCCTGCGCAACAAGGGTCCGCTCTGGATCGTCTATCCCCTCTCGGATCATCCCGAACTTGACAAGGAGCTCTATCACAACCGGATGGTGTGGCAATTGGCCGCCATCGAGAGCCAATAAGATGCTGCGCGGCAAGTTTCTGACCCTTCTTCTCATGGTGACCAGTTTTCTGGGGGTCGCCATCTGGTCGGTCTGGAACTATGACCGCGCCTTCAATGCGGTGGCACGCTACACCCAGCTCTCCGCCTGGTCGTTGGCCCAGCTGGAGCTTGAAGTCCACGCCTTCGATGAGGCGCTGAAGTTGTATCGGGCTCGCGCCGTCAGCCGGGAGGAGATGAACAAGCGCTTTGACATCGCCTGGAACCGGCTCGATGTCTTTTTGCATGGGGAGGAGGCAAAGTCGGTTCGGGCACGCTTCGATGCGGACAAGGCGGTCGGCGGAATACTGGTCCTCTTCGAGTCGTACGAACAGGAGGTGGTGAGCGGGGAGCCGGACTCTCCCGGGCTCAAGGCGTTGACGGCGGCACTGGATGAAGACATGCAGGCGGTACGGGACGTGATGGTGAAGAACTTCACCGGGCCCTCCGCCATCGCGCAGCAAGAGTTGATCAACGAGTCGCGGGCCCAGAACTTCTTCATCCTGGGGTTCCTGATGCTGGCGACCATGGTGATGTTGCTGCTGCTGTTTCGCGAGATGCGCCACCAGCACTTTCTGGCCTGGAATGATCCCCTGACCCGATTGCCGAACAGGGCTGCGCTCATCAAACACCTCCAGGAGCGAACCAGGCATCGGAGGTCACGAAGTACCATCACCGTCTGTCTCATCGATCTCGGCCACTTCAGGGAGGTCAACGACAGCCTTGGCTATGAGGTGGGGGACAGCCTACTCAGGGGGCTCGCAGCCCGGATCCGGCGCGCGTCTGGCCCGGGGATCTTCGTCGCCCGTACCGGCAGCGACGAGTTCGCACTCATCATCTCCGGGGCCATGCCCGCCTTTCTCCGTTTCCCGTTTCTGGAGCAGCTGCGCAGCGATCTGGCCGAGCTGGTGTTTGCGGCGGACCCTGCCCATCGGGTTCGGGTCTTCATGGGGATCAGCCAATACGTGCGGCCAAACCACACACCGGAGGAGATGTTGCTGTTTGCCGATATTGCCCTCGACAGCGCCAAGCGCAAGCGATTGCATCGCAACGTGGTCTTCTCCAGCAGCATGTTCCGGCTCCACCAGCGCAAGCGCCAGCTCTCGGCCGAGTTGCGCGAGCTGATCCAGTCTCCGGACTGCCCGCAGCTTCGTCTCGACTATCAGCCCATCGTGCGCAGCCAGAGCGTGGTGCGGCTCGGCGCCGAGGCGCTGATCCGCTGGCAGCACCCGGAATACGGCGCGATACATCCCCTCGACATCGTCGCGCTGGCGGAAGAGAACGGCCTGGGGGAGGCGCTGGGGGAGTGGATCATCCGGCGGTTGCAGCAGGATCTTGCCGGCTTCCCGGCGGCCCTGCTCGAGCCGCTGGAGATCTCCATCAATCTCTCTGGCTCCATGTTCAACATGGGGCTGGCGACGGCGCTGGCTGCGCAGATGGAGGAGGGCCCTCTGGGCCTGGACCAGCTGATTGTGGAGCTGACCGAAACCATTGCCCTGGACGATATTGCCCTGAGCAAGCAGATCATCCAGTCCCTGCGCCAGGCCGGTGTGCGGGTGGCCCTCGACGATTTCGGCACCGGCTGGTCCTCCTTCTCCTACCTGCGTGAACTCTCTTTCGACAAGCTCAAGATCGACCGCTCCTTCATCACCGCCATCGACAAGGATCCCCGTCAGGCGCTGTTCGTCGAGACCATCACCACGTTGTCGCACCAGCTGGGGGTGCAGGTGGTGGCAGAGGGGGTGGAGACCTGGGAAGAGCTCAGGGCGGTGCTTGAGATCGGGGTGGACGAGATCCAGGGGTACTTCTACTCGAAGCCCTTGCCGCTGCCGGAGTTCCTGCTGTTCTGCTGCCGTCATGCGGCCCGAGACACGGCCATGAAAGCGGTGGCGCTGGGTTAGCCCGTCGACCCGTCCCCACCTCCTGACGCGCCACCAGAGACAGAAAAGGCGACCCCGGGGGTCGCCTTTTGTCTGCCTGTTTGTCCTGAATGGGCTCAGAGCACCATGGCGGCAATCCAGCCGAAGATCACCAGCGGGATGTTGTAGTGGATAAAGGTGGGGACCACGCTGTCCCAGATGTGGTCGTGCTGGCCATCGGCGTTGAGGCCCGACGTGGGGCCCAGGGTCGAGTCGGAGGCGGGGGAGCCCGCATCTCCGAGCGCGCCGGCGGTGCCCACCAGGGCGATGGTCGCCATGGGCGAGAAGCCGAGGTGGATGCACAGGGGCACATAGATGGTGGCGATGATGGGCACGGTGGAGAAGGAGGAGCCTATGCCCATGGTGATGAGCAGCCCCACCAGCAGCATCAGGAAGGCGGCCAGCCCCTTGTGACCGGCCATCATGCCGGAGACGGACTGCACCAGACTCTCGACGCCGTGGGTCTCCTTCATCACGGCGGCGAAGCCGGCGGCGGAGATCATGATGAAGCCGATGAGGGACATCATGCGCACCCCCTGGGTAAAGGCGTCCTGACTCTCGCGGAACTTGATGACGCCGCCACAGGTGAAGATGACGAAACCCGCCAGCGCCCCGAGGACGATGCTGTTGGTCATCAGCTGCAGGCCCAGCGCCACGGCGATGGCCAGCAGGGCGACCCAGATGTGGTTCAGGTTGAGATCCACCGTCTCGGGCTCGGCGGCCAGGATCTTCTGCAGGTCATACTGGCGCGGCTTGCGGTAGGTGAAGAAGACGGCGAGAAGCAGGCCGACGAACATGCCCAGCACCGGAATGGCCATCGCCAGCGGCAGCTGGCTGTATTCCACCGGCACGCCGTTGTCGACGAGGTTCTTGGCCAGGATGTTGTTCAGGAAGATACCGCCAAAACCCACCGGCAGCAGCATATAGGTCGCGGTCAGGCCGAAGGTGATGACGCAGGCCACCTGGCGGCGATCGATCTGCATCTGGGCCATGACGTGCAGGAGCGGCGGGATCAGGATGGGAATGAAGGCGATGTGTACCGGGATCAGGTTCTGGGAAGAGATGGAGACCGCGAGCACGGAGGCGAGCAGCAGGCTCTTGACCCAGAGGATGCGGGCGCTGCTGGCATCCTTGCCGAGCTGGCTTATCACCTTGCGAGCCAGCAAGTCGGTGATGCCGGAGCGGGAGATGGCCACCGCGAAGGCGCCCAGCATGGCGTAGGAGAGGGCGATCTCGGCGCCGCCACCCAGACCACCGGTGAAGGTGCTGAGGGTCTGCTCGAGGGAGAGTCCGCCGAGCAGACCACCCACAATCGCACCGATGGCGAGGGAGACCACCACATTGATCCGCAGCAGGCTGAGCACCAGCATCAGCGCCACTGCGATAACAACAGGATTCATTTGATTTCCTTATAGTTTGTGTTGCTGTCTGTCGTGTGAAAGGCAGTTAGTTTGCGAAAAACGTGACAAATGTCGAGAAAAAAATCGGCCATAGCCGTGATTCGGCAGCATCTTGTCGTTGAGTATGGATCTGGGCTTGAATCTCGTCCCTCTTTGGCGCCCATACCAGGCAGAAGGGCATGCAGTCTGACCTGATGGGCGGCCTGGCTACCCTGGAAACAGACAGGCTGCCATGGGGCAGCCTGTTGCAGGAGTGTTCAGGCACTCACTGTTCGGCCTCGCCGGCGGCTTCCTCCGGGTTGGCGGGCGGCCAGCCTCCCAGGCTCTTCCAGCGATTGACGATATGACAGAACAGCTCGGTGGTGCGTTCTGTGTCGTAGAGGGCGGAGTGCGCCTCTTTGTTGTCAAAGGGGATGCTGGCGCTCTGGCATGCCTTGGCGAGGACCGTCTGCCCCAGGGCCAGGCCCGAGAGGGCCGCGGTGTCGAAGGTGGCGAAGGGGTGGAAGGGATTGCGCTTGAGGCCGGCCCGCTCGGCGGCGGCCATGACGAAGCCGTGATCGAAGGTGGCGTTGTGAGCAACGATGATGGCACGGCCACAGTCCTGCTCTTTCATGCCCTTGCGCACTCCCTTGAAGATCTCGGTGAGTGCCTCCTTCTCCTCCACGGCGCCGCGCAGGGGATTGAAGGGGTCGATGCCGGTGAACTCCAGCGCCGCCTTCTCCAGATTGGCGCCCTCAAAGGGGGTCACGTGAAAATGGAAGATCTGGTCGGGCACGAGCCAGCCCTGTTCATCCATCTTGAGGGTATGGGCTGCGATCTCCAGCAGGGCATCTGTCTTGGCATTGAATCCGGCGGTTTCAACATCGATGACGACGGGGTAAAAGCCACGAAAGCGGCCCTTGAGGGTGTGAACGGCGTCGGTCATGGTATCTCGGTCGGCGTGAAAGGAGGCGGCATTATGGCAAAAAAGCAGGCCCTTGTCCCTCATCCGCCGATATGGGAGGGTGTTCGGTTCTATTTGAAGCACTTGCGCCTATAATTGGCGACTTCAACCATGGAGGGAGAGGCGATGAAAAAGCTGGGATTGGCACACAAGATGCTGCTGGTAGTCTGTTTGCCACTGTTGGCCCTGCTGTTCTTTTCTGGTCGGTACGTCTATGAACGCTACCAGGTCGAACAGGAGATGAGCGAGGCGCTGGCCGCGCTGGCCGTGGTGAAGGAGGCGGCGCAGCTGGCCCATGAGCTGCAAAAGGAGCGCGGCATGTCGGCCGGCTTCCTGGGCTCCGGCGGCAACAAGTTCCGCGACGCCCTGCCGACCCAGCGCAAGGTGGTCGACACCCTGCTGCAACGCTTCCAGCAGGATCCGGCCTTGCTGGCCCTGACCGAGGTACAGCAGGGGCTGGCCGGGCTGACCGCCATGCGTGAGCGGGTCAGCGCCCTGGGAGTCGAGGTGGCGGATCAGGTTGGCTTCTATACCCGCCTGGTGACCCAGCTGCTGGCCGTGGTGGATCAGATCAGTGTCGACAGCCACGACGCCACCATAGCGCTGCAAACCAATGCCTATGCCGCTTTCCTGCAGAGCAAGGAGCGCATGGGGCTGGAGCGGGCGACCCTGAGCAACGTGTTCGGGCGCGACAGCTTCACGCCGGCACTGTTGCAGCAGTTCATCTCCCTCCTGTCCGCCCAGAATACCTACCTCGAGCGTTTCCAGGCGGTGGCGAGCCCCTCCCAGCGTCAGCTGCTGAGCGACAGCCTGGCGTCCCCCGTGGTGGCCAGGGTGGCGGACATGGAGACGCTGGCCCTGGAGAAGGCGACCAGCGGCGGGTTCGGGATCGATGCCGAAGCCTGGTTTGCCCTGAGCACCGACAAGATAGGCCTGCTCAAGGAGATAGAAGACAGCCTCTATCAGCAGCTGCTCGAGCGGGTCGAGCAGATGCGGGCCAGGAGTGCGGGCGCATTCTGGTGGGGGGCGCTCGGCGTGCTCCTGTGCATCGCCCTGACCACCTTCGTCAGCTGGCGGGTGGTGCGGGATCTGCACCTGGGCTTCATGGCCCTGCACCAGACCTTCAAGAAGCTGGTGCAGGAGAACGACCTGACCGTGCGGGTTAACTGGCGCTCGGGGGACGAGCTGGGGGCGCTGGCGCAGGACTTGAACCGCTTCCTCGCCCATCTGGAGAGTCTGTTGCTGGCGGTGCGCCGCTCCTGCGACGTGCTGATGCACAGCGCCGCCACCTCGGCCAGCGTCATTGCTGAGGTGAATGCCGGCGTGGCCAAGGGATTCGGGCAGGTGGATCTGGTGGCGACCGCCGCCACCGAGATGGCCTCGACGGTGGCCGAGATTGCCCGCAACGCCACCCAGACCTCCCAGGCGACCCAGCAGGCCATCGGCCGGGCCCGGCAGGGTGACAAGGAGGTGGATCAGACCATAGACGCTATCCAGCAGGTGGCGGGCACCCTGGCCGACACCCGGCTGCTGGTGGACAGCCTGCACCGTGACACCGAGTCGGTGGGGGAGGCCTTGAGCCTCATCAAGCAGATTTCCGACAGGACCAATCTGCTGGCCCTCAATGCGGCCATCGAGGCGGCCCGCGCCGGGGAGTCCGGGCGCGGCTTTGCGGTGGTGGCCGAAGAGGTGAGGGCGCTCGCCGGGCGCACCCAGCAGGCGGCGGATGAGATAGAGCAGATGCTGGGTCGCCTGCGCCAGGGGGCCGATCAGGCGGTCACGGCCATGCACATGGGCACGGAGCAGGCAGGCCTCAGCGTGACGGAGGCCAAGCGGGCGGGGAATGAGTTGACCGACATCGTCAACGAGGTGCGCAAGGTGAGCGACATGACCGCCCAGGTGGCCACCGCCACCGAGGAGCAGCGCTACGTGACGGACGATATCCAGCACAACGTGTTGACCATCCGCGAAGTGTACGAGGCGCATCGCCAGCATTCTGAAACCCTGCAGCAGCACAGTGCCGAGCTGGACAAACTGGCCCGCGAGCTGGCGGGGCGCCTCGCCAGCTTCAAACTGATGGCGCATTCTTCCCCCCACTGAGCGTTTTGCCCTAAAGCTTGCCCCGCTACGGCCGATAGGTAATTCGAGATAGCGTGGAGGGCAAGCCGTTGAATGCTTGGGTGTTGGGGTTGGTCAGCATATCAGTGAGTATGCAGTTGCAGGCGGGAGTGACCGAATTCGGCGCCGGCCTGGATCAATCCGTCTGGCGCCTGACTTCGGATACCCAGGTGGAGTGCAGGCTGGAGCATCCCATTCCCCGCTGGGGCACGGGGGCTTTCGTCAGCCGGGCGGGTCGCAAGATCAATCTGGATTTCGAGCTGAAAGGACAGCGCCCCCAGGCGCGCACCCAGACAGTGAGTCTCGGGATAATGCCTCCCAGCTGGCGCCCCGGTGTCGCGGGGCGGCAGATAAGCCAGCTGCAGTTTTACCAGCAGTTCGACGGCCTGGTCGCGGGCCAGACCGCCTGGACCATGCTGGACGAACTGGAAGGGGGGCGCATGCCGACCTTCCAGTATCGTGACTGGTATCGTCAGGACAGGCCGGTCCGGGTCTCCCTCTCCTCGGTCAACTTCAGGGTCAAGTACCAGGCTTTCATGGACTGTCTGAGCGGCCTTTTGCCCTACAGCTTCAACGACATCGCCTTCAGCGTGCTCTCCTACGACAAGAACAGCGATCAGTTGTCACCGGCCTCCAAGCGGCGACTGGCGATGATCGGTGACTATGTGAAGGCGGACAAGAGCATCGATGTGGTGGTGATCGACGCTTACAGCGACAGCTATGGCGGCCGCTGGCCAAACCAGAAGCTCTCCGAGAAGCGGGCCGATGCCATCAAGCAGGTGTTTGTGGATCTTGGCATCGAGGAGGGCAAGATCTCGGTGGAAGGCCATGGCGAGAAACAGCATGTGGCCTCCAATGAGACGGATGCGGGGCGTGCCAAAAACCGGCGGGTGGTGATCAACATGGGTCGTAACGGTACCATCTGACCATCTGACCATCTGACCATCTGACCATCTGACCATCTGACCATCTGACCATCTGACCATCTGACCATCTGACCATCTGACCATCTGACCATCTGACCATCTGACCATCTGACCATCTGACCATCTGACCTTCTGACCTTCTGACCTTCTGACCTTCTGACCTTCTGACCTTCTGACCGGGTGGCCGTGGTGATGATGAGGGCGGCCTCTTTTCTCATGCCGCCATGAAATCCAGCCATAAAAAATGCCAGTCGGCCGGGCCGACTGGCATTTTTTTCAAGGATACGCGCTTACTTGGCCAGGGATTCCGGCAGTTCTTCGCGGATCTTGCCGAGCATCTCTTTCAGGACGCGGGGGTTGGCCACGACGATGTTGCCGGAGTTCTCGTAGTTGTGACCACCGACGAAGTCGGTGACGATGGCGCCGGCTTCCTTGGCCAGCAGCTCACCGGCTGCGGTGTCCCAGGGCTTCAGGCCGATTTCCCAGAAACCGTCGATGCGACCGGCGGCCACATAGGCCAGGTCCAGGGCGGCAGAGCCGGCACGGCGGATGTCGGCACATTCGATGAACATGCTCTGGAACATCTTCAGGTAAGACTCGATGTGGTGCTTCTGCTTGAACGGGAAACCGGTGGCCAGGATGGTGCCGGACAGTTCTTTGGCCTTGCCGACACGGATACGGTAGCCGTTCAGCTGGGCGCCGCTGCCACGGGTCGCGGTGAACAGCTCATCGCGGATGGGATCGTAGATGACGGCTTGTTCGGTCTTGCCCTTGACGCGCAGGGCGATGGAGACGGCAAAGTGCGGAATGCCCTTGACCAGGTTGGTCGTGCCATCCAGTGGGTCGATGATCCATTGGTAATCCGGATTGGTACCGGCGATCTCACCAGACTCTTCAGCCACGATGCTGTGTTCCGGGTAAGATTTTTTGATGGTATGAATGATGGCCGCTTCGGCGTCACGGTCAACGTTGGTCACGAAGTCATTGCTGCCCTTCTGGATAACCTCGATGTTCTCGGGTTGAGAGAAGGCTTTTACTACAACTTGACCGGCGTTGCGCGCAGCGCGCACGGCGATATTCAGCATCGGATGCATAGGTTCACCACTGGATGTTAAAGAACGGGGGATAAAAGGACGCGGTATCTTACCAGTATTCCGGGGAATGGCAACCATTATAGCCTGGCACGTACATATCCCGGACTGATAGATCTGACGGCTCCAATAAAGGCTCATCTTCGTCTAATCTTATCGCGACAGCTGGATAACAGGCTGTGGTTAGCATAGGGACATGAACCATGAATCTGTCATTAGTCAGTCAAAAACCGTCGGCGACGACAACATTGGACGTGTTGGCCGCCTTGCGTCGTGCCAACGGGTCAGGGGATTACTTCCGCGAGGTCAGGGTGACGGAGCCGGAGCAGTGGCAACCGTCGAAGGAAGAGGCGGCCGTCTTGCTGCTGGAAGACGATGATGGGGCATGGCCGGCCCCCGTCTGGAGCACCAGCGGCGACACCCTGGGGCTGCCGGTGTTGCCCCTTCTGGTGCAGCGGCAATATGATCGGCCTCGCCAGGGGCCGGACGTCAGGGATCCACATTTCTATTTCGTCTCCAACGGCATCGTGCTGGACGAGGGGGAGCTGACGGATCCCGCCTGCGGCCTGGTATTGCAGAGCAAGCTGGGATCCTACTTCCCGCTGCTCTCCCGCCTCATCCTGCTGCGTCAGCGTCAACCCATGGTGCTGTGCAGCTAGCGACCCATCTCCCCTGATGCAGACTGTTCAAGCGGCGCAATATTTGTCATAAGGAACAAGGAAATATGTTACACCGGTGGGCCGGTATAACATGTTCCAACAGACCGATATGCGCCGCGAGCCATGGCGCCTGCACGCCAGACGACAATGGTTCGTGTCTGCTTCGCCACAGGAGGTGAGATGAAGATTTATGAATTGAAACGGGCCCCCAACGCCCGCCGGGTCAGGATGTTTCTGGCGGAGAAGGGGATCGAGATGGCCTATCAACAGGTCGATCTGGGCGCGGGGGAGAACCTCGCGCCCGAGTTTCTGGCCAAGAACCCGGCGGGGCGTATCCCGGTGCTCGAGCTCGATGACGGCACCTATCTCAGCGAGACCCTGGCCATCTGCCGTTATTTCGAAGAACTGCATCCCGAGCCCAACCTGTTTGGCCGCACGGCACTGGAGCGCGCCACCGTCGAGATGTGGAGCCGCTTCATCGAGTTCAACCTCTGGTTGCCGACGGGCATGGCGTTTCGCCACATCACAGGTTTTTACAAGGACAGGGAGACCGTCTTCCCCGAGTGGGGCGAAGAGTGCAAGCAGCAGGCCCTGACCTGGTTTGCCAAGCTCGATGCCAGGCTGGCCGAGCAGCCCTATGTGGCGGGGGAGCGCTTCACCATCGCCGACATCCTGGCCCTGTGCTCCATCGACTTTGGCAAGGTCGTCGATATTCGCATCGCCCCCGAACAGCGTCATTTGCAGGCTTGGCACGACAGGGTGAGTTCACGTCCCAGCGCCCAGGCCTGATACTCATGTTTGAACATTCAAGGAGTCCAAGATGATAGATCTGTATACCGCCGCCACTCCCAATGGCTTCAAGATCTCGATCGCCCTCGAAGAGATGGGACTGCCCTACAGGGTGATCCCCCTCGACTTCTCGACCATGGAGCAGAAGCAGCCCGAGTTCCTGGCCATCAACCCCAATGGCCGCATCCCGGCCATCGTCGATCGGGACAACGGGGACTTCGCTGTGTTCGAGTCCGGCGCCATCCTTCTCTATCTGGCGGAGAAGACCGGCAAGTTGCTGCCCCAGGATCCGAAGCGCCGCTCCCAGGCCATCCAGTGGCTGATGTTCCAGATGGGCGGTGTCGG
This sequence comes from Aeromonas sp. SrichE-2G, assembly GCF_017939565.1. Lineage (NCBI taxonomy): Bacteria > Pseudomonadati > Pseudomonadota > Gammaproteobacteria > Aeromonadales > Aeromonadaceae > Aeromonas > Aeromonas sp. SrichE-2G. The sequence continues at coordinate 77,171 of NZ_JAGKRG010000049.1, forward strand.
TCCCATGATGGGGCAGGCCAACGTCTTCTATCGCTATTTCCCCGAGAAGATCCCGGCCGCCATCGAGCGTTACCAGAAGGAGGGGCGCCGCCTCTTCGAGGTGCTCGATGGCCATCTGGCGAATCATGAGTACCTGGCCGACGAGTACAGTATCGCCGACATCGCCACCTGGCCCTGGGTGCGCATTCATGACTGGAGCGGCATCTCCATCGAGGGGCTGGTGCACCTGCAGGCCTGGATGGCACGGATGGAGGCCAAGCCGGCTTGCCAGAAGGGCATCACCATACCGCCACGCAACGAGACCCCCGAGGATCAGGTCAAGCGGGCACAGCAGATGGTGACCCGCTGACGCAAGAGGATGGCCCGTGACGGGCCATCTCTTTTTCCCCTCTCCTCTATCCCCCCTTCCTTGCATCTCTTTCCCCATTGCCCGCCTTGCGCCCTTGTGTTCCTGAGCCTCTCACCGAGGATGGTGTGGTGGCGGGTGGTTCATGGACGGGGTTCTGGCGGGCAAACAGGCCAGACGTGGCGGCTAAGGGCTGAAGGGGAGGTGGGCTAAGGGTGTCGGAATACCGATCACGACCCGGTGAACGACCGGCTGACGGGGACTCAGGCTCGTCACATTAGAAAAACTTGGGAAAGCAGATTATAAAGATTCGTTCGTTTTTTGTGACATGAATCACTAAGATTATCGCAAGCCAAAGAGCGTCCTGCTCCTGGCGGGTGCGGGTCCTCCGCCTTGTTTCATTTCTTCAACGACCCTTGTCTGACTCCTCCTGCAGATCCCTGCCCGGAGGGTGGCGGCTTATTGATTTTTTCGGACGACAGCTATGTATCGGCACAGTTTCTATCCCCTGTTTTTCCTGACCATCCTGATGGTCGCCGTGGGTCAGATGACCCAGACCCTCTACGTGCCCTCCATTCCCATGATGGCGGGGGACTTCAACGTGGCCTCCGGCCAGCTGCAGGCGGTGATGGCCTGCTACCTGATCCCGTACGGCCTTTCCCAGTTTGTCTACGGCCCCTTGTCGGATCGCATCGGCCGTCGCCCCATCATCATCATCGGCATGATGGTGTTCCTGGTGGGTACCCTGACCATCCAGCTGATCCCGAGTTTCATGGCGCTGCTGGCGGGCAGCTTCATCCAGGGGCTGGGGACCGGGGCCGGCGGCGCCATGAGCCGCACCCTGATGCGCGACCGCTACACCGGCGCCGAGCTCAACCGGGCCAACAGCCTGGTCAGCATGGGGGTGATCTTCTCCCCGCTGCTGGCCCCCGTGCTGGGTGGCTGGCTGACCGAGCTGTTCAACTGGCGTGCGGGCTACTGGTTCCTGTTCGGCTTTGGCGCCGTGGCGACCCTGGCCATACTGGCCTGGTTTGTCGAAACCTTGCCGGAGGAGGCCCGTCAGCAGCCGCTGCGAGTCGGTGCCGCCTATCGCCACGTGCTCGGCAACCCGCGTTTTCAGGGCAACCTGCTCTGCCTGATGGCGACCTTCGCCGGTCTGGCGGTGTTTGAAGCGGCCGCCGGCGTGCTGCTGGGCGACGTGCTCAAGCTGAGTGCCCGCACCGTCAGCGTGCTGTTCGTACTGCCGCTGCCCGGCTACCTGTTCGGTGCCTGGCTCTCTGCCAAGCTGAGTTTTCGCCTGAGCCAGGGCAAGCTGATGCGCCTTGGCATTGCCTTCCTGGCGCTGGGGGCGCTCATCATCCTGCTGCCCGGTCTGTTCGGGATAGTGAGTGCCGCTTCCCTGGTGGGTGGAGCTGCCGTCTACTTCATCGGCAGCGGTATCCTCTATCCGACCGCCACCTCCTGCGCCATCGAACCCTTCCCGGGCCAGGCGGGCACCGCCGGTGCCATCCTCGGTGGCATGCAGAACCTGGGGGCCGGCATCGTGACCCTGCTGGCGGCCTGCTTCCCGATGGAGGGGCAGGTGACCCTGGGCGCCATCATGACACTGATGGTGCTGATCGTGGCGCTGAGCTTCCTCTGGCTGCGTCACCACGGTTCGCCTCACGAGCAGATGGCCGTGTGAGCCTAATGATGTGAAAAGACCCGCCCGAGTTGGCGGGTTTTTTATGGGCCGCCGCTGGGGGCTGATATGCCGGATGACTGCAACTGCTGGGGGAGGGGGCTGCCGCGCAGGCAAAGAAAAAGCCCGTCACGCTGGTGACGGGCTTTTTGCTGTTGGTACCCCGGAGATGCCGTTGCCGGTTTGGGCCCTTGAACCGTCGGTTCAAGGCGGGGATCGGATCTGACCGCAGGCTTCTCGGTCGTGCCGAGCATGCGCAATAGCCAGAAGGCAGATCCCCTGTTTGGTATGAATATCGGCTCGGGGACTTGAACCGGCTGACAAACACCCCAGGGAATTTCAAAAACGTTGCGAGTTAGGGTTGTACGCCTTCGTCGCTGGATTCGCCATATTGTCCGTGCTCGATCAAGGCCGCTTCGATGGTGCGTTGCAGCATCTTGATCCGCTTGTCCATGGTCTCAGAGTATTGGTGATTCTTGTCTTTTTCAAGACAGAGCTCATGGCAGAAATTGAGTGCTGCCATGACTGCCAGCTGTTCGTTGCTGGAGACCTTGGAACGTTGACGAAGCTCGATGAGTTTGTCGGTCAGCTGGTCGGCGGCCTGGCGCAGGGCATCCTGTTGTCCCAGGGGACAGGACACCTTGTAGGGACGTCCCAAAATGACGATTTCTACGGCCTCTATGCTCATGCCTTCCTCAATACGGCGGGGCTGATTTCCGCCTTTATCCACGTGGACAACTGGGCGGGACTATATAGCGCAGATGCAGAACTTTCAAGGCCTTGCTGGCTCTGGAGAGGGGAGAATGCTAGGATCCGGGCCATAAATTCTGCATATTTGCCTGAACTTTGAGCGGATCCCCGATGAGCAAAACGAACCCCCTGAAATACGCGGCCGTGGCCGACCTGATGGAGCAGCACGAGCTGATGGCGACGGCTGTCGAGGCCCATGGCGTGATCTGCGGCCTGGTGTGCGGTGGCGTGGCACTGGACGACAAGAGCTGGCTGCCCCACTTCAACGATCTGGTCAACGACGGCTTCGGCCTGCCGGCCCCGGTGCGCCAGGTGATGACCGAACTCTATCAGGAGGTCATCGAGAGCCTGATGGCGCAAAAAGGGGTCGAGTTGCTGCTGCCGAATGACGAAACGCCCCTCGACGAGCGCATCGATGCCCTGGTGGACTGGTCCCAGGCCTTCCTCGCCGGTTTTGGCGTGGTGCAGCAGGAGCTCTCCAAGGCATCCGAAGAGCTGCAGGAGATGATCCAGGACATCGCCAGCATCACCCAGGTCTCTGCGGAGTTCGATCAGGAGGACGACGAGAACGAAGCCTCCTTCCTGGTGCTCTACGAACATGTACGCCTCGGGGTCATGATGGCGTTCGAGGAGTTTGGCAAGCGCCCGGACGCACCGAGCACCCCGCCGACCCTGCATTGAGCATCCGGCCAACCCGGTACATGAGAAAAAGAGCGCCCCATGGCGCTCTTTTTTTGTCGATGGTGGGGGGAAACCGGTTGGGACGGCACGCCGGTGCGCGGCGGCAGATCGCTTTTTTGCCCGTGGCTTCGCATCCCGCCTGTCGGCTTTGTGATACGATTGGCCCACGTTTTTTGCCTATGCCCTCTTCTCATGTCTCAATCTGATCTGGCTCACGTTGACGTGACTATCGTCGGCGGCGGTATGAGCGGCGCCGTGCTGGCCCTCTCCCTCGCCGCCCTCCGGGGACCGGACGGTGCCCCCCTGCAGATCCTGCTGCTGGAGGCGAGCGCCCCCGAGCTCAATGCCCATCCCGGCTTCGACGCCCGCGCCATCGCCCTCTCGGCGGGCACCTGCGAGGCCTTGACCCGCCACGGCATCTGGTCCCGTTTCGCCCCCCATTGCGCCCCTATCACCGACATTCACGTCTCGGATCGGGGCCACTGCGGCCAGGCCAGGCTGTCGGCGGCGGAATACGGCTTGCCGGCGCTCGGCCAGGTGATCGAACTCTCTGCCGCCGGCATCGAGTTGCAGCGGGCGCTTGCCGCCACCCCGCAGATACGGGTGTGCTGCCCGGCCCAGCTCGCACAGATTGACCCCGACGAAGAAGGGGTGACCCTGACCCTCGCCACGGACGAGCGCTATCGGACCCGGCTGCTGGTGGCGGCGGATGGGGGCAACTCCTTCGTGCGCCAGCACTTCAAGATGCCGGTCAGTCGCCACGACTATGGCCAGAGCGCCATCATCGCCACGGTGAAGACTGCCCAGGATCCCGCCGGGCGGGCCTTCGAGCGCTTCACCGAAGGGGGGCCGCTCGCCCTGCTGCCGATGCAGGAGGGGCTCTCCTCCCTGGTCTGGAGCCTGGCGCGGGACGAGGCACAGGCCCTGATGGCGCTGGACGACGCGGCGTTTCTCGCCCGCCTGCAGGAGGCCTTTGGCTGGCGCCTCGGGCGTTTCGAACGCACCGGCGTGCGCCACCTCTATCCGCTGGTGCTGACGGTGGCCGATTATCCCCTGGCCCAGCGCACCGTGCTGGTGGGCAACGCCGCCCATCTGCTGCACCCCATCGCCGGTCAGGGCTTCAACCTCGGCATGCGCGACCTTGACCTGCTCACCCGCGCCGTTGGCCAGGCGCTCCTTGTGGGGGAGGACATCGGCAGCTTCGAGGTGCTAAACGGTTACTGGCAATCGCGCCGGGAGGATCAAGCCCAGACCGTCTGGCTCACCTCCTCCCTGGCCCAGCTCTTCTCCAACGGCCACGCTCCCCTGGTGGCGGGGCGCAACCTGGCGCTCTCCCTGATGGGACGACTGCCCTGGCTCAAGGCGCCGCTGGCTTCCCGCACCCTGGGGTTCGTCACCGACGTGTGCCGGCCATGAGGCGCCGCCTGGCCCGGTGGACACGACATATCGAAGAGGCGCGCCCGCGGGCGTGGCTCCGCTGATCCCGGTGATCAGCCACGAAAGGACATAAGAGAATGCAGATGCAAGAAGTAGATGTGGTGATCGTGGGGGGCGGCATGGTGGGCCTGGGGCTGGCCGCGGCCCTCAAGAACCGTGCGCTCAAGGTGGCCATCGTGGAGGGGCAGCTGCCGGATCCCGCGCTGGGCGAGGCGCCGGACAACAGGGTCAGCGCCCTGAGTCTGGCCAGCCAGCGCATCCTGCAGGGGGTCGGCGCCTGGGCCGGGATCGAGGCGCGCCGCCTGCAGCCCTACGAGAATATGGCGGTGTGGGAGCAGGACAGCTTTGGCCAGATCGCGTTCGACGCCGCTACCCTGCGTCAGCCGGCGCTCGGCCACATCGTCGAGAATCGGGTCATCCAGCTAGCGCTGCTGGAGGCCATCGAAGGGGCCAGCAACATCCGGCTGCTGACGCCGGCCCGGGCCAAGAGCCTGCAGAGCGGTCCAGCGGGATCCCTCCTCTTGCTCGAGGATGGCCAGGCCATCTCGGCCAGACTGGTAGTGGCCGCCGACGGTGCCCACTCCTGGGTGCGCCGTCAGGCCGACATCCCGCTGACCAGCTGGGACTATGGCCACCACGCCCTGGTGGCGACGGTGCGCTGTGCCGAGCCCCACGAGGCGGTCGCCCGCCAGATCTTCACCCCCCAGGGGCCGCTCGCCTTCCTGCCCCTGTGGCAGCCCGATCTCTGCTCCATCGTCTGGTCGGTGCCCGCCGCCCGGGCCGAGGCGCTGTGCGCCTGCGATGACGACGCCTTCAATCGCCAGCTCACTGCCGCCTTCGACGCCAGGCTCGGGCTGTGCAAGGTGGAGGGGGCCCGCAGCGCCATCCCGCTTACCGCCCGCTACGCCCGTGACTTTGCCCGCGAGCGTCTGGTGCTGGTGGGGGATGCGGCCCACACCATACACCCGCTGGCGGGGCAGGGGGTCAATCTGGGGTTGCTGGATGCGGCGGCCCTGGCGGAGCAGATCCTCGGGCACCACGGCATGGGGGCGGACATCGGTCTGCTCGCCAACCTGCGGGGTTACGAGCGCTGGCGCAAGAGCGAGGCCGCCCGCATGCTGGCGGCGATGGAAGGGCTCAAGCGGCTGTTTGCAGGCAGCAACCCCCTCAAGAAACTGGTGCGCGGGGTGGGGCTCTGTGCCGTCGACGGGCTGGGTCCCCTCAAACAGGGCGTGGTCCGGGCGGCCATGGGGCTGGAAGGGGAGCTCCCCGCCCTGGCCAAGGGTGAAAAAATCTAATATTACTCCGGTATTTTAACAAGAAAACTAATCTGACAAGGCTGCATACCCTTTCGGGGTGTCAGCCTTTAATGTTGGCAATCAGCGAAACGTTTTTCTGTAAATTGTGACGAAGCGGTTAAAATCAACATTAAATCTTGTTGATGTGCGGTTTGCACTGTTTTTATCACTGTTTTTGCCTTAGTGTCTGGTGTCAGTGTATCGGATGAGGATTAGTTTTTTTTGAGCGGCGCCACGGCGCGCTTGTCATATAATCCGCACCGTTCAAGGAATCACTCCTGCCCGCCCGGGCGGGAACGAGCACAGAGCTTGTGGTCCGTTTTTCCCGACGAGCCGGGGCGGATTGCGAGTGTTGTCGCGAACGCTTAAGGAAACACAGCGATGATCCAGACTACTGTATTGCATCCCAAACACCTGGAAGCGGGTGCCAAGATGGTGGACTTCCACGGTTGGGAGATGCCCATCAACTACGGCTCCCAGTTGGAAGAGCACCACGCGGTGCGCACCGATGCAGGCATGTTCGATGTCTCCCACATGACCATCGTCGATTTGACCGGCGAGCGGGTCAAAGCCTTCCTGCAACACCTGCTGGCCAACGACGTGGCCAAACTCACCGTCTCCGGCAAGGCCCTCTACAGCGGTATGCTGACCCCGGAAGGCGGCGTCATCGATGACCTCATCACCTATTATCTGACTGATACCTTCTACCGCCTGGTGGTGAACTCCGCCACCCGCGAGAAGGATCTGGCCTGGATCCGTCACCACGCCCTGGACTTCGGCGTGGACGTGACCGAGCGCCCCGAGCTCGCCATGATCGCGGTGCAGGGGCCGAATGCGAAGGCCAAGGCGGCCAAGGTGTTCAGCGCCGAGCAAAATGCTGCGGTTGAAGGCATGAAACCCTTCTTCGGTGTGCAGGCCGGCGAGCTCTTCATCGCCACCACCGGCTACACCGGTGAAGATGGCTACGAGGTCGTGGTGCCGCAAGAGCAGGCGTGCGATCTGTGGCAGGCGCTGCTGGACAACGGCGTGGCCCCCTGCGGCCTGGGCGCCCGCGACACCCTGCGCCTCGAAGCGGGCATGAACCTCTATGGCCAGGACATGGACGAGTCGGTCTCTCCGCTTGCCGCCAACATGGCCTGGACCATCGCCTGGGAGCCGAGTGATCGCGCCTTCATCGGCCGCGCCGTGCTGGAGGCCCAGAAGGCCGCCGGCAACCAGCCCAAGCTGGTGGGTCTGGTGATGGAAGAGAAGGGCGTGCTGCGTGCCGGCATGCCGGTCACCTTCACCAGCGAGAGCGGCGAAGTGCGCGAAGGGGTGATCACCTCGGGTTCCTTCTCGCCGACCCTGGGCTACAGCATCGCCCTGGCGCGGGTGCCACGCGATATCGGCGCCGAGGCCCAGGTCGAGATCCGCAAGAAGCTGGTCACCGTCAAAGTCACCAAACCGGCGTTCGTGCGCAACGGCCAGCCATTGGTGTAATCATTCATTGCGGCGAAGGCAGTTCCCTTCGCCGAACCGTTTTTGTTGAAGCGATCCAAGAGCATAAAGGAAGCACAAATGAGCCATATCCCGAGCGAACTGAAATATGCCACCTCCCACGAGTGGGTCCGTGTTGAAGCCAACGGCGAAGCCGTGGTCGGTATCACCGAGCACGCCCAGGATCTGCTGGGTGACATGGTGTTTGTCGATCTGCCGGAAGTGGGCAAGCAGGTGAGCGCCGGTGAAGACTGCGCCGTGGCCGAGTCCGTCAAGGCCGCCTCCGACATCTACAGCCCGGTGAGTGGCGAGATCCTGGCCGTCAACGAAGAGCTGGAAGGCAGCCCCGAGCTGGTCAACTCCGATCCGTACGGCGCTGGCTGGCTGTTCCGCATCAAGCTGGACGACGCGGGCGAGCTCGCCAACCTGCTGGATGCCGACGGCTACCAGAACGTGGTGGACGAAGAGTAATGCCCCCGGGCCCTGCCAACACAGCAGGGCCCTCTTGTATGCTTGCCATCCTGCGGCCATGGAGGTTGCAGGAAGGGCGCAGCCTTTGCGCCTGCGGGATGCCCCTGCCGCATCCCCCGTCTGCCCGCGGCGGACACAGAACATGAGTGGAGCCGGTATCAGCCGGCTACAGGAACATCAGGTCTTGGTTATCAGAACGTCATGCCAGGACTTAATTACCAGGAAATAGGGAAATGACCCAGTCACTGTTTGAACTCGAGCAAAAAACCGATTTCATCCGCCGTCACATCGGCCCGGGTGAGGAAGAACTGCGGGCCCTGCTCGCCACCGTGGGCGCCGAGAGCCTGGACGATCTGATTGAGCAGACGGTCCCCGCCGCCATCCGCCGCCCGGGGCCGCTCGGGATCGGCGCCCCCATGACAGAAGTGGAAGCCCTGGCCAAGCTCAAGGGCTATGCCGCCAAGAACCAGATCGCCAAGAGCTACATCGGCATGGGGTATCACGACACCCACGTGCCCCACGTCATCCTGCGTAACGTCTTGGAAAACCCGGGCTGGTACACCGCCTACACCCCCTATCAGCCCGAGCTGGCCCAGGGCCGTCTCGAAGCCCTGCTCAACTTCCAGCAGCTGACCCTGGATCTGACTGGCATGGATCTGGCCAGCGCCTCCTTGCTGGATGAAGCCACCGCCGCCGCCGAAGCCATGGCGCTGGCCAAGCGCATGGCGAAATCCAAGTCCAACACCTTCTTCGTGGCCGACGACGTGCACCCCCAGGTGATCGACGTGGTCAAGGAGCGCGCGGTGCACTTCGGGTTCGACGTGGCTGTGGGCCCCGCGAGCGAGGCGGTGAGCGAAGAGGTGTTCGGTGCCATGTTCCAGTACCCGGGCACCACCGGCAACGTGACCGATCTGTGCGCACTGATCGCGGCGGTCCAGGCCCAGAAGGGACTGGCCTGCGTCGGGACCGACATGCTCTCCCTGCTGCTGCTCAAATCCCCGGGTGAACTGGGTGCCGACGTGGTGTTCGGCAGTGCCCAGCGCTTCGGCGTGCCCATGGGCTACGGTGGCCCCCACGCCGCCTTCTTCGCCACCCGCGACGCCTACAAGCGCTCCATGCCGGGCCGCATCATCGGCGTCTCCAAGGATGCCCGCGGCAAGGCCGCCCTGCGCATGGCCATGCAGACCCGCGAGCAGCACATCCGCCGCGAGAAGGCCAACTCCAACATCTGTACCGCCCAGGTGCTGCTGGCCAACATGGCGAGCTTCTACGCCGTCTACCACGGCCCGGTGGGGCTCAAAACCATCGCCTCCCGCGTACACCGTCTGACCACCATCCTGGCGCTCGGCCTCAAGGCCAAGGGCGTGGCCCTCAAGCACGACAGCTGGTTCGATACGCTCACTGTACTGGCAGGCGACAAGGCTGCCCTGATCGCCAAGGCCGAGGGGCTGGGCATCAACCTGCGTGCGGATCTGGATGGCGCCGTGGGCGTCTCCCTGTCTGAGACCACCACCCGCGGTGACGTGGCCGAGCTGTTCGAGCTGTTCCTGGGGGCGGGCCACGGCCTGGATATCGAGGCCCTCGACAAGGCGGCCCAGGGCCATCAGGGCATCCCGCAGGATCTGCTGCGCACCGACGCCGTGCTGACCCACGAGGTGTTCAACAAGTACCACTCCGAGACCGAGATGCTGCGCTACATCCACCGTCTCGAAGCGAAAGATCTGGCGCTGAACTACGCCATGATCTCGCTCGGCTCCTGCACCATGAAGCTCAACGCCACCGCCGAGATGATCCCGGTGACCTGGCCCGAGTTCGGCAAGCTGCACCCCTTCGCGCCGCTCAAGCAGACCCAGGGCTACCAGCTGCTGCTGGCAGACCTTGAGGATTGGCTGGTGAAGGTGACCGGTTACGACGCGGTCTGCATGCAGCCCAACTCCGGCGCCCAGGGCGAGTACGCGGGTCTGCTCGCCATCAAGAAGTACCACGAGTCTCGCGGCGAGGGGCATCGCGATGTCTGCCTCATCCCGGCGTCCGCCCACGGCACCAACCCGGCCTCCGCCCAGATGGCAGGCCTCAAGGTGATCGTCACCGCCTGTGACAAGGCCGGCAACGTGGATCTGGACGACCTGCGTGCCAAGGCCGCCGAGGTGGGAGATCAGCTCTCCTGCCTGATGGTGACCTACCCCTCCACCCACGGGGTGTACGAAGAGACCATCAAGGAGGTGTGCGACATCGTGCACCAGTATGGCGGTCAGGTGTATCTGGACGGCGCCAACATGAACGCGCAGGTGGGCCTGACGGCACCGGGCTTCATCGGGGCGGACGTCTCTCACCTCAACCTGCACAAGACCTTCGCCATTCCTCATGGCGGTGGTGGTCCGGGCATGGGCCCCATCGGCGTGAAGAAACACCTGGCACCGTTTGTGGCCGGTCACGCCGTGGTCAAGACCGACAAGGAGAGCCGTGACAACGGCGCCGTGTCGGCCGCACCGTTCGGCTCGGCCAGCATCCTGCCCATCAGCTGGATGTACATCGCCATGCTAGGGGACGAGGGGCTGAAGAAATCCACCCAGGTCGCCATCCTCAACGCCAACTACCTGGCCAAGAAGCTCGGCGAGTCCTTCCCGGTGCTCTACACAGGTCGCAATGGCCGGGTGGCCCACGAGTGCATCCTGGACATCCGCCCGCTCAAAGAAGCCTCAGGCATCAGCGAGATGGACGTGGCCAAGCGCCTGATGGACTACGGTTTCCACGCGCCGACCATGAGCTTCCCGGTGGCGGGTACCCTGATGGTCGAGCCGACCGAATCCGAATCCAAGCGCGAGCTGGATCGCTTCGTGGAAGCCATGACCGCCATTCGCGCCGAGATCGCCAAGGTGCAGGACGGCCACTGGAGCCTGACCGACAACCCCCTGGTCCATGCCCCGCATACCCAGGATGACGTGATGGACGGTGAGTGGAATCGCGCCTACACCCGTGCCGAGGCGGTCTTCCCGTCCGACGCCGTGCGCGCCAGCAAGCTGTGGCCGTCGGTGAACCGCATCGACGACGTCTATGGCGATCGCAACCTGTTCTGCTCCTGCGTACCGACCGAGGATTACGCCAACTAAGCGGCGTGCAGTGAAGGGCTGACAGCCAATACGCACAAGGCCACCCCCAGGGGTGGCCTTGTTGTTTGTAGACGTGGTTGTGAAGAGTGCGCTGGCACAAATAATTAAAGCTTTGCAGAAGTTGCCGGCGAGAATCGTACTATCCAAAGTCAGTTTCATTTGGTTTCATTATGTGGAGTGCACATTAACGTCAAAAATGAGGTGGGGAGATGATTCACCTGAGAAAGCTCGCTGTTTACGAACGCTCTAAAATCGCCCAAGATCCGATGACGGCTTCGGAGGTGCTGGTTGCATTGACGAGTGATGAAGATCCGCAGGTTCGCTACTACTTGGCCCTCAATCCAGCGACTCCTATCGAGGTTATGATTGAGCTGGCGGGTGACGATGATGACGACGTTAGCCGGATTGCATCTAGCAACCCAGCTCTCCCGCCCGATACGTTCATGGCACTGGCAGAACACACAAATGTAGTGACTCGCGTCACTGTGGCCAGAAACCGCTCAGCCCCGCCTGAGGCGTTAGTAATGTTGGCGTGTGATAAGGATAAGCATGTTCGTCGTGGCGTCAGCTGCAATCCAATTACACCGATATCTATATTGGATATGCTAGCCAATGACGCAGAGGAGGATGTTCGAGCGGGCGTGGCCTGCAATCCAACAACGCCCCCTGATTTGCTTGATCGGGTTCTGAGCCTGACGAGCCCTGATGAAGTGAAGATCTTGATGGCTGCGGCAAGCAATCCTTCTATGTTGCCAGATACTGTGTGCAGGCTGGCGGCTGATGAGAGACCTCTAATCCGTATGGCGGCAGCGGGCAATCCCATACTGCCTGTTAATCAGATGGTCGAACTGGCTTGTGATGAGGATACACATGTTCGCAAAGCTCTCCTCCATAACCCCACCTTACCAACTCAGGTTTTGCTCAAATTGGCAAGTGATGAGGATAAATATGTCCGACGAACCTTAACTGAGCATCCGTCTTTGCCTGCGGAGGTGCTACTCCAACTCGCCTTGGATGAGGGGGAGGAAGCGCGTTACGCCCTGGCACTACCTAATGTGCTGCTTAAACTAGCCTGTGATGAGGATAATGATGTTAGAGAGCCCCTTATCATTAACCCTCTCTTAACCGCGATGGTTCGGAACAAACTTAATAGAGTCGAAATGCCCTATATTGGAGATAGGGATGTTCGAATGGCTTTAATCAACCACCATGCCGTATTTCCACAATTGTTACTGTTTTTAGCTTTGGCAGATAAAAACTCTGAGGTGAGAGAGTCTGCGCGGTTATCAGCACAAGTAAAGCCGAATATATTCTGGCAACAAAAAATTAGGGCAATAGCGACGGAAAATATGATGCACGAAGCAATGTTTTCTGCTAAGGCGTCTATGGAACAAGCCATTTTTAATACACTACTCATAGCAAAAAAAGAGTTTTTAAGCGTAAGCCATCTATTGAGCTGCAATCCTCGACTGGATGCTAATTGCTTATATTGATGTCATTTTACGGCGTTAATTTTATAAGCATGGATATTTGCTGTAAAATGTTCAGGCACATCGATAATGGGATTTTTGAAAACGGTATTTATATGTCATGGGATTTATTTTTGTAAATAACATGCTGGAGGGTTCTAAGATGTTGAAACCTGATGTACTTCACTCCATTTTAAAGGGCGCGGCAGAAAGAGGTGAGCTGGTCACTTTAAGTACCGTAGTACAGAGTGTATTTGTGAGGTTGGTGAATGGTCTCCCTCCTTACGTTGAAATAAAAATTAAAATAAACGATGAAGCCAAGCTTAAACAGTTCCGTCAGGAGCTTAGTGTCGAGCTATGTACGCTATACCATATCGATATTGCTGCCAATAGACTGCCACTCAGTGCTTTGTTCGTTTGCGAAAAAGATCATCAGCCTGGACCACCGCTCAGAAAACTTATGGAGTCAACTTATGGATTAGAGTTTGCTACTGATGTAGAATGGTGTGCCCATTGGCGTGACATAGTTAACTCAATCTACAAACAGTACCAAGAGGATTTTTTGACTATCTTGTGATGGAAATCACGTAAGTTGCTATTGTTACTTTAATGTTCTCCTACGACCATATAAAGTTAATTTTGAGAATGCAGGTCGGTGTGTTTAGGTCCAAGCATAAAACATTTATTGTCAGGGATTAGGGATTAGGGATTAGGGATTAGGGATTAGGGATTAGGGATTAGGGATTAGGGATTAGGGATTAGGGATTAGGGAATTGATGCGACATATAGCATGCGTGGTCATCATCCGCAGGTGCAGCCTAAGACGATAGTGAATTTTTCCCCACGTATGCAGATAGAGAGGTTTCTTTGCATTCCGTTGTTGATACCATAAATCTCAGTAATAAAAATAGTTATTTCTTTTATCGTAAAAATAATAATAGGTATTCGACGTTTAGGGTCGTAACAATTTTCATGGATATATATTTGACATTCTTTATTTATAATGAGGCTTATGATGGAACATCACGTTTTTATATCAAAACAAGCAACTGCACAGTTGATTCTCAATGGATTCGAGGCATTTGTTGTTCAGCACAGTGGTCAGCGACGTAGTGGTATAGAGATCCATGCCTCGGTCTATGGAACAGTAAAACAAGGAAAAAGCAAAACCAAATATCAAGTTGAATTTATTTCCGTGGATACCACAGCAAACATGAAAGCTGGTTCAGTAGCATTCAAGGGTGAGACACAATATCTGAAAGAACACTTGGCTAAGCAAATCGGTTTTGAAAGAATTGGTGGAGTTCACACTCATCCATATCTTGCTCATGAAGGGGATATGAATTTTATAAGAAAGGAAGGGTGTGATTTTTCTCCTGGAGATTTAAGTTACGTTGTCGAAGAGTTGGGTAGCCAGAAAAATTTACGTGTAGTGGAATTTTTGTTAACAATAAAGCAGAATCAGAGAGAAAATACAAAGCGAGATGGAACTCTTGATGATCAAAAGAATGTATTTGAATTTTCAGTGGGAAATTGTAAATGCTTTATTAGAGCGCAAGTATTCTCTCTTAATGAGAATAATGAGCTAAATTACGAAGATACGATTCTGGAGGAGGAGTTTTTCAAAAATTTTGAACACCTTTTTGCAGATTTTGGTCGTGTAAAACCTAAAGATGGTCGTAAGCATATATTGGAATATAATTACTAATTAATCTTCCTTGCGGTTCATGTAGCTACTTTATAAAAATGGGATATATTTTTGGTGATGCTGCCAATGAGTTGATGTTTCGATATTTTGAAGTGGAGATAATGACCAGATTTGTTTATAAAAATACCAAAAATCTGTTCCACTTATTGGCGGCATTACTCAGTGGCATGCTGACCATAAAGGATCTCGTCGAGTCACAGAAAATTATTATAACCCAGATGAAAATAGATTTTTATTGTTTTAAATACGCGCTAAAGCATGTCGGTTTTTTACTAAACTATGGTTTTTTAACAAATGAATAAATGGTGATAAAATGTTCCCAGAAGATCTAAGTGTCGAACAGCTAAAGCAGGGACTAAGTGAATTAAATGAAAATGCTCGTTCTTATATTGCCAGTTATGAATTTTCGCCGTTTAATGCGCTGTCTATACTAGCTGAGGATGATAGCCCGCTGGTCAGATCTGGGGTTGCCTCAAATCAAGCTGCCACAATAGAGTTGCTAACAAAATTAGCAAAAGATCCGCATGAAAGGGTTCGAAGAAGGGTGGCAGAGAACAGCATCACTCCACGCGATGTATTAGTTACTTTAGCGGTGGATAAGGAATCATCGGTTTGTGCAGCAGTAGCAGGAAATAAATCAACACCTATTAACATGCTTGTGCATTACTCTAAAAGTGATAATTTGTCGGAGCGTTTAAGTGTGGCGAAAAATATGGCTGCACCAGTTAATGTATTGATGAGCTTGGCAAGTGAAGAAAATGAGGATATACGTTGCGCCATTGCATCTAATCCATCCTCACCGTCCGAAACATTGATTCATTTATCTAATGACAAAAGTTTATCTGTTCGGTATTCATTATTTGAACACCCATCACTACCCATTAATGCCTTGTATGTTTTGTCTTATGATAATGTCGAGAATATTAGGGAGCTAGTTGCTAAAAATCTCATAACCTCACCCAATATACTTACAATGCTTTCAAATGATCAAAGTGCCAATGTTCGTATTTGCGTAGCGGAGCATCCTGTTACTCCACCTGAAATACTGTCTAAGATGATTGAGGACAGTGACCAGTGGGTCAGACAATCTGTTGCTAGGCATCCACGGACAACCTCAGAAGCGTTGGAAATATTGGCATTTACAGATCAAACAAAAATAATGCACGAACTAATAGCACAACACCGCAATACTCTACCAGAGACTTTAGAAAGGCTCGTTTGGCATGTAGGGAATAGTGGGCATTATGGATATAGCTCAGTTTTGTACCATGTCGCTATGCATCCTATGGTACCTGCTAAGCTAGTTGAAAAATTGTCCGACATTGCCTTAAATGATTATTTCATTGATAGTAATAAGTTGAATGATCTGAAAAAGTTACTGTGATTTATATCCATCTGGTATTGTTGCCCAAGCCAGACCCAGCCAGATAAATTTGGATGGCAGCGCGAGTTCCAAGGGTTTGAAGCCGTATTACCACACCTTTTTGTGGGCAACTGTCAGGTGAATATCATCTCCATACAGGCGGAGCCGCTAGCACTGCGGTGTCTCGATGGCGGCAATTTCAGTCTTGCCCATCTGCATCATGGCCTCGAAGGCGCGCCTCGCGGCGGCAGGGTCGGGATCGGTGATCGCCTCCATCAGGGCCAGGGGGGTGATTTGCCAGGAGATGCCCCACTTGTCCTGGCACCAGCCGCATTCGCTCGCCTGACCGCCGCTCTCGATGAGGGCGTGCCAGTAGCGATCCGTCTCGGCCTGGGTCGTCGTGGCGACCTGAAACGAGAAGGCCCAGCCGTGGCTGACGCCGGGCCCGCCATTGAGGCCGAGGCAGGGGATCCCCATCACCCTGAACTCGACCGTCAGCACATCCCCTTTCTTGCCGGCGGGGTAGTCGGCCGGGGCGCAGTGCACTGCATAGACTGCGGAGTCGGGGAAGGTTCGGGCGTAGAAGTGCGCCGCCGCTTCGGCATCCCCGTCGTACCAGAGGCAGATCCGGTTCTTTGCTGCTTGCGTCATTTTATTTCTCCGTTGAAAACAGCGGGGCCGTTGCCGGCCAGATACTGCTATGGGGAGGGAGTGGCGGCCGATGCGGCCGCCGTGTCGGTGGCCTGTACGGCGGCACTGAGCTGCAGCTTGAATTGATCCAGCTGCGCTCTGGCCTGTTTGGCCTGTTCCGCCTGGAGTTTTCCGGTGGTTGCCGCCGTGCTGACCAGTTCGCCGCCGCACCCGGTCAACAGGGCAGCGATAAGCGGCAGCAGGTATCTGGATGTCGACATGGATCCCCCATGGCCTGGTGGTCAACAGTGTGCGCCTCCCTCGGCGAGGCCGTTCAGGGTTGAGTGTAGTGCCAGAGTGAACATGGACGCTTGAAGGGGGTCGCTCCCTTCCGTCTCACTCCGTCATTGGCCAATGCCTTATCACTGTGGCCTCTGCCAGGTTCAAGCCTTGTCCAGGCTTGAATACCCTGCTCTGCGGTCTGGCTGTCACGACCACTCTGCCAGTTCCCGATGAACCCATGCTCAAGGGGGGATCACCAAGGCACAGTGCATGGCACGTGCCGATGCTGAGGGTGCTGACTCTGGCCAGGTCTGTTGTTGTGTGGCAGTCAAGTGCCCTCATGCGGTTGCCCCGACGCTGGATATTGGTGCAGGATGCCTGAACGGCATCATGCAAATCCGCGTGATCCACCACAAGGAGCGAGCGATGGACAGCACCCAGCGATTCTCGACCCGGGTCGAGGCCTATGTGAAATATCGCCCCGGCTACCCGGCGGCCATGCTGGATTTTCTGGCAAGCAACTTGGACATGGGGCCCCAGACCCAGGTGGCCGACATCGGGGCCGGCACCGGCATCCTGACGGCCCTGCTGGCCCCCCGGGTACAGAAGGTGTGGGCGGTGGAGCCCAATGACGAGATGCGCGGAGCTGCCAGGCGGATGCTGGCTGACGTGGGCAACATCGGCTGGCTGCACGGCAGTGCGGAGGCCACCGGCCTGCCGACGGGCTCGGTGGATCTGGTGACGGTGGCCCAGGCGTTTCACTGGTTCGATCGCGCTGCCTTTCGGCAGGAGTGCCAGCGCTTGCTCAGACCCGGTGGCCGGGTCGCCCTCATCTGGAACGATCGGCTGATGAACACCGACTTTCTCAAGGCGTACGAGGAGGGGCTGCACGCCTATTCGGGAGACTACGAGGAGGTCAATCACCGCAACCTCGGCGAGGCGGATTTTCGCGCCTTCTTCACCGGGGAGTACCGGCTCGATCGCTTCGAGAACAGCCAGCTGTTCGATCTCGACGGGGTGCTGGGGCGGCTCAACTCCTCCTCCTATGCGCCTGTCGTCGGCACCCCGGCCCACGATCAAATGACGGCGCTCATCCGCCGCGAGTTCGAGCGCCATGCGGTGAACGGCAAGATAGCCTTCAACTACAGCACCCTGGTCTACAGCGGCCGGGTATGAGGCCGGAGATGACAAGGCCCTCGCCACGGGGGCGAGGGCCTTGTGTTCAGTGGCTGGCTCTCGCATCGGGATGATGCGAAGCAGCCTGTCGCAGGGGACGGTGACGCTAGCCTTTATCGATGCCGAGGATGGTCATGGCCTTGGCCAGGGTATCGACCGATTCCTGATGCTTGCCCGCCTTGTGCAGGTTCTCTCCGTCCGCTCTCAACTGCTTCACCTCGGCCAGCTGTTCGGCACTGAGGGCCGGGCCGGCGGCCAGGGCATCATCGATCTTCTTCATGTCCATGGGACAGTGGAAGGCGAGGACGCCGCCGGAGAAGAGCAGGGCGGTCAACAACAGCATGAGTCTCATCTTGACGATCTCCGTGATGGAACCCGTTAAGCATAGTCCCGGGCTGGCAGGCGGGTTGAAGTGGACGGGAGGCCGGGGCTACCATGATCCTTTCGCCACGAGGAGGTTCCATGACGATCAGACGATTGTTCTCCCCCCTGACCAGCCTGGTGATATTCATTCTGGGTCACGGCCTGTTCAACACCCTGCTGACGCTGCGCCTGTCGGCGGAGGAGGTGTCGGCCCAGGCCATCGGCCTGGTGTCGGCCGCCTACTTCGGCGGGCTGGTGCTGGGCGCCTTTGTCAACGCCCGCCTCATCATCCGGGTTGGCCACATCCGGGCCTATGCGGCCTATGCTTCCCTGCTCTGTTTCCTGTTCCTGCTGCACGGCATGGTGGTCGAGCCTGTCACCTGGGCGGTACTGCGACTGGTGGGGGGCTTCGCCACCGGCGGCCTGTTCGTGGTGCTGGAGTCCTGGATGCTGGTCTCCAGCACCCCGGCCAACCGGGGGCGTCTGATGTCTCTTTACATGATCCTGCTCTACGGCTCCCTGGCTCTGGGCCAGCAGCTGCTGAAGTGGGTGGATCCCATGGTGCTGACCCCCTTCGCCCTGTGCGCCATGGCGGCGACCCTGTCGGTGGTGCCGCTCGCCCTCTCCCGGGTGGCGACCCCTGCCATGGTGGCCCCCCAGGCGGTCGGGGTGCGGGAGCTGGTGCGGCTGACCCCTGCGGGGATGGCGAGCAGCTTTACCTCCGGTCTGGTGCTGGGGGCCATCTATGGCCTGTTGCCGCTCTATTTCGCCGACAGCGGCGCCTCTCTCGCCCGGGTGGCGGACATGATGGCGCTGGTGATCCTGGGGGGCATGTGCCTGCAATACCCCATCGGCCGGATGTCGGATCGCTACGACAGGCGGGGGGTGATCCTGCTGCTCTGCGCCGTGCTGACCCTGCTCGCGATCCTGATGGTGTTGCTGCCGGATGCCTGGCGCGGCCCCGTCGAGGGGAGCCTGGTGTTCCTGCTGGGGGGCATGGCGTTCTCCATCTATCCCTTGAGCCTCAGCCACGCCTGCGACGAGCTGCATCCGGATCAGGTGCTGGGGGCCAATCAGGGGCTGCTGCTCGCCTACAGCCTGGGGGCCATGATAGGCCCCTTGCTGGCCCCCTTCGTCATGGGGTGGTTCGGGCCGCAAGGGTTGTTCGTCTACTTCGCGCTGTGCGGGTTGCTGCTGTCCGCCTATCTGGAGTGGCGCAGGAGGCAGCGGGCGCCCATCCCCCTGGCCGAGCACCAGGTCTTCATGCCGGTGCCGCCCAATACCCCCATGACGGCGGAGCTTGAGCCCAGAACGGATCTGGACGGGGAGGCGGTCCCCACGAGCTATGCCACGCCGGAGCCCGCAGCGCCTGAACCAGAGGCGAGCGAACCGGAAGAGGCCAAGTGCTGAACCTGGTGATTCACCCATAAAAAAACCGACTCCCTGGAGTCGGTTTTTTGTTGGCCTGAAGAGGATTATCAGGCAGTCACGGTGTCGGCCTGGGTGGCCTGGGCCTCCGGAGCCGGGGTGCGAATGAGGTAATCGAACGCACCCAGGGCAGCGGTAGCACCAGCCCCCATGGAGATGATGATCTGTTTGAACGGCACCGTGGTGGCGTCCCCTGCGGCGTAGACGCCGGGCAATGAGGTGGCACCCTTGGTGTCGATCTCGATCTCGCCAAAGCGGGTCAGGGCAATCTCGCTCCCTTTCAGGAACTCGGTGTTCGGCACCAGACCGATCTGGACGAAGATGCCGGCCACCGCCAGGTGCTTGATTTCCCCGGTGGTGCGATCTTCGTAGTCCATGCCCACCACCTTGCTGCCGTCCCCGATCACTTCTGTGGTACGGGCGCTCATGATGATGTCGATGTTGCCCATGGAGCGGGCCTTCTTCTGCAGCACCTCGTCGGCACGCAGGGTATCGGCAAACTCCACCACGGTGACGTGTTCGACGATGCCGGCCAAGTCGATGGCCGCTTCGATGCCGGAGTTACCGCCACCGATCACCGCCACGCGCTTGCCCTTGAAGAAGGGACCGTCGCAGTGGGGGCAATAAGCCACGCCTTTGGTGCGGTACTCGAGCTCACCCGGCACGTTCAGGTCGCGCCAGCGGGCACCGGTCGCCAGGATGACGGCGCGGCTCTTCAGGGTGGCGCCGGAGGCGAGATCCACGTTCACGTAGCCATCCTTGCTGATGGCGGCGGCACGCTGCTCGGTGATCACTTCCACGCCGTACTGCTTGACGTGCTGCTCCAGGCTGGCGGCCAGCTTGGGGCCCTCGGTGTAGGGCACGGAGATGAAGTTCTCGATGCCGACGGTGTCCATCACCTGGCCACCGAAACGCTCGGCGACGATGGCGGTGCGGATGCCTTTGCGGGCGGCATAGATGGCGGCAGCGGCGCCGGCCGGGCCACCGCCCACGACCAGCACGTCGTAGGGAGCTTTTTCGCTCAGCTCAGCGGCCTTACGCTCGGCGGCGCCGCTGTCGACCTTGGCCAGGATCTCTTCCAGGGAGATGCGGCCCTGGCTGAACGGCTGACCGTTCATATAGACGTTCGGGACTGCCATGATCTGGCGCTCGTTGACCTCGTCCTGGAACAGGGCGCCGTCGATCATCACGTGCGTGATGTTCGGGTTCAGGGTCGCCATCAGGTTCAGGGCCTGTACCACGTCCGGGCAGTTGTGGCAGGAGAGGGAGATATAAGTCTCGAAGTGGAACTCACCCTTCAGATTCCTGATCTGCTCCAGCACGGCCGGATCGGCCTTGGAGGGGTGGCCGCCGCTTTGCAGCAGGGCGAGCACCAGGGAGGTGAATTCATGACCCATGGGGATGCCGGCAAAGTGCACGCGCGGGGCTTGGCCCTGGGACGCGATGCTCATGGAAGGCTTGCGGGCGGCAGTGCCAGAGGTCTGGGTAATCTTGGGGGACATCTCGGCGATCTCGGTGGCCAATGCCAGGAGTTCGGCGGATTTGTCGCTGTCGTTGCCGGACACGCTGATCTCGATGGGATTGACGATGTACTGCAAGTAACCGTTGAGCTGTTGTTTGAGGTTGGTATCTAACATGGTCGAATTCCTTCTTGCTGAATGCGGGTCGGCGATATGACTGAATACAGTAAAGGCTGGGCCGAAAAGCAGGCCGTTGCCCTTGAGCCAGGCCGGAAAACAGACCGGCCCTTGAACGGGCCGGTCTTTAGAGCGGGGAGGCTTAGATTTTGCCTACCAGATCCAGGGACGGGGCCAGAGTGGCTTCGCCTTCTTTCCACTTGGCCGGGCAGACTTCACCCGGGTGAGCGGCAACGTACTGGGCAGCCTTGACCTTGCGCAGCAGCTCCAGAGCGTCACGACCGATGCCGCCAGCGTTGATTTCAACGATCTGGATGACGCCGTTCGGGTCGATAACGAAGGTACCGCGGTCAGCCAGGCCAGCTTCTTCGATCATCACGCCGAAGTTGCGGGTGATGGTGCCGGTGGGGTCACCGATCATCGGGTACTGGATCTTCTTGATGGTGTCAGAAGTGTCGTGCCAGGCCTTGTGGGTGAAGTGGGTGTCGGTGGAGACGGCGTAGATCTCGACGCCCAGCTTCTTGAAGGAAGCGTAGTTGTCTGCCAGGTCGCCCAGCTCGGTCGGGCAAACGAAGGTGAAGTCAGCCGGGTAGAAGAACACCACGGACCACTTGCCTTTCAGGTCAGCGTCGGACACCTGAACGAATTTGCCTTCGTGGTAGGCGGTAGCGTTGAACGGCTTGATTTCAGTGTTGATGTAGGTAGACATGTATTTGCTCCTTGGTGATGTACATATGCCTGTCTGGTGTTGAGTCTTGTGCCAGACGAGGCGCTTAACTTTCGATGGAGGCATCATAGTGGCTTTTTCTAATCGGTCAAAGCCACAATTTTGAATCACATAAATCTATTTATTAGATAAACCATCGCAACTGTACCTGACATGAATATCTCAGGCCTGCAGAGATAACTCATTGTCGAAGTTCAATTTCTGTCCTCCATGTCACATTTTCAAGGCCCGGGTGGGATCTTGTTTTATGTGGCGGGGTGGGGAAGGGGTGGCGGGAGAGGAAAAACGCGGACAAAAAAATCCCGGCGCGGTCGCAAGGACAGGGCCGGGTCATCAAACAAGGAATGGCGATATAAATGCTTTACAGCAAAGACTAACTACGGGGTGTGCAAACTTGCGGATATATGAAGAGAAGACGTCGGGTGCACAATCCTTATCTCCTCTTCGGCAACCATTGCATGACGGGTATCTTATTGTGATGAAGATCACATTGCAAGTTTGTGGTGTAATTTTTCAGTCAAACTGAAAGTGTTTCAGTCTTATAGCCGTTTAAATAGGCTGAAAACGCTTTTATTGTAATTTTATTACAGTTTTTTGTGATCAAAAGTCGGTGGGGGGCTCCTGTTCTTCCATCAGCTCCAGCAGGTTGATGGCCACCGCGATGAAATCCGACTCGGTGACGATGCCGATCAACTTGCGCCCCTTGAGTACCGGCAGGCAGCCATATTTGTGGCGCTGCAGATAGAGTGCCGCCTCCTTGATGCCCGCATGGGGATCCACGCTCGCCACCTGGCGAGTCATGATCTCGTCGAGCTGGACACTGTCGGTGAATTCCGCCTCCCGCTCCGGGTTGATCAGCAGCAGCTTGGACTCGCGGGTGGCCAGGATGTCGGAAAGGGTGACCAGGCCCAGCAGGTGGTGGTGCTCGTCGACGATGGGGATGTGGCGGATCCGCTCCTGCTGCATCAGCTCCATCGCCTGCTTGACGCTGTTCTCCGGACCCAGGGTGAAGGGATGTTCAGTCATGATCTCGGATAGGGTCATCATGGTGGGCCTCCTTGTGTATCTGCTTTCACCCTAGCCCAGCCCCGGCGGGCAGAACATGATCAGGGTCAATACAAAAGAGTAAAGGTTTTTTAACGGGGCTTGTCTCACAGAATTGCCCGCTATCCCTTGTCTGCCTTGGGTTTTTAGTCTTTTGGGTTGCCTTGCAAGAGGGGGATAACTAGACTAGCCGCCGATTCCCCCGAGGTGAAAGATGCAAGTATCCGATTTTCATTTTGATCTGCCAGACGAGCTGATTGCCCGCTACCCGATGGCGGAGCGGACCGCCAGCCGCCTGCTGCAGCTCGACGGTCAAACCGGCGCCCTGCGCCACGGTCACTTTGTGGACGTGCTTGACCAGCTCAACCCCGGCGATCTGCTGGTGTTCAACAATACCCGGGTCATCCCCGCGCGCATGTTTGGCCAGAAGGCCAGCGGCGGCAAGCTGGAGGTGCTGGTGGAGCGCATTCTGGACGAGCACAGCGTGCTGGCGCACGTCCGCTCGTCCAAGTCCCCCAAGCCAGGCACCCGCCTGATCCTGGATGCCGGTGCCGACGGCGTGCCCGTCGAGGCCGAGATGCGCGCCCGTCACGACGCCCTGTTCGAGATCCACTTCCTGGACCCGCGCCCTGTGCTGGAGATCCTGGAGGCCATCGGCCACATGCCGCTGCCGCCCTATATCGATCGCCCCGACGAGGACGCCGACAAGGAGCGCTACCAGACCGTCTACAACCAGAAGCCCGGTGCCGTGGCGGCGCCGACCGCCGGCCTGCACTTCGATGAGGCGCTGCTTGAACGGATCCGCGCCAAGGGGATAGAGACGGCCTTCGTCACCCTGCACGTGGGGGCGGGCACCTTCCAGCCGGTGCGCGTCGACAAGATTGAAGATCACCACATGCACTCGGAATATGCCGAGGTCCCGCAGGAGGTGGTGGACGCCATAGCCGCAACTCGTGCCCGTGGTGGTCGTGTCGTCGCCGTGGGGACCACCTCGGTGCGATCGCTCGAGAGCGCGGCCAAGGTGACCCTGGCCCAGGGCAAGCCGCTGGCGCCCTTCTTCAGCGACACCGACATCTTCATCTTCCCGGGCTACGAGTTCCAGGTGGTCGATGCGATGATCACCAACTTCCACCTGCCCGAATCCACCCTGATCATGCTGGTCAGCGCCTTCGCCGGCTACGACAACGTGATGACCGCCTATCAGGCCGCCGTGACCGGGCAGTACCGTTTCTTCAGCTACGGGGACGCCATGTTCGTCACCCGTCGCCGGGCGCAGGCTTAAACCTCGCCCTTCAGAAGCCGTTCAGGGACTGCTTGTCAGTATCCCGGCCGGCTTCTTTTTTCCGGGCCCATCGGGCCCTCCGTTGTCAGACTGTTTCTCTGACTGATAGAGGTAGCAATGAAATTTGAACTGAAAACCACCGATGGCCGTGCCCGTCGCGGCCAGCTGGTATTCGAGCGCGGCACAGTGCAGACCCCGGCCTTCATGCCGGTCGGCACTTACGGTACCGTCAAGGGGATGACCCCGGAAGAGGTGCGCGACACCGGCGCCCAGATCCTGCTCGGCAACACCTTCCACCTCTGGCTGCGCCCGGGTCAGGAAGTGATGCGCGCCCACGGCGATCTGCACGACTTCATGAACTGGCAGGGGCCCATCCTGACCGACTCCGGCGGTTTCCAGGTGTTCAGCCTGGGTCACATCCGCAAGATCACCGAGGAGGGGGTACATTTCCGCCATCCCATCAACGGCGAGAAGATCTTCCTCGACCCCGAGAAGTCCATGGAGATCCAGTACGATCTGGGCTCCGACATCGTGATGATCTTCGACGAGTGCACCCCGTACCCGGCCACTTATGAAGAGGCGCGCAAGTCCATGGAGATGTCCCTGCGCTGGGCCAAGCGCTCCCGGGACAAGTTCGATGCCCTGGGCAACAAGAACGCCCTATTCGGTATCATCCAGGGCTCCGTCTACGAGCCGCTGCGGGATGTCTCCCTGGACGGCCTGCTGGAGATCGGCTTCGACGGCTATGCGGTCGGTGGTCTCGCCGTGGGTGAGCCCAAGGAAGATATGCACCGCATCCTCGAGCACGTCTGCCCGCGTATTCCGGCGGACAAGCCGCGCTACCTGATGGGGGTGGGCAAGCCGGAGGACCTGGTGGAAGGGGTGCGCCGCGGCATCGACATGTTCGATTGCGTCATGCCGACCCGCAACGCCCGCAACGGCCATCTGTTCACCACCGATGGGGTCGTCAAGATCCGCAACGCCAAGTACCGGGAAGACAC
The DNA here is from genome assembly GCF_017939565.1 of Aeromonas sp. SrichE-2G. NCBI lineage: Bacteria > Pseudomonadati > Pseudomonadota > Gammaproteobacteria > Aeromonadales > Aeromonadaceae > Aeromonas > Aeromonas sp. SrichE-2G. The sequence continues at coordinate 102,531 of NZ_JAGKRG010000049.1, forward strand.
CAGCACCCTGGATGCGGACTGCGACTGCTACACCTGCAAGAACTACACCCGCAGCTATCTGTACCATCTGGACAAGTGCAACGAGATCTTGGGTGCCCGTCTGAATACCATCCACAACCTGCGTTATTACCAGCGCGTGATGCAGGGTTTGCGGGACGCGATCGAGCAGGGTAAATTAGACGACTTTGTAACTGAGTTTTACCGTCGGCAAGGGAAGCCTGTGCCTCCACTGGCTGAAAATGACGTGAAATAACAACGACATATAAGTTAGTTTTCAAATCTACATCAATAAGAGGTTGTTAAATGAGCATTATCTCCAAGGCGTATGCAGAAGGCGCGGCTCCGGCAGCACAGGGTGGTGGCATGGAAATGATCATCATGCTGGCCGTGTTCGGTCTCATCTTCTATTTCATGATCTACCGTCCCCAGGCCAAGCGTGCCAAGGAGCATCGCAATCTGATGAGCTCCCTCTCCAAGGGCGACGAAGTGCTCACTTCCGGTGGCCTGGTCGGCAAGATCGCCAAGGTCTCCGCCGATAGCGACTACATTGTGCTGGCCCTGAACGATCAGACCCAGGTCACCATCAAGCGTGACTTCGTCTCTGCCGTTCTGCCCAAGGGTTCTATCCAGTCCCTCTAATCTCCCGAGGAGCACAGCGTGTTAAATCGCTATCCGCTGTGGAAATACCTGATGGTGATCGTCGTGATCGCCATCGGTTTTCTATATGCAGCCCCCAATCTTTACGGCGAAGACCCGGCTCTGCAGGTCTCTGCCAGCCGCGGTGCCGAAGTCAAACTAGAAACCCTCGATCAGGTGAAAGAGACGCTGGAGGCAACCGGGATCCCGGTCAAGCATGCGGCGTTCGAGCACGGCTTCATCCTGATCCGTTTCAATAACACCGAAGACCAGCTCAAGGCCCGTGACATCGTTGCCAACAAGCTGGGGGACAACTTCATCACCGCCCTCAACCTGGCACCGTCCACCCCCGCCTGGCTCGAAGCCATCGGCGCGGCGCCCCTGAAACTCGGTCTTGACCTGCGCGGCGGCGTGCACTTCCTGATGGAAGTGGACATGGCCGAGGCGCTGACCAAGCAGCAGGAGCAGATGGTCCAGGACTTCCGATCCGAGCTGCGCACCCAGAAGATCCGTTACTCCGGCGTCCGCCGGGTCGGCGATCAGGTGCAGGTGGTGTTCCGTGACGAGGCCGATCAGGCCAAGGCGATCTCCTATCTGCGCCGTCAGAACCCGGATCTCACCTTCACAGGCGAGCAAAAGGGGGATGACTTCATCCTGCTGGCCGCCTTGAGCGAAGCCAAGATCAAGGAAGTGAAGAAGTACGCCCTCGAGCAGAACATCACCATCATCCGCAACCGGGTGAACGAGCTGGGGGTGGCCGAGCCGCTGGTCCAGCAGCAGGGCGCCGAGCGCATCGTCGTCGAGCTGCCGGGGATCCAGGACACCGCCCGTGCCAAGGAGATCCTGGGGGCCACCGCGACCCTGGAGTTCCACATGGTCGATGAGGCCGCCGACATCCAGGCCGCCGCCAGTGGCCGGGTGCCGCCGAGCTCCAAGGTCTACAACGATCGCAACGGTCGTCCCGTGGTGCTGCACAAGCGCGTGATCCTGACCGGTGACCACATCGTGGGTGCCCAGTCCGGCTTCGACGAGTACAGCCGTCCCCAGGTCAACATCAAGCTCGATGGCCAGGGTGGCAACAAGATGGCCAACTTCACCAAGGACAACGTTGGCAAGGGCATGGCCACCGTCTTCATCGAGTACAAGCCGGTGGGGCAGCCTGGTCCGGATGGCAAGCGCAAGTTCCGCAAGCAGGAAGAGGTGATCAACGTCGCGACTATCCAGTCTCGTCTGGGTAGCCAGTTCCGCATCACCGGGATCGACAACGCCAACGAAGCCCACAACCTGGCGCTGCTGCTGCGTGCCGGTGCCCTGATTGCCCCCATCCAGATCGTCGAAGAGCGCACCATAGGCCCGAGCCTGGGCCAGCAGAACATCGACAGCGGGATGGAAGCCATCGGCTGGGCCATGCTGGTGATCGTGCTGTTCATGGGGATCTACTACCGTGCCTTCGGCTGGGTGGCGAATCTGGCGCTGACCATGAACCTGGTGCTCATCGTCGGCATCATGTCGATGATCCCCGGGGCCACCATGACCCTGCCGGGCATCGCCGGTATCGTGCTGACGCTCGGCATGGCGGTGGATGCGAACGTGCTGATCTACGAGCGTATTCGTGAAGAGATCCGCAACGGCCGCGGAGTGCAGCAAGCCATTCACATGGGCTTTGATCGTGCCTTCTCCACCATCGCCGACTCGAACGTCACCTCGCTCATCACCTGCGTGATCCTGTTCGGTATCGGCACCGGTGCCATCAAGGGCTTCGCCCTGACCCTCGGGATCGGTCTGACCGCCTCCATGTTTACCGCCATTACGGTATCCCGCGCCATCATCAACCTGGCCTGGGGCGGACGGCGCATCGACAAGCTGCCGATCTAAGGAAGAGACATGTTTCAAATTCTACATTTTGAAAAGCCCATCCCCTTCATGCGCTTCGCCAAGCTGGGGATGGTCCTCTCCGCGCTGGTGACGGTGTTCGCTCTCTACGTTCTGTACGACCGCGGCCTGAACTGGGGACTGGACTTCACCGGTGGCACCACCATCGAGGTGGGGTTCGAGCAGTCGGTGAGCCTGGACAAGATGCACGAGGCGCTGGATCAGCAGAAGATTGAAGGGGCAACCCTGCAGTTCTTCGGCTCCAGCCGCGACGTGCTGGTGCGCATGACCCCGAAAGAGGGGGTCAAGGTGGAACAGCAGGGCAATGAGGTGCTGGCGGCAGCCAAGCTGATCGACGAGAGTGCCGTGCTCAAGCGCGTCGAGTTCGTCGGCCCCTCCGTGGGTGACGAGCTGGCGACAGACGGTGCCCTGGCCATGCTGGCCTCCATCCTCTGTATCCTGATCTACGTGGCGGTGCGCTTCGAGTGGCGTCTGGCCACCGGGGGTATCCTCTCCCTGGCTCACGACGTGATCATCACCCTCGGCATCTTTGCCTACTTCCAGTACGAGTTCGATCTGACCGTGCTGGCGGCGCTGATGACGCTGGTGGGGTACTCCCTGAACGACACCATCGTCGTGTTCGACCGCGTGCGGGAGAACTTCCGCAAGGTGCGCCGTGGGGATACCGCGGAGATCATGGATCTCTCCATGACCGAGACCCTGAGCCGGACCATCATCACCTCGGGGTTGACCTTCGTGGTGGTGGTGGCGCTGCTGCTCAAGGGCGGGCCGCTCATCCACGGCTTTGCCATCGCCATGGTGATCGGGGTGGCCTTCGGGACCTACTCCTCCATCTATGTGGCGAGCGCCTCTGCCATGTTCCTCGGGGTCAAGCGTGAGCACATGCTGCCGACCCAGGTGGAAAAAGAGGGAGCGGATCAACAAGAGATCCTGCCGTAACAGACAAGGGCGCCGCAAGGCGCCCTTTCTCTTGTGGGCCGGGTGAGTCATGATGCTTCCCACACACCCATCTCCGATTACCCAACGCAAGGAGCAAGCCAATGCAACATAACCCCCGTTTTCTGGCCCTGGTCGAGGCCATTCGTCCGCAGGTGCAGGAAACCGACGTTCACCAGATCAAGCGCTGGCAGGATGAAGGCCGGGATTTTCACCTGGTCGACGTGCGCGAGGAGAGCGAATGGGCCAAGGGCCATCTGCCAGGCGCCACCTACCTGGGGCGTGGGGTGATAGAGCGGGACATCGAGACCCGCTATCCCGATCCGACGACCGAGCTCTACCTCTATTGTGGTGGCGGATTTCGCTCCATCCTGGTGGCGGACAACCTGCAGAAGATGGGGTATTCCCACGTCGTCAGTGTCGATGGAGGCTTTCGTGGTTGGAGTGAGGCCGGATACCCTGTCGAATCCTGATTTATTTGAGGGATAGGGGTTGCGCCACATGACAAACGGCCCCGTGATCTTTACCATATGCGGGGTCAAGCGTAAGCGTCGGAGTGTTCATTGAACGTCAGGATAGGGATTGGATACCTCACGGGTATCCTGTTGTTGCTCCCCATGTGGGGATGCAGCAGTAGCAGTCAGGTACAAACGCCTCAAGTTCCCAAGCCGCAACCCGCTTCACTGGTATTGGCGACCCCTTTGCAGGTCTCCTACCAGAGCGAGTTGGCGCTGGCGCGACTCGGGCAGATGCTCAGTGAAATGGAATTGACGACCGAACAGCGGGCAGAACTCTTCTACGAGCGTGCCGTGGTGTTTGACCGGGTTGGCTTGCGCTCCCTCGCACGGCTCGACTTCAACCGCGCCCTGCGGGAGAAGCCCGACTTTGCCGAGGCTTACAACTTCATCGGTGTCTATCTGGTTCAGCAGCAGAACTATGACGAGGCCTATGAGGCCTTCGATTCGGCGCTGGAGCTGGCCCCGGATTACGACTATGCCTATCTCAATCGGGGGATTGCCCTCTATTACGGCAACCGTCCCGAGCTCGCCACGGCCGATATGAAGCGCTTCTACGAGGCGCAACCGGAAGACCCTTACCGGGTGCTCTGGCTCTATCTGGCCGAGCAGAAGCTCAACGGGCCGGCGGCCATGAGCCGGATGCGCGAGCGGCTCAACAAGTATGACGACGATGCCTGGAACTGGGATCTGGTTCGCCTCTACACCGGCGAGATCAATGCCACCCAGCTGATGACCAACGTGGTGAAAGGGGTGAAGGACAACCGGGAGCTCGCCGAGCGCCTGTGCGAAACCTACTTCTATCTCGGCAAGTTCGAGCTGGCCAAGGGCAACCGCAAGGAGGCCATCAGCTACTTCAAGCTGGCGCTGGCGAACAACGTCTATGACTTCATCGAGCATCGCTACTCCTTGCTGGAGCTGGAGCTGATGGCGCGCAAACCCCTGCCGCCGGGAGCCCAGGGCAAGAACGGCAAGGCGTGATGCGTCTGTCGCCCCTGTGAAAAAGGCCTCATTGCGAGGCCTTTTTGCTGTCTGCGATATGGGGTTTCTGCCCGGCTCGGGCAGGGAGCAGGGAGGGGATCATGATGGTCTCCCTGCTGTGCGCTTCTCTTCGTTATTCCACCAGGCTCATGCCCGGGATCTGGCGCCAGTAGCCGTTGCAGTCCCGCTCCTGCTGGAGGGGCAGGGGGGCCTGCCCCTGCGCATTGGCCTTGAAGCGTGCCAGCATGTCCAGGGTGTCCGGCCCCTGGGGGGAGAGACGCACCACGTCCACCAGTCCCGCCATGCCCGCAAGCTCGTTGCCCAGGTTGTAGCAGTAGCCGGACTGGGTCTGGATGCCGTTGAGGTTGAACACCTTCTGCCCCTCGCGGCTGTTGGCCAGCCGTCCGGTGGGGTAGTGGATGCAGGCGAGCTCACAGTTGTCCTTGGGCTTGTCCAGGGAGCGGGCGGTGAAGCAGCGCGCCGAGTAGGCGAGGGGCAGATGACCATAGGCGAAGACCTCCACCTCGAACTGCTGGCGCTCCTTGCCCAGATCCTGGACAAGCTGTACCAGCCAGTCGCGGGACAGCTCCACCGGCATCACCCAGCGTTGCATCCCGCTTCTGAGCAGCATGCGCAGCACGTCGGCGTTGTAGGCGTTGATGGCGGGGCCGCAGACAAAGGGGAGGCCGCCCTCGCGGGCAAGTTGAACCGTGCCCAGATCGTTGGCCTCGATCAGGAGATCGCCGTTGTCGACCAGCCGCTTGACCTCCTTGAGCTCCGACGGCGCCGAGATCAGGGCCAGGGTGGAGAGCACGGCCTGCTTGCCGGAGCCGGCCACCTGGCGGGCCAGGGCAATCCAGTCATCCACTTTGAGTTCGCGGCGCTTGCTGCACACCGTCTCCCCCAGATAGATGATGTCGGCCTGGCTTTGGGCTGCCGCCTCATAGAAGGCCTGGGTATCGGCCTTGGGCCAGTAGAAGAGCAGGGGCCCGAGAGAGAATTGCATCAGTGGCGCTCCTTGTTGCCGCAAGTGAAGAGGAGAAAAGAGAAGGGCATCGGGGACTCCTTACTGCCACTGGCGATGATAGGCACCGAGGGTGGTCTGGCTTCCCTCGGAGACGCGGGCGAGCTGGGCGTCCCACTCGGCCTTGACCTGATAGGCTTCGGGGTCGGCTTGATAGGCATCGATGGCGGCGCGCCAGACCCGGGTTACCTGCTCCACATAGGCAGGACTGCGCTGGCGTCCTTCGATCTTTACCGACTGGATGCCGGTCTGGCACAACTCGGGCAACAGGCCCAGGGTGTTGAGGCTGGTCGGCTCCTCCAGGGCATGGTAGATCTGGCCGTCCACCTCGAAGCGCCCCTTGCACAGGGTCGGGTAACCAGCGTTTTCACCCCGGCCGTAGCGATCGATCAGCACCTCGTTGAGCCGCGACTCGAGGCCGAGGGGGGTTTCTTCCCAGCGCACGAACTTGGCGGGTGAGCAGGCCCCCACGGTATTGGGGCTCTCGCCGGTCATGTAGGACGAGAGGTAGCAGCGCCCTTCCGCCATGATGCAGAGGCTGCCGAAGGCGAACACCTCTAGGCCGACGTCGGTTTCGCGGGCCAGCTGTTTCACCTGGTGCATGGAGAGCACCCGCGGCAGTACCACACGGCCGACGTTGAAGTGTTGCTGGTAGAAGCGGATGGCGGCGGCGTTGGTGGCACTGGCCTGGACCGACACGTGAAGTTCCATGTCGGGGTGGCGGCGACTGGCGTAATCGAGCACGGCGAGATCGGCGATGATCAGGGCATCGGCCCCGAGTGCCACCCCCTTGTCGACCGCCTGCTTCCAGCGGGCATCGGAACCAGGGTGGGCGAAGGTGTTGATGGCGATGTGCAACTTGCGGCCGTGCTGGTGCACGTAGTCGACCGCTTTATCCAGCTTGCTGTCGGTGAAGTTGAGGCCGGCAAAATGGCGGGCGTTGGTGTCATCCTTGAAGCCGATATAGACGGCGTCGGCTCCGTTGTCCACGGCCGTCTTCAGTGCCGGCAGGCTGCCTGCCGGGCAGAGTAATTCCATCGGGTACGCTCCGAGAGGGCAAAATGCAAAAAAGTGGCCCGATTGTATGCATGCTCGCGCCCCCACTTTTTGACCTGAGGCAGCTTTACGTGGCTTTACCCTTCTCGAGGTAAGTGGGCACAAGTTTGATTTTCAACAGGATCTGGATGAAGGGCCTGTGCTTGAATGCGCAAAAAACTGGGAGTTCATCGTGCTTCAACAACTGCAACACCGCCTGGTCGAACAGGCTCCTCGTCTCTTGCGCCACCCCCTCAAGCTGGTGCCCTTCGCCTTGCAACAGAACCTGATGGAGGCCCTGCTGGCAAAGGTATTCGGGGAGGCCATCGACGAGGGGGATTTTGCATTTCTGGCGGGAAAATGGCTGAAGGTCGAGGTCACGGATCTCGGGCTCTGCTGGTTTATCAGTGAACGTGACGGGAAGCTGGTGGTAGCCCGTCAGTGCGAACAGCCCGATGTCTGCTTCAGCGGCAGTAGCCAGGATCTCATCCTGATCGCCGGGCGCCGTGAAGATCCGGATTCCCTCTTCTTCCAGCGCAGATTGAATATAGAAGGGAAGACGGAACTGGGCCTGGAGGTGAAAAACCTGATGGACAGCCTGGATCTCGACGGTCTGCCCGCCCTGATGAAGTATCCCCTGATGGATCTGGCCAGGCTGATCGAACGCGTCCGAGCCAACGCGCCCTCAGCGCAGGAGCCGGCTCCCGCGTCTGTGGGTTGAGCTGCGTCTCAGTTGCTTGGCCAACCCCCTGGCATGGTGGCGGTGCAGGCGCCGGGCCCACAGGCATCGACAGCCCCACAAACAGGGGAGCAGCGCCAGCAGCGGCGTGGTCTCAGGCAGGCGCAGCAGCATCAGCCCCAGCGCCAGCCACAGAAACGGCAGGGCCTCATAGAACCATTCGGGTTGCAGCCAGCGCTTGGCCGGGAAGATCACGAGATCGGTACGCCGGTAGTTGGAACGCATCATCCAGATGAGGGTCCCCACCACAAACAACAGGGCGGCCGCGAGCCAGAGCAGGGGAGAGTGGGCGAAGAGCCACAGGGCGGCGGCCATAAACAGATACAGCTGCGGCAGTTGCTCGTAGATCCAGAGAGGAAGCATGGACGGGCTCCGTGACGGCGGCTCATCCTTTAAAGCTAGTCTGAGGGCGCACCTCTCCTCAGGTCGGTTGGTTATACGAAGGATCACGTTAGTTCTGAAATGCGAGGTCAGAAGCGGTGCCAAAATAGCGATTGGTTATGTTACAATTGCGCGCCATTTTTGACTGAAGATTGACTGGGCATGCTGGATCAGATTCGTATCGTCTTGGTAAACACCTCCCACACCGGCAACATGGGGTCTGCGGCGCGGGCCATGAAGACCATGGGGTTAACCCAGTTGGTGCTGGTCGATCCGCAAGCCTTGCCGGACGAAGAGGCGGTCGCCCTGGCGGCCGGCGCCAGCGATGTCTTGGCCAATGCCCGCATCGTGGCGACCCTCGAGGAGGCCATCGCCGATTGCGGTCTGGTCATCGGTAGCAGTGCCCGCTCCCGTACCCTGAGCTGGCCCATGCTGGATCCCCGCGAGGCGGGCCACCAGCTTGTGCAAGAGGGGGCGCAGCATCCGGTCGCCCTGGTCTTTGGCCGGGAACGCACCGGCCTCACCAACGACGAGCTGCAGAAGTGCCACTACCATGTGGCCATCCCGGCCAACCCGGAGTACAGCTCGCTCAATCTCGCCATGGCGGTGCAGACCCTCTGCTATGAGGTGCGGATGCGCTGGCTGGCGCTGCAGGAACAGCCGGCCTCAGAACCGGGCGTGGAGCCGGTGGCCTATCCCAGCGCGCAGCAACTGGAGGGGTTCTATCAGCATCTGGAGCAGACGCTGCAAAAGACGGGATTCATTGCCGACGATCACCCCGGTCACGTGATGAGCAAGCTGCGTCGCCTGTTCAATCGGGCTCGACCGGAGGCGGTGGAGCTGAATATCCTGCGCGGCATCCTCACCTCGGTTCAGAAACCCCGGCCGCAGGATTAATCCCGACTGATTTACTCAACTATATACTTGACTGATTTAGTCGGGTATGTGACCATGTGCCTTATATTGATTGGTTCGCAAGACGGTAAGGCATATGAGACTGACCTCAAAAGGACGTTACGCAGTGACAGCCATGCTCGACGTGGCGTTGCATGCAGAGCAGGGGCCCGTTCCCCTCGCTGATATTTCAGAACGCCAGGGCATCTCCTTGTCCTATCTGGAACAGCTGTTTGCCCGTCTGCGAAAGCATGGCCTGGTGAGCAGCGTACGCGGCCCGGGCGGTGGCTATCGCCTCGGTCTGGCCCCTGGCGAGATTTCGGTAGGTCAGGTGATCACCGCGGTCGATGAGTCGGTCGATGCGACCAAGTGCCTCGGCAAGGGGGGCTGCCACGGCGGTACCCAGTGTCTGACCCACTCCCTGTGGCGAGATCTGAGCGAGCGTATTTCCAGCTTCCTCGGGGATATCACCCTGGCGGAGCTGGTCGGCCAGGCCGATGTGCGCCGCATAGCCGGCAAGCAAGATGAACAAATGAAGACCGTGTTGTCCCTGGTTGACCGGGCGGAACGCGGTGATGTGAGCTTGAAAGTCCAACTATAAACGTGCTTTCCACGACGAGTCGCAGTGTGACCCCGTCGTAACGGAGAAAAAGATGAAACTGCCTATTTACCTTGATTATTCGGCAACCTGTCCGGTGGACCCGCGTGTCGCAGAAAAAATGATGCAGTGCCTCACCATGGACGGCCTGTTTGGCAATCCTGCCTCCCGTTCCCACCGTTTCGGCTGGCAGGCCGAAGAGGCGGTCGATCTGGCCCGTAATCAAGTGGCAGAGCTGATCGGTGCCGACCCGCGCGAGATCGTCTTCACCTCCGGCGCGACCGAGTCCAACAACCTGGCCATCAAGGGCATCGCCCACTTCTACGCCGGCAAGGGCAAGCACATCATCACCTCCAAGACCGAGCACAAGGCCGTTCTGGATACCTGCCGTCAGCTGGAACGTGAAGGCTACGAGGTGACCTATCTCGAGCCCATGCCCAACGGCCTGTTCACTCTGGAGCAGATCGAAGGCGCCTTGCGCGATGACACCATTCTGGTGAGCATCATGCACGTCAACAACGAGATCGGCGTGGTTCAAGACATCGCCGCCATCGGCGAGCTGTGCCGCTCCCGCAAGATCCTGCTGCACGTGGACGCAGTCCAGAGCGTGGGCAAGATCCCGGTTGACGTGGAAGCCCTGAAGGTTGACCTGCTCTCCATGTCTGCCCACAAGGTATACGGTCCCAAGGGGATCGGAGCCCTGTACGTGCGCCGCAAGCCGCGAGTACGTCTGGAAGCCCAGATGCACGGTGGCGGTCACGAGCGCGGCATGCGTTCCGGCACCCTGGCAACCCACCAGATCGTCGGCATGGGTGAAGCCTTCCGCATCGCCAAGGAAGAGATGGCGAGCGAGAGCCAGCACATCATGGCCCTGCGTCAGCGTCTGTGGGACGGCATCAAGAACATCGAAGAAGTCTATATCAACGGGGATCTGGACCACCGTGTCCCGGGTAACCTGAACGTCAGCTTCGCCTATGTGGAAGGGGAATCCCTCATCATGGCGCTGAAAGATCTGGCTGTCTCCTCCGGCTCGGCCTGTACCTCTGCCAGCCTGGAACCCTCCTACGTGCTGCGCGCCCTGGGCCTGAACGACGAGCTGGCACACAGCTCCATCCGTTTCAGCATCGGTCGCTTCACCACGGAAGAGGAGATCGACTACGCAATCAAGCTCATCTGCGACTCCATCGGTCGTCTGCGCGAGATGTCCCCCCTGTGGGAGATGTTCAAGGACGGCGTCGATCTGAACACGGTCGAATGGGCACATCACTGATCCTTGCCACAAGAGCAAGTATTTGGTGAACAACGGAATTAGCAGGAGTTAGATATGGCTTACAGTGAAAAAGTAATCGACCACTACGAGAATCCCCGCAACGTCGGTGGTTTTGACAAGAACGACCCCAGCGTCGCCACCGGCATGGTCGGTGCACCGGCCTGCGGCGATGTCATGAAGCTGCAACTGAAGATCAGCGATGACGGCATCATCGAAGACGCCAAGTTCAAGACCTACGGTTGTGGTTCTGCCATCGCCTCCAGCTCCCTGGTGACCGAGTGGGTCAAGGGCAAGACTCTGGACGAAGCGGCCGGCATCAAGAACACCGACATCGCCGAAGAGCTGGCGCTGCCGCCGGTGAAGATCCACTGCTCCATTCTGGCGGAGGATGCCATCAAGGCCGCCATCGCCGATTACAAGCAGAAGAAAGGTCTTTAAGGTCCGGAGAGCAGTATGGCCATAACCATGACAGATGCCGCAGCGGCGCGGGTTTCCTCCTTCATGACCAACCGGGGCAAGGGCATCGGCCTGCGCCTCGGTGTCAAGACGACCGGCTGTTCGGGCCTTGCCTACGTGCTCGAGTTCGTGGATGAGCTGGCCGCCGAGGATCAGGTGTTCGAGCAAAAAGGCGTCAAGATCATCGTCGATGCCAAGAGCCTGATCCACCTGGATGGCACCGAGCTGGACTTCGTGAAGGAAGGCCTCAACGAGGGTTTCCAGTTCAACAACCCCAATGCCAAGGGCGAATGCGGTTGTGGCGAAAGCTTCAGCGTCTAGGTGATTGAGCTGACGAGAAATCGTCGGCTCAACAGCCTCGCCAGCGTCAAAGGCCAGTGCTTTCGTGTCTGACGCCTTGCTCATCAACACAGTGGTATGACCCCCATGCCACTGCTTCCATGTTCAAGACGAGTGTGATGGCGGTACCCGCGGTATTGTCTGAGGACGTACGATGAATCATTTCGAGCTGTTCGGGCTGGCAGAGGGCTTCGAGCTCGATACTCGCCAGCTGGCTGACACCTATCGTCAGTTGCAAGCCCGTTTTCACCCCGATCGTTTTGCCACCGCCCCCGAGCGGGAGCAGCTGGCTGCGGTGCAGCGTGCTGCCCAGATCAACGATGCCTTTACCACCCTCAAGGCGCCCCTGCGCCGAGCCGAGTATCTGCTCTCCCTGCGCGGTACCGATATCCGCGGCGAACAGCAGACGCTGCAAGATCCTGCCTTCCTGATGCAACAGCTGGAGTGGCGCGAACGTCTGGCCGATCTCAAAGGGGATGCGGATCCTGAGGGGGCCGTCCAAGATTTTCGCCGAGAAATCAGGCATGATCACCAGTCTCTGATGCAACGGCTGACCCAGGCCCTCACGTCGGGTGAGGATCTGACCGCAGCGGATTGCGTCCGCAAGCTCAAGTTTGTCGACAAGCTCCTCGAGGAGCTGGAACGATTCGAAGACTCGCTGTTCGAGTCTTGACCCTCTAACGCAGGAATTGTGATTACCCATGGCATTACTGCAAATCGCCGAGCCAGGCCAGAGCGCCGCGCCTCACCAGCATAAACGGGCCGTCGGCATCGATCTCGGCACCACCAACTCCCTGGTCGCCGCCGTGCGCAGCGGCCAGGCCGATACCCTCTGCGACGAGCAGGGGCGTTTCCTGCTGCCCTCAGTGGTGCACTATCAGACCGACGGCCAGGTGCGGGTCGGGGTCGACGCCAAACGTGAAGCGGCCCTCGATCCCCACAACACCATCGTCTCGGTCAAGCGGATGATGGGCAAGGCGCTGGCCGACATCGATACCCGTCAGCAGCCCTATGAATTCGTGGCCGCCGACAACGGCATGCCCCAGCTTCAGACCCGTCAGGGACTGGTCAATCCGGTTCAGGTCTCCGCCGAGATCCTGAAGACCCTGGCCGAGCGCGGCACCGCTTCCCTCGGGGGAGATCTCGACGGCGTGGTCATCACTGTGCCCGCCTATTTCGACGATGCCCAGCGTCAGGGCACCAAGGACGCGGCCAGGCTGGCCGGTCTGCACGTGCTGCGCCTGCTGAACGAGCCCACTGCTGCGGCCATCGCCTATGGCCTCGACTCCGGTCAGGAAGGGGTGATCGCCGTCTATGATCTCGGCGGTGGCACCTTCGATATCTCCATTCTGCGCCTGCATCGCGGCGTCTTTGAAGTGATGGCCACCGGTGGCGACTCCGCCCTCGGGGGGGATGATTTTGATCACCTGCTGGCCGACTGGCTCAAAGAGCAAGCCGGGTTGTCCGGTCAGCTCGACGCCCGCACCCAGCGCGAACTGCTGGACGTGGCCGCCAGCGTCAAGCACGGCCTGACGGATGCCGACAGAGTCCCTTGCGCCTTTGCCGGTTGGCAGGGTACGGTCACCCGCAGCCAGTTTGACGCGCTCATCACCCCCCTGGTCAAGCGTACCCTGCTGGCATGCCGCCGCGCCCTGCGCGATGCGGGTCTCGAGCAGGAAGAGGTGCTGGAAGTGGTGATGGTTGGCGGCTCCACCAGGGTGCCCCTGGTGCGCGAGCTGGTGGGGGAGTTCTTCCAGCGCCCGCCGCTCACCAGCATCGACCCCGACAAGGTGGTGGCCATCGGTGCCGCCATCCAGGCTGATATCCTGGTGGGCAACAAGCCCGACGCCGAGATGTTGCTGCTGGACGTGATCCCGCTCTCCTTAGGGTTAGAGACCATGGGAGGCCTCGCCGAGAAGGTGATCCCGCGCAATACCACCATACCGGTGGCCCGCGCCCAGGAGTTCACCACCTTCAAGGATGGCCAGACCGCGATGGCGATCCATGTGGTGCAGGGGGAGCGCGAGCTGGTGGCGGATTGCCGCTCCCTGGCACGCTTCACCCTGACCGGCATTCCGCCCATGGCGGCGGGGGCGGCCCATATTCGCGTCACCTTCCAGGTGGACGCGGATGGCCTGCTGTCGGTCAGTGCCATGGAGAAATCCTCCGGCGTGCAGGCCGAAATCCAGGTCAAGCCCTCCTACGGGCTGGCGGAAGAGGACATCCTCAGCATGCTGAGCGCCTCCATCGTCAACGCCCAGCAGGACATGGACGCCCGCATGCTGGCGGAGCAGCAGGTCGAGGCGGATCGCGTGGTCGAGAGCCTCAATGCTGCCCTGGCTGCCGATGGCGAGTCGCTGTTGAGCCCTGCCGAACGCGCGCATATCGATGAGGCCATCCAGCATCTGCTGGCCATGCGCCACACTGGTACTACGAATCAAATCAAAGATGCCATAGAGGCGGCGGATGCTGCCAGTGGCGAGTTTGCGGCCCGTCGCATGGATGCTTCCATTCGCAAGGTGCTGACCGGCCAAAACGTCAACAAGGTGTAATATGCCAAAAGTGATCATTCTGCCTCACCCCGAACTCTGTCCGGAGGGCGCCGCCCTCGAAGGCGTGAGCGGTGAGACCATACTGGACATCGCGCTGCGCAACGGCATCGAAGTCGAGCACGCCTGCGAGAAGTCCTGCGCCTGCACTACCTGCCACTGCATCGTGCGGGAAGGGTTCGACTCCCTGGAGCCGAGCGACGAGCTGGAAGACGACATGCTGGACAAGGCGTGGGGGCTGGAGCCTGAATCCCGCCTGAGCTGCCAGGCCAGGCTGGCGGACGAGGATCTGGTGGTGGAGCTGCCCAAGTACACCCTGAACCTGGCGTCCGAACGCCACTGATGGCCGCTTAATTACACATGAGTGAATTGAGTGTGCAGCATCACGCGGTGCAGTAATGATATGGTGAAGGCCGTGACCCTTGAGGGTGCGGCCTTTTTTGTGCCCGCGATTTCCCTATTCGTAGATGAAAGTGCCAATAACAAGGAAGCAAGAGAACATGGCTGACATGATGAACGTACGGTTGTCCTCCCAGGCGGCCGCTCCCCACTGGGGCGAGGGTGCCCTGCTCAGTTTCAATGGCGACGAGGCCCATCTCCACCTTGGGGCCGGTAGCCAGGAGAAAGAGGCGCTGCGCGCCATCCAGCGCGGGGCCAGACGCCTCGAGTCCAGCGGCATCAAGCGCGTCAGACTGGTGGGCGAGGGCTGGGATCTGGAGCGCCGCTACGCGTTTTCCCAGGGCTTCTACGCCGCCAAGGGTGTGCGCGAACTGGACTTCGGCGAGCAGAGCGACAAGGAAGCCGGCGAGCTGGCGGCCCTGCTCAAGGCGGCCCGCTGGGTGCGCGAGGTGACCAACGGCTGCCCGGAGGAGATCTATCCCATGAGCCTGGCGGAGTCCGCGCTGCTGCTGATCCGCAGCCTGGGCGGCGACAAGGTGAGCGCCCGCATCACCGCCGGTGAGGCGCTGCGTGAATCCGGGCACATCGGGATCTGGTCGGTGGGCCGCGGCAGCGAGCGCGAACCCGTGCTGCTCGAACTCGACTACAACCCGACCGGAGATGCCAACGCCCCCGTGCTGGCGGCTCTGGTGGGCAAGGGGATCACCTTCGATTCCGGCGGCTACTCCATGAAGTCCTCCGACAACATGCTGCCGATGAAGTCCGACATGGGCGGTGCCGCCATGGTGACCGGCGCCCTGGCACTGGCCATCAGCCGTGGCCTCAAGCAGCGGGTCAAACTCATCCTCTGCTGCGCCGAGAACCTGGTCTCCGGCCACGCCTTCAAGCTTGGCGACATCCTCACCTATCGCAATGGCATCTCGGTGGAGATCCAGAACACCGATGCGGAAGGTCGTCTGGTGCTGGCAGACGGCCTGCTGGCCGCGAGCGAGAGCGGGGCAGCCTACATCCTCGATGCTGCTACCCTTACCGGCGCCGCCAAGACGGCGCTGGGTCGCGACTACAACGCCGTGTTCGCCCTCGATGAGTCCGAGCAGGTGCGTGCGCTGGCCGCAGCCAAGGCCGAAAACGAGCAGGCCTGGGCCCTGCCGCTGGAGCCCTGGCACGCGGGCCAGCTCACCTCCGCCTTTGCCGAGCTGGGGAACGTGGCCTCCGCCGAAGGCACCGCCGGTGCCACCACGGCGGCCGCCTTCCTGTCCCGTTTCGTGCGTGACGAAGGTAAAGGCTGGGTGCACCTGGATCTGGCCGCCTCCTATCAGAAGTCCGGCAACGATCTCTGGGCGACCGGCGCCAAGGGCCACGGTCTGAGAACCATAGCGCGCTGGTTGCAGGAGGTGAGCGCATGAACGTCTGGTTGAGCCGAGAATTTGCGCCGGCCGAGTGGGGGGAGGGGGCACTGCTCTCCCATCGCGCCGATGGCATGGTGATCCATCTGGTGACCGCCACCCCCTTGCTGGACATCCAGCAGGCGGCGCGTCGCCTGTGCAGCCAGGGGATCCAGCAGGTGGTCCTGGCCGGTCACTGGGAACGGGAGCAGCAGTGGGCCTTCGCCCAGGGGCTGCAGACGCCCAAGGCGGAAGTGGCCCTGCAGTGGGCCACCTCGTCCGAGGAGGACAGGGAGGAGCTGGAGGCGCGCTGGCTCTGCGGGCGCTGGGTGCGGGAGATGACCAATGCCACGCCGGAGCAGCTGGGGCCGCTGGAGCTGGCGGTGGAGGCGGCAGCCTTCCTCACCGAGCTGGCACCGGATCGCATCAGCCATCGCATCCTCAAGGGAGAGGCGCTGCAGCAGGCGGGTTGGGTAGGCCTCTACCAGGTCGGCCGTGGCAGCGATCGCGAGCCCGTGATGCTGGAGCTGGATTTCAATCCCAGCAAGGATCCCAAGGCGCCGGTGGCGGCCGCACTGGTGGGCAAGGGGATCACCTTCGACTCCGGCGGCTACTCCATGAAGACCTCCCAGGGCATGCTGACCATGAAGCACGACATGGGGGGCGCCGCCATCGTGACCGGCGCCCTGGCGCTGGCCATACTGCGCGGGTTGGACAAGCGGGTGAAGCTCATCCTCTGCTGCGCCGAGAACCTGGTCTCCGGTCATGCCTACAAGCTGGGCGACATCCTCACCTACAAGAACGGCACCACGGTGGAGATAGTCAACACCGATGCCGAGGGTCGCCTGGTGCTGGCCGATGGCCTGCAGCTCGCCGGTGAATCCGGCGCGCCCCTCATCATCGACGCGGCCACCCTGACGGGGGCGGCGGTGATGGCCCTGGGGGGGCGCTACAACGCCCTGTTCGGCCTCGACAAGGGGCTGGTGAGCCGCGCCATGGCGTACTCGGATGCAGAGCAGGAGCCGGCCTGGCCCCTGCCACTGGAGCCCTGGCATCGCCATCAGTGCCCGTCCCACTACGCCGACACCGCCAACAGCCGTCCGGTACCGGGGGGCGGCCCGGGCGGTGCCTCCAATGCGGCGGGCTTCCTCTCCCGCTTCGTGCCCAACGAGGGGAGGGGGTGGTTGCACGTGGATCTGGCGGCCTGCTTCAACGAGAACGGTGACAGCCTCTGGGCACCGGGGGCCAACACCCTGGGGATGCGCACCATAGCGCACGCCCTGCTGACGGAGACACGTTCGGCGATCTGATAACGCGAAAGGGCACCCCGGGGTGCCCTTTTCGACCGTGCTGCTTTGCTGAGCAATTGATAGGGTTTCAGGGCATTAGCAAGGCAATCGTGCGCAAGCGCACATTTTTTCTTACCCCCATGGCACAAGATGAGTCACCATGTTGTTTCAAGGAATCTTTTGTTTAACAAAAAGTTGATTTTTTGTGTGTTGTTTCGCGCTTTGTTTACGTATAATCGCCGCCGAAAAATGGATTCCTACAATAAACCTCTGTAGTTAAGGAAAGAACTCAATGGCTATCGAACGTACCTTCTCTATCGTCAAACCGGACGCGGTCAGCAAGAACCTGATTGGTGCCATTTATGCTCGCTTCGAGAGCGCCGGTCTGAAAGTGGTTGCCGCCAAGATGCTGCACCTGACCAGCGAACAGGCCGCCGGTTTCTACGCCGAGCACCAGGGCAAGCCGTTTTATGACGGTCTGGTCGGCTTCATGACCTCCGGTCCCGTCATGGTGCAAGTGCTGGAAGGGGAAGACGCCATCCGCCGTCACCGTGAAATCATGGGCGCCACCAACCCGAAAGAAGCCCTGGCCGGTACCCTGCGTTCCTGCTACGCCGAGAGCATCGATCGCAACGCCGTTCACGGCTCCGACGCCCCGGCCTCTGCCGCCCGCGAGATCGCCTACTTCTTCTCCGACGACGAGATCTGCCCGCGCGGCTGATGTTGTCTGGTGATGCCCAAGGGAGCCTCGGCTCCCTTTTGTTTTTTGGTCATTCGGTCAATATCCACTTATTCTCCAGGTGGAAAGCCGGACCCATTATTTGTACAATGCCGCCCCCTGACGTAGGTCAGCCGATAATTTATGAAGTGTGTGAGCTGAGGCCCTTGATGAGCGAAATGAAAACCAACCTGCTGGATCTCGATCGGGATGCCATGCGTGCCTTCTTCGTCGAATTGGGCGAGAAGCCGTTCCGGGCCGATCAGATAATGAAGTGGATCTATCACTTTGGTTGTGATGATTTCGATCAGATGAGCAACGTCAACAAGGCGCTGCGCGAGCGCCTCAAGGCCATCGCCGAGATCCGTGCCCCCGAAATCAGCCGTGAGCAGCGCTCCGCAGACGGCACCATCAAGTGGGCCCTGCAGGTGGGAGACCAGGAGGTCGAGACCGTCTACATCCCGGAAGCGGATCGCGCGACCCTGTGCGTCTCCTCCCAGGTGGGCTGCGCCCTGGCCTGTACCTTCTGCTCCACCGCCCAGCAAGGCTTCAACCGCAACCTGAAGGTCTCCGAGATCATCGGTCAGGTGTGGCGCGCTGCCAAGGTCGTCGGTGGCAAGCGTCCCATCACCAACGTGGTGATGATGGGCATGGGCGAGCCGCTGCTCAACCTCGCCAACGTGGTGCCGGCCATGAAGCTGATGATGGACGACTTCGGCTTCAGCATCTCCAAGCGTCGCGTCACCCTCTCCACCTCCGGCGTGGTGCCGGCACTGGACATGCTGGGGGACCAGATCGACGTGGCCCTGGCCATCTCCCTGCACGCACCGAACGACCAGCTTCGCTCCGAGATCATGCCGATCAACGACAAGTACAATATCGAGTCCTTCCTTGCCGGGGTTCGCCGCTATCTGGCGAAATCCAACGCCAACGGCGGTCGGGTCACCGTGGAATATGTGCTGCTCGATCATATCAATGACGACATGCAGCATGCCCATGAGCTGGCCAAGGTCCTCAAGGAAACCCCTTGCAAGATCAACCTGATCCCGTTCAACCCCTTCCCGGGCAACCCGTTTGGCAAGCCGAGCAACAGCCGCATCGACCGCTTCTCCAAGGTGCTGATGGAATATGGTCTGACCGTCATCGTGCGCAAGACCCGCGGGGACGACATCGATGCCGCCTGTGGCCAGCTGGTGGGGGAGGTAATCGACCGTACCAAGCGCACCATGAAAAATCGGATGCAACAGGATGGGATTTCCGTCAAAATGGTTTAACTCCTAAGCCATTGTATAGACAGGAAATGGATATCCGTACATTGATCGTAGTGGCAGCGCTCAGTGCGCTGCCAGGCTGTGTGACAGAGACCACTTACGCTGGCCAGAATTCGACCCAGCGTGAAGTGGGTCCCGACCTCAAGGCCGCCGCCCAGACTCGCCTCGATCTGGGGATCCAATACCTGCGTCAGGGCAATGCCGAACAGGCGAAGTTCAACCTTGACCGTGCCCTCCAGTACGATCCCAACAATCCTCAGGTTTACATCGGTTTTGCCTACTTCTACCAGCAGGTGTCGGATTTCAAGGCGGCCGAGGTAAACTACAAGAAAGCGCTGGCCATGGATCCGTCCAATGCTGACGCGATGAACAACTATGGTGCCTTCCTCTGCAACCGCGGCCGCTTCGACGAGGCGGACAAGGCCTTCATGCAGGCGGTGAGTCAGCCCGATTACGTCAAGATCGCCGATACCTACGAGAATGCGGCGCTCTGCTCGATGCAAAATCACAGAAATGATAAGGCCGGCGAGTACTATCGTCTGGCCTTGGGGTATAATCCCCGCAATCCTAGGTTATTGCTGGACATGGCGGAGCTTTCCATGAAAGATGGCAAGCTGCCTGACGTCCAGTCTTACCTCGTGCGCTTTGCCGAAGTGGCAGAGGAAAACGAGGAGAGCCTCTGGCTCCGGCTGCGGCTGGCCCAGGCCATGGACAAACCGGCATTACTTCACCAATTCGGGACTGAGCTGGTAAGGCAATATCCCACTTCGCAACAAGCCAAGCGTTACTTAGCCAATGACTACTGAACAGCCACACGATTTCCAAGACGACTCCCAGGCAGCGGGCCCAGGCCAGCTGCTGCGCAATGCCCGTGAACAGCTCGGCTGGACGCGAGAACAGGTTGCGTCCCGCATTCACCTTCGTCTTACCCTGATCGCCGCCATCGAAGCGGATACCTACGACAAGCATACGTCCCATACCTTCATTCGCGGCTATCTGCGCGCCTATGCCAAGCTGGTCGGCATTCCCGAGGAGACCATCCTCGCCGCCTACGACAAGCTGGGGTTGACCCCCCCCGACAACATCGACATGCAGAGCTTCTCCCGCCGCTCCCGTCAGCAGGCCAATGACAGCCGCCTGAAGGTGATGACCTGGCTGGTGATCCTGGTGTTGATCGGTCTCTCCGTCGCCTGGTGGTGGCAGAGCACGGCGCGCCGCTCCGCCGGTGAGGAGGCTCTGGCCGCCACCGAGATAAGCAGCACCGATAGTACCCCCAGCGCGGCCGTGCCGTCCGAGGTGGATGTCGACGTCGCCGCGCCCGTTCTGCCCGCTGCCTCCGAGGCCGTCTCGACCGCGCCTGTCGTGAGCGATGCCGCCGCGACCGTGCCGGCCGTGGTGGCCGAGCCGAGCGCCTCTGTATCGACCGATGCCTCTGCCGCCGTGGCGACCGAGTCACCTGCCCAGGATGAGACTGCCGAACCGGCCAAGGCGCCGCAGCTCAAGATGAGCTTCACCGCCGACTGCTGGCTGGATGTGAAGGATGCCAACGGCAAGACCCTGTTCAGCGGGCTGAAGAAGGCGAACGACGAGCTTGTGCTGGAAGGACCCGAGCCACTCAAATTCATCATTGGCGCGCCCATGGCGGTCAATCTCGAATACCAGGGCAAGTCCTTCGACATGAGCCGTTACAACAACGGCCGGACTGCCCGCTTCTCACTGCCGCAGGAGTAATCAGTCCGCCATGTCTGTTCACGAAAAGCCCGCACACGAATCTCCCATCATTCGTCGCAAATCCAGGCAGATCATGGTCGGTAATGTACCGGTTGGGGGCGATGCCCCCATCACGGTGCA
The DNA here is from genome assembly GCF_017939565.1 of Aeromonas sp. SrichE-2G. Classification (NCBI taxonomy): domain Bacteria; kingdom Pseudomonadati; phylum Pseudomonadota; class Gammaproteobacteria; order Aeromonadales; family Aeromonadaceae; genus Aeromonas; species Aeromonas sp. SrichE-2G. The sequence continues at coordinate 123,690 of NZ_JAGKRG010000049.1, forward strand.
GACCATGACCAACACCAAGACCACGGACGTGGCCGCCACCGTCGAGCAGATCCAGCGGATCGAGCGGGTCGGTGCCGACATCGTCCGGGTCTCCGTCCCCACCATGGAGGCGGCGGAAGCGTTCAAGCTCATCAAGCAGCAGACCCGCATCCCCATCGTCGCCGACATCCACTTCGACTACCGCATCGCCCTGAAAGTGGCCGAATACGGCGCCGACTGCCTGCGCATCAACCCGGGCAACATCGGCAACGAAGAGCGGGTGCGCGCCGTGGTCGACTGCGCCCGCCATTACAACATCCCGATCCGCATCGGGGTGAACGGCGGCTCCCTGGAGCGGGACCTGCAGGAAAAGTACGGGGAACCCACCCCCGAGGCCCTGCTGGAATCCGCCATGCGCCACGTGGACTACCTGGATCGCCTCAACTTCGACAACTTCAAGGTGAGCGTCAAGGCGTCCGACGTCTTCCTGGCTGTCGGCGCCTACCGCCTGCTGGCCAAACAGATCGATCAGCCGCTGCATCTGGGCATCACTGAGGCGGGCGGTTTTCGCGCCGGCGCGGTCAAGTCCGCCATCGGCCTCGGCATGCTGCTGAGCGAAGGGATCGGTGACACCCTGCGCATCTCCCTGGCCGCCGATCCGGTGGAAGAGGTGAAGGTGGGCTTCGACATCCTGAAATCCCTGCGCATCCGTTCCCGCGGCATCAACTTCATCGCCTGTCCCTCCTGCTCCCGTCAGGAGTTCGACGTCATCGGCACCGTCAATGCCCTGGAAGAGCGGCTGGAGGACATCATCACGCCGATGGATGTCTCCATCATCGGCTGCGTGGTGAACGGTCCGGGGGAGGCGCTGGTCTCCGATCTGGGCCTTGCGGGCGCCGCCAACAAGAGCGCCTTCTACGAAGGGGGCCAGCGGGTCGACCGGCTCGACAACAAGGATCTCGTGCCGACCCTGGAGCGACGCATCCGCGCCCGGGCCGCCATGCTGGATCCGGCCAACCAGATCCAGATAGACAAGGGTTGAACCCCTGAGGGTTCAACCAGAGCGGGGCCACCTGGGGTGGCCCCGGCTTTAGGTTATTGATTTTACATCCCGCATCCGGGCACCCGATTTTACCTCGGGGTCGAAAATCCCTATAATGCGGCCAAATTTTACCTCTTTTTCTCGAGTATCAACGTGGCAAAACAGATCCAAGCGATTCGCGGTATGAATGATTGCCTGCCGGAGCAGAGCCCGGTATGGCAGAAAGTGGAACAGATCCTGCGCCAGGTCGTCGCCAGCTATGGCTACAGCGAAGTGCGCATGCCCATCGTCGAGCAGACCCATCTGTTCAAGCGCGCCATCGGTGAAGTGACCGACGTGGTCGAAAAAGAGATGTACACCTTTGAAGACCGCAACGGCGACAGCCTGAGCCTGCGTCCGGAAGGGACCGCCAGCTGCGTGCGTGCCGGCATCGAGCACGGTCTGCTTTACAACCAGGAACGCCGGATGTGGTACATGGGCCCCATGTTCCGCCACGAGCGTCCCCAGAAGGGCCGTTATCGCCAGTTCCACCAGTTCGGGGTCGAGCTGTTTGGCATCAACGGGCCGGACATCGACGCCGAGCTCATCATGCTGACCCATCGCCTGTGGCGCCTGTTCGGCATCCAGGATCACGTCACCCTGCAGCTCAACACCCTTGGTCAGAGTGCCGAGCGCGCCGCCTATCGCGACGCCCTGGTAGCCTATCTGGAGCAATACAAGAGTGAGCTGGACGAAGAGAGCCAGCGCCGCATGTACAGCAACCCGCTGCGGGTGCTGGATTCCAAGGACGAGAAGGTCCAGGCCATTCTGGTGGGCGCGCCGCGCCTGTTCGATCACCTGGGCGAAGAGAGCCTGGCCCACTTCGAGGGGCTCAAGCGTCTGCTCACCGCCGCCGGCATCCAGTTTGAAGTGAACGAGCGCCTGGTTCGCGGCCTCGACTACTACAACCTCACCGTGTTCGAGTGGGTCACCAACAGCCTGGGTGCCCAGGGCACCGTCTGTGCCGGTGGCCGCTACGACGGCCTGGTGGAGCAGCTTGGCGGCCAGCCGACCCCGGCCGTGGGCTTCGCCATGGGCATGGAGCGTCTGGTGCTGATGCTGGAGACCCTGGAGCTCAATGCCGACATCCGCCCGGCGGTGGACGTCTACCTGTGCATGGTGGGCGAGGGGACCGAGCAGGCCGGCTTTGCCTTGGCCGAGCGGCTGCGCGATGCGCTGCCTGACCTGCGCCTGATGAGCCACTGCGGCGGCGGCAACTTCAAGAAACAACTCAAGCGTGCCGACAAGAGCGGCGCGGCCATTGCCCTGATCCTCGGCGAGACCGAGGCGCAAAGCGGCGAGATCACCATCAAATATCTGCGTGGCCAGGCCGAGCAACAGACCGTCTCGGTCGATGCCGCCATCGCCCTGCTGGCAGCTAAAGGAGAGTAAGCTGTGGAAGTGTATACCACTGAAGAACAACAGGTTGAGGTCATCAAGAACTGGTGGAAAGAGAACGGCACCTCGGTCATCGCAGGGACGGTGATCGGTCTGGTCGGTCTCTTCGGCTGGCGTTATTACAACGAGATGCAGCAGGGCAACCAGGAAGCCGCCTCCCAGGCTTACAACGAGATGACCGCCCAGCTCGCCAAGGGTGACGACGCCGCCCTAGAACAGGCGAAGAGCTTTATCACCGCCCACAAGGGTGATGCCTATGCGGAGCTGGCCGCCCTGCAACTGGCGGCGGCTGCCGTCAAGGCAGGCAAGCTGGATCTGGCGGCCGAGCAGCTGACCCAGGTGGCCAGCAGCGGGGACGACAGCATCAAGCCCATCGCCGGCCTGCGCCTGGCCCGTGTCCTGAACGATCAGGGCAAGGCCGATGAGGCCCTGGCCCAGCTTGGCAAGATCAGCAACGACGCCTTCAAGGCCCAGGTCGCCGAAGTACGCGGCGACATCCTGCACAAGCAGGGCAAGGCCGAAGAGGCACGTGATGCCTATCAGGCGGCGGCGGATGCCGGCGGTCTGCAGAGCAGCGCCGAACTCAAGCTGAAGATGGACGATCTGGCGCTGCCAGCGGTGACTACGGGCGAGGCTCCGGATGCGTAATCTCTACAAGCGAGTGGTGCTGGGAGCGGCCGTCTCCCTGGCCCTGCAGGGGTGCTCCCTGTTCAGTTCCGACGAAGATCTCAACCCCATGGCCCCGTTGCCCACGGTGGAGTCTGCGTTCACCGCCGACACCGCCTGGTCCTCCTCGGTGGGCGATGGCATCGGCGACTTCTACTCCCAGCTCAAGCCGGTGGTGGAAGAGGATCACATCTATGCCGCGGCCCGGGACGGTGACGTGACAGCCTTCGATCGCGAGAGCGGCAAGGAGCTGTGGAGCGTGGATCTGGCTGACTTACCGATCAACGCCGACAAGCGCAGCGCCCGCCTCTCCGGTGGCCTGGTCTCCCGCTATGGCAAGCTGTTCCTGGGGTCCGAGAACGGGGTGGTCTACGCCCTGAACGAGGCAAACGGGGAAGTGCTGTGGCAGACGACTGTGCCCGGTGAAGTGGTGGCGAGCCCCGCCGTCGAAGATGGCCGTGTGGTGGTGCTGACTACCTCGGGTCGCCTGGTGGCGCTCGACACCGACGAGGGCAAGCTGCAGTGGAGCCTGTCCGAAGAGCAGCCCCCCCTGACCCTGCGCAGTGCCGGTGCTCCCATCATCACCAACGGCGCCGTACTCTACGGCCGTGCCGACGGCAAGGTGGGCATCGCCCTGCTCAGCAACGGCCAGCCGGTGCGCCAGTCCAAGGTGGCCGACCCGCGCGGCGCCACCGAACTGGATCGCATGGTGGACGTGGACGCCACCCCTCTCATCGCCGGTGATGAGCTCTATGCCATCGCCTACAATGGTCAGCTGATGGCCCGCAAGCTGATGAGCGGCGATGAGGTGTGGAAGCGCAAATACTCCGGCTACCGCGACATGGCGGTGACCGGCAATGCCATCGTATTGACCGACAGCCGCAGCCACCTGTTTGCGGTCGACCGTCGCAATGGCCTCGAGCTGTGGTCCAACACCCAGCTGGAAAACCGCACCGTGACTGCCCCCGTCATCCTGGGTGACTATGTGGTGGTCGGCGATGTGGAAGGTTACCTGTACTGGCTGGATCGGACCGACGGGTCCATCAAGGCCATGCAGCAGCTCGACAGCAGTGGTCTGTATGCCGCGCCCCTGGTGGACGGCGACACCCTGTATGTGCAGAGCCGGGGCGGCAAGCTGTACGCCATCAAGCGTCCCTGATCGCCCGATAATTGGAATATCCGGCTCCTGGTCTTCGGACCCGGAGCCTTTGTCGTCTTGAGAATGAGGCTTTTATGACTCCTGTAGTAGCCCTGGTGGGCCGCCCCAACGTGGGGAAATCCACCCTGTTCAACCGCCTGACCCGTACCCGGGATGCCCTGGTTGCCGACTTCCCCGGCCTGACCCGGGACCGCAAATACGGCCAGGCGAAGCTGGGCGAGCTGGAATTTATCGTGGTCGATACCGGCGGTATCGATGGCACCGAGGAGGGGATCGAGCTGAAGATGGCCGAGCAGTCCCTGCTGGCCATCGAAGAGGCGGACGTGGTGCTCTTCATGGTGGATGCGCGGGCCGGCTTGACCGCCGCGGATCAGGCCATCGCCGAGCACCTGCGCAAGACCCACAAGAAGGTGTTTCTTGTGGCCAACAAGACCGACGGCATCGACGGTGATTCCGCGGTCTCCGAGTTCTACGGCCTGGCCCTGGGCGAGGTCTACCAGATGGCGGCGGCCCACGGCCGTGGCGTACTGAGCCTGCTGGAGCTGGCTCTGGCTCCCCACCTGGAAGAGCTGGTCGGTGCGGCCACCGGAGAAGAGGCGCAGGAAGAAGAGGAGGACTTCGACGAGGAAGCCTTGCTGCGCCTGGTAGCCAGCGGCGAGCTGGACACCCGTGAGGACACCAAGGAGACCCCGTTCGCCGATCTGCCCATCAAGTTTGCCATCGTCGGTCGCCCCAACGTAGGCAAGTCCACCCTGACCAACCGCATGCTGGGTGAAGATCGTGTCATCGTCTATGACATGCCGGGCACCACCCGCGACTCCGTCTACATCCCGATGGAGCGCGACGAGCAGAAATACGTGGTCATCGACACCGCCGGCGTGCGTCGTCGCGGCAAGGTGCACGAGACGGTGGAGAAGTTCTCCGTCATCAAGACCCTGAAGGCCATCGAGGACGCCAACGTCTGCCTGCTGGTGATCGATGCCCGCGAGACCATCACGGATCAGGACTTGAGCATCCTCGGCTTCGTGCTCAACAGCGGCCGCTCCGTGGTGCTGGTGGTGAACAAGTGGGACGGCCTGGATCAGAAGGTGAAAGAGGACGTCAAGAACGAGCTGGACCGTCGTCTGGGCTTCATCGACTTCGCCCGCGTTCACTTCATCTCAGCCCTGCACGGCAGCGGTGTCGGCCACCTGTTCGAGTCCATCAACGAGGCCTACGAGTCCGCCACCCGTCGTACCAGCACCGCCATGCTGACCCGCATCATGCAGATGGCCCAGGAAGATCACCAGCCGCCCATGGTGAACGGTCGCCGGGTCAAGCTGAAGTATGCCCACGCCGGTGGCTACAACCCGCCGCGCATCGTGATCCACGGCAACCAGCTGAACGATCTGCCGGATTCGTACAAGCGCTATCTCATCAACTACTTCCGTAAGTCGTTGAAGATCATGGGTACCCCGATCCGGGTCGAGTTCCAGGAGTCGGTCAACCCGTTCGAGGGCAGGAAGAACACCCTGACCCTGAGCCAGGAGCGCCAGCGCAAGCGTCTGCTCAAGGCCAAGACGAAGAAATAAGGCCAGGCGGCTGCCCTCACCGGCAGCCGTTTTTATTGGAGTCGATGGAGGAGGGGAATGCGCGGTGGGCCCACCCAGCGCACATTCACTTTGAGAGGAGTCGAGTATGAGTGCACCCTTGTGTCCGGCCTGTCAGGTCGAACTGGACAGCCGTGGCGACGAGACGCGCTGCAGCCAGTGCCAGACCCGCTATCGCATCCGGGCCCTGTGCCCGACCTGCGGGCAGGGGCTGGAGCGGCTTAGGGCCTGTGGCGCGGTGGATTACTTCTGCAATCACTGCAACACCCTGGTCTCCAAGCGCACCGTGCAGTTCGAGGCGGTGGCGGCGCCGGAGTGAGGCAATAAAAAACCCGGCGGATGCCGGGTTTATACTGTGTGCTCCGCTATCAGCAGCGTGAAGGAGCGGTTTCTGTGCCATATCTTGCGCTTGGTGTCGGCCAGCTTGAGCTTGCGTCTCGGGCTCCAGGCACATTTGGTCTTTCGGGCCAACATGGCTCTTCTGCGTGCTCGCATCTTGTTCTCCTCCCTGGTCTCCTCGGCCGAAGGGCGGCTGGGCAGGTAGTGCAACGTGATGAATACATTGCAATAAGCCAGACTCGCGTCCCTCGGATCTGGTTGGATGTTAACAGAGAATCTGCCGGGAAAACACACCCCCAGGGCTAGGGGGTGATGATCTGCTTGACCACCTCGGCGATGATGGCGGGACGCTCCACCGGGGCGGCCGGTTCGCTGCTGTCGTCCTCATCCAGCTCCTCGCGGCGGTGGGCCTTCTGCTGTTCGTTGTCGAGCCAGAGCAGACTCTGGTAGTACTGGCGCACGTTGTTGACATAGTTGCGCGCCTCGCCGCCACGGGCATAGCCGTAGCGCACCTTGCGATGCCAGCGTGCCTGTTGCAGCAGGGGCAGCACCTCCTTGACGTCGCTCCAGGCATCCGGATTCTTGCCAAGCTGCTTGGTCAGGCGTCGCGCATCCATCATGTGGCCGTAGCCGATGTTGTAGGCGGTGAGGGCGAACCACACCTTCTCGTCCGCCGGCACCGAGTCCGGCACCTTATCCATCATCTCCTCCAGATAGCGGGCACCGCCCTTGATGCTCTCCTCCGGATGGGTCCGGTCGCTGATCCCCATCGCCTTGGCGGTGGGCTCGGTCAGCATCATCATGCCGCGCACCCCGGTGTAGGAGCGGGCCTGGGGGTCCCAGTGGGACTCCTGATAGCTGATGGCGGCCAGCAGCCGCCAGTCTATCTCTCGGGCGTGGGTCTGGAACATCGCCTGGTACTTGGGCAGCAGGCTCTTGGCACGCTTGAGGAAGGTGCGGGTGTCGACGAAATCGAAGTTCTGCACGTGGCCGAAGTACTTCTCGTCCAGCTTGGCGATGGCGCCATCCATGAAGCGCTGGCCGAAGAAGTCGATGATGCTGGCGTAGAGGCTGTCATCGGGCACCTTGGTCATGGCCCAGGCCACGGTCTGCTTGCTGGCCAGGGTCAGCCCCTCGGTGAGCTCGGGATAGTAGCGTTGGGTACGGGCCAAGATGGTGTCCTGCACCACGGTGTAGTCCACCTCGCCGTCGGCCACCTGCTTGAGCAGCTCCTCCACGTCCGCGTCCCGGTTGGTGCGCCAGTTGAGGTTGGGGTACTGCTTGGCCAGCTCCCTCATCAGATCCTCGCCGGTGGAGCCCGCCGGCACCACGATGCTGCCCTTGATGTCCCCCAGCCCTTTGGGCCTGGGAGAACCGTTGCGGTAGACCAGCTTGGGAGAGACCTGGTAGAAGCCGGGGCCGAAGCGAAACAGCTTGCGCCGCTCCGGGGTCACGACGATGGCGGCGGCGGCGAGATCCAGCTTGCCCTTTTGTAGCTGTTCGACCAGCTCGGCGGTGCTGTAGGCCGGCACTATGGTCAGCTTGACCCCCAGCCAGTCGGCGTAGAGCTGCGCCAGTTCATAGTCGAAGCCCTGGGCGACGTCATCACGCTGGTAGTAGGAGGTGGGGCCATAGAGGGTGCCGACCCGGATCTCGCCCCGTTGGCGGATCTGTTCCAGCTGGCTGGAGGGGGTATGGAAGTCGCAACCGGCCAGGGCCAGCGTCAACATCATCCCGATAAACAGTCGAAAAATGCAGCGCAAGTAGGTGAGTACCCTTGTTGAAAAAATCGGCATTTGTCAAAAGAGAGGCCCCTTTATACCAGAGAGTCCGGAGGGAGTCACATCGTGGGAGATGAGAAAAACGTTTGTTCGTGCTGGGGCTGATCCCTATAATACGCGCGTCTCAAATCCCCCCACACTCTAAAACTTGGTGAGAAAGGTATATGGAAATCTTGCGTGGTGCCCCAGCACTGTCTGAGTTTCGTGTCCACAAGCTGCTGCAGAGCTGCGCACAGAGAGGAGTAGAGATAGCAAGCGTCTATGCCGAATACGTGCACTTTGCCGAGCTGACGAGCCCGCTGTCGCCCCCGGAGCGAGCGACCTTGGGCCAGCTGCTGCGCTACGGCCCGACCATCCCGGAACACACCCCCAGCGGTCAGCTGTTCCTCGTTACCCCCCGCCCCGGCACTATCTCCCCCTGGTCTTCCAAAGCAACCGACATCGCCCACAACTGCGGCCTGAAACAGGTCAAGCGGCTGGAGCGCGGCATTGCCTATTACGTGCAGGCCAAGGGTGAGCTGAGCGTTGCCCAGCGCGCCGATGTGGCTGCCCTGCTGCACGATCGCATGATGGAAGTGGTGTTCGGCGAGATGAACGAGGCCGCCGCCCTGTTTGCCCACCACGAGCCCCGTCCCTTTACCCAGGTGGACGTGCTGGGTGGCGGTCGCGCCGCCCTGGTCGAGGCCAACGTGGCCCTGGGTCTGGCCCTGGCGGACGACGAAATCGACTATCTGGTGACGAACTTCACCCGACTTGGTCGCAACCCCAACGACATCGAGCTCTACATGTTTGCCCAGGCGAACTCCGAGCACTGCCGTCACAAGATCTTCAACGCCGACTGGACCATCGACGGTGAGCAGCAGCCCAAGTCGCTGTTCAAGATGATCAAGAACACCTTCGAGCAGACGCCAGATCATGTCCTGTCTGCCTATAAAGACAACGCCGCCGTGATGGAAGGGAGTCAGGGGGGTCGCTTCTTCCCGAGCCCCGCCAGCGGCGAATACCAGTATCACCAGGAGCGCGTCGACATCCTGATGAAGGTGGAGACCCACAACCACCCGACCGCCATCTCCCCGTTCCCGGGGGCGGCCACCGGCTCCGGCGGCGAAATCCGCGACGAGGGCGCGACAGGCCGTGGCGCCAAGCCCAAGGCGGGCCTGGTCGGCTTCTCCGTCTCCAACCTGCGCATCCCCGGCTTCGAGCAGCCCTGGGAGCAGGATTTCGGCAAGCCGAGCCGCATTGTCAGCGCCTTCGACATCATGCAGGAAGGCCCGCTCGGCGGCGCCGCCTTCAACAACGAGTTCGGTCGTCCGGCCATTCTCGGTTACTTCCGCACCTTCGAAGAGCAGGTGCCGAGCCACAACGGCGTCGAGGTGCGCGGCTACCACAAGCCCATCATGCTGGCGGGCGGCATCGGCAACATCCGCTCCGAGCACGTCCAGAAGGGGGAGATCCCCGTGGGCGCGGCCCTCATCGTGCTGGGGGGCCCGGCCATGAACATCGGTCTGGGGGGCGGCGCAGCATCAAGCATGGCTTCCGGCCAGTCTGCCGAGGATCTCGATTTTGCCTCCGTGCAGCGGGACAACCCCGAGATGGAGCGCCGCTGTCAGGAAGTGATCGACCGCTGCTGGCAGTTGGGGGATGAGAACCCCATCGTCTTCATCCACGATGTGGGGGCCGGTGGCCTCTCCAACGCCATGCCGGAGCTGGTGAGCGACGGCGATCGCGGTGGTCGCTTCGATTTGCGCGCCATCCCGAACGACGAGCCGGGCATGAGCCCGCTGGAAGTCTGGTGCAACGAGTCTCAGGAGCGTTACGTGCTGGCCGTGGCCCAGGACAAGCTGCCCCTGTTCAAGGCCCTGTGCGAGCGTGAACGCGCCCCTTATGCCGTCATCGGCACCGCCACCGAAGAAAAGCACCTGACCCTGTCCGATGCACACTTCGACAACCAGCCCATCGATCTGCCGCTCGACGTGCTGCTCGGCAAGGCGCCCAAGATGCACCGCGACGTGCAGAGCCTGCCCGCCCAGGGCAAGGCGCTGCAACTGGACGGCATCACCTTGAGCGACGCCGCCGAGCGCGTGCTGCGTCTGCCGACCGTGGCGGAGAAGTCCTTCCTCATCACCATCGGCGATCGCTCGGTGACGGGCCTCGTTAACCGCGACCAGATGGTCGGCCCCTGGCAGATCCCGGTGGCCGATTGCGCCGTCACCGCCGCCACCTACGACAGCTATCACGGCGAAGCCATGTCCATGGGCGAGCGCACCCCGGTGGCGCTGCTCTCTCACGCGGCCTCCGCCCGTATGGCGGTGGCCGAGGCCCTGACCAACCTGGCGCCGGCCCACATCGGGTCGCTCAAGCGGGTCAAGCTCTCCGCCAACTGGATGTCTGCCGCCGGTCACCCGGGGGAAGATGCGGGTCTCTACGAGGCGGTCAAGGCGGTGGGCGAGGAGCTCTGCCCGGCCCTGGGCATCACCATCCCGGTGGGCAAGGACTCCATGTCCATGAAGACCCGCTGGCAGCAGGACGGGGAAGAGCGCAGCGTCACCTCGCCGCTCTCCCTGCTCATCTCCGCCTTTGCCCGGGTCGAGGACGTGCGCAACACAGTGACCCCGCAGCTGCGCACCGATCTCGGTGAAACCGACCTCATCCTGATCGACCTTGGCAACGGCAAGCAGCGCCTCGGCGCCTCCGCCCTGGCCCAGGTCTACCGCCAGCTGGGGCAAAGTGCCCCGGATCTGGACAACCCGGTCCAGCTCAAGGGCTTCTTCAACGCCATCCAGGCGCTGGTGGCGGATCGCAAGCTGATCGCCTACCACGACCGCTCCGACGGCGGTCTCTTCGTCACCCTGACCGAGATGGCGTTTGCCGGTCACTGCGGCCTCGACATCCAGCTCGACCGCGTGGGTGGTGACCTGCTGCCGGCCCTGTTCAACGAGGAGCTGGGTGCCGTCATCCAGGTGCGCCGCGACGACAAGGAAGCGGTGCTGACCCTGCTGGCCGGCCACGGCCTGGCCGCCTGCTCCCACGTGCTGGGCACGGTGCGCGAAGACGACCTCATCCTGTTCCAGCGTGCCGGCACCGAGGTGTACCGCGCGAGCCGCACCGCCCTTCGCACCATCTGGGGCGAGACCAGCTGGCAGATGCAGCGCCTGCGTGACAACCCGGAGTGCGCGGATCAGGAGCACGCCGCCCGCCAGGACGCCACCGACCCGGGTCTGCAGGCCAGACTGACCTACAACCCGTCCGAGGACGTGGCGGCGCCCTACATCGCCCGCGGGGTCTCCCCCCGTCTGGCGGTGCTGCGCGAGCAGGGAGTCAACTCCCACGTGGAGATGGCGGCGGCGTTCGACCGCGCCGGCTTTGCCGCGGTGGACGTGCACATGAGCGACATCCTCAGTGGCCGCATCAAGCTGGAGGAGTTCCAGACCCTGGTGGCCTGTGGCGGCTTCTCCTACGGTGACGTGCTGGGGGCGGGCGAGGGCTGGGCCAAGTCCATCCTGTTCAACGACAACGCCCGCGAGCAGTTCCAGCGCTTCTTCGAACGCGGCGACACCCTGTCGCTCGGCGTGTGCAACGGCTGCCAGATGATGTCCAACCTGCGCACCCTGATCCCGGGGGCCGATCTGTGGCCGCGCTTCGTGCGCAACCGTTCCGAGCGTTTCGAGGCGCGCTTCAGCCTGGTGGAAGTGCAGGACTCCCCGTCCGCCTTCTTCGCCGGCATGGCGGGCTCCGTGATGCCGATTGCCGTCTCCCACGGGGAAGGGCGCGTCGAAGTACGCGATGCTGCTCACCTGGCTGCGCTGCAACAGAGCGGTCTGGTGGGTCTGCGTTTCGTGGACAACCGCGGCAGCGTGACCGAGCAGTACCCGGCCAACCCGAACGGCGCACCGGCGGGCATCACTGCGGTGACCACCACGGACGGTCGCGCCACCATCATGATGCCGCACCCGGAGCGGGTGTTCCGCACCGTGGCAAACTCCTGGCACCCGGACAACTGGGGCGAGGACGGCGCCTGGATGCGCATGTTCAGAAACGCCCGGGTGCGCCTGGGTTAATCCCGCGCGTACTTGAGCTCCGAATCAGAACCGGCCCCCGTGGCCGGTTTTTTTATGGGCGGGTGGGGCACTCTTCAATCCTGTGAGCCGATGGCCGGAGGCAGACGCACACTGGTCAGAGCAATACGGGAAGCGGGCTAAGAGGGGAGGGGGGCTGGTGCCCTGATCCGGGCTGCCCCCGGCGATCAGCTCCCGGGAGATAAAAAAACCGGCCACAGGGGCCGGTTTTTGTTGGGTGCCATGGGCTTAACGCAGCACCACGTGCTGGAAGCCCTGTACCAGGCTGATGACTGGCTGGGGATAGATGCCGAGCACCACCACCAGGATGGCGGAGAGCAGCACTACCAGGCCCCCGGAGGAGAAGGCCCAGTCGGCCGTGGCATCGCGCAGTTGCATGCCGGGCTCGCGCAGGTAGAGGGTGACCATGACCCGCAGGTAGTAGTAGAGACCCAGGGCACTGCCGAGCACGATGGCGCCACTGAGCCACCACAGCTTGGCATCCACGGTGACGCCGATGAGGTAGAACTTGCCGATGAAGCCCAGCGTCATGGGGATGCCCGCCAGGGAGAGCATCATCACCGTCATCACCGCCGTCAGATAGGGGCGTTTCCAGAACAGGCCGCGGTAGCTGTGCAGGGAGTCCGCATCCTTGCCGCGATAGGGGCTGGACATCATGCTGATGACGCCGAAGGCCCCCAGGCTGGTGAACAGATACATCAGCAGATAGACGCCGGCCGCTTCCACCGGCATCTCGCCGAGGCGACTCGCCACCACCACCGCCAGCAGATAGCCGAAGTGGGAGATGGAGGAGTAACCCATCATCCGCTTGATGTTGGTCTGGATCAGCGCCAGGAGGTTGCCGACCACGATGGAGATGACCGCCATGGCCGCCAGCAGCCAGTGGATCATGGGATCCGAGGTGGCCGGCACCGCCAGGTAGAAGCGCAGCAGCACGCAGAACACGGCGATCTTGCTCACGGTGGCGAGGAAGGTGGCCACAGGTGCAGGGGCCCCTTCGTAGACGTCCGGGGTCCAGAGGTGGAAGGGGGCGAGGGACAGCTTGAAGGCGAAGCCTACCAGCATCAGGCCGAAGCCCCCCATCAACAGCGGGTGGTGGGCCGGGCTCTGGGCCAGGGTCAGGCCGAGATCGCTGAAGCTGAGGCTCCCCGCCTGGGCATAGAGCAGCGCCATGCCGAACAGCAGGAAGGCAGTGGCGCTGGCGGAGAGCACCATGTACTTGATGCTGGCCTCCAGCGAGTGGCGCTCGCGATAGGCATAGCCCACCAGGCCGAACATGGGCAGGGTCAGCATCTCGATCCCGATAAACAGCGACGCGAGATGGCGGGAGCCCGCCAGCACCAGACCACCGGCAGTGGCGATGAGCAGCAGCAGGTAGAACTCTTCCCGGTTGTCCGGGTAGCCCTTGAGCCAGGTGCGGCCGAAGGTGCAGGTGGCCAGGGCACCGATGAGCACCAGCCCCATGTAGAAGACCGCATAGCTGTCCACTTGCAGCAGGGGCGTGACCCCCTGATCCCCCTGGGCCATCACGACGGGCAGGGAGAAGAGCGCGAGGTTGAGGCCGGCAATGGTCACCGTGAAGGCGGTGTCGTCGCAGCGCTTCCAGGCGATGGCCAGCATCAGGGCCACCATGGCCCCTGTGGTCAGCAGCAGGGGCAGCAGGGCCAGCAGTTGAGAAGCAGTAAACGTCATGACAGGGCTCCCGACATGGACATGGAAGGCGAAAGAGAAAGCATCATTGCAGTGCTCCCGTGTCTGGCAGCGCATACCAGTGCAGCACGCTCAGGAGGCTGCTGCTGGCGGTATCCAGCACCGGCTGGGGATAGAGGCCGAGCAGCACCAGCAGGCCGGCGATGGTCAGCATCATGGCCAGTTCCCGCTTGTCCAGCCCCTTGAGCACGCTCTCCTCCTTGGGGGTACCGAAGCAGGCGCGCTGCAGCATGATGAGGGAGTAGACCGATGCCAGCACCAGGCCGAAGGTGGCGATGACGGTCATGATGGGGGCCACCTGGAAGCTGCCGATGAGGATCAGGAACTCGCCGACGAAGTTGCCGGTGCCCGGCATCCCGAGGGAGGCCACAGAGAAGAACAGCATGACGCCGGGCAGGTAGCGCAGGCGTCCCCAGAGGCCGCCCATCTGGCGCAGGTCCCGGGTGTGCAGGCGCTCGTAGAGCTGGCCGCACAGGATGAAGAGGCCGGCGGCGGAGAGGCCGTGGGCGATCATCTGCACCACGGCGCCCTGCAGGGCGAGCTCGCTGCCGGAATAGATGGCGATCATCACGAAGCCCATGTGGGAGATGCTGGTGTAGGCCACCAGCCGCTTGATGTCGGTCTGGGCGAACGCCAGCAGGGCGCCGTAGACGATGCCGATGAGGCCGAGGCCCATGGCGTAGGGAGCGAACTCGGCGGAGGCCTCGGGGAAGAGCGGCAGGGTGAAGCGCAGCAGGCCATAGGCGGCGGTCTTGAGCAGGATGCCAGCGAGATCCACGGAGCCCGCGGTGGGCGCCTGGCTGTGGGCGTCAGGCAGCCAGCCGTGCAGGGGCACCAGGGGCATCTTGACCGCGAAGGCGATGAAGAAGCCCAGCATCAGCAGCCACTGGACCGTGCTGCTCATGGGGGTGTTAAGCAGCTCCTGATAGTTGAAGGTGAAGACGCCGGTGGCGGCGTGGTGGGTCAGCACCAGACCCAGGATGGCCACCAGCATGATGAGGCCGCTCGCCTGGGTGTAGATGAAGAACTTGGTGGCAGCGTTGATGCGCGACTTGCCGTCGGTGACCGAGTGGCCCCAGAGCGCGATCAGGAAGTACATGGGGACCAGCATCATCTCCCAGAAGAAGAAGAAGAGGAACAGGTCCACCGCCATGAAGACGCCGAGCACGCCCCCCAGGATCCACAGCAGGTTCAGGTGGAAGAAGCCGATACGCTGCACGATCTCCTTCCAAGAACAGAGGATGGCCAGCACGCCGATGAAGCTGGTGAGCATCACCATCAGGAGCGACAGGCCGTCCACCGCCAGATGCAGGGAGATGCCGAAGCGGGGGATCCAGGGCTGTTGCCACTCTGCTGCCCAGACGGGCAGGCCGGGGTTGGCCAGGGTGAAGTCACCGCCGAGCCAGATGGCGCTGGAGAGCACCAGGCAGGCGCTCATGGAGGCGAGGGCCACCCAGCGGACGAACTGGCCGCCGAGTCGCTCCATCTGCCAGCAGAGCAAGCCGCCGATGAAGGGTATTAACAAGATCCAGAGTAAGGTCACGATATCAGCTCTCGTCTATGTTCTGGTCGTTGTGCAGGCCCGCAGGCCTGCGTGAAATTGAAATGCCATGGGATCAACCGAGCAGCAGCAGGGCCAGGATCAGGGCGGCACCCATCCCCATGGAGGCGGCATACCAGCGCAGCTTGCCGGAGACGGTCCAGGCCAGCAGCTGGTGGCCGGCTTGTGCCAGCACGGCGGGCAGATTCATCAATCGGTCCAGCGGGTCCTTGCCGAGCAGCCGTGTCGCCAGCAGGTAGGGCTTGACCCAGAGCAGGTCATAGAGCCAGTCAAAGCCCCAGGCATTGAACCAGAGGGTACCCAGCAGACGGCCAGGCCCGCTCTCGGCGATCCCCTTCACCAGACGGCGCTCGCCCAGGAACAGGAAGGCGGCCAACGCGATGCCTGCCACGGCGATGATGCCGGAGAGGATCTCCAGGGCATGGCGACCCTCCTCGATCTGATCCCCCGGGCCCGCCGGCAGCACACCGGCCAGCGGCGGCACGATGAGGGCACCCACACCGGTGGAGAGCACCAGCAGCACCAGCAGCGGCAGCTGGTGGGCCAGGCCGTGGCCTGCGTGAGCCTCGGTCTGCGCCTTGCCGTGGAAGGCGATGAAGATGAGGCGGAAGGTGTAGAGGGAGGTCAGGAAGGCCCCGCCCAGACCCGCCCACAGCAGGGCGCTCTGGCCGCTGGCCTGCACCTGCCAGAGGATGGCGTCCTTGCTGTAGAAGCCGGCGGTCACCAGCGGCAGCGCGGCCAGGGCCGAGCCTCCCACCAGGAAGCAGGAGTAGACCAGGGGCAGGCTCTTGCGAAGGCCCCCCATCTTGAAGATGTTCTGCTCGTGGTGGGTCGCGACGATGACTGCACCGGCGGAGAGGAACAAGAGCGCCTTGAAGAAGGCGTGGGTCATCAGGTGGAAGATGGCCCCTTCCCAGGCACCGACCCCCAGGGCCAGGAACATGTAGCCGATCTGGCTCATGGTGGAGTAGGCCAGGATCCGCTTGATGTCGGTCTGCACCAGGGCGGCGAAGCCTGCCAGCACCAGGGTCACGGCACCTACGACGGCCACCAGATGCAGGATCTCGGGGGCGAGCAGGAAGAGACCGTGGGTACGGGCGATGAGGTAGACCCCCGCCGTCACCATGGTGGCCGCGTGGATCAACGCCGAGACCGGGGTCGGACCCGCCATGGCATCCGCCAGCCAGGTTTGCAGCGGCAGCTGGGCGGACTTGCCGACCGCGCCGCCGAGCAGCATCAGGGAGGCGAACGACAGGGCAGGGGAGCCGTCGGCAAACATCGCCGGGGCCCTTACCAGCAGCTCGTGGATGTTGAGGGTGCCGAGTTCGCGATAGAGCACGAAGAGCCCGATGGCGAGGAAGACGTCACCGACCCGGGTCACCACGAACGCCTTGAGGGCGGCCGCCCCGTTGGCGGGGTTGCGGTAGTAGAAGCCGATCAGCAGGTAGCTGCACAGGCCCACCCCTTCCCACCCCAGGTAGACGAACAGCAGATCGTCTGCCAGCACCAGGAACAGCATGCTGGCGATGAAGAGGTTGGTGTAGGTGAAGAAGCGGGAGTAACCCTCTTCCCCGCGCATGTACCAGGAGGCGAACAGGTGGATGAAGAAGCCCACCCCGGTCACCACCCCCAGCATGGTCAGCGACAGCCCGTCCAGGGAGAGGCGGAAGGCGGGCTGGAACTCGCCCACCGTCATCCACTGCCACAGGGTCTGGGTATAGACGCCGCCTTCCGGCATGGTGTTGAGGAAATCGATGCCGACCCAGAGAGTAGTCAGAGCCGACAGGCCTATGCTGCCGACGCCGATGAGCGCCGAGGTGCGCTCACCGAGACGGCCGAGGGAGAAGGCCAGCAGCAGCCATCCCAACAGAGGGAACAGAAAAGTCAGATATAGGAGGCTCATCCGCGCATCTCGCTCACAGTGTCCACGTTCAGGGTGTGGTAACGACGATAGAGCAGCAGTAACAGGGCGAGGCCGATACTGGCCTCCGCTGCCGCCAGAGAAATCACCAGTATGTACATGATCTGGCCGTCGGCCTGGGCCCAGCGGCTACCCGCCACCACGAACGCCAGGGCGGACGCGTTCATCATGATCTCGATACTCATGAGGATAAACAGTAGGTTGCGGCGTATCAGCAGGCCGCACAAGCCGATGGCGAACAGGATGGCCGCCAGCAGAAGGCCGTGTTCCATGGGTATTCCACTCATCGCCATTCTCCTTGCGCTTGCTGGATGGAAAGGGGGCAGGCCGCCAGCAGCAGGTTATGCATCACCATGGGAATGCCGCTCATTGCTGACCTCCTTCTTGTGTGGTGCGGGGCACCGAGAGCACTTCGCCGCTCTTGTCCTCGCGGCCAAGGTGATAGGCGGTGACCAGACCCGCGAGCAGCAGGATGGAGGCGAGCTCCACCGCCAGCACATAGGGTCCGAACAGGGCGATGCCGACCTCTTTGGCGCTGACGTCGGTCTGGCCAAGCGTGCCGCCGGTCACACCGAGGATGCCGTGGGCCAGGAAGCCCAGCAGGACGAGGGAGAGCAGGGCGGGGCCACCCCAGGTGGTGGGGGTGAGCCACTTCTTCTCCTGATCCTGGGCGCTCCCCAGGTTCAGCATCATCACCACGAACACGAACAGCACCATGATGGCGCCCGCGTAGACGATCACCTGCAGGGCCCCCGCGAAGGCGGCGCCCAGGCAGAAGAAGATCATGGCCACGGCGATGAGGGAGATGATGAGATTGAGCAGCGCGTGCATGGGGTTGCTGGTGCTGATCACCCGCAGCGTGCTGTAAACGGCGACCAGGGCCGCGGCATAGAATGCCAGTTCCATGATTGACTCCTAGGGCAGCAGGCTCTTGACATCGATGGGCTTGGCTTCGTTCTCGGCATCCCCTTTCGGCTTGCCGTCGATGGCCATCCCGCTCATGCGGTAGAAGTTGTAGTCCGGGTACTTGCCGGGGCCGCTTATCAGCAGATCTTCCTTCTCGTAGACCAGATCCTGGCGGCGATACTCTCCCATCTCGAAATCCGGCGTCAGCTGGATGGCGGTGGTGGGGCAGGCCTCCTCGCACAGGCCGCAGAAGATGCAGCGGGAGAAGTTGATGCGAAAGAACTCCGGGTACCAGCGGCCGTCTTCCCGTTCCGCCTTCTGCAGGGAGATGCAGCCGACCGGGCAGGCCACGGCGCACAGGTTGCACGCCACACAGCGCTCGTCGCCGTCGGGGTCGCGGGTCAGCACGATGCGGCCGCGAAAACGCGGGGCGGCATAGACCGGCTGTTCCGGGTAGCTCAGGGTCTCGCGAGGGCGCCAGGCATGGGAAAAAACCATCCCCAGACTGCGTAATTGGGTGCCGACACCCTTGATAATGCTCGTAATTTTCATTGGTGCCTCATTACATGTTCAGCAGCACGACTGCGCCTGTGACCAGCATGTTGAGCAGGGTCAGGGGCAGGCACACTTTCCAGCCAAAGGACATCACCTGGTCGAAGCGCGGGCGGGGCAGGGAGGCCCGCAGCAGGATGAAGAACACCATGAAGCAGGCGGTCTTCAGGGCGAACCAGATGAAGGGCGGCAGCCAGGGGCCGTGCCAGCCACCGAAGAAGAGGGTCACGATGAGGGAGGAGATCAGCACGATGCCGATGTACTCGCCCACGAAGAAGAGACCCCACTTCATGCCCGCGTACTCGATGTGATAGCCATCGGCGAGCTCCTGCTCGGCTTCCGGCTGATCGAACGGGTGGCGGTGGGTGACGGCGACCCCGGCGAACAGGAAGGTGACGAAGCCCAGGATCTGGGGGATCACGTTCCACATGCCGGCCTGGGCCTCGACGATGTCACGCAGGTTGAAGCTGCCGGTCTGGATGACGATGCCCATGAGCGAGAGACCGAGGAACACCTCGTAGGAG
Source organism: Aeromonas sp. SrichE-2G (assembly GCF_017939565.1). Classification (NCBI taxonomy): domain Bacteria; kingdom Pseudomonadati; phylum Pseudomonadota; class Gammaproteobacteria; order Aeromonadales; family Aeromonadaceae; genus Aeromonas; species Aeromonas sp. SrichE-2G. Next base: position 142,932 of record NZ_JAGKRG010000049.1, read on the forward strand.
AGGGTCTGGGCCGAGGCGCGCAGGCTGCCGAGCAGGGAGTACTTGTTGTTGCTCGACCAGCCGGCGAACAGCACGGCGTAGACCGCCAGCCCCGCGATGGCCAGGATGTAGAGCAGGCCCACGTTGAGATCCGCCACGCCCCAGGTGGGGGTGATGGGCACCACCGCAAACGCCAGGATGAAGGCGGTGAAGGCGATGATGGGGGCCAGCACGAAGATCCGGCGATCCGCGAACGGCGGGATCCAGTCCTCCTTGAAGAACATCTTGACCATGTCGGCCGCCAGCTGCAGCAGACCGAAGGGGCCAACCCGGTTGGGGCCGTAACGATCCTGCCAGAGTGCCAGCAGACGGCGCTCGATGAAGCTCATGAAGGCACCGGCCCCCACTATCCCCACCAGCACGATCAGGGCCTTGCCGATCTCCAGCAACAGATCCATCAGCGAGTCGCTCATGCGATCACCTCCTGCAGGTTATCGATCAGGGCGTGGTGCAGGGCGGTCGGCAGGCCGTTCACCCCGAGCGGCAGTCCCACCAGGCCCCGGGCCAGGGCATCGCTGACGCGAAGGCGCAGGCGCCAGTGGTTGCCACCCCAGGAGAAAGCCACCTGGCTGCCGGCACTCAGGGCGAGACGTGCCGCGTCTGCGTGGTTCAGCACCAGGGTGGGTTCCCCCATGCGGGCCTGAATGACCGGGCTGCGGGCGGAGAGTTCTTCGCCGCCGAACAGCTGATCGTAACTGACCACCTGTAGCGCCTCTTTGGCGCCGAACGGGGTAGGGATACGCTCGAACCAGCCGAGGCTGTCCTCGCCCGCTTCCAGCAGGCGACGGCCGGGATCCCCGGCGCGCAGGTTGCCACCTACCTCGTCCTGGAACTTGTTCCAGGCGGAGGGGGAGTTCCAGCCCGGCGCCCAGGCGAAGGGCACCTGGGAGAGCGGCTGGCGGGCACCGGCGTAGCCTTCCATGGAGAAGTTGAAGGGGGAGTCGGGATCCTGCGCCACCCGGGGCTCACTCACGTTCTGATCCGCCAGCATGGAGGTGCGGCCGCTGTAGCGGTGCGGCTCGCGGGCGAGCTTCATGCCGCGAATGCGCAGGCCGGCGTTGGGGGCGGGCTCGCGCATGGCACCGAGCTGCGGGGTGCTGGCGGCGCACTCGGCGCTCACGTCGTCGAAGGTGTTCCAGCGCAGGGGCTTGCGCGCCAGTGCCCCTTGCAGGGCGGCCAGCCAGCGCCAGCTCTCGCGCACCTGGATGTCGGCGTCGTAGAAGGCGGGGGAATAGACCTGGAAGAAGCGCTGGGCGCGACCTTCCATGTTGACCTGGGTACCGTCCGCCTCAGCGAAGCTGGCGGCGGGCAGCACCAGGCTCGCCTTCTGGGCGGTCTGGGTGGCCTGGTGATCCACCACCAGCAGGTGCTGCAGGCGATCCAGGGCGGCATCCACCCGGCTGCGCGGCGCACGGCGGTAGAGATCGTTCTCCAGCACCACCAGGGCGAGTTTCTCCTCCCCTTCGATGCGCTCGAGAGCGGCCTCCAGGGGGGCGGCATCCCGGGCCAGCATGGCCAGCCCCAGGCTGTTGACCTCCTGGGCCACCAGGGCGAGCTCCACCGCCTGGCCGCGGCCCTTGAGGGCGCGGGCGATGTTGCTGGCCGCCTCGATCAGGGCCAATGAGCGGGCACCATTGCCTGCGATGATGAGGGGCTTCCTGGCGCTGCCGAGCAGTTCGGCCCAGCGGGCTGCCAGGGCCTGCTGCTCGGGAGCAAGATCCGTCGGCGCCGGAGCAGAAGCATCCAGCAGGTGGGCGATGGCGAAGCCAAGGCGCGCCTGATCCGCGTGAGGGGCGTGCAGGGTGCCGCTCGCCACGTCGTCCAGACGGGTGGCATCCAAGCTGGTGATGAGCAGGGGGTAGCGTTCGTTCTGGGCCAGGGTCTGCACTGCGGCGACCTGCCAGAGATCCACTTTCAGCTTGCGGGCGATCTCGCGCCCCTTGCCCTTGACCGCCTGGCGCAGGGCCAGGGCGATGCGGGCGGCGGTCTGGGTGACGTCTTCGCCGAGCACCAGCACGGCGTCGGCCTCTTCCATGTCGCGCAGGCTGGGGGTGCGCACACCGCCCTGCTCCAGGATCTGCAGCATCTTCTGCAGGCATTCCCATTCGCTCTGCTCAACACCAGAGTAGAAGTTGGCGGCCCCCACCAGCTCGCGCAGGGCGTAGTTGCTCTCAAGCGACGCCCGGGGCGAGCCGATGCCGATGAGGCCGGAGGCGGTGCGCAGGGCATCGGCGGCGCGGTTCAGGGCACCGTCCACCGTGATGGCCAGCCTGTCGCCACCCTCTTGCAAGAGGGGCTGGCGGGGGCGGTCGGCCAGGTTGACGTGACCGTAGCCGAAGCGACCGCGATCGCACAGGAAGTAGTGGTTCAGGGCGCCGTGGAAGCGGTTCTCGATGCGGCGCAGCTCGCCGTAGCGCTCACCCGGGCTGATGTTGCAGCCGACGGAGCACCCCTGGCAGATGCTGGGGGCGAACTGCATGTCCCACTTGCGGTTGTAGCGCTCGGAATGGGTCTTGTCGGTGAAGACGCCGGTGGGGCAGACCTCCACCAGGTTGCCGGAGAATTCGCTCTCCAGGGTGCCATCCTCGACCCGGCCGAAGTAGACGTTGTCGTGGGCGCCATAGACCCCGAGATCCTCGCCACCGGCGTAATCCTTGTAGTAACGGACGCAGCGGTAGCAGGCGATGCAGCGGTTCATCTCGTGGTTGATGAAGGGGCCCAGATCCTGGTTCTGGTGGGTGCGCTTGGTGAAGCGGTAGCGGCGGCTGTTGTGGCCGGTCATCACCGTCATGTCCTGCAGGTGGCAGGCGCCGCCCTCTTCGCACACCGGGCAGTCGTGGGGGTGGTTGGTCATCTGCCACTCCACCACCGTCTTGCGAAACTCCTTCGCCTCTTCGTCCTCGATGGAGATATAGGTGCCATCGGTGGAGGGGGTCATGCAGGACATGACCAGGCGGCCGCGTTTGTCATCGCTATTCTGATACTGTTTGACCGCACACTGGCGGCAGGCACCGACGCTACCGAGCGCCGGGTGCCAGCAAAAATAGGGGACGTCCAGACCCAGCGACAGACAGGCTTGCAGCAGGTTGTCTGCCCCGTCTACCTCGTACTCTTTACCGTCTACATGAATGGTTGCCATACAACTTCCCTGAAACCTGTTTTGTGAAATCGGCTATTGCCCGATGCGTCCCGGCGCTTACCAGCGCTCGCCCAGCAGGTTGGGCTGGATGCCCTTGAACAGCTTGTGATTGTCCTGCGCGGCCTTGACTCCGGCCTCGAATTCGGAGCGGAAATACTTCATCGCACTGCCAAGGGGCTCGACGGCACCTGGGGCGTGGGCGCAGAAGGTCTTGCCCGGGCCGAGGAAGCTGACCAGCTGCTCCAGGGTGGCGAGATCCTCGGGCTGGCCTTCACCCCGCTCCAGGGCCCGCAGGATCTTGACGCTCCAGGGCAGGCCGTCGCGGCAGGGGGTGCACCAGCCGCAGGATTCGCGGGCGAAGAACTCCTCCATGTTGCGCAGCAGAGAGACCATGTTGATGCTGTCATCCACCGCCATGGCAAGGCCCGTGCCCATCCGGGTGCCGACCTTGCCGATGCCGCCGGCATACATCTGGGCATCCAGGTGTTCGGGCAGCAGGAAGCCGGTACCGGCGCCGCCGGGTTGCCAGGCCTTGAGGCGATAGCCGGGTTTCATGCCGCCGGCGTACTCCTCGAACAGCTCGCGGGCGGTGATGCCAAAGGGCAGCTCCCACAGCCCCGGGTTGTTCACCTTGCCGGAGAAGCCCATCAGCTTGGTACCGTGATCTTCCGAGCCGGGCAGGGCCAGCCCCTGATACCAGGCCACGCCGTTGCCGATGATGGCGGGCACGTTGCACAGGGTTTCGACGTTGTTGACGCAGGTGGGCTTGCCCCAGACACCGGAAACGGCAGGGAAGGGGGGTTTGGCGCGCGGGTTGGCGCGCCGTCCTTCCAGGGAGTTGATGAGGGCGGTCTCTTCGCCGCAGATGTAGCGGCCGGCGCCGGTGTGGACGAACAGCTCGAAATCAAATCCCGAGCCCAAGATGTTCTTGCCAAGGAGCCCGGCGGCCTTGGCTTCTTCCACGGCGCGGCGCAGGTGGATGGCGGCGTCCACGTACTCGCCGCGCAGGAAGATGTAGCCGCGATAGGCCTTGAGGGCCCTGGCCGAGATGATCATCCCCTCGATGAGCAGATGGGGCAGCTGCTCCATCAGCAGCCTGTCCTTGTAGGTGTTCGGCTCCATCTCGTCGGCGTTGCAGAGCAGGTAACGGATGTTCATGCTCTCGTCCTTGGGCATCAGGCCCCACTTCACCCCGGTGGAGAAGCCTGCGCCGCCGCGCCCCTTGAGGCCGGCATCCTTGACGGTGCTGACAATCTCGTCCGGGCTCATCTGGCCCAGTGCCTTGCGAGCGGCCTCGTAGCCCTGCTTGGCCTGGTACTCTTCGAGCCAGACCGGCTGGCCGTCGTCCCGCAGGCGCCAGGTGAGGGGGTGCGTCTCGGCAGCGCGGGGGATGCGGTTGGCGGTGCCGAGGGAGGCGAGAGTCTTGCCTGGCTGGATGCTCATGGGTAAGCCTCCAGGGTCTTGAGCAGGCTGACAGCGTCGAGCCCGCCATAGGTGTCGTCATCGATCATGATGGCCGGCCCCTTGTCGCAGTTGCCGAGGCAGCAGACCGGCAGCAGGGTGAAGCGGCCATCCGGGGAGGTCTGGCCGGGGGCCAGATTGACGACCTCTTTCAGGCCGGCCAGCAGCTGTTCATGGCCGTTGATGTAGCAAACCATGCTGTCGCAGACGCGAATGATGTGACGACCCACCGGCTGGCGGAAGATCTGGCTGTAGAAGGTGGCGACCCCTTCCACGTCGCTGGCGGGGATGCCGAGTTCGGCACCGATGGCGTGGATGGCACCATCCGGTACCCAGCCGCGGGCCTGCTGCACTATCTTGAGCGCTTCTATGCTGGCGGCACGGGGATCTTCGTAGTGGTGTTTCTCGTGTTCGATGGCATCGCGCTCCGCCTGGCTCAGGACGAAATCGCCCTGCTGGCTGCTGCATGCCCCTTGCCCTTGTGGGGTCTGGTTATTGTGACACTGACATTGGCTCATGACTTGACCTTTTGTGGCTTGTCCCTTTACTGCGCGTCTCGCCCTTCGCCCCGTCTGCCGGGGCGAGAGGACTCAACGATCCACATCTGACATAACGAAATCGATACTGCCCAGGTAGACGATGAGGTCCGACACCATCTGGCCGCGGATCACCGAGGGGATCTGCTGCAGGTGGGCGAAGCTCGGGGTGCGGATCCGGGTCCGGTAGCTCATGGTGGAGCCGTCACTGGTCAGGTAGTAGCTGTTGACCCCCTTGGTCGCCTCTATCATCTGGAAGGACTCGGCGGCCGGCATGACGGGCCCCCAGGAGACTTGCAGGAAGTGGGTGATCAGGGTCTCGATGTCCTGCAGGGTGCGATCTTTCGGCGGTGGCGTGGTGAGCGGGTGATCCGCCTTGAACGGCCCTTCGGGCATGTTCTTCATGCACTGCTCTATGATGCGCAGGCTCTGGCGGATCTCCTCGATGCGCACGGTGGCACGGTCGTAGGCATCCCCGTTCGCTCCCACCGGCACCTCGAACTCGAACTGGTCGTAACCGGAATACGGGCGCCATTTGCGCACGTCGAAGTTGAGACCGGTGGCGCGCAGACCGCCCCCCGTGGTGCCCCAGGCCAGGGCCTGCGCCGTGTTGTAGGCGGCGACGCCGATGGTGCGGCCGCGCAGTATGCTGTTGCGCATGGCGGCTTTTTCATACTCCATCAAGCGCTTGGGCAGCCAGCTCAGCAGGTTGTCCTGGATGAGGCGGGCCCAGCCGGTGGGCAGATCGTGGGCCACGCCGCCGATGCGGAACCAGGCCGGGTGCATGCGTGCGCCCGTGATGGCTTCGATGATGGTGTAGATCTTCTGCCGGTCGGTGAAGGTGAAGAAGACCGGGGTCATGGCCCCCACGTCCTGGATATAGGTGCCAAGGAACAGCAGGTGGCTCTGGATGCGGAACAGCTCCGCCATCATGACCCGGATCACGTCGACCCGACCCGGCACCTTGATGCCGGCCAGCTTCTCGACCGCCAGCACATAGGGCAGGTTGTTCATCACGCCGCCCAGGTATTCGACCCGGTCGGTGTAGGGGATGTAGCTGTGCCAGGACTGGCGCTCTCCCATCTTCTCGGCGCCGCGGTGGTGATAGCCAATGTCGGGCACACAGTCGCGGATCTCCTCGCCGTCGAGCTGCAGCACCAGGCGAAATGCCCCGTGGGCGGAGGGGTGGTTGGGGCCGAGGTTCAGGAACATGTAGTCCTCGTTCTCGTTGCCCCGGGCCATGCCCCACTCTTCGGGCTTGAACAGGAGGTTGTCCTGCTCCTGATCCTGCTTGACCGCATCGAGCATGAAGGGATCAAACTCGGTTGCCCGCGCCGGGTAGTCCTTGCGCAGCGGGTGTCCCTGCCAGCTCTTGGGCATCATGATGCGGGTGAGATGGGGGTGGCCGTCGAAGGTGATGCCCATCAGATCCCACACTTCACGCTCGTACCAGTTGGCGTTGGGGAAGTGGCGGCTGACGGTGGGCAGATGCAGATCGCTCTCCTTGAGCGGCACCTTCAGCATGACGTCGGCGTTGCGGTCGATGGAGACAAGGTGATAGAAAACGGTGAAGTCGCTCTCGGGCAGACCGTGGCGATGGCTGCGCATCCGTTCGTCGGTGGCGCTCAAGTCGAACAGCATCACGAAGGGGGAGGGCAGCGTTTTAAGGAACCCCATCACGTCCAGCAGCAGTTCCCGGGAGAGCCAGATGACGGGGACACCGGTGCGGGTGCTCTGCACGGTGAAGCGCTCGGCGCCGAAGTGGGCGAACAGCTCACCCACCACCTGGGCATCGGCGTGATCGGCGGTTTGCCACTGGGCCATGGTGTAGTTGCTTGGGAATTCTCGAGTCAGTTTCATGGTCAGATCTCATCCGGCGTGCGCAGGTTGGTCACGTTGATCCGCTCGCCGCGCTTGCGTTCCTTCTCGGCCTGCATCTGGGGGCGATAGACCCCCTGATCTCCCACTACCCAGGAGAGGGGACGGCGTTCCTTGCCGATGGAGTCCTGCAGCAGCATCAGGGCCTGCAGGAAGGCCTCGGGGCGGGGCGGGCAGCCCGGAATGTAGACGTCGACCGGCAGGAACTTGTCCACCCCCTGGACGACGGAGTAGATGTCGTACATGCCGCCGGAGTTGGCACAGGCGCCCATGGAGATGACCCACTTGGGTTCGAGCAACTGTTCATAGAGGCGCTGGATGACGGGCGCCATCTTGATGAAGGGGGTACCGGCGATCACCATGAAGTCCGCCTGGCGCGGTGAAGCGCGAATGACTTCGGCGCCGAAGCGAGCCACGTCATGGGGGGAAGTGAAGGCGGTACACATCTCCACATAGCAGCAGGAGATGCCGAAGTTGTAGGGCCAGAGGGAGTTCTTGCGGCCCCAGTTGACGGTGTCTTGCAGCACCTCTTCGAGACGCCCGATCATGATGCCACGGGTCGCTTGTTGCGCCAGTGGATCATCGACGGTCTGGCGCTGTTCCTGGGGGTAGCGCTCGACGGGCGCATCCGGGTCAATCCGGGTCAGGGTGTACTTCATGGTGCAACCTCAAAGAGATAATCGGTAGTTCAGTCTGGTTTCTTGTCAGTCAGGACACGCTTTTTCGGCGCCCAGTCGAGGGCGCCGATGCGCCACAGGTAGATGAGGCCTACCAGCAGCAAGGTGATGAAGATGGTGGCTTCGATGAAGCCGACCCAGCCGCTTTCCCGAACGGACACGGACCAGGCAAAGAGATAGAGCGCCTCGACATCGAAGATGACGAAGAACATGGCGACCAGATAAAACTTGGCGGAGAAGCGCAGGCGGGCGTTGCCCACGGAATCCACGCCTGACTCGAAGGGTTTGTTCTTGGCTCGGCCATAGGCACGACCCCCCAGCAGGGCTGCCAGACCTATCATGATGAGGCAGATGCAGATGGCGCCAATGACATAGACAGCAAAAGCCCAATGCTGGACGGCAATATCAGCAAACATATAGGTTTTCCCTAACCAAATTAATCATGTGACTTAACAATGGTGTTACGTAGTATGCCACTTTCATACTGATTTACATGCCATTTCAGCGGATTAATTATTAATCATCAGAGGGAAAATCGCGTTTTGCTAGCGGGGTCAATTTTCTCATTTGAGAATCGTTTTCAATCGTTTTTACGAGGCCCCAAAAACAGGGAATGTTTGAAAAGAGGGAGGCGTCGCAGGAGAGAAAAGACCCCGCATGGCGGGGTCTGTTTCAGGGTTTGAGGAGGGGCAGGGCCTGCTCCGCCGCTTTGCCCTGGGAGAGCACGATCTCCACCCGCCGATTGGCCTGGCGGTGTTCCGGAGTGTCATTGGGATAACGGGGTTGGGTGTCGGCGACTCCTTGTGCAATGACCCGTCGCGAATCCAGCTTGGGATTGGTCAGCAGGGTGTGGACTATGGTGGCCGCCCGCAACACCGACAGCTCCCAATTGTTGCGATAGAGTTCCACCGGTGCCTGGGAGTTGTCGGTGTGGCCGGTGACCACCACCATGCCGGGGATATCGGCCAGGACGTCGGAGACCTTGTTGACCAGGGGGATGAACTGGGGTTGCAGGAAGGCCGAGTCCGCCGGGAACAGGGTCTTCTCGCCGATGCGGATCACCAGCTGACTGCCAAGCTGTTCTACTTCGATTTCCTTGGATTCGATCTGGCTCTTGAGCTGCTGCTCCAGCTTCTGCTTGGTGCTGATGGTCCAGTCCTGCTCCTTGGTCTTGTGGGGCCAGGATTCGGTCGCACTGGGCTTCTCGGACGATCCTATGGTCTCGTTGAAGGGATCGGAGGCCGATGCAGGAGCCTCGGTGTCGAGCACCTTTTCCTGCTGCGACGTACCCGGGGTGGTCTTGGACTCGGGCTCCAGGATACCTGTGCCCCCCTGCATCACGGGGGAGCCCGCAGGCAGCGAGACCAGGCCTATCTTGCCGAGCGACTCGATAAAGCCCTGTATCAGTACCCGGGTCTCCGACTGCTTGGCCATGGCGAACGAATAGAGCACCACGAACAGGGCGAACAGCAATGTCATGAAGTCGGCATAGGAGACCAGCCAGCGCTCATGGTTCTCTGGCGCCTCAGCCTTTTTCTTTTTCGCCACCGTGGCCTCCGAGGTAGGGTTCAAGGGTCACTTGCAGCCGCTGTTGTGACTCGCCGTCCACGATGCAGAGGATGCCGGTCAGGGTCATCTCCTTGTAGTGGCGGATCTGGTGGGCGAAGCCCTTGTAGCGGTTGCCAAAGGGCAGGAAGATCAGGTTGGCGGCACCAACCCCGTAGATGGTGGCGATGAAGGCGACCGCGATGGCGCCCCCCAGTTTGTCCGGTGCATCCAGCAGCCCCATGGCGTGGATGAGGCCAAATACGGCCCCGACGATCCCCATGGTCGGGCAGTAGCCGCCCATGGCTTCATAAAACTTGACGGTCTGTTCGAGATCTTCCTGCTCGAACTCGAGCTCGTTTTCCAGCACCTCGTGGATCTTGGTCTTCTCGTAACCGTCCACCATCATCTGGACCCCTTTCTTCAGGAAAGGATCCTTGATGTCGTCGATCATCCCCTCCAGCGCCAACATGCCGCTACGCCGCGCATTGCCTGCGAGGGTTTCCAGCAGCTGGGCCTGTTCCAGCATGTCGAGACGCAGGGGAGAGATGAGCCACTTGAAGCGTTTGAAGGTCTTGCCGACCACGGAGAAGGGGAACTGGGTCAGCGCCGCCCCGACTGTCCCGCCAATGACGATGAGGAAGGCGGGGAGATCGAGCAGGGCACTGGGATGCCCCCCCTCGATGATGTTGCCACCCAGGATGGCAGCCAGGGCCAGCAGCAAACCAATCAGACTCATGTGTCCATATTCCCTATGCGTTGTGTGTGGCTAGTGTAGCCACTTAACTATCAGTTTTTCAAAACGATATCCAATCGGTGAGCAAATATCCGGGGGGCTGCACCGACAGGGAGACACCTCCCTGTGTCGGCCAGAACGGGAAGATCATAAGGGCAGGAAAACGAGGATGACGGGCTTGTCCATCGGGCGCGATGGGGCGAGGGCGGGCTTGTGCAGAGCTGGAAAGCGAAAGGGGGGCTGTGGACTGCGTTGTGAGGCCAGTCGCCTTGTCCGCACCCGGTGAGAGGGTTGGTTTTCCCCTTGCGGCATTTGCGGACAGGTCGGTGTGGAAAGCAAAAAACCGACCATTAGGTCGGTTTTTAAAATTTGGTGCTGGGTCGGGATTGACTCGCGCCGTCCCTGGCGCTCGCCCTGCGGGCGGCCTCTGGCCGTCCAGGCGGACTATCCTGCCCGCCTGTCGAACCAGGGTTAGAACCGAGCCGCCCGTCACCGGATAAAACAAAAGGCCCCGTCTTGCGACGGGGCCTTTTGTTTTATTTGGCGGTGAGGGAGGGATTCGAACCCTCGATACGTTGCCGTATACACACTTTCCAGGCGTGCTCCTTCAGCCACTCGGACACCTCACCAAATTTTTACTTCTTGAAGTGGCTTTCGGAGCACGCTGCGCGTGCATCTTGCCGACTTCGTCGGTGGGCAGCCTCTCGGTCACCTCACCAAATTTTGGTCTGTGGTTTAACGTGTTCAGCCAACACGGTGTTCGTTGCGCCGTTGCGCTGGAACGGGGCGTAATTTAGGGGAAAGGGCTGCCGTGGTCAACCTCTTTTCCCCTTATTTTTCATAATCTTTATCGAGTGCCTATCCCTTGAACAGAATGCCGTTTTTTTGAACCCGCTCAGGGCTTGTCCAGGATGATCAGGCTGTCTGGCAGCTCGTTCTGATCCCGGGTCGCCGGAAACGCATCCGTCAGGATGGCGCTGGTACGCTCCACGCACTCGAGGAAGCCCTGCTCGACCTCCTTGTTGCGCACCCGCACCACGAAGTCGTCGATGATCTCCTGCCACTGGGCGTTGTCGATGTGCTGGGCGATGCCGTCGTCTACCAGGATCTCCACATAGTGTTCCGCCACCGAGACGAAGATCAGCACCCCGAGCCGGTCGCGGGTGCGGTGCAGCCCCTGTTCGATAAATTGCAGGCGGGCCATCAGAGCGGCTCTGTGCTGGCGCACCTTCTTGGGGATGAGCCGCATCTTGATGGGGGTCCAGTGGAACAACAGGCTCAGCAGCAGCCAGACGGACCACTGCACCAGCAGGATCTCGTACCAGCCGAGCCAGAAGCCGAGCTGGAACACCAGCAGGGGGGTGAGCATGGCCAGCAGGGCGGCCCACAGGGTCGGAATGTAACGGTAACCATCGCTGGCCGGTGCCAGCACCGTCACGAGTTCGGCGTCCGTGGCCAGCTCGGCCTGGCGCACCCTGGCCTGCAAGGTGTGATAAAACTGTTTTGAAATCATTTTGTTGTCTCGTTTCCCTGATTACCAACCGCCGGAGGCGCCGCCGCCACCGAAACTGCCACCACCGCCGCTGAAACCGCCGCCGCCCCCGAAGCTGCCGCCGGAGCGCCCGGCGCCAAATCCACCGGCCAGATAGGCGGCTCGGCGTCGGCCACGACCGCCCCCACCGCCGCCCCCGCGCAGGTTGTGCAGCACGATCATCACAATCACCACCAGGATAAAGAGCCAGGGGCCCCCGAGTTTCTCCTCCTTGCTGGCGTTGTCCACGGGCTGATACTCCCCGGCCAGGGCCTGCATGATGGCCTGGCTGCCGGAGACGATGCCGTCCACCATGTTGCCTCGCTTGAAGGCGGGCAGGATCCGGGTCTGGATGATGTTCGCGGCGATGGCGTCGGGCAGGGCGCCTTCCAGGCCATAACCCACCTCGATGCGTACCTTGCGCTCGTTCTGGGCGATGAGCAGCAGGACGCCGTTATCCTTGCCCTTCTGGCCGATGCCCCAGTGGCGACCGAGCTGATAGCCGTACTCCTCTATGGTCTCGCCATCCAGGCTGTCGATGGAGACCACCACCAGCTGGATGCCGCTGCGCTGTTCGAAGGCGGCCAGTTGCTGGGTCAGCTGGTGGGCCTGCTTGCGGGACATCAGGCTGGCGTCATCCACCACCCGCCCGGTCAGGGCCGGGAAGTCGGGGGCGGCATGCAGCGCCGTGGCCCAGCACAGCAGACAGAGCGTCAGCCAGCGTTTCATCAGGTTCATTGGAAGCTGACCTTGGGCGCCTCATCGGCACCGGGCTTGGCGCTGAACGTGGGCTTGGCCTCCAGATCCGAGTAGAGCAGCTTGGACCAGATGACCCCGGGGAAGGTGCGGATCTCGGTGTTGAACTGGCGCACCGCCTCTATGTAGTCCCGTCTGGCCACCGCGATGCGGTTCTCGGTGCCCTCCAGCTGGGCCTGCAGGGTGAGGAATTGCTGATCCGCCTTGAGATCGGGGTAGCGCTCGACCACCACCATCAGGCGGGAGAGGGCGCCGGAGAGCTGATCCTGGGCTGCCTCGAATGCCTTGAGCTGGGAAGGGTCGCTCGCCTGCACGCTGCCGACCCGGGCCCGGGCATCGGTCACGGCCTTCAGGGTCTCCTGCTCGTGGCTGGCGTACCCCTTGACGGTGGCCACCAGGTTGGGAATGAGATCGGCCCGGCGCTGGTACTGGTTCTCCACCTGGCCCCAGCTCGCCTTGACCTGCTCATCCAGGGTCGGAATGGTGTTCACACCGCAGCCGGTCAAGCCCAGCAGCAGGGTCAGGGTCAGCAGGCCGCGCAGGGGCCCGCGCCAGAGTGCAGTAGCCATCTTGTTGTTCTCCATTGAAATTTCCAGCATTTATCGGTTCACCATAACAGCTTGTGGTCAGCCCTCACAACGTGCGGGCAACACGGGGGGACGGTAGCTCATCGACACCTTGGGCAACTGGGGCTTGTCCTTGATCCAGGAGGCCAGCTCCTCCCCGCAGCCGTTGCCGGGGGGGATGGGGGCCTGGGGCTGGCAATCCGGGCTGTTCGCCGGGCAGCGCAGCCGCACGTGAAAGTGGCTGAAGTGGCCGACCCAGGGGCGCAGCTTGGCGACCCAGGCCTCGCCGGGGGCCTGTTTGCACACCTCGGCCTTGATGACGGGGTTGATGAAGATGCGCGCCACCTCGGGCTGATCGGCCGCCATGCGCAGCAAATTGAGCTGCCGGGGGCCGAAGCGGCCGGGCAGCATGCGGTAGCTGGGCTCGTCGATCAGCGCCCACTCTCTGGGGGCATCCTGCTCCCATTTGCTGATGGGTCTGTCGGCCATCCGGAACCAGATGTCCGCATCGAGGCCGGTCTGGTGGCTGCGATGGCCGGAGGTGAAGGGGCCGCCGTGCATCATGGCGAGATCGGCGATATAGAGATCCGGCATGCCCGCCAGCCTGGTCCGGTTCGCCAGGTGCTGCAGATAGTGGATGAGATCCGGGTGGCCGTAATAACGCAGCCGTTTGCTGCGGATCACCTGATAGCCCGGTCCTTCCAGCGGCAGGGCCACGGCATTTTTCAGGCAGCCGGCCGAGTAGCCGCCGATGGCTTCGGCATAGAGGGCGCTGGTGGTGAATAGCAGGGCGGTGGCGAACATGGGACTCCCGGTGATGACGCCCGGTGCGGGCTCAGACAGCCCCAAGCATACCAAGAGTGCCCGCCAGCCGTCATCCGCGCCGCCGTGTCGGTTGCAACCGGCGGCCAGGCTCGCGCACAATGCGCGGCAACGCAGCGACGGCAGGGCCGTCAGCAATCATATGAGGAGAAGTGGAGATGAGAGTCAGTGAGCTGGCAACGCGGGCAGGGGTGAGCTGGCTGATGCCCCCGGCACGGCGTTTCTACGGGGTCATGAGCGTGTTGCTGCTGGCGAGCCTGGGCACTGTGGTGGCTGCGCTCTGGCTGGGCTATCCCGAGATGGGGCTGCTGCCCTGGGTCGGCCTGGTGTTTGGCGGCATCGTGCTGGTGATGATGGTGTTGCCGCGCAACTGGCAGCGCTGGCGCCTGGCGGAGATCGCCTGGGATGAGCATCACCTCTACCTGCTCAACGGCGGCGAGGACAGGGCGCTGGCCCTGCCGAGGGCGGTGCTGGTGGGCATCACGCGGGATCGCAAGGTGGGCCACGACGGTCAGTGGCTGGACTTCAGCCTGGATCTCGGACTGGATGACGCGGCACTGGCCGACGCCACCACCCTGCTGGGGCTGGGCCGGGAAGGGACCCATGAGGCTGCACCCGGCGTCTATCGTTTCGGATTTAAACGGGCCTGGCACAGCCGCCGCGCCCTGGACAGGGTGCTGGCCACGCTCTACCCCGTCTGACTATTTTCTCGACAACTCGTGCCAAAGCTCAGATACTGCGTCTGATTCGATTTGATCTTTTCTGCTCCGATAATCCAAGAGATCAACGACTTGGAATACGAAGCGGGAAGCGCCACGGCATGATGCCATGGCTGGTCCGGCCTGGGGGTTGTGCCCTTACTCCCAGATCGGTGGATGCATAGATAAGGCACCTTGAATCGAGAGTGGATGGCATGAAGATTTACGTAGGTAATCTGTCGTACCGGATGACGGCCGACGAACTGACAACCGTGTTCAGCCAATTTGGGCAGGTAGACAAGGTCGATATCATCATCGACCGGGATACCGGTCAGTCCAAGGGATTTGGCTTCATTGAAATGCCTGTGAACGGGGATGCCGAGAAGGCCATTGCCGAGCTGCATGGCACCGAGGTAGGCGGCCGCACCATCACGGTCAATCAGGCCAAACCGAAGACAGATGCACCCCGTGGTCGCCCCCAGCGCCATCGTTGAATCGTCTCGATAACGCAAAACGGCATGGAATCTTCCATGCCGTTTTTGTTTTCAGGGTCTGGGCAAGACTCAGGGCACGTCATACCCCAGGGCCGCCTTGCGGATACGGAACCACTGCTGGCGGTTGAGCTGGATGGACCCGGCCGCCACTGCGGCGGCGATCCGCTCCCGCTTGCCGGAGCCGATGAGGGGCAGCGGCTGGCTCGGCAACATCATGACCCAGGCGTAGACCACCTGCTCGATCTGCTCGGCACCCACCTCCTGGCGGATCTGCTCGAGCTCGGCGCGCAGCGGGCCATAGGCGGGATCGTTGAACAGTCGTCCGCCACCGAGGCAGGACCAGGCCATGGGCTTGATGCGCAGCTGCTGGCACTGATCCAGGGCGCCGTCCAGGGTGCCCTCCTGGTGCAGCGGCGAGATCTCCAGCTGGTTGGTCACGAGCGGGAAGGGCAGGCGGGACTGCAGCAGGGCGAACTGGTGGGGCGTAAAGTTGGAGACCCCGGCATGCTTGATCTTGCCGGCCTGCTTGAGGCTGATGAAGGCCTCGGCCACCTCGTCGGCGTTCATCAGAGGATCGGGGCGGTGGATCAGCAGCAGATCCAGGTGATCGGTGCCGAGCTTTTGCAGGGAGGCCTCGGCACTGGCGACGATGTGCCCCTTGCCGGTGTTGTAGTGGTTCAGCGCGTGCGCCGGGTTGGCGGTGAGGGCGATGCCGCACTTGCTGACGATTTCCATCTTGTGGCGCAGGGAAGGCTCCAGGCGCAGGGCATGGCCGAAGGCCTCCTCGCACTGGTAGCCGCCGTAGATGTCGGCGTGATCTATGGTGGTGACCCCGAGATCCAGGTGGTATTTCATCAGATCCAGCAGGGCGGCAGGGGAGAGCTGCCACTCCATCAGGCGCCAGTAACCCATGATGAGGCGGGAGAAGGTGGGGCCTTGATCGTGCAGGGCCAGGCGGGATACGGACATGGTGATTCCTCTGAGGATAAAGAGACGGATAAAAGTGCTGCCAGCATCTTGGTCTCTTCCGGTGGACAAGGCAATAATGCGCCCTTCTTGATTTCGAACTATGGTTCTGGCCGACAGACGAGCCCGGGGCAGCATGCCCGATTGATGAGAGAGGTTGTGATGGAAGGATTTGCCACCAGGCTGCAAAGCCTGATCGGGGAGGGGAGCGTCAGCGCGTTTGCCCGCAAGGTGGGGTTGAGCGAGGCGTTGATCCGCAAGTATCTGAAAGGGGCCGAGCCCGGCCTTGGCAAGGCGAACCAGATCGCCATGGGAGCGAATTGCTCCCTGGAGTGGCTCGCCACCGGCTGCGGTTACCTCTATCGTCAGGCCGAGGTGGTGGACAGGGACGCCCTGGCGGCGGCGGGGGCCCTGGTGCAGGAGAAACTCCCCGGCCAACCGATGCCGGACGAGGCCCATCTGGTGACCCTGCTCGCCTACTACCAGTTCCTGCGCAGCCACAAGCAGGCCGACGGTTTTCTGGATCTGGCGCGGGCGCGAGAGTTTGGCCGCCACCTGGCGGAGGCCTGAGCCGGAGGCTGCGCGCGGCAGCCCGCCGTTCTTCTGATACCCTCTAAGCAGTGAATACATCCAAGGACACGCAGATGAGCTATCTGATCCTGGGCAGTGGCGGACTGGGCTGTGCGCTGGCGCACGAGCTCGCGGAGCGCGGTGAAGCGTGGTTGCTGGCGGGCAGGCAGTTGCCGAAGGGGCTGGATCCGGCCTGCTACTTCCCGTTGCAGGAGGTGGACCCGCTCTCCTTCGAGGCCCTGTTCACCCTCTACGATGGGGACTCCCTGCCCACCGTGGTGATCAACACCATAGGCCTGCTGCACGATCTCGCCCACATGCCGGAGCGGCGGGTGGAGGAGGTGACCCCCGAGTGGCTGGAGGAGAGTCTGCAGGTCAATGCCTGGCCCCACCTGGCCCTCGGCGCCTGCCTGAGCAGGTTGATGACTACAGAGAGCCGGCTCTGGCTCTGCTCCCTCTCGGATCTGGCGGGCAGCCTGGCGGCCGCCGATCGGAGCCCGGTGCGCCGCTACAGCTACCGGATGAGCAAGGCCGCCCTCAACATGGGGGCCCGGATCCTGGCGGGGGAGTGGGCCGAGCGTTTCCCCGGTGCCGGGGTCATCACTGTGCATCCCGGACTCATGGACACCCCCATGCAGCAACCCTTCCGGCAGGAGATTGGCGCTGCCCAGTTGCAGGATCCCGCACGGGTCGCAAGTCGCCTGCTGGACCTCCTGGGGACGCTGACGCCGGCACACTCCGGCCGCTTCGTGGACTTGCAGGGCAACCCCTTGCCCTGGTGAGCCGCCGGGCTCACATTCCCGTCTCCCTTCCCTTGCCAGCCGGGTTCCGGCTGGTTAATGTCATCGTCCTGCATCAGGAGGATGACATGCGCTATATCGATTTGCGAAGTGATACGGTGACCCGGCCCACGGAGGCCATGCGCCAGAGCATGCTCCATGCCGAGGTGGGGGACGATGTCTACGGGGAAGATCCCACCATCAATGCGCTGGAGCGCCGGGGGGCGGAGCTGCTCGGCAAGGAGGCGGCCCTGTTTGTGCCCTCCGGCACCATGTCCAACCTGCTGGCCATGATGAGTCACTGCCAGCGCGGGGAAGGGGCCGTGCTGGGGTCGGCCTCCCACATCTATCGCTACGAGGCGCAAGGCTCTGCCGTACTGGGCTCGGTGGCCCTCCAGTCCGTGCCCATGCAGGCCGACGGCACCCTGGCACTGGAAGACGTGCGGGCCGCCATCGCCCCCGACGACGCCCACTTCGTCCAGACGCGCCTCGTCTGTCTCGAGAATACCCATAACGGCAAGGTGCTGCCGTTGTCCTATCTGCGCGAGATGCGCGCTCTGGTGGACGAGCACGGTCTGCGACTGCACCTGGACGGCGCCCGCCTGTTCAATGCGGTGGTGGCGAGCGGCGAACCGGTCGCGGCCATCGCGGCCCCCTTCGACAGCGTCTCCGTCTGCCTCTCCAAGGGGTTGGGGGCGCCGGTCGGTTCCTTGCTGGTGGGCAGCTCTCCCTTCATCGCACGCGCCAGGCGCCTGCGCAAAATGTTGGGCGGTGGCATGCGCCAGGCAGGGGTCCTGGCCCAGGCCGGCCTGTTTGCCCTGGAGCAGCACGTGGCACGGCTGGCGGACGATCACCGCCGCGCCCGGCGCCTGGCCGAGGGGTTGGCCACCCTGCCCGGCATCGTGCTGAACCTGGGGGAGGTGCAGACCAACATGGTGTTCCTGCGCCTGGCGAAGGGGGAGAGTGCAGAGCTGCTCGCCTTCATGAAGGAGCGCGGTATCCTCTTCTCCGGGTACGGAGAGCTCAGACTGGTCACCCACCTGCAGATCACCGATGACGACATCGACGAGGTGATCGATGCGTTCACCGAGTTTCTGAACGACTGAGCGCGGCCGCAACCGCAAAGAGCAAGGGCGCCATCGGCGCCCTTGTTGCATTGGTTTCCCGGATCAGCCCTGGCGCTGGTTGGTGATCAGCATGGCCTCGTCGGTGGCGTCGTAGATCATGATGGCGAGGTGGGTGACCTCGCCGGTGAAGTCGGCCAGGGGGACCAGGGTCAGGTTCTGGTACATGTAGGGGGCCGAGCCCGTGATGGGGCGGTAGTTGGAGAAGCGCAGCAGATAGGGGCGCTGCTCCCAGGTGCTGAAGGCGCGGTTGTTGAGCTTGAAGACCATGTTGGCCTTGCGCTCGAACCAGGCCTTGTCGACATCGGGGAAGAGCTCGAACAGCCCCTGATCGCGCACCTCGCTGGCCAGTCGGCCGCTGTGGCTCTCCATGAAGCCGTTCCACACCTGGATCCGGTATGCCTTGTCGAGCACGACCAACCCCACGTCCAGGTTCTGGACTATGTTCATCAGCCAATGAAATTCCCGAATTTCCATGGTCACTCCTAGAGCAGGTGCTTGATGTTGTTATTGTTGCTGGCGATGGGACCAAATCGCTAGAGCATATGCATGATCTTGTTGTTCATGGTGGCGATGGAATCTTCGGTAAACAGCAGCAGCAGATCGCACTGCACCGCGTAGCCCTGCACCCGGTAGTTGATCTCGATGGCCAGGGTACGGCGCCAGCGGCTCTGGTTGGTGCGAATGAGTTCCTGGATGGGCCTGTGCTGGCCGAGCACCACGGGATGGCCCTGGCTGAAAGGGGTGTCGAGCTGGTTGGCATAGCCGCGCAGGAAGGCGCCGATCAGCACGTTGGCCGTGTCCATCAAGAGCTCCAGCTCGGCGCCGTGATCCAGTGCCCCCTGATGGTTCATCAGCCGCGCCAGATCCTGGAAGCTGGCGTCGTGGAACAGCAGGAGCGCCTCGCCTGCGATGCCGGCACCGATGAAGCCCTGGCAGACCGCAGAGAGGGTATCCGACTCGGCGGCCGCGGAGAGGGCCATGTGCAGCTCGGAGACTTCCAGCACGTTGACGTTCGGGATGGGAAGCTGGACGAAGGCGTCGAGCAGGCGAGCCAGCAGATCCGCCCCCTGGCCCATGGCGACGTTGGCAAGCTCCTGATAGACATCCCGCAGCTCGGGGGTGAGCAGGGCCGGAGCGGGGCTTGGCTGGTGGTCGCTGGCGGTCAGGGAGGGGAGAACGGGGGGCTTCTCCGCCGGCTGCCACAGGCCGTGGCGCTTGAGCAGGGTCAGCAGGGCCTCGGGGGACGCCGGTTTCTTGATGAAGTCGAGGGCCCCGAGCGCCATGACGCGCTCATGGGCCTCCGGCTGGATGTCCCCGGAGACGACGATCACCTTGCTGCGCAGCCCTTCCCGCTGGAGGGTTTCGAGCACGCCGTAGCCGTCCATCTCCGGCATGGTGAGATCCAGAAAGATGAGATCCCCGTGGCCCATCAGGATCTGCTCCACCCCCTCCAGGCCATCGGCGGCCTGGTGCAGGGTGACATGCCAGTCGGCAGGCAGGGCACGCATCAGCTGCTTGCGGGCGAACCCTGAGTCATCACATACCAATACATTCATAGTGTTAGCCGACCTGTGCAACGAAGGTTGCGCTAAGTGTGGGTCATCAGCCGTCAGATGCAACGGGCAGCGGCAGGGCCGGCAAGAATTGATCGTCCCGCTGATGGGTGCGATAGCGCACGGAATATTTCTCGACGAAATCGGCGAACATCTTAACACGCAGCGGAGTGAACTGGGGCTGGCAATGGAGCATGTAGAAGGGGCGCCTCCCGGATTGCCAGTCCGCCAGCACAGGGACCAGCTGCTGGTCCTGCAGGAAGGGGTGGACGTAGTGCAGCGGGGCATTGACGATGCCGAGGTGACGGCGGGCCGCCCGCACTGCGGCCTGGGTCTGGTCGATGCAAAGGCGTGGCGTGCGCTTGATGCAGACCGTCTGCTCGTCCCGGCCGCTCAGCTGCCAGTACTGGTGAGGCCAGCAGTAGATGAGTGCGTGATCTTCCAGCTGGGCAGGGTGGGACGGCACACCCATCTTCTCGAGATAGAGGGGGGAGGCGAAGAGGCCGTATTCGATGTGCCCGAGGCAGATCGCGTTGGGCAGGGTCTGGGAGAGCTCGCCGTTGAAGAACACCAGATCCCTGTCCTGATCCGCATGGGGGGCATGGTCATTGGTCTGGCGGATGTCGAACTGCACCCCGGGATAGCGCAGGCCGAAGTCCGCCAGCATGTCGACCAGGATGGTGTTGGAGAGGGCGATGGGGGCGGCGAGGCGGATGAGGCCGCTGATGTCGGTCTCCTCGCCCCGGATCTCGCCGGTCGCCTGCTCGATTTCGGCCAGCGGGGTGCACAGGCGTTCGTAATAGCGCAGCCCCTCGTCGGTGAGGCGCAGCTTGCGGGTGGATCTGTGCAGCAGGCTGCATCCGAGCTGTTCTTCCAGTTGGGAGATCCGGCGACTGATGGTGCCGGTCGGCATGCCCAGGGCGGCGGCGGCGTGGGAGAAACCGCCCTCTTGCACCACCTTGACGAACAGATAGAACTCTTCGATGTACTTCATAAGCGGTTTAGGGGGTGTGCTGGCTGTAACAGGCCAGAGACCTTATGAAGTGTCGCCAGGCTTGGCAAGCGCAATCCGGCGTTTAATTGATCTGGATTAGATTCGACTCCCGCTGGTATTGATGCAGCAAATGGACAAAATCGGCCGGGGGCCTGTCCAGGCTGTTGTCCGGCACCAGCAGATCGTAGCCGAGGAGATCCCGAAGCCGGGTCATCCGGTTGCCGAGCATGGCGATCACCCCCTCGTAGTGGTGGCCCGACGGGGAGCGAAAGCGGCTCTCTTCCAGCAGGCCTTCTCCCAGCAGGCCGCCCCCACAGCCGCCGGTGGGGCAATCGGGCCGCTCGCTGTTCATGGCCTGCAACAGCACGGCGCGCTGCTCGGTCAGCAGGCGCACGGCGAGCCTGGGTGTGATCAGCGTCAAAAAATCATCGTAATCTTTTATCTTCAAACCTATGTAGGGCAGGTCCACGAGATCCCACCCGGAATGGATGCGTGGTTGGTCAATTCGCTGAATATTTCTCCACTTCAGTATCCAGCCACCGTACTTGTGGTGGTATTGCAGACAATCCTGACACAAAGAGAGACTAAAATGAGGCTCACCCAGCTTCAATGCTCCGACAAGAATTGTCATCAGTCCCGCCAGGAGGAGGGAAATCGCGGGCATTAGTAGTTGTTCACTGAGAAAAAAAAGTATAAAAATCATAGCAATGGTTATCACCATGCCCAACAATACCAGTGTGAGTCCATTTCTCCTGACCATGGGTCTCACATGCAGCGTTTTCATATGATTTCGGCCCTTTTTTTACATGTTTGTT
Organism: Aeromonas sp. SrichE-2G; assembly: GCF_017939565.1. Taxonomy (NCBI): domain Bacteria; kingdom Pseudomonadati; phylum Pseudomonadota; class Gammaproteobacteria; order Aeromonadales; family Aeromonadaceae; genus Aeromonas; species Aeromonas sp. SrichE-2G. Next base: position 164,614 of record NZ_JAGKRG010000049.1, read on the forward strand.
ACCAGATTATGGGCCGAAACGGATTTTGTACCAGCGGGATCGCGTCCGAGCGGCGTGGTGATGGCTGGTCCGGCCATGAGTTTTTCAGCATGAATCATCACTCAACATGAATACGCTAGACGAACGCCAGCTCACCGTGATGGATGTACTCCATACGCCCGTCTGGGTCTATGACATCCAGCGCCATCATATTTACTGGGCCAACGGCTCGGCGCTGGGGCTGTGGGAGGCGAGTTCGCTGGCCGAGCTGCAGTCCCGGGATTTCTCCTCCGACATGGCCGCCGCCATCGATCTGCTGCTGCAACGCTATCTCGGCGATTTCCAACAGAATCGCAGCTACAACGAGTGGTGGACCCTCTCCCCAAAGGGCGTCAAGAAACAGGTCTACCTGCGTCTTTCCGGCATCCAGCTTGCCGGGCGTCAGATGATGATGGCGGAAGCGGTCATCGATGCGGACACCCTCTATCAGGAGTCCTCTCTCGCCACCGGCGACACCCTGGCCTGCCTGTTTGACAACCTGGGCGTGCTCGAGAGCGGCAACCACCACTTCGACATGTGTTTCGGGGATGGTATCGGCAGCCTGGACCAGGTCTTCTCCGGGGCGGACGATGCCTTCTATCACCGCCTCTCCCGCCTGGATGAAGTGGTGGCCGAGGGGGAGTGCCGGACCCTCAAGGGGATGCGCTGGTTCCAGTACCAGTTTCGCCACATCCAGCAGGGCGCCCGGATCCTGCTGACCATGCGGGACATCACGGACCGCAAGCTCGAGGAGCTGGAACACCGCCACCTGGCCTGGCACGACTCCCTCACCGGACTGCTCAACCGCTACGGACTGATGAAGTCCCTCGAGGCCTATTGCGGCCTGGGGGGACGCTTCGCCCTGGTCTTCATGGATCTGGACAACTTCAAGCTGGTCAATGACAACTATGGCCACAAGGCCGGGGATCGTCTGCTGGAACGGGTCGCCGGCCGCCTAAAGCAGATCTGCCCCCGGGACGTGGAACTGGCACGTCTCGGGGGAGATGAATTCACGGCCCTGGTGCCTCTCAATCAGGCAAGCGAGCGGGCCCAGGAGGTGGCGGACCTCATGCTCTCCCAGATGAGCAAGCCGCTGCAGTTGAGCGGCGTGCCCGAGGTCACCATAGGTGGCAGCATCGGCATCGCCATCTATCCGGACGATGCCGATGACGGGGACAACCTGATCACGCGCGCCGACATGGCCATGTACCAGGCCAAGCAGATGGGGCGCCTGCGCTGGCAGCGCTTCACCCCCAGCATGCAGCAGAGCCTGCACCGCAAGCTGACCCTGAAGCAGTTTTTGGCCAAGGCCGTCGGCCGGGGGGAGCTGAACCTGTGTTATCAACCTCAGGTGGATGCGGTTCAGGGCCGGGTCATCGGCTTCGAGGCCCTGGTGCGCTGGTACAACCCCGTGCTCGGACATGTGTCGCCGGCGGAGTTCATCCCCCTGGCGGAGGAGATGGGGCTCATCCGTGAGATCGGCGGCTGGGTGCTCTCCACCGCGCTGGCCCAGATGGGGGAGTGGCAGCGCCAATGGCAGGTGCGGGTGCCGGTGTCGGTCAATTTGTCGGGCTTCCAGCTCTCCTCCGACCTGCCCGAGCTGGTGGCCCGGCAGCTCGAGGAGTTCGCCGTGGAGGCAGAACTGCTGACCCTGGAGCTGACCGAGACGGTGCTGATGCTGGACATGAAGGGGAGCATCGAGATCCTCGATGCCCTGAGCGAGCAGGGGATCAAGATCGCCATCGACGACTTTGGTACCGGTTACTCTTCCCTGGCCTATCTCAACCGGCTGCCCATCGACACCATCAAGCTGGATCGCTCCTTCGTGGTCGGCCTCAACCTGCCGGTGATCCGGGCCACGGTGGCCATGGCGACGAGCCTGGGGCTTGGGATCCTGGCGGAAGGGGTGGAGGACGAGCACGAACTGGCGGCGCTCCAGGCCCAGGGGTGTCACGTCTTCCAGGGGTTCCTGTTCAGCCAGCCCATGACCCCTGACGCGGTGGCGGCGGCGGGGTTCGGCGTCCAGTGTCGACTGGGGCATTATCCCCTCGCAAGCCGTTGAGATCCTTGCCGATAAATGTGCGGCATGTCCCATTTATGAAGCGGGACATGCCAAATTAAACATAATTAATCGAATATTTGTCTCGAATCATGGGATTCGTTGGACGTTATCGCTAGTATGCGCGCTCATTCCTTGGTAACGGAGTATCACCATAATGAGTCAAGCCGCAGTGAACGAGCGTCCGGCCAATGCCGGTGGCTGGTTGAACCGCTTTCTGAACGGGGTCGAGAAGGCGGGCAACAAGCTGCCGGATCCCGCCATGTTGTTCCTTTATGCCCTGCTGATCGTCTGGGTCGGCTCCTGGATAGGCTCCCAGTTCACCTTCGATCTGGTCAATCCCCGTACCGGGGAGGCCGTGGTCGTCAACAACCTGCTGACCGGGGCGGGCCTGGCCGAATTCCTCTCCAGCATGGTCACCACCTTCACCGGTTTTGCCCCCCTTGGCATCGTGCTGGTCGCCATGCTGGGTGTCGGGGTGGCCGAACAGTCCGGCTTCATCAACACCGGGCTCAAGAAATTGCTAAAGGTCACGCCGGCGCGCTTCCTGACCCCCATGCTGATCCTGGTGGCCATCGTCAGCCATACCGCAGCCGATGCGGGCTACGTGCTGGTGATCCCCATCGGTGGCATCATCTTCCACGCGGCGGGTCGTCATCCGCTGGCGGGGATTGCCGCCGCCTTTGCCGGCGTCTCCGGCGGCTTTGCGGCGAACTTCCTGCCCTCCGGTGGCGACGCCCTGCTGCAGGGCTTCACCCAGTCCGCCGCCCAGTTGCTTGACCCCGACTACATGGTCAATACCCTGTGCAACATCATCTTCACCGGCGCCTCCTCGCTGCTGATCATCTGTGTGGGCTGGTTCGTCACCGAGAGAATTGTCGAGCCGCGCCTCAAACAGGTGCCCCTCAACGAGGATCTGGAGAGTGCCGACGAGATGGGGCGCTACAGCGAACGAGAGAGCCGTGCCTTCAACTGGGCCGGGTTTGCCATGCTGGCGGCCGTGGTGCTGCTGGGGCTGGCCCTGTCTCCGGGTGACTCGCCGCTGCGGGCACCGGATGGTTCCCTGACCACCTTCGCCGCCCCGGTGATGAAGTCCATCGTGCCCCTCATCTTCCTGCTTTTCATCCTGCCCGGCATCGTATACGGCTTCGTGGCTGGCAGCTTCAAGAGCGGCAAGGACGTGATTGACGCCATGTCGGCCACCATGAACAAGATGGGCTCCTACATGGTGATGGCCTTCTTCTGCGCCCTCTTCATCAAGGCGTTTGGCGACTCCAACCTGGGAACCCTGCTGGCGCTATCAGGCGCCGAGGTGCTGCACGCCCTGGCGCTGCCGGGGGAGGTGACCATCGTCGGGATGATCCTGCTCACCGCCACCGTCAACCTGGTGGTGGGGTCGGCCTCCGCCAAGTGGGCCCTCATCAGCCCGATTCTGGTGCCCATGTTGATGGCGGTCGGTATCTCGCCTGAGCTGACCCAGGCTGCGTATCGCGTGGGCGACTCCGCCTCCAACATCATCACCCCGCTGATGGTCTTCTTCCCCCTGGTGGTGGTCTATTGCCAGCAGTATGTGAAGAGCACCGGCATTGGCACCCTGGTCTCCATGATGCTGCCCTATTCCCTGGCCTTCCTGGTGAGCTGGACCATCTTCCTGCTGGTCTACTGGGGGCTGGGCTTCCCGCTCGGGTTGCAGGCACCCTATGTGTATCCGGCCCCCTGAGGGCGGCGAGGGGCCTTGGGCCCCTCGATTTTTTTGGGTACAGTGTGGCCTCCATTGTGGAGGTACCATGAACCCGACCATCGATCTCATCCTATCCCATCGTTCCATTCGCCAGTTCACTTCGCAGCCCATCACCGCGGAGCAGCTCGATCAGATCCTGAGCGCCGCCCAGAGCGCCGCGAGTTCCAGCTTCCTGCAGGCCAACAGCATCATCCGGGTCACCGACAAGAGGCTGCGCACCACCCTGGCCGAGCTGGCCGGCCACCAGGCCTACGTGGCCGAGGCGGCGGAGTTTCTGCTGTTTTGTGCCGACTACCAGCGCCACAGCCAGATCGTCCCCGAGGCCCAGACCGGGTTTGTGGAGCAGCTCCTCATCGGCGCCATCGACGGTGCCCTGATGGCCCAGAATGCACTGCTGGCCGCCCAGTCTCTGGGGCTGGGGGGGGTCTACATCGGTGGCATTCGCAACAATCCGGCCGCGGTGAGCGAACTGCTGGGGCTGCCCCAACAGGTGATACCGCTGTTTGGCCTTTGCCTCGGCCACCCGGCCCAGCAGCCGGAGCAGAAGCCGCGCCTGCCCCGGGCGCTGGTGGTGCATGAGAACCGCTATCCGGCGGCCCTGGATCGCGCCCTGCTGGCCCGGTATGACCAGCAGATCCACGACTACTATCAGGGGCGCAGCAGCAACAACAAGCAGCAGACCTGGAGCGGGCAGATCAGGGCCATCCTCGGCAAGGAGGCCAGGCCTTTCATGCTGGGGTTCCTGCAGTCGAAGGGTTTTTGCCTCAAGTAATAGGGACGGCGGGCGATATGGAACAGGGTGCCGCAGGTTTCGCCCCCTGCTCGCGTTCTTGTGAGGCAGGGCGGGATCAGGGCGCTATCCTATGGAGCTAAGCTGTTGTAGGATCACGCAATTGGATTGGGAATGGAGTGTGAAAACCCTATGATTTTAACCATGATATTGCTGTCAATTGGCGCACTCCTGTTTCTGGTCATCGCCTACAACGTGGTGCAGCAATACAAACAGAAGGCCGAGGCGGACAAGCGCCAGGCCATCGCCCGCCACAAGGCCGTGGCCGACGAGACCGAAGAGGTGCTGCTGAACGTCAACCTGGTGCCCTTCTCCAAGAACATGGTGCTGCTGATGCAACATCGCATTCTGGATGCCTATCGCGCCATCGCCCTGGTCATGCCGAACGCGCAGATCAAGCAGCGCATCGCCGACGTCCAGACCCAGATCAAGAATGTGCAGGAGAACTACAGCAGTCAGGACGAGGGCCACTTCAAGACGCCGGAGTCCGACCGCCAGGCCATCCAGATGCTGCAGCTGGCCAAGAAGATGCGGGCCGTGCTGCGGGTCGAGCACAACAAGGGCAAGATAGACCCCCAGGGGTTTGCTCAGGAGGATCGCCGCCTCGAGCTGATGCAGCTCAAGATCAACATCGCCAACCTGCTCAAGCGGGCCATGGATGCCCAGATCCAGGGGCAGTACGGCACCTGCCGCCAGCTCTACACCAAGGGGCTCGGCGCCCTGGCCAACGTCTCCGACAAGGATCCCTACCTGCTGGCGCGGGAAGAGGACATGCGTCAGGGGATGCGGCAGCTGGAAGAGCATCTGCAGCAGCACAGCGAGAAGGAGCTGCAAAACCTCAAGGACAAAGAGGCCGACGAACTCGACGTCCTGTTCCAACCGAAGAAGAAATGGTGACCATGTCTCATCCACTGGATTCCACGCTGGGGCCCATGGCCCCATTCGTTTGCCAACTGCTCACTGAAATGCACACCGTCATGGGGGCATCAGACTCCCCCGTGGTGGACCATCTCTGCTACCGGGCCGCCACCCTGCCGGAATATCTGGAGTTGAAAGAGACGCTGGCGGCGCACGGGGTATTGCTGGTGGAGGGGATGATAGGGGGGCGCCCCATCGCTACCTATCGTCTGCATCGGCCTGTCTGCTGGGAGCAGGTCACCGTGCCCTGCATCGAGCTGGCCGCCCCTAAGGCGGGACGCAGCCATCAGGCCGGTCTCGAGCATATCGAGCTGGTGGTACCGTCGCTCCAGGCCCTGGTGGCCGCCCATCCCGATGTGGCGTTCAAGACGGCCAATATGGATGACGGGCGCAACCCTGACGTGGGCCTGATGCTGCCCTCCGGGCAGATCAAGTTTCACTTGCGCCCGCTATCTGAGGTGATCGACGAAGAGCTGTGTACCGGTGCCGTGGTGCCCGTACCGGCGGATTACTACGACGGCCTGTGAGTCGACGGCCCGCCTGCGCCGGGCTGGGTGAGGACAGGGGGCTGCGCCGCCGCGCGCCCCTTCAACTGCCCCAGCCAGAGGCTCAAGCCCGCGGTCACGCACAGTACCAGCTCGATGCCGAGCACCAGCCCGCCCAAGCCCCCCCGCTCCCAGAAGGGATGCAGATATAAACCACCCAGACTGGCTCCCAGATAGTACCCCACCAGATAGAGCGATGAGGCGAGTGCCCGGTTGTGCTCCACGTGCTGGCCGACCCAGGCGCTGGCACAGGCGTGGGCGAGGAAGAAGCCGAAGCTCGATATCAGCAGCCCCCCGATGATGGCGACCAGGGTGCCTTGCAACAGGGCTAGGCTGCCGAGCGCCATCAGGGTGATCCCCGCCAGCAACATGCGTTGCGGGCCCCAGCGATGGGCGCCGCGCCCGCTCAGGGAGGAGGCGAGGGTGCCGGTGAGGTAGGTCAGAAACAGCATACCGAGCCACTGGGTTGGCAGGGAGAAGGGGGCCTTGGCCAGCAGGAAGGTGAGGTAGCTGTACTGGTTCAGAAAGACCATGAAGTTGAGCCCGCCGATGAGGTAGGCCCCTGCCAGCAGCGGGTTACCGAGGTGGCTCTGGATGGCGCGGCGCAGCTGTCCGGGGGCGGCTTCCACGGCCACGAAGCGGGTCTGGGCCGGCAGCAGCCAGATGACCAGGGGGAGCAGGGCGAGGCTGATGAGGCCGATGCCGAGGAAGGTGTGCTGCCAGTCACCGAATCCGCCGGCCAGCAGACCGCCGACCACCCGGCCTGCGATGCCCCCCAGGGAGTTGGCGGCGATGTAGACCCCGACCGCAGAGAGCAGGGCTCGCTTGCTGAACTCTTCCCCCATGTAGGCGATAGCTGTGGCAGGCAGCCCCGCCAGCAGCATCCCCTGCAGGATGCGCAGGCTCACCAGCAGATCGAACCGGGTCACCCAGGGGATGCACAGGGAGAGCAGGATGGCGGCGCTCAGGGTCCATAGCATGATCCGCCGCCGCCCGAACCTGTCCGCCAGGCGGGCGCAGATGAGCAAGGAGACAGCGAGCCCGGCGGTGCAGCCGGCCAGGGTCCAGCTGGCGGACAAGGAGCTGACGGAGAACACCTCTGCCAGGAGGGGCAGCAGGGGGTGAGTCTGGTAGAGATTGAGAAATACCAGGAAGGATCCCAGGCTGAGGGCCAGGGTGGCGCGTATCCATTCGCGACTGCCTACTTCGATCATGTGGAGTTGTCCCGACGACTTTTGTGCAGAGTAGTGCGCCGTTTCCTATAAATATAATATATTTAAGTTATTGTTCTGATAAATGAAGTTGATATGGATCTGAAACAGCTTGGTTATCTGCTGGCGGTACGCGATGCCGGCTCCTTCACCCGGGCGGCACAGGCGCTGCACGTGGCCCAGCCAGCTGTCAGCATGGCCATCGCCAAGCTGGAACAGCAGCTCGATCTGCGCCTGTTCGACCGGCAGGACCGCAGCGTGCGCCTCACGCCGGAGGGGGAGCTGCTTTGCCGCCACGCCGAGCGGCTGCTGCGCCAGATGCACCAGGCAGAGGCAGAGATGGCCGAGCTCAAGGGGCTGGAGCGGGGGGAGGTGCGCATCGGCATCCCCTACATGATGGGATCCTACTATTTTCCCCCTATCCTGATGGCTTTCAAGCACCGCTATCCCGGTTTGAAGATCAGGGTAGAGGAGGCGGGGACCCGGGAGCTGCTCAGCCGCATGGTGGACGGCAGCCTGGATCTCGCCATCCTCATCACCAGCGATCTGCCGCCGGCCCTCGAGGGGGCCCAGCTCCTGCGCGAGGAGATGCTGATGGTGGTCGGGGAGGAGCATCCGCTGCGGGAGGCGGGGGCCGTCTCGTTGCCGCAGTTCTTCAGCCAGGAGCTCGCCATGTTCCGGCGAGGGTTCTACCACAGGGAGCACATGGAGGTGCTGGCACAGGGGATTGGGCTAGAACCCAACATCGCCTTCGAGAGCAACCTCATTCCGCTGCTCAAGGCAGTGGTGCGCCAGGGGTTTGCCGTGACCACCTTCCTGCGCATGGCGCTGGAAGAGGAGCCGGCGCTCACCGGCATCCCCTTCGCTCCGCCCATCTTTCTCGATCTCTGCGTGGCCTGGCGGCGGGGGGATCCCCTCTCCATGGCGAACCGGGCGCTGCGCGACTTCCTGCTGTCACAGGCTGCACCGGGAGCAGACCCCGGCCTCGGGTGACGACGCCAACAAAAACGCCTCCCAAGGGAGGCGTTTTTCATGTCGAGTTCGAAGGCGGCATCACTTCTTGAGCAGGTGGTCCAGCTTGTTGGCCTTGGTAGAGAGATAGAACTCGTTGTGGGGGTTGCGCCCTTCCTGCAGGGGCACGCGCTCCGCCACCGGAATGCCAAAGGATTCCATCGCCTTCATCTTGCGCGGGTTGTTGGTCATCAGACGCAGGGACTTGACCTCGAGCGCCTTGAGCATGTCGGCACAGATGGTGTAATCGCGCATGTCGGCGGCAAAACCGAGCGCCACGTTGGCCTCGACGGTATCAGCCCCCTGATCCTGCAGATGATAGGCCCGGATCTTGTTGAGCAGACCGATGCCTCGCCCTTCCTGACGTACATAGAGCAGGACGCCACGGCCTGCCTTGGCGATGTTCTCCAGGGCGGCCTGCAGCTGGAAGCCGCAGTCGCAGCGCAGGCTGAACAGGGCATCCCCGGTCAGGCACTCGGAATGGATGCGGCCCAGTACGGGCTCACCGTCAGCGATGTCGCCCATCACCAGCGCGGCATGGTCCTTGCCGGTGCCGGTTTCCTGAAAACCAACCAGCGTGAAAGTGCCCCAGGGGGTCGGCAACTTGGATTTGGCCACGAGGGTAACGCTGCTCATATGGTTGCTCCTGACTACAGCTGCTTGAAAAAGGGCGGCTAGTGTAGCGCGCCTTGTGCATAACAACCATAAGAACAAAACCTTGCGTGCGCAGGGGGTTAGCGGATTGGTCAGAATTGGCGCAATCGCGACGACTTTTGCGCAATTGTGTGCCCCGACAACTGCCAGCGCCGGTGCATTCGGGTATAATCGGCGCCCATTACCCCATCCCGACCAGGGATGCGTAACCAGTCAAGATGCCGAGTACGCAGGAGAACGAATATGCCTCACATGGCCCCCGTTATGACGATTGATGGCCCGAGTGGCGCAGGAAAAGGCACGCTGTGCCAGCTGTTGGCTGCGAAACTGGGTTGGCACCTGCTCGATTCCGGGGCCATCTATCGGGTACTGGCCCTGGCGGCCCTGCATCACGATGTGGAGCTCGATGCCGAAGCGGCGCTGGTCCCCCTGGCTGCCAATCTGGACGTGCAGTTCCAGGTGGAGGGTGATCTGGTCAAGGTGGTGCTGGAAGGGGAGGACGTTTCCCGCACCATCCGCACCGAAGAGGTCGGCAATGCCGCGAGCAAGATCGCCGCCTTCCCGCGCGTGCGCGAAGCCCTGTTGCGCCGCCAGCGTGCATTCCGCCAAGCCCCTGGTCTCATTGCCGACGGTCGCGACATGGGCACCGTGGTTTTCCCCGAGGCCAACGTGAAGATTTTCCTCGATGCAAGTGCCGAGGAGCGGGCCCAGCGCCGCTATAAGCAGTTGCAAGATAAGGGCTTTGATGTTAACTTTGAGCGTCTTTTAACCGAGATTCGGGAGCGGGACGATCGCGATAGAAATCGCGCCGTCGCCCCCCTGAAACCCGCGGAAGATGCTCTTGTGGTAGACTCAACGTCTATGACCATAGATGAAGTGCTGGTGACGGTACTTGCCTATGCAGAGCAACAACTTGGTGACATCGGCGCAAGCTGATGCCAGTCGTCTGCACCATGGATGGCGCAGATAATTTAAAACAACCCCGCTTGTGCAGGATTGCAGGTGGATGTTTCATTTGTGACATAAACAATGATCGAATCTTTTGCTCAACTCTTTGAAGAGTCCCTGAACGCCGTTGAAACCCGTCAAGGTTCCATCGTCAAGGGCACTGTCGTTGCTATCGAGAACGGTTTCGTACTGGTTGATGCCGGTCTGAAATCCGAGTCTGCTATCCCGGCTGAAGAATTCAAGAACGCCATGGGCGAGCTGGAAATCAACGTAGGTGACTCCGTTGACGTGGCTCTGGACTCTATCGAAGATGGTTTCGGCGAAACCAAGCTGTCCCGCGAAAAAGCCAAGCGCCACGAAGCCTGGCTGCAGCTTGAAAAAGCTTACGAAGAGCAAGCTACCGTTATCGGTATCATCAACGGCAAGGTCAAGGGTGGCTTCACCGTTGAACTGAACGGCATCCGTGCCTTCCTGCCGGGTTCCCTGGTTGACGTGCGTCCTATCCGTGACACCGCTCACCTGGAAAACAAAGAACTCGAGTTCAAAGTCATCAAGCTGGACCAGAAGCGCAACAACGTTGTTGTTTCCCGTCGTGCCGTGATCGAAACCGAGAACACCTCCGAGCGCGAAAGCCTGCTGGCCAACCTGCAAGAAGGTCAAGAAGTTAAGGGTATCGTCAAGAACCTGACCGACTACGGTGCATTCGTAGATCTGGGCGGCGTTGACGGCCTGCTGCACATCACCGACATGGCGTGGAAGCGCGTTAAGCATCCTTCCGAAATCGTCAACGTTGGCGACGAGATCGCAGTCAAGGTTCTGAAGTTCGACCGCGAGCGTACCCGTGTATCCCTGGGTCTGAAGCAGCTGGGCGAAGATCCCTGGGTTGCTATCGCCAAGCGTTACCCGGAGACCACCCGTCTGTCTGGCCGCGTGACCAACCTGACCGACTACGGCTGCTTCGTTGAAATCGAAGAAGGCGTTGAAGGCTTGGTACACGTATCCGAGATGGATTGGACCAACAAGAACATCCACCCGTCCAAGGTTGTTAACGTTGGCGACGTGGTTGATGTGATGGTTCTGGACATCGACGAAGAGCGTCGTCGTATCTCCCTGGGTCTGAAGCAGTGCAAGTCCAACCCGTGGCAGCTGTTTGCCGAAACTCACGCCAAGGGCGACCGTGTTTCCGGCAAGATCAAGTCCATCACTGACTTCGGTATCTTCATCGGTCTGGACGGCGGCATCGACGGCCTGGTTCACCTGTCTGACATCTCCTGGAACAACCAGGGTGAAGAAGCAGTGCGTGAATTCAAGAAGGGCGACGAGATCGAAGCCGTTGTTCTGCAAGTGGACCCGGAGCGTGAGCGCATCTCCCTGGGCGTCAAGCAGATCGAAGAAGACCCGTTCAACAAGTACCTGTCTGACAACAAGAAAGGTGCTATCGTGAAGGGTAAGGTTACCGAGGTTGATGCCAAGGGTGCCGTGATCGAACTGGCTGACGGCGTAGAAGGCTACCTGCGTGCCTCCGACGCTGCTCGTGACCGCGTAGAAGACGCCACTCTGGTGCTGTCTGTTGGTGACGAAGTTGAAGCTAAATTCATGGGCGTTGATCGCAAGAACCGCACCGTAAGCCTGTCTGTCCGCGCTAAGGACGAGGCTGACGAGCGTGTTGCTATCGACAACCTGAACCAACAAGAAGAAGTTGTGTTCAGCAATGCCATGGCCGAAGCGTTCAAAGCCGCCAAGGGTGAGTAATCCTTGATGCAAGAAAAGGGCGGCATTGCGCCGCCCTTTTTTATCCTGGCAAATGTTTATTGCATGTGATCGGGGAAGGAGATTTAACCTTATGACCAAATCAGATCTCATCGAACAACTGGCAGCCAGCCGCATGCATATGCCGGCCAAGGATGTCGAAGCCGCCATCAAGGAGATCCTTGAGCAGATGGCATCGACCTTGCAAAACGGCGACCGGATTGAAATCCGAGGATTTGGAAGTTTTTCACTGCACTATCGTGCGCCCCGTGTGGGTCGCAACCCCAAGACAGGGGACAAGGTTGAACTGACCGGGAAATATGTCCCGCACTTCAAGCCTGGCAAAGAGTTGCGCGAGCGCGTGAACATCGTCGAATAATGCAGAAAATGGCATACCAGGGTATGCCTTTTTTATTTTTACCGTCTTTAACCTGCGCATTGTCGGGTTTCTCGCAGTCTTTTCCCATTCGCTCTAGAGTCTGCCGATGATTTTAAGGATAATCAGTTTCTCATTAGCTACAGACAGGGAGCTCCCATGAAGCGTATCTTGGCCCTCATCCCATTGGTGCTGGTGTTTGTTCTGACGCTGGCCATAGGTTCGCAAAACGGTCAGCTGGTACAGTTCAATTATCTGATCGCCCAGGGGGAGTTCTCGCTCTCCATGTTGCTGGGATTCTTCTTCGCCGGTGGTTTCCTGCTGGGCTGGCTGGTATTCGGCCTGCTCTTCCTGCGTCTCAAACTGCAAAACCGCACTCTGAATCGAACCATGCGTCGTCAATCTCGCGAGTTGGAGCTTGCCCGGTCGACAACCAAGGAATAATGTCCCTCGATGCTTGAACTGCTTTTCCTGCTGTTGCCCATTGCCGCCGGTTATGGCTGGTATATGGGACGCAGGAGTGTTCGCCAGGACACCCAGCAACAGAGTAACAAGTTTTCCCGCCAGTACGTGGCGGGTCTCAACTATTTGCTGTCCGATGAATCCGACAAGGCGGTGGATCTCTTCATCCAGCTGCTGGAGGTGGACAGCGAAACCATCGAAACCCATCTCTCCCTCGGCAACCTGTTCCGTCAGCGGGGCGAAGTCGATCGTGCCATCAAGATCCACCAGAACCTGGTCGCCCGCCAGCTGACCCGGGAGCAGCGCCAGCTCGCCCTGCAGGAGCTGGCTCGCGATTTTCTGGCTGCAGGGCTCCTGGATCGGGCCGAAGCGCTCTGGAAAGAGCTTTGCGAGGACAGTGACTTCGAGGAGACGGCTCTGGCCCAGCTGCTCGTCATCCATCAGAAGTTGCGTGACTGGGACAGGGCCATCGAGGTAGCCAGTCGCCTGCAGAAGTTCCAGGGCAAGAAACTGGCCGAACCCATCTCCCATTTTTATTGCGAACAGGCGGAAAACGCCCTGCGCGACGGCGACAAGGTAACGGGCATCGCCAAACTCAAGCGTGCGCTCGGCGCTTATCCGGCTTGCGCACGGGCGAGCCTGCGACTGGCCGATCTCTCGATGGAGGAGGGCAAGTTCGAGGAGGCCAGCAAGGAGCTGCTGCGGGTGTTCGAACAGGACATCGATTTTGCCTCCGAAGCTATCCCCAAGCTGCTCGACTGTTATCGCGAGCTCGGCCGCAGCGAGGCGCTGATCCCACTGCTGGAAAAGGCGGTGGAGGATCACGCCGGAGTCAGCGTGACGCTGGCACTGGCCAACCTGGTCGAGGCACGCGACGGCCTGAGCCAGGCCCGCGCTCTGGTGCTGCGCCAACTGCGCCGCCACCCCTCCATGAAAGGCTTCTATCAGCTGGTCGGCTTCCAGCTGGCAAGCGCCGAAGAGGGGCCGGCCAAGGAGAGCCTCGAGCTGCTGCAGCAGCTGGTCGGCGAGCAGATCAAGATCAAGTCGACCCACAAGTGCCGTCAGTGCGGCTTTGCGACCCATTCGCTGTTCTGGCAGTGTCCTTCCTGCCGGCAGTGGGGCTCCATCAAACCTATTCGTGGGTTGGATGGGGAATAAGCGACTAGAGAGTGGATGCCAACCCCTGGCGGGGTGCCCGGTGCGAACCCGGGCGACCAAGGACACCCAAGTAATTCAGATGCCAGCGTGCACCCGGTCTGCGGTCCGGCTGCCCCTGGATGTGGCATAACAACCCATAGGAAGTGACATGCAAGACCCCAAAGTACTGGTTGCGCTGGATTATCAGCACGAAGCCGACGCCTTCGCCTTCATCGAACAGATCTCCCCGGCCCAGTGCCGCCTCAAGGTAGGCAAGGAGATGTTTACCCTGTTTGGCCCCCAGTTCGTCCGCCAGCTGGTGGCAAAGGGGTTCGACGTCTTCCTGGATCTGAAATTCCACGACATCCCCAACACGGTGGCCAAGGCGGTGGCGGCAAGCGCTGAACTTGGCGTCTGGATGGTGAATGTCCACGCCAGCGGCGGCGAGCGGATGATGCGTGCCGCCAAGGAGGCGCTGCTGCCATACGGCGACAAGGCCCCCCTGCTTATCGGGGTGACGGTGCTGACCAGCATGGAGCAGTCCGACATGGCGCCTCTGGGGCTGGATGTGACCCCGGCCGAGCAGGTGATCCGTCTGGCTACCCTCGCCAAGGCGGCGGGACTGGATGGCGTGGTCTGCTCCGCCGAGGAGGCTCGCGAGCTGAAGGCTCTGCTCGGGGCCGAGTTCAAGCTGGTGACCCCGGGCATTCGTCCAAGCGGATCCGCCGCCGGAGATCAGCGCCGCGTCATGACACCGCTGGCAGCGGTGGAGGCGGGGGCCGACTACCTGGTCATCGGGCGCCCCATTACCCAGTCAGGGGAGCCTGCTGCCGTGCTGGGGGCGATCAACGCCGAGCTGAACCGCTAACGGACTGAGCCTCGATAACACAACAGGCCGGATCCCAGATCCGGCCTGTTGCATTTTGGGGAATGGCTGACTGCTGCCCGGTGGACGGGCTCAGCTCTTGCTGACCTGGGCACCCAGGCTGATGGGGAAGAGGCCGAGGAGCAGGCCAGCGCCGGACCCGATAAGGTGCGATTCGATATGCACCCTGGCCCCGATGAGGGCGGATACCGGGCTCTCTCCGGCGCTGTAGAAATCCACGCCCAGCTTGATGACGATACCCAGCAGCATGAGCCAGCCGGAGTGACGGCGATAGCGGATATCCTGCATGGCACCCCATACGAACAGACCGTGCAGCAGGCCGGAGAGGCCCATGTACCACAGGGTTTGCGGGCACCACCACCAGATCCCGAGCCCGACGGCGGCGCCGAGCAAGAGCAGCAGCACGGGCAGGCGCCACCCTGTCAGATACTCCTGGAACAGGCTGTAGAGTACCGCCAGCCCGCAGAGGTTGAGCAGCAGGTGCCATCCATTGGTGTGGGCCAGATTGCCTGTTATGATGCGCCACCCTTCGCCCTGGGCGATCAGGTCGCGTTCGAAGGCGAGTTGATGGTTCGGCACGGTGAAGAAGAGCAAGGCAGTGACGAGCGAAAGCGCGATGACCCAGAGCAGACCCGATTTTTCAGACAACATGAAACAGCCCAACGACAAAGAGAGCCGATACTGTACACGCTGTACCCGAGCCCTCAAAGCGTGCCTGTGCGATTATATCCGGCGGGTACCTCATCTCGCACCGCTCCACATCCTGCAACACCCCGGCGAGGTGGGACATCCCAAGGGGACGGCTGCGCTGCTGGCGGCGTCTCTCACCGATGTCCGCATCCACGTGGGGGAGGATTTTTCCGGCGACGAGGCGCTCAATGCCCTGCTGGCCGACCCCAAAGTACAGTGCTATCTGCTGTGGCCTGATGAGGATGCGATGACTCCGGCACAGGCGAGGTCGCACCTCGCACGCCATGCTGATGGGGGAGAGGCGAGGGCGCACTTCATTCTGCTCGATGGCACCTGGCGCAAGGCATACCGCATGCTGCACAGCTCGACGGCCCTGCTCGGGCTGCCGCGGATCACGCTCGGCGATCTTGCCGGGCAGTATTCCATTCGCAAAAAGCCGTTTCCCGGCGCCTTGTCGACCCTGGAGGCGGGCTACCATCTGTTATCCCAATGGGAGGGCGAGCCTGAGCGCTTCGCCCCTCTGATGACCCTTTTTACCCATTTGAACCGGCAGTGGCATGACTTTGCACAGGGTCGTCGCCGTTGAACTGCCCAGAGGAGTGATGAACGTGAAAAAAGCCGTCGTGGTATTCAGTGGAGGACAGGACAGCACCACCTGTCTGGCGCAGGCTCTGGCTCTTTATGACGAAGTGCACGCCATCACCTTCGACTATGGCCAGCGCCACCGGGCGGAGATAGAAACCGCGCGCCAGCTGGCCGGGGCGCTTGGCATTGCCGCCCACAAGGTGATGGACGTCACCATGCTGGGGGAGCTCGCCATCTCGGCCCTGACCCGGGACGATATTCCGGTGAGCGGTGAGCTGCAGGATAACGGCCTGCCCAATACCTTCGTACCGGGGCGCAACATCCTGTTCCTGACCCTGGCCTCCATTTACGCCTATCAGGTGGGCGCCGAGGCGGTGATCACCGGGGTGTGCGAGACCGACTTTTCCGGCTACCCCGATTGCCGCGACGAGTTCGTCAAGGCACTCAATCAGGCGGTCTCCCTGGGGCTGGATCGCGCCATTCGCTTCGAGACCCCCCTGATGTGGCTCGACAAGGCCGAGACCTGGGCACTGGCGGATCACTACGGTCACCTGGATACCGTGCGCCACCAGACCCTGACCTGCTATAACGGCATCCAGGGGGATGGCTGCGGGGCTTGTCCTGCCTGCGAGCTGCGCCGACGGGGGCTAGACCTCTATCTGGCCGACAGGGCAGCCATTGCGGCCCGGTTGTACAAGAAAACCGGGCTCGGTGAGAAAAGCGGAAGTTGAGCCTGTGCCGCGCCGGGCTTTGGGGTATAATCCGCGCCTTTTGTAGCCAGTCGTGATCAAGATGCACTATCCAATCAACGAGATCTTCCAGACCATCCAGGGGGAGGGGGTCTTCACCGGCCTGCCCGCCATCTTCGTTCGCCTGCAGGGCTGCCCGGTGGGTTGCCCCTGGTGCGACACCCGCCATACCTGGGTGGTGGATCCCGCCCGTGAGGTCGGGCGTGGCGAAGTGCTGGACAGATCCAACGAATCCGATGGCTGGAGCAAGATGAGCACCCACGACATCCTGGCCAGCTTCGATACCCTGGGATACCGGGCGCGCCACGTGGTGTTAACTGGTGGCGAGCCCTGCCTCTATGATCTGAACGAGCTCTCGTCGGCCCTGGTGGCGTCGGGTTACCAGGTGCAGATCGAGACCAGCGGTACCAGCGAGATCCTGACCCACGAACAGACCTGGGTGACCGTCTCCCCCAAGATCGGCATGAAAGGGGGATTGCCGGTGCTGGTGTCGGCCCTGGAGCGGGCCAACGAGATCAAGCACCCTGTAGCGACGGAGCGTCACATCGAGGAGCTCGACGCCCTGCTGGCGAGCGCCCGGCTGCGCGAGGATGTGGTGATCGCGCTGCAACCCATCAGCCAGAAACCCAGGGCCACCGAGCTGGCGATGGCGACTTGCATCGCCCGCAACTGGCGGCTCTCCATCCAGACCCATAAATACCTGAATATCGATTGATATGGACGGACTCGGTGATGAGAGGGTATTGCTAACCCTGGCGCAGAAGATGCCGTACGGGAAATATCGCGGGCGGCGCATCATCGATATTCCTGAACCCTATCTGGTATGGATGGCGCGCAGTGGCTTTCCGGCCGGCGCTCTGGGTCAATCTTTGGCACTGGCGTACGAGATAAAACTCAATGGGCTGGAGTCCATGATTATTCCCATTATTAACAGGATGTCAGAATGAGAATATATACGAGACAGGGTGACAAGGGGTTCACGCGTCTGGCCGATGGCACTTCCCTGGCCAAAGATGATCGACGTGTGGAAACTTATGGTGCCATCGACGAGCTGAATTCCCAGATAGGACTCTTGATGGCCGAAATACCCGCCGACGAGACGGTATTATTGGCCGAGCTGATATTGCTGCAGCAAGAGCTGTTTGATCTGGGCGGCGAGCTGGCCTTTTCCAGCGAGGCGCAAGAGGCCAGCCTCTGGCAGGTCAGCGAGAGCTGGACCCAGAGACTGGAGCAGCAGATCGATGCCTACAGCGCCCAGCTGCCGGTGTTGCGCAATTTCATTTTGCCGAGCGGATCGCGGGCGGCTGCCCAGGCCCACGTGGTACGTACCCTGACCCGCCGCTGCGAGCGCTTGCTGCTGGGGCTGAGCCGGGAAGAGCGGGTGAACCCGGCTGTCCTGCCTTACCTGAATCGGCTAAGTGACTGGTTTTTCACGGTGGCCAGATATCTGCTGGTCTCGCAGGGCATCCCTGAAGTGCTCTGGGTTAAGGCCGCAGAGCGGCGCTGAAGGGCAGACTCTGGCAATAAAAAACCTCGCCTGGCGAGGTTTTTTATTTGGCGGGGAAGGGCATTCACGCTCAGATGGCAAAGTCTTCCACGGACTTGCCTTCGGCCACGGCCTTGGCAATGACGGAGGGCATGCGACCCTGGCCGGTCCAGGTCTTTTCCACGCCATTATCGAGATAACGATATTTGGCGGGACGGGGGGCGCGTTTGCCTTTGCTGGCCTTGGGGCTGTCGATGGCGGCCGTGGTCACCAATTCAGCCGGATCGATTCCCGCGGCTTTCAGCATTTCGGCGTATTCGGCAATTTTCTTTTGATGTTCTTCGCGGGCCTGGCGTTCGGCAGATTCATCCTGTTGACGCTCAGCGACCACGGCGGAGAGTTTCTCCAATCCCTCTTCCAGCTGTTCCAGCGTCAATTCACGGCAAGTTGCCCGCAGGCTACGGATATTCAACAGTACTTTCAAAAACTCGTTCATATTGGCTACCACGCGAGCAGAATATTATGGAGGGGAAGATGTTTTTCGGTAATTTATAGGGGGGCTTGGCATCAAGTCAAGTCTACCGAAATAATTAATTAGGCTGATAAATTAAGAAGCGTAAATATTCTTGAAGATATATTTATCCTGTTGGATGTGTTCATTTCCGAAAGAGCCCCTGATAGACAAAAATGTCGTCAATGGCCATGATGGCGAACCATTTGACTACCATTTCCCCTTGTTTTGCCATAGCTGCCTTGAAATTTAATCAAAAAACTTGCTATCACCCGGTGGCTCGATAAAATGTGCCGCGAATACCTTTAAGTAGAGGCGCGCTGCCTATGACTACTCGTGCGGAGGGTGATGCCGATGATGCACAAGGAAAGGAGTCAGCGCCGAAGTGACCAGGCCATCATACCGGGTTGCTGGTTCTGCATCTAATAGGTGCAGGACTGCCATAGTCATCCACTATGGAGCGCTACCTGAAGGGGCTGAGGAGTATGACCTCCCCATGGGTTTTGTTTCTTTGATCCTCTCGGTAGATCTCCACCTGTTGTCTTTAGGTGCAAAGAGATCATGGACATCGTTCACTTCGCCGACTCCGGTTGGTCCGTCGTTCCCCCCTTGCTGGCCGTCGCCCTGGCGATCATCACCCGCCGCGTCCTGGTGTCGCTGGGGGTGGGCATAGTCGCAGGCAGCCTGCTGCTGAACCAGTTTTCTCCTCTCGACTCCCTGCATTACATGCTGAACACAGTGCTGAAGATCTTCTGGGTCGACGGTGCGCTCAATCGTGACAACGTCAACATGATCATCTTCATGTTGCTGCTCGGTGGCCTCATCAGCCTGATGAGCGTCTCCGGGGCGACCCGGGCCTTTGCAGAGTGGGCCGAGCGCCGCGCCAAGACCCGCAAGGGGGCCAAGACGCTCACCGGTCTGATGGTGTTTGCCTTCTTCATCGATGACTTCTTCCACAGCCTGTCGGTGGGGGCCATCTGTCGTCCGGTGACCGATCGCTTCCAGATCTCCCGCGCCAAACTGGCCTATCTGCTGGACTCCACCGCCGCACCGGTCTGCGTGCTGATGCCCATCTCCTCCTGGGGGGCCTACATCATCGCCCTGGTGGGGGGCATCATGGCGGCTCACGGTCTGACCGAGCAGAGCCCCATCTCGGCCTTCGTGGAGATGATCCCCATGAATCTCTATGCCGTGTTTACCCTGATCATGGTGCTGGTGGTGATCGCCTTCCAGCTCGATATCGGCCCCATGCGCCAGCACGAGCAGTGGGCCCTGGAGGGCAAGCTGTGGGATGAGTCCAAGGGCCGTCCCATCGGTCTGGACATGGAGAGCCCGGAAGAGAGCAATGGCGGCATGATTGACATGGTGCTGCCGATCCTGACCCTGACCCTGGCTACCGTCTATTTCATGATCGACTCCGGTGCCACCGTGCTGGCCGACAAGGGGCTGCCGTTCAGCGTGCTCGGCTCCTTCGAGAACACCAATGTGGGTTCTTCCCTGGTCTATGGCGCCCTGTGCAGCCTGGTGGTCTCCATCGGCCTGGCCATGCGCCTGAAGCTGGGCGCCAGCAACTGGATGAAGGCAGCGCCGCAAGGGATCATGGCGATGCTGCCGGCCATCAACATCCTGCTGTTTGCCTGGACCATTGGCGCCGTGGTGCGCGACGTGGAGACCGGCAAGTACCTGGCTTCCCTGGCCAATGGCAACCTGCCCGTCGAAGTACTGCCTGCCGTGGTCTTCGTGCTCTCCTGCGCCATGGCGTTTGCCACCGGCACCAGCTGGGGCACCTTCGGCATCATGCTGCCGCTTGCCGGCGACATGGCAGCGGCCAGCGATGCGGCCCTGATGCTGCCCATGCTGGCGGCCGTGCTGGCGGGCTCGGTGTTCGGCGATCACAGCTCGCCCATCTCCAGCACCAGCATACTGTCGGCCACTGGCGCCGGTTGCCATCACATCGATCACGTGATGACGCAGCTTCCCTATGCGCTGGCTGTCGCCTTCGGTGCCGCCCTCGGCTACCTGGTGATGGGGCTGATGCATTCTGTGCTGGCCGGCTTCACCGTCAGTGCGCTCTGGTTCCTGATATTCTCTGGCTACCATTTGCGCAAAACCCGGCAGCATCGCGCGCTGGCCGTCGCATAAGAGCACAAGGGGCCTTCGGGCCCCTTGGTTTTGGCGGGGGCTTTCGTTAGCATGCGCCCCATCATTCCCCTTTCGGAACTCCATCATGGCTTCACTGCACTACAAATTTGCCACCATGAATTCAGGCAAATCGACCCAGCTCATCCAGGCTCATTTTAACTATCTGGAGCGCGGCATGGTTCCGCTGGCCATGACCCCGGCCATCGACGATCGTTTCGGGCTCGGGGTCATCAGTGCCAGGGTAGGGCTGGAGCTGAGGGTGGAAGTCTTCAGCGACACCTGCGATCTGTTCGAGATGGTCAAGGCGCGTCACGCCGAGCGTCACATTGATGTCTTCATCGTGGACGAGGCTCAGTTCCTGACCCGTGAACAGGTCTATCAGCTCGCTCGCATCGTCGATGAGCAGGACATCCCGGTGATCGCCTACGGCCTCAAGACCGATTTTCGTGGCGAACTCTTCCCCGGCTCCTACCACCTGCTCTGCCTGGCCGACAAGTTCGAGGAGCTGAAAAGCATCTGCTGGTGCGGCAACAAGGCCCACATGAACTCTCGCGTCAATGAAGCAGGGCAGGTGATGCGTGATGGCGAGCAGGTGGAGATCGGCGGCAACGATCGCTATGTGTCGCTCTGCCGCAAGCACTATCTGGAGGGGCGGGCTTTCAAGTAACCCGTGGCTGATGCGTGCAACGTGAACAAGAAAGGCGCCAATATGGCGCCTTTCTTGTTTCTGACGGTTCAGTCGATCTCGATATCGACGGGGGCGATGATGGGATCGGCCACCGGCAGGCGGTGGAACAGCTGGCGAAAATGCTGCTGCACCCGGCCTATGTCCACCAGGGACATGCCGGAGGCGAAGCCGAACCAGACGTAGAGGCCGGTGAGATCCCGGAACATGGGGGGCAGGTAGCGGGGAGCATCGATGAGCCCCTCCAGATAGTGCTGGTAGAGCACCGGGATGTCGTCCAGGGTCACCTTGCCGACGAACAGCATGGGCAGGATCTCGGGCACCCCCTCCAGCACGGCGCTGCGGATGAAGTTGACCGTCTCCACATAGCCCTTCACATAGGAGAGATCCTTGGTGAAGCAGGCACCGCCGGCCACCATGCCACCGCGAAAGACCCGTTGGGTGATCTTGTAGGCATCGTGTTCGCTGGCCCCCTTGTCCACAAAATGGCGGAACACCTCGATGAAGTCGGCGCCGCGCTCCGCCATATCGATGGCCATGACCCGATCCGAGATGCGCTTGGCCCTGTCCGGGAAGGAGCTGAAGGTGAGGGTCTCGATGAGCACGGCGAGCCCCTCCTGGCAGGCGGTGATGCGCGGCGAGCCGGCGCCGAGCCAAGTGGCGTAGGATTGCTGACGACCGTTCAAGGTGGTGCCCACGTGGACCCAGCCCTCGTGCACCTCCAGCACCTGCAGATCGAGCTCCGAGAAGCGGGCGTGGGAGTTGAGCTTGATGTAATCCCCCCCGGCGGCGGCATCGGAGACGATGCCATCGCTGAGTTTCACCTGCACGGTGCCGTCGCTGAAGTAACTCGACAGTTTGCCCTGCAGCCTCGCCACCGCGGCGTCCCCCTCGAACTCCTTGGGGTAGGGGCGCACCAGATGACGGGCACCGGGCAGGGAGAAGATGTCGCACAGCCGCGCACCCAGCTCTTTCAGGGTCTTGCGATCCCCGCGCAGGTGATCGCTGGCGGAGCCGTAGAGCCGCTGGCTGTAGCGCTGGAAATCCGGTTGCCCGCGCTGGCGCAGCATCTCGATCACCACCATGTATTGATCCACCGTCTCTTGCAGGATCCGCCCCAGATCGTCCTGGGGCCCGAGGCGCCGGCGGATCCTGTCCCTCAGCTCCTTGAGCTCCAGATATTTGTTGCGAGGATCGAATCCCAGGGGGAGGGCGTGATAGAAGTCTGCGTCGATGGCGGGCAGCTCCCTCCCACCCTTGGCGAGAAAGTCGTTCTGCAGGTGGCGGGGCCATTTGATCGCATCCAGGATGCGGATGGGCTTTTGCAGGGCGAGCAGTTCATCCGAGAGGGATTTCAGGTGCAGGCGATACTTTTCTTGGATGGTCATCTGGCCTTCCATGGAGGCGGGGGGCTACGAGAATGGCTGAGTATAGGCACAGGGATTGTCAAAAAGAAGCGGGACCGCGGCTGATCCGGCCTGTGTGCTTTTGGTTGTCTGAAAATTGGTTTAGACTGCGCCCCTTGATCCCTATAGCGTCGTGGAAATGATGAATATCCCCAGCTCTGAAATGATAATGCGTTGGTTGCAGCAGGCCCGGATCGAGCACTATGTGTGCGATCAGTGCCACGGCATCCACATGGTCTCCCTGCAGTCCGTCGAGGGCATTCAGGAGAGCCGGATCTTCGTCGAAGAGGAAGGGCTGCTGTTTTCATCCGAGCTGGAAGTGCGCCCCTCATCCCTGCTGCCGCTGATGGCCGAGCTGGGGCGTCTCAACATGCAGTATCCCTCTCTCAAGGTGTTCCTCGACATCATCGACGACAACCTGCCGCGCCTCATCGTCGGTCACACCGTCTTTACCCGGGCGGGGCTCAGTGTCGAGCAGTTCCTGCTGTTCGTGGAGAGCACCACGTCTGCCACTCACGAAGTGGTGGCCGAATGCGAGCGTCTGGGCTTCCTGAACCTGCCGGAAATCCAGGTTGCGCCGGAGTCCGTGCACTGATTTGTGCGTTTTATGTGCGAACGGTTCGCTGCGGCCAAAAAGCCGTTGACGGCGGCGGGGCTTTCCCCTACATTACGCCCCGTTCCAGCGCAACCGCGCAACGAACACCGTGTTGGCTGAGCACGTTAAACCACAGACCAAAATTTGGTGAGGTGTCCGAGTGGCTGAAGGAGCACGCCTGGAAAGTGTGTATACGGCAACGTATCGAGGGTTCGAATCCCTCCCTCACCGCCAAATTGCAAAAAACCGACCTGATGGTCGGTTTTTTGCTTTGGGGAAGAATCATCAGCTCATCTCGAAGAGGGAGGGTGAGAACCCTCGCCGGGCTCGAGCAGAGCAACTTGCTGTGATGAACGGCCAGAGGCCGCCCAGAAGGGGTGAGTCACGCAGTGGCGGAATTATCCCTCCCTCACTGCCAAATAAAGCAAAAGGCCCCGTCGCAAGACGGGGCCTTTTGCTTTATCCGATGATGAGTGGCTCGGTTCGAACCCTGTTCGACAGGCGGGCAGGATAGCCCGCCTGTGCAGCCAGAGGTCGCCCACGGGGCAAACGCCAGGGAGGGGCGAGTCAATCCTGTCTGGGAAGCTCACTTCAGAAGGGTCCACTCAGGTGGGCCCTTTTCGCATCTCGCTCAGAACTTCGGGAGGGTGAGAACCCTCGCCGGGTTCGTGCAGAGTAGCTGGCTGCGATGAACGGCCGGGGGCCGCCCCGAAGGAGTGAGTCACGCAGTGGTGAATCATTCCTCCCTCACCGCCAGGCTTTACCCTGAAGGGTCTTTTGCTCTCAGCCTTTCCGCCGCCTTGCCCGTTGCTCTCGTTATCGCCTCAGTCTGGAGACATAGGGGATATTCCGGTACTTGTGCTCCCAGGGCAGGCCGTAGCCCACCAGCAGGTCATCGCTCGTCATTTCGTAGGCATAAAACTGCTCGGCGGGGATCGCCACGCGCCCCGGTTTGACAAACAGGGTCGCGATGGACAGCGAGCGTGGCGCGAACGCCTGCAGATGTGCGACCAGCCGCTTCATGGTGCCGCCCGATTCGATGGCGTCGTCCATCAGGATGACGTCTCTGCCCCGGATGCCGACATTGTCGTGAAAGACGATGGGGGAGGCATTATGGCGCTCCCCCGGAGTGTGGGGGCAGGAGATATAGTCCATGGCGACATCAAAGCGCAGCGCCCTGACGACATCGGCGGTAAAGAGCATGCCGCCCGGCACCACGGTGATCACCACCGCCTCCGTGAATCGCTCGTTGAGCCGCTTGGCGATGACCTCGACGCCGAGCGCAATGTCCTCGGTTTTCAATACCACGTCGCCGAAAACAGGGTATCTCATGATCCCTCCTGACAGAGTGCTGAAAGAGGGGCCGTCTGCGGTGTCAGTAGGTTGCGCCGGGGCCGCCGGCTGGAGAGTGTGGACAACATGGGGTCTCCTTGAATGACAATCGAAAGAGGGGGCTGTGCCTGGGATCCTCCGAGCGAGGAGGTCATGCTATGATCATATCGTTCAAATATGAACATAAATGATCTTGTTTTTGTTTGTGTGTGTTCATTGTGGCGATATGATGACCGCGGTCAGAATGGATACATCCGAGGTAACAGCATGATCAAACTCATCATCACGGACATGGACGGCACCTTCCTCAATAGCAGGGGGGATTACAACCGAGCCCTGTTCGCCGAGGTGGTGGCCGCCATGGCACAGCAGGGGATACATTTTGCGCCCTGCACGGGAAAACAGGTCGACCGGGTCGAGGAGCTGCTGGGGGCGCAGAGCGCGAATTTCTGGATCCTGGGAGACAGTGCCACCCGCATCAAGCACCAGGGGCGCTACGTCTATCAGTCACTGCTGGGCAACGCCCTGGGCCAGGCCATCATCCGTCGGTTGGAGCGTCTGCCGGGCGAGCATATCGTCATCGCCTGCACGGCGGCCTGCGCGGCGATCCGGGAGGAGGTGCCGGATCATCTGAAAGCCCTGGTGCGCCGCTCCTACACCCAGGTGCAGACGGTCGCCGATTTTGGCGACATTACCGCGGACTTTGTGAAGATCACCGTCTATGACGAGCAGGGCCGCTGCCTGGATCTGCGGGGCCAGCTTGACGAGTTTGATGACGAGGCCTACATAGTGGCGTCCGACAAGCAGTGGATAGACATCGCCAATGCCGGCGTGCACAAGGGGACAACGGTGGCCAGGTTGCAGCAGCTGGTCGGCGCCGGTCGCCATGAGACCCTGGTCTTTGGCGACGGGCTCAATGACATCGAGCTGATGGAGTGCGCCGACTTCAGCTTCGCCATGCGCAATGGCCACGACGAGACCAAGGACGCCGCCAATTTCATCACCCGCTCGAACGATGAAGACGCCGTCATGCACACCATCTTGCAACTGCTCGCACTGCAGCGGCAGGGGGCGTGAGACGGCCTGGCGATGATCGCCCGGCCATTACAAGGGAACATCATGGACAAGTATTCACCGGAGGAGCGACGGCTCCTCATTCTGGATCTGCTGGCCGCGCACCATAAGGTGATGGCGGCGGAGCTGGCGGAGCCGCTGGGCACCACGGAGGCGACCATCAGGCGGGATCTGCGCTATCTGGCCGATGAGGGGCGCTGCAAGCGCATCCACGGTGGCGCCATCTCCCTGTCGCCCCAGACGGGGACCCTGACCGAGCGCAGTACCCAGCATGTGGCACAGAAGCAGGCGCTGGCCGTGGCCGCCCTGAGCCTGGTCAAGCCGAACCAGCTGATCTTCCTGGATGCCAGCAGCACCCACCTGCTGCTGGCCTCCCTCATGCCGGAGCACCAGAGCCTGACGGTGGTGACCAACAGCCCGGCCATCGCCTGCCGGCTGCTGGAGAGACCCGGCATCAGGACCATCCTCCTCGGTGGCGAGCAGGATCCGCTGGTCGGCGGGGCCGTCGACATCACGGCGGCCGAGACCATCAACAAGTTCCGCTTCGACCTCGGCTTCCTGGGGGTCTGTGCCTGGTCCTCGGATCTTGGCTTCAGCGCCGTGCATTACCAGGACAGCGAGTTCAAGCGCCGGGTCGCGGAGCGTTGCGGTTCGCTGGCGGTGCTGTGCAATGACGACAAGCTGGAGTCTCTGGCCTCCTATCCCTTCCTGCACGCCGCGGATCTCGACTACCTGATCTGCACCCGGCAGGATCCCGCCCTGCTCAAGGCTCTCGAAAGGGAGGGCTGCACCGTCATTACCGCCGGCTGACGCCGGGCCCGGCCGTGCCGCCGCGAGAAGAGCGGGGAGAGGCAGGGGCTGGAAGCGGCCCATAAAAAACGCCCCGTTCCCGGGGCGTCGGGAACGGGGCGCCTGTCAGCGTCTTCAGGCGAGGTCGAAGCGATCCAGGTTCATCACCTTGGTCCAGGCCGCCACAAAGTCCTTCACGAACTTCTCCTTGGCATCCGTACTGGCGTACACCTCGGCCAGGGCGCGCAGCTGGGAGTTGGATCCGAACACCAGATCGACCCGGGAGCCGGTCCACTTGACCTTGCCGCTCTGGCGATCACTGCCTTCATAGACACCCGGGCTGCCCGCCGCTGGCTTCCACTCCGTGCCCATGTCGAGCAAGTTGACGAAGAAGTCGTTGGAGAGGGTGCCCGGGGTGGCGGTAAAGACCCCGTGGCAGTTGCCCGCGTTGGTGCCGAGCACCCGCATGCCACCCACCAGTACCGTCATCTCCGGCGCGCTCAGGGTGAGTAGCTGCGCCTTGTCGATCAGCATGGCCTCCGCGAAGCCCGCGCACTCGCCCGCGTAGTTGCGGAACCCGTCGGCGAGGGGTTCGAGCACGGCGAAGGAGTCGACATCCGTCTGGGCCTGTGAGGCATCCATCCGGCCGGGGGCGAAGGGCACCGTCACGGCGACACCGGCCAGCTTGGCGGCCTGCTCGACCCCCACGCCGCCCGCCAGCACGATGAGGTCGGCGAGGGATACCCGCTTGCCACCGGTGGCGGAGGCGTTGAAGGCTTGCTGGATCCCGTCGAGGGCCTGCAGCACCTTGGCGAGCTGGGCCGGCTGGTTGACGGCCCAGTCCTTTTGCGGGGCGAGGCGGATGCGGGCACCGTTGGCGCCGCCACGCTTGTCGGAGCCGCGGAAGGTGGAGGCAGAGGCCCAGGCGGTCGACACCAGCTCGGCTACCGACAGGGAGGCCGCCAGGATCTTCTCCTTGAGCACGGCCACGTCCTTGTCATCGATCAGGGGATGATTGACGGCGGGGATGGGGTCTTGCCAGATCAGCTCCTCTTTGGGCACTTCCGGCCCCAGGTAGCGGGCGATGGGGCCCATGTCGCGGTGGGTCAGCTTGAACCAGGCCCGGGCGAAGGCATCGGCGAAGGCCTGCGGATCCTCGTAGAAGTGGCGGGAGATCTTGCCGAACTCGGGGTCAAAGCGCAGGGTCAGGTCGGTGGTGAGCATGGTCGGCTTGTGGAACTTGCCGGGGATGTGCGCATCGGGAATGATCTCGGGCGCATCCTTGGCCACCCATTGCTTGGCGCCGGCCGGCGACTTGGTCAGCTCCCATTCGTACTTGAACAGGTTCTCGAAGAAGTTGTTGCTCCACAGGGCCGGGGTCTTGGTCCAGGTCACCTCGAGGCCGCTGGATACGGTGTCCTTGCCGTGGCCGCTGCCGTAATTGCTCATCCAGCCGAGGCCCTGGGCCTCCAGGGGGGCTGCCTCCGGCTCGGGCCCCTTGTGGGATTCCGGCGCGGCGCCGTGGGCCTTGCCGAAGGTGTGACCGCCGGCGATGAGGGCCACCGTCTCTTCATCGTTCATTGCCATGCGACCGAAGGTGGAGCGGATGTCCTTGGCCGCCTCCATGTAGTCGCCGCTGGCATTGGGGCCTTCCGGGTTCACATAGATGAGGCCCATGTGGGTGGCGCCGAAGGGGGCGGTGAGCTCGCGGTCCCCCTTGACCCGATCCGGGTCGACCCCGAGCCAGGCGATTTCATCCCCCCAGTTCACGTCCTGATCCGGCTCCCACACGTCCTGGCGACCACCGCCGAACCCGAAGGTGCGGAATCCCATGCTCTCCAGGGCGACGTTGCCGGCGAGGATCAAGAGATCGGCCCAGGAGATCTTGTTGCCGTATTTCTGCTTGATGGGCCAGAGCAGGCGGCGCGACTTGTCGATGTTGACGTTGTCCGGCCAGCTGTTGAGCGGAGCGAAGCGCTGCTGACCGCGACCGCCACCACCACGGCCGTCTGTGGTGCGATAGGTGCCCGCGGCGTGCCAAGTCATGCGGATAAACTGGGGGCCGTAGTGACCGAAGTCCGCCGGCCACCACTCCTGGGAATCTGTCATCAGTTGGACCAGGTCTTTCTTGAGGGCCTTGTAGTCGAGGCTCGCGAAGGCCTTGGCGTAGTCGAAATCCTTGCCCATGGGGTCGGAGCTGGTGGAATGCTGGTGCAGCAGATCCAGCCGCAACTGGTTCGGCCACCAATCACGATTGGTTCTGCCGACGCCGGCGGTGTGGTTGAAGGGGCATTTGCTTTCTTCACTCATCTCGGTCTCTCCTTGGAGGGCATGTACATTGCTGACAACTTAGTATGGAAACATTTCTACCGCGCGGTGAGGCACCATGAGGCGGTTTTCCTCTCGCCACGGCGGGCAATCTTTTAATTACTCCTTGTTTTTCAAATAATTGATTGATTTTGATGGGGATGGATTACGAAAAGATGAATCACGGCCATCGAGTTTGGCGATCTGCCGTGACCCTGTTTCGGCGGGGTCTGGGATATTATTGATTTATTTATCTATATCATGGGCGCCAGCCCCGAAATTTGCGCTGTGTCATGGCATGCCGGTATCACGGGCTCTGGCTGGTGCTTTCGTCCATTTCTGTGACCCAGGCACTCGAGCCGCATCACCCGGCCTGACGACGGTATAAAGCGTAGAGGGATAATGGATACATGTGGGGAAGGGGGCCAAGACAGGCCGGCCGCGTTTCCTGGAGGTGCCGCCAGGGAGTGAGAGAGAAGAGCGCTAAGAGTTCAAATCGGTGGAAAGAGAGAAAGGAGAAAGCGAGAAGAGTGTAAAAACAAAAAGACCGGCACTGGGCCGGTCAAGGCGACACAGCAGTGTCGCATCATCAGGTTGTGGGCAACCTGGGGGAATAATGGGGTGGCTGATGGGGCTCGAACCCACGACAACCGGAATCACAATCCGGGACTCTACCAACTGAGCTACAGCCACCACTGAAATCTGCCGTCAATGTGCGCTTATTATAACGCCGCGACATTGATGGCGCGCCCTGCAGGATTCGAACCTGCGACCCACGGCTTAGAAGGCCGTTGCTCTATCCGACTGAGCTAAGGGCGCGTTGTATCAAGAAATCCGGAGGACTTCCCGATGAACCTGGTCGGTGATAAAGGATTCGAACCTTTGACCCTCTGGTCCCAAACCAGATGCGCTACCGGGCTGCGCTAATCACCGAAAATTCACCGTCCAGCATACCGGGGACGGTACGACTGGGCAACGGGCGGGCATCATACCCAAGCGCCAAAGTCAGCGTCAACGACTTTTTCCGCCAGTAAATTCAAGTGCCTACTTATTGCCCGTCAGGCGAGAGCTGCTAACACCCGCGCCAAAAAAATGCGACAATGCGCGCAGTTGAACACATGGTGAGTGAAGAACGATGTCTGCCAAAATCATTGATGGAAAACAGGTTGCGCAAACGATTCGCAATCAGGTCGCAGCGCAAGTCCAACAGCGGTTGGCTCAGGGGAAGCGGGCACCGGGTCTGGCGGTGATCCTGGTGGGGCTGGATCCGGCGTCCCAGGTCTATGTGGGCAGCAAGCGTCGTGCCTGTGAAGAGGTGGGCTTTGTCTCCCGCTCCTATGACCTGAGTGCCACGGCCACTCAGGAGGAGTTGCTGGCGCTGATCGATCAGCTCAACGGGGATCCGGAAGTGGATGGCATCCTGGTGCAGCTCCCCCTGCCGGCCCACTGCGACACTACCCAGGTGCTGGAGCGGATCCGTCCCGACAAGGACGTGGATGGCTTCCACCCCTACAACGTGGGTCGCCTGGCCCAGCGCATCCCGGCGCTGCGCCCCTGCACCCCCAAGGGGATCATGACCCTGATCGAGACCACCGGCGTCAAGACCCACGGTCTGCATGCGGTGGTGGTCGGGGCCTCCAACATAGTGGGACGCCCGATGACGCTGGAGCTGCTGCTGGCGGGCTGCACCACCACGACCTGTCACCGTTTCACCCAGGATCTGGAGACCCAGGTGCGCCGGGCCGATCTGCTGGTGGTGGCGGTGGGCAAGCCCAACTTCATTCCGGGGGAGTGGGTCAAACCGGGCGCCCTGGTGATCGACGTGGGCATCAACCGCCTGGCGGACGGCTCCCTGGTGGGGGACGTGGAGTATGAAACGGCGCGCAATCACGCCGCCTTCATCACCCCGGTGCCGGGGGGCGTGGGGCCCATGACGGTGGCCAGCCTGATGGAGAATACCCTGAGCGCCTGCCAGGACTATCACGACGCCTGAGCCAGTGTGTCGGCCTGGGTGAACAGGGTCGGCGACATAGCCAAGCAGACAAGAGAAAGGGAAGGCCTGGCCTTCCCTTTTTTATTGCGCGGCGCCTTTTGAGCGTGGCGACTGGGGTCAGATCAGGGCCAGGGCGGCGGCCAGGTCGGCGATCAGATCGTCCGCATCCTCCACTCCGATGCTGAAGCGGATGAGATCGTCATTGACCCCGGCGGCGAGGCGGCTCGCCTCGTCCATGGCGGCGTGGGTGGTGCTGGCCGGATGGCAGGCCAGGCTCTCGAGATCCCCCAGGCTCACCGCCTGCACGAACAGCTGCAGGTTGTCGAGCAGGGTGGCGCAGCGCGCAAAGCCCCCCTCCAGCTCGATGCTCACCATGCCGCCAAAACCGCTGGCGAAGGCGCCGAGGGCGTCGTGGCCAGGATGGTTCACAAGCCCAGGGTAGATGACCTTCTTCACCGCCGGGTGGGCGGCCAGGAAGTCGGCCACCTTCTGGGCGTTGTGCAGGTGGGCATCCATGCGCAGGGGCAAGGTCTTGACCCCACGCTGCAGCAGGTAGGCCTCCTGCGGGCCTATGGGGGAGCCGATGTGCTTGAGGGCCACGGTGCGCACCGACTTCATCAGCGCATGAGAGCCGGCCACCACCCCGGCGATGATGTCGCCGTGGCCGCCCAGGTACTTGGTGCCGCTGTGCATCACCAGATCGACCCCGAGCTCCAGGGGACGCAACAGGTAGGGGGTGAGGAAGGTGTTGTCACACACCGTGATGGCGCCCACCTTGCGGGCCGCCTCCACCACCACTCTCGGATCCACCACCTTGAGGGTGGGGTTGGTCAGGGTTTCGAACAGTACCACCTTGGTGCCAGAACGGATGTTGGCCAGCAGATCCTGATCGCTCTCGTAGGCGGTGATCTTGATGCCGGCACGGCTGAAGGTCTGCTTGAGAAACGCATCGGTGCCGCCGTAGAGGGGGCCGATGTAGGCCACTTCATCACCGCTGTCGGCCAGGGCGTACATGATGGCGCTCACCGCCGCCATGCCGCTTGCCACCACCAGGGCCTCGTCGGCCCCCTCCAGCGCCGCCAGCTTCTGCTCCAGCTCGGCGGTGGTGGGGTTGCCAAAGCGGCTGTAGATGAAACCGGGGGCCTGACCGGCGAAGCGCTCCTTGCCCGTCTGGGCATTGAAGTAGCTGAAGGTGCTGCTCTGGTAGAGCGGGGTGGTGAGGGCGCCGGTCTGGGGATCGATCCGCTGGCCGCTGTGCACGCTCATGGTCTTGAATTTCATCGTGTTACTCCGTCATTGCCAGGCCGTGGCCCAACTGCTTGTGTCATGGATTGGCGGGGCGCCGCGGCGTCCCGCCCTGTCATCAATATGGCAAATTCAGGCGGGCTCGGGTTCGGCCCGCACGCTGCCTGCCGTCCGTTCACGGCCCTGCGCCATCGGGGCGCCATAGTGGCGGGCCGCCACATCCGGGTGGGAGCGCAGCCTCCCCTTGAGCACGTTCTCCCCCACCTGATAGAAGAGCGGGTTGGCGGGATCGCTCTGGGGTCCTTCGGCCAGTGCCGCCAGCTCGGGGGAGAGCGACAGCAGCGGCACGGTGGCATCGAGCCTGGCCGCCATGAAGAAGGCGCAGGAGAGGCGCGATACCCCGGGCGGCGGGCTCACCACCCGGTGCAGGGTGGCCTTGAGGTAGCCGTCGGACGCCAGCTCCAGCAGCTCGCCGATGTTGACCACCAGGGCCCCCGGCACGGGCGGCGCCGGGATCCAGCCGTTCGCCGTCTCCACTTCGAGCCCGGAGTGTTCGTCCTGCATCACCAGGGTCAGGTAGCCGGGATCCTTGTGGGCGCCGACCCCCTGACCGCTACCACCCGCCTCACGCCCCGGGTAGTGAATGAGCTTCATGTGCTGGTAGGGGGCACCGCGGATGCTCTCGTCGAACACCCCGGCCGGCTGCGCCAGCACCTCGGCGAAGGCGGCCAGCAGGGTGAGACTGATGTCGCTCAGCTTCTCCTGCCACGCCAGCAACTGCGCCTTCATCCCGGGCAGGGCGGCGGGCCACTGGTTGGGGCCGGTGAGCCGCTGCCAGGGCTGGGTCAGGGTGGCGGCGTCGAGGGCCGCCTCTTCGTTCATGATGTCGAACTGCTCCCGCAGATCCGGCCGCGCCCGGGTGAGCTCGGCCCCCACCTGGTTGTAGCCGCGAAAGTGGGGGGAGTGCACCATCTGCACCGCCAGCTTCTCCTGCGCAGGCAGGGCGAAGAAGCGGGCCGCGAGCGCCAGGGTCTCCCGCTGCGCCGATTCACTCAGACCGTGGCCCACCAGATAGAAGAAGCCCACCTCGCGGGCCGCCTTGCCGAGCCTGGCCAGCATCTGGCGGCGCGCGTCGGGGGCGCCCTGGAGGGCGGCGAGATCGATGATCGGCAGCGATGGGTATGTCATGGGCATCTCCTCATGTTCCGGGGGCGTGACCTGTCAGCACAGGGGCGCCATATGGGTTGAGGGTGATGCTACTGTTCGGTGTTATAAGTATGAAGCAATAAATTATTCTTAGTTATATACAAAATTCGAAATAGAATTCGATGCCCATTCGGGGTGGCGGCCAGAACGCGGCCCGGGCCCATCTTGGCCGAATGAACTGGCCGAATGCACTGACCGAAGCAGTCGGCCGTCTGGCGGGAGCTTCTCGAAGGCGGGGTCAGGGAAGGGGGCCCGGGCGGCAAGATGGCAAGGGGACAAGGGCGGCCGGATGATCGAGCGACAGCACGCAAAGAGGGAGGCCCAGGCCTCCCTCTTTCTCATGGCGGGGACAGGCCCCTGATTGGCGGCGGTCCCCGTCGCCTTGCCGCAGGCGGCTCAATATCCCAGGGTAAAGCGCTGGCGCAGGTGGGCCGGCTTTTCCGCCTCGTTCAGCACGCCGTCCGCCAGATCCCCGACCGTGATGCCGGCGGGTTTGTCCCCGTCAAACAGCACCTGATCGGCGCCGAGCCGGTAGCCGCCGCGCTTCTCGCCGGGTTCTAGGAACACGGGCGGGGAGACGAAGCGCCAGTCGAGGGCGGCTTCACGGCGCAGGGCGGTGAGGCCGTCGCGAGCCGCCAGGGCCCCCTGTTTCCACTCGGCCGGGAAGTCCGGGGTATCCACCAGCTGCACGCCGGGGGCGATCTCCAGGCTGCCGGCACCGCCGACCACCAGCAGCCAGCGTTTGGCCGCGACGGCGGCAGCCACGATGGCGCTGGCGCCCTTGAGGTACTGGTCGTAGATGTCTGGCACTGTCCAGCCCGGGTTGTAGGCGCTGATCACCCGATCGTGTCCCTCGATGATCCCGGCCAGGGCCTGGCTGTCCTGGGCGTCCACCGCCACGGCGGTGACCTGCGGGTGGGGGGCAATCTTGCTGACGTCGCGCACGATGGCGGTGACGTGGTGGCCGCGGCTGACGGCCTCCTGGAGGATGGTGGAACCGACAAAACCGCTGGCACCGATCAGGGCAATTTTCATGGGGATTCTCCTTCACTGTTGGAATGAGGCTATCCTACGCCCCCGGATGTGATTTAATAATCCACTGTAAATTGCATTCACTTGTAAGCAGGGCTTCATAATGGATCAGCTCAGACGTTACGCCATCTTCGCCGCCGTGGTGGAGGCGGGCAGCATGACCGGCGCTGCCAAGGCCCTCGGCATGACCCCGTCCGCCGTCAGCCAGCACATCGGCCAGCTCGAGGGGCTGCTCGGCCTGCCCCTGCTGCACCGCTCCACCCGCCGCCTCAGCCTGACCGAGGCGGGGGAGGTGGTGTGGCAGGGGTGCCAGTCCCTGCGCCAGACCCTGAACCAGACCGAGCTGCGCCTCTCGGAGGTGCGTGACAGCCTGCTCGGGGAGGTGCGGATCACCGCGCCCGTGGGGATGGCGGGGCAGCCGCTGGCGCGGGCGCTCTCGCCGCTGCTGCAGGCGCACCCGGGCCTGTGCATCCAGATCATCGCCGACGACGGCAAGCGGGATCTCATCAAGGAGCGCATCGACGTGGCGCTACGGGTCGGGACACTCGAAGATTCCACCCTGGTGGCCCGCAGACTGGGTCAGACCCGGATGCTGCTGTGCGCCTCGCCCGCCTATCTGGCGCGCAAGGGCACGCCGCGCACGCCGGCGGATCTGCTGACCCACGACTGGCTGGCCTCGGACATGCTGGGCGGGAGCCTGCTCCTGCTGGACGACAAGGGGCAACCCCACCGGCTCAGACCCAAGCCCAGGGTGCAGTGCAACAACGTGTTGCCCCTGCGCCAGTTCACCTTGGCGGGGCAGGGGATCTCGCTGCAACCCGAGGGGGAGATCGAGGAGGATCTCGCCTCGGGCCGCCTGCTGGCGCTGTTGCCGGGCTTTCAGGCGCCCGCCATGGAGATCCACGCCATCACGCCCCAGCGGGAGATCCCGGAGAAGGTGCGCCGGGTGATCAGCGCCCTGCGCAGCCACTTCGCCGAGCACGGCCAGAGCCGCGCCCAGTGAGCGGTCAGGGCGGGGCAATGAAAAGGGGCGGCCGGGTTCCCCCGGCCGCCCCCGACGCCTCGCGCGGGCTTATTTCATGTAGAGGCCGCCGTTGATGGCCAGGGTTTCCCCCGTGATATAGGCCCCCGCTTCGCTGGCGAGGAAGGCCACGGCAGCGGCGATCTCCTCCGGCTTGGCCAGACGGCGCATGGGGATATCGGCCTTGATGCTGTCGAGCACGTCGGTGCGGATCGCCGCCACCATGGGGGTGGCGGTGTAGCCGGGGGCAATGGCGTTGACCGTGACCCCGAAGCGGGCCCCCTCCGCCGCCAGCGCCTTGGTGAAGCCCAGCATGCCCGCCTTGGCCGCCGAGTAGTTGACCTGACCGAACTGCCCCTTCTGGCCATTGACCGAGGAGATGTTGATGATGCGGGCATCGCGCTGCTCGCACATGGCGTCGAACAGCGGCTGGGTCACGTTGTAGAGGCTGCACAGGTTGGTGTGGATCACCTCGAACCACTGATCCGGCGTCATCCGCTTGAAGGCGCCATCCCGAGTGATGCCGGCGTTGTTCACCAGCACGTCGACCCGTCCCTCCTCCTGCAGCAGTCGGCCCAGGGTCTCGCGGCACATGGCGGTGTCGGCCACGTCCAGCGCCAGCAGCCGCACCCTATCCGGATGATGCCCCTGGTCGTCGAACCACTCCCGCGCCGCCGCCGTGCTGGTGCTGGAGTGGGTGGCGACGATGCGATACCCCTGTTCCAGCAGGGCGGTGGTGATGGCGGTGCCGATGCCGCCACGGGCTCCGGTGATCACGGCAATTTTCTTCATCCTGGCTCTCCCTGGCATGTCGCGACGAAAGGATGCCCTGCACGGGCAATTGATAACCTTGTCCGTATCCACTGTGGCAGGAGAAGGCGTCACTTTTGTGACAGGTTGGCGTGAGCCGCGCCCCTTTATCCATCGCCGGCTCCCCCTTGCCGCGGGCAGGGTGGCCATGTTTAATGGGCGCTCTCATCCCGGCAGGCTGTGATCCGCACGCATCATGACACCGACACTTTCTCTCCCATCTCCTGGCCCGGCACCGGAGACCCATGCCCACTTCACCCGCATCGAGCGGGTGCTGGACTACATCCACGCCAACCTGGATCAGTCGCTCTCCCTGGAACAGCTGGCGGAGCAGAGCTGCTGGTCCCGCTGGCAGTTGCAGCGGGTGTTCCTGCATGAGACCGGCCAGACGGTGGCCCACTACGTGCGCGCGCTCAGGCTGAGCCAGGCGGCAGAGGCCCTGCTCTCGACCCGGCAGCGGGTGCTGGATCTGGCGCTCAGCCATGGTTTTGGCTCCGAGGTGAGCTTCAGCCGCGCCTTCAAGCAGCAGTTCGGCTGCTCGCCGCTGGCCTATCGCAAGCGGGGGCTGCGGCTGGGGCTCTCCCTGCCGCTGGCCCGGGCCCAGACAGCGCCGACCCTTAACCCGAAATGGGTCCAGGTGCGGGTGGAGAGCCGCCCGGGTTTTGTGCTGCACGGGGTGAGGGGGACGATCCGGGGGCTGTTTGCTCCGTCGCCGGACTTTCAGCAGACGGTGCCCGCCATCTGGCGCGCCCTGCGCGAGGCGGGCGGCCTGAGTTTGTCCGGCGAGCTGCTGGGGGTGGTGGATGTGTCGGCGGCGGGCGAGGCGTTGCTGCCCTACTGGGCCGGGGTTCCGGCGGGGGAGGAGGAGGTGATGCCCGCAGGCCTTGCACGACTGCGGGTGCCGCCCCAGGAGTACGCGGTCATCACCCATGTGGGGCCCATCGACGAGCTGGCTCGGACCCTCACCTGGTTCATCCTGAACTGGCTGCCCACTTCCGGTTACCGGGGCCTGGACGGCTTCGAGCTGGAGCGCTACGCCCCGGGGTTCGATGGCCGCCAGGTGGATGCCCGCATGGAGTACTGGCTGCCCGTCGCCCCTTGCGGGGGAGCTTGAGCGCCTGTTTGTGCCTCTCCTGCCGGCGTCATCAGTCTGCTCCCCCGAATCCAAGGCGTGCTGGTGCCGAGACCGATAGCCATTTGAACTCACCAGCGCCGTTCGTTGCCAATGAGTCTTGTCATTTGAGACTGACTTCCTCCTGATCTCTCTGCGTTTCCCGCCAACATGCCCCAAATTGTTAATTCCGGGGCGAAATAGAACAATAAAATGCAAATGATATTTGTTACTATTCACATGCAGTTGGCAGTCGAGGATCAGATGCAACTTGTTCACCCCCCATTGACCGTGGTCGCCGCGACCATCTCCACCCTGTTGTCCGGTGCCGTGCTGGCCGCCCCCGCGAGTCAGGAAGCGGCGCGCACCGACGAGACCCTGACCGTGCTCGGTCAGACCTATCGCAATACCGCGACCAAGACCCGGCTCGACCCCGTCGAGACACCCCAGGCGATCTCGGTGGTGGACGGCGAGACCCTGGAGCAGCGGGGCGTGAGTTCGGTGAGCGAGGCGCTGCGCTACGTGCCCGGGGTCAATACCGAGCTGCGCGGCGGGGCCGTGAACCGGCTGGATCTGTTCAACATCCGCGGCTTTGACAACTACCAGAACTTCTATGACGGCCTGCTGCTGCAGTACAACGAGTGGAACCTGCAACCCCAGATAGATCCGGTGGCCATCGAGCAGCTGGAGGTGTTCAAGGGGCCGACCTCGGTGCTCTATGGCAGCATGCCGCCGGGCGGCATGGTCAACCTCATCGCCAAGCGCCCCCAGCGGGAGGCCAGCCACAGCGTGAGCCTGGCGAGCGGCACCGGCAATCTCAAGGAGATGACCCTGGACAGCACGGGGGCCATCAACGACAGGCTTGCCTACCGGGTGGTGGGGCTGGCTCGCCAGAAGGAGGGGCAGGCGGTGACCTCCGAAGAGGAGCGCTACGTCTTTGCGCCCTCCCTGGACTGGCAGCTCGGCGAGCAGACCCTGTTGAACCTCAACCTCTACTACCAGAAGGACCCTGAAGCGGGCATCTACACCACTGTGCCCGCCAGCGGCTCGGTCAAGAGCAATCCCCTGGGGCAGCTCGGCAGCGATACCTTCCTCGGGGACGAGAACTGGAACGAGTACAACCGTGAGGTGACCCTGGTCGGCTACAAGCTGAGCCACGACTTCAACGCGAGCTGGCAGGTGCTGCAGAATGCCCGTTACATGGATGCGTCCGCCTATCAGCGCAACACCTACAACGCGGCCCTGGGGGCGGACAACCGCACCCTGGCCCGCAACGCCTATCTCACCGATGAGGACTCCCGCGGTTTCGTCATCGACAACCAGCTGGCAGGCAAGGTGCAGACCGGCGCGGCCCAGCACAACCTGCTGCTCGGGGTCGACTACCAGTACCTAGATGCCCACGTGCTCTACCGGGATACGCTCGACTACTCTGCGCCCGCCATCGACATCTTCAACCCGGATCACAGCCAGATAGTGCCGGGAGCGCTCACCTTCAACTATCAGGATAAGAAGGTGATCCGCCAGTCCCAGAGCGGCGTCTATCTGCAGGATCAGGTGCGCCTCGACCGGCTGGTGGCCATCGGCGGTGCCCGCTACGACCGCTACCGGATGGACACCGACAGCCGGACCCTCTATCAGGGGGCGGCCAGCCAGTCCCTGGCCCAGATCGATCAGGACAACCTCTCCTTCCGCCTGGGGGCGCTCTACGAGCTGGATAACGGCCTCTCGCCCTACGTGAGCTATGCCGAGAGCTTCGAGCCGGTGCCGGGGGCAGACAAGGACGGCAAGGCGTTCAAGCCGGCCACCGGTCAGCAGTGGGAGGGGGGGCTCAAGTTCCTCTCCGAGGACATGAGCAAGATGGCCACGCTCTCCGCCTTCCACATCACCAAGGAGAACGCCCTGGTGACGGATCCGGACAACGTCTACGGGCCCAAGCTGCAGACCGGGGAGACCGTCTCCCGGGGCATCGAGCTGGAGGGGCGCGCCGATCTCACCAGCAGGCTGGACCTGACCGCCAGCTACACCCTGATGGACATGGAGATCACCCGGGACACCACCAGTCTGCAGGGCAAGACCCCGGTCTGGGTGCCAAGGCAGATGGCGTCGCTGTGGAGCAACTACCAGCTGGGGGGCAGCCTTGAGGGGATGCGGGTGGGCACCGGCCTGCGCTACGTGGGGGAGGCCGAGATCGATGCCGCCAACACGGGCAAGGTGCCGGACTACCTCCTGATGGACATGTCCGCCTCCTATGATCTGGCCGCCCTCAGCGCGAGCCTGAAGGGAGTGGGGGTGTCACTCAGCGCCAGCAACCTGTTCAACAAGACCTACTACTCCTGCTATGACCAGAACAACTGCTGGTTCGGGGCCGAGCGAAGCGTGGAGGCGCGACTCAAATACGCATTCTGACCCTGCGCCCCGGGCCGCGCCCGGGGCATTCACCCTTCGGCGGCGATGGCCGCGACAGCGCCCGGCCGCGCGGCCTCGGCGCGCTGGCGCTGCATGGCGAACATTCCCGGGCGGCGGAGCACGACGCCCTGTTTGCGGCCGCGGCTGCGCTGATCCCCTCCCTCAAGGGGCAAGGGCGGGTGGCGGGCAGTCAGCCCCCGCTGCTGACGGCGCCCGCGTGCAACACCCCCGGCGAGGTGGCGGTGGCCCTGCATGAGCACTGGCGGCAGGCACACCCGGAGGCGGGCCCGGCCTACTGGCTGACCCGCAGCTGGGGCATGCTCTGCTGGCAATCCATCTATCTTGCCATGGTGGCTGTCTACCGGCACAAGGCTGTGCCCGCGCTGGACAGGCTGGGGCAGGGGTATGAGGCGGGGCTGGTGTCCGGCTTCTGCCTGCCCCTGGAGCCCATGATCAAGGGGGAGGTGGAGACCCTGATCGCGGTGGCGGGGGAGCGGCTGCAGGCCCACTGGCAGGGACTGCTCGCGCTCGTCGGGGAGGGGCAGCGGCTGCGGCCCGGCTTCGTGCGCCCGCTCCTGGCCGACGATCTGCTGGCGGCCCTGGTGCGGGTGCCCGAGTTCTTCGGGGAGGTGAGCCGGGAGGAGGTCGCGGCCCACGCGCCACTCTGGCTCGCCGCCTGTGGCCTGCCTCACGAGCATCTGGCGGGCTGGCGCCCGGCCGCCTTGCCCCTGGATGGCATCCCGGGCTATGTGCGCCAGCGCTGCTGCCTGCACTACAAGCGCCGGGACGGGGATCTCTGCGGCAACTGCCCGAGGCGGCAGGGGGCCGTGAGCTGTTCAGGGGGGTGATGTCCGGGAGCGGATCCCGGGGAATTATGGGTATGAGAGCCGCCCTGGGCGGCTTTTTTCATGCCTCCTGCGGCGCGCTTCCCATCCGGGTGCGAATGCGCTCGAACAGGCTCTGCAGGCAGGCCTGATCCCGATCGGCGGCCCGCACCGCGCCATACATATGGCGGCGCACGCCCTCTCCGAGCGGGCGCGCCTCGAGCAGCCCCTGGCGCACGAACTCGTCGCTGGCCCAGCGGGGCAGGGCGGCGACCCCGAGGCCGGCGGCGGCCATCTGCAGCATGACCGAGGTGTTGTCCACCGGCTTGCAGCGGGCGGGCTCCACCCCGGCCGGCTGCAGGAAGCGGCTGAACACGTCCATGCGGGCGCGCTCCACCGGGTAGACCAGCAACACCTCCTGGCGAAGATCCTCCGGCGCTATGGTGCGCCGCTGGCAGAGGGGGTGATCCGGTGCCATCACCAGGGTGAGATCGAAGGCGAACAGGGGCTCGAAGTGCAGATCCCCGCGGGCCTGCACGTCGGAGGTGAGCAGCAGATCGAGCTGGCCGCCGAGCAGGGCGCTGATGGCGTCAAAGCCCGGCACCGACTCCACCTCCAGATCCACCCCGGGCCACTGGCGGCGAAAATCCGGCAACAGCGGCAGCAGCCACTGGATGCAGCTGTGGCAATCGAGCGCCAGGTGCAGCCTGCCCGCGTCGCCGCTGTGCAGGGCCTGCAACTGGCGCTCGGTCAGCGCCAGGGCGGGCAGCACCTGGCGGGCCAAGGCCAGCAGATGCTGCCCCGCCGCCGTCAGCACCAGGGGGCGGCTTTTTCGAAGAAACAGCTCCAGGTTGAGACGGGTCTCCAGCTCCTTGAGCTGATGGGAGAGGGCGGACTGGGTGAGGTTGAGGGTGAGCGCGGCCCCGGCCAGCGACCCCTGCTCGGCGAGGGCGCTGATGGTCTTCAGGTGTTTGAGATCGATGCCCGGATTGCTGCTTGCAGGGTTGTTGGACTGGTTGGGCACACCCATGGCACTGCTCCTTTGTGCGTCAG
Source organism: Aeromonas sp. SrichE-2G (assembly GCF_017939565.1). Lineage (NCBI taxonomy): Bacteria > Pseudomonadati > Pseudomonadota > Gammaproteobacteria > Aeromonadales > Aeromonadaceae > Aeromonas > Aeromonas sp. SrichE-2G. Next base: position 206,171 of record NZ_JAGKRG010000049.1, read on the forward strand.
TTGAGAAATTCTTGAGAGCCAGTTGAAGAGGATTCAATAGCCAAGGCCACCTTATCTCGTCATTCTGGATGTGTAAACATCTGGATGGCTAAATCATCCAGTTTCCCATCAGATGAATGAGCATAAGGAATTGGACCTATGACACGAGCACACACCCTGGGCTTCCCCCGCATCGGCGCCAAGCGCGAGCTGAAATTTGCCCTCGAATCCTACTGGCGTGGCGAGACCACCCAGGCCGAACTCGTTGCCGTGGGCAAGAGCCTGCGTGAGCGTCACTGGCAGGCCCAGCGCACCGCCGGGGTCAACCTGCTGCCGGTGGGCGACTTCGCCTGGTACGATCAGGTGCTGGGTACCAGCCTGCTGGTAGACGCGGTGCCTGCCCGTCACCGCCACGGCGACACCGATCTCGACACCCTGTTCCGGGTGGCCCGTGGCCGTGCGCCGACCGGCCCCGCCGCCGCCGCCGCCGAGATGACCAAGTGGTTCAACACCAACTACCACTACCTGGTGCCCGAGTTCAGCCGCGATCAGCGCTTCAAGCTGGGCTGGAGCCAGCTGTTTGACGAGGTGGAAGAGGCCAAGGCCCTGGGGCTGCCGGTCAAGGCGGTGCTGCTCGGCCCCGTCTCCTACCTCTGGCTCGGCAAGGAAAAAGAGAGCGGCTTCTCCCGTCTCGAGCTGCTGGAGCGCCTGCTCATCGTCTACCAGGAAATTCTGGCGAAACTGGCCGCTCAGGGCGTGGAGTGGGTACAGATCGACGAGCCGGCCCTGGCGCTGGACCTGCCGGACGAGTGGCGTCTGGCCTACCTCAAGGCGTATGAGCGCCTCGCCGGCCCCTGCAAGCTGCTGCTCACCACCTACTTCGGCTCTGTGGCCCATCAGCGCGACATCATCACCAGCCTGAAGGTGGACGGCCTGCACCTGGATCTGGTGGCGGCCCCCGATCAGCTCGAGACGCTCGTTCCGCACCTGCCTGCCCAGTGGGTGCTCTCGGCTGGCGTCATCAACGGCCGCAACGTCTGGCGCGCCAACCTGGCCAGGCTGGCCCCGACCCTCAAGGCACTGAAAGAGAAGCTTGGCGAGCGCCTCTGGGTGGCTTCCTCCTGCTCCCTGCTGCACAGCCCGGTGGATCTCACCCTGGAGCACGAGCTGGATCCCCAGACCCGCAGCTGGTTCGCCTTCGCCCTGCAGAAGTGCTATGAGCTGGGACTGCTGGCGGACTACCTGGATGGCGGGGATCTGGACAAGATTGCGGCCTACAGCCAGCCCATCGTGGATCGGGAATCCGACAGCCGGGTGCACAAGAAGGCGGTGCAGTCGCGCCTGGCCAGCCTCACCAACAGCGACTTCAGCCGCCAGAGCGTCTACCCGGTGCGTGCCGAGGCCCAGCGCGCGGATCTCAAGCTGCCGCTCCTGCCCACCACCACCATCGGCTCCTTCCCGCAGACCGCCGCGATCCGGGGGCTGCGCCAGGAGTGGCGTGCCGGTCGCATCGACAATGGCGCCTACGAGGCGGGCATCCAGGCCCAGATCAAGGATGCCATCGAACGTCAGGAGGCCATCGGGCTGGACGTGCTGGTGCACGGTGAAGCCGAGCGCAACGACATGGTGGAGTATTTCGGCGAGCTGCTGGACGGCTTTGCCATCACCCGCTTCGGCTGGGTACAGAGCTATGGCTCGCGCTGCGTCAAGCCGCCGGTGATCACCCGTGACATCGACCGTCCGACCCCCATGACGCTGGCGTGGACCCAGTTTGCCCAGAGCCTGACCGAGAAGCCGGTGAAGGGGATGCTGACCGGTCCCGTGACCATCCTCTGCTGGTCCTTCCCGCGGGAAGACGTGAGCCGCGAACAGTCCGCCCTGCAGATTGGCCTGGCCATTCGCGACGAGGTGGCGGATCTGGAAGCCGCCGGCATCAAGATCATCCAGATCGACGAGCCGGCCATCCGTGAGGGGCTGCCCCTGCGCAAGCAGGATCACCAGGCGTACCTGGACTGGGCGGTGCGGGCCTTCCGCCTGAGCGCGAGCCCTGTGGTGGACAGCACCCAGATCCACACCCACATGTGCTACAGCGACTTCAACCTCATCATCGAGGCGGTGGCGGCACTCGACGCGGACGTCATCACCATAGAGACCAGCCGCAGCCAGATGCAGTTGCTCGAGGCGTTCGAGCGCTTCAACTACCCCAACGAGATCGGACCGGGGGTCTACGACATCCACTCCCCGAACGTGCCGAGCCAGGGCTGGATTGAGGATCTGATCCGCAAGGCCGCCAAGCAGATCCCGGCGGACCGGCTCTGGGTCAACCCTGACTGCGGCCTCAAGACCCGCGGCTGGGAAGAGACCACCGCTGCCCTCAAGGTGATGGTCGACGCGACCCGGGCACTGCGTGCCGAGCTGGCCTGACGGTCCTGACCGGCCCGGTGAAGCACCGGGGCACGGAACAGACAACATGACGAGAGAGGGAAGGCGAGAGCCTTCCCTCTTTTTGCGTGTCTTGTGTGCTGACGGAGCCCCTGCGCCAGGCCTGCGGCAGCCGATGGCATTGGGAGGCTCGATCACCAGATTGCGACAAGGGGAGAGGGTTCGTACCGGTTTCGGGCACCCGGGCGACGGGGACGCTGGTGCTCGGCGGGGGGAATTGGCTAGAATTGCGCATTTGAAATAAATGTTATCGACAGCGGGAGCAGGATGCAGTTCAGGGATTTCTTGCCGGTATCGACCAATACCAGCGTCAAAGAGAGTTGTTATGGGGCCCTCGGCGCCCTGGTCGGTTTGCTGGGGACAGCCTTGTTGTGCCGCTGGGGGCTGGGGCTCGAGGTGCACTGGCTGATCGCCCCCATGGGGGCCTCCGCCGTGCTGCTGTTTGCCGCCCCGGCGAGCCCCCTGGCCCAGCCCTGGTCCATCCTGGTGGGCAACGGCGTCTCGGCGCTGATGGGGGTGTTGAGCGCCAGTCTGGTGCCGGATCTGACGATCGCCTCGGCCCTGGCGGTGATGCTGGCCATCGCCGCCATGTTCCTCACACGCAGCCTGCATCCCCCAGGCGGGGCGGTGGCCCTGACCGCCGTCATCGGTGGCGAGGGGATCCGGGCGCTGGGGGTGGGCTATGTGCTGCTGCCGGTGTTGCTCAACTCCTCGTTGCTGCTGGCCATGGGCCTCTTCTACAACCGGCTGCTGGGACGACGCTACCCCCATACCGGCAAGGTGGCGCCCAACCGGCACCAGACCGCCGATCCCCAGCCGAGCGAGCGCCTCGCGACCCAGGCCATGGACATCGATTTTGCGCTGGAGAAACACGGGGAGCTGCTCGACATCAACCGCCAGGATCTGCAGGAGCTGCTGCAGGAGGCCCAGTTGCACGCCCTGCGGGGGCGGGTAGGCACGGTGCGCTGCCAGGATGTGATGTCGCGGGATCTCGTCGTCACGGCGCCGGCAGCCTCGGCCATGGCGGCCTGGCATCTGCTCTCCCGGCATCAGATCAAGGCGTTGCCGGTGGCGGACGAGGAGGGCAGGTTGCTTGGCATCATTACCCTGCACGACCTGATGATCGACCGGGCGGAGCGGCAACCTAGATCCCAAGCGGATCTCGAGGGGCTGACGGTGGCGGATCTGATGACCCGGGAGGTGCAGACGGCGCGGCGCTACCAGCCGCTCTACGATCTGGTGGAGGCCTTCTCCGACGGCGGACTGCACCACATGCCGGTGGTGGAGGGGGACCAGCTGGTGGGGATCATCACCCAGTCCGACATGGTGGCAGCCCTCTTCACCCTGGCCCTGCAACCCGGGCTGGCCCGAGAACGGGAGCCAGGTGCCGACAATCCATAAGAAAGGGGCCCCGCGAGGGGCCCTTGTCATTACGGTTCCGGGGCTGCACCTGTCTTTGCAATGGCGGTGCGCAGCCCTGGTCGCCCGGCGTGCACGGGAGGTCTGACACGCGAGGAATAAAAAGAGAGGGAGTGCCTGGCACTCCCTCTCTCTATCAAGGCGATGGCAGCAGAGGCTTTAGCCGTAGCGGGCCAGGGTCAACCCCTCGTCGCTGATGGCAGGCGCCGTGCCGGAGATGAGATCGCTCAGCAACTGGCCCGAGCCCGCCGCCATGGTCCAGCCCAGGGTGCCGTGGCCGGTGTTGAGCCACAGGCCCGGGATGGGGCTCGGCCCCACCAGAGGCGTGCCGTCCGGCGTCATGGGGCGCAGCCCGGTCCAGAACTCGGCGCGGCTGATGTCGCCCCCCTCGGGGAAGAGATCGCCGACGACCATGGCCAGGGTGTCGTGGCGTTTCGGATTGAGGGCCAGGTTGTAGCCCGACAGCTCCGCCATGCCGCCGACCCGGATCCGCTCGTCGAAGCGGGTGATGGCCACCTTGTAGGTCTCATCGAGCACGGTACTGCGGGGGGCGCCGGCGGCATCCGTCATCGGCAGGGTGAGGGAGTAGCCCTTGACCGGGTAGACGGGGAGCGAAATCCCCAGGGGGCGCAGGAAGCCGGTGCCATAGCTGCCGAGGGCACAGACGATGGCGTCGGCCTTGAAGCGCTGCTCACCGGCCCGCACCGCCACGGCGCGCCCCTGGGCGAGCTCGACCTCGTCGATGGCGCAGTTGAACACGAACTTGACCCCGAGTCGCTGCGCTTCGGCAGCCATGGCCTTGGTGAAGCGGAAGCAGTCGCCGGTCTCGTCCCCCGGCAGGCGCAGGCCGCCCACCACCTTGCCCCGCACCCGGGCCAGGGCGGGTTCCACCTCCTCGCAGCCGCCGGCATCCAGCGACTGGTAGGGAACGCCGTACTCCTCCAGCACCTCGATGTCTCGCTGGCTGGCGTCCAGCTGGGCCTGACTGCGAAACAGCTGCAGGGTGCCGAGCTGGCGTCCCTCATAGTCGAGGTCCAGCTCCTCTCTCAACCCCTTCATGCAGTCCCGGCTGTACTCGGCCAGACGCACCATGCGCCCCTTGTTGACCGCGTAGGCGGCCGGGGTGCAGTTGGCGAACATCTTGAGCATCCAGCGCAGCTGGAAGGGATCCGAGGTCGGGCGCACGGTGAAGGGGGCATGCTTTTGCAGCATCCACTTGGCGGCCTTGAGGGGGATGCCGGGAGCCGCCCAGGGAGAGGCATAACCCGGGGAGATCTGACCCGCATTGGCATGGCTTGTTTCGAGTGCCACCCCATCACGCCGCTCCAGCAGGGTCACCCTGTGACCGGCTTTGGCCAGATACCAGGCGCTGGTCACGCCGACCACGCCACCACCGAGTACTACTATGTCCATCTTGTCTCTCCTTGACTGGGGCCTCCACCTTAATCAGCCGCCACAGGATATTCAACAGGTGTAGATATAATTGGGATATATATCTATTTACATTTTGTTAACTGGCTCTCAATATCGCAATTTTCATCATTATTGGCATTAAGTGCTGGTTCCAAGGCCGCGTTGGGAAGGGGGGCGTCGCCGCCAGCAGGGCGACAGCGGGGAGCGTGCCCGGCCGGTTGATCCGGGCGGTATCGCCAAGCGGTGAGAGGGCTGTGCGGTGGGGCCAGCCTGGCGGCGGGTCGAGCATCAGGTGTTGATGCAATAGGTGCAGATGCAATAAGTGCAAATACAAAGAGAAGGCCCCCGCATCTGACGATGCGGGGGCCTCGTTGTCTGACGGACCTTATTGGTTGCTGAACAGCTTGGGCCTTGGGCTGGACTGGGCGGTCAGGGTCATGCGACCGGAGGTTTCCAGCCAGGTCTTGATTTTCCGGGCGTCGGCGACCCGCTCGTTCGTGGTGTTGGCGTGGAGCAGCACCATGACCACGGGTTCATTGCTGACCCGGGTCCCCATGACCAGGCAGCGACCCGCCTCGCGGATATAGCCGGTTTTGGAAACCAGAACGGGCCACTGGCCTTCCCGGACCAGGCTGTTGGAGTTGCGATAGTGCAACTGGCGCTTGCCGTTGCGCACCAGGCGCTGCTCGGAGGCGGTGTACTGGCGGATCAGCGGGTAGGTGGAGGCGGCAGCGGCCAGCTTGGCGAGATCGTGGGCGGTGGAGACGTTGCGCGGGTTGAGCCCGGTGCTGTCGGCGAAATGGGTGCTCCACATGCCGAGCATGCGGGCCTTGGCATTCATCGCCTCGATGAAGGCCTTGCGACCGCCCGGGTAGTACCGTCCCAATGCGGAAGCTGCGCGGTTTTCAGACGACATCAGGGCGATGTGCAGCATGTCGGCACGGCTCAGGCGCGAGCCAACCGCGAGGCGGGAGCCTGTGCCCTTGAGCCTGTCCACGTCGTCCATGGTGACGGTCAGGGTCTCGTTGAGGCGCAGGTTGGCATCCAGTACCACCAGGGCCGTCATCAGCTTGGTGATGGAGGCGATGGACATTACCCGATTGGCGTTGCGCTCGGCCAGGATCTCGCCCGTACGCGGATTGGCGACCACGAAGGCATCGGATCTCAGGGCGAGATCGGTGCGTGGGGCAATCAGTTGGGAGGAGGAAGAGGTCGCAGAAAACGGGTTGGCATGGGCACTTTCCACGCTGGCGGGAAGGAGGAAGGCGCCGAGCAGCAGGGGAAGATAGGGGCGAAGGTTCATGGTTTGACTCTACAACGACTCACAAGGACATTTGGGTAAGTTATATGACGGTAATTGACGCTTCACAACGTTCAAAGGGCCGATATTTCAATTTTATGGGGTAGCGCACCTTGAAATAGCCGAATTCACGGCTATGGCGCCCTTTCACGGGATTCATAATGAGCCACACCTGGCGCGCACATTGGCCGGGTTCAGCCCGTCATGGGGCGCACTATATGCCCTTTCTGACCCATCATTGCTACTCTTTTTGTGCCTTCCGGTGCGGCATCGGGTCGAACGCACCATTAATCCTCTTTGTGTCGGTGAAGATGGGCGCCGTCAGGGGCTTCGAGGGAGGTGTCAGCCGACCCGGATCAGCGCAGTGCCACCCTCATCAGCGGCGAGGGGCGGCACGCCACAAAATGGTGCCAGACATGGTCATAGAGCGCCTGCTGGCCGGGGAAACTCACCAGTCCCTTGGCCTCGGCCAAGGTGCACCAGCGATATTCGGTGTGCTCGTCGTTGAGAGTGACCGTTTGATTGGGCGGGCAATAGACCATATATGGACGCCCCTGGGTTGTGCAAGAACTGAGCTGATACGGTTTGCGACCATATATCCGGCGTTAATGATGGGATCAACTCCCTCGCCATGATGTCATCCGAGCCTTGCTTCCTTATCACTACACCGGTATATGCATACCCAGGTCTAATTCAGGCTGTTACAAGGACGGTACCCGTTTTCTCATCAGTGCCTGCAAACTCAGTAACGTGTACTTTCTAAGCAAATATCAAATTAACTTCCTGCAAAGGCTCTGTTCATGCTGAAATCCACCGAGTCAGTCAGTACACGCCAGATAATCCGAGTTAACTTATTTGCCAGGGCGACGGTGGCCTTCAAGAATCCACGCCGTAATTCAACTGCCTTCACCCATCTCCCTAAACTATCATCTCGCTTTTGCACACAGCGCATCACCGCTCGAGCTCCATGGATGATCAACGTCCTCAGGTTACGATTACCGTTTTTGGTCATGGATGAAAGCCGTTGCTTTCCACCTGAACTGTGCTGCCGAGGGACTAAGCCACACCAGGCAGAGAGCTCACGGCCACTGGAAAACTGGGCCGCATCAACCTCACTGACTACTGCTGCGGCAATCAGCGGTCCGACGCCTGGAATGGTCAGTAAGTGGTGATAGGCAACCTGCTGGCTGGACAGTTCGGCAATTTCCTTATCCAAGACATCAATCCGTTCAGCGAGCATCTGCATATCTTCTCGTAACAGGCTCAGTAGTCGGCGAAGCGTGAAGGTTATCGTATTGGCTCCATCTTCAAGCACATCCGGCAGTTGCTGTTGGAGGCGTTGTATACCGGTCGGAAGGATGAGCCCGTATTCAGCAAGTAGTGCCCGCAGTTGGTTAGCCAGAGCGGTTCGCTGCTCAACAATGAGCTGGCGAGCATTACGTAACGCTTTGATATCTTGCTGTTCTGTAGTTTTAACAGTTACGAAATGGATCCCTGGTCGACAAGCCGTTTCACAAATAGCTAATGCATCGTTGGCATCATTCTTCTGGTGCCTTGCAAAGGCTTTGACATGCTGTGTAGGAATGAGCCTTACGTCATAGCCCATCGATATCAGTGTCCGCCCCCAGAAGTGAGATGAGGAGCAAGCTTCCATGGCTATCAGTGTTTGCGGTGGAAACTGGCGCATAGTGTGGAGCAGTTTTTGGCGAGATATTTTACGATTCCAAGCAACAGAACCATCAGCCATCCAGACGCACACCTGAAAAACAGACTTGGCGATATCAATACCCACTACTTTGATCGTGTTCATGTGATGCTCTCCCAAGTTAAACGCAGCCAATCGAAGTATGAAGCTGACTGCGTTGGGTAGGGGCGTCCATCACATCACTACAGGCACTACCTCCACCGTATTTGAAGCGCTTTCGTAAAATTGTTCCAGATAATGGGCTGTGTATAACTCGCAAACCGAGATACCCGTCTCTTCGCCAAACTCGCGAATAATGGTCTGCCAGCCGGTTTCCCCCGCCTCAACCGTGCCCGCCACATGGCACCAGAAACCGCCCTTGACCCGTTTCATCACCAGCAGCTTTGTTTCGCCATCAATCGTTGAGAGGGCGACACCGGAGACGGCTTTACAGCGAATGGGGATCATGGGGGAGGCTCCAAAAAAAGGTTCAATAGACGCCTATTGTTCGGCCGCCGACGGGAGGCTGGCAAGTGATTTCTCTGCCATCAGCGCTTGTGCGGGCCAAACGTGACAGGGGGCATTCAGCCCCCATTATGTGTGTAGTCAGCCCCCCATCATGCGGGCGGTCTGGATGGCCTGGATCAGGGCAGCCCGGTTGATGCGGGGGCGCTCCTCGTCCAGCAGCTGCTGCCAGAGGGCGATGGCCTCCCCGTAGCGGCCGTGCAGGAAGTGATCGGAGGCGAGCAGCATCAGGGCGCTCACCTCGCCCTTGTCCTGCTTGAGTGCGCTGTCCAGCAGGCGCTCGGCCTCCGGGGTGAGCTGCTGGCCCGCTTGGTAGTAGCGCACTGTGGCCTGGGCGGCCTGGGTCGCGGCACTGGCCCCCCCTTCTTGCAGGGCGAGACGTTGGTAGGCGAGCAGGGCATTGTCGTACTCGTCCCGATAGAGATAGAGCTGGCCGAGCGCCGCCCAGCCGTCGAGATCGGCAGGGTTGGCTTGCAGGCGCTGGTGCAGGGCGCCCAGCTCCTTGTCCTGCAGATCCCGCGGGCTCAATCCCGCCAGCGGATCGGGGCGCGACTGATAAGCCTGCCACGCCTGATAGCGGCCGGTTCCGGCATAAATGCCGGCCATCAGCGCCAGCAGCAGGCCCCCAAGCAGTATCCATGAGCGCAGCCAGAGCTGCGGACGAGCGGTGCGATCTCTTACCAGCCGCTCGTGCAGGGCCTGCTCGGCAGGTGGGGTGGCGTTGGCGAGGCGGGCCAGCTCCAGCTCCCGGTAGAGGCGGCTGTGGGGGGCAAGCCCCGCCTGCTGCTCGGCCATGATGAGGCGGTTCAGCTCGGCCCTGGGGTCGTGGGCGAGCGCCCCCTCGGCTCTGTCGCCGACAAGCGGCACCCGCGCCGGTTGCCGGCGATGCAGGCTCCTGCGCAGGCGATTGAGGGCTAGCAACAGCAAGAGGGCGGGGCCGCCCCACAGCAGCGCCGTGCTGCTCTTGAAGGGGGGATCGTAGCGCACGAAATCGCCGAAGCGCGCCGTCATGCGGGCGATCACCTGTTCATCAGACTGCCCCTCGTCCACCCAGCGGTAGACCTCGAGCCGCAGATCCCGCGCGATGGGGGAGTTGGACTCCACCAGGTTCTGATTCTGGCACTGGGGGCAGCGCAGGGCGCGGGCCAGCTCCTGAGCGCGGGTTTGCCGCTCGGGGTGGCGAAACTCATAGGTGTCGACCCCGCTGGCAAGGGCCCCGAGGCTCAAGGCCAGCAAGAGCGGCGCGATCAGGGCGTAGCAGAGACGGCTCATGGCTTGCTCTCCTGCACTTCTCTCTCCACTTCGGGCTGGCTAGCGGTGTTGCTGCGGGCCTTTGCAAGCAGGGGCACAAACTGGCGCTGCCAGATCTCCCGGGTGAGCTCACCCGTGTGGCGGGTCAGCAGGGTGCCGTCGGCGGCAAAGAGATAGGTCTCCGGCGTGCCATAGACGCCGAGTTCGAGGGCCAGCTTGCCGTCCGGGTCGGCCAGCACGGCGCGGTAGGGGTTGCCCGCCTGGATAAGCCAGGCGCGGGCCGCATCCCCCTTGTCCCGATAGTTGAGGCCGTAGAGGGGCACGGAGCCCGCAAGCTCACCCAGCAGCGGATGTTCGGCGCGGCAGTTGGGGCACCAGCTGGCCCAGACGTTGAGCACAAAGGGCTCCCCTTTCAGGCTGGTTGTGTCAATGGAAGCCCCTCCCAGCAAGTTCTCACTTTGCCAGGCCGGCAGGGTGCGCCCTGCGACGGCCTCATCCTGGCCGTAGGGGTTGTTGCCAAGGCCGAGCCAGAGCAGGGCGCCGAGCCCCAGGGTCAGCACGAGAGGAAGAAAGAGACGCAGGCGGGATCTCATAGGGACTCCTGTTCGAGCCGGGGGCAGGGGGCTGTGGTCGGGGCCGGGCGGGCCGCAAGCAATGGGCGGCGGGCGAGCAGGCGCAGGGTACCCCCCGCCATCATCAAGAGGCCGCCGAGCCAGATCCATCGTACCAGCGGCTTGTGGTGCAGGCGCATGGCGTAGGCATTGGGCCCCATCTTCTCGCCGAGCACCACGTAGAGATCGCCGAGCATTCCCCACGCGATGCCGGGCTCGTTCATGTTCATGGTGCGCACGCTGTAGTGGCGCCGCTCAGGCGCGAGTCTGGCTACCTCCTGGCCCCCCTTGTGTACGCTGAGAGTGATGCGCTCGGCGGTGTAGTTGGGGCCGATCAGCGGCTCGCTCCCCTCGTAGCGAAACTCGAAGGCGCCGAGCCGATAGGGCTGGCCTGCGGCGAGCACGGTTCCCCCCTCCTGACTGTGGTGACTCACCTGAGCGATGCCGAGGGCGCACACCGCCACCCCGAGATGGGCCAGCAGGCTGCCGAGCCGATTGAGGGTGAGCTCGCGCAGGGCGGCCGGTTGGGAGAGCGGGAGCAGCAGGCTCGCCACCAGCCAGAGGCCGACCATGTTGGCAAGGATGCCGCTCCAGCCTGCGGTTCCCTGTCCCCGATAGGCGAGGCTGAGGAGTCCGCCTCCCAGCACGCCGAGCAGCAGCGGCAACAGCCAGCGCCAGCGGGAGCAGCTGGCCAGCCTCTGCCAGCGCAGACGGGGGATCTGGGTCATCAGCGCCATCAGCACCAGGGCCAGGGGCACGAAGAGGGTGTTGAAGTAGGGGGCCCCCACGGAGAGGGATCCCAGATGGAGCGACTGGAACACCATGGGGTAGAAGGTGCCGAGCAGCACGCTGGCGCAGGCCACGCAGAGCAGCAGGATGGTGGCCCCGAGCAGCCCCTCTTTGGACAGTAAGCCGAAGCGGGCGTAGGGGGCGCGGGTGTCGGCCCGCAGGGCAAACAGGGTGAGAGCGAAGGTCAGCAGCAAACCGAGCAGCAGCAAGAGGGTGAGGCCGCGATCCGGATCCACCGCGAAGGCGTGCACCGAGGTGAGCACGCCGGAGCGCACCACGAAGGTGCCGAGCAGGCTCAAGGAGAAGGTGAAGATGGAGAGCAGCAGCACGGCGTGGCCGTAGGCGCCGCGCTTCTCGCACACCACCAGGGCGTGGAGCAGGGCGGTGCCGAGCAGCCAGGGTAAGAGGGAGGCATTTTCCACCGGATCCCAGAACCACCAGCCGCCCCAGCCGAGCTCGTAGTAGGCCCACCAGGAGCCCAGCACGATGCCGGCGGTGAGAAACACCCAGGAGCCGAGTGCCCAGGGGCGGCTCCAGTGGGCCACGGCACCGTCGAGCCGGCCCGAATGCAGCGCCGCCATGGCGAAGGCGAAGTTGACTGCAAAGCCGACGTAGCCGAGATAGAGCAGGGGCGGGTGGAGGATGAGGCCGATGTCCTGCAGCATGGGGTTGAGATCGCGCCCCTCCAGCGGCCCCGGGAACTGCCTGTCAAACGGGCTGGAGAAGATCAGGGTATAGAGGCCGAAGAGCCCGACGATCAGCCCCATGATGGCGAGTACCCGCACCAGGATCAGCGAGTCGACCCGCGCCGAGCAAAGGGCCACCAGGGCGCCCCAGAGGGCCAGCGCGAAGACGAAGAAGAGCATGGAGCCCTCGTGGCCCCCCCACACCGCCGCCAGCTTGAACCCCAGGGGCAGGGCGCTGTTGGCGTGCTGGGCCACATAGGTCAGGGTGAAGTCATTCTGGGCGAAGCAGATCCCGAGCAGCACCAGGGCGGCGCCGAGCAGGGCGGCATTGAGCAGCGCCAGCGGCCTGGCACAGCCCAGCAAGGCCGGGGAGGCGAACCGCAGACCCAGCCAGGGCAGCAGCCCTTGCACCAGGGCGAACCCGGTCGCCAGCAGCAGTGAGAGATAGCCGAACTCCGCCAGCACACAACCTCCAGTCAATCATTCGTCTATGTTATGCCGCAGCGTCTGCACCGTACCGGCGCTGGGGGATAACATCCACATTCCTGGTAACAACCAATCGCAACAACTCATCGCAACAAATAAGCGCCAGTCACCCGAGGGCGGCTGGCGCTGGTGATCATACCTTTAAATAACCGTCATCTGGCCGGCATAGAGCACGAAGTAACGCAGCAGCAGTATCCCCACCAGGGTCAGGCTGCAGACCAGCACCAGATGGCCGTTTCTCTCCCGCAGGGGAGCCGGGGTCAAGAGGGCGATCAGCTGGGGCAGCAGCATGCCGATGCCCACCACCCCCACCCAGAACACCTGGGCCCAGAAGCCGCTGCCGATGGCGGCCCACATGGCCACCTCTTTCTGGCCGCCACCGAAGTAGAGGCCGGTGAAGAAGCAGACCAGCAGCAGCACCTCCACCGCCAGCACCGGCCGCTCGAAGCGGTGGACGAAGCTGACCCCCTGGCTGTGGTGGTTCTCCCTGAACAGGGTCACCGCCAGCAAGATGGTGGAGGCGATGCCGGAGCTGACGCCGGAGACCAGGAACAGCACAGGTAACACAGGGTTGTTCAGCAGCGGATAGGTCTTGAGCGCCGAGAGCAGGAAGCCGGTATAGGCTCCCAGCAGCACGGCGAGCAGCAACAACAGCGGTGCCAGCATCTGTTCAACGCGGGCAAGCCAAGCGATCAGCCCATCCACAAAGGCGAACTTCTCTTTGAGGAAGCGGCTGCGCAGGGTCTCGATCTCGCTTCTGAACACCACCGCCAGCCAGGCGAACAGCACCGCCATGTAGAGCTGGAACAGCATGACCCCCATGGACATCACGGAGTCGAACTGGTAGTGGAACATCAGCTTCCAGAAGGTCCAGGGACGGGCCAGGTGGAAGATGAGGATGAGTAACCCCAGAACGACGCTCGCGGGGGCCAGGATGGCGGTCGCCTTGATGATGCCGCTCTCGCTGCCGGCTCCCTTGCGGCGCAACAGCACCGAGAGGGTGGTAGCCCCGGCGGAGATGCCGAGCAGGAACAGGTAGATCGCGATCGGCCAGTCCCACACTAGCGAGGGGAAGTGAAATGCGTCTTGCATCGTCATGACTTTATCTCCCCTTTGGGCACGCGGTACATCTTGGGCGAGGTGCCGAGCGCCTGCTTGTAGCGATAGGTGGTCTCCTTCACCAGCCGCTTGGCGATGGGGCTGTCGGGATCGTCCAGATTGCCGAACACCAGTGCCTTGGTGGGGCAGGAGACCACGCACGCCGGCTCCTTGCCCTGGGCCAGGTTGGTCTTGCGGCAAAAGTCGCACTTGTCGGCAACCTTGGTCACAGGGTTGATAAAGCGCACCTGATAGGGGCAGGCGGCCAGGCAATACATGCAGCCGACGCAGAGATCCGGGTCCACATCGACGATGCCATCCTCCATACGGATATGGGAGGCGCCGGTCGGACAGACGTGGACGCAGGGGGCGTTGTCACAGTGCTGGCAGGACTTGCGAAAGAAGTGGTACTCGGCGTCGGGATACTCGCCGACGGGGCCGGAGCGGAGGATCTCGAGGCGCGAGACCCCTTCCGGCACCTGATTCACTTCCCGACAGGCATCCATGCAGGCGGTGCAGCCGATGCAGGCCTGCTCGTCGTGGAGCATGCCAAAGCGCACCCCGTCGATGGTCTGGCTGTGGGCGAGGGTGGCTGCGCCTGCTCGCACGGGGCCCGTCATCATGATGAGGGCCCCGGCGCTCATCCCCGCCATGAATTGACGGCGAGAGCAGCTCATGGCGCCTCCTTGCCCAGGCTGGCCGTCTGGTTGGCCACCTTGGCCTGGTGCTGCTTGCTGTGGCAGTCGACGCAGAGCTTGATGCGGGACTTCTCTGGAATAGCGACCATGGGCTCCTTGGCCTGGTGCAGGGCGTGGCAGCTGGTGCAGGTGAGTTTGGTGGCGTGCACGTCGTGGGCCCAGAGCGCCTCGCGCAGGGGCTTGGGCTCGTGGCAGCTCATGCAGACACTGTTCTGCTCCACGATGGGGTAGGCCTCTGTGCTCTTCTTGTCGCTGAAGCTGTTGCTAAAGCGCATCACGTCCTTGACCCCTTCCCGGTGCTGGGGGGAGGGCTGACCGTGGCAGTTGGTGCAGGTCACCGGTTTGAGGTTGTTGGGATTGGTCGCCTGGCCATGCTTGCCGTGCATGACGTCGTCCTGAGCCTTGTGGCAGTCGGTGCAGGCCTTGTCGGCGCTGCGCAAGAATTCCACCGCGTGGGTGGGGGGCACGGCGGCGGGAGCGGTTGTCTGCTCGGTGGCCTGGCCCTGCAGGCTGGTGAGCAGCATGGCCGCCATCAGCATCAGTCGTAAGAAATCCATCGTTAAATCACCCATAGGAAGCCTCCATCCATTGCGAGCCCGGCCAGGCCGGGCTCGCAGGCGCCATTACTGTGCCAGCCGTCCGGCCGCTTTGGCCTCGGCATCCCAGGCGGGGACTGTGGTCTTGAGGAACTGGGCCTTGTCGCCGTTCATCTGCTTCATGTCCATGCCAAGGGCGGCCTGGGCCTTCTCCTTGGTGGAGATGTCAGGAATGGCGATCTCGTGGCTGATCCCCTTGGCAGCCAGCAGGCGTGCCAGCTTGGTGCGGGCGTCGGCGGCCTTGTCCAGGGCGGTTCCCAGCATGCGCAGCGCCACTTCCGGGGCGTGCATCTGCACCCCGTGGGAGGCGATGGAGAAGTCCCAGCGCCACTGGGCGTGACGGATGTCCTGCAGAATGTCCTTCATTTCGGCCTCGGTGGCACCGGCATCCCAGGCAGCCTTGGCCTCGAAGTGGGCGTGCACCAGCTGCTTCTCGACTTTGAGCTTGATCTCGGTGACGGCATCCTTGCGCTGCTTGACCACCCCTTGCAGCATCTCCTTGCTCTGGGTGTGGCAGTTGCGGCAGGTCTGGTCGAAGCGATCGAAGGGGTTGCCTACCTTGTGATCCGTGTAGACCTTGCCCTGTTCGTTCTGCACCTTGGGCATGTGGCAGTCGACGCAGGCGACGTTGTTCTGGCCGTGAATGCCGGCGCGCCAGGTCTCGTACTCGGGGTGCTGGGCTTTGAGCATGGGGGTCCTGGAGAGGGCATGGGTCCAGTCGGCAAAGCCGATGTCATCGTAATACTGCTCCATCTGCTCCACGGTGGTGCCCTTGTCCCAGGGGAATTTCACCGCCTTGGTCGGGCCGGTGAAGTAGTACTCCACGTGGCACTGGCCGCACACCTGGGACTGCTGATCGAACCGGCCCTGCTCCTTGAACGGCTTGCCGATGGCGGTCATGGCCCGATCGGCGTAGGGACGGGAGAGGTGCAGGGCGGGCTTGCCCTCCTTGAACTCTTTCGACGCGGTGTCGTGGCAGTCGGCGCAGCCGATGGTGTTGACGATCTCGGGGCCACCCTTGGCCCACATCCCCTTGAAGTAGCCATCCTCACCCTTCTCGTCGATGACGCGGGCCACATCCGGGCCTTTGCAGCTCCAGCAGGCCATGGGCAGGGGACCATCTTCGGCGCTCTTGGGGGCGCCGGTGCGCAGGGTCTCGCGCACGTCGGTCAGCGCATAGAAGTGACCGCGGGGTTTGTTGTAATCCTTGGCGAAGGCGTAGCCGCCCCAGAGCACCACCATCTGCGGATCTTCCGCCAGGGCATCGGTGCGCTCGCGACTCTCGCCGGTGGCCTTCCAGCTGCTGAACTGATCGGCGTGATCCTTGGCGAACAGCTCGCTGCGCGCCTCTACCTTGCCCTTGGGGGCGGCCTCCTCTGCCTGCGCCAGATTGCCTGCACCGAGCAGGGCGGTCAGCAGCAGGGCGGCGAGGCCTGGCCGAAATAGCTTGTCATATGAACCCACGGTCATCACTCCCAGATAAAAAGTCCATGTCTGGCCTGACCGTTCCATCTCGGTGTGGACATCTGTGCTCATCATCGACGGGCATGGCAGGCCGATTAATTGTTATGGCTGCATATAAATTGGAATTTATGCAATTGATCGAGGGGATAATACCAAATGGGTAAAATGGATAATGATTTATCCCGACGGGAATTGCGCTAGATCAATTGCCATGGGGGGAGGATCCCAAAAGTGGGATCCAGGTTGAATTATCGAGCGTCATCTGGGGGTTGCTGCCTCGCTTTTTCCGCTGGCAGGAGCGCGGGAGTGTACCGCCCCCAGATGTACCGCAAGGAGAAGGGGGCGAGCAGGGAGGGGCGAGCATCTGCTCGGCCCGGGAGGAGGGAGTGATCGCGTGAATACACATGCACGTTTTTGCCTGTGCTGGCCAGGGGAATTCTGCCTGCTGAAATAGTGAGGCGGGTCGGAAAATAGGGGGTTGCCAGAAACTGTCGCGTTCTCGGGAGCCAGAAGAACCGGATGTTTGTCTGAAACGGCTTTTAAATCGCTTTTATGTCTGCGTTAAATCAATTTTTAAGTATTTAAGTGCAATTAATTGGAAGATTTGCCGCATTTGCTTTCGATATTATCGAAAATGGCGAAGTGTTGTGCTGGTTCGTTGGCGGTAAAATAGCCGCCTGTCACGGCGACTTTCCTTATTAAGCTTCATGTGCTGGGAAGTCTGTATTTACCCGTTGGAGGATGTATGGCCGAGCTGCGAATCGAGAAACCGACTCTTATTGCCAAGGTGGAAGGCACCGTGTTTGTGATGGATGCCGAGGGCGCCCTTCGCCCCGCCACCCCTGGTATGCAACTGGAGCCGGGAATGCGCCTGGTCAGCGGATCCGACGGACATGTGGAACTGGTCGATACTGGCGGCGAGCCCTCCGGGCCTGCCCGGCCGGAGGCGTCCCCCGAGCCTCTGGCGGCGGATCCCGAGCTGGCCAGCTTGCAGGAGGCTATCCGCCAGGGGGTTGACCCGACCGCCCAGTTTGAAGAGACGGCGGCGGGCAATGCCGCCACCGGCAACGTCGGTGGCGTGGCCGGCTCCAGCGCCGGGGGCTTTGTGGTGGTGGATCGCACCAATGATGCGACCCTGTCCGAGGCGGGCTTCGACACGGATCACCAGGGTGTCGCCCGGGGCAGTGAAACGCCCTATGTGGAAGATCAGGATCAGCAGGCCCATATCACCATCACCGAGCCCCAGACCGACGACAACATCATCAATGCCGACGAGGCGACCGGCGTCATCATTCGCGGGTTCGTTCGGGACGTCGAGGTGGGCCAGACGGTGACCGTTACCCTGACGGATCAGGAGGGCCATCGCCTGACCACCACCACAGTGGTGTTGCCCGGCTTCGTCTGGGAGGCGAACTTCGGGGATGTCACCGGCAAGCTGGTGGACGGCCCCCTGACCATCCAGGCCGATACCCGGGACGCCGCCGGCAACCGGGCCAGCGACACCGGCGAGACCCTGCTCGACACCATCACCACCATCACCCTGGATCTGGCGGACGAGAGCGACAGCGGGGCCAGCCAGGTGGACGATCTGACCCGCGACACCACGCCACTCTTGCAAGGGAAGGGGGAACCGGGCGCCACCGTCACCCTGACCCTGGAAGGCAAGGTGATGGCCGTGCTCACCGTGGATGGCAACGGCAACTGGCAATATCAGATCCCCGATACCCTGGCGGACGGCGCCCATGATTTTCGTGTCGAGGCGGTGGACATTGCGGGCAACCGGGCGAGCGACACCCTGACGGTGACGGTGGATACCCGGGCTGCCATCGACATCGACGATCTCGACACCAGCCGCATTCTCGGCCATGACCAGGTCACCCTGAGCGGCACGACCACGGACGTGGAGGCGGGGCAGCGGGTCACCATCACCCTCATCGGCCTGAATGGCCAGGCCCTCTACAGCGGCAGCGCCCTGGTGGGCAGCGACGGCCGCTGGCAGCTGGATGGCCTGGATCTCTCCGGCATCCAGGGTCCCTATGAGGTGCGCGCCGAGGTGACGGATCTGGCGGGCAACCGGGTGATCGACGGGGCCCCTCTCATCGGACAGAGCGATACCCTGACCCTGTCGGAGGCGGATCTGGCCGGGGGGCCGGTGAGCGCCACCGGATCCCTGCACACCGGGGCCGGGCTTGATGGCAGCCTGCAGGTGAGCTTCGGGGCCGATCAGAGCGCCCTCAATCAGCTCGGCCTGACCAGCCACGGGACGGCGCTCGCCTACCAGGTCAGCGGCCAGACCCTCACCGCCAGCGCCGGCGGCCACTCCATCTTTACCCTGACCCTGGCCAACGACGGCAGCTATCGCATCGTCTGGCACCAGAGCCTGGATCACGGCCAGGAGAGCCTGAGCCTGCCTTTCAACCTGGAATACCGCGACAGCGACGGGGATCTGGTGAGCGCCCATCTCACCGTCAACCTGGTAGACAGCACCCCCCCGGACTTCACCATCGCCCCCATCAGCCTTGTGGAAGATGATTTCACCCATCCGGCGGCGGTGGTGGGCGAGAGCCAGTTCGTCGTGGGTCATCAGTCCGACCCCCTGATGGCGGATTCCCTCGCCTTCGCCGACCAGGCCAATACCCTCGTTCGCCTCAACGGCAGCGGTCTTGCCAGCGACGGCCACCCGCTCAGCTTCGAATTCAGCGGCGATCGCCTGCTGACGGGCTACTACCTGGATGGCAATGGCAAGCGGGTCGAGGTACTCAAGGCCGAGCTGGGCGCAGCCCAGTCGGGCAGCGACATCCAGGGCAAAGTGACCGTCTCCCTTGTCGGGCCCCTGGATCATCAGGGCAGCGACAGGCTCTCCCTCGGGCTCACCGTTTCCGCCAGGGAGATAGACGGGGATGAGACCCGCGCCGATCTGGTTGTCTCCATCGACGACGGTGTGGACCCCAGCCTTGGCATCGACAGCGGGGTCACCTTGCAGGAAGGGGCCTCTGGCCAGACCCTGGATGGCCAGCTGCCGGTGAGTGTGGGCAGCGATCGCCTGGTGTCGCTGAACTTCGAGGCAAGCCAGCCCGCCCTGGATAACCTCACCAGCGGCGGCAAGCCGACCAGCTATCAGGTCAACGCCAACGTCATCACCCTGCTGGATGCGGGCGGCAAGACCATTCTGACCGTGACCCTGGGGCTGGATGGCAAGTACCAGGTGACGCTCGACGGCGTGCTGGATCAACCGGTCAGCACCAACAGCGTCAATCTGGGGCTGCAAGTACAGGGCACCGACTTTGACGGGGACAAGAGCAACCTGGGCACCCTCAATATCCATATCACCGATGGCATGCTGCCCCAGGTCGATCCCGTGTCCCTCACTCTGGTGGAGGATAGCGACTGGAGCGCGGCCCAGACCCTCTCCGGCGATCTCGATATCACCGCAGGCGCCGACCCCCTGGTCAACATTGCGTTCGATGCCAGCCAGCCCGGCCTGCAGGGGCTCACCAGCGGCGGAGCACCTGTGGTCATCACCATCGGCGGCAACAGCATCAGCGGCGCCGTCAACGGCCAGAATGTCTTTACCCTGACGCTGGATCAGCAGGGCCACTATGTCTTCACCCTCAACCAGCCGCTGGATCAGGGGAGTGCAGACAGTCTGCTCAAGGCGGGCTTCACCCTGACGGACAGCGACGGGGACACCGTTTCTTCCACCCTGACCGTGGCCATCGGCGACGGGGCCAATCCGGTCATCAGCGCCGTGACCGGCACCGAGATGACGGAGGCGAACCAGGGGGATGCCGCCGTGGTGAGCACCATGAGCTTTACCGTGAGCCATGGCTCGGATGCATTGGATCAAGGCAGTCTCAGGTTCGATATCGCCGCCATTCAGCAGAGCCTGGATGGCAAGTACAGCAGCCACGGCAGCCCGGTGACCTTCACCCTGGATGCCAACGGCGAGCTGGTGGGGACCAGCGCGGACGGCCGCGAGGTGCTGCGGGCCGAGCTGGATTTGGTGGAGAGCAACGGCAACTGGAGCGTCACCGCCAGGGTGACCCTGGGGGCCGAGCTGGATCACCAGGGGAGCGAATCCCTCGAGCTGCCGCTCGGGGTCACCCTCACGGACAAGGACGGAGACAGGGTCTCGACCACCTTACCCCTGACCGTCAGGGACGGTCATGCGCCGGGCTTCGTGGCGGGCAGTGGGGTAGACCTGAGCGAGAGTCGCCTCGATGGCAGCAACAGTCTGACCGAGGTGGGTCATTTCACGCTGGAGGCGGGGTCGGACCGGGTGAGTCAGGTGTCGTTTGCCGATCCCTCCGAGCAACCCCCCCTGACCGCCCTCGGCCAGTCGGTGCAATACGAGCTGGTGAGCGGGGATCCCGGTATCCCGGGCAGCCAGGTGCTCAAGGGGTATGTGGAGGTGGGTGACCAGCGCATCGAGGTGCTCCAGGTCGAGCTGGTAGGCACGCTCGACAACGCTGTCAGCAACAGGTTCGACTACAAGGTGACCCTCTATCAGGGGGTGCATCAAAACGGCGGTGATGGCGCCACCAGCCTGCCCCTCAAACTCGACATCATCGACAGTGACAAGGGGGGCGGCAACAACGACAGCACCACGGGCACCCTGGACATCACCATCAGCGAGGGGGTCAGGCCTATCGTCAACGGGGTGACCATCGACAGCGTGACCCTGGGCGAGGGGCGCTTCGATGGCGCCGCCAGTGGCGCGACCGCCGACGATCAGCTCATCGCGGGCAAGGTGACGGTGCAGGCCTATTCCGACCCCATCGTCGATGTGCGCCTGGTCCTGAGCGGTCAGGTGATGGACGTCAACGGCAATCCCGTCACTCACAACGGCGAGCCCCTCACCTGGCAAGAGGTGCCGGGCAGCAACGGACATTCCTTCCAGGCCCTGACAGCCAGCGGCACCCTGGTGCTGAGCGTGACCCTGCCCAATGTGCCCGATAGCGTCGCGGCGCACAGCAAGGTGGAGTTCGATTATCAGGTGGTGACCCACACCAACCTGGATCACGGCGCCGGCGATCGGCTCAATATCGAGGTCGGGATGCAGGTGACGGACAGCGATGGCACCGTCAGCAAAGGCGATACCGTCATTCATGTGACCGATGCCGCCGATCCCCACCTCGGCATCGACAGCGGTGTCACCTTGCAGGAAGGGGCCTCTGGCCAGACCCTGGATGGCCAGTTGCCGGTCACGGTGGGCAGCGATCGCCTGGTGTCGCTGAACTTCGAGGCAAGCCAGCCCGCCCTGGATAACCTCACCAGCGGTGGCCAGCCGACCAGCTATCAGGTCAACGGCAACCTCATCACCCTGCTGGATGCGGGCGGCAAGACCATTCTGACCGTGACCCTGGGGCTGGATGGCAAATACCAGGTGACGCTCGACGGCGTGCTGGATCAACCGGTCAGCACCAACAGCGTCAACCTGGGGCTGCAGGTACAGGGCACCGACTTTGACGGGGACAAGAGCAACCTGGGCACCCTCAATATCCATATCACCGACGGCGTGCTGCCCCAGGTCGACCCCGTCTCCCTCACCCTGGTGGAGGACAGCGACTGGAGCGCAGCCCAGACCCTCACCGGGGATCTGGCCATCACCGCCGGGGCCGACCCCCTGGTCAACATCGCGTTCGATGCCAGCCAGCCCGGCCTGCAGGGGCTCACCAGCGGCGGCCAGCCCGTGGTCATCACCATCGGCGGCAACAGCATCAGCGGCGCCGTCAACGGCCAGAACGTCTTTACCCTGACGCTGGATCAGCAGGGTCACTATGTCTTCACCCTCAACCAGCCGCTGGATCAGGGGAGCGCTGACAGCCTGCTGAAGGCGGGCTTCACCCTGACCGACAGTGACGGAGATAAAGTCTCCTCCACTCTGAGCGTTGCCATCGGCGACGGGGCCAATCCGGTCATCAGCGCCGTGACCGGCACCGAGATGACGGAGGCGAACCAGGGGGACGGCGCCGTGGTGAGCACCATGAGCTTTACCGTGAGCCATGGTTCGGATGCATTGGATCAAGGCAGCCTCACATTCGATATCGCGGCCATACAAGGCAGCCTGGATGGCAAGTACAGCAGCCACGGCAGCCCGGTGACCTTCACTCTGGATGCCAACGGGGATCTGGTGGGGACCAGTGCGGACGGCCGCGAGGTGCTGCGTGCCGAGCTGGATTTGGTGGAGAGCAACGGCAACTGGAGCGTCACCGCCAGGGTGACCCTGGGGGCCGAGCTGGATCACCAGGGGAGCGAATCCCTCGATCTGCCGCTCACCGTCACCCTGACCGACAAGGATGGGGACAGGGTCTCGACCCAGTTGCCCCTGACCGTCAGGGACGGTCATGCGCCTGGCTTCGTGGCGGGCAGCGGGGTGAGCCTTGACGAAGGGGGGCTCGACGGGCAGACGCCCCTGATCGGCACCGGCCACTTCCAGGTCAATGCGGGCTCGGATCGGGTGAGCGAGGTGTCGTTTGCCGACATCAGCGAGCAACCTGCGCTGACCGCGTTGGGCCAGAGCGTCAAATACGAACTGGTGGACGGCGATATCAGCATCCCGGGCAACCAGATCCTCAAGGGTTATGTGGACGTGAACGGCGTGCGCGTCGAGGTGCTCCAGGTCGAACTGGTAGGCACGCTCGATAACGCCGCCAGCAACAGGTTCGACTACAAGGTGACCCTGTTCGAGGGGGTTCACCAGAGCGGTGGCACCGCGACCGACCTGCCGTTCAAGCTCAATATCGTCGACAGCGACAAGGGCAGCGGCAACAACGACAGCACCACGGGCACCCTCAACATCCGCATTTCGGAAGGGGCCAACCCGACCCTCACCCTGACCGGCGTGAGCGTCAGTGAAGGGCGCTTCGATGGCGCCGCCAGCAACCAGACCGCAGACGATCAGCACGCCACCGGCACCCTGACCATCACGGCGGACTCCGATCCCGTGGTGGACGTGCGGCTGACCCTCTCGGGCCAGGTGGTGGATGGGAGTGGCAAGGCCATCACCCACAACGGTGAGACCCTCACCTGGCAAGAGGTGGCGGGCAGCAAGGGCCACAGCTTCCAGGCAGTGACTGCGAGCGGCACCCTGGTGCTGACGGTGACCCTGCCCAATGTGCCGGGCAGCATCGCGGCCCACAGCAGCCAGACCCTGGATTACCAGGTGACGGTACACACCAACCTGGATCACGGCGCGGATGACAAGCTCAACCTGAGCCTGCCGGTGAAGGTGACCGACAGCGACGGCAGCGTGATCACCGGCAACACCACCGCCGTGATCACCGATGCCGCCGACCCCGTGATCACCGCCATCGAGGGGGTGACCGTCAAGGAGTCGGACCTCAACGGGGGCAGTGGCCAGCACGGCGGCACCAGCCCGTCAGGTACGGGAGAGATTGCCATCGGCCAGGTGACGATCGCCGCCGGGAGCGACCGGGTAGCTTCCCTGCAACTGGATGTGGCCCGCTTCAACGCCCTCAATACCCTGACGTCGGGGGGCAAGGTGGTCACCCTGGGCGCAGACAGCCAGCCGGGTGTCTACCTGGGCAAGGACAGCGCAGGCAAGCTCATCTTCAAGCTGACCCTGGATGTGTCCGGCCGCTACACCTTCGAGCTGACAGGCAATCTGGATCACAGTGTCCAGGGCAAGGATCTGCTGGATATCCAGCTGCCGTTGCAGGCACGGGACAGTGAGGGGGATCTGAGCGCCGAAGTGATCGGCCATGTGAGCGTGCAGGATGACGTGCCCGTGGCCGTGGACGCGAGCAAGGCCCTGAATGAAGGGGCGAAAGTGACTGGCGATCTGCTGGCCACCGCCAGCGAGGGGGCGGATGATGCGGTGGTGAGAGCGGTGACCATCAATGGCACCGAGCACCCCATCGCCGCCACGGGCAACACCACCATCTCGGTGACAGACGCCACGGGGCAGATCATCGGCACCCTGGTGATCAATGCCGAGGGGGATTACAGCTTCACCGCCAAATCGGGCATCGATCACAGCAACAGCACCCTGGTACAGCAGATAGGCTTCCACCTGGTGGATGGCGACGGAGATACCGACGACGGTCTCCTGACCCTGACCATCAGGGACGAGGCGGGCAAGCTCACCGTGAGCGCGGTCACCGGCCAGGAGGATGCGGGGGCGAGCGATCCGGGCCAGGGGATCCCCATCACCATGAACCTGGATGTGGGGGATTTCGATCGGGGCGAGCACGTGGAGCAGTTGCTTATCCAGGCACCCGCCAACGCCCAGGGCACCTTCTATTTCAACGGCGTCGCACTGACCACCATCACCCAGGGGGGCAAGACCTGGTATGAGGTGCCGCCTGCGGCCATGGTGGCGGTGGCCAACACCGATGACAAGTTCCAGCTCACCGGTGTCACCTTCGTGCCGAACCACGACTACTCGAGCTACAACAACGGCGGCACTCCGCTGCGCTTCCCGGTGCAGTTGCAGGTGGGGGTCACCGAGGGGAGCAAGCCCCCGGTGCTGACCGGCAATCTGGACATCACGGTGCAGGGCATTGCCGACAAACCCCTGTGGGAGTCCGGCAGCACGCACCAGCACTACAGCACGAGTGAGGACAGCAGCGGCATCGCCCTCAACGTCAAGGCGGGCCTCACTGACACGGACGGCTCCGAGACCCTGAGCTACCAGATAGAGTGGGCCTCCGGCCAGGGCACCCTGACCCTGAACGGCAAGGTGCTCACCCCGGGGGCGAACGGCCTCTATACGGTGGCCGGTGGCGACATCAACAAGGTGACGGTGGTGCCCGGCAAGGACTACAGCGGTGACATCAGGCTCATTGTGACCCCGGTGAGCACGGAGAAGACCCCGGTGGTGACCGGCAAGGAGACGGCCCTCGGCGATCCGCTGGAGGTGACTGTCAACGTAAACCCGCTGGCGGACGACGCCAAGCTGACGGTGCGCGAAATCCAGGGCAAGGAAGATACCCTGATCGATCTGGGCAGCAAGATTGGGCTCGCCCATCTGGGAGACACCACGGATGGCTCCGAGCAGCTGTTCGTGCGCATCAGCGGCCTGCCCGCCGGTGCCACCCTGCTGCTTGGCGGGGTGGCGGTCACCCTGGATGCCAACGGCTACTACGAGGTGCCCTATGACCGCATCAATGACCTCAAGCTGCTGCCGCCCAAAAACAGCAACGTCGATTTCGATCTCACCATCAAGGGGGTGGTGAAGGACACCGCCATCCTGACCGATGCCAGCGGCCAGACCCACACCGTGGTGAACGAGAAGGAGACCGGCAGCCAGAGCCTGCACGTGGATCTGGTGGGGGTGGTGGATGAACCCCATTTCGATCTCAATACCACCGACTGGACCCAGGATGGCAACGGCTACAGCATCACCATCCAGGAGGATGGCCGGGCACCGCTGGACTTCAAGCTCACCTCCGGGGAGTGGACGGATACCCCGCAGGATCACTCGGAAACCCTCAACCTGGTGCTGGAAGGGCTGCCGGAAGGGGCCAGGGTGTTCGACGGCAGTGGCAAGGAGCTGACCCTGACCTTCGCCGGGCTCGATGGCAAGGGCAATCCCCTCTATCAGGTGGATGTGACCAGCCTCGGCAACCTGCAGATCCAGCCGCCCCCCAACAGCACCGCCGATCTGCACCTGGTTGGCCACGTGGTGGTGACCGAGAATGACGGCGACCACAAGAGTTTCGACGTGCCCCTCACCATCAAGGTGGAGCCGGCCATCGACGCCACCGACTATGCCAAGACCAGCCATGGCCTGGAGGATCAGTTCACCGTCCTCGACTGGCAGCCTGACCTGACCGACGGCGCCGAGCAGGTGACCCACCTCAGCCTCTCCGGTATCGAGCCCGGGTATGAAGTCTGGATCCGCGTGGGCGGGGTCGAGACCCAGCTGACCGTGAGCGGCGGCGCCGTGGAGTTGAGCGACGCCGAGCTGCAAAGCCTGCTCGGCGGTGGCCAGCTGCTGGTGAAAGGGCCCGAGGACAGCGACAAGGACACCACACTCCAGAGCCATGTCACGGTGACGCAGGTGGATGTGGACTCCAGTGCCACTGCCCAGAAGGTGATCGACGGCACCCTGCATGTGGATATCCAGGCGGTGGTGGAGCCCGATGGCAACCTGGTGCAGACCGGTCAGCTGGAGAGCCCGGACGGGCACGACATCCCGCTGGACGGCGTCTTCGTGTTCGAGGATCTGGACCCCAGCAGCGTCGAAACCATCGACTACCTGGTGATCAGCGATCTGCCCCCCGGCTTCGTGGTGGTGGGGGGGATCAACGACGGCCAGGGCAACTGGACCGTGCCCCATGACGCCCTCGGCAGCTACGCCTTGCGCTCGCCGGATGGCTTCACCGGTACTGTGACCTTCAAGGTGAGTGCCCTGGTGCACGACCTCAGCGATGACGGGGATGTGAGCGCCAGCGTTCGCAAGGAATTGAATGCCAGTGCCGACTTCCATAGCGCGACCCATTCGGGCCAGATCGCCGCCGATGTCGATTTCGACAACAGCGCTCCCATCACCGGGGTGGAGGATCACGGCGTCAACTTCGGCAGCCAGCTCAAGCAGTTGGTGACCCTGGGTACGGCGGACAGCGGGGATGACGAGCTTAGCATCGTCATCACAGGCCTGCCCCCGGGTGTCAACGTGCAGGGGCTCACCTTCGACTTCGTCAACGGCGAGTACCTCATCAAGCTGCCGGGCGGCCTCGATGATCTCGACCGCCTGACCCTGACCCTGCCACAAGACTATGCCGGCGACGGTCTGCACTTCAATGTGCGCCTGGTCAACACCGACACCGTGAGCGGCGACACCAAGACGGTGGAGAAGGACGTCACCCTCTCCATCACCCCGGAGGTGGACATCAACGGCGGGGCGGACGGCCTGCCCGAGCTGCAACTGAACGTGAAGGATATGAACGGCGACGGCCAGCCTGACAACCTGGAAGACACCGAGATCCACCTCGATCTTTCGGTGAAACTCGCCGACATCAGCCCCTCGGTGGCCGATGGCGGTCTCGAGACCGTGGAGCGGGTGGTCGTGACCGTGGATCCCCAATATGGTCACTTCCTCGACAAGCACGGCCAGCCGGTCTCCACCCTCAGGGTGAACGACCCGGCGGATCTCAAGGATCTGGTGTTCGTGCCCAATGAACACTTCAGCGGCAAGGTGCCGCTGGCGGTGACGGTGGATATTCTCGATACCGCCACTACGGGCACGGATCGGGGGAGCTGGAGCGGCAACGTGAGCTTCGAGGTGCTGCCGGTGAACGATCCGGCCAACCTCACGGTCCAGGACGTCACGGGCCAGGAAGATGGCAGCGTGAGCCTGGGGGGGCTGGGGGCCAGCCTCATCGACAACGATGGCTCCGAGCAGATCGTGGGGCTGCAGATCAAGGGGGTGCCGGATGGCTTCACCCTGTCCGCCCCGGCGGTCAACAACGGCGGCGGGGTGTGGCAGGTGCCTGTGGGCACCGACTTCTCCACCCTGACCCTGATCCCGCCTGCGGACTTCAGCGGCACCGTGGATCTGACCCTGAGCGCCTTCACCCTGGACAAGGGGCTGACCCTGCCCCTTGAAACCAGTGCTGGCTTCACCGTCACCGTCAATCCGGTGGGGGATGCGGTCATCACCGACATGCAGGATCAGGCGAGCGGCACCGAAGGGGACGTCATCACCCTGCACCTGGGGGTGGAGACCCGGGACACCCATGCCACCGGTGGCAGCGCCGGCAATGTGCAGGAAAACGGGCCCGAGCAGGTGCGCGTCACCCTGGAAGGGGTGCCGGACGGGGCAGAAATCCGCCTGCCGAGCGGGGTCAGCGGTACCGTGGTGGATCTGGGGGGCGGCCGCTGGCAGGTCACCACGGATGGGGGCAAGCTCGACGGGGTGGAGCTGGTGACCCATGACGCCAACGGCGCCATGGAGATCAAGGTGACGGCCCAGAGCCTGGACAACGGCGCCCTCGGCCCCGAAGTGAACGGCACCATCCATCTCGATGTGAGCCCGGTCAACGATGCCCCCGTCAACGTGCTGCCCGGGGATCCCCAGGTAGCTCAGGAGGACGAGCCGTTCGTCATCCAGGGTCTGCAGGTCAAGGACGTGGATGCGGGCAACGGCATCATGGAAGTGCGCCTCTCGGTGGAGCACGGCACCCTGACCCTGCCGGACGGGAGCGGCGTGACCCTGACCGGCAACGGCACCGGCGATGTGGTGCTGACCGGCACCCTGGCGGATCTCAATGCCCTGCTCTCGGGCGGGGTCACCTATCAGGGCAACCCGGACTTCCACGGCAATGACGCCTTGACCATGGTGACGGACGATCGGGGCAATACCGGCAGCGGTGGCGCCCTGAGTGACACCGACGTGCTGCCCATTGAGGTACAAGCGGTCAACGATGCCCCCGTCAACCAGCTGCCGACGACGCCCCAGGTGGCGCAGGAAGACCAGCCCTTCACCATTCACGGGCTGCAGGTGAGCGATGTGGATGCGGGCAACAGCCCCCTCTCGGTCACCCTCTCCGTGCTGCACGGCACCCTGGAGCTGGCGGCGGGCAGCGGCGTGACGGTGAGTGGCAGCGGCAGCAACACCCTGGTGCTGAGCGGTTCCCAGGACGCCATCAATGCCTTGCTCTCTGGCGGCGTGACCTATCAGGGTGAGCAGGACTTCAATGGCCAGGATGCCCTGACCATGGTGACCAATGATCTTGGCAGCACCGGCAGCGGTGGCCCCCTGAGCGACACCGACGTGTTGCCCATCGAGGTCGCACCGGTCAACGATGCTCCTGTCACCCAGGTGCCGGGCACCCAGCAGGTGAGAGAGGATGGCTCCCTGTCGCTCACCGGGATCAGCGTGAAGGACGTGGATGCGGGCAGTGCGCCCATCTCCATGGTGCTGCGGGTGGAGCACGGTGTGCTGACCCTGCTGGGGGCGGCGGGCGCCGTCTCGGTGCAGGGGGCGGGGACCGGCGTGGTGACCCTGGTGGGGTCGCTCGATGATCTCAACAGCCTGCTGGCCGGCAACCTGCACTACGAGCCGGCCAGGGACTTCTGGGGTCAGGACAACCTGAGCATCACTACCTCGGATCTGGGCAACACCGGCGCCGGTAGTGTCCTGACCGACAGCGCCCAGATCGCCATCCAGGTAACGGCCGAGCCGGACGATCCCCAGCTGGGGGTCGGCACCCACGATATCCTTGCGCTGCAAGGGGCCTGGGTGCCGCTCAACCTCAGTGCCAGCGTGGTCAATCCGGCACCGGGCGAGCTGTCGGTGCGGATCCAGAATCTGGGTGGTGCCCAGGTGGTGGACGAGCACGGCCAGCGTGTCGGCCACGCGGATGGCAATGACTGGCTGCTGCCCATGGACCAGTCCGTGCCCATCTACCTCAAGGATCTGCCGGCGGGGGATCATGCCCTCACCCTGAGCGCCGAATCCAGCCTGGGTGGCAGCACCCTGAGCTCGGCTACGGAGACCATCACCATCCACAGCCAGAGCGGCCACGATCTGCTGGGCTCGGATCAGGGAGACTGGCTGTTCGGCTCCACCGGCAATGACCGCCTCCTGGGCGGCATGGGGGATGATGTGCTGCGGGGGGGTCAGGGCAACGACATCCTGAGCGGTGGCGCCGGCAGCGATCTCTTCGTGTGGGGCCGTGGTGACGAGGGGACGACGGCGCAGCCTGCCATGGACACCATCACCGACTTCCGTCCCCAGGAGGGGGACAAGATAGATCTGGCGGACCTGCTCAAGGGGGTGACTGGCAACAGCGTGGATAGCCTGCTTGGTCATCTCCAGGCGTCGGTGACCAGCGTGGGCCACGGCCTGAGCGACGTGAACCTGTCGGTGTCACCGGCGGGGGATGGCCATGTCACCCAGCAGATCACCCTGAAGGACGTGGATCTGAGCGGCTGGAGCCTGAGCGGCACCTCGTCCCACGACATCCTGCAGAGCATGCTGGATCAGCACAGCCTGATCGCCCAGCACCCCTGATGGGGCGGATGTGAATGAAAAGAGCCGGCGCTTGCCGGCTCTTTTCCCATCTGGTGTTGGCTTATCGGCCCCTTTGCAGAGCGGGCCGTCTGGCCGGGCGTGGCAAGGGGATCACGCCAGGGCTCTGGCCAGCAGGTGGCTGGGGTGTTCGCAGCGAGAGATGGACGTGCTCATCTCAAGCCAGGGCTCTGGCCAGCAGGTGGATAGGGTGTTCACAGGGGAACGGCGTGCTCATCTCGATCTGCCACTTGCAGGTCTCGCAATCGGTGATGACGAGATCAGGCTTTAGGCGGTTTATCTGATCAAACAGCCCCTGGCCTATGGTCTGACTGGTCTCGTAGTTCTCCGACTTGAAGCCGTAGGTACCGGCGATGCCGCAGCACTGGGACTCCAGCACCGTCACCTTGACCCCCGGGATGGCGCGGAGCAATTCGAGTGTGTAGATGATGCCCCCCATTTTCTCCATGTGGCAGGGGGTGTGGTAGGCGATGTGCAGCCCAAGCGGCTTCATGGCCGGCTTGTTGCCCTTGTAGAACTCGTTCCACAGGAAGCGGGTCACCAGGGAGATGCGATCCCGCACCTTGTGGTTGTCCTGCTCCAGCAGGTGGGGGTATTCGTCCCGCAGGGTGAAGCCGCAGGTGGAGGAGGTGGTGAGCAGCGGCATCTCGTTGCCAAGCAGGCTGTTTTCCAGCTGCTTGATGTTGAAGGCCGCCTGCTGTTTGGCCTTGTCCATGAAGCCGTTGGCAATCAGCGGTACGCCGCAGCACTTCTCCCGCTCGAGCAGCTGCACGCCGATGTTCATGGCGTTGAGCACCTGCACCAGCTCCTTGCCGAGCTGAGGGTGGTTGTAGTTGACGTAGCAGCCGTGGAAGTAGGCGATCTGGCGTGCAAAGCGAGCCTGACTCGCCTTCTGCTTCTTGTACCAGCCGCGGAAGGTGCCTTGTGAATATTTGGGCAGATCGCGGTGGGAGGAGACCCCCAGCGCCTTGTCCAGCACCAGCTTCATCGGCTTGAGGCCGGTAGTGAAGTTGACCACCGGGGCCATCAGGGTGGACATGCTGCCCATCAGATCGGTGTGGGAGAGCACGAATTCGCGGATCCCGGGTTTGAAGCCGCTGTACTGGTGCTTGGCCTTGGCGATGATGTCGCCGATGCGCACCCCGCTCGGGCAGGCTACCTCGCAGCGCTTGCAGTTGGTGCAGTACTTGAGGGCGCTGTCAAAGAGCTCGGGGCTCTTGATGCGCAGCCGCTCCCCGTCCGGGCCCGCCTGCTTGGGGCCGGGGTAGGCGGGATTGGCCTTGGCCACCGGACAGTAGGCGGTGCAGACGGTGCATTTGATGCACTGATCGAAAGTTTGGTTGGCGTGATCCAGTAGCATGTCAGTTCTCCTCCCGTCGAGATTGAAGGCACGGGATATGGGGCGAAATCATCATTGGGCTGAACTCAAAATGTGGCCGGCGGCCTGCCAGCCGGTGGCAACCGCGACGCCTGAGCCTGAGCCTTCTTTTATGGGGTCATAGTGGGCCAGTACGCTGCCCGCCCCATAGAGGTTGGCGAGCGGCTTGCCGCCACGCAGCACTCTGAGCTTGTCGTCGGTTTTGACCCCGAAGCCCATGAAGGGGTGGTGGTCGAACAGGCGGCGACCGGCCCAGGCATCGCGCTCGGGCAGGCTCAGGACGTCGGCATCGAAGATGGGCTCGCGAATGCCGCGCAGGCGCGACTCCAGCCCGCGGCTGAAGAAGCTGCCGGAGGAGAGCACGAAGTTGTCCGCCTCGAACAGCTGATCATCGCCGTTCTGACTGTGCACGCCGACGACACGGTTGCCTTCGTAGCGGGCGCCCAGCACCCGCTCGCTGGTGAGGAAGGTGCCGCCAAGGGCGATCAAGCGGCGTTTGAGGGCCTCTTGCATCCGCATGCCGATGAGTGAGGGCGGCATGGTCGCCACCTCCTTGATGGTGCAGCCGGTGCGTTTTTCCAGTTCCGCCAGACGGGGGCCGACCAGCCCCAGTGACAGGCAGGCGGGCAGCACGATATGGCGGCAGCCGGGTTCGCCGTACTCCATCACCATGCGGCTGATCTCCCGGGCCAGATCCGCCATCAGGGAGTGGTTGCCGCCTCCCTGCTTGTCAAACAGGCGGGCGATGTCGGCGGAGCGAAACTCGTGGGGATTGCGGCTGAACTCGGCAAGCTGGGGAATGCGAATGTCACCGGTCAGGATGCGGCAGTGGGCGAAGCGGGGGTGGGTCGCGAGATTTGCTGCCGCAAGCCGTGGGTGAAAGTCGCGAAAGCCCTCCAGGGTGGCCAGCAGCAGGGTATCCGGCACGGGGGCATCGGTGACGCAGGCGCAAGTCTCGGGGGAGATCCAGGTGGATTTCAGGGTGCCGATGGGGGTCAGGCGCTGGTGGTTCTGCTCCTGGCGAAACAGCGACAATCCCTCTTCTGCGCAGTGACGCTGCAGATCGGCGAGGCTCGCCTCGATATGGGTCATCCCCACCTTGTTGTAGGGGTGCTCGGGGTTGGCAGCCATGAAGGCGGGCAGGGCGGCGCGGGGATCTCCTTCGCTCTCCAGCAGATCCACCGAGCCGGAGGAAAAGTGCAGGGCACTCTGGCCGGAAGCCATCAGCAGGGTCTTCTGGCCCGCTTCGGCCAGGCGCAGGGCCGCCGAGAGGCCCGCCATGCCGCCGCCAATCACTATGGTGTCAAATTTCATGGGGCGTCTCCTCGTGTGTCTCTGTGGCATGGCGCTGGGAAGAGGCGGTCTCGCTCACAAGGCGGGGGGCCGTCCACTCACCCAGGCCAAACAGGCCTTCATAGATCCAGTAGGTAAATTCCGCCTCGCGCAGGGCATCACCCCAGAGCACGGGGCGGGTACCCTTGTAGCGCTCCTCCAGGAACTGGCGCAGCATGACGCAGGCCTGGCGGCCATCGGCCTTGCCGTACTCCTGCATCAGACCGGCGGCGCGATAGGCGCACAATTCTCCCTGACAGGGGCCCATGCCGAGGCGAGTGCGGCGGCGCAGATCCACCAGGTTGTCCACGTCGAGCTCGCGCAGGGCGTACTCGATTTCGCCGGCGGTCACCATCTCGCATTCGCAGATGAGGGCGTTGGCCTTGGGATTATCCCGAAAGAAGGCGATGACCCGCTCCCCGTGGCGATACTGGGCAGATCCTTCGACCGGTGCCGAGAGGCCGGGGGCGGAGACCTTCTCCGGATCCCGCGAGCCTGGCAGGCTCAGCTCGGCGGTGCGGCACGGTTTGCTGTTGCCGAGCTTCCTGGCCAGCAGATCGGTGGCCCACTCCGCCATCAGGCGATAGGTCATCAGCTTGCCGCCGGTGATGGTGTTGAAGCCCTTGAGACCGTCCCGCTCGGCGTGATCCAGCAGCACGATACCGCGGCTGATGTTGCGGCCCGACTCGTCACCATCCACCGCCACCAAAGGGCGCACCCCGGCGTAGGCCCGCAGCAAGCGGGTGCGCGCCATGATGGGGGCAAGTTTTATCCCCTCGCGCAGCAGCACTTCCACCTCGTCCGGCTCCACGGTGAGCTGATCAATCTTGTTGTAATCGATGCGGCTTGAGGTGGTGCCGATGAGGGAGATGGTATCGCCCGGCACCAGGATGTCCGCGTCTGCCGGCTTGCGGCAGCGGTTGAGCACCAGCTGGTTGATGCGGTAATCCATGATGAGCAGGGAACCCTTGGCCGGGAACATGCGGATACCGAGATCGGCGTACTCGCAGATCTGCTGGCCCCAGATGCCGGCGGCGTTGATCACCTCCTGGCACTCTACCTCGAACGCCTCGCCGGTGCGGGTGTTGATGGCCTTGACCCCGTGCACTCTGTCATGGGTGCGCAGCAGCCCCAGCACCTTGCTGTGAGTGAAGATGCGGGCACCGTGCTCCTTGGCGTCCAAGACGTTTGCGGCGGCCAGGCGGAAGGGGTCGACCGTGCCGTCCGGCACCTGAACCGCGCCTATCATGGCCGGGTTGGCATTGGGTTCGAGCTGCAGCGCCTCGCGGGGATCGAGCTGACGGGTCTCGATGCCGGCCAGGGCGCAGGCGTCCATGAAGGTCTTTTGAAAGCCGATGTCATCTTCCGGCAGGGTCAGGAACAGGCCGCCGGTGTCTTCCACGCAGTGGCTGGCGATCCGCTTGAGGATGCGGTTCTCCTGAATGCACTCGCGAGCGGACTCCTGATCCGTCACCGCGTAGCGGGCGCCGGAGTGGAGCAGACCGTGATTGCGGCCCGTGGTGCCGGCGGCGATGTCGTCCCGCTCAAGGAGGATGCAGTCGATGCCGCGCAGCGCACAATCGCGCATGATGCCGGCACCGGTGGCGCCACCGCCTATGATGACGACTTGTGTGGTTATTCTTTTCATTGTGCCCGTCTCATCTCTTCCAGATGGGCTCAGTGTGGCGCCTCTCTGGTTGAAAATGTTTGATATGGGCCAAGTTAATGAGCGTAAACGAGCATTTAGTGATGGTTGGTGAGAGTTATGTGACAGAGGTCACGGGAGATCAGATGGCAAGAAGGGCCGGATCCCGGCGAGGGAAAAGAGCAGGCGTGACCACGGGAGGGCGGGCATCCGTGCCCGGGAAGAGGCCCGCACTGGGGGAGGCAAGCTGCGGGCCTGTGCGGATTAACGCAGTGCGTCTGTGTCTGGGGTCTTTGAGACCATCATTTGCCCGTTGAATTCGAGGTTCATGAAGAGAGCGTTGCTGTTGCGCTGCCCGTCCTGGTCGAATTTCACCCCGTAGAGGATGTTGTCGAGCAATTTACCCTGATTGCAGATGATGCCGCTGAGGAGCAGGGGATCCTGGCCATCCTCCAGGGGCTGAAAACGCAGGACGATGGGGTGCTGCATCTTGAGGGGCGGGGCGAGGTAGCTGGTCTTGAACGCACATCCCTCAAAGGAGATGTCGGTGAGCTGGATGGGGATCTTGGTGTCGCCGTTGGTGGTCCAGCCGGTCAGGTTCACCGGGTAGCGCGTCTCTCTGCGGATCTTGTTGATGGTCACCTGCTTGGGCACCCGGGTGGTGATCAGGAGTGGCGTCTCTCCTGCCAGCTCGATCACGCTGTCGAAATGCACCATGGCCCCCAGGCCGCGCTCGCAGATGACGGAGACATGCACCCGGTAGCCGGGTTTGCAGTATGACAGCAGGTCCTCCCGGTTGATGGCGTGGAAGGTGAAATAGAGGTAGGGCTGGCGATCCAGGCCGACGAGTACCGCAGGCAGGCGTTTCGTCTTGCCGGTGGGCAGGTTGACCTGGATGCCTGCCTGGCTGGCCGGTTGCAGGTATAACAGGACGTCGGAGCCCTGTATTGCCTGACCGCTTCCTTTGATGGCGGCAAGGCGCTGTTGAATGGATTCTGCAAGACGTTCATCCATGGCTGTATTCCTGTCCCGATTAAATAACGTCAGTTTAAAAAGCCTGTTTTATTCGAAGCAACATTTTTTGAATTTCTTGCCGCTGCCACAGGGGCAGGGATCGTTGCGGCCCACCCGCAGCGGCGCCGGATCCTGTTCGCCGTCAGTGTAGACCCAACGCCCCTGATACCGCACGAAGCGGGAGCGCTCGTGCAGGCAGTGGCGCGCATCCCCTTCCACAAACCAGGCCTTGAACTCCACCATGCCGGTCTCGTCATGGGGGCCGCCCCGGCTTGCGAGGATCTCGAGACCGTCCCAGCGGGTATCGCTTCGGGAGAGCTCGTCTGCGGTCAGTGTCCCCAGATGGTCGGGATGCCAGCTGTGCACCAGGTAGTCACCCAGCCCCAGCACGAAGGCACTGTAACGGGAACGCATCAGCTGCTCCGCGCTGGTGGCGGCCTGGCCGCTGTGGAGAGCGCCGCAGCACAGGGAGAGGGGAAGGGAAGAACCGCAAGGACATTGGCTCATGGGTCAGCTCATCGGGTCGATAATGGAAGGTGGCGGGATTGTAGCGAATGCCATCCCCCCTCGGCCAGCAGGTCGAGCCGGTAGGAACGGAACACCCACATAAAAATCGCTAAAGGAAGTGCATGATGACGCTGAAACAGAAGATCCTGTTGCTGGGCGCGGTCCCCATCCTGTTGATGGCCCTGGTGGTCAATCTCAGCAATTATCTGATGTCCAGGAGCGATCTGGAGTCAGAGCTGGTGATGGCAAGGGAGAAGGCGGTCAAGGAGCGCAAGGCGCTGCTCAGCAGCTATCTGATGCTCGCCAAAACCGCCATCGAGCAGGCCTATGCGGGGCCGGACAGCCCCGAGACCCGCCAGCAGGTGCTCGAGACATTACGGCCATTGCGCTATGGCAGCGACGGCTACTTCTTCGTCTATGACTATCAGGGCAACACCCTGCTGCTGCCGACCCGCCCCGAGGTGGAGGGCAAGAACCGCTGGCAGGACAAGGACACCAAGGGCACCTTCCTCATCCAGGGGATCATCAAGTCGGCGCGGGAGGGGGACGGGTTCTCCGAGTACTGGACCAACAAGCCATCCCTCGGACGGGATGCCCCCAAGCTCTCCTTCAACCTGGTGCTCGACAAGTATAAGTGGGTGGTGGGCACGGGCTTTTACATCGACGACATCGACAGCGAGCTGGCGACCCTGCGCACCGAGCGTGAGGAGGCGATGCATGGCTCCCTGCAGAGCAGCGTGCTGATCATTCTGGTGATCCTGGGGGTGACTCTGGCCGCCACCGTGGTGATCGGCAACCGGGCAACCCGGCCGCTGGCGGAGGCGGTGGCTGCCCTCAACGACATCGCCGACGGGGAGGGGGATCTGACCCGGCGCCTCAAGGTGCAGGGCAAGGACGAGGTGGGCCAGCTGGCCACGGCGTTCAACCGTTTTGTCGAGCGGATCCAGTCGGTGGTGAGCCAGGTGGGGGAGACCAGCCATCAGCTGCTTGGCGCCGTGCACAGGCTGCACAGCCTGAGCGAGCACGCCGACAGGCAGATGCAGGGGCATGGCAGGGAGACGGATCAGGTTGTCACTGCGGTGACCGAGATGAGCTCCACCGCCCAGGAAGTGGCGGCGAGCGCTTCCAATGCGGCCAGCGCCACCAGCGACGCGGCGCGCGAATCGGATGCCGCACGCGGGGTGGTGAGCAGCGCCATCGGCAGCATCAACCGGCTGGTGGAGGAGGTGCACGTGGCCGCCGGGGTCATCGAGCAACTGGCTCAGGAGACCGGCAAGATAGGATCCGTGGTGGAGGTCATTCGCGGCATTGCCGAACAGACCAACCTGCTGGCACTCAATGCCGCCATCGAGGCGGCCCGGGCAGGTGAACAGGGACGGGGCTTTGCGGTAGTGGCAGACGAGGTGCGATCCCTCGCTGGCCGCACCCAGCAAAGCACCAAGGAGATCAACGAGATGCTGCAGCGGCTGCAGGGCGGCGTCAGGCAGGCGGTGGAGGTGATGCAGGCGAGCGAATCCCGTAGCCAGGAGACGGTGCAGGAGGCGAGCCACATCGCCAGCTCCCTCGACAGCATGGTGACGGCGGTCGGCACCATCAACGACATGAACATCCAGATCGCCACGGCGGCCGAGGAGCAGCACGCGGTCTCCGAGGAGATCAACAAGAATCTGGTGGCCATCCAGCAGATCGTCAACGAGCTGACCGAGGCCGCCGGGGAGTCCAGCACCACCACCCGCACCCTGGCCGACACGGGTGACAAATTGCGTCAACTCGTCTCCCGCTTCCGTTACTAGTCACATATTTGCCGTCTGGGCGTGATTTCCAGACGGCAAATTTGGGGTTCGGCGCAGAATGTGGGAAAATCGCGTCATTCGTTCCTTTCGTTAGCCCCTACCCTATGAATGAGATCGTGAAAGGCAGTATCGATTTGATCCGTCAGCTCAACTACGGCCTGGTCTACGCCAGCCTGGAGGAGCACAAGGAGCTGTCCCGTACCGATCTGTCCCGCCTGACCGGTCTCTCTCCTGCCAGCATCACCAAGATCACCCGCGAGCTGCTCGACGGGGGGCTGGTGGTCACCTGCGGCGAGAGCTCGGTGGGGCGCGGCCGCCGTCAGACCCTGCTGCGCATCAACGAGCGTCGCTTCCAGTTTCTCTCCATGCGTCTGGGCCGTGGTTATGTGGACATGGCCCTGTTCGATCTGGCAGGCCGCTCCCTGGCGCGCCATCGCCATCTCTTCAGCGAGGCGGAGCGCGCGGATCTGCTGGCCAGCCTGGTGCATGCCATCGAGGGCTTCCTGCCCAAGAAGGCACTGCGTCTGGCCTGTATCGCCCTCTGCCTGCCGGGGCAGGTGGAGCGTCACTCCGGCATGGTCAAGCACTTCCCCTATTACGATCTGCGCAACTGGCCCCTCGGCCCCACCCTGCAGGCGGCGTTCGAGGTCCCCGTGCTGGTGAGCGGTGATGTGCGCACCTGGATCCAGGCCGAACGCGAATGGGGAGCCGCCAAGAACTGCGCCGATGCGGTGCTGGTGTTCGTGCACAACGACATCGGGGTCGGCATGGTGGTCAACGGCCAGCTCATCGAGAGCGAGTCGGCCCTGCTCGGGGATCTCAGCCACCTGCAGCTCGAACCCTATGGCCAGCGCTGTTACTGCGGCGGCTTCGGCTGCGCCTGCACGCTCGTGACCAATCAGGCCCTGGAGGCCCAGTACCGGGATCTGCGCGAGCGGATGCAGGAACACGATCTGCCCGAGAGCGTCAACATCCGCGAGCTGTGCGAGCTGGCGCTGGCGGGCAACAGCCTCTGTCAGGATATCCTCCATCAGGCGGCGGGGCGGCTCTCCCGGGTGCTCTCCAACCTCATCTGCCTGCTCAACCCGGGCAAGTTGCTGCTGGGGGGGGAGATCACCCGGGCCGATCGGCTGCTGTTCCCCATGCTGCACCAGTCCCTGGCGAGCCAGTTGCCGGCCGAGTACCTGGTGCGCCTGCAGATCGAATCCACCCATTTCTACGAAGATCCCACCAAGCCCACCTCGGTGCAGGTGCACAAGGCCCTGCGTGACGGCAGCCTGCTGCTCGAACTGTTGCGAGGGGACAAGGAGGCATGAAACTCGGGTTGCAGGGACGCATCCTCTTCATGCTCTGTCTGGTCAGTCTGTTGCAGCTGGTGCTGCTGAGCGGGGCCAGCTACTACTATGTCGCCGAGCAGCGCTATCAGGATGTGGGGGATCAGGCCCTCGACGTGGCGCGGCTGGTGGCCCGGGAGCCCGGCGTCATCGCCGGGGTGAAACGGGCCGACACCGTCCGCCTCAACGTGCTGGTGGAGCGGATGCGGGGGGAGGTTGGTGCGAGCTATATCGTCATCGGCGACGTCGATGCCAGGCGTCTGGTTCACCCCAACGCAGACAGGCTTGGCAAACCCATGGTGGGAGATGATCCTGCCCGGGCCCTGGCGGGGGAGTTCTACATCTCGAGGGCAGAGGGCTCCCTTGGCAGCGCGGTGCGGGGCAAGGGGCCCATTCGCGACGAGATGGGCAGGGTGATAGGGGTCGTCTCGGTCGGTTATCTGGTGCGGGACATTGACGCCGATCTGCGCGGTTTCCTGCGCTTTGGCCTGCTCTGCACCCTGCTCATCGTGATCCTCAACAGCGCCGCCGCCGCCTGGCTGGCCCGGCGCTACAAGAAGGCCATCTTCGGTTTCGAACCCGAGCAGATAGGGCGTCTCTATGCCGAACTCGACTGTACCCTGCGCACGGTGCGCGAAGGGATCCTCACCATCGACGAGCAGGGCAGGCTCACCTCCATCAATCCCAACGGCATCCGGTTGCTGCGTCTGGATGAAACCGTTGCCAGGGCCGCCATTGGCCGGCCCATTGGCCAGCTGCTGCCGGGCAGCCGCATGCTCTCCATCTTGCAGGAGCAGAGCCCCCAGTTTGACGAGGAGATAGTCCTGAATGGCCAGCCCCTCATCGTCAACCGCCTGCCCCTGGTTCAGGAAGGACGCCTCATCGGCGCCGTGTCGAGCTTTCGGCGCAAGGACGAGCTGGCCGAGCTCAGTGCCCAGCTCTCCCAGGTGCAGGCCTACAGCGATCTGCTGCGGGTGCAGACCCACGAACACAACAATCAGCTCGGCACCATCGCCGGACTCATCGAGCTGGGGGCCACCCGGGAGGCGCTGGCCTTCATCGGGCGGGAGGCGGACACCGAGCAGACCCTGCTCAGCTTCCTGATGGGCGCCATTGCCAAGCCCAAGGTGGCCGGGCTGCTGCTTGGCAAGTACCACAGGGCCCACGAGCTGGGTTTGGTGCTGGAAGTTGACCCTGATTCCCGCCTGCACGACATCCCCCATCGCGTGAGCGGTTCCCAGCTGGTGACCCTGCTTGGCAACCTCATCGACAATGCCTTCGACGCGACCCGTCGCCACGGCGCACCCTATCAGCCAATCCGGGTCGCCTTAAGCGATCTGGGGCAGGATCTCATCCTCGAGGTAGAGGACGGGGCCGGCGGGGTGGATCCCGCCCTGGCGGACACCTTGTTCGAGCGAGGCGTGAGCAGCAAGGCGGAGCCCGGCCACGGCATCGGCCTCGCCCTGGTGCGCAAGACCCTGGATTCCCTGCAGGGGCAGATCACCATAGAAGCCACGGCGCAGGGAAGTTGCGTCGTCTGTTACATTCCAAAGGAGGTGTGAGTGATCAAGATCCTGATCGTCGAAGACGATCCGGCCATCGCCGAAATCCACCGCCGCTTCGTGCAGCGGCTGCCCGGGTTTGACGTGCTGGGGGTGGCGCTCACCCTGTTCGACGCGAGGGAGCAGATCGCCATCCTGAAACCCGATCTGGTGTTGCTGGATGTGTGGCTGCCGGACGGAGAGGGCTTTTGCCTGCTGCGCGAATTGCGCCAGGCGGGGGCCAGCCTGGACGTCATCCTGCTCACCGCCGCCCGGGAGGCGAGCGCCCTGCAGGAGGCGATGCGCCTCGGGGTGGTGGATTTCATCTTGAAACCCGTGGTGTTCGAGCGGCTGCGCGACACCCTGGAGAAGTACCGTCAGAGCATTGCCGCCCTGGCGGCTCTCGCGGACATCGATCAGCAGGCGGTGGACGCCCTGCTGGGCACGCCCTTGCAACAGGTGGCGGCCGCCGGGCTGCCCAAGGGCATCGACGGCATCACCCTGCAACGGGTATTGGCCGTCCTGGCCGCGGAGGGGGCCAGTGCCGAGGAGATAGGTACCCGGATCGGGGTGAGCCGCACCACGGCGCGCCGCTATCTGGAGTTTCTGGTGGGGCAGCAGCTGGCGAGTCCGGAACTCGAATACGGTACCGTGGGGCGGCCGGAGCGGCGTTATCGCAAGCAGTGACCCCGAAGCCAGGGTCGTTGCGTCCAGACAAAGAAAAGAGCGCCTTTCGGCGCTCTTTTTATGATCAGGTTTGCTCCCAATGGGGCATCAAGGGCTCTGCTCGTTATGAGCAGGGCACAGAGGTGGCAGAGGCTCATTGATTCAGTGGCTGATGGCCGGCTCTCCCTTGGGAGCCCGGCGGGCTTGCCACCACTGCCAGGCTGGCAGCAGCAACATCACCAGGGTCACCAGGGTGAAGCCCAGGGTGATGGGGCGCTCCCACAGGAAGCTCAGGGAGCCGTCGTTGATCACCAGGGCGCGGCGCAGATTGTCCTCCAGCATGCCCCCCAGGATGAAGCCGAGCAGCATGGGTGCCATGGGGAAGTCCAGCAGACGCAGGCCGATGGCGATAAGGGCCACCAGTGACATGACATAGATATCCATGGTGTTGAACGAGACCAGATAGACCCCGATCAGCGAGAACAGCAACACCATGGGGATGAGCACGGGGCGCGGCACTTGCAGGATCTTGGCCAGATAGGGGATGAGCGGCAGGTTCAGGATCAAGAGCACCACGTTGCCCAGGTACATGGAGATGATCACCGACCAGAACACGTCCGGATGCTCCATGAACAGACGTGGACCCGGCTGGATGCCATAGGCGATGAGGGCGCCCAGCATCAGGGCCGTGGTGCCGGAACCCGGGATCCCCAGGGTCAGCAGGGGGACGAAGGCACCGCTGGAGGCGGCGTTGTTGGCCGCTTCCGGCGCGGCGACACCGGTCAGGCTGCCCTTGCCAAATTCATCCCTCTTCTCCTTGCGGGCCAGATTGCGCTCGGCGCCGTAGGCCATGAAGGAGGCGATGGTGGCACCGGCTCCCGGCAGCACGCCGATGAAGAAGCCGAGTACCGAGGAGCGGGTGACCGGGGTTGCTATCTCCTTGACCTCCTCCTTGCTGAGCTTGAGGGAGCCGAGTTTCTGGATCTGCTCCGCCTCTTCGGCGCGGGAATCCTTGCCCGGGCGCAGCACCGTCATCAGGATCTCCGCCAGGGCGAAGGTGGCCATGGCCAGCAGCAGGAAGGAGAAACCGTCCCGCAAGTCCGGCAGACCGAAGGTGAACCTGTCCACTCCGACGCTGCGATCGATACCGACGGTGGAGATCATGATGCCGAACAGCGCCATGATCA
Source organism: Aeromonas sp. SrichE-2G (assembly GCF_017939565.1). Taxonomy (NCBI): domain Bacteria; kingdom Pseudomonadati; phylum Pseudomonadota; class Gammaproteobacteria; order Aeromonadales; family Aeromonadaceae; genus Aeromonas; species Aeromonas sp. SrichE-2G. Next base: position 249,011 of record NZ_JAGKRG010000049.1, read on the forward strand.
GCGCCTTGAGCACCTGTCCCTTGCCGGCAAAGGCCGCCACCGCCGACAGCCCCAGCACCATGAGGGCGAAGTAGTCCGCCGACTGGAAGGAGAGGGAGACCTTGGCGAGCAGGGGGGCCGCCACCATCAGGAAGATGGCCGACAGGGTGCCGCCGACGAAGGAGGCATAGGCCGCGATGGCCAGCGCCTTGCCCGCATAGCCCTTGCGTGCCAGGGGATAGCCGTCGATGGCGGTGATCATGCTGGCGGAGCAGCCCGGGGTATTGATGAGGATGGAGGCGGTGGAACCGCCAAACATGGAGCCGTAATAGACCCCGGCCATCAGAATGATGCCGGAGGCCGGATCCAGCCCGTAGGTGATGGGGATCATCAGGGCGATGGCGGTGACGGGCCCGAGGCCCGGCAGCATGCCGATGAAGGTGCCGACAAAGCAGCCGACCACCACCATGAAGAGGTTGATGGGCATCATGGCGGTGCCGAGCCCTTGCAGAATGCCGTCTAACATGGATTCTCCTTATCCCAGCAACTGGGTGAACAGCCGACCCGGCTCGAGATAGACATTGAGCCCCTTGGTCAGCAGGGCCCAGAAAATGAGGGTAAATGGCACGCTCACCTTGCAGGCGAAGGCGAGACTGGGTTCGCCCATCAGCCGGATCCCGACGATGAGGAACAGGGTGGTGGCGACGAGGAAACCGAGCCAGGTCAGGGCCACGCCGTAGATGATCATCAGGACGAGAAAGGCGAACACCAGCCGCCAGTTGCCGGACTCTTTCTGCAGCCGCTCGCCCCCCGGGGAGGCCATCAGCAGCAGGGAGAGCGCTATGCCGACGCCAGCCAGGGCATAGGGCAGGGTGCTGGCGGTAAAGGGTTCATATTCGTCCCCCGGGTAGCCCGGGATCTGGGTGGCATGGTAGCCATAGGCGAGGGAGAGCAGCAAAAACAGCAGCCCCCCGAACCGCTCCTTGGTCAGGTGCATAGGAATGACTCCAATGGGGCGGGCCGGGCCCGCCACGGGGTTGTGGGATTACTTGATGAAGCCGAGCTCGCGCATCAGGCCGCCGATCTCTTGCTCCTGGCTGTTGAGGAAGGCGGTGAACTCGGGACCGGCCTGATAGCGATTGGTCCAGCTGTTGCGGGCACGAACCGTCTCCCACTCCGGCTTGTCATACATCTGCTTGAGCAGGGCGGCGAATTCGGCCGACTTCTCGGCGCTCACGCTGGGGGAAGCGAAATAGCCGCGCCAGTTGGCAAACACCGTGGGGTTGCCCTGTTCGCTGAAGGTGGGGATGTCTTTCGCATCCGGCATGCGTTCGGAGGCTGTCATGCCGAGGATCCGCATCTGGCCGGACTTGACCGCTTCCATCGCCTCGCCAAAACCGGTAGAGAGCACCTGGGTCTCTCCCGCGAGCACTGCGGCCATGGCACTGCCGCCGGCATCATAGGCCACGTAACGCAGCTTGCTGGCGTCGGCACCGGCGTTCTTGAAGGTCATGGCGGCCACCAGGTGATCCAGGCTGCCGCGGGCGGAGCCCCCGGCGATCTTCACCTTGGCGGGGTTGGCCTCATAGGCGGCCAGCAGCTGGGGCCAGCTCTGGTAGGGAGAGTCCAGCGGCACGGCCAGCGCCTGGTAGTCGGCGATGATGGCCGCGACCGGGGTGAGATCCCGGAACGATTGCGGCAGCTCCTTGGAGAGGGATTTGACGATGATGGGGGTGGAGTTGACCATCAGGGTCTTGTCGGACTGGGCCGAGGTCTCGATGAGATGGGCGATGGCCTTGGCGCCGCCACCGGCCGAGATGTTCTGGTAGGAGGCGGTCTGGATCAGGCCGGACTTGGTCAGAGCCTCGCCGGTACCGCGGGCTGTGTTGTCCCAGCCGCCGCCGGCACCGCCCGGGATGAGGAAGTGGATCTCGTCGATCTGGGCGTGGGCGCCAAAGCTCAGTGCGAGCAGGCCGCCTATCAGGGTGCGCTTGAAGGTTCCTTGCAACATGGTGCTCTCCTTGTGATTGTTGCGGGAAGGTTAATTAATCGTGTCTGGCTGGAAAACAATCTGACCGTAATGGCTATTAAGGCTGTTGTGGCCATTGTGTTCATTCTGGTCACGGCAAGATGAGGGGAAATGCGCATAGAAACGAGGCGCCCGTGAGCGCCTCGTCCGCTAAGGATCACTGGGTCGGTTTCGCCGCCGATGTGCTGACGTCTTCCTTCGCCTCCTGCTTCAGGGCCTCGCTGGCCTGCTGGCGCAGCTTCATCTGCTCCACCACCAGCTTGTAGGCGATGTAGTACTTGTAGATGTTGCCCACGTAGGTGACGGTCTCTGGCCCTATCTTCTCGGCCGCTACGTACTCGACGTTGTGGAACCAGACGTTGGGATCCAGCCCTCGCTTCCTGGTCTCGGCACGGAGCCTGGCCACCCTCGCGGGGCCGGCATTGTAGGAGGCGAAGGTGAAGAGTGCCTTGTCGAGGGCGGTCATGGGCTCGTCCGCATAGTAGTGGTCGATCATCCAGCGCATGTATTTGACGCCGCCGTGGATGTTGGGCTCGAGCTGGCGGATGTCGCCCACCTTGAGCCCCTTGCCGGTGGCGGGCATGATCTGCATGACGCCGATGGCGCCGACGTGGCTGCGCGCTTTCTGGTTGAGGGCGGACTCCTGGTAGCCCTGGGCCGCCATCAGCAACCAGTCCACGTCGTATTTCTCGCCGTATTCACGAAACAGCTCCACCACCTGCAGGAATTTCTTGCGGTCGGCCTCGGCGGCGGCACTCCTGACGTACTTGTTCTGCTTGAGATAGCGGGCGAGGAGTTCGTCCCCGGTCGCCTTGCCACGCAGCGCCTTGATCTGCTCGTTGAGCATGGCGAGCAGCTGGGTACTCTCCTTGCGCACCGCCCAGGCGATGATGCCCCCCTCCCGGAACACGGGGTCGTCGTGGATGGTGACCTTGGGGAAGATCTTCTGCCAGAAACGGGCCTTGTGCTCGTCCATGACGATGAAGGGCAGGAGACCCGCATTGACCATCTCCACCAGATCTTCATCTTCCAGCACTTCGGAGGCGGGCTGGATGTCGATGAGGGGCTCTCCCGCCGCCTTGCGGGCCTGGTTGTAAGCCATGAGGCTCTCGAAATAGCTGGAGGAGGGGCGCACGTAGATGCGTTTGCCCCCCAGATCGGCGGCGCTCTCCACTTTGGGCGAGTAGGGGCCGGAGACGAGCAGCTCCCGCACGCCTTGCAGCAGGGGATCGGTGAAGGCCACGCCCTGCTCCTTGCGCTTGTCCGTGATGGTGAGATTGGCGGCGGCGATGTCCCCCTTGCCGGCGATGAGGGCGCTCAGCAGGGCTTCTCGGGCCACGGGAATGAAGACGAAGTGCACCTTGAGGTGGCGCTTGATGGCTTTGTTCTTGCGCAGTTGCTCGTTGAGCCGCTTCTCGACCTGGACGAAGGCGTCGTAGGTGACGCCCCGTTGCACGCCCTTGTTGATGAAGTAGCCGGTCTTGTTGTAGGTCGTCAGTACCCGGATGGACCGGCGCTCCAGCATGGCGTCGAGGTCACCCAGCATGGGTTTGGCAAGCTCGTTGCCCTCGAAGCTCAGGGCGCTTTTTTGTGTTTCCTCATCGGTGGCCGCCTGCTTGTCGGATTCGGCCCCCCAGGCTGGCGTCAGGGAGCAGAACAGCCAGATCACGACAATCCATAAGCATTTCATAACGTACACCTCACTCGTTTTATTGAGTGTAAGTGGCGCCTTGCGGGTGATTTAGCTTATTGGGTTTGATAGAGAAGGCCCCATAGCACGATTTCCACTATTCAACCCCCTGGCCGTCTACCCATGAAAAAAGGAGCCCCGAGGCTCCTCTTTTTCTGCGTGTTGCGGGCCCGCCTGGCTAGAACCAGAAGCCGATGATGAAGGAGCCCGCCAGGGTCAGCATCACGTTGGCCACCGCATAGGTGCCGGCGTAACCGAGCGCCGGGATGGAGCTGTTGGCGGCCTCGTTCACCACGTCCATGGCCGGGGCGCAGGTTCGGGCGCCGGTGATGGCGCCGAGCAGCAGGGCGGGGTTCATTTTGAGCACCCAGACCCCGAACAGGTAGCCGACCAGCACCGGCAAGGTGGTGACCAGCATGCCGGAGAAGAGCACCACCATCCCCACCTCGCTCAGGTGATCCAGGATGCCACCCCCGGCCTTGAGGCCGGTGCTCACCATGAAGACGGCAAGGCCGAGATCCTTGGCCAGACGCAGGGCGCCAGGCGGCACATAGCCCACCGTCGGGTGGTTGGCCCGCAGGTAGCCCATCAGGATCCCCGCCAGCAGCAGGCCGACGGCGTTGCCGAGGCCGAACTCGATCTGGCCGAACACCAGGGAGACGGAGCCGATGAGCAGCCCCAGCACGAAGAAGGTGGCAAAGGCCACCAGATCCGTGGTCTGGCTGTGGATGCTGATGAAGCCGATCTTGTTGGCCAGCAGCTTGACCCGCTGCTTCTCGCCGCTGATCTGCAGCACGTCACCCTTTTGCAGCATGATATTGCGATCGAACGGCATCTCGATCTGGGAGCGCACCACCCGGTTCAGGAAGCACCCCTTCTCGGTGAGGTTGAGCTCCACCAGGTGGCGACCCACCACGGCATCGTTCTTCACCACGATCTCTTCGGTGACGATCTGGAGGTCAAGCAGGTTGCGATCGAACACCTCTTTGCCGTTGCGGTAGTTGACGTCGAGCTTCTCGTGGCTCTCGGGGTAGCCCACCAGGGCGATCTCGTCCCCTTCCTGAATGACGGCATCACCGTCGGGGCTCGCCAGGATGCCGTTGCGGCGAATGCGCTCCACATAGCAGCCGGTGTGGGGATAGATGCCGGTCTCCCGCAGGGTACGCCCCCCGATCCAGGCGGCGAGCTCCGGGCCGACCCGATAGGCGCGGATGATGGGCAGATAGGTCTTGCGGCTCTCGCTGTCGGACAGCCCCCGCTCGCGGGCGATCTTCTGGGCTTCAGTGTTGAGATCCAGCCTGGCCAGGGAGGGGAGGTAGCGCACCACCAGCATCAGCCCCACCAGCCCCACCAGGTAGGTCAGGGCGTAGCCGATGCCCATGTTGTCCAGCACCGACTGCATGTCGGTCTGGTGGGGCAGGTTGAGCAGGCCGCTGCGCAGGGCATCCTGGGCGCCGACCAGGGCCGGGGTCGAGGTGAGCGAGCCCGCCAGAATGCCCGCCGCCATGCCGGGCCCCAGATTGAAGAACTTGGCGAGCCCCACGGTCAGCAGCAGGGCGCTCAGCAGGATCACCAGAGTCAGGGTGATGTAGTGGATGCCGTCGCGCAGGAAGACGCTGAAGAAGTGGGGGCCCGCCTCTATGCCCACACAGAAGATGAACAGCATGAAGCCGACGTTTTCGGTGGAGGTGGAGAACTGAAATCCCATCTGGCCGAACAGCAGGGCGGTGAAGAGCACGCCGATGGTATTGCCTATCTGGAAGTTGCCGATGCGGACCTTGCCCAGCAGCAGGCCGAAGGCCAATACCACGAACAGCAGCAGGGAGTCGCTTTGATGTAGCAGTGTCACGAAATCTATGGTCATGCCCGGAAAAACCGAGGAAAAAAGTGGGGCCGACATTGTGCCGGATCCCTTGGCAAGAAAGAAGCGTCAAAGCGGATCGGCAGCCAGTTAAGTGGTGTGCTCTCGGGGCAGAGGGAGAATGCGTGAGCCCTTTGGGGTAAATGGCTCTATTTTACCCTGCCATCCACGGTGTCAATGAGTGATTTGTGCTGTCGGGCGAAGAGGCGGCACTCCCCCTGTGGACAATTTATTACCTGCTGCATGGGGAGCAATTGAGCATGGTTTTCAGCATTTTTCACTGGGGGGAAGGTTGGGTGACAAAGGAATCCTTAGCATCATTCGGCGAGTGCTGACCCGTGGCACGGGGGATGGCGAAAAAATACTGCGCCAGGGCGAGGGCATTGCCCTGGTTGACCCCATTTAGGGGGGAGAGCAAAAACAGCAGAAAATGGGGATGGAGGCATGGTGGCACCGACGAGGGGAGGCAATCGTCGCTAACCTAGACGAGGCCTGGCTTTGGCCAAGTTACCCACAGAAACTGTGGATAACCCTGTTTATGAAACTTGGCGATCAGGCTGTATCCCGCGCCAATACTGGGCTGCAAGGGCTGTTCAAAAAATACCTGCAAAAAATTGTTTCTTTAAAAATCAAATAGTTATACGCAGCAGAACAAAACGCTGCTGGTCGGGAATGGGGGATCAAAAGGGGAGTGCGCCGCAAGCGAGGGCTTGTGCATTAAAATTGGCAGAGGAAAGCACTAAAGTGGATAACTTGCACCGAGATGGTGAGTAGATTGGCTCCCCCGACTGGACTTGAACCAGTGACATACGGATTAACAGTCCGCCGTTCTACCGACTGAACTACGGGGGAACATCAGGCAAGGAGGTGCATCATACAGAGGTCGTATTTCGGGGTCAATAGCCATCAGGGCAGGTAGACGGATACCCAGGGCTGTCGACTCGGGGTACACTGCTCCCTTGCCGTTTTTTGCCGGGAGTCGTCATGAGCAAGTTATTCCAGTTGGCCAGCCAGTTCCAACCCGCCGGGGATCAGCCGAGGGCCATCGCCCAGCTGCTCGACGGCATCGAGTCGGGTCTCGCGCACCAGACCCTGCTCGGGGTGACCGGCTCGGGCAAGACCTTCACCATGGCCAACGTCATCGCGACCCTCAACCGCCCCACCATGATCCTGGCCCCCAACAAGACCCTGGCGGCCCAGCTCTACGGGGAGATGAAGGAGTTCTTCCCCGACAACGCGGTGGAGTACTTCGTCTCTTATTACGACTACTACCAGCCCGAGGCCTATGTGCCGACCACGGACACCTTCATCGAGAAGGATGCCTCCATCAACGATCACATCGAGCAGATGCGGTTGTCGGCCACCAAGGCGCTGCTGGAGCGGCGCGACGTGGTGATCGTCGCCTCGGTGTCGGCTATCTATGGCCTCGGAGATCCCCAGGCCTACCTCAGCATGATGCTGCACCTCAAAGTGGGGGACGTGATCAACCAGCGGGATATCCTGCGCCGCCTCGCCGAGCTGCAGTACACCCGCAACGACATGGCCTTCCAGCGCGGCACCTTCCGGGTGCGGGGGGAGGTGATGGACATCTACCCCGCCGAGTCGGACAAGCTGGCCCTGCGGGTGGAGCTGTTTGACGAAGAGGTGGAGCGCCTCTCCCTGTTCGACCCGCTGACCGGCGCCATCGAGCAGACGGTGGTGCGCTACACCATCTACCCCAAGACCCACTACGCCACTCCGCGGGAGACCATTCTGGGGGCCATCGAGCACATCAAGGAGGAGCTCAAGGGGCGGCGCGAGCAGCTGTTGTCCCTCAACAAGCTGGTGGAGGAGCAGCGCATCAGCCAGCGCACCCAGTTCGACATGGAGATGATGCAGGAGCTGGGCTACTGCTCCGGCATCGAGAACTACAGCCGCTACCTCTCCGGCCGTGCGCCGGGGGAGCCGCCGCCCACCCTGTTCGACTATCTGCCGGGGGACGGTCTGCTCATCATCGACGAATCCCACGTCACTGTGCCCCAGATCGGCGCCATGTTCAAAGGGGACAGATCCCGCAAGGAGACCCTGGTGGAGTACGGTTTCCGGTTGCCATCGGCGCTGGACAACCGGCCCCTCAAGTTCGACGAATTCGAGGCCCTGATGCCGCAGACGGTGTTCGTGTCGGCGACCCCCGGTCCCTACGAGCTGGAGAAGTCCGGCGGCGACGTGGTGCAGCAGGTGGTGCGCCCCACCGGCCTGCTGGATCCCGAAGTGGAAGTGCGGCCGGTCAGCACCCAGGTGGACGATCTGCTCTCCGAGATCCGCAAGCGGGTGGCGGTGGAGGAGCGGGTGCTGGTGACGACGCTCACCAAGCGGATGGCGGAGGACTTGACCGAATACCTGGCGGATCACGAGGTGCGGGTGCGTTACCTGCACTCCGACATCGACACCGTGGAGCGGGTGGAGATCATCCGCGATCTGCGTCTGGGCAAGTTCGATGTGCTGGTGGGCATCAACCTGCTGCGCGAAGGCCTCGACATGCCGGAAGTCTCCCTGGTGGCGATCCTGGATGCGGATAAAGAGGGCTTTCTGCGCTCTACCCGCTCCCTCATCCAGACCATAGGCCGGGCGGCGCGCAACCTCAACGGCAAGGTCATCCTCTACGGGGACACCATCACCAACTCCATGAAAGTGGCCATCGAGGAGACTGAGCGGCGCCGCGCCCTGCAACACGCCCACAACCTGGAACACGGCATCACGCCGAAGGGGCTCAACAAGTCCATCGGCGATGTGATGGACATGGGGAGCAGCCGCACGGCGGGCAAGGCCGGCAAGGGGAGCCGCAAGGCCGCCGAGCCCCAAGGGGAGTACCATGCCCGCTCCGCCAGCGAGATCGCCAAGGAGATCAAGCGGATGGAGGAGCAGATGTTCCAGCATGCGCGGGATCTGGAGTTCGAACAGGCGGCGGCGCTGCGGGATCAGATCCAGCGGCTGCGCGGCGAGCTGATCGAATCATGAGCGCCAGACGCTGGCTCATCTGGCGGCGCCTGCGTCGCCTCTACCTCGGCTTTCGCCATCCTGCCACTCCCTGGTGGGCGAAGGGGCTGGTGATCCTCATCCTGATCTACGGCATCAGCCCGGTGGATCTGGTGCCGGACCTGGTGCCTCTCGTCGGCTGGCTCGATGATGCGACCCTGCTGATGCTCCTGTTGTGGGGCTGGGAGAAATGCCTACCTAGCGCCGTGGTGGCCGCACTGGACAAGCTCGATTGAGGTCGCTTGGCCCAGTGCCTGGGCGGTGCTGGAGCGGCAGCGGACGGGGCAGGACTGGGGGAATGGAGGGCGCCCTCTGATGCTGGATGAAAAAGGGGGCCTGGAGGCGATTGTGAGCCAGGTCTCATTGGCGTAGACTCCACGCCGTTCACTTCATGGGTACCAAAAAATGGAACTGATCCTCTTTGTCATCGACTTTATCCTGCACGTCGACGTGCATCTGAAAGAGTTGTTCGAACACTACGGCGTCTGGGTGTACGCCATCCTGTTTATCATCATCTTCTGCGAGACGGGTCTGGTGGTGACGCCCTTCCTGCCCGGTGATTCCCTGCTGTTTGCCGCCGGCGCCCTGACCGTGGACAGCGCACTCAATGTGCACACCCTGGCCGGGGTGCTGATCATCGCCGCCGTGCTTGGCAACGTGGTGAATTACACCATAGGCCACTTCTTCGGGGAGCAGCTGTTTCGCAATCCTGACTCGAAGATCTTCCGCCGTGACCATCTGGTCAAGACGCACGCCTTCTATGCCAAGCACGGGGGGAAGACCATCATCATCACCCGCTTCCTGCCCATAGTACGTACCTTCGCGCCTTTCGTGGCCGGCATGGGCGCCATGACCTATCCCCGTTTCCTGGCGTTCAACCTGGTGGGTGGCCTCCTGTGGGTGCTCTCCTTCGTCTACGCGGGCCACTTCTTCGGCAATCTGCCTGTGGTGCGCCACAATTTCACCCTGCTCATCTTCGGCATCATCGGCATTTCGCTGTTGCCCATGGTGATCGGCATGGCGAAGGCCAGGATGAATGCCAACAAGACGGCGGTCTGAACCGGACAAGGTTGATTGCAACAAAGGGGCCATGGGCCCCTTTTTGTATTTGTGATTGGCCCATTGTGAAGGCAACCACTCAGCAGACCAGCTGGTCGCTGGCGAGGGTGACGACCGCTCTCTGATGGCGTCAGGGAGAAGGTGCTGGTGGTCCAGAACGAACCGCGGGGCAGAGTAAAAAGGGAGCCTTCGGCTCCCCTTTTGGATACAACGAGCTGCGTTTAGTTGCAGCAGCGGCCCTTGATAAGGTTGCCGATGGCGACCACCACGAAGACCAGCAGGTAGGCGGCAAAGATGACCACCAGCCACTGCGGCATGGAGAAGCTGAGGAACTGCCAGCTGATCTCGCTGCAGTCGCCATCCGGGAAGAACAACCAGGGGATCCACTGATCGAGCGGTGCCCAGCTGGGGAAGTCGACGAACCCTTCGCACACGTTGAAGGGGGAGGGGTTCATCTGGTAATCCACGTGCTTGAGGGCCAGTTTCAGGCCCCAGAAGGCGCTGTAACCCCACAGCAGCATGGCGCTCCAGCGTAGGTACCATTTGTGGGGAGCCACCATCCCGAGCAGACCGGCGGCCAGCACGCCGAGAATGGCGATCCGCTCGTAGATGCACATCACGCAGGGGTGCAGACCCAGTACGTGCTGGAAGAAGAGGGCACACAGCTCGAGGAAGAGCGCCGACGCAGCCAGCAACCCCCAGGCCAGGCGATGGCTGGCAATACGGCGAAGAAACTCGATCATCTGATTGATCTCACGGAGAAAAAGAGTGGCTGAATTAGAGCAGAGCCCCATCTAAAAAGAAAGGGGCCGAACAGCCCCTCTCATCATCAATGTGCGGCCGGGGTCGGCAGCGGTACGGCGGCGTGATCGACCAGCCAGCCTGCGTGGTAGAACCACTCGGTGGCAGGGCCGAGCAGCAGCTCCACGGCAAAGAAACCGACCAGGCCCAGCACCAGGGTATAGGGCAGGGCCATCCACACCATGCGGCCGTACGAGAGGCGCAGCAGCGGTGCCAGTGCCGAGGTCAGCATGAACAGGAACGCGGCCTGGCCGTTGGGGGTGGCGACCGATGGCAGGTTGGTACCGGTGTTGATGGCCACCGCCAGCAGGTCAAAGTGATCGCGGCTGATGGCACCGTTGATCAGCGCCGTCTTCACCTCGTTGATGTAGACGGTGCCGACGAAGACGTTGTCACTGACCATGGAGAGCAGGCCGTTGGCCAGATAGAAGAGGGCGAGCTGATCCTCCGGCTTGGCCGCCAGTACCCACTGGATCACTGGCTTGAACAGCTGTTGGTCGATGATCACCGCCACCACGCTGAAGAAGACGGTGAGCAGGGCGGTGAAGGGGAGCGCCTCCTGGAACGCCTTGCCAAGCGCGTGCTCTTCGGTGACGCCGGTGAAGGCGGTCGCGAGCACGATGACCGTCAGGCCGATCAGCCCGACTGCGGCAAGGTGCAGGGCCAGACCCGTGATGAGCCAGACGGCGATCACCGCCTGGACGATCAGCTTGGCCTTGTCCTGGGGGGAGCGCTGTGCATCCTCCTCGCGCTCATAGGCTTCCATGATGTGACGCACGGGGTCGGGCAGCCGGGTGCCGTAACCAAACAGGCGGAACTTTTCGACCAGGATGCAGGTGAGCAGGCCACAGAGGAACACGGGGATGGTGACGGGCGCCATGCGCACGGCAAATTCGCCGAAATGCCAGCCCGCCTGTTCACCGATGATGAGGTTCTGGGGCTCACCGACCAGAGTGCAAACGCCCCCCAGTGCGGTACCGATGGCCGCGTGCATCATGAGGCTTCGCAAGAAGGCGCGGAACTCGTTCAGATGCTGGCGGGAAAGCTCGTCAATCTCCTCGTCGTCGTGGTGCAAGTTGCCGGACTCGTCCCGTGAGGCCACCTTGTGGTAGATGGCGTAGAAGCCGGTGGCAACGCTGATCACCACGGCGATCACGGTCAGGGCGTCGAGGAAGGCGGACAAGAAAGCCGATACCAGGCAGAAGGCGAGGGAGAGCCAGGTCTTGGAGCGGATGCGCACCAGCATCTTGGTGAAGACATAGAGCAGCAACTGCTTCATGAAATAGATGCCAGCCACCATGAAGACCAGCAGTAGCAGCACCTCTATATTGGCCACCAGCTCATGCTTGATCTGGTTGGCCGAGGTCATGCCGATGAGTACCGCCTCGATGGCCAGAAGACCACCTGGCTGCAGCGGATAGCATTTGAGCGCCATCGCCAGGGTGAAGATGAACTCGACAACCAGCAACCAGCCGGCTAGGAAGGGATCAAAGTAGAAGATGATCGGGTTGATCAGCAGGAATAAAACGATGGCAATTTTGTACCATCGGGGGGCATTGCCCAAAAAATTCTTTGTAAAAGCGCGCCCTAGGCTGATTGGCATAATGATGATTCTCTGTTCTGTTGTTGATATCTGAGTCTATGCAGCCGAGCCCGACTCGACCCGAACATCCGGATATTCACCTGTATCAGATTGATTGCACATGATTTTAATCAAGGGAGCGATAACTATAAATAAGGTGGAGAGACTTGCCCAGTGATGAAGTGCTCATCACGGCATCATTTGGTGTTGCTTGGCTCCTGAGTTGTTGCGCATCACATATTTTTAACAAAAAGATTGGCTTAATGTGAGCAGAGGACTGACCTTCTGCTTGCCAGCATGACCGGCTTTGCTATTATTCGTGAGCCTTTTTACGCACTACAACAGAGTCATTACATGGTCATAAAAGCGCAAAGCCCTGCCGGGTTTGCCGAGGAATACATCATCGAGTCCATCTGGAACAATCGCTTTCCTCCTGGATCCATTCTGCCGGCGGAGCGTGAACTGTCCGAGCTGATTGGCGTGACTCGCACTACCTTGCGCGAAGTGTTGCAGCGCCTTGCCCGCGATGGCTGGCTCACCATCCAGCATGGCAAACCGACCAAGGTGAACAATTTCTGGGAAACCTCGGGCCTCAATATCCTGGAGACCCTGGCTCGTCTCGATCAGGACAAGGTGCCGGATCTGGTGGCTCAGCTGCTGTCGGCCCGCACCAACATCTGCACCATCTTCATACGGGGCGCCATTCGCAACAACCCGGAGCAGGCCGCCGAGATCCTCCGTGGGGCCGACGAGGTGGAGAACACGGCCGAGGCCTATGCGGAGTTCGATTATCGCCTCCATCACCAGCTCTCGTTTGCTTCCGGCAACCCCATCTATGCCCTGATCCTCAACGGCTTCAAGGGGCTGTATAGCCGCGTCGGGCGTTACTACTTCTCCGACAAGCAGGCGCGCGAAACTGCGGATGCCTACTACAAGACGCTGCGCAAGCTGGCCGAGACCAAGGATCACGAAGCCGTGTTCATGACGGTACGCCAGTACGGCATCGAGTCGGGCAAGTTGTGGACCCGGTTGCGTCAGGACATGCCGAGCAACCTGTGTGACAACTGATTGCTGCGACGCAAGAGAAACGCGCCTGAAGGCGCGTTTTTTTATGCTCGATCTTCTGCTGTTGCCCGTCAGGTCACGCTCTTGCGCTCCGGGCAGCGGCCTATGATGTCCGCCGCAAGCTCGCCGTTGTCCTGCTCCAGTATCACGTCGAATCCCCACAGCTGGTGCAGATGCTTGAGCACCTCGTGGCGTGACTCGCCAAGAGGGATGCGATTGTGGGGCACGTAGCGCAGGGTGAGGGAGCGATCGCCCTTCACCGCCACGTTGTATACCTGAATGTTGGGCTCCAGATTGCTCAGGTTGTACTGGGCTGACAGGGTATTGCGCACCAGCCGGTAACCCTCCTCGTTGTGGATGGCGGAGACCTTGAGGTAGTTCTTCAGGTCGTCGTCGTCGATGGCAAACAGCTTCATGTCGCGCATCACCTTGGGACTGAGGAACTGGCTGATGAAGCTCTCGTCCTTGAAGTTCTGCATGGCAAAATGCAGGGTTTCGACCCAGTTCGTGCCGGCGTAGTCCGGGAACCAGTGTCTGTCCTCCTCGGTCGGGTGCTCGCAGATGCGGCGCAGGTCCGTGAACATGGCGAAGCCGAGGGCGTAGGGGTTGATGCCGGAGTAGTAGCGGCTGTTGTAGGGGGGCTGATACACCACATTGGTGTGGCTGTGCAGCACCTCCAGCATGAAGCGATCGCTTATCTTCCCCTCGTCGTAGAGGTGGTTGAGGATGGTGTAGTGCCAGAAGGTGGCCCACCCTTCGTTCATCACCTGGGTCTGCTTCTGGGGATAGAAGTATTGGCTGATCTTGCGCACGATGCGCACGATTTCGCGCTGCCAGGGTTCGAGCAGGGGGGCATTCTTCTCGATGAAATAGAGGATGTTCTCCTGGGGCTCCGCCGGGTAGCGCCTGTCTTCGACCCCGGAGATCTTGTGCTGCTTGGGCAGGGTGCGCCACAGCTCGTTGACCTGGGTCTGCAGGTAGTCTTCCCGCGCCTTCTGGCGCCGCTTTTCCTCCGCCAGCGAGATCTTCTGTGGCCGCTTGTAGCGATCCACCCCGAAGTTCATCAGGGCATGGCAGGAGTCGAGCAGCCGCTCGACGGCATCGATGCCGTGTTTCTCCTCGCATTCGGTGATGTAGTTCTTGGCGAACAGCAGGTAGTCGATGATGGAGGAGGCATCGGTCCAGGCCTTGAACAGGTAGTTGTTCTTGAAGAAGGAGTTGTGGCCATAACAGGCGTGCGCCATCACCAGGGCCTGCATCGGCATGGTGTTCTCCTCCATCAGGTAGGCGATGCAGGGATCCGAGTTGATGACGATCTCGTAGGCCAGCCCCATCTGGCCGCGCTTGTAGTTGCGCTCGGTATGGATGAAGCGTTTGCCGAATGACCAGTGCTGGTAGCCGATGGGCATGCCGACGCTGGAGTAGGCATCCATCATCTGTTCCGCCGTGATCACCTCGATCTGGTTGGGGTAGGTGTCCAGCCGATAGAACTTGGCCACCCGGGAGATCTCCTGATGATAAGTCTCCAGCAGATCGAAGTTCCAGTCAGGGCCATCGTCCAGCGGTGCTATTTTTCTCGCGGTTTCTGCCATAGGGGGTCCCTCAAGCCGCTTGCTTCTTGAACAGCTCCCGGAAGACCGGATAGATGTCCTCTACCTTGCGAATGTGCTCCATCGCGAAGTGGGCGTACTGCTCTGCCACCGATTCGTACTCGTGCCACAGGGTCTGGTGGGCTCGGGTGGTGATCTCGATGTAGGAGTAGTAACGCACCCGCGGCATGATGTCGCGCATCAGGATCTCCCGGCACTGAGGGGAATCATCCGCCCAGTTGTCCCCATCGGACGCCTGTGCCGCGTAGATGTTCCACTGGTTGGCGGGATAACGCTCGTTGATGATGTCGCTCATCATCTTGAGGGCGCTGGAGACGATGGTGCCACCGGTCTCCTGGGAGTAGAAGAACTCGTGCTCGTCCACCTCCTTGGCCTGGGTATGGTGGCGGATGTAGACCACCTCGACATTCTTGTAGGTCCGGCTCAGGAAGAGGTAGAGCAGGATATAGAAACGCTTGGCCATCTCTTTGGTGGCCTGATCCATGGAGCCGGAGACGTCCATCAGGCAGAACATTACCGCCTGGCTGGAAGGAACCGGCCGTTTGACGAAGTTGTTGAACTTGAGATCGAAGGTGTCGATGAAGGGCACCGCTTCGATCCGTCGTTTCAGCTCGCGGATCTCCTTCTCGAGTTGCGCCATCTCGGCGAAATGGTCGTTGGGCTCGCTGGCCAGCTCGGTCAACCGGGCTTCCAGTTCATGCAGCTGGCGTTTCTTGCCGGCCTGCAGCGCCATGCGGCGTGCCAGCGAGTTTTGCAAGGATCTCACCACGTTGATGTTGGCGGGCACCCCGTTGGAGGTGTAGCCCGCCCGGAAGGTTTTCATCTCCATCAGCTGGTTGAGCTGGGTCTTCTGCAGCCGTGGCAGCTCGAGATCCTCGAACAGCAGATCGAGGTATTCATCCTTGGAGATCTGGAAGACGAAGTCATCCACCCCTTCACCCTGATCCGATGCCTGGCCTTCGCCGCTCCCCTGACCGCCGGCCCCTCCCTTGGGACGGTCAATCTTGTCGCCGGAGACGAACTGATCATTGCCCGGGTGCACCATCTCCCGTTTGCCCCCCTGTCCCTGATGGAAGTGGGGCTCGCCAATGTCCTTGGTCGGGATGCTGATGCTCTCGCCCTTGTCCACGTCCTGGATGCTGCGCTTGGAGACAGCATCCGAGACCGCTTGTTTTATCTGCTTCTTGTAACGGCGGATGAAGCGCTGCCGATTGACAGCGCTTTTGTTTTTGCCGTTGAGCCTGCGGTCGATAAAATGCGCCATAACTCCCCCTTGAACAGGTCAGGGTCAGGATGACTTGCGGACCCTGAGATACCACTCGGAGAGCAGGCGCACCTGTTTGCGGGTGTAGCCCTTCTCCATCATCCGTTCGACAAAGTTATCGTGCTTCTTCTGCTCCTCGGCCGAGGTTTTGCTGTTGAAGGAGATAACCGGCAGCAGCTCTTCCGTGTTGGAGAACATCTTCTTCTCGATCACGGTACGCAGCTTCTCGTAACTGGTCCAGTTGGGGTTACGGCCTGCATTGTTGGCCCGGGCACGCAGCACGAAGTTGACGATTTCGTTGCGGAAATCCTTCGGGTTGCTGATCCCGGCGGGTTTTTCGATCTTCTCCAGCTCGCTGTTGAGAGACGCCCGGTCAAACAGCTGGCCGGTCTCGGGGTCACGGTACTCCTGATCCTGGATCCAGAAGTCGGCGTAGGTGACGTAGCGATCGAAGATGTTCTGGCCGTACTCGGAGTACGACTCGAGATAGGCGGTCTGGATCTCTTTTCCGATGAACTCCACGTAGCGCGGGGTCAGATAGCCTTTGATGAACTCCAGATAGCGATCGTGCAGCTCTTGCGGGAACTGCTCGCGCTCTATTTGTTGTTCCAGCACATAGAAGAGGTGTACCGGGTTGGCGGCCACTTCCGCGTGGTCGAAGTTAAAGACGCGGGAGAGGATCTTGAACGCGAAACGGGTCGACAGACCGTTCATCCCCTCGTCAACACCGGCGTAGTCGCGGTACTCCTGGTAGCTCTTCGCTTTGGGGTCCGTGTCCTTGAGGCTCTCGCCGTCATAGACCCGCATCTTGGAGTAGAGGCTGGAGTTTTCCGGCTCCTTGAGGCGCGACAGGACCGAGAACTGGCCCAGCAGCTCAAGGGTGCCCGGGGCGCACTTGGCGTCGGTCAATTCGCTGTTGAACAACAGTTTTTCGTAGATCTTCACCTCTTCCGAGACGCGCAGGCAGTAGGGCACCTTGACGATGTAAACCCGGTCGAGGAAGGCCTCGTTGTTCTTGTTGTTGCGGAACTGCTGCCACTCGGATTCGTTGGAGTGGGCCAGCAGGATGCCGTCGAAGGGGAGGGCGGAGAGCCCTTCGGTCCCGTTGTAGTTCCCCTCTTGCGTTGCGGTCAGCAGCGGGTGCAGCACCTTGATGGGGGCCTTGAACATCTCCACGAATTCCATCATCCCCTGGTTCGCCTTGCACAGGGCGCCGGAGTAGGAGTAGGCGTCGGCGTCATCCTGGGCATAGTGTTCCAGCATGCGGATATCGACCTTGCCCACCAGGGAGGAGATGTCCTGGTTGTTGTCATCGCCCGGTTCGGTCTTGGCGATGGCGATCTGGTCGAGAATGGAGGGGTTGACCTTCTCCACCTTGAACTTGGTGATGTCGCCGCCAAATTCGTGCAGGCGCTTGGCAACCCAGGGGGACATGATGGGTCTCAGGTAGCGGCGAGGAATGCCGTACTCCTTCTCCAGGATCTCGCCATCCTCCTCGATGTCGAACAGGCAGAAGGGGTGGTCGTTGACCGGTGAACCCTTGATGCGATAGATGGACACCTTTTGCATCAGGGACTTGAGCTTCTCTGCCAGCGAGGATTTACCACCGCCAACCGGCCCCAGCAGATAGAGGATCTGTTTCTTCTCTTCCAGACCCTGAGCCGAATGTTTGAGATAGGAGACGATCTGTTCGATGGCATCTTCCATGCCATAGAAGTCTTTGAAAGCGGGGTAGCGCGCAACGACGCGGTTGGAAAAGAGGCGGCTGAGGCGCGGATTGGTCGAGGTATCGATCATTTCCGGCTCGCCGATGGCTGTCAGCAGACGTTCGGCGGCGGAGGCGTAGCAGGATTTATCCTGTTTGCACATGTCCAGAAACTCCTGGATGCTGTACTCCTCCTCTCTGGCCTTCTCATACCGCTGTTGATAGTGCTCGAAGATGCCCATAACTTAGCCCTCGTTATAGTCGCTTGCCCTGAAAAAGAGTGGATCACTACTTTTGTTCTGTTTACGTCTTAAGCCTAGTCAACAGCCCCCAGTAATCCATCGCCATCATTGGTTTAAGTTTGTACGGGAGCTTCCCGATCAAGATGCGGGAAGGTACAGCCAATGACATACCTATGTTACTGACTGTTAAATTATTTCTGCCACGACAGTGATGTAAATGTCAAAGACATAAAAAATAAATGTTTGCGTGGCAGGGGGGAGAATAGAGGGTTTACCGCTCCCGTGCAGCCGCAGTGCAGGCGGTGCAAGGGATGCGAAGAAAAGAGGGTAAAAACATATTCCGCTTACGTTAACGTAATGGTTCTTGTTTGGTGTTTTAGCTCTAATTTTTACATTGACGCTACATTCTGGCTGCTCTAGATTGGCCCTGTGTCGAGCAGTCATCGCTTTAGCAAGAGAGTGGGTGATTGTGCAGATACTAAGCTCTGTTTAAGCACGTTTCCGTTGGCTTGACCCTCGCAACCGCGAGGGTCTTATTTTTCTAGCGTCCGGCGATTCAGGTCTCGTCGGAATAAAGCGCGGAGACCGCGCACAGCACGTCGGCGAAGGGGTGCGCCGCGAGTTGTCCAAAGCCCGCCAGCTGCCTGGCCTTGAGGCGGGTGGTGAGCGGGGTGGCGATGCCGCACAGGAAGCGCGTCAGTACCCGGGGCGAGCGCTGGTGGCTCAGGGCGACAAAGGGATCGCACCAGGCGCGCAGACCGTATTCGTTTGGCAAGGGCGCAATGGGCTCAGGGGGCAGCTGGGCGACCTCTCCCCGGCAGACGGAACAGTGCCCGCACAGCTCGGGCGCCGCGTCGTCGGCAAAATAGCGGGCCAGTGCGTGGCTCAGGCAAGCTGTCGACGAGAAGAACGCCAGCAGGGCCTGCAGACGGCCCAGCTCGCTCTGCTCTTTCTTTTCAAACAGCCCATGGAGCTCTTCAGCCAGTGTCACCGTATCGATATGCTGGCGCAGCACCCGATAGACCTCGGTCATCTGTTTGCTCTCCAGCTCGATCCAGCCCTGCTGTTGCAAATAATCCAGCGCCGCCGCGGCCCGCTGGCGTTCCCCCTGATATCCCTGCCACAGCGCATCGAAGTCCATGGTGCACCAGGTTCGCGCCTGGGGGGCGCACGCAAACAGCTGCTCCAGAAACTGGCGTCGATCGGGATTGAAACGGGCGAGGATCTCCCGCTTTTCCAGCACGAACTTGAAACGGTACTCGGCAAAGTAGCTGTAGGCTGGCGCTATGATGCCCGCCATCTCCAGATAGACCAGCAGGGTCTTGAGGGGTAGCTGGCGGATGTTGGTCTCGTTGGAGAGGCGCAGCAGACTGAACTCCCACTCGCTGCCGCTTTGCAGCAGGATTTCGAGCAGCGTGACGATGGCCGAGCGATCCGGGGTGTCACCATAGACAAAATTCTCCAGCACCGGCAGCTGGGTACGGCTGGCCAGGACGGTACAGCGTGAGGGGAGGCCGTCGCGCCCGGCACGGCCGATCTCCTGGCTGTAGTTCTCGATGGACTTGGGCAGATCGTAATGAATGACCCGGCGAATGTCGGCCTTGTCGATACCCATGCCAAAGGCGATGGTGGCGACGATGCAATCGAGGCGACCGGTCATGAAGTCGTGCTGGATCTGGCTGCGCAGGGCGGGATCCAGCCCTGCATGGTAGGCGCACGCCCGGATGCCGCTGGCCTGCAACTGCGCGGCGCACTGCTCTGCACTGTGTTGCAGGGTGACATAGACGATGGTGGGGGCACCGGGATCCCGGTGCAGCTCCTCGCGCAGCCAGTTATCCCGTGCGCGCCCGGCCAGCGGGAGCACGGCCAGGTCCAGGTTGGGGCGATAGAAGCCGGTTACGACCAGATCCTCCCCGTCGATAGCGAACTTCTCCTGCATGTCGGCCATGACTGCCGGGGTGGCGGTGGCGGTCAGCAGCAGTACCTGAGGAATGCCGAGCTCGCGGCGATGCTCCGGCAGCTTCAGGTAGTCGGGGCGAAAGTTGTGGCCCCATTCCGAGATGCAGTGGGCTTCGTCCACCACCAGCAGGGAGAGGGGGACCTGGGCGATGAAGCGGCGAAAGCGTTCGTTCTTGAGGCGCTCTACCGAGATCATCAGGATCTTGAGCTGGCCATCGCTGGCCTGCTGCATCACGCGCCGGCTCTCTTCCACCGTCTGGCTGGAGTCCAGAGTGGCGGCGGCGATCCCCTTGCGCTGCAAGAAGGCGAGCTGATCGTGCATCAGCGCCAGCAGGGGGGAGATGACCAGGGTCAGGTGCGGCAGTGCCAGAGCGGGCAACTGGTAGCAGAGGGATTTGCCAGCCCCGGTCGGGAAGATGGCCGCCGCACTCTTGCCCGCCAGCAGACGGCTGATCACCGCCTCCTGACCCGGGCGCAATTGATCGAAGCCGAAGTGTCGTGTCAGCAGAGAGGTGATCATGGCAAGGCTCCTTGACAAAGGGCGCCATCATACCACTCCTGGGCCCCCCGTGACCGAGGATCGGACTGGTTTGGTGACATTTCAACCGGCGTTGATATTGTGTTATCACATTGTTGTAGATTTTTTGTGAGGTAACCCTGATATTTTTCAGTGATTATGTGGAAAAAAACGATGGCAGATGGGATATTCCTTGTCCGCAACCCCACGCGAACGGGACAGCTCCACCAGAAGAGCTGCCCACGGCGCCACCGTCATCGGACCGGTACCAATGCGCGGGGCTGGTTGCCAACAGGACTAATGATTCACGCACCATGAGTGCACAGGGACTACTTGATGACACAACAACACCCCCTCATTCGACTGGTCAACAGCACCAGTCTGGTTAGCCAGATCCTGGTCGGTCTGGTATTCGGTATCCTCCTTGCCATGTTCATGCCCGAGTGGGCCAAGGCGGCGGGCCTGCTTGGCAGCCTGTTCGTCGGCGCCCTGAAGGCCGTTGCGCCGCTGCTGGTCTTCGTGCTGGTGATGTCGGCGATCATCGGCCACAAGCAGGGTCAGAAGACCAACATGAAACCTATTCTGCTGCTCTATGTGCTGGGTACCTTCCTGGCGGCAGCGGTGGCCGTGGTCGCAAGCTTCCTCTTCCCTTCCGACCTGCACCTGGTGGCCGGCAACGCCGAGATCACGCCGCCTGGCGGCATAACGGAAGTGCTGCAGACCCTGCTGTTCAACGTGGTGACCAACCCGGTGAAAGCGCTGCTGGACGCCAACTACATCGGCATCCTGGCCTGGGCCATCGGCCTTGGCATCGCCATGCGTCACGCTAACGAGAGCACCAAGGCGCTGATTTCCGATCTGTCCCACGGGGTTTCCGCCATCGTCAAGGCCGTGATCCGTTGCGCCCCGCTCGGCATTCTGGGTCTGGTCGCATCCACCCTGGCCGAGACCGGCTTCGACGCACTGTTCGGCTATGCCCAGCTGCTGGTGGTGCTGATCGGCTGCATGCTGTTCATCGCCTTCGTGGTCAATCCGCTCATCGTGTTCTGGAAGATCAAGCGCAATCCCTATCCGCTGGTGCTGACCTGCCTGAAAGAGAGCGGCGTGACCGCCTTCTTCACCCGCAGCTCCGCGGCCAACATCCCGGTCAACATGGCCCTGGCCGAGAGGCTGCGCCTGCCGGAAGATACCTATGCGGTCTCCATCCCGCTGGGGGCCACTATCAACATGGCGGGCGCCGCCATCACCATCACCGTGCTCTCCATGGCGGCGGTGCACACTCTGGGCATGGAAGTGGATCTGGCGACGGCCATTCTGCTCTCCGTGGTCGCCACCATCAGCGCCTGCGGCGCCTCCGGTGTGGCTGGCGGCTCCCTGCTGCTGATCCCGCTGGCGTGCAGCCTGTTTGGCATCAGCAACGACATCGCCATGCAGGTGGTGGCCGTTGGCTTCATCATCGGGGTGTTGCAGGATTCCGCCGAAACGGCCCTCAACAGCTCCACCGACGTGCTGTTCACCGCAGCCGCCTGCATGGCCGAGGATGAGAGCCTGCTGGACGCCGCTCCGGTCCCCAGCCGCGAAGTCTGATCTTCTCGTTTTAAACGAGATGCTGGCGCCCTCCTCGGAGGGCGCTTATTATTGCCTGCTATCTGCTATCTGCTATCTGCTATCTGCTATCTGCTATCTGCTATCTGCTATCTGCTATCTGCCCTCTGCCCTCTGCCCTCTGCCCTCTGCCCTCTGCCATGTGTCATCAACAATCTGCCTTCAACCACAGCACGGTCAGTCCCTGACCGCCTCGTAGAATGTGCTCCCGGATCTTTCCTGCATCGCCCCGGTGTTGGCTATGGGGCTGATCACGCCGCCTGGTCGAGGGGCTTGCCAGGGGGCGAGGGCCTGGGTTCGTGAACCCAAGAGGCTCCATGCCACAGACCCGAAAAGCGATTTGACCTGGACTGTCGTGAGGACAGACGGTTTGCCGATGCCTGAGGGCCTGCCCACTCTTCTATCAGATCCGTCGACCTGAATCGGTGGTGACGGCAAGCGCCACTGGAGCGATCCGTGCTGGCGGGAGGCGTCCGCGATCTAGTGTCTTCCGCCAGTTCTCTTTGCCCGGTCACGCCTCTTTGTGAAAACGTCCGGCGCTTGCACTTAGGTAGAAGACGTGATGGCCGCGTGGCGGCGAGAGGAAGATGCGAACAGATGGGATAGGCAAGGGAAGATGGCAAGGGTCTTCGCTGCCTGTGATGGTGTCAGGAGGGGCAGTGGCTGGAATGGGTTGGAAAAGGGGGGCGGGAAGGCTTGCCTTGACAGGCGCTGTAATAAACACAGCCCGGCAGACTGAGCCTGCCGGGCTGCGGGGGATGAGTCGGGCCAGGTTGGCCCGACGCTATCGAGGGCGGGATTAGCCGACCAGCTGATAGAGGATGGCGGAGATGGCGATAAGACCCATGACTGCCACGAAGACGTTGCTGATCTGACCCTGGTATTTCGCCATGGCCGGTACGCGCTTGATGGCGTACATGGGCATGAGGAACAGGATGGTGGCGATGATGGGGCCACCCAGGGACTCGATCATCCCGAGAATGGAGGGGTTGATCACGGCCACGCCCCACAGGGTCAGGATGAAGAAGGCGATGATGAACAGCTCGATCTTCTTGTGGTTCGGCTCTTTGCCAGAGTTGCGCATGTTCTGGACGATCATCCCTTTCAGGCCTTCACGGGCACCCAGATAGTGACCGAAGAAGGAGGAGACGATGGCCACGAAGGCAACCAGCGGACCGAAGTAGGAGATGATGGGGCTGGCATGCTGGTTGGCCAGGTAGGAGAGCACGGCGATGTTCTGGGACTTGGCTTCTGCCAGCTGGGCTGGTGTCAGGCTCATCACGCAGGAGAAGACGAAGAACATCACGAAACCCAGCAGGATGACGGCGGTGCGCTTGAGGATGGCGTCGGACTTGGCGACGGCATTGTCACCGTGATCGCGACGCTGGGCCAGGGCGAAGCTGGAGATGGCCGGGCTGTGGTTGAAGGAGAACACCAGCACGGGAATGGTCAGCCACAGGGTGGTGGCAAAGTCCTTGGCGCTCGGCACTTCGCTCAGGGCCGCGCCGGTCCAGTCCGGAATGAGGTAGAGGGAGATACCGGCCAGAATGGCGATGAGCGGGTAGACCAGGAATTCGGTGACCTTCAGCATCAGCTTCTCGCCAGCCAGCATCACGGACATCATGGCCATGATCAGCACGATGGAGAGGATCCAGCGCGGTGGCGGCGTCATCTGCAGCTGGTTGACCAGGAAGCTTTCCACCGTGTTGGTGATGCCCACCCCGTAGATCAGCACGATGGGGTAGATGGCGAAGAAGTAGAGCAGGGTGATGAGCTTGCCGGCACCGATGCCGAAGTGCTCTTCCACCACCTCGGTGATGTCTGCGTTGGGCTGCTTGGAGGAAAGCACGAAACGGGCCAGGCCGCGGTGAGCCAGGTAGGTCATGGGGCCGACCAGCAGCGCCATCACGACCAGCGGCCAGAAGCCACCCATGCCGGCGTTGATGGGCAGGAACAGGATGCCAGCACCGACTGCGGTACCGAACAGGCTGATCACCCAGGTGGAGTCTTGCTTGCTCCAACCACGAGCTTGGGTAGAGCGGGTTCCTTGCTCCTGTACGGCTGCAACATCCTGTGCGCCAGTGACTGTATTGGACATGTGTCTCACCCCGAATGTGTGGTTTTAATTAGTCGGCGCAAGAATACTGTCTTTTTAATCAAAAATGTTGATCAAATTCACCTTTATCAGGTCGAAACCCGTACTTTCTTGTAGAAATGTGATCAAAAGAATAAAAAATCAAAATTTATTTATCATATGCAATGTTATTTGAGTGTTAATTGGATAATTTCTCGCCCACATAAGTTATCAATATGTTGCTCTGACAGGTGCTGGGCCAACTGGCGGATCATGCTGGCGGTGGCGCCCCAGATGAAGGAGTTGCCCCAGGGGATCCAGTAGATAGTGTGGTGTCTGCCCGAGCGCGGCAGGGTCAGGGCGATGTGATGGGCCGGGTTCAGCACGTGGCTCAAGGGCACCTCGAAGGCCTGCGCGACCTCATCCTGGCTCAGGGTCAGGCGATAGCCGGGGTCGAGCATGGCCAGCACCGGCAGCACGTCGTAGCGCGAGATGGTATTGAGGGGGGTGAGACTGCCGATAACCCGGATATGGGCGGCGGGGATGCCGAGCTCCTCCTCGGTCTCCCGCAGTGCCGTGTGGATCAGACTCTCGTCCTCCGGATCCTGGCGTCCGCCGGGAAAGCTGATCTGACCCGGGTGGTGGCGCAGGGCCGGGCTGCGCCGGGTCAACAGCAGGTGGAGGCCCCGGGGGCGCTCCACCAGGGGCATCAAGACCGCCGCTGGCTTGAGCCCCCCCAGCGCCAGGCGATGGGCGGGGGCAGGGCGTTGCAGCAGGAAGCGGGTCAGCAGCTCGGTGCGCGTCATCTGAATGTGGTCCTCCTCTGCTCTTGGGTCTGCGGTGCCGCATGCCAGATTCATAGCGTGTCCAGCAGCGGCAGGATGCGGGCCACCTTGTCGTAGGTCTCCTGATACTCGGCGTCCGGGTCGGAGTCGGCAATGATGCCGCCCCCCGCCCAGCAGTGGAGGTGGCCGGTTTCGGCGATCAGGGTGCGAATGCAGATGCTGGTGTCCATCCGCCCATGCTGGCTCAGGTAGCCGATGCTGCCGCAGTAGGCGTTGCGTCTGTGGGGCTCCAGCTCCTCGATGATCTCCATCGCCCGGATTTTGGGGGCGCCCGTGATGGAGCCGCCGGGGAAACAGGCACGCAACAGATCCACGCCCTGCCAGCGGGCATCCAGCTCACCGTGAATGGTGGAGACCAGGTGGTGCACCGCAGGGAAGGACTCCACGGCAAAGAGGTGTGGCACGGTAACGGTGCCCGGGCGGCTCACCCGGCCGATGTCATTGCGCAGCAGATCCACGATCATCAGGTTCTCCGACCTGTCCTTGTCCGCGTGGGCTAGCTCGTCCGCCACCCCGGCGTCTAGCTCGGGATCCGGATGGCGGGGGCGGGTGCCCTTGATGGGTTTGGTTTCGATATGGCGATCGTCGAGCAGCAGAAAGCGCTCTGGGGAGAGGCTCAAAATGGCGCTCTGCGGCAGGCGGAAAAAGGCGGAGAACGGCGCCTTGTTGGCGGCACTGAGGATGCAATAGGCGGACCACTCGTCTCCCTCATAGGGGGCGCTGAAACGCTGGGTCAGGTTGATCTGGTAGCAGTCCCCCGCCGCCAGATAGGCCTGGATGCGGGCAAACTTGTCGCCATACTCGGCCCGGCTCATGTTGCTCCGCCAGGGGCCCAACAAGCCAAAGGGGGGCGCCTCCCGAGCGGTTTGTGCCATCAGCCACGCCAGCCGGCGGTCGAATCCGGTCTCGTCCCCCCAGTGCACCAGCTGCCAGCGGTCGGTCGCCACGTCCCGCAGCAGGGCCCAATCGTAGATGCCCACCGCCATGTCGGGGACCTGGATGTCCCTTTGGGCCCGAGTGGGCAGACGCTCGAATCGCCGCCCCAGATCGTAGCCGAACAACCCCAGGGCTCCCCCGATGAACGGCAGGCCAGAGTTCTCCTCCACCTGATCACCGAGCAGGGCCTGCTGGGTATCGGCGAGCAGGGCGAGGGGATCCTCGTGGTGGTGGCTCAGGTGTCCAGCCTGGGTGAGGCTGGTGCTCTCACCCCGGGTCTCCAGGGTGGCCAGAGGATCGGCACTGATGATGTCAAAGCGGTTGTCGGCCCCCTGGGGGCCGGCGGATTCCAGCAGGATGGCCCAGGGCTGGTGTTGCAAGCGGGCAAACCAGGTGTGGAGCGAGGCTTGCGGGTCGAAATGGTGGATATGCAGTCTTGGTTTCATTTTTTGTTACATAGGCAACAGTTTGCACCCGGCTCCCTAGCCGGTTCGGGTGGTCAAGCGTATCATGGCCGCCGGCATTTTTAAGAAAAACACCGTTATAAAAACACGCCGTAGTCTGCCGGCTCCAGGTGCATTTGCCGCCTGCCGAAGGCCCGGCTCATATGGAAGCCCTTGCTCGCGCTAGCGATAACAAGGACCAGTGAGGATGATATGAGCATCATTAAAAAACAGGACTTTATCGATTCCATTGCTGACGCCCTGCAGTACATCTCCTTCTACCACCCCCTCGATTTCGTGCAGGCCGCCAAGGCCGCCTACGACCGCGAGATCAACCCGGCCGCCAAGGATGCCCTGGCCCAGATCCTGATCAACTCCCGCATGTCTGCCGAAGGTCATCGCCCGCTCTGTCAGGACACCGGCATCGTCACCTGCTTCGTCAAGATCGGCATGCAGGTGCAGTGGGACAGCGACATGACGGTCCAGGAGATGGTGGACGAAGGCACCCGCCGTGCCTACACCAATCCGGACAACCCGCTGCGTGCCAGCGTGCTGGCCGATCCGGCCGGCAGCCGCAAGAACACCAAAGACAACGCCCCGGCCGTGGTGCACATCGACATGATCCCCGGTGACAAGGTGGAGGTGAGCATTGCGGCCAAGGGGGGCGGCTCCGAGAACAAGTCCAAGATGGTGATGCTCAACCCCTCCGACGACGTCGTCGAGTGGGTGCTGAAAACCGTGCCGACCATGGGCGCCGGCTGGTGCCCGCCGGGCATGTTGGGTATCGGCATCGGCGGTACTGCCGAGAAGGCGGCCGTGCTCGCCAAGGAGGCCCTGATGGAGCACATCGACATCCAGGAGCTGATCGCCCGTGGTCCGCAAACCACCGAAGAGAAGCTGCGGGTCGAACTCTATGACAAGGTCAACCGGCTGGGGATAGGCGCCCAGGGCCTCGGCGGTCTCACCACCGTGCTGGATGTGAAGGTGAAATCCGCGCCGACCCACGCCGCCTCCAAGCCCGTGGTGATGATCCCCAACTGCGCCGCCACCCGTCACGTGCACTTCGAGCTGGACGGCTCGGGCCCGGCGGAGCTGACGCCGCCCAAGCTGGAAGACTGGCCGGAGATCACCCGCGAGTCCGGCGGCAACGTGCGCCGTGTCAACGTGGATGGCATCACCAAGGCCGAGCTCGCCAGCTGGAAGAGTGGCGATACCGTGCTGCTCTCCGGTAAGATCCTGACCGGTCGTGATGCTGCCCACAAGCGCATCGCCGACATGCTCAAGAATGGCGAAGGGCTGCCGGAAGGGGTCGATTTCACCAACCGCTTCATCTATTACGTGGGCCCGGTCGACGCGGTCCGTGACGAAGTGGTCGGCCCGGCCGGCCCCACCACCTCCACCCGGATGGACAAGTTCACCGACATGATGCTGGGGGAAACCGGCCTCATCGGCATGATCGGCAAGTCCGAGCGCGGTCCCAAGACGGTCGAGAGCATCAAGCAGCACCAGGCCGTCTATCTGATGGCGGTGGGCGGCGCCGCCTACCTGGTGGCGAAAGCCATCAAGAAGGCGCGCGTGGTGGCCTTTGCCGATCTGGGGATGGAAGCCATCTACGAGTTCGAGGTGGAAGACATGCCGGTCACCGTGGCGGTCGATTCCCAGGGCAACAACATCCACGAAACCGGGCCGGCCTACTGGTCTGCCAAGATTGCCGAGCTGGATACCAAGCTGGCGTGATGCCTTTCAACCCCGCTGGTCGGGGGCCGGGCTGGATGCCCGGCACAGCATGACCATGACAAAAGGCGACCCTTGGGTCGCCTTTTTTGTGCTCCACGTTTGCCTGCTGCAGCGCTCAGACCATGACGAGATAACGAGATAACGAGATAACAGGTATAAGTGCAGCGGATCACCCCTGAGGCTGTTCTGTGGCTTCGGAGGTGTGATCAGTGGTTCAGGTAGACATCCTGGCCGCTGTAGCTCATGGCGCTCCCCTGGGAGGGGGCGGGCTCGAAGAAACGGGTCAGGACGCCGGCCCGCTGGCCCAGGGTGTTCAATCTGCCGCGATCCAGGGCAACCTGCTCCGGCAGCCAGGTCAGTACGGCGGCGCAGTGGCCATTGATCAGGCTCTGCTCCAGCAGGCGCTGCCAGTTCTTGATCTTGCGACCGTGCACGACCAGCACCCTGGCAGGGTTGATCCCTCGTGCTTGCAGCTGTTCGGCCACGGGCAGGCCGGGCGGCGCGATGAGCAGGATCCAGCCGCTGTCGCTCTGGCTCAGGCGTCCCAGGGCATCCAGCAGCGGCGTCTCCTGCAGGTGTACGCCAGGCCGGTGATCATGCCCCATCTTGCTCTGATGGCGGGTGGGCCAGGTGGTGATCACACCGGCAGAGGAGGAGAGAGGGCGATGACTCAGGGGCTGGCTCATATGTCGTTCCTGTATGAATAACCATGCTGTATGTGCATACAGTAGTTCCATCCAGTGGAAGTGACAAGTTGTTTATGGCTAAAAATGTGAGCCGAATAACAAGGATTATAATTAAGTGATTGAATATAAATGATATTCATATCTTTGCTGGCGCGTATATTTTTTGACCTGTAGACAAAGCACGACGCGGCGCTCATGGTTATACAGTCTGTATGACCAGAGGAGGGGGAAAGATGGACATCAGTACCTTGCAGCGGCTGGATGCCAATATTCTGCTCGGGATCATCAACGAGAAGCTGCGGCTGGAGTGCGATGGTCTGGAAGAGCTGCTGGCTTACTACGACATGACGGAGGATCAGCTGGCGACCCGTCTGCAGCAGATTGGGTATCACTACGATCCCATGAGCAACCAGTTCAAGGCTCATGGTTAATTGAGATGGCAGGGTGCTCCGTCTGGGGCACCCTCCTTTTTTGTCGCTTGTGAGTGGCTGGCAATGAAAGCGCTTTCATCCACCACCATTTCGTCCGTTATTTTCACGTATTTTCAGCCGCTGGCAAACATTGAAAACCTATTCATAGAAATATCTTTTTGGTGTTTTTCTATGTTGTTGATTTTATTGTGTATTTGTATTTTGTTCAGGCGGTTTTAAGGAAAGGGTTTTCATGGTGAAACTGTCATTTTTATGCGTTAAAGTGTGACTCACGTTAACTTTTAAACCCCAGCCTTTAGCTAGTATGCCCACGCCGGAGCATATTCAGAGATAACAACAGCACCGGTCCCCAATGGGATGACATTTTTATTTGTAACGAAGGAAAATGGTTTATGGCTACCAAGAAGAAGACAGACCAGGATCTCCAACTGGATAAAGATCAGCTCAAGGCGAGTATCGTGCGTCACCTGCGTTCTACCTTGGGTACAAGCGAACAGAAAGCCTCTCCCGAAGCATGGTGGAAAGCCACCGCTGCGGCCGTCAACGAACAGGTGTACGAGCGCCTGACCCGCACTCAGCAGACTCACTTCAAGAAAGATACTCGTGCGATTCACTATCTCTCTGCTGAATTCCTGATGGGACGTTTGACCTCCAACAACCTGCACAACCTATCCCTGTACAAGATCTGCGAAGAAGCGCTGGGTGAGCTGGGTCTGGAACTGACCGATCTGTGTGAGCAAGAGCCCGACATGGCCCTCGGCAACGGTGGTCTGGGCCGTCTGGCAGCCTGCTTCATCGACTCCCTGGCCACCCTCAACTACCCGGCGGTGGGCTATGGCATTCACTACGAGCACGGCCTGTTCCGTCAGGAGATCCAGGATGGTCGCCAGATCGAGCGTCCGGACTCCTGGCGCGAATATGGCAACCCCTGGGAGATCTGCCGCCCGGAATCGGTGCAGGAGATCCCCCTCTACGGCTACGTGGAAACCGTGTTTGGTGACAAGGGTGGCCTGAAGAAGGTGTGGCACGCCGGTCGCAAGATCAAAGGGGTACCCTGGGACATTCCTGTGGTCGGCTTCGGTGGTCACACCGTCAATATCCTGCGTCTGTGGGAATCCCGTGCCTCCGAGTTCTTCGACTGGGACGTGTTCAACGCCGGTGGTTACATCGACTCCCAGGCCGAGAAGGCCCAGGCCGAGACCATCTCCAAGGTGCTCTACCCGAACGACGAGACCGACGCGGGCAAGGAGCTGCGCCTGATCCAGCAGTACTTCTTCTGCGCCTGCTCCATCAAGGACATCCTGCGCCGCTACAAGCGGGTACACGGTGCCGATTTCAGCAACTTTGCCGCACAGATCGCCATCCAGCTCAACGATACCCACCCGACCGTGGCCATCCCCGAGCTGATGCGCGTGCTGGTGGACGAAGAGGGGCTGAACTGGGATACCGCCTGGGGCATCTGCTACCAGGTCTTCTCCTACACCAACCACACCCTGCTGCCAGAGGCGCTGGAGAAGTGGTCCGTCAGCCTGTTCGAGAAGGTGCTGCCCCGCCATCTGGAAATCATTTACGAAATCAACGCCCGCTTCCTGAACGAGCTGGTGGAGCCCAAGTGGCCGGGCAACGACGCCATCAAGGCCAAGCTCTCCATCATCGAAGAGGGTGACGTGCGCAAGGTGCGCATGGGCAACCTGTGCGTCATCGGCTCCTCCAAGGTGAACGGTGTGGCCGAGATCCACTCCAAGCTGGTGAAAGAAGACCTCTTCCCCGAGTATGCCGAGCTGTGGCCGGAGAAGATGTGCAACGTCACCAACGGCGTGACTCCCCGTCGCTGGCTGCTGGCCTGCAACCCCGAGCTGGCCGGGCTCTACAACGAGGTGGTGGGCAAGGAGTGGCCGCTGCAACTGGACAAGCTGCGCAGCGTGGTGAAGTTTGCCGATGACAAGGCCTTCCAGCAGCAGTTCATGAGCATCAAGCGCCACAACAAGGAGAAGCTGGTCAAGGTCATCAAGGCCGAAACCGGCATCGACGTGAGCGCCGAGGCGATCTTCGACGTCCAGATCAAGCGTCTGCACGAATACAAGCGCCAGCAGCTGAACCTCATCCACATCATGGCGCTCTACCGTCGCCTGCTGGCGAACCCGGATTATGACATGCATCCGCGCGTGTTCATCTTCGGCTCCAAAGCGGCGCCCGGTTACAAACTGGCCAAGGACATCATCTACGCCATCAACAAGCTGGCTGAGCGGGTCAACAACGATGCCCGTATCCAGGGCAAGCTGAAAGTGGTGTTCATGCCGAACTACCGCGTGAGCCTGGCCGAGAAGCTGATCCCGGCGGCGGACGTCTCCGAGCAGATCTCCACCGCAGGTTACGAGGCATCCGGTACCGGCAACATGAAAATGGCACTGAACGGCGCCATCACCATAGGTACCCTGGACGGTGCCAACATCGAGATCGCCGAAGAGGCAGGCGCCGAGAACTGCGCCATCTTCGGTCTGAACGTGGACGAGGTGAAATCCCTGAAGGCGCGTGGCTACAACCCGTACGACTTCTACTACGCCAACTCCGAGCTCAAGGCTGTACTGGACTGGTTCGATACCGACTACTTCACGCCGGGCCGCCCGGGGGAGCTCTCCTCCATCAAGCGTTCTCTGCTGGAAGGGGGGGATCCCTACCTGACCCTGGCGGACTTCGAGTCCTACTCCGAGGCTCACAAGCTGATCGACGCCTGGTACCGGGATCCGGCTCTGTGGGCGAAGAAGGCTATCATCAACTCCGCCACCATGGGCAAGTTCAACTCCGACCGCTCCATCCAGGACTATGTGGACCGGATCTGGAAGCTGACAAGCTGCAGCGTTGGTTAAGTGCCATCCCTGATGAAAAACCCCGCATGGCGGGGTTTTTTTATGTCACATGAATGGGGCTGTGCCATCAGGGATTGTCGACCACCCGGGTGCCCGCGGGGACCCGTTTCCTGCCGGTGATCATCCCCCTGACGAGATCCCCCCGCACCAGGCGATCTAGGGCGATGACCGCCAGCACATGGACGAAGATGGCGACCTGCAGCGTCTTGGCAAAGAACTCGTGCACCTCCTCCATGAGGTGGCTGCCTGATAGAGGCCCGAACTCGGTCAGGATCCCGCTGACAGCCGTGCCTACCAGGCAGGTCAACAGCAGCAACACCATCAGGGAGCCCAGGGGATTGTGGCCGGCATAATAGGGATGCCGCCCCTTGAGCGTCTCCTTGAGATAGGTGATGACGCCGGCCGGTGTCGGCAGCCAGTGGGCAAAGCGGGCGTGGTAGGAGCCGATGAATCCCCACAAAATGCGCAGCCCCAGCAGTCCGGCAAGCGCGTATCCCGCATAGCGGTGGTTGCGCGCACCCTCCTCGAGAATGAACAGATTCAGTACGCACAGAGCGACGGTGGCCCAGTGAAAGATCCTGACCACACCGTCCCACACCTTGATCTCGTTGCTGCTTTGCATCGCTTTCTCCATGGCATTTCCCTCTCGTCGTGATGGGTTGGTGCCATCCGCCTCACGGAGGGCACCCTTGTCGTTGCCTGCATCATGGGAGGGATTTCTTAAGGACGTGTTAATGCAGGAGGGAGTGATTGCCTTGTCAGGTCTCACGTGACGCACGCAAAACAAAGCCCCGACATTGCGGGGCTTTGAGGTCATTCGGTCAGGTCGCCGGTATCAAGAGGCGGTGGGGTTCAATGGAGAATATCTCCCATGAAATAGGCCAGCATGGTCAGGATGACGGTGAACACCAGATTCAGCACCAGGCCCGCCCGCATCATCTCCCGCTGCTGGATATGGCCGCTCGCGAAGACGATGGCGTTGGGCGGTGTGGCCACCGGCAACATGAAGGCGCAGGAGGCACCGACCGCGATCAGCACGGACACGACGATGGGGGAGACCCCCAGCGCTTCGGCCACCCCGGCGAACAGCGGCACCAGGAGTGCGGCGGTGGCGGTGTTGGAGACCAGTTCGGTCAGGAACACCACGAAGGCGGCCAGGCAGAGCAGGATCACGAAGATCGGCATGGTGGCGAGGCCGCTGGAGAGGTGCTCCGCCAGGAAGGCATTGGCCCCGGTCTGTTTCAGGATGGCGCTTAAGGTGAGGCCACCTCCGAACAGCAGCAGCACGCCCCAGTCGGTGTTCTGGTTGATGTCATCCCAGTTGGCCACCCGGCTGACGGCGATGGCCAGGATGGCGCCCATGGCGATCAGGGTATCGAACTGGGGAATGCCGCCCAGCGCCTTGGCAAGAGGCTGGGAGCCGATCCACAGCAGTACAGTGGTGAGGAAGATGAGCAGGGTCACCTTGCGCTGGCCCGTCCACTCGATGGTGACCTTCTCTGTGCTGACCTGATGGGAGAGGTCGG
Organism: Aeromonas sp. SrichE-2G; assembly: GCF_017939565.1. NCBI lineage: Bacteria > Pseudomonadati > Pseudomonadota > Gammaproteobacteria > Aeromonadales > Aeromonadaceae > Aeromonas > Aeromonas sp. SrichE-2G. The sequence goes on from NZ_JAGKRG010000049.1 coordinate 282,539, forward strand.
GACGGGTCACCAGATAGAGCAGGCCGATGCCCACCGGCATGAAGATGAGTACCACGGGAATGCCGAATTTCAACCAGTCGGTGAAGCCCAGTCCCATCTGGGCGGCTGCGATGGCATTGGGGGGGCTGCCCACCAGGGTGCCGATACCGCCGATGCTGGCGCTGTAGGCGACACCAAGCAGAACGAAGACCAGGGTACGGCGCTCCTTGTGGACATCCAGCCCCTTGAGCATACCGAGGGCCAGCGGCATCATCATGGCGGCGGTGGCGGTGTTGCTGATCCACATGGAGAGGGCTGCCGTGATGGTGAAGAGCACGATGGCAGCCCAGCCGAGGTGCCCCTTGGCGAGTTGCATCACCTTGGCGGCGATCTGGGTGTCCAGTCCCTGCTTGGAGAGCGCCGCCGCCAGGGCAAAGCCACCAAAGAAGAGGAACAGGACGGGGTTGGCGAAGTCGGTCAGCGACTTGCTCATGTCGAATACCCCGAGCAGGGTAGCGAGCACGGGAATGGAGATGGCGGTGATGGTGATGTTGACCGCCTCGGTCAGCCAGAGGATGGCGATGAAGATCAGGATGGCGAGCCCCTTGTTGACCATGGGATCAAAGGGTAGCCAGGCCAGCATGGCACAGAGCAGGAGCAGATCCAGGATGACGATCCCGGACTTGATGTCCAGCCAGCGCGAGGGGGTGGAGGGTAGTGCTGAGGTATGCATGTTGTTCTCTCGGTTAATTTATGGTTGTTGTTGTGTTGCCGAGATTACATTCAAGCCCCTGTTTGAAACAGGGGCTTGTGGTCAAACCATGTGGCGACTCACAGAGTCAAGTGAAAATGGATCCTCTATTAAACAAAAATTAAACATCTTGTTTTCATTTGGCTGCGTTAACAAAGGAGAGCAGCCACTCCCTGAACATCCCCTTGGGCAGAGCCCCGCTGCGCTGGGCCAGGATCTTCCCCCCCTGGAAGATCATCAGGGTCGGAATGCTGCGGATGGCGTAGCGGCTGGCCACGGCGGCCTCCTGCTCTGTGTCGAGCTTCACGAAACGCAGGCGGGGTTCAAGCTCCCGGGCGACCTCCTGGAAGACGGGGGCGAACTGCATGCAGGGACCGCACCAGCTGGCCCAGAAATCGACGACCACCGGAATATCGGACTGGATCAGGGCATCGAAGTACGCCAGTCGACCCACTACCGGGCTCTGGGCGAAGAGGGGATCGTGACAGCGACCGCACTTTGCATTTGAGTCTGCTTTTTCGGCTGGCAGGCGGTTGCGGGTAAAGCATTGGCTACAATAGGTGGTGACAAGTGACATAATTGCTTCCTTATTTCATGGCCCGGCAACATCTTTATTGCATTCAGAGCGCCGACTAACGGTAACATAGCACTCAGGTGTTTTTCACAGTGGGCCCTCCGGTCGTGACCCTTCGTCACCGGGTGGCCGACCATGACATGAGAATCGAGACGGGATGAAGAGTGTTGCACGGGTGAATCGTGTTGTCTTTGGCCTTATCATCGTATCGCTGCTGGCGTTTTCTGCCTATTGCTGGCAATTGCTCAGCCAGCAGCAACGCGCCTTTGATCTGAGCGTGGCTGCGGAGCTGGTTCTGAATCGGGTCAATACCGACACCGTGTATCTGCTTGGGCGCGAGAAGGCCAGCGATGGCAGTGTGCAGCAGCGCCTCAGCCTGCTGTCCAGCAATCTGGACCGCTTCGTGAGCAAGGTGCGCGAAGACCCGGATTCGGCCGGAGATCCCGGCTCCCAGACACTGCAGCGGGACATCGACGGCTATCTGCTGGATCTCGCCAAGCTCTACACCATAGAGATGACCATAGAGTACCTGGCGCCCCGCTTCGAAGGGCAGATCCGGGCGCTGCAGGGGAGCTTGCCGGCTGGTGAGGGGCAATATCGCGATCTCACCGAGCTGCAGCGTCTGAGTCACTTTCTCAGGCGCAGCTGGGACACGAGTGAGCAGCGCCACCTGCTGGCACTGCAGCAGCGCCTGCTGGACCTCTATCAGGGGCAGCCCAGGGTGGCGGCCGCCGTCCGGCTGAGCGAGGAGCTCAACCAGCAGGTGATGGAGTACCACCGCCTGCGCAATCACATTGTCGAGATGAAGGGACTCAGTTCGCTGCCCGCGTGGAAGCAGAGCAAGCTGGAGCTGGCGTCTTCCCTCAAGAGCCGGTTCTATCTGATGGTGCTGGGGGGGGCGCTGCTCTGCTTCTCGCTGGTGGCCGCGACCCTGTGGCGCCGCAACCAGAAGCTGAGCGAGCTCTCCCGCCATGCCGGCTTGCTGGCCCAGGCCAAGAGCGATTTCCTGGCCAACATGAGCCACGAGATCCGTACCCCCATGAACGCCATCATCGGCTTCAGCGCCCTGGCCCTGCAGAGCAACCTGGATCCCCAGCAGCGGGACTATCTCAACAAGATCAAATCCTCGTCAGATACCCTGCTGCTGCTCATCAACGACATCCTGGATCTCACCAAGGTGGAGTCCGGCAAGCTGACACTGGAGGAGATCGACTTCGATCTCAGCGAGCAGCTCGACTCCCTGGCCGCCATGTTTGCCGACCTGGCGGAGCGCAAGCACATCGAGGTCATCATCAACAAGTCCCCCGCCGTACCGGATTTCCTGCGCGGGGATCCGCTGCGCCTCGGTCAGGTGCTGGTCAATCTGGTCAACAACGCCATCAAGTTCACCGAGCGGGGGGAGGTGGAGGTGGCCATCACCCTGGTCAATCAGCATCCCATGCGGGTCTGTTTCAGCGTGCGTGACACCGGCATCGGCATCGCCCCGGAGAAGGTGGCGCAGCTGTTCCAGCCCTTCACCCAGCTGGAGGCGGGCAACACCCGCAAATATGGCGGGTCCGGCCTGGGGCTCAACATCTCCCAGCGCCTGGTGGGGCTGATGGGGGGGGAGATCCGGGTGCAGAGCAAGCCCGGGGTGGGTTCCACCTTCCTGTTCGAGATCCCTATCTCCCAGGCGGTCTACGGGGTCTCCGGGCGCCGGGTCTTCTTCGATCACCAGCCCCTCATCCTGATGATGGATGACAACGAGTTGGTGCTGGATCTGGCCAAGGACATCCTGGGCCGCGCCGGTGCCACCGTGATCGCGGTCAACAGCCTCTCCCGGGCCCGCCAGGTGCTGCGGGAGGAGGGGCACCATATCCGGCTCGCCATCTTCGACTGGCGCATGGGCCAGGAGGATGGTCTGGATCTCGCGCTCGAGATGCACCAGCACAGCCAGTGGCGGCGACTGCCCGTCCTGATGACCAGCGCCTGGTCAAGGGAGGGGCTGCACGGGCGCATGGAGAGCATGGGGCTGACCCACTTCCTGGCCAAGCCGATGACAGAGAACGCCCTGCTGGCCAAGGTGGACGAGCTGCTCAATGGCAGCTCCCACGACAGCAAGGTCCGTCAGGCCGAGGTGCAGGGGGATCAGCAGCATTTTCGCGATCTGCTGCAGGGTACCCGGGTGCTGCTGGCAGAAGACAACAGGGTCAACCAGCAACTCATCATGGAGTACCTGCGCCGGGTGGATGCCAAGGTCACCGTGGTGGATAACGGGCGCGAGGCGGTGGAGCAGGTGGCGGAGCAACCGTTCGACGTCATCCTGATGGATCTGCAGATGCCGGTGCTGGACGGGCTGGATGCGACCCGCCAGATCCGCAAGATGGTGGACAAGCACGACGTCCCCATCATCGCCCTGACCGCGAGCGCCATGCCAGGGGATCGGGAGCGTTGCCTCGGGGTCGGCATGAACGGCTATGTGACCAAGCCGGTGAGCAAGCTGGATCTCTACAACAACCTGCTGCAGTGGGTGAAGAACAGCGACGGCGAGTCCAGGGTGCCCCTCGAGGTCAAGCCACCGGATCTGATGGGGGTGCTGGATCTGGACGATGCCCTGCGCCGGTTGGAACAGGACAGGGAGGCGCTGCAGATCCTGTTCAAGCTGTTCCTCTCCGAGCACAGGGACGATCTGTGGGACATACGCTCCGCCTTGCGCCGCCAGCAGCCCGAGGTAGCGTGCCGGCTGCTGCACACCCTCAAGGGGGTGTCGGCCAACATCTCCGCCTCCCGCCTGCAACAGCTGGCCGGGGAGCTGGAGTGGCGGCTTAGGCTGCAGGAGGAGCTGAGCGAGGGGGAGTTGAACCAGTTGCAACAGGTCTTCACCCAGACCCGGGAAGAGGTGTCCCACTTCCTGCTGACCGGGGAGTCTCAGGAGTCGGTCGCCTTCCCGTTCTCGCCTCAGGACAAGCGGATCTGAGAGGCCAGATAGCAATCGTTCTCAAGTCGCCCGCTTCGAGCTATGATGACCGACCCCATCGCCCCCGCCACGGGGGCGATTGTATTGGGCTTCTCTCTATGACCAGGCGGCGTCCCGTGCCGCGAGCAAGGATTTTACAGTGAGCGTATTTTTGCGGCTTGGCTGGTTCTTCAAGGATCAGTGGCGGCGTTATCTGATGGCCATCTCCCTCCTGATGCTGGTGGCCCTGTTGACCGTGATCCCCCCCAAGGTGGTGGGCTGGGTGGTGGATGGCATCACCCAGGGAGGGCTCGACAGCGCCCGGTTGACGGGCTATCTCGCGGGGCTGTTCGGCCTTGGCCTGCTCATCTATCTGCTGCGCTATGTGTGGCGGGTCATGCTGTTCGGCGCCTCCTACCGCCTCGCCTATGTGCTGCGCAACCGGCTCTTCACCCACTTCACCCGCATGAGCCCGGATTTCTACCAGCGTCATCGCACCGGCGATCTGATGGCCCACGCCACCAACGACATCCAGGCGGTGGAGATGACCGCAGGGGAGGGGGTGCTGACCCTGGTGGACTCCATGATCGTCGGCATCCTGGTGCTCTCCATCATGTGCAGCCAGTACTCCTGGCAGCTGACCCTGCTCTCCCTGCTGCCGCTGCCGGTGATGGCGTTCTTCATGAACCGCTTCGGCACCCAGATCTACAAGGAGTTCAAGGCGGCGCAGGGGGCCTTCTCCCGCCTCAACAACAAGACCCAGGAGGCCCTCTCCGGGGTGCGTGTGCTCAAGTCCTATGCGGTGGAGTCCCTCGAAGACAAGGGCTTTGCCGAGCTGACCCGCCAGGCGGGGGAGCGCAACATGGCGGTGGCGCGCATCGACGCCAAGTTCGACCCCGTCATCTATCTGTGCATCGGCTGCTCCTACTTCCTCGCGGTCGCCGGCGGCAGCGCCCTGGTGCTACGCGATGAACTGACCCTGGGGGAGCTCACCAGCTTCACCATGTACCTGGGGCAGCTGATCTGGCCCATGTTCGCCATCGCCTGGCTGTTCAACATCATAGAGCGGGGCAGCGCCGCCTATTCGCGCATCGAGAGCCTGCTGGCCGAGCGTAGCGACATCGAGGATCCCGCCTCGCCGCAGCCGCTCACCTCGCCCTTCCCCCTGGCAATGAAGGGGGTGGCCTACCGGCTCGAGTCGCGCACCCTGCTGCAGGGCATCGATCTCACCCTGTCCGGGGGGGGCATGCTCGGCATCGTGGGGCGTACCGGCGCGGGCAAGAGCTCCCTGCTCAAGCTCCTGATGCGCCTGGCCAACCCGAGCGCCGGGCAGATCACCATGGGGGGCGTGATCATCGAACGGCTGGCCCTTGGCGAGCTGCGCAGCCAGTTTGCCTACGTGCCCCAGGAGCCCTTCCTGTTTTCCACCACCATCGCCGCCAACATCGCCCTCGGCCGGCCGGATGCCAGCCAGGAAGAGATAGAGCGGGTGGCGCGCATCGCCTGCGTGCACGATGACATCGTCCGTTTCCCCAGGGGGTACGAAACCGAGGTGGGGGAGAAGGGGGTGACCCTCTCCGGCGGCCAGAAGCAGCGGCTCGCCATTGCCCGGGCCCTCTTGCTGGAGGCGCCCATCCTGGTGCTGGACGACGCCCTGTCTGCGGTGGATGCCCACACCGAGCAGCAGATCCTGCACGCCCTCAAGGCCCACAAGCGCACCCTCATTCTGGTGAGCCATCGCATGACGGCGGTAGAGCAGGCGGACGAGATCCTGGTGCTGGAGCAGGGGCACGTCAGCGAACGGGGCCGCCACGGCGCCCTGATGGCCCACAACGGCTGGTATGCGGACATGGTCCGTTACCAGCGCCTCGAACAAGATGTGGAGGAGAGCCTGTGAACCCAAACATGACAAGGCTGTCGGGTGATCTGTTGCGCCCGTTCTCTGCCCCTGAAACACGCGCTGGGGAGTCTCTGTGAACCCGACGATCAAACGCCTGCTGGCTTATTGCGCCCATTATCCCGCCTGGCTGACCCAGGCGGGCATCTGCCTGCTGCTGGCCACCGGTGCCGAGGTGGCGGGCCCCCTGCTTATCAAGCTCTTCATCGACGACTACCTGGCGCCGCGCCGGCTGGAGTGGGGCGTCATCGCCGCCATCGCGGCGGGCTATCTCGGCCTGCAGGTACTCTCGGCTGCTGGTTTTTATTTGCAATCCCTGCGCTTCAACCGCATCGCCCAGGCGGTGGTGCAGCGTTTGCGCGAGCAGGTGTTCGCCACTGCCATCCGATTGCCGGCCCGCTATTTCGACAAGCATCGCTCCGGCTCGCTTATCTCCCGCATCACCAACGATACCGAGGCGATCATGAACCTCTATGTGCAGGTGATAGGGCTCCTGGTGCAGAAGGTGGTGCTCCTGTGCGGCATCCTCCTCTCCATGGCGCTGTTGGATCTGCGCCTGATGCTGGTGTGCGCCGCGCTGCTGCCGGCGGTGGGGGCCGTGATGTGGCTCTACCAGCGCCTGAGCGTGCCCGTGGTGCGGGCGACCCGCAGCCTGCTCTCCGACATCAACAGTCGCCTCAACGAGTCGCTTCAGGGGATGCCGGTCATTCAGGCCATGGTGCAGGAGCGCCACTTCGCCAACGCCTTCGCCGGGGTCAACCAGGAGCACTGGGCCGCCAGGATCAAGGGGCTCAAGATCAACGGCATCCTGCTGCGCCCCCTCATCGATCTCTTCTACATGATGGTGCTCATCGGCCTGCTGGCCCTGTTTGCCCACGAGGGGTTGAGCGCGGGGGGCGCCATCCAGGTGGGGGTGCTCTACGCCTTCATCAGCTATCTCGGGCGGATGATCGAACCTCTCATCGAGATGACCAACCAGCTCAACCAGCTGCAACAGGCCATGGTGGCCGGGGAGCGGGTCTTCGCCCTGCTCGATGAAGAGCGCGAGAGCACGGCGGGGGCGGTGGTGTCCCTGGAGGGGCGGGTCAGCTTCGAGGGGGTGAGCTTCTCCTACGATGGCGAGCAGCGGGTGCTCCACGAGGTGAGCTTCGCCACCCGGCCCGGCCGGATGCTGGCGCTGGTGGGTCACACCGGCAGCGGCAAGTCCACCATCATCAGCCTGCTGATGGGCTTCTATCCCCTGGATCAGGGCACCATCCGGTTCGATGATCACCCCATGGAGAGCCTGGCGCTCTCGGCGGTGCGCCGCAGCATCGGCCTGGTGCAGCAGGATCCCTTCATCTTCGTCGGGACGCTGGCAGAAAACCTGCGCCTCGGGCGCGATGGCATCGAGGATGAACGGCTCTGGCAGGCGCTGGAAGAGGTACAGCTCGCCGACTTCGTGCGCCGCCTGCCGCAGGGGATCGAGACCCTGATGGAGGAGGGGGGCAAGAACCTCTCCGCCGGCCAGCGCCAGCTGCTCTCCTTTGCCCGTGCCCTGGTGGGGGATCCGCGCATCCTTATTCTGGACGAGGCGACCGCGAGCGTAGACTCCCAGACCGAGCTCGCGCTCTCCCAGGCGCTTGCGGCGGCGCGCCGTGGCCGCACCACCATCGCCATCGCCCATCGCCTCTCCACCATCGTCGATGCGGACGAGATCCTGCTGCTCTCTCGCGGCCAGGTGAGCGAGCGGGGCACCCATGGCGAGCTGATGGCGCTCGGGGGGCACTATGCCCAGCTGTTCGAGATGCAGAGCCAGGGGGCCTGGCTCGAGGAGAAGCGGGCCTGAGTGCGGGTCAATTGCAAGGCGTGAAAACGACATCACCGGCCAGGAGCCGGTGATGTCGTTTCTGTGGGGGGCTTTTATCCCTGACTCGGGGCCGGCTCCGGGATTTCCCAGTCTCCCCCCAGGGCCTTGTGCAGCAGGACCACCTTGGTGGCGCTGCCCAGCCGCGCCACGATTTCGGCATCCTGCACGCTGTTCTGCTGGCGCTCGGCGTCCAGCACCGAGAGGTGGTTGACCAGACCGGCCCGGTAGAGGGCCCTGGCCTTGGTGAGGGCGGTTTGCGCCTGTTGGTTCGCTTCGCCAAGATGCTTGCTGTATTCCAGACTGTTGCCGTAGGCGACCAGGGTGGTTTCCACCTCGTTGAAGGCGCTGTTGACCTGGTTCTGGTAGGCCAGCGCCGCCTCTTTCAGACCCGCCTCCTGAATTTTGACCATGGCCTCGCCGCGGCCGCCGTCGAACAGGTTCCACGACACGCCGGCACCCAGGGCCCAGGTGGTCGAGCCCGACTCAAAGAGATTGCCTGTCTCGCCGGAGACCAGACCGGGGGCACCGGTCAGGAACACCTTGGGATAGCGGTCCGCGATGGCCGCGCCCACCTCCTGATTCTTGGCGGCGATGGCCCGCTCGGCGAGGGCGATGTCGGGTCGACGGGTCAAGAGCGACGCGGGCAGACCGGTCGGCACCAGCGCCTTCATGCTCGGCAGGGGCGCAGGCGAGAAACGGGCCCGGGTCTGGCTGACGGGCTCTCCCAGCAGCACGGCAAGCCGGCTCAGGTGGACGCTCCTGGCCGTCTCCAGCATGGGAAGGCTGGCCCTGGCGGCGGCAAGGCCGGCGCGGGCATTGGCCACATCGAGCTCCGAGCCGTAGCCGGTACGATTCAGGGATTCAACCATGACCAGCGTCTCCTCCTGCTCGCGCAGGTTCTTGGTGGCGATGGCGATGCGCTCCTCGGCGCCGCGATATTGCAGGTAGTTGCTGATCACATCGGCCGTCATGGCGGTGTTGAGCCCCTGGCGCATGATCTCGGCCTGCTCGGCGCGAATGGCGGCGGCCTGGCTCAGGTTGTCGATGCGCCCGAACAGGTCCAGCTCCCAGGTCGCATTGATCCCGACAAAGGTCTCGGTGGGATCGCGGTCCACCAGTTGGGCCGTGCCGCCCCCGAGCGCCGGGGGCAGGGCGATGCCGCTCACCGCCTGTCCCATCAGCGCCTCGTTTTCGCTCAGGCGGATGTCGGCATAGCCGGCTCCCAGGGTCAGGGTTGGCACCTTGAACGAGGCCACGGCGCTCTGGTAGGCCTGGGCCGCCTGAATGCGCTGGCTCGCGATCTTCAGGGTGATGTTCTGGCGCTGCGCCCTCGCCACCAGACTGTTGAGCTGGGGGTCGTGGAACTGGGCCCACCAGGTGTGGGCGGGTTCACCCTCGGTTGTGGTGCCCTGGGCACCCTGATTGAGATAGACGCTGTTGAGGCGGCTCTCGGGGGGCTGGTAATCGGGGGCCATGGCGCAGCCCCCCAGCATGATCAGGGTCGCAATCGCGCCCATGCTGCGCTTATTCATGGCGGTGTTCCTCTTCGGTAATCTGTTTATGGGCTGTGGCTTCAGCTTGTTGCTCCGCCCGGAAGAAGAGCATGTAGAGCGCAGGCATGATGAACAGCGAGAGCACGGAGGCCGCGACCAGGCCGCCGATGATGGTGGCCGCCATCTGATCGAACAGGCTGTCGGTCAACAGCGGTACCATGCCGAGCACTGTGGTCAGCGCCGCCATGGAGATCGCCATGGTGCGGTTGAGGGTCGCCTCCTTGACCGCCTCGGCGAGGGTGCGGCCACTGCGCCGCTCCAGCTCAATCTGATCGAGCAGCACTATGCCGTTTTTGATGATCATGCCCGAGAGGCAGATCATGCCGACGATGGCCATGAAGCCGAATGGCTTGTCCGTGAGCAACAAGGCCCAGATGATGCCAATCGATGCCAGCGGCAGCGTGGTAAAGATGATGATGGGCTGACGATAAGCGTTGAACAGGGCCACCAGTATGATGAGCATCATCACCGCCGCCTTGGGGTTCTGCTCCATCAGATCGTCGATGGAGCGCTTCTCGTCGTAGTACTCGCCGCCCCAGTGCATCTCATAACCGGCGGGCAGTGTGATGGCCTCCAGCTGGGGTGCCAGCTCCTTGCGCACCTCGGATGCGGTAGTCCCCCCCTTCACATCGGCCTGCACCGTGATGGCCGGGAGCCGGTTGCGGCGCCAGATCATGCTCTCTTCCCCGGTGATCTCGATGCCGTCGATGACCTGGCCGAGCGGCACGCTGTGCTGGCCGAGGACGGATCGCACCGGCAGGCTCTCCAGGTTTTCCAGGGAACCGTTGGCGCTGCGCAGCTTGATGGGGATCATGTCGTCCTGGTGGCGCAGGGTGCCGATCTGTACTCCTTCGGTGGCGCGGCTGATGGCCAGGGCGATATCGGTCCGGGTGACGCCCGCCTGGCGCGCGGCCGCCTGGTTGATGATGGGGGTCATCACCTTGCTCTCCTGACGCCAGTCATCACGGATGTACTTGGTATCGGGGTGGGCCTGCAGGATGGCTTGTGCCTGCGCCGACAGTTGTTTGAGCACCTTGGGATCCGGCCCTTCGAAGCGGGCCTCGATGCTGAACTTGTCCTTGGTGGCCAGCTTGAGCGGGCGGAATCTGGGCTCGGCATAGGGGAAGCGGCTCGCGAGCCAGGCATCGCCCCGGGCGACCAGCGGTGCTATGTCGTCAAACTGTTTGGTGTTGATCAGGATCTGGCCGTAGCTCTGATCCAGCGGCTCCGGCTCTATGGTGACCGAGAAACGGGGGGCGCTCTCGCCCACGTAGCTGGAGATGCTCGCCACCTCGGGTTGCTGCAACAGCCACTGTTCGATCGCCTTCATGTCCTGGGAGACGTTGTCGATGCGACCGCCGCTTGGCAGCCAGTAGTCGAGAAAGACGATGCTGCGATCCGAGCTCGGCATGAAGTTGACCTTGAGCAGGGGGGCGCTCAGCACGGTGAGCAGCAGCAGGGGCAGCACCAGGGCAAGGGCGCGCTTGGGGTGCTCCACCGTCCAGTTCACTGCCTGGTGATAGAGACGGGCCGCCTTGCTCCTGGGCGCGCTGCTCTCATCCTGGCCCGATGCCTTGATGAAGGCCCAGCACATCAGCGGCGTGACCACCATGGCAACTACCCAGGAGAGCAGCAGGGAGCTGCACAGCACCTGGACGATGGAGAGGGAGAACTCCGCCGAGTCGGTCTGGGAGAGCAGCACGGGGGCGGTCCCCAGGCAGGCGATCACGGTCGCCCCCAGGAGCGGCAACGCCATCTCCTGCACGGACTCCTTGACGGCGGTGGTGCGTTCTATTCCCTTGCGCAGCTTGGCGGCAAACAGATCCACGATGACGATGGCGTTGTCGACCAGCATGCCGAGGGCCAGGATGAAGGAGCCAAGAGAGACGCGCTGCAGATCGACCCCGGTGAGCTTCATGTAGACCAGGGTGAACAGGATGGTCAGCAGCAGGCTGACCCCGACGATGGTGGCGCTGCGCCAGCCCATGAAGACCAGCAGCACCACCACCACGATGACGATGCTCTCGAGCAGGTTGAGCACGAAGTTGTTGATGGACTTCATCACCTCGGTGGGCTGGTAGGCGATGACGCCGACCCCGGTGCCAAGGGGCTGTTCGGCCTCGAATTGCTGCAATACCCGGGTCAGTTCGTCGCCGATGCTGACCACGTTGATCCCGTCCTGGGGGCTGACGGCGAGGGTGATGGCCTGCTGGCCGTTGTAGCGACTCTCGGTCAGGGCCGGGCTCTGGTAGGAGAGATGGACATCGGCCACGTCTCCCAGGCGCAAGGTGCCTGTGCCGGCCCCGGGCTGCCCCGTGGTGAGCATCAGGTTGCGGATATCCTCCACGTTGCGGTACTGGCCGCTCTGGGCGACGCGCAGGTTCTCGATGCCGAGGTGATAGTCGCCGGTCTGCACCGGGACGTTCTGGCTGTTGAGCTGGGTGACCAGCTCCGCCAGGGAGATGTGGCTCTCCGCCAGGCGCTCTTCCGAGACATCGATGTTGACCACCTGCTCGTTGACCCCGTGCAACTGCACCTTCTTGACCCCGGGCACCGCCTTGATCCTGCGCTGCAGTTCACGGGCCTGATCTTTCAGCTGGTGCATGGGGATGTCATCGCCATAGACGGCGAACAGCATGCCGTACACCTCGGAGAACTCGTCCTGCACTATGCTGACCTGCGCCTGGACGGGCAGCTCCAGCTTGACGTCCTGGATCTTGCGGCGCAGCAGGTCCCACTGCTGGGGCAGCTCGTCGGTGCCGTATTTCTCCTGCAGATCCACGAAGATCATCGAGCTGCCGGGACGGGAGAGGGATCTGAGCTTCCACAGCGATCCCATCTCCTGGATCTTGGTCTCTATCTTGTCGGTGACCAGCTGCTCGACCTCCTGGGCGGTAGCGCCCGGATAGAGGGTGACGACGACGGCGCTCTTCACCGTGAAGGAGGGGTCTTCCAGCTTGCCGAGATCGAAATAGGCGTAGACCCCCGCGATGGCGCAGAGGGTGGCAAAGAAGATGACGAAGGTCTTCTGCCGGATGGCAAACAAGGAGAGATTCATGACTGGCCATCCACCTGGTTGATGACGGTGATGGCCTGACCCTCTTTGAGCAGGGCGCTGCCGGCGGTGACTATCTTGTCGCCTGCCTTCAGTTCCCCCTCCACACAGAGAGTGTCTTGGCGTTGGCTGACGACGGTGACGGGCACGTGGCTCGCCGCCGCGCCCTTGATGGCGATCACCTGGGGTTGACCGTCCAGGCTCTTGATGGCCGTGGCGGGCAGGCAGTAGATGCGCTCGCTCGCAGGCAGGGACAGCTCGACGTTGATGGCCTTGCCGGGTACCAGCTCGGGGGCGTTATCCCGCAGCTTGAAGGTCACCTTGTAGGTGCGCTTGAGGGGATCCGGCAGGCTGGCGATCTCGGTGCTGACGGCCTTGACGCTGGCCTCCTGGCGATACCAGGTTACCCGGGCCTGCATCCCGCTTCTCATCTGACCGATCTGCTGCTCCGGCACGTCGACCACGGCATCGAGGGCCGTCGGCTGGTGCAGGGAGAAGACAGGCCGGCCCGGCGAGGTCTGTTCGTGCTCCTCGATAAAGCGCTGGCCGATGATCCCGTCAAACGGCGCCTTGAGCTCGCTGTAGGCGAGGGCGTCTTCGGCCTGCTTGAGGGATTGCTGCAGCATCTGGACCCGGGCATTGGCCTGGTTCCGGGCGCTGGTGGCGCGCTCCAGGTTGATGCTGGCCATGGCTTTGTCCTGCACGGCCTGACGGGTGCGGCCCAGTTCGACGATAGCCAGTTTGTAGGCGGCTTTCGCCTCGCCAAGCTGGGCCTTGATGGCCTCTCGCTGAACCCGGAAATCATGGGGGTCGAGGCGTGCGATTACCTGCCCCTCGCTGACCCTGTCCCCCTCCTTGACCAGGATCTGCTCCAGGGTGCCCGGCACGCGAAACGCGAGGCTGGCACTCTGGTGCGATTTGATCTCGCCGCTGAACTTCAGGCTGTAGAGGCTCTTGCTGTCGGAGAGCTGAATGGCATTCACCGGTCGCGGCGGCTTGACCACCTCGGGTGTCGTGTCGGTGCCGCAGCCAGCGAGCAGGCCTCCCAGGATGAGGACAGAGAGACCGGGAGGGGAAAACAGGTGTTGCATGGGGAAATCCAGTTAATCAGGTGTGAAGAAGATATGTTATCGAATCCAATTGGTGAGATAATCAGGCTATAACAATCCTCACTGTCACGAATTTCGTGACAATTGAGGAGGATGGATGCAGTCGGCGTGCTGCAGAGTGATGCGAACGGGGAGTGAGAGCGAAATGAAGAGGCGGGAGCCAAGATGAAGATCGACGATCTCAAGCTGTTTTTGTCGGTGGTGGAGCTGGGAGGCTTTACCAGTGCCGCCGACGCGCTGAATATTCCGCGCGCCAACGTGAGCCGGCGCATAAAGGATCTCGAGGCCGAGCTGAACGTGAAGCTGCTGACCCGCACGACCCGCCGGCTGACCATGACCTCGGTGGGGCTGGAGTATTACAACAGCCTGCAGAACATCATTCCCATGCTGGATCATACCCACGAGCAGATCCGGACCCAGAGCCACGAGCCCACCGGCAACATCAAGATCGGCCTGCTCAATGAGTCCGATATCTTCATCCACGACCTGCTCAAGCGCTTTCTGGAGAAGTACCCCAAGATCAACCTCGAGCTGCACCTGAGCGCCGTCGGCTACCGGGATATCTTCAACTACGGCCTGGATGCCAGCATCCATATCGGCGTGGTGAACGATGGCAGCTTCGTCGCCAGGCCCATCATGCCCTTCACCCGCAAGCTCTACGCGAGCCCCAGGTACATCGAGCAGTACGGCAGGCCCAAGTCCCTCGAGGATCTGCACCAGCACAAGGTGCTGACCCTACGCCTGCCGGATGGCCAGCTCGACAACCGGCTGATCTTCAATCAGGGCGAGGTGGTGATCAACAGCCGGGTGATCTCGAACAGCTCCTACTACATCCGCCATGCGGTCTTCCAGGGGGACTGCATCGGCATCTTGCCGGAGATCATCGTCAAGTCGTTCGTCGAGAGCGGTGAGCTCATCGATCTGCTGCCGGAATACGAGACCACACTCGACAACATATGGCTGGTCTATCCCGGCAAGAAGGGGCTCTCCTACGCGGCGCGCCTCTTCATCGACTACATACTGGCGGAGATGGCGAGCCTGCTGCCCGAGCAGAAGACGCGACAGATGGCGGTGAAAGCACCCCGCGAATAGCGGGTGGCCGCCGTTGTCTTGCCTTGAATCCGGCGAGTCATGCTGGCAACATGTTGTTTACATCAACTCATCGGATCAGTTTGCAATGGACCTGCAACGCTTCAAAGCCAACCTCGCCCTGCGCCTCTTTGCCTGGCGCTACATCCCCGTCATCGGCTTCTGTGCCCCCGTCATCGAGAAGATGGACGCGCGGACGCTGCGCATCCGCATTCCGCTGGGCTGGCGCACCCGCAACCACCTCGGCAGCATGTATTTCGGGGCGCTCGCCACCGGCGCCGATCTGGTGGGCGGTCTGCTGGTGATGGAGAAGGGACGGCAGCGGCGCAAGAAGGTGCACTTTGCCTTCAAGGACGTGCAGGGGGAGTTCTTGAAGCGCCCCGAGGGGGACGTGCAGTTTGACTGTGAGGCGGGGGAGGAGATTGACGCCATGATCGACGAGTCCCTGGCGAGCGGTCAGCGCATCAACCGCCCCATCCGGGTGGTGGCCACCTGCCCGTCGCTCAACGGGGACGAGGCGATGGCGCGCTTCGTGCTGACCCTCTCGATCAAGGCCAGCTAATGCAAAAGGGCGCGTTGGCGCCCTTATTCAGGCAGGGATCAGAGGATGTCGGGACCGGCCCCTTCCTTCACGACCACCTTCACGATGACCTTCATGACGATGAAGTTGACCACCCGCTCGGCCATGGTGCTGGACAGCGCTTGGGTGGCCGAGCGTCGGGATCAGAGGATCTCGGGGCTGACGCCTTCTTTCACCACGACCTTCATGCCGTTGAAGTTGACCACTTGCTCGGCGACTATCTTGCAGCGTTTGCGGGTCTCGACCTGACCGTCCACTTCCACCAGGCCCTCGGCGACCAGCGCCTTGGCGGCACCGCCACAATCGGCCCAACCCTGATGCTTGATCAGGTCACACAAGGCAACGAAGGGGTGACCTTCGAGCAGAAACGTCTCCATGGGAAATCCTCTAGCTGGATGAATGGCTGAAACAGCGGGGGCTCATTTTAGGCAGTTAGGCGGGGCAGGGAAAGGGCAAGTGGCCGTTGGCCGGGAAAAAAGCCGTGGCAGGGAAAATGGCGAGCCCGGCGGGTGCCGGGCTCGCAGGGCGTCAGGGGCGCTTCACCACCGCCTCTCCCGTGACGGCGAGGTCGCCGCTCGGGGTATAGATGCGGGTGGCCAGGGTGGCGATGGGCTTGTCGTCCCGCAGGGCGATCACCTCCACCTCCGCCGTCACCTCGTCCCCGACGAAGACCGGGAGCTTGAAGGAGAGGCTCTGGCCCAGGTAGATGCTCCCCTTGCCCGGCAACTGCTGACCCAGGAGCCCGGAGAAGAGGCTCGCCAGCAGCATGCCGTGGACGATGGGGCGCTCGAACACCGTGGTGGCGGCAAAGTCCGGGTCCAGGTGCAGGGGGTTGAAATCCTCCGACAGGCCGGCGAAGGCCGCGACCTCGGCCGGGCCGAAGCGCTTGGTCAGTCTCGCCTTCTGGCCAACGGCCAGGGATGGTGCGTTCATGCGGGCTCCTCCTCTTGCACCTTGGCGCCGGCAAACACCGGATTGAGCCGTTCCTTGACGTAGCTGCCGGGGGCCGCCTCCAGCCCGTCGCCCGGCAGGCGGGCGGGAACGGGCTCTGTCTCGTCACGGCTCTGGATGAAGCGCATCATCTCGGGCCACCAGGAGCCGCCGCTGTGGGTCGCCCCCGCCAGCCAGGCTTGCGGGCTGTCCGCCTCGGCCTCGCTCTGCCAGAAGCCGTATTTGTTGGCGCTAGGCGGATTGATGATGCCGGCGATGTGACCGGACTCGGTCAGGAGGAAGCGTCGCTCGCCCCCGAACAGCGCCATGCCCTGCCAGGTGCCCTGCCAGAGGGCGATGTGATCGTCCACGGCCGACACCAGCAGCACCGGGGTCTTCACCTTGGCGAGATCGATGCGGGTGTTGCGGATCCGAAGCTCCCCCTTCGCCAGCTGATTCTCCAGGTAGAGTCGTCGCAGCAGGCTGTTGTGGGTCTTGCCCGCCACGTTGGTGCTGTCGCTGTTCCAGTGCAGCAGATCGAACGCCACCGGGCTCTGCCCCTTGAGGTAGCTGTCGATGTAGTAGTTCCAGTAGAGGCTGTTCTCTCGCAGCAGGCTGAAGGAGACTGCCAGCTGGCGCCCGTCCATGATGCCCCTGGCCTCGTTCTGGGCCTCGAGCGCCGCGATGATGGGCTCGTGGATGAAGATGCCAAGCTCCCCCGGCTGGGAGAAGTCGAGCAGGGTGGTGAACAGGGTGGCGGAGCGAACCCGCTGCTTCTGGCGCCTGGCGGCCAGCCATCCCATGGCCAGTGACAATGCGGTGCCGCCGATGCAGTAGCCGATGCCGTGCACCTCCCGCTCGCCGGTGACCGCCTCCACGGCGTCCAGGGCGGCGATGACGCCGTCCACCACGTAGTCGTCGAGATCGACCTGGGCCTGGGCCACGCCCGGGTTGCGCCAGGAGATCATGAACACCGTCTGGCCCTGGGCGACCAGCCAGGCGACCAGGGAGTTCTGGGGCCGCATGTCCATGATGTAGTACTTGTTGATGAAGGGGGGCACGATCAGCACAGGCGTCTTGCCCACCGTCTCCGTGGTCGGGCTGTACTGGATGAGCTCATAGAGCTCGGTGCGCTGCACCACCCGGCCCGGGGTGGTCGCCAGATCCCGCCCCAGCTCGAAGGCGGACTCGTCGGTCAGACGGATGTTGAGGTGATCGGCGCTGCGCTCAAGGTCCTCGGCCAGGAGCGCGAGGCCGCGCACCAGGTTCTGGCCGTCGGACTCCAGAGTCAGCTTGAGCAGTTCCGGGTTGGTGGCCAGGAAATTGCTGGGCGCCATGGCATTGATGTACTGGCGAGTGAAGAAGCGCAGCCGCTCCCGGCTCTTCTCTGGCACGCCATCCAGGGCATCCACCGAGGCCAGCAGGTGTCTGGCGGTCAGCAGATAGGATTGCTTGAGGTAGTCATAGAGGGGTTGATCGCTCCAGGCCTCGGCCTTGAAGCGGCGATCGCTGCGATCCGGGGCGATCACCGGCTCGCTTGGCTGGCCTGCGCTCTTGAGCAGGGTGTGCTGCATCAGCTTGAGCTGATCCTGCCACCAGTTCATCTGGGCATTGATCAGCTGCCAGGGCTGCTGGCTGCCCTGCTCCAGCACCTTGCCCAGATCGTCCAGATTGGTCTGCAGCAGGGCCTGGGCGGTGCGTTCGGTCTGGGCCCTGGCCATGGCCAGCAGCTTGTCGTTGTAGTGGGCCAGGGCCTCGAACAGCGGGCCGTAAGATGGTTGGCTCATGGGTTCTCCTTCACCCACACCCGGGGCGGGCAGGGGCCCGCACGCTCGTCGTGGGGAGATGTGGCTGCCCGGACGGGCAGCCAGGGGTTATCAGGCCTTGCCCGTGCTCTGCTTGATGCCGTCTGCGGTCAGGGCATCCAGCTCTTCCTTGAACTGCAGGCCGAGGGCGTTCAGCTTCTGGATGTCATCCAGCATCTGGCGGGAGAGCTGGCTGGCGCTCTCCAGTTGCACGGTGCCGAGGGCGGCCAGGCTCTGGGCATCCTGCACCTTGCTTACGGCCTGCAACTGGTTCAGCCCCAGTTCGGCGTAGGCATTGGCAGATGCCAGTTGCAACCGGGTCAGCTGTTCGATGTTGCTGGCCAGCAGCTGGTTGTAGCGGGTGAGGGGGGCGGCAAAGCCTTGCATCTGCTCGGTAAAGCTCTTGATCACGTCCATATTCATCATGGGTCTCCGGTTCGGCAGAACAGTGTTGTTGCGGGTCAATTGACCCTTCTTTCGGGTACAGCTCGTCATCCCTGTCTTACGTGTCGCTTGCTCTGTTCAAACGCACGTTTGAGCATTCTGCAACCAAAGCGTCTTTGGTGTAAATGACATAAATGTTAATTTCTGTTTGAATTTTTTTGTCAGCCGAGCGGGTCAGGTCATGGATTCAGACGAGTGGTGACGCAGGGAAGGGGGTGGGGCCTCGTCCCGCCGGTCAGGCGCTGGTACCCTTGCGCCACACTCCTCTTCTAAAGGAAGCCCCGATGAAGCCTCTTGCCTTGCTGCTCGGCGGCAGCACCCTGTTCCTCGCAGGTCTGGCCCAGGCCAGCACCCCTGTCCAGATCTCCCTGCCCGGTGTCAACCTGCCCGCCTCCCACCATGTGGAAGGGGCGCGTGCCTCCTTCCTGTATGGTCGCACCGGCCAGGTGAAGGGTATCGACCTGCCGGTGTTCGCCCTCTCCGACGTGGACCAGTTCACCGGCCTGCAGCTGGGCATCTTCTTCGGCGCCGCCCGGGTGCGTCACCAGTTTGGCGGGGTCGCCATCAACGCAGTCAACTGGCACCAGGGACAGGACACCGGGATCAACCTCGGCTTCGTCAACCTGACCAACAACGTGAGAGGGGTGAACTGGGGGGCCGTCAACATCGCCCAGGGCAATGCCATGACCAACGTCGGCTTCGTCAACTATGCCGAGCGCACCACCTTCCAGCTGGGCTTCGTCAATGCCACCCGGCACCTCGATGGCCTGCAGATAGGCCTCGCCAACTACGCCGAAAACGGCATCTTCCCCATCCTGCCTCTGGTGAACTTCAAGAAATCCTTCTAACCGTGCCGTCGCCCCTTGCTTTAGGAGGGGCAGTCATTACCCTGTGCTCCATCAATAGTGTGTGGAGGTGACAGGGGCATGACAACGGAACACATGGATGCCATCGGCATCGGCTGGGATGTGAGGGGCTGGCAGGGCAATGCCCAGGCGGTGGCGGTGGTGGGCTGGCAGGCCCGCGAGCAGCGCCTTCACTGGCTCGGCATCTCCCCCCTGTTCCGGTTGAGCTCCCGGGTGGCGCCGGATCTGGATGCCCTGCTGCGCCCGGCGCTACAAGACGAGATGGTGCTGATGCAGGTGCTCGCCTGCCCGCATCTCGCCCTCGGCATCGACGCTCCCCTGGCATTTCCACGGGCCCTCGGCGAGCTGCTGGCGGGGAAGGGGGGCGAGTGCGCCGTACCCCAGCGGGAGATAGACAACCCCTATGCCTATCGGGACTGCGAGCGCTGGCTATATCAGCAATATGGCAAGAAACCGCTGTCGGCCACTTTCGACAGGCTCGGGAACAATGCAACCCTGGCGCTCTCCATGCTGCCGCGCCTTGGGGATCTGCAGCTGGTGCCCAAGCTGGCAAGGGAGGCGCAGCGCGCCGTGCTGGAGGTCTATCCGGCGCTTGCCAAGGTGGGGGGCAAGGCCTCCGCGGTGCGGCCCGAGTTGCAGCCCCATCTGCCGGCCTCCCTGGTGCCGGGCACCGATCCCTACGATGCCGCCCTCTGTGCCCTGATGGCACTGCAATATGCGGCCGGTGGGAACGTCACCCCGCTGCCGCCCCTGGTGCCGCCAGCGGCCGACTTGGCGCTGGACGAGGGGTGGGTCTACCACTTCGCCCGCCCCTGAGCCTGAGTCGATGCAGGGCTGCTGGCCCTGTCCCCACTGACCCCAGAGCCCTTCGCGGCTCTTTTTCCATGGGCTGCAAGGATTTCACTGACGCGTGCAGCCTGTTGCGGTGGGGCGGCCAAGCCGCCCGGTATCGCATTTCGCAGAGGGCACCATCCAGGACGAAGTGAGGAGGGGGGTGGCATCCTTTGTCGCCAACCCCCCTGTATTGCCAGCGTCACCACCCCTGTCCCCTCGAACGGGCGCCTTGAGTGCGCGTAGCGCCAGGCTTTCTACATGCTCCCATCCCCCACAATTTTCCCTGTTCAGCTCTCAAGCAGGTCGATGACCTCCGCAGCCGAAGGATGACGTGCCTGGTCTCGTTGCCATCGCGATTTGCGCCGATTACCAGGTGCGCTGCTGTTTTTATCCCCGCATATGCCATCAAACAAGAATTGTCTTTTACAACATGACACCTTCGAGTGCTCTGTGGATCCGGTGTGCCGCACCCAGGAAAGGGTGTCGGCAGGCGAGTCTTGAGCCAAATAAGGCTTTGTGCTGCACAAGGGTGGAACTGCCGTATCTTCATCCTATATATTGCGCCTTTCTCCTGACTCTTCTCTGCGGTGATCTCCATGAAGCGCATTCTCTCTATTCAGTCCCACGTGGTGTTTGGCTGTGCCGGCAACAGCGCCGCCGTGTTTCCCATGCGCCGCCTCGGCATGGAGGTATGGCCCATCAACACGGTGCAATTCTCCAACCATACCCAGTACGCGGCGGGCTGGCAGGGGATGGCGATGCCGGCGGGCCACATCGGCGCCCTGTGTGAAGGGCTGGTAAACATCGAGGTGCTGGGGCGTTGTGACGCGGTGCTGAGCGGTTACCTGGGATCGGCGGAGCAGGGGGACGAGATCCTCGCGGTGGTGGCTGCGGTGAAGAGCGCCAATCCGGCGGCCCTCTATTTCTGCGATCCCGTCATGGGTCACCCGGAGAAGGGCTGCATAGTGGCGCCCGGCGTCACCCGCTTCCTGACGGAGAAGGCGCTGCCGGTGGCGGACATCATGGCCCCCAACCTGCTGGAGCTGGAGACCCTGTGCGGCGTTCATCTGGCGACCCTGGCCCAGACCCGGGCCGCCGCCCACCAGTTGCTGGCCAAGGGGGTGAAGATGGTGCTGGTCAAGCACCTGGGCCGCGCCGCCAGCGTGGCCGGGCGTTTCGAGATGCTGCTGGCCACCCCGCAGGGGGACTATCTGATCTCACGCCCGCTCTACGACTTTGCCCGTCAGCCGGTAGGGGTGGGGGATCTCATCAGCGCCCTGATGCTGGCCAACCTGCAGGCGGGGCACGAGGCGGTGAGCGCGTTTGAGCGTACCAATGCCGCGGTGGATGCGGTGCTACGTCAGACTTGGGAGGCGGATGCCTACGAACTGCAGCTGATCGCCGCGCAGGGTGCTTTTGCCGATCCCGTGATCGCCCACAGGGCCGAGCGACTGGCCGACGCCCTGGCGTGATCCCTCACCCTGGTAGGGCGTTGATCAGGGGAGTATTGCCTCGAAATGCTGGACGGTGGGGAAGGGGTCGTAGAAGTGGTGGAGCAGCGCTTTCCACTCCTGGTACTGGGGTGAGCCCCTGAAACCTTCGGTATGATCCTCGAGCCGCTGCCAGTTGACCAGCAGCAGGTAGTGGTGGGGATCGTTCAAGGCGCGCTGCAGCTGGTGGCCGGCGTAGCCCGGCATGGCGCTGATGATGCGCTGGGCCTGGGCGAAGGCCTGCTCGAAGGCGGTGGCCTGGCCCGGGATAACCTGCAGATGGGCGACTTCCAGTATCATGATGGCTCCTTGCCAGGGTGGTCTGATTGAATACGTTCAATTGAAAAAATGGCATCCCGGCCATCAGTCTCCCCGCCGACAACACTGCCCTGAGGCGGACTTGCCGGCGACGGAGGCGCCATCATGGCGCTAGGCTCAGAGCTGCTTGTAGAAGAACTGGGTGGCCGCCAGCGAACCGTCCGCGTTGCGGGCGAAGTCGGGGATCTGGCCGGCCTCCTGATAGCCGAGCTGGCGGTAGAGGGTGGAGGCCACGTCGCCGACCCGGGTATCCAGTACCAGCAGCGTGCGTTTGGCATCGCGGGCTCCCTGCTCCATGGCGTTCATGAGGGCGCGGCCCACCCCCTTGCCACGGGCCTGGCTGTGGACCATCAGCTTTTCCACTTCGGCCCTGTGCCCGCCGTTGGCCTTGGTGCACAGGGAGAGCTGCAGGGCGCCGATCAAATGGTGGTGATCGAATGCCACCCAGAGCTTGCGCACCCCCTCGGCCAGCTCTCCCTCGATGCCTTGCCAGTACGCCAACCCCTGCTCCTCTTGCAGGGGGGGCAGGAAGCCCACAGATGCACCGCTGGCCACGCAATCTTGCAGCAGGGTGATCAACGCAGGCTTGATGCCTCTGGTGCTCTCGACCTCAATGATTTCCATTGACTCTCCTCATCTTCTCTCTCGTTGCCAATTAAAGGGGATGGTCGGTGCCTGTCCCGAGAAGGCCGCGCCCTAGCGGATCAGCCCCTGCTCCGCCAACCACTGGAACAGCAGTCGGGAGACGGGGGAGATCTGATCCTGGTGGCGGCTGTCCAGCCAGCGCAGCTCGGCGATCTCCGCCGAGGCGATGGGGGTGCCGTCGGCCTCGCCGGTGTAGCAGCGCAGGTTCACCATCACCCCTTGCGGCTTGCCGTCCGCCTGGGCGCTGAATTCACAGGCCAGGCGCAGGGTCTCGCGGTGGAGCCTCACCGCCAGCTCCTCCTCGATTTCGCGCACCAGGGCGGCCTCGTCGCTCTCTCCCGGCTCGCGTTTGCCGCCGGGAATGTAGTAGAGGGCCTTGCCGTGAGAGCGGGCGCACAGCAGTTGCCCCTCCTTGAAGGTCAGCCAGGCGAGTTTGTCGATCATGGTTATATTCCAGTGGCTAATTAATAGAGACTATTAACATACTTTTCTGTAGGCTCTGGCAGCAGATCCTGTGGGTGGTCGCCACCAAATGTCGCCCATTTGCTTTTTCCTTTAAACGACGAGTTGGCGATACTCTTTTTGCTCAGGGTATCGTATATAACCAATTGGATTTCAATTACATCTGGCTTACCGGACCATTCGGTTGCCCGCTCTTCCCAATGTAAAATGACGGGTTTTACGTAATATCTGAACTGGGTCGGTTGGATATGGTTCAGGCAAGCTTCACCATGGCAACTGGTGGTAATTTCAACTCTGTTAGCTTTCTTGGAAAATGCTGCATAGATTGCCTGGGCAGTCATTTTTCCCGAGTTTTGATATTGCGTCGTTTCGTATGAACCATCTTGGGGCTGCGAAATAAGCACCCCTTGGCGGGGATCGAGCTTACTGGTCGCTGTTTGCACATTTGATTGCTGATATGTAGAGCTGCAGCCAACGGCAAGTAATGATAAGAGGACAGTAATATAGTTTTTCAAAATACATTCCCTTGCTTAATTTAAATGCTTGGTTATTTAAATGACTGAGTGAATGTCATATTTAATTGAATGGGGGAGCTTGTTGGTGAAGCTCGCACAACTCTCTGTAAGAACGATATTCACGTTGTTTCAAATTCAGTGTTGTCGCTAATTCTTGCAATGCATTCCTATATTCCTCCAAGCGTTCCACATCATCCGTCATGATGGCGAGCTCGGCAAAGTCCCCGACGCCCGCCAGGTGATCCAGGGTGATGTGAAAAGGGCCGACGAAATAGATGCTGCGCCGCTTGTGGATGGTCAGCACCGGCTGGTAGCCCAGGGTGCGCACCATGCTGGCAGCCTTGTCGGCATCGGAGATATTGACCGCCTCGCAGCGATCGGGGCCGGGCCCCTTCACGATCCAGAGCCGGATGCCGGCAGTTTGCATGGTGCGGATCACCAGGCTCTTGCCCTCCCGGGCGAGGGCGCCGTCCGCCGTGTCGAAGTAGCAGTCCTGCTCCTGGTCCCCTTCCACCATCACCTCGGGGCCGAGGGCCGCGAGGGTGCGGGAAAAGGCTGCACTGTTCTCCAGGCGGTATTTGAACTCCACCTCGAAGCGCCCCTGAAAATGTGTAGTCACGGCCATGTGTCGGCACTCAAACGGCAACGGAATGGAGCAGACTAGCAAAAGCGCCGGCCCCGCCCAAGCACCGGGATCACAGCTTGGGGTCGACAGGGTGTTTTATGACCATCTGGCGAGGGAAAATCCGTCCTGGCGCACAGCTTGCCGCCGGCTGTCTGGGCGCGGGCCGGGGGGCTGTGCTCTAATGAGCTCCCTCTTTGGCGGTATTTTCCGCCCCTGAACAATGACAACGAGGCAGCGGCCCGGGCCGCGCCAGTGGAGCCACAGATGCAGATCACCACATTGACCCCCTTTATCGGATTGGGGGTGGCGGGCAACTTCGCCGGTCACCTGGAGCAGGCGGGGGAGGCGGCGGACTTCGTCGCCGTCCAGGTTGCCGACAAGGTGGCCCCCAAGGCGCTGTTCCCCTTCTACGTGCCGTCCCATCCTGGCCAGCTCGGGGTCTTTCCCCTGAGCGGCGAGGCCATCTTCCTGCCCGAGGCGGCGGTCAGCGGGGACGAGAAGGTGCAGATCGAGCCGGAAGTGGCGCTCTGGTGCGAGCTGGAGTACGCGGGGGAGCAGGTGGTAGCCATCCGCCCCCTGGCGTTCGGCGCCTACAACGACTGCTCCATCCGCCGCCCCAACGCGAAAAAGATCAGCGAGAAAAAGAACTGGGGCGCAGAGAGCAAGGGACTGGCGGAGCAGCTGCTGCCGCTCTCCCACTTCGGGACGGGCTGCGAGCTCGATGACTACCGCATCGCCTGCTATCTGGAGCGCGACGGCGAGCTGCACCCCTACGGGGTCGACAGCGCGGCGGTGGATTACAGCTACTTCCACGACCAGTTGCTGGGCTGGGCCATCGACAAGTTCAACCATCAGCAGGACGAGGGACCGGCCGAGCACATCCAGGGGCTGCTGGCCCAGGCGGGGCGCCCGGCCCATGCCCTCATCAGCATAGGCGCCACCCGCTACACCCCCTTCGGCGAGACCCACTTCCTCGCGCCCGGTGACACCGCCTGCGTGGTGGTCTATCCGGGCAGTCGCTACGGCGAGGCGGATATTCGCGAGGCCATCCGCACCCGTCGCTTCGGCGCCGGCGTCTCGGCCCTGCTCCAGGCGGTCAAGACCCGCTGAGGCGTGTCTGTCGTGAATCCGGGGGCTAGTCCCCGGTGTCGCTGAGCCCGCAAGGCGAGCGCCTCTCTTATCTGGTCCGGCGATTTGGCTTACCATTGCCGTTTTTACCGGGAAACGGGGTAGTCGATGCTCGAGTTGAAAACCATGGGGTTGTTTCTGGTGACGGCGCTGGCCGAGATCCTGGGGTGCTATCTGCCCTATCTCTGGCTCACCCAGGGACGCAGCGCCTGGCTGCTGTTACCGGCGGGTGTCAGCCTGGCCCTGTTCGCCTGGTTGCTCTCCCTGCACCCGACCGCCGCCGGTCGCGTCTATGCCGCCTATGGCGGCGTCTATATCTTCGTGGCCTGGCTGGTGGATGGCATCAGACCCACGTTGTGGGACTGGGTGGGATCGGGTGTTGCCCTGACGGGCATGGCCATCATCATGTTCGCTCCCCGCGAGGCGTGAGTTGGCGTAGCCCCAGTATCAAGGAGAAGGACGATGACGGTGATCAGGGCCTGTACCCCGCAGGATGTGGCCGGTCTGCTGGCCCTCTATCGTGAATTGCGCCCCCGGGATCCACCGCTGGCACCGGAATCTGCCCGTGCAGCCCTGGCGGCGGTGCTGGCGCAACCACACCTGCGGATCCTGGTGGCGGAGGTGGATGGCCAGCTGGCCGCCACCTGCCAGCTTGGCGTGATTGCGACCCTGACCAATGGTGGCAGGCCGTTCGGCATCATCGAGCACGTGGTCACGGCAGCGCGCTTTCGGCGCCAGGGCCTGAGCCAGAGGGTGCTTGAGCGGGCGCTTGCCCTGGCCTGGGAGCTGGATTGCTACAAGGTGATGCTGCTGTCGGGGGAGGGGCGCGAAGGGGCTCACCGTCTGTATGAAAAGCTGGGCTTCAAGGCCGGTATCGAGAGAGGGTTTGTCATCAAACAGGCCGATGCCATGGCCGCCGGGCCGGTTCCGGGCGAGTAGCCCATTGAGTGAACACCGGATGAGAGGATCAGAGACGCCGACAAGGGATGCCCAGATCCAGTAAAAAACCGCCCTCGGGCGGTTTTTTCATGATGGCGTCGGCGCGCTGACTTACTCCTCGTTGGAGTTGTCCTGGTAGTCGCCTCGCTCGGCCCTGGGCAGGCGGCGCATGGGGGCGAAACCGATGTCCTCGCCCACCACTTCCCGCTTGCGGGACTTGTTTTGAGGAGACTGGGCCGGCTTCTTGGCGCCATCCCCCTTGCCTTTGCCGGCGGCGGGCTTGCCCTTGCCACCCTTGGCATTGGCGGCGCCACGGGCGCGGGGCGGGTTTTGCACCGGCTTGCTGCCGGGCAGGGTCTGGCGGCTCGGTTTGCCGCTCGGCTCGTACCCTTCCATGATCTCGACGGAGAGGGATTGACCGATCAGCGCCTCGATGGCCTTGAGTTGACCCAGCTCGTCCTGGCTCACCAGGGAGATGGCCTCACCACCGCGCCCGGCGCGGCCGGTACGGCCGATGCGGTGGATGTAATCCTCCGCCATCTGGGGCAGCTCGAAGTTGATCACGTGGGGCAGCTGATCGATGTCCAGACCCCGGGCGGCTATGTCGGTGGCGACC
The DNA here is from genome assembly GCF_017939565.1 of Aeromonas sp. SrichE-2G. Taxonomy (NCBI): domain Bacteria; kingdom Pseudomonadati; phylum Pseudomonadota; class Gammaproteobacteria; order Aeromonadales; family Aeromonadaceae; genus Aeromonas; species Aeromonas sp. SrichE-2G. The sequence goes on from NZ_JAGKRG010000049.1 coordinate 309,527, forward strand.
AGCACCCGCACCTTGCCCTCGCGAAAATCCGCCAGCGCCCGGTTGCGGGCCCCCTGGCTCTTGTCGCCATGGATGGCGACGGTGTCCAGACCGTCTTTTTGCATCTGCTGGGCGAGCCTGTCGGCGATCTGCTTGGTGCGCACGAACACCAGCACCCGCTGCCAGTTGCCACGGCCGATCATGTGGGAGAGCATCTCCCGGCGGCGTTCCCGATCGACCTGGATGATGCGCTGGGTCACCTGCTCGGCGGCGGTGTTGCTGGGATCCACCTCGATGAGGGTGGGATCCTTGAGCAGATCGTCCGCCAGCGCCTTGATGTCATTGGAGAAGGTGGCGGAGAAGAGCAGGGTCTGACGCTCGTCCGGCAGCGCCTTCATGATGCGGCGGATGTCGGTGATGAAGCCCATGTCGAGCATGCGATCCGCTTCATCCAGCACCAGCAGCTCCAGGGCGCTCAGGGTCAGCGCCCCCTGGGTCAGCAGATCCAGCAGACGGCCCGGGGTGGCGACCAGGATGTCGACCCCGAGCTTGATGGCGTCCAGGTTCGGCTTGATGCTGACGCCGCCATAGGCGATCAGGGTGCGAAACGGCAGGTGGTGGGCGTACTTGATGATGCTCTCGCCCACCTGGGCAGCCAGCTCCCGGGTCGGGGTCAGCACCAGGGCGCGCACCTGGCGGCGGCCGCCACGGCCGTGGTTGGCCAGCAGACGATGGAGCATGGGCAGGGTGAAACCGGCCGTCTTGCCTGTGCCTGTCTGGGCGCCGCCCAGCACGTCCTGCCCGGCCAGGATGGCGGGAATGGCTTGCTGCTGGATGGGGGTGGGCTCTTCATAACCCAGCTCCTTGACGGCCCGCAGGATGTGCGGGGACAGACCCAGTTCATTGAATGACATCTTCGAGGGACACTCCGAGCCTTGGGCTCAACGGGTGACGACGGCCTTGGCCCGTCACGGCATGAAAATTAAGGTGGGTCGCAGGGGGAAGGGCTGGGCCCGTCCGGCGGGGCGACCACACAAGAGACAGTGGGCGCGTAATATAGCAGAAGCGAGGCGCACGCGCAGTAGCGGCGTCGCAGATGGGCGCGGCAGGGTGTGTGTCGTCATGGAAAAGGTGGAGGCTGGAGGGGCGATGCGCGCCCCCTGCCAGCTCCTTGCAAGGGGTCAGAGCAGCGCTTTTATGGCCTGCGCCAGATCCTCCGGCTTGGTCTGGGGGGCGAAGCGGCCCACCACCCGGCCTTCCCGGTCAATCAGGAACTTGGTGAAGTTCCACTTGATGGCCTCGCTGCCGAGCAGGCCGGGCTTTTGCTGCTTGAGCCAGCGATAGAAGGGGTGGGCCCGGGCGCCGTTGACCTCGCATTTCGCCATCAGGGGGAAGCTGACCGGGTAGTCGATGGCGCAGAAGCGGGCGATCTCCTCGGCATTCCCCGGCTCCTGGTGGCCAAACTGATCGCAGGGAAAGCCCAGGATCTCGAAGCCTTGCGGACCGAACTGGCGATAGAGGGCCTCAAGCCCGGTGTATTGGGGGGTGAATCCGCAGCGGCTGGCCACGTTGACCACCAGCACGACCCGCCCCTGCAGAGCGCCGGTGGAGCAAGCCGTGCCGTCGAGGCGCTGCAGGGGGATAAGGGGCAAGGGCATGGCACTCTCCTGAGATGAAAGACAAGGCGCCCCGCAGGGCTTCCTGCACGTTAGCGGGCCCGGCGCCGGGGAGCAAGGGGAAGAAGGAGCGGCAGGCCCCGGGTCGTATTGATGGCGGGACTTCTCAGGAGAAGCAATCCGGTTTGTGCCGGTGAGCCGAAGTCGCTAAAAAGCGCACTCTCTTCCCTCGCTGCGAGCCTATCTTGGACTATCAAGCCGTCATGGATGCCATTTACACCCGGGGATGGGTGATAGTGGACGATTTTTTAACCGCCGACGAGGTGGATGCCCTCAAGGCCTGTCTGCCGGACGAGTGGCGACCGGCGGGGATCGGCCGCGATACCCTGCACCAGGACAACCGCGACATTCGCCGTGATCAGATCCACTGGCTGGACGCCTCCCTCGGCGCGCCGGTGGCGGATTACCTGGCGCGTATGGAGTCCCTGCGTCTGGCGGCAAACCGCAGCCTGATGCTGGGGCTGTTCGACTACGAGGCGCACTTCGCCCGCTACCGGCGCGGCGACTTCTATGCCACCCACCGCGACGCCTTCGCCGGGCGTTCCAACCGCCGCCTTACCTCGGTGTTCTACCTGAACAACGACTGGCAGCCAGAAGCGGGGGGAATATTGCGGGTCTATGGCGACGACGAGCAGTTCCTGATGGACGTCTCTCCCAAGGGGGGGAGGCTGGTATTGTTCCTGTCGGAGGAGTTTCCCCACGAGGTACTGCCCGCAAGCGAGGAGCGTTACAGCATCGCTGGCTGGTTTCGGGTCAACGGCAATGGCGCCGGGCGGGTCGATCCGCCTCGCTGAGCGCATTTCGTCCAGTATCTGACACAGCGGGACACTTTATACGGGTCAGGAGGGGGGGAGGGCGGTCCCATCGGCTGACAAGGCTTCCCCTCCCTTGCTACACTGCCCGCACTTATGTTCGTTTCCGGCTTCGTCCTGTGATGGGAACATGCTCGCGCCTCCCCTGCCCACGCAGGAGGAGGGTGAACAGGCTCTTCGGTTGGTTTTTTACAGGGTGATGACGAAGCCGCTTCTCCCAAGGGATCACATCTAATGAAGAACATGCATGTCTTGCTGCTGTGCGGCGGCGGTGGCTCCGAGCACGAAGTGTCTCTGCGCAGCGCCAATTTCCTCGAAAAACAGCTGGGGCTCCTGCCCGGTGTGGAAGTGACCCGGGTCGAGATGTTCGCCGATCGCTGGCTCTCTGCCGATGGCCGCGAGTGCAAGCTGGGGCTGGACAAGCTGCTCTCCTTTGACAGCGTGGCCCGTCCGGTGGATTACGTGGTGCCCTGCATCCACGGCTACCCGGGCGAGACCGGGGATCTGCAATCCTTCCTCGAGCTGGCGGGGCTGCCTTACCTTGGCTGCGACGCCGAGGCGAGCAAGATCTGCTTCAACAAGATCAGCACCAAGCTGTGGCTCTCCGCCATCGGCATCCCCAACACCCCCTATCTGTTCCTGACCGAGCAGAGCGAGGAGGCTATCGGCGAGGCGAAGGCAGCCCTGGCCAAGTGGGGCAAGGTCTTCATCAAGGCAGCTTCCCAGGGTTCTTCTGTCGGCTGCTACTCCGCCAGCAACGAGGCGGATCTGGTGCAGGGGATCAAGGATGCCTTCGGCTACTCCGAGCAGGTGCTGATCGAGAAAGCGGTCAAGCCCCGCGAGCTGGAAGTGGCGGTCTACCAGTACGGTGACGAGCTGGTGGCCACCTATCCCGGGGAGATCTGCGTGCCCCAGGACAAGTTCTACACCTATGAAGAGAAGTACAGCAGCGCCAGCCACACCGAGACCGCGCTCAAGGCCGAGGGGCTGACCCAGGCGCAGGCCGATGCCATCCACGAGTATGCCTTGAAGGCGTTCCGCCAGCTCAAGCTGACCCATCTGTCGCGCATCGACTTCTTCCTGACCGAAGAGGGGGAGATCCTGCTCAACGAGATCAACACCTTCCCGGGCATGACCTCCATCTCCATGTTCCCGAAACTGCTGGAGCATCACGGCCACAGCTTTGCCGACTACCTGGAGCGGATCCTGCGCAAGGCGGTCTGACGCCGGTGCCAGATCCGGTTGCAGCACATTGTCAGAAGGGGCCTCAGGGCCCCTTTTTCATGGGGATGCCGCGGCAGGTGCGGGGTGAGGGAAGGGGAGCCGTGTGCCCCTCGGCAAGCCTTGCCGCAGGCGGCGACCGCCGTTACAATCTGCCCCCTTTTATTCCGCCACAGGCGCCGCCAGAGCCGCGTTCCATGAAGCCCATTCCCGATCACGCCGTCAATCGCCTGCGCCTGTGGCGCAAGAGCGTCTCGACCCGCCCCTTCCTCGCCCGTGGCGGCAGCGTGCCGCGCTGCGACGCCTGCCAGCTGCGCCACGACTGGTGTGCCTGTGACTGGCGCCCCGCCCTCAAGGCGAAGGCCGGTTTTTGCCTGATGATGTATGACAGCGAGCCCATGAAGCCCTCCAACACCGGGCGCCTCATCGCCGACGTGCTGCCGGACACCACCTGGGCGTTTCTCTGGTCGCGTACCGAGCCCCATCCCGAGCTGCTGGCGCTGCTGGCGGATCCCGCCTGGCAGCCCTACGTGGTCTTCCCCGCCTGCGAAAAGGAGCCGACCCGGCTCACTTCTGTGGTGACGCCGGCCCCCGGCAAGAAGCCGCTCTTCATCCTGCTGGACGGCACCTGGCCCGAGGCGCGCAAGATGTTCAACAAGAGCCCCTACCTCGACGGCTTCCCGGTGCTCGCCATCAAGCCCGATGCGCTCTCCACCTACGGCATGCGGGTCGCCCACAGCGACGAGCACCTGTGCACCGCCGAGGTAGCGGCCTGCGTGCTGGAGGTGGCGGGGGAGCTGCAGGCCGGTCAGGCGTTGCAGCTCTGGTTCAATCTTTTCAGCAGCCGCTACATGGCGGGCCGGGTCAGCCGGGCCCCCGGCGAGGATGAGACACCGCTGCTGCAGGGGCTGGAGGCCATCAAGGGGCAGGCAGTCTCTTGCACTTGATTAATGAAAATAAGGAATCGATTGGCTGCCACTGTTTCGTTGGCCTCATGAGCCCGCGGTCGCTAGGATAGCGTCCTGCATTGTGCTCATACAGGGCCCCGGCGTGGTTGCGGGCGGCCCATCACACGAGGTCTATGGATGGAACTGGAACTGTTCACCCTGGTCGCCCTGTTCGGGGTGGCCCTCATCGCCGGCTTTATCGACGCCATCGCCGGGGGCGGCGGGCTCCTGACCGTGCCGGCCCTGCTCGCGACCGGCATGCCGCCGGCCCTGGTGCTCGGCACCAACAAGCTGCAGAGCAGCTTCGGCTCCTTCTCCGCCACCTGGTTCTATGCCCGCAAGGGGCTGCTGGAGTGGGCCATCATCTGGCCGGCGGTCATCTGCACCTTCATCGGCGCGGCCATCGGCACCCTGGCGGTACAGACCATAGATGCCGCCATCCTGGAGCGGTTGCTCCCCTTCCTGCTGATGGCGTTCGCCTGCTACTTCTACTTCTCCCCCCGGGTGAGCGATGCGGAGAGCCAGCGCCGCCTTACCCCCATGGCGTTCGCCCTGCTGGTGGGCGGGGGCGTGGGCTTTTATGACGGCTTCTTCGGGCCGGGCACAGGGTCATTTTTTGCCATCGGCTTCGTGGCTCTGGCGGGCTTTGGCATGGCGCGGGCCACCGCCCACACCAAGCTGCTCAACTTCACCTCCAACATCGCCTCCCTGCTGTTCTTCACCCTGGGGGGCAAGGTGGTGTGGAGTGTGGGCCTGTGCATGGCGATGGGGCAGTTCATCGGGGCGCGCATGGGTTCCAAGCTGGTGCTCAAGAAGGGGGTGAAGCTCATCAAGCCGCTGCTGGTGACCGTCTCCCTCCTGATGTCTGCCAAGCTGGTGTGGAGCCAGTATCCCGAGCTCTTTGCCTGGCTGGGCTGAACCTGACACCCGAGATGACGAGGGCCCGATCCGCTGGATCGGGCCCTCTTGTTTTCAGCCCTGAGCCGTCAGCTGCCGGAAATGGGCCTGCAGGGCCTGGACCAGGCGGGCAATGCGATCGCGCTTGAGGCTGTTTGGCCGATAGACCAGGTGGAGCGGGCGCCCCAGCCCCGGCAGGGGGCGGGCCCGTGTCCCTTGCTCACCCACCAGGGCCAGCAGGCCGGCCGGCAGCAGCACGGGGCCAATGCCCGCCTTGGCCAGCTCGATCAGCGCCAGGTAGGAGTCGAGCTCCATGGCCGGCGTCAGGCCGAGGGCCGCCAGCGGCTCGCGCAGGTAGCGGTTGGAGGGGTTCTCCAGATCCATGGTCAGTATCCTGCGCTCCCCCTCCTGATCCCCGATTCTGGCGTCCCCCTGATCATCGCCCACCAGATAGAAGGGCTCCTCCAGCAGTCGTTCGGTGCACAGGCCGTGCCCCGGTGGCAGGCGCCCGGCGCAGATGCCGAGCAGGGCGTCACCGCCACGCACCCGGGCCAGGATCACCGGCGTGTGGTGGGTGGAGAGGGCGATATGGGGATCACGCTCGAGGTAGTCGTGCATGAAGCGGGCGAGGTAGCCCGCCAGCAGGGTCTCGGAGCAGGCGACGGGCAGGGGAGTCTGGTCGGTGAGGATCTGGCTGTCCGTCAGCACCCCCTTCATCTCGGCCAGGCTCGGGGCCACCCGGGTGAGCAGTTCCCTGGCCTGGGGAGTGAGGCGGGTGTGGCGTCCATCCGGCTCGACGAGCTTCTTGCCGAGGCGCTGCTCCAGCTGGGCGATGCGCTTGCTGACTGCCGACTGGCTGATATAGAGGCGGCTCGCGACCTTGGCCATGGTGCCCTCGCTCGCCAGCAGGCAGAGTGTCTCCAGCCCTTCCAGTAACATGCTCTCTCCCGTCCTCGTCTGTTGAAAGCGGTTACCTTAGGGGCTGGTGGCATCAGGGGCAAGTACCGTTTGTAGCCCGTGCCAGCGGCCAGCGCCACGCCTTGACGGGCGGGGCGAAGATCACCAGGTTGCCGATGAGGCTCACCACCACACCGACGATGGAGACCGTCTGCCAGACGAAGCCTTCATAGAAGGTGGAGAGGGTCAGCGCCACCAGGGGGAAGAGCACGGTGGCGTAGGCCGCCTTGCTGGGGCCGATGCGCCCCACCAGGGTGAGGTAGGCGGTGAAGGCGATGACGGAGCCGAAGATGGCCAGATAGACCATGGCCGCCAGGTAGCGAGGATCGGTGGGCAGCGTCAGGGACTGACCGAGTACCGTGACCCAGCCCAGCAGCAGCGCCACGCCGTAGACCATGCCCCAGGGCACCATCTGCAGCACGTGATAGCCCTGGCGCTGGCCCCGGGCCGAGACCAGGTTGCCGAGCGAGAAGCAGAGGGTGCCGGCGCAGGCAAACAGCAGCCCCTTCCAGCCGTTTGCACCGAGTTGCGCATCCACGAGCACGGGCCAGAACAGCAGCAGGGTGCCGAGGAGCCCCAGCAGGGAGCCTTGCAGCCAGCGCAAACCGGGGCGCTTGCCCTCGAACAGCCAGAGGTTGAGGCCGTTGAAGATGCTGGCGCTGGCGAAGATCACCGCCGACATGCCACTCGGGATATAGAGGGTGGCGTGGTAGAAGCAGAGAAAATTGGTGGAGAAGAGCAGGGCACCGAGCAGGGCGGCGTAGCGTTGGCCGGCCCAGGGCAGGCGCGGGAACTTGCCGCTCACCGTGAGCAGGGCAAACAGCGCCAGCGCCGCCAGGGCGAAGCGGTAGAGCACCGAGACCTCGATGGGGATGGGGCCGAGCTGCCAGGCGATGGCAATCCAGGTGCTGCCCCAGATGAGGACGGTGGAGACATAGAGCATCAGATTCATGGTGTGACCAACAAGCAGAAAGAGTGACGTGGGATCAGCATGGGCCGCCGGAGAGGGGCTGGCTTGCACCATCTTGCGGTTTTTTCCATGGAGGCGCAGCCTTTGACCATGAGGCGCGATAAGATGGCGGCAGACGAGACGGGCGCAGGCCCGGGAGGACAGAGGGCAGCATTCCATGCAGCAGACAATGCCACAGCTCACGCAGCCGCTCATGCAGCAAACAAGGGTGGCGGGAGTATTCGACGCCCTGGTCAGCACCGGGGCCCGGCTGGAGGATTCCTGCTGGCTGGAGCCCGGGCTCGGGGTGGCCAGCTGGCGCAACCGCTACGATCAGACCCGCTATCACAAGCCGGGTCACCACACCATCAGCGTCTATCTGCAGGGGGGCGAGCAGACCGAACGCCTCGACGGTCCCGGGGGCCACGGCGGTGCCGGCAAGGTGTGCATCATGCCGGATCACCACAGATCCGAGTGGCTGGTGCGCGAGGAGTTTCGTTTCTTCCACCTCTATTTCACCCCGGCGCACCTCATCGGCATCGCCGAGCAGGTGTGCGACAAGGAGGGGCGTCACCTGCAGCTGGAAGACAAGACCTTCATCGACGATCCCCTGGCGGCAGCCCTGGTGCAGGGGCAACTGATGCAGCTCGACTGGCAGCACGGCGTGGATCGCATGGCGCTCTCCCACGGCGCCTGGATGCTGATGCTGCACGCCTATCGCCACCATACCCGGGAGGCCCCCGGCCTGCCGGAGGTGAGGGGCGGCCTGGCCCCCGCCGTGGTGCGGCGGGTGCAGGAGTATCTGGTGGCGCATCTGGCCGATCCGGTCTCCCTGGGGGATCTCGCCCGGGAGGCGGGCCTGAGCGAATATCACTTCGCCCGGATGTTTGGCCAGAGCCTGGGCTGCCCGCCTCATCGCTACCTGCTGGGGCTGCGGCTCAAGCGGGCCAAGCAGCTGCTGGCGGGGAGCGACCCCCTGGCCAGCATCGCCGTGCAGTGCGGCTTCTCCTCCCAGGCCCACTTCGGCAATCGCTTCCGGGAGGCCTTCGGCCTGAGCCCGGGCCAATGGCGCGCCCAGCTGTCATTCTCCTGTCACAGATAACCCTGAGACTCTGGGCAAAAGAGGTGTACCCTCTGTCTCTTCTCCATTGAAAGGAAAGCCCATTGAATCATCGCAAACGTCAGATCCGTACCCGTCACCTCTGGTTCAGCCACTGGAATGCCCCCCAGGATCGCGCCAGCCTGCCCACGCCCCCCGAACCTCTCGTTCCTCACAGTTCCCGCTGAAAACGCCCCGTCCCGGTAGGATTTTTCCGGCAACTTTGCCACTATTGCGCCATCAGGATGGACTGGATATGGCTGCATGTTTCTGGAACGCATCGAAGTCAAAGGTTTTCGCGGAATAAATCGCCTCTCCCTCGGGCTGGACAACACCACTGTGCTCATCGGCGAAAACGCCTGGGGCAAGTCCAGCCTGCTGCGGGCCCTCTGGTGTTTGCTGGGGGATGCCGAGCCCTATCAATTCGGTCACGATGACTTCCATCAGCCCGAGGATCCCGAGCTGGCCCCCGCGCGCACCCTGCAACTTGTGCTCACCTTCAGTGAATACCGTCCCCAGATGTGCCAGCACTCCCGCCGTCTGGCCCGGCTCGGGGCAGCCTGGATCCCCCACAAGGACAAGTTCCACCGGGTGCACTATCGCGCCAGCGCCGAGCTGCAGGAGGATGGCAGCGTGCTCACCACCCACGATTTTCTCGACGGCATCGGCAAGAGCCTGGCCCTGGACAACAACGACGAGCTGGTGCGCCTGCTCATCACCATGAACCCGGTATTCCGGTTGCGGGACGCCCGTACCGCCCGCGAGGGGGTCGAGCGGCTGCCCTGGGGAGATCTGTGCGAGCAGCGGCTGGGGGAGCTGGCCGGCAAGCTCACCGACGAGCCCCAGCGCATCGGGGAGCCCGAGCTCAAGGAGGCGCTGCAGGCGGTGCAGCAGTTGATGGAGCACTACTTCAGCGCCCTGGCGCCCATCAAGCACAAGCCCCGCAGCCAGCGGGAGATCGTCAATCGCCCCATGACACTGCGCAACCCCGGCAACCTGCAGGTGCTGCTGCGCAACGCAGACAACCGGGCGCTGCAACTGGCCATGGCGGGCATGGCAGCCATGCTGCTCCACGCCCGGGGCAACCGGGAGCTGGAGGAGGGGGCCAGACCCATATTGATGCTGGAAGACCCCGAGAGCCGCCTGCACCCCACCATGCTGGCCCTGGCCTGGGGGCTGCTCGAACAGCTGCCCGGCCAGAAGCTGCTCACCACCAACTCGGGGGACCTGCTCTCCTCCCTGCCGCTCAATCAGGTGCGCCGTCTGGTGCGCCGCCAGCAGGATATCCTCTGCCACCAGCTGGGGGGGGAGCGCTACAGCAGCGACGATCTGCGCAAAATTGCCTTCCACGTGCGGATCAACAGGCCCATGTCGATGTTCGCCCGCTGCTGGCTGCTGGTGGAGGGGGAGACGGAGATCTGGCTGCTCTCGGAGCTCGCCCAGATCTGCGGCTACAGCCTGCGGGCCGAAGGGGTGCGCATCATCGAGTTCGCCCAGTGCGGCCAGGCCCCCCTCATCAAGGTGGCCCGGGACTTCGGCATAGAGTGGCACCTGCTCACCGACGGTGACGAGGCGGGAGCCAAGTATGCAAGCTCCGCCCGCTCCCTGCTCAAGGGGGAGCGCGAGCGGGACCGGCTGACCCAGCTGCCGGCGGCGGACATAGAGCACTACCTCTACCAGAACGGGTTCGAGGGGGTGTTCCGGCGCGAGGCCGGGGTGGGCGGGCGCTCCACCCTGAACGCCGGGCGCATCATCGCCAAGGCCATCCACCATCGCAGCAAGCCCGGCATGGCCCTGGCGGTGGTGGAGGAGGCGGAGCGCCTCGGTGGTGAGCACATCCCGCCGGTGCTGCGTCAGATGTTCGCCCGGGTGGTCGCCCTGGCCCGCGGGCAAAGCTGAGCCCACGGCGTTGGGAACCGGGGGGAGTTTGGATATACTCCCTGCCTCTTAACACGTGACGGGCGCCACCTGCGCCCGGATCCAGACAGTTCCCGGAGACCCTATGTTCGTCCAACTTCCTTTTTGGCTCTTCCCCCTGACCGGGCTGATGGCCCTGGGTGCCCTGATCGCCCTCGGGATCGTCCTGTGGCGCGGCGACCTCTGCCCGGGTCAGCGCTCGCGGATCACCACCCAGATCTTCTCCGTCTGGGTCATCACCGGGCTTTCCCTGATGCTGGCGGTGGAGGCCAGGGTGACGGGGTGGGTGATCTGGAGCGGGGGCGCGGCCCTGGTGCTGGGCATCGCGCTGTCGATGGCCCAGTCCCGCCTCGAGGGCAAGCGCGCCATTTCCGCCCGCCTGCTGTGGCTGCCCGCCCTGCCGCTCGCCCTCTATGGGGTCGGTCTGCTGCAGATCCAGGGCTGGCTCGGCGGCCTGCTGCAGATGGTGTTGCTGGGGGCGGCCTTTGCCCACCTGATGCTGCTGCGCGCCCGCCATCGTTTGCAGGCCTTCAACCTGCTGCTGCCCCTGGCTGGCCTGGTGGCCGCCATCCTGAGTCTTATCTGGCTGGCGGTGCTGGTGGCCTGGCAGGGGAGCAACGCCGGGCTGGATGCGCTGATCCCGGGGGTGCTGACCCAGGCCGGTCTGCTGGTGGCCGCCCTGCTGCTCTGGTTCAGCCCCCTCTACCGTCAGCAGGAGACTGCCCCCGTGGTGCTCTCCGTGACCCTGTGCGGCCTCATCATCGCCCAGATTGCGGCGACCAGCGTGCTGCACCAGCTGGCCTGAGCCCACGGATAGCAGAACCCGCGCAGAGCCCGCACCTCATGATGCGGGCTTTTTTATGGTCGGCGGCTGGAGTGAGGGCGGATTGGGGGCCCGTCTTTAGCAGGGGAAGGGGGCTGCAGGAGAGGGGGGAAGTGGCTAGTTGCCTGATAAAACTGCGATTTGTTGCAAAAGAAAACAGCATGTGACGGTTTAATCTTCGAATAAACTTTTTTTAGGATATTTACTTGCAATCTCAGCGTTGGCGCCTATTATGGGCGACCTCAGACGCGGGGTGGAGCAGCTCGGTAGCTCGTCGGGCTCATAACCCGAAGGTCGTCGGTTCAAATCCGGCCCCCGCAACCAACTATTTGTGTCCATGGCAAGCGCTAGCGCCTGCGATGGAGACGAAGACAGCAAAAGGCAACTGCTCTGCTTTTTGTGGTGGCAATACAATTCGGACGCGGGGTGGAGCAGCTCGGTAGCTCGTCGGGCTCATAACCCGAAGGTCGTCGGTTCAAATCCGGCCCCCGCAACCAACTTATTTGTGTCCATGGCAGGCAATGCAGTGCGGTGGGGACGAAGACAACAAGGGACAACTGCTCTGTCTCTTGTGGTGGCAGTACAATTCGGACGCGGGGTGGAGCAGCTCGGTAGCTCGTCGGGCTCATAACCCGAAGGTCGTCGGTTCAAATCCGGCCCCCGCAACCAACT